>JAUXXJ010000043.1 GCA_030681195.1 Rhodocyclaceae bacterium
GGCGACATGGCAGCCCCAAGCCGCGCAGAAACCGGTTCGCACCCGCGCCGCCAGCAAGCAGGCCTTGGTTATTGCGCTATTGCAACGCCCCGAGGGCGCTACCATCCGTCAGATCTGTGAAGCGACGGAGTGGATGGCGCATACAGCGAGAGGGTGTTTTGCTGGGACCCTGAAGAAACGGCTCGGGCTCAAGCTCGTGTCCGAGAAGCCCGCAGGCGGAGAGCGTATCTATCGCTTGCCTGCGCCTTAAAACAGCAAGGGCGGCCCGGTCACCCGGCACCGCCCTGATCACCCCAAAGGGAATGGAATTACTTCTTGGCTTTCTTCTTCGGGGCGACGGCGGCCTTGAAGGCAGCGCCGGCCTTGAACGTCGGAACCGTGGTGGCTGCAATCTTGAGGGCTTCACCTGTCTTGGGATTCTTGCCGGTGCGCGCGGCGCGCTTGCTGGCCTTGAAGGTGCCGAAGCCGATCAGGGTCACATCGTTGCCCTTGGCAACCTGGGCGGTGATGATCGCAACGATGGCATCGATGGACTTGCCGGCGGCGACTTTGGAGACGTCGGTTTTAGTGGCCAGGGCTTCAATCAGTTCCGATTTGTTCATGGTGGTAGCACTCCCCTCGGTTGGAAAGCACCGATTCTGCCACCAATTCATTCTTCATCAAAAAGAGCTTGGCTTCCTGATTGAACAGCGCGTTCATGCGGATGTCACAACCATTAGATAAACGGAGACCCTCATGACCACCACCATCCGCGCCCGTTTTACCCGCAAGCCCTGCAGCCTCGATGAGGTGCTGCACAACACTGACCCAAGCGCACCGCCCGAGTCCATCATGATCGAGCTCCGCAAGGAACTGACTGCCGCCGAGTACGACGCCTTCGCCAACACCCTGTTGGAAGACCGCGCTTGGCTCACCGGACGCGGCGGCCACGCGAATGGCCAACGACAAGTTGTAGAGGTCAGCGCCCCCGGTCGCACCACGCTCTACGTCGATCCCTCCGGCGGCAGCTACGGACGGTACGTTGGTGTGGCGATTGAATCACCGACACCCGGCACCGACCAGGCCAATGCGATTCGCTGGCTGCTCGACAATCGCCGACCCGAAGTCAGTATCGACCAGGCGCTACGCACTCTGCGCATCGCGTTGAGCGGTGACCGCGACGCAATGACACTACTCGGCCAAATCGCCACCGAAAAATGATTCGGATTTCCGCGATAAATCGCTTGGCTTCTCAATCAAACAGCGCGTACATACGGGTGTCGCAACGATCAACCAAGGAGACCATGATGACCACCAAGCAAACCATCCCCGCCACCCAGAACGAAGCCTGGGGCTTTTTTGGCTCGATGAACGACAACGCCTCAGCCGCCTGGCCGATTGCGATGACGGCGATCTCTGACGCCACCAGCCAACCCCTCGACTCGGTCAGGCTGTTCCTCGACAGCCGCTACGGACGCCATTTTGCGGATGACGTCCTCAACGAGATGTTTCACGGATCCGATCTCACCAGCGCCACCGCACAGGCGACCCAACGTTGGATGGGCTGGACCATCGGCCGCCAGACCAGCAAGCAGTACGGCATCCCCAAGGGACTGCCTTATCTCACCGGGTTCGTGATCCACTGCGAAGTGACCGACGAATCCTTCGAAGCCGAGGCGGCGTAAGGAGAATCGCTATGGCCGCCGTCGTAACCACCCCGCAACTCGAAGCCAACTACGACAAGTTCATCGCCGAACTGACCAAGCTCAGCCGCAAGTACGGCGTAGCCATCCAATCAGTCGGCGGTGTCATTCTCGCCGACGCCCCCGGCGAGTTCCGCAACGTCAGTTACGTTGCCGACATCACCAGCGGCGACTTGCTGCCGGAGTTCCCCACCGACTGACAAGGCGTCGAACGCCACGCCATCGGACTGCCGGTGGGCCTGTTGCCCGGTGTAGTCTTGCCAACGGCGCACGATCACATCGACGTATTTTGGGTCCAGTTCAATCAGGCGCGCCACACGACCGGATTTTTCTGCGGCGATGAGGGTGGTACCGGAACCACCGAAGGGATCGAGGACGGTATCCCCTGGCCGGCTGGAATTGCGAATCGCCCGTTCTACCAGTTCCACGGGCTTCATGGTTGGATGCAGATCGTTCTTGTGCGGTTTCTTGATGCTCCACACATCGCCCTGGTCGCGATCGCCGCACCAGTGTCGCGTTTTACCTTCGGGCCAGCCGTAAAGGATAGGTTCGTACTGGCGCTGGTAATCGGCACGGCCAAGGGTGAAGGTGTTCTTGGCCCAGATGATGAAGGTGGACCACTTGCCGCCGGCGGCACGGAAGGCTTGCTGCAGCGTGTCCAGTTCGCTGGAGGACATGGCGATATAGATCGCCCCCTCGCAACGCGCGATGGTGGGTGTGAATGCGGCTAGCAGGAAATCGTAGAAGCCATCGCCCAGGTTGTCATTCAAAATGGCGCGGTCCTTGCCGCGCATC
>JAUXXJ010000047.1 GCA_030681195.1 Rhodocyclaceae bacterium
CTTCTTCTTGGCGCCGTATTCCATCTCGCTGAAGCTGATCTGTTTGCGCTCACCCATAATGTTCCTCACACGCTTCACATCAATACCCATATTATACCATTGGCATGTGTTGTGCGGGGTTATTTCCGCGTTTCCCTAAAGGTGATACTGGGTGCCATACCTGGGGTGCTCAAAGGCTCGCCCTTCAACAAGACGCTCTACATGGACTTGCTGGCCATGTTGTTCGAGATCCTCGCGAAGGTGCGCAAGGAAGGCCTGATGTCGATCGAAAGCGATGTTGAGAATCCCGAGGCTAGCCCGATTTTTTCCAAATATCCCTCGGTGTCCCACGATCACCATGTGATGGAGTTCATCTGTGACTACCTGCGCATGATGGTCGGCGGCAATCTGAATGCCTTCGAGATCGAGAACCTGATGGACATCGAGATTGAGACCCACCATGCCGAGGCGCATTTCCCGGCGCACTTTGTGCAGACGCTGGCGGGTAGTATTCCCGCTTTCGGTATCGTCGTGGCGGTGATGGGGGTGGTGAACGTAATGGGTTCGGTGGGTGAGCCACCGGCCGTGCTGGGCAAGATGATTGGTGGTGCGCTGGTGGGTACCTTCCTCGGTATTTTGGTGGCCTATGGTTTTGTTGAGCCGATTGCCAACCAGATGAACCAGAAGGTCGATGAGGGCAGCAAGATCTATCAGTGCATCAAGGTCGTGTTGCTCGCCAGCATGAATGGCTATGCACCGCAGGTGGCGATCGAATTTGGTCGCAAGGTGCTCTACTCTGCGGATCGTCCGACCTTCATTGAGCTTGAAGAGGACATCAAGGCACGCAAGGGTAAGTAAGTCGTGAGCGACGACAGCCAACAACCGATCGTTGTCAAGAAAATCAAGAAAGGCGGCGCCGGCGGTCACGGTGGCGCCTGGAAGATTGCTTACGCCGACTTCGTGACGGCGATGATGGCCTTCTTCCTGTTGATGTGGCTGTTGGGATCGACTACGTCAGGTGATCTCAAGGGCATTGCGGATCACTTCCAGACCCCGTTGATGATCGCCATGTTCGGCGGTTCAGGGGCAGGCGATGCTTCCTCGATCATCCCGGGGGGGGGCGAGGATTTGACACGCAGCCATGGTCAGGTGAAAAAAGGTGCTGCCGAGGCTGACAAGAAATCGCTCAGCCTCCAGGCACTCAAGGCCGAGTTCGAGAAGATGGAAAAGATGAAGCTTGAGGGATTGAAGGCCGATATCGAGCTGTTGATCGAATCCAACCCGACGCTCAAGCAGTTCAAGAACCAGTTGTTGCTTGATGTGACCAGCGAAGGCTTGCGCATCCAGATCGTCGATGAACAGAACCGGCCGATGTTTGATCTGGCCAGTTCCGAGCTGAAGCCTTACACCAAGCTGATCCTGCGCGAGATTGGGCCGGTACTCAATCGTGTCGAAAACAGGGTATCCCTGTCAGGTCATACCGATGCCACGCCGTATGCCGGGGGCGACAAGGGGTTTGGCAACTGGGAGTTGTCCACCAATCGCGCCAATGCCTCGCGGCGCGAAATGATCATCGGCGGGCTGGATGATCGCAAGGTCATGCGCGTAGTCGGTTTTGCCTCCACCGTATTGTTCAACAAGGAACAGCCGACCAATGCGATCAACCGGCGGATCAGCATCGTGGTCATGAACAAGCGGACCGAGGAAGCCATCCTCAACGATGGCAAGGAGGGGCCGGTTGCCCAGGTCAGTGATACCCAGCAATTGAACGCCCCAATGCTCGGCAGTGCAGCCTCAGGGCAAGCGCCATCGACTGTTATACCGCCAGCAGCACCACGCTAATTTCTTGCACTTTGGTATTAGAATCGCCTGAAATACGACAATTCAAAAACAAGGCCTCCGACAAAACAAGGTATGCAATTCTTCGATAAAACCCTGGCCTTGGGCTTGTTCCTGACCGCTCTCATCAGTGGTATCTATTACTTCGTCGTCCCCGGAGCCGATGCGGGTGCGTTGCTGGTTTTTCTACTATTGGGCTTGGGCTGGCGGGGAATCGCGCTGGTGACTGCGCGTCATTGCGCCGAAGCGACGGCGGTCGGCCATGACGAAGATCAGGCGCTGCTGGAGGAGTTTCGCAACCTGCTGCGCGAGGCGGCCGAGCAGTTCGGCAAACAGTTTGCGGCTGCGCGTAGCGAAATGCAGCGGGTGCAAAGCCTGCTTCAGGGGGCCATTGATGACCTGACCCTCAGCTTCCAGGGCATGCATGCGCAAACCGAGGAACAGCGCAACCTGACCATGGCCGTGACCACGGGTTCGGCGGATGGTGCGACCGTTGTCCAGTTCGACGAATTTGTGCGTGATACCTCCAGCGTGATGGAGCGCGTGGTCGAGAGTGTGGTGGGCAACAGCAAGCTGGGCATGGAGTTGGTCGAGATGACGGACAATATTGCCCGGCATGCCAAGGATGTCCGGAGCATCCTTTCCGAGATTGGCTCGATTGCCAAGCAGACCAACCTGCTGGCCCTGAATGCGGCGATCGAGGCGGCGCGCGCTGGCGAGGCAGGCAGGGGTTTTGCCGTGGTTGCCGATGAAGTGCGCGACCTGTCGGCGCGTACTACCCAGTTCTCGCAGGAGATCAATACGCTGATGCAAAGCATGCAGGTCTCGGTGAAGCAAACTGAAATCGCCATTCAGAGCATGGCCAGTCAGGACATGACCTTCGCGCTCGAATCGAAGCAGCAGGTCGAGAATATCATTCGCGCGATGGAGCAGCAGAACACCTCGCGTGTCCAGGCCATCGGTGCCCTTGGTGGCAGCGCGACGGCAGTTGAGACGCTGGTGGGCAAGGCGGTTACCGCCTTGCAGTTTCAGGATCTGGTGTCACAGCTGCTCGGCCATGTCGGGCGGCGTATCGATGCCATGGATGGTGTGATGCGCGAACTTAACGCCCTGGGCGCGACGCTGGAACAGGAAGCCCGCAGTCATGATGCCCAGAGCGCGATTGCTTCGATGCGCCAGGAACAGGGTAGGATCATAGCCGCCCTCAAGAATATCGAAGCACAGACCACCAATAATCCCGTCGACCAGAAGGCAATGACTCAGGGCGACATCGAACTGTTTTGAACTCATCCCTGCACACAGGAGCTTAACCATGGCTAAATCCATCCTTGCCGTCGACGATTCCGCTTCCATTCGCCAGATGGTGACCTTTACCCTCAAAAGCTCTGGCTACGAGGTGACCGAGGCCGTCGATGGCATGGACGGCCTCGAAAAGGCCAAGGGCAAGACTTTCAATCTGATCCTGACGGACCAGAACATGCCGCGCATGGATGGTCTGACGCTGATCAAGAACCTGCGCGGTTTGCCGCAATACAAAACCACACCGATCCTGATGCTTACCACCGAGTCTTCCGATGCGATGAAGCAGCAGGGGCGCGCGGTGGGTGCCACGGGCTGGTTGGTCAAGCCGTTCGATCCGCAGAAGCTCGTCGAGGTCGTCAAGAAAGTTATCGGCTGATTCCTCGGCCACACACCCGATTTCACGAGGAGGCGCCATGTCCATCGACATGAGCCAGTTCTACCAGGTCTTCTTCGAGGAGACTGCGGAACACCTGGCCAATATGGAAAACCTGCTGCTCACGCTCGATGTGCTCGAGCCGGATCAGGAGCAGCTGAATGCCGTTTTCAGGGCCGCGCACTCGATCAAAGGGTCGAGCGGCACCTTCGGCTTTACCGATCTGCAGGATGTCACGCACATTCTCGAAAACTTGCTCGACAAGGTGCGCAAGGGCGAGCTCAAGCTGCGCGAGGACATGATCGATGCCTTCCTCGATGCCGGCGACATTCTGAAAGGCATGCTGGCCGCCCATCAGGGCGATGGTGCGTCGGATACCGACATGGCCAAGGCGGTTTGCCAGCGCTTGCGTTTGCTGACGGAGAACGAGGCTGCGGCTGCGGCGACTCATGCTCCTGCTCCAGAGCATGCCGTCTCGCCAGCGCCGACTTTTGCTGACGCGGCCGCAGCGCCAGCCGCTGCGTTGCAGTGCGGTTTTGATCTCTACTTCATCCTTGAAGGCGATGCTGCAACGACCGAAGCCACACTAGAAAACCTGATGGCCGAATTGGCCGAGCAAGGCGATGTGCGTATCGTCGGCCGTGCAGCCAGCCCCGATCAGCCTTGGCATCTGCAGATGGGCGGTGTCGAGGACGCCGAACTGCTGCGCGGTATGCTCGAATTTGTGGCCCGCAACGACAGCATTCGCGTAACCCCGCTGGGGGAAGGTGGGGCGAGCGACGCGACTGACGGCGCCTATGGTTTCTTTACGGACAGTGTCACACCGGTGGCGGCCGATGAGTCCTATGGCTTCTTCGAACCGGTAGGAGAGGCTGCAGGGACTGCCGCCTCAGACGATGCCTACGGTTTCTTCGAACCGCTGCCTGAGACGCCAGCCCCCGCTCCTGCGGCATCTGCTGATGAGTCCTATGGCTTCTTCGATCCCCTGCCCGAATCGGAGGCCACGCCTGCGGCAGAACCGGTCAAGTCTGAGACGGCTGAGGGTGCGTATGGTTTCTTCGTGGATACGGCGACGCTGCCTGCTGCCACTGCTGCACCGAGCACGGTGGCCCCAGTGGTGCCAGTGGTCGAAGAAAAGCCTGCAGCAGTCAAGCGCCCTGCACCGGTGGCCGCCGCCAAGCCGGGTGCTGATACCTCCATTCGCGTGGGCGTCGACAAGGTCGATCAACTCATCAATCTGGTCGGCGAACTCGTCATCACCCAGGCGATGCTGGCGCAGTCGGCTTCGCAGATTGATCCGGTCGAATTCGAGCGTTTGCATAACGGCCTGATCCAGTTGGAGCGCAACACGCGTGATCTGCAGGAATCGGTGATGTCGATCCGCATGATGCCGATGTCGGTGGTGTTCTCGCGCTTCCCCCGTGTCGTACGCGACCTGTCGCAGAAACTGGGCAAGCAGGTCGAGCTGAAAACCTCGGGCGAAAGCACCGAACTCGACCGGGGGCTGATTGAGCGCATCACTGATCCGCTGACTCACCTGATCCGCAACAGCCTCGACCACGGCATTGAAATGCCCGACGAGCGTGCCGCGAATGGCAAGCAACCGGTTGGGACGATTAGCCTGTCGGCTTACCACCAGAGCGGCAATATTGTCATCGAAGTGGGCGACGACGGCGCCGGCCTGCCGCGCAACAAGATTCTCGCCAAGGCCAAGGAACGCGGCTTCAACGTGCACGACCAGATGACCGATCAGGAAGTCTATGGACTGATCTTTGAGGCGGGTTTTTCCACCGCCGACCAGATCACCGAAGTGTCCGGGCGCGGCGTTGGCATGGACGTGGTGAAGAAAAATATTACGGCGATGGGCGGACGGGTGGAGATCGACTCGATGCCAGGTGTCGGTACACGCATGACCGTCAAGTTGCCGCTGACGCTGGCGATTCTCGATGGCATGTCGGTCGCCGTCGGCAATGAAACCTACATCATTCCGCTTGGCTATGTGATCGAATCGTTACAGGTTGAGCACGGCATGATGAAGAGCGTCTCCGGTGTCGAGCGGCTGATCCAGGTGCGCGACGAATACCTGCCGGTGGTGACTTTGTACGAGATATTCCGCGTGCCGGGGGCGATCACCTCGTTCGAGGAGGGCATCATGATCATCCTCGAAGCGGATGGCACCAAGGCGGCGCTGTTTGTCGACGCCATGGTCGGCCAGCATCAGGTCGTCATCAAGAGTCTCGAATCAAATTACCGGAAAGTTGCCGGCGTTTCCGGCGCCACCATCATGGGCGACGGCCGCGTCGCTCTGATCCTCGATGTCTCGATGCTCGTCAGCATGGCCCGGCATGCCCTGCCGGCGGCTGCGTAGTCCATCGGCCTGACGTTCGCCAAAGGAGCACCACAGTATGGTTCAGGAAAACAAGACCAAAACTGCCGATGAGGGCGGCTTTGCCCAGGAGTACCTCACCTTTACGCTTGGCCCGGAAGAGTACGCCATCGATATCCTCAAGGTGCAGGAAATCCGTGGCTACGAGCCACCCACCACGATTGCCAATGCGCCGGCGTTCATCAAGGGTGTCATCAACCTGCGCGGCATCATCGTGCCGATCGTCGATCTGCGCATCAAGTTTGGTGTCGGCAAGGCGGACTACACGCCCTTCACCGTCGTGATCATCCTGTCGATTGTCGGCCGCGTGGTCGGTATTGTCGTCGATGGCGTTTCGGATGTGACCAGCCTGCGCAGCGAACAGATTCGCCCCGCCCCCGAGTTTGCCGCCACCGTGGATACCCGCTACATCAATGGGCTGGGCACGCTTGGCGAGCGCATGTTGATTGTGGTGGATATTGAAAAGCTGATGCTGTCCGGCGAGATGGCCTTGGTCGATGAAGTGGCGCAAGCCTGAATTTGCTGAGTGAAGCAGCTGCATCAACCCGATAATTTGAAAGGAAGCGAGCATGCGCATCAATCAACCGGTAACTGACAACGAGGTCAAGCTGACCGATCGCCACCTGATCGTTTCGAAGACGGACCTCAAGGGGCGCATCACCTACATCAACCAGGACTTTCTCGATATCAGCGGTTTTACGGCCCATGAGCTGATCGGCGAGCCGCACAATCTGGTGCGGCATCCCGACATGCCGGTCGAGGCCTTTGAGGATATGTGGAAGACCCTGAAGGAAGGCCGCCCCTGGACCGGCTACGTCAAGAATCGCTGCAAGAACGGCGACTACTACTGGGTGCTGGCGAATGCCACGCCGATCTGGGAAAACGGGCAGGTCACCGGCTACATGTCGGTGCGGCGCAAGGCGACGCAAGACATGATCGATGCCCACGAGCGCGTCTATCGGCAGTTCCGCGAGAGGAAACAGGGCAGTTTGCGCATCGAATACGGCCAGGCCGTCAGTGGCAAGAGCTTGTTCAAGGACATGAGCCTGATGGGGCGACTAGCCGTAAACTTTGCCATCGTCGGTCCGTTGATGCTGATCCTTGCCGTCATGCTGCTGTATGCGCTGTCGCGCACCAATGATGATGTTCGCATCATGTATGAGGAACGCACTGTGCCGGTCGAGATCATCGGCAGGATCGGCAAGCTAATGGCTGACAACCGTGCGCAGGTGGCGTTGGCCATCCAGCACGATCCGGTGAATCCCTTTGCCCAGCTACACGACCACCCGGTGACGATGCATATCGACGCGGTCGAAAAGAATATTGCCGAAATCACCAGCCTGTGGGCCGAATATGAAAAGCAGCCCCTGACGGCGGAGCATCGTGCATTGGCCGAGGCTTACGTGTCTGCACGCAAGATTTATGTTCAGGAAGGGCTGAAGGTGGCGCTCGAGAGGATCCGCGCCGAAGAGTACACCGAGGCAAACATGGTGTTGTTGCAGAAGGTGAATCCATCCTATACCGCAGCGAGCGCAAAGGCCGATGAACTATTCAATTATCTAAAGAAGATCAGCCAGCACGAGTTTCGTGCCACTGATGATCGTTTCAGTCAGTCGTGGATGATGGCAATTGTCTTGTTCGTGCTGGTGGGTGTAATCGGCGCTGTGGTTTCGGTGCGGTTTGTGTATGCGATCCGTCGTCCCATCGATGCGGCGATCGATACCTTCCGCAATATTGCGCAGGGAAATTACAGCAATGTCATCGATATCACCCAGGATAATGAACTGGGCAAGCTGAATCAGGCGCTCCAAACCATGCAGACGCGCATGGGCTTTGAAGTGGCGGAGACCAAGCGAACTGCGGATGAGATGACGCGCGTGAAGATTGCGCTGGACAATGTCTCGACCGGCGTGATGATTGCCGATGCCGGCCGCAACATCATCTATGCCAACCACTCGGTGAAGCGCATCCTCAAGGGCGCCGAAAGCGAAATCAAGAAGCAGTTGCCCAACTTCGATGCCGACAACATGGTGGGTGTCAATATCGACAGCTTCCACCAGAACCCGGCCCACCAGGCCAAGCTGCTGGCGGAACTCACCACCACCTACACGTCCGACCTCAACATCGGTACGCGCTTTATGCGTGTGTCGGCCAGCCCGGTGATCAACGAGCAGGGCACCCGCCTCGGTGCCGTTGCCGAATGGCAGGACCGTACGGCCGAAGTGGCGGTCGAGAAGGAAATCCAGGGCATTGTTTTTGCGGCGGTGCAGGGCGACTTCACCAAGCGTTTGTCGTTAGAGGGCAAGAAAGACTTCTTCGAAGGGTTGGCGATTGGTTTGAACCAGCTGCTGGAAACCACCTCGGCTGGGTTAGCGGCGGTGGCCGAAGTTCTCAATTCCTTGGCGCGTGGGGATTTGACCCAGACCATGGAAGGCGACTACCAGGGCACCTTTGGCCAGCTGAAAAGCGACACCAACGCCACCGTTGAGCGTTTGAAGGAAGTGGTGGGGCGGATCAAGGAAGCCACCGAAGCGATTAATACGGCAGCGCAGGAAATTGCCGCAGGCAATCAGGATTTGTCGAGCCGGACGGAGGAACAGGCAAGCAGCCTGGAAGAGACGGCGAGTTCCATGGAAGAGCTGAATGCCACCGTCCGGCAGAATGCGGAGAGTGCGCGCAAAGCCAACGAACTGGCCGTCAGCAGCAACGAAATTGCCAGCCGCGGTGGGCAGATGGTCAAACAAGTTGTGCAGACCATGAGCGGCATCCAGAGCAGCTCGCAGAAAATAGCTGACATCGTGGGAGTGATTGACAGCATTGCCTTCCAGACCAACATCCTGGCCCTGAATGCCGCCGTTGAAGCGGCGCGAGCGGGCGAACAAGGCAGAGGCTTTGCCGTCGTGGCCAGCGAAGTGAGGAACCTTGCCCAGAGAAGTGCCACGGCTGCGAAGGAAATCAAACTGCTGATCAGCGAGAGCGTCGATAAAGTCGAAGGCGGCGCGCAACTCGTCCATGAAGCCGGCAACACCATGGACGAAGTTGTCAGCAGCTTCCAGCAAGTCACCCGACTGGTTGTGGACATCAGCAACGCCAGCCGTGAGCAATCGACCGGCATTGAACAAGTGACCCAGGCCGTCAGCCAGATGGACGAAGTCACCCAGCAGAACGCGGCGTTGGTCGAAGAAGCGGCGGCGGCGGCCGAGAGCCTGGAAGAACAGGCTAGAGGCTTGGTGCAGGCGGTGGGCATGTTCAAGCTGACCGAAGGGACGACCCTGCCGGGTCCGGCCTTGCGCGATGCGACGCCGAAGCAGTTGGGCGGCAATGCAGGCCGAAAAGTCGGTCCTGGCGGGACGGCGAAACTGGCGGCACAAAAGCCCAGCAAGGCGATTCCCCCCCCGCATCTGGATAGCGATGACGAAGAGTGGGCCGAGTTTTGACCGATCCCAAGCCTCTTATCGGTCGAACCGGGCGTCCGGCACCTGCGTCGCCTGCGTCGCCTGCGACAGAGGATAGGTTGCAGCCCAGTCGTGAGTTTCAATTCACGACGGCGGATTTCGACCGTGTCCGCCAGTTGATCTACA
Source organism: Rhodocyclaceae bacterium (assembly GCA_030681195.1). Taxonomy (GTDB): domain Bacteria; phylum Pseudomonadota; class Gammaproteobacteria; order Burkholderiales; family Rhodocyclaceae; genus Sulfuricystis. The sequence goes on from JAUXXJ010000047.1 coordinate 9,461, forward strand.
AGCATGCCGGCATATCGTTGGCACCGGTCAAACAGGACATGGTCTATTCACGTCTGGCGCGGCGGCTACGGGCGCTCGATATGTCCACCTTCGATCAGTACCTGTCCTACCTCGAAGAAGGTACGCACGAGAATGAATGGGAAACTTTCGTTAACTCGCTGACCACCAATCTCACCTCGTTTTTCCGCGAAGGCCACCATTTTGAGCTGCTCAAGCGCCAGATGCTGGGTTTGGAGCGCAAGCCGATCAAGATCTGGTGTTCAGCAGCCTCGACCGGCGAAGAGCCGTACACGCTGGCGATCACCGCCTGTGAAGCTTTCGACAGCCTGACGCCCCCGGTGCACATCACCGCCAGCGATATCGACACGAATGTCCTGAAGACGGCCGAGCGGGGCGTTTATCCACTCGAGCGGGTTGACCGGCTCGACCCCGAGCGCCTGCGCAAGTATTTCCTCAAAGGCACCGGCGCACAGGAGGGCTATGTGCGCATGCGGCCCGAACTGCAAAAGCTCATCACCTACACACGCGTCAATCTGCTGGATCCCCAGTGGCCCAATATCAAGGGACCCTTCGATGCGATGTTCTGTCGCAATGTGATGATCTATTTCGACAAGCCGACGCAGTACCAGATCCTCAAGAAATTCGTGCCGTTGCTACAGCCGGATGGCCTGCTGTATGCCGGGCATTCCGAGAGTTTCCTGCATGCCGCCGACCTGTTTCACTCGCTTGGCCGCACCGTCTATGAACGTGCTGATCACAAGGGCAAGCGGGTGAGGCTGACAACATGAGTTCATACGAGCTCGGCTTTGTCGAGCACCTGGCCGGCAACCGCTATTTCGATCGCAAGTTCGAGTCGGAGGCCGTCAAGGTATTGCCAGGCGAATACTTCGTCACATCAACCAATATGTTGATGGTGACCGTGCTGGGCTCCTGTGTGTCGGCCTGTATTCGTGATCGCGAAAAGGGCATTGGTGGCATGAATCATTTTATGCTGGCCGATTCAGCCGACTCCGGTGCTGTGTCGTCGTCGGCGCGCTATGGCACCTATGCGATGGAAATTCTGATTAACCACCTGCTCAAGCTCGGTGCGCGCAAAGATCGGATGGAAGCTAAGGTATTTGGCGGCGGCCGGGTGATGGCAACGCTGACGAGTTCGCAGGTGGGCGACCGCAATGCCAAGTTCGTGCATGAATTTCTCAAGACAGAGGGGATCTCGATCAGTGCCGAGGATCTGCTCGATGTCTATCCGCGCAAGGTTTACTTTTTCCCGGCGACTGGCCGGGTGCTGGTGAAGAAGCTGATCCGTATGCACAACGACACGCTGATACGCCGCGAGAAGGAATATGCGGCACGCCTCACCGAGGCCCCCGTGTCCGGCGATGTGGAACTTTTCTGAGCGACAAAATTTGAGGATGAACTGACGTGGCAATCAAGGTTCTGATTGTTGATGACTCTGCATTGATGAGGGCGTTGCTCACCGAGATCATCGGCGGTGCACCTGATCTCGACGTGGTCGGAGCGGCACCGGATGCGATCGCGGCGCGCGACATGATCAAGGTGTTGAATCCCGACGTACTGACGCTCGACGTCGAGATGCCAAAGATGGATGGTCTCGAGTTCCTCGGCCGCCTGATGAAGCTGCGGCCGATGCCGGTGGTGATGATCTCTTCGCTGACAGCCAAGGGGTCGGAAGTCACCCTGCAGGCACTGGAACTCGGCGCAGTCGATTTCGTTGCCAAGCCGCGTGCGGAAAGTGCCACCCTGCTGCAGGCGTATGCCGAGGAAATTCGTGACAAGATCCGCGCAGCCAAGACCGCGCATCTGCGCCGCCCATCCACTGCGAGTGCGGCGCCGGCTCCGCGTATGGCGGTGCCTTCTGGCCTGCCCAACCGAGTATTGAACGAGAAGATGATCGCAATCGGCGCCTCGACGGGCGGTACCGAGGCGATCAAGGAAGTTCTGGTGCGCCTGCCGGCCGAGATGCCGGGCATCGTCATGGTCCAGCACATGCCGGAAACCTTCACGCCCTCATTCGCCAAGCGGCTCGACGGCCTTTCCGCGCTACGCGTAATCGAGGCTCAGGGCGGCGAGCGCATCCAGCCCGGCCATGCCTACTTGGCACCCGGACACTCACACCTGACCGTCAAGCGCTCGGGCAACGGTTGGGTTACCGAACTGAACCAGAACGAGCCGGTCAATCGCCATCGCCCGGCGGTGGATGTGCTGTTTAGTTCTGTGGCAAAAGAAGTGGGCCGCAACGCGATCGGCGTAATCCTCACCGGTATGGGCAAGGACGGTGCGCAGGGCATGCTGGCGATGCGGCGGGCCGGTGCCTGGAACATTGGACAAGATCAGGAAAGTTGCGTCGTCTATGGCATGCCGCGCGAAGCAGCGCTGGTCGGGGCAGTCGATGAAGTCGTCAGCCTGAACAACGTGGCGCCCCGCGTATTGGCGCGCCTACAGCATTGAAACAGACAAAAAAGTCGGCGCTGGCAGGACGGCGCTATACTGAGAGACAGATAAATTCAGTTTAATGATAGAGGCGAAACATGCAGACATCCATCAGCAATCGTGACGGCAATACCGTGGTCGTGCTCAACGGTCGTTTTGACTTCAATGCGCATCGCGAGTTTCGCGAGACGGTCGATCAGGCCGTCAAGGAAACTGCCGCCAAGATTCATGTCGATCTTGGTGGTGTCGATTACCTTGACAGTTCGGCCCTCGGCATGTTGCTGATGCTGCGTGACAAGGCCAAGGGGGCCGGTAAGGAAGTGCTGCTGGCCAATGCGCGTGGGGCTGTCAAACAGGTCATCGAAATCGCCAACTTTGGCAAGCTGTTCCCCCTGATTTAACGGGGCGGGGCGGGTGCTTCCCCCGCCTTCCTCCCGCAGCTTTTGCCTGGCTGTTTCTGGTTGCAGCGAGGTATTATTACCAACGTAATAAAAAATAAAAAAAGTCGGCGCTGGCAAGACGGCAGGAAAAACAAAGTCAGCCAGCAAGTGGAGAAATGATCTAGAGGGAAGCTGTCATGTCGAATTTGTCGCTACAGGCACGTTTGATTCACGGGGCTGCCGGCTTGGCTGTCAGTGCGATTGGCCTGGGGGGGGTGGCGCTGGCCGGCGGTGCGTTTACCCCAGTCGTGGTGGCTTTGTTCGTCGGCCTGGGCCTGATTGTGGTGATCCTGCCGATCATGATGATCAAGCTGCACTTGACGGGACCGCTCGATACCTTGCGGCAATCGATCAGCGCCACGCGCAACGATGGCGACCTGACACGCTGCGTCGAGGTGCCGGGTGCCAGCGGCATTGCACCGGTTGCCATTGCCTACAACGATCTGCTCCGCACCTTCCACAGCATCACGACCCGCATCGTCTTTAACTCAAGTCAGGTGGCGGTGATGGCCGAAACCCTGATTCGTGAAGCGGAAGCCACCTCCAGCGGTTCGCAGGAACAGAATGCGGCAGCGGAAGCGGCCGCCGAAGCGGTGGCGGAGATGTCGGGCAGCATGGCAGAGGTCGCCCGCAATGCCGAGGAGACCGCCGCGATTGCGCTACAGGCGAAAACGCATTCAGCCCGTGGCGCACAGATTGTCGAGGAGGCCTCGGCAGAAATTGAGCGTATCGCTCGCTCGGTCGAGCAATCGGCCCATGTAGTCGAGACCCTTGGTGAGCGTTCCGAGGCGATCTCCGGCATTGCCCGCACGATTCGGGAAATTGCCGATCAGACCAATTTGCTGGCCTTGAATGCCGCGATCGAGGCGGCCCGGGCTGGCGAGCAGGGGCGTGGCTTTGCCGTGGTGGCCGACGAAGTGCGCAAGCTGGCCGAGCGCACCAGCATGGCGACCGGTGAAATCACCGCGATGATCATTGCCATCCAGAACGAAACACAGAGTGCCATCTCCACTATCCGCGATGGTTCAGCCCAGGCCCGCAGCGGTGCACAACTCGCCCGTCAGGCTGCCGATGCCCTGACGCTGATCAATGAGGGCGCCGAAGAAACCACCGAAAAGATCAACGTGATCGCCCAGGCGGCACAAAGTCTGGCCGGCCGCACCCATGAAATCGCCGAGCTGGCGACCAATATCATGTGTTTGGCCGACCGCAATAGTGAGGGCGCCGGACGAACGCTGGGCGAAGCACGTCAGCTTGATGATCTGGCGACCAATCTGGAGGAGATCGGCAAGATCTTCAAACTGGGCCAGCAGGGTGAAACGGCGCTGGCCTTGCACGGTCGCATGCCGGCGCTGGTCAAGGCATCTGCCGAACAGGTGGGGCGTGCGCTTGAGGCGGCGATTGATCGTGGTGAGCTGAAACTGGACGATGTCTTTGACCAGAACTATGCGTCGATTCCGAACACCAAGCCGCAGAAATTCCGTACCCGCTACGACAGCATTGCCGACAAGCTATTGCCGCCGGTGCAGGAGCCGCTGCTTGATCAGAATCGTGAACTGACTTACGCGATTGCCTGCGATATCGGCGGCTATGTGCCGACGCATAACAAGCGCTTTACCCTGCCGCTGACAGGTGATGAGGCCAAGGACATGCTGGGTAACCGCACCAAGCGCATTTTCAGCGACCCGGTTGGTAAGCGTTGTGGTGCCCACGAGGCGCCGTTCCTGTTGCAAACCTATCGCCGCGATACGGGCGAAATCATGCATGACATTTCGGCGCCGGTGTATGTGAAGGGGCGCCACTGGGGCGGCTTCCGCATCGGCTACCGAACCGAATGAGGTACTCACTTTGAAGGAAATCCCATGAGCTTGCGCCAGCGTTTGTTTCTTGTCCTTGCCGTACTGGCTGCCGTGACGGTGGTAGCGAACGGGTTTTCCTTCCTGATGTTCCTGCAACTGGCCGAGGCAGCCGGCAAACTCGATCCGAAGCTACTGGCGGATGCGCAGGGCACGCGTAACTGGATGATTCTGGTCATCGTGATTGCCTCGGTGGTGGGACTTGCCGTTTTCGTCATGCTGGCCCGCCTGTTGCTCAACCTGCTGGGGGGCGAGCCGCAGTATGTGGCCGAAGTGGTCAAGCGGATTTCGGCGGGCGATCTTTCCGTTTCCATTCAGTTGCAGCCGGGCGACCAGTCCAGTCTGTTGGCGGCGATTGCCGGGATGCGCGAAAACCTGTGCCACATGGCCGGCGACATGTCGACGACAGCGAACCGCTTGCGCGGAATGCTCGGGCATTTTCAACAGATTGCCGCCAATATGCAGGGCGACACAGCCACCCAGGCCCAGGCAGCCCAGGGAACGGCCATGACGGTGGCAGGTTTGTCCGATGCGGTGGATGCCATTGCCGCCCAGGCTGCTGAAGTGGATCAGTTGGCTGAGGAAAGCCTGACGCGCACGCAGGAGGGCAACGAGAGCCTGTCGCGCATGATTGGCGAACTGAGTCAGGCCGAGACCTCGGTGGGCGAGATGACCTCGATTGCCCGTGGTTTTGTTGAAAGCGCGTCGGCGATTTCCAGCATGACGCGCGAAGTGCGCGATATTGCCGACCAGACCAACCTGCTGGCGCTGAATGCTGCCATTGAAGCCGCGCGTGCCGGGGAGCAGGGGCGTGGTTTTGCCGTGGTCGCCGACGAAGTGCGCAAACTTGCCGAAAAGTCGGCCAGTACGGCGAATGCCATTGACCAGGTAACGCGTAACCTGGAACAGCAAGCAGGCAATGTCGAAGTCGCCCTCGATCGAGGGTTAGCCGCACTGGCAACCTCACAGGAGCACCTCGAAAACGTGGCCATGACGCTGGGTGAGACCAATCAGACCGTCGGGCAGACGACCGAGGGCATGGGCCGTATTCATCAGGCAGTGCAAAATCAGTCGCGAGCCAACAGCGAAATCGCAGCCAATGTTGAGCGGATCGTGGCATTGGCAAATACCAGCGAATCCTCGGTGGCGGCTTTGCTGGCCGAGGCGCAGGAACTTGAAAGCTTGGCGAGCGATCTGGGAAATGCCGTGCAGCGCTTCAGGTTATGAGGAATGGCGTAACATTGCCGCTTTAGGATGTTGATCATATGATGAAGTCTTCAAAGAACTTCGCTGCTCATGGGTACGGCGTCCATGGGGCCAGTCGGGGGAATAGGGTGCAGATATGTCCGAGTTGCTGAAAAATATCGATGCGCGTACCCGCCTGGCGGGGACAAACAAACTGGAAATTCTGCTTTTTTCGCTTGGCACGGATATCCGTACGGGCCGCGAGGAAACTTTCGGCATCAACGTCTTCAAGGTGCGCGAAGTGATGCGCACCCCTCAAATCACTGCTGCACCGGATATGCCGGCCGCCGTCAAAGGCATGGTGTCCTTGCGCGGCATCTTGGTGCCGGTGGTTGACCTGGCGGATTTCATCGGCATGCAGACCGAGACACCGCGCGAGATCATGATTGTGACGGAATACAACGGTCACACCCAAGGCTTCCTGGTGCAGTCTGTGGATACCATTCTGCGCCTTGACTGGGCGCGCATGCGCGTGCCGCCCGAGATGCTCACCGCCAACCTCGGCGGCTTGGTGACGGCGGTGACCGAACTGCAGGACAACCGTCTGGTGATGATGCTCGACGTCGAGCGCATCCTCTCCGAAACCGCCAAGTACGACGATGACATGGTGTTTGCCACCATCCAGCCGCTCGGAAAAGAGGGAATGACCATTCTGTATGCCGACGATTCGTCCGTGGCGCGAGGTCAGATCGAAAAGACCTTGAATGTCCTCGGCATTCGTGGCATCTCTGCGATAAATGGACGTAAGGCATGGGATGAGTTGCAAAAGATTGCCACTTATGCGGAGGCCAGTCATCGTCCGGTCAAGGAGTTTGTCCAGTTGATCCTGACCGACGTTGAAATGCCCGAGATGGATGGCTATATCCTGACCAAGAACGTTAAGTCGGATGCCCGTTTCAGCGGTATCCCGGTGCTGATGCACTCTTCGTTGTCGTCCACGTCGAACATGCAACTGGGCAAGTCGATAGGTGTCGATGAATACGTCCCCAAGTTTGAAGCGCAGCGCCTGGCCGAGACTTTGAGCCGCCTGTTGCTGAAAGATGATGCTGCCGCGCCGGCGGCCTGACCAGGAGAACCACGCACATGGCGACCTCATTGCCGCATGGCCAAGCCCCCGCCGCTTCGCTGATCGACAACGTCGATGCTCGCACCAAGCTGGCGGGTTCGAATCGCATGGAGATCCTGTTGTTCTCGTTGGGGACCAACGAGACGTTTGGCATCAACGTCTTCAAGGTGCGCGAAGTCAGCAAGACCCCCTCGATCACCAAGTCGCCGCACATGCCCGAGGGCGTTGAGGGGCTGATCAGTTTGCGCGGCAACGTCATTCCTGTTGTCTCGCTGGCACGCGTGATGCGTCTCGCCGATGCGCCGCCCGGACGCGGCGGATCGATGATGGTGACCGAGTACAGCAAGCGCACGCTGGGCTTTCTCGTGCATGACGTTGATCGCATCATCCGCGTCGATTGGGAACGTGTGCGTGCGCCGGAATCCGTCACCAGCGGTGCCCATGCCTATATCACCGCGATTACCGAACTGGACAATGGCAAGCTTGTGTCGATTGTCGACGTTGAGCAGATCATGGCCAATACCTTCGGTGAAGGCGTGATCGGCCAGATCGATCACATGGGGCATGAGACCGACTACAACATATTTTTCGTCGACGACTCTGCGGTTGCACGCAAGAAGATCATCGAAGTTCTCGAGAAAATGGGCGTCAAGCACAAGCATGCGCAAAACGGCATGGAAGCCTGGACGCGCCTGTCTGGCATGGCGGCGCACGCCCAGCAGACCGGGCAGGACTTGCGTAGCGAGGTCAATGTGATCCTTGTGGATGCCGAAATGCCCGAGATGGATGGCTATGTGCTGACCAAGCACATCAAGTCTGACAAGCGTTTCGAAGGCATCCCGGTGGTGATGCACTCCTCACTGTCTTCCGAGGCGAATCGATCAATGGGCAAGAGCGTGGGCGTGGATGCCTATGTGGCCAAGTTTGATCCCGAGGCATTGTCCGATACCCTGCGCCCCCTGCTGCTCAAGTCGGCGCGCGATTAACCGTCATTAGTACGATCAGGTTTTTACCGGAGAAAGTTTCATGGCCGCAGATCCCAGCAAAATCAAGTTCCTTGTTGTTGATGATTTCTCGACGATGCGCCGCATCGTCCGCAACCTGCTCAAGGAACTCGGGTTCACCAACGTCGAGGAAGCCGAAGATGGCGCCGTCGCCTGGCAGAAGATTCAGTCCACACCTTACGACTTCATCATTACCGACTGGAACATGCCGAACATGGACGGCCTGACCCTGTTGCAGACCATCCGTGGCGATGCGACCTACAAGGGTTTGCCGGTGCTCATGATCACCGCTGAAGCCAAAAAGGAAAACATCATCGCGGCGGCGCAGGCCGGTGCTTCCGGTTACATCGTCAAGCCTTTCACGGCCGCGACGCTGAACGAAAAACTCGTCAAAATCTTCGAAAAACTGGGTTGGTCATGAGTAATCCGATCAAATTCGACAAGTCCGACGAGAGCGGCGACTCGCAGGATTTGCAGGCACTGTTCGATACGATTGCCTCGGGCAGTCCACCCGCGCCACCGCCGCGCGAGCCCGATCCCTCGGGTGATTCCGACGATTTGCAGGCCTTGTTCGACAGCGTTATCGAACATGTGGCTGAAGCCGCGCCGGCAGCGGCGGCATCGTCTTACAGTGGCGATGTGGGCGATGCGGCGACGCAGGAGGTGGTCTTCAATCGTATCGGTCATCTCGCCCGCAAGCTGCATGACAGCATGCGCGAACTTGGCTACGACAAGGCGCTTGAAGAAACGGCCCGGTCGATTCCCGATGCGCAGGAGCGTCTTCACTACATCGCCAAGATGACCGAGCAGGCCGCAGCGAAAGTGCTCAACGCTTGCGATATCGCCAATCCTGTACAGGATCTCATGGCGCAGCGTGCGCAATTGCTTAGCGCGCAATGGGAGAAGATGTTCACCAATCAGTTGTCGGTCGACGAGTTCAAGCAACTCGCGGCCGCGTCGCGCATATTTTTCCTCGAAGCACCCGCCCAATTGGCAACGACCAAGGCCCAACTCAACGAGATCATGATGGCGCAGGATTTTCAGGATCTGACCGGTCAGGTCATCAAACGCGTTGTCGAGATGGTGCAGAACATCGAAGGCCAGTTGCTGCAGGTGCTGATCGAAGTGATGCCGGAAGAGAAGAAGGCAGCAACGCCGGAAGGCTTGATGAATGGCCCGGTGATCAATGCTGTGGGCCGAAATGACGTATTGACGAACCAGGCACAGGTCGATGACCTGCTGGAGAGCCTTGGTTTCTAGGAGAGCATCATGAGCGAATTTGCCGGAATGGAAGACCTGCTGCAGGACTTTTTGGTCGAAGCGACCGACCTGCTTTCAGGCGTCGACAACAAGCTGGTCGACCTGGAAAAAAATCCGCAGGACCATGGTTTGCTCAACGATATCTTTCGGGGCTTCCACACCATCAAGGGCGGTGCCGGTTTTCTGAATGCCGCCGAACTGGTGACCCTCTGCCATCTGACCGAGAACCTCTTCGACAAGCTGCGGACGGGCGAACTGGTGCTGACCAAAGAGATCATGGACAGCATCATGGCGGCGACAGGTACGGTGCGCGACATGTTTGGTCATCTTGAAAGTGGCCAGCAGCCGCCTGCGGCCGATGCCAGCCTGATTGCCAACCTGAAGGCGGCGCTGGCGGGTGAAATTCCGGCTGCAGCGCCAGCTGCTGCTGCAATACCCGCAACGCCTGTTACCGCTGCGCCTGCTGCGGTGCCTGCGGCCGGCCCGGATTGGGACAAACTCTTTGGCGCCCTCTCCGGTGCGCCAGCCGCTGCTGCGGCCACGGCGGCAGCCCCTGATCCCGCCATGCCCCCCCCGGTTGCCAGCCAGCCGCCCGAAGTTGTCATTCAACATGCGATTGGCCGTCGGACCACAGACAAGCCGGGCGCAGTCTCTGCCCCGGTCGGTCGTCGTACCGAGGAAAAGACCCGCGACAATTCCATCCGAGTTGATACCTCGCGCCTCGATCAGGTACTCAACCTGTCCGGCGAAATCGGCCTGACCAAGAACCGCCTCAACGCATTGCGCAGCGACATTCTTAACGGCCGTAGTGATACCGATACGCTGCACGCCCTTGACCAGGCCGTCAGTCAGCTCGACCTGCTGGTTTCGGATCTGCAAAACGCCGTGATGAAGACGCGCATGCAGCCGGTTGGCCGGTTGTTCCAGAAGTATCCGCGCATCGCCCGCGATCTGGCACGCAATCTTGGCAAGGATGTCGAACTGGCGCTGGTCGGCGAAGAAACCGAAATCGACAAGACCATGATCGAGGATCTTTCCGATCCGATCATCCATTTGATCCGCAACGCGGTTGACCATGGCGTCGAAAGCCCGGAAGAGCGACGCGCCTGCGGCAAGCCTGAAAAATCCCAAGTACGTCTCGAAGCACGCCAGGAAGGTGATCACATTGTCCTGATCGTCGCCGACGACGGCAAGGGCATGAATCCGGAAAAATTGCGCGCCAAGGCAGTTGAAAAGGGTGTCATTACCGACGAAGAAGCCAACACCATGGATGAGCGCCAGAGCCTGCAACTGGTGATGTTGCCTGGATTCTCGACCAAGGATGTCGCATCCGACGTTTCTGGGCGTGGCGTTGGCATGGACGTCGTCAAGACCAATATCCAAAAACTCAACGGCAACATCGAGATCAAGTCGGTGGTTGGCAAGGGCACCACCTTCGTCATTTCGTTGCCGCTGACGCTGGCGATTCTGCCGGTGTTGCTGGTGCAGCTCGGCGACCAGCCCTTTGCCGTGCCGCTTTCGATGGTGCGCGAAATCCTCCCCATCGATATCGCTCAGGTACAGGAAGTCGGTGGCAACGCCACCATGGTGGTGCGCGGCGAAGTCATGCCGATCTACCCGATTGCGAACTTGCTGGGTTGGACGCCCGAAAGAATTCCTGAGTATGGCGTGCTGATGCAAACGGCAGAGCACACCTTCATTCTCGCCATCGACGGCTTCATGGGTCGCGAGGATGCCGTCATCAAGTCGCTTGAGGATTTCCGCCCCAAGGGTGTGGCGGGGGTGACGACACTCTCCAATGGTCAGATCGTGCTGATCCTCGACATGAAGGAACTGCTCGCCGATATGGGCGATCACCGTGGGGTGCCGCGCTCTTCCCTGATTCCGCTGGATCAGGCCGCTGCCTGAGTGTAGCGGCATGCATGGCGCCGTCCCACCGGCGCCGATTTTTCATGTTCCATGAAAAGCCATGCGCACGAATGCCGGCTTCACGATCGTTGAACTGATCGTCACCATGGTCATCATCGGCATCATGGCGGTGACTGTTGTGCCGCGCTTCAACTTGATGAGTGGTTTCAGCGCGAGAGGCTATGCCGATCAGATCGAGTCTTACCTGCGTTTCACACAAAAGTCGGCGCTTGCCTCACGGCGCGTAACGCGACTTGAGCTAAGCAACTGCACGCCCGCCAATGGGGCGTGCAACAGCGCACCGGCGTTGTGCGTGGCGGAAAATTACAGTGCCGCTCCTGCCTGCGGCACCGCATGTCCGGTGTCGGGCTGTAGCGCGGGATGGTGTGCCCTGCGCCTGCCCGGGCAGTTTGCCTCGCCGCAAAGCCGGGTCACCGTCAGTGATGCCACAACCGTTTGCTTTGATGCAATGGGGCGGCCCATCAATGGCGGCCTGATGATCAGCGTCGGTGACGAGTCGGGCACGCTGGCCCGCACCGTTACCGTCGAGAACGAAACCGGTTATGTGCATTAAGGGCCATCAGCAGGGCATGACCCTGATCGAGGTGATTGTCTTCATCGTGATTGTCGGTGTCGGATTGGCGGGTGTCCTGGCCTCGCTTAACCTGTCCGTGCGGCACAGTGCCGATCCTCTGCAACCGAAGCAGGCGCTGGTGATTGCTGAATCGGTGTTGTCGCAGGTGCTGGCGAAAAGCTACGCTAACCCCGCTGGCGGTTATGTAGCTGCCTGTCCGGCGACTTGTGATGTCAGCCAGTTCGATGATGTGGGCGATTTCCACAATTACACGACAAGCCCGCTGGCCGGCTATAGCGCTACGGTGACGATCAATCCTGGCGTGGCGCTCGCGGGGGTGAACACCATTCAGGTGGTGGTGAATGTTTCCACCCCCGCGAGCAGTCCGATCACGCTCGCCGGCTACCGGACCAGCTACTGATGCGGCGCGCGGACGGCTTTACCCTGATTGAAATGATCATCGCGATGGTCGTGACCAGTATCGTCGGCAGCATGGTCGCCGTCTTCATAGCACGGCCGGTACAGGGTTATATGGATTCTGTGCGGCGTGCCGGCCTGTCCGATGTGGCTGATGGTGTGATCAAGCGTCTCTCGATGGAGTTGCGCACCGCCGTGCCCAACAGCGTGCGCATTGATGCCAGCGGGAAATTTATTGAGTTTATTCCCGCAGCAGAAAGCGCGCGCTATTGCACGGATACCGAGACTGGCTGCAGCAAGCTAAGCTTCATTGCCGGCGACCAGACTTTCGACGTGCTGGGGCCACCGCATACCGGTGCCAGCGGTGATTTCATCGTCGTCTTCAACACCGGTCAGGATGGCCTGAATGCCTATGCAGGCGACAACATCCGGCTGATCGCCAACCCGGGTACGACAACGACCGCCATACATTTCAGCGGCAATCGCCTGCCTTTTCCCTCGCCCTCGAACCGTTTTCAGATCGTGCGGGCGAACGGGCCGGTCAGCTTTGCTTGCGAAAATGTGGGCGGCACGGCGACGGGTACGGGTACGCTGCGACGCTACAGCGGCTATCGAACAAGTTTGCCCTTCGGTAACATCCAGCCCACTACCGGCCTGGGAACGGGTGGTTTGATCGCTGATCGCATCGCCAGTTGCGGTTTTATCTACAACCCGATATCCCCTTCCGAAGGCATTGTGTCGGTCAATCTGACGATTCGTCAGGCGAATGAACCCGTCAGCATTGTGAGCCAGATCCATGTCGACAATCTGCCCTGATACCCGCCCGCAGCGCCCGCGCGGCTTTGCCATCGCTTCGGCAATCTTTATCCTGGTGGTACTAGCGGCGTTGGCGGCCTTCATCGTCTCGGTTACCGCGACACAGAGCCTCACCTTTGCACAGGATATCCAAGGCGCCCGTGCCTACCAGGCAGCCCGCGCCGGGGCAGAATGGGGCATTGCCCGTTGGCTCGGTAATACGCCCAGCCTTCCCGCCAACTGCCCGGATACGATACCAACCGGCGCAACGGGAACACTGAACTTTGCCGAGCCGGGGCCATCCGGCTTCACCACCACGGTTCGTACGGCGCTGACGACGACGGCGGGCGTCCGTTTTTGTACGATCGAGGCAACCGCGGTGGCGACCGGCGCGACAGTGGGCTCGCATAATTATGTCGAGCGCCAAGTGCGCGCCGTGGTTGAAGGCAACTGATGCCATGCCGTGTCCTCAGCGCCGACTTTTGGAATAAGCTTTGGCCATGAGACGACTTCTGCATCTGCTGCTGTCCCTGCTGCTCGCTGCACTGGCGGGTCAGGCTGTTGCGCTTTGTTCGCAATATGCGGGGAATACCTCGGGCCCGGTCAACGGCAAGGTGGTCATCAACGAATATAATTATGCTGCCGACTATATTGAGCTAAAGATCCTTGACCCCGCTTTCGCCGGCACAGCGGCCATGAACAACATGGTGCTGAGTTTTTACAGGAACGCCACGCCATCCAATTACATCGTCGGCAACTACTACAACAATAACAGCGGCGCCTGCGGCAGCAGTTCTGCCTATATCAAGATTCCTATTAGTGGCAGTGTCGGCAATGATTCGGTCGTGGTGTTATGGGAAGACAGCTCCCTTACCCATGAGGTCGATTTCTTTCGGGTCGGCCAGAACAGCTATCCCAGTTTTCGAAGCTCAAGCTGCTTTGCGGCATCCGAATTTGCCGGTACCTCCTATACCCATCATCAGTCGGCGTTGACCGGTAGTGCGGCACGCAAGGATATCGCGCGCTCACCAGACGGCACGGGGGTATTTCTTGAAACACCCTACTCCGGGTCTGATCAGGGCACACCCTGTACGAGCAACGACGGCGTCCTGGCGATCACCAAGAACGTGACCAGCGGTGCCTCGATCGTCTGGCTGGGCGAAAACATCATGTTCCGCATCAGTGTCCGCCCCGATGCGCGTGCGGCCAACCAGACGAATGTGGCCGTCACCGACCAACCGGCAAGCACCGACTTCGGCTATGTCGGCCATACCGCCTCCACGCAGAGTGCTACCTATGTTCCTGGATCGGGCGACTACGTTTGGAACATTGGCAACTTGAGCGCCGGCAGCACAGCCACTCTCGACCTCACGCTGAAGGCGAAGAAAATCGGCACCCTCTCGAATACCGCCACGGTACAGTCGGATGACTTCCCCATTGGTACGGTCGGCCCGGCGGTGGCCACCATCAGCGTACTGGGCCCGACCATCAGCGTCACCGCCAATCCGACACTGGTTATCATCAACAGCAATACCACCTTCACGATTACGGTCACCAACCCCTCGGCCACGCTTACGGCACCGGCTTTCAGTGTTGGTAACGTGCTGACCAGCGGATTGAGCTATGTGTCTCATACGGCGGGAGCGGGCAGCTTCGACAGCGGCACTGGGACCTGGTCGCTCACCGGTCTGGCACCCGGCGCGAGCGCCACGCTGACGGTGGTCGCCAAAGTCACGCAAATCGGTACATTCACCGACACAGCCACCATCACCATGAATGGTTTTATCGGTGACTCGGCCTCTGCGACAGTGAGCGGCGCCGCACCAGTGGCATTTGATGCTTTTGTTGGCACACCGGGACGCTTGCCCACGCAGGTGGTGGGTGTGCCATTTGCCGTTGAGGTTGAGTCCTACGATGATAACGGCGCAGCTTCCCCCTATACCGGGAATCTGGCGCTGGCCCTGGAATACTGCAGCAATGTTTCGCGACCAGCGGCGGGCAGCATTGCCTGCGGCGGCAGCTGGACGGCGGTTCCCGGTGCGACCGCGACAGCAAGCTTCAGTAACGTGTCGCGCGTCAGCACGACGATTCCTGCCATTGGCAATGCCTACGAAATTGTGCGCATCAAACAGACGCCGCCCACCGGCAGCGCCGTGTATGCCATTGATTATTTCGCAGTCCGCCCCGCCAGCCTGACGCTGGTGGCGAGCGACGCCAGCGATACGACCGCTGGTACATCCCGTCTATTGACCGCCGGCGGCAGCAACTTGCACAAGGCGGGTTGGCCATTCACCCTGACCGCCAGTTCGACGGCCAGCAATTATCCGGGCAGTGTGCTGTTGGTGGCCGCCCCGGTGCTGGGCATTAATCTTGAGGGCAATATCGCGGCCGTCGGCTGGACAGCCACCAGTGGCGGCATGGTTAGCAGCAATGTGATTTACGACGATGTCGGCAACCTGACCCTGACCCTGACCGACCAGCACTATGCCGACATCGATGTTGCCGATTCTTCGACGGCACTGCGTTATGTCACGGGTAGCGCCAACATCGGCCGCTTCGTCCCCGACCACCTGACGACGGCGGTTACGCTGCCATGTGCCGGTTTTCACTATGCCGGCCAGCCCTTTACCGTGGTGGTGTCGGCCTATGCCAAGAACCAGACGGGCACCAACACCCTGAAGAACTACGATGCTACGGCAGGATTTTCCAAAACCGTCATCCTGAGCAATGCCGGCGATACCAGTAATTTCAGCAACAATACGCTTGCGGCGGGCAGTTTCACCAGTAATGGTGTTGGGACAGCCACGGCAATCACTTACAGCTTTCCAGTCAAGGAAACCGCCGTAGCGACAGTGACGCTACGAGCCGTCGATGACGATGCTATCAGCTCGGCCGGGCAGACCGAAGGCACTGTCAGTATCCGCAGTGGCCGTGTGCGGCTAGCCAATGCCTTTGGCAGTGAGTTGCTGGCGCTGTCGATCCCGGTCTCTCTGGAATACTGGGATGGCATCGAATCGCGCTGGCGGCCGAATACGCTCGATACCTGCACCGCGATTCTCAGCAGCGATCTGGCTTTTGCTTTCCCGGCGTCGACAAAGAATCAATTGGTGGCTTGCGAAACGGCCGTTACCAGTGTGAGCGGCACGGCACCCGCCTTCCGCGTCAACCTGGCCGCTCCGGGAAGCGGCAACTACGGCTGGACCGATCTCACGCTCAATCTTGCGTTGAGCGCTAGTGGCAATCGCTGTACCAGTGTTGGCGCCAGCAGTCCTGTTGCCACTACGTCTAACAAGCCATGGCTGCAGTTCAACTGGGCGGGTAGCGGCGCAGCCAATCCGACCGCCCGCGCTGGCTTCGGACTTTACAACCAGTCTGTACGAGTCATCGACCGCCGCGAAGTGCGCTGAGGCGAAAAGTCGGCGCCGGGAGGATTAACCCCCCCAATTCCCGTTTATTCCCCGGTTCCTTCCCGACCCTACCGGCAATAATTGCCGGCATGAGTGGAAGAACCGTCAATGGCTGAAGGCAGCGATCTCGAAAAGACCGAACCGCCATCATCGCGACGTCTGGAACAGGCGCGCGAAGAGGGGCAGGTGGCGCAGTCGCGCGAGCTCATGGCGTTCATGGTCATGGCGGGGGGTGCCCTGGGCTTGTGGATGCTGTCCAGTTGGTTCGTGGAGCGCGGAGAGCACATGATGCGACTGGGCCTCACGCTTGATCGCCAGGAAGCCTTCGATACCAATGCCATCGGCTTGAATCTCCTGGTGCTCGGCAGCGAGGCGCTGGCGACACTCGCCCCCTTCTTCATTTTGACGATGGTCGCGGCACTGGTTACACCAGTGTTGCTGACGGGTGGCTGGTTGTTTTCGCCGAAGGCGCTCGAGTTCAAGGGCGAGCGCCTCGATCCGCTCAAGGGCGTCAAGCGCATGATCTCGTGGCAGAGCATTGCCGAGATGGTCAAGGGCATTCTTAAAACCATCCTGATGGGCGGTATTGTCTGGTGGGTGGTGATGCATGAGCAGGACAAGCTGTTTGCCATGCTGTCGCAGCCGATCGAGTCGGCCCTGCCGGCGTTCGGACAGGTTCTCCTCTACGCCTTCATCGGCTTTGTGGCTGGTTTGATGGTGATTGCCTTGATCGACGTGCCCTTCCAGCTATGGCGTTACTACGCCGGGCTGAAGATGACGCGTGAAGAGGTGCGTCAGGAAATGAAGGAACTCGAAGGCGATCCGCATCTGAAGGCGCGCATTCGCAGTCAGCAGCGCGAGATTTCTCGCAATCGGATGATGTCCGAAGTGCCCAAGGCCGATGTGGTGGTGACCAACCCGACCCATTTTGCCGTCGCCCTCAAATACGATCGGGAAAAAGGCGGCGCGCCGCAGGTGGTGGCCAAGGGCATGAATCTGGTGGCGCAGAAGATTCGCGATCTGGCCGGCGAGCACAAGGTGCCGATCGTCGAACTGCCACCGCTGGCGCGTGCGCTGCACCGCCATGTCGAGATTGGCGAGGAGGTGCCCGCGGCGTTGTACACCGCCGTGGCTGAAGTGATGGCCTATGTGTATCAGCTCAGCGAATTCATGACACTGGGGCAGAAGAGCGGCATCTTCCCGCCCTCGCCACCCACGGCAGTGGCGGTACCCGAGGGTCTTGATCCAGGGACGGTTGACTGATGGCGACACAGACGATCAACTGGGCGCTGCTGACTCGCACGGATAACCTGAAGGCGTTGGCGGCGCCGATCCTCATCATCTTCATCCTGTCGATGATGGTGTTGCCGCTGCCGCCGTTCATGCTTGACGTGTTCTTCACCTTCAACATTGCCTTGTCGGTGATGGTCATGCTGGTGGCGTTGAATACCCTCAAGCCGCTTGACTTCTCGATTTTTCCCACCGTGCTGCTGGTCACCACCTTGCTGCGCCTGTCGCTCAACGTCGCGTCGACGCGAATCATCCTGCTCGAAGGCCATAACGGCCCGGATGCGGCCGGCAAGGTGATCGAGGCCTTCGGCCACTTCCTTGTCGGCGGTGACTACGCGGTGGGCATCATCGTCTTCATCATCCTGACCATCATCAACTTCGTGGTCATTACCAAGGGTGCCGGGCGCATCGCCGAAGTGTCGGCACGCTTTACCCTCGATGCAATGCCTGGCAAACAGATGGCGATCGATGCCGACTTGAATGCGGGTCTGATTGGCGAAGATGAAGCGCGTCGTCGCCGCAAGGAAATTTCGCAGGAAGCCGACTTCTTCGGTTCGATGGACGGTGCCTCAAAATTCGTACGGGGCGATGCGATTGCCGGCATTCTGATTCTGCTGATCAATCTGATCGGCGGCCTGATTGTCGGCATGCTCCAGCACGACATGGGCGCTGGTGAGTCGGCCAAGGTGTATACCCTGTTGACGATTGGCGATGGTCTGGTGGCACAGATTCCCGCGCTGGTTGTCTCGGTGGCGGCGGGTCTGGTGGTGTCGCGCGTCAATGACGAAAAGGACCTCACCACCTCTTTTACCGAGCAACTGTTTGGCAATCCGGTCGTGCTGGGTATGACCGGCGGCATTCTGGCCATCCTCGGCATGATCCCCGGCATGCCCAACTTTGTGTTCCTGCTGCTCGCTGCCGGACTGGGCTGGATGGCGTGGCACAAGACACAGTCAAAAGCAGTGGCGGAAGCCGCTGCCGCAGAGAAACCGGCCGCACCGATTGCCCCGCCGGAAGAATCCACCGAAGCCAGTTGGGCCGATGTGGCGCCCGTCGATGTGCTCGGGCTGGAAGTCGGCTATCGCCTGATCCCGCTTGTCGATCGTGGCCAGGATGGTGAGCTGTTGAAGCGCATTCGCGGGCTGCGCAAGAAGTTTGCGCAGGAGGTGGGTTTCCTCTCGGCGCCGGTGCATATTCGCGACAACCTCGAACTCAAGCCGAATGGCTATCGCATCACGCTCAAGGGTGTCGAGGTCGGTGCGGGCGAAGCTTTTCCGGGCATGTTTCTCGCCATCAACCCTGGTCGTGTGAGCGGGCCGTTGGGCGGCAACCCGACCAAGGACCCGGCCTTCGGCCTGCCGGCCGTCTGGATCGAGCCGTCCGTGCGTGATCAGGCCCACATCATGGGCTACACTGTCGTCGATGCCGGCACCGTGGTGGCGACGCACCTCAACCATCTGATCATGTCCCATGCTGCCGAATTGCTCGGCCGCCAGGAAACGCAGGCGCTGCTCGATCATCTGGCCAAGGATGCGCCCAAGCTCATTGAGGAGTTGGTGCCGAAGATCCTGCCGCTGTCGACCGTCCAGCGCGTGTTGCAGAACCTGCTCGAAGAAGGCGTCAATATTCGCGACATGCGTTCCATCATCGAAACGCTGGCCGAGAACGCCATGCGCGTGCAGGATCCGACGGAATTGACGGCGCTGGTGCGCGTGGCGCTGGGCCGCTCGATCGTGCAGCAGATTTTCCCGCAGGGCCAGGAACTACAAGTGATGGCCCTCGAACCGGGCCTCGAAAGATTGCTGACCCAGGCGCTGCAGGGGGCCGGTGCGGATGGCTCGGGCATCGAGCCGGGACTGGCCGATACCCTGCTGCGCGAAACAGCCATCGCTGCCAAGCGCCAGGAAGACATGGGCATGCCGTCGGTGCTGTTGGTGCCGAGCGGGCTGCGTTGGTTGCTGTCGCGCTTCCTGCGGCGTGCCTGGACGAATTTGAAGGTGTTGTCGAACAATGAAATTCCCGATGCCAAGACGATCAAGGTCACTGCGATCATCGGGGCAAAGGCATGAATACGCGAATGAATGAGAAGGAACTGACATGACGGTAAAACGCTTCTTCGGAGAAAGCGCCCGCGATGCGTTGCGCAAGGTGAAGGCGGCGCTTGGCCCAGAGGCCATCGTGATTTCCAATAAGCCCGTGCAAGGCGGCGTGGAGATCATGGCGATGTCGGCGGATAGCCTCGAAGCCTTGCAGGGCGCAGATCCGGCAGCGGCCAAGCCGGTAGCTGCCCGACAGGCAACGGGGAAACCGACTGCCGTCCCGCCAGCGCCGACTATGACGGACGATGAAAGCGACTATGCCGTGTCGCTCTCCGCCAAGGCACGCGCCCCAACGCCATTCCAGTCCTGGCAACCGTGGCAGCCTCCGCAGGCAGGTAGTGCCGCCAAGCCAGTTGCTGCCACCGAGCGCACCGAGCGTCCGCGCCCGCGCCCCTTGCCGCCCAAGCAACAGAGTGCCGCGCCTGCTGTGTCTGCCAATCCGGCACGGCGTGAACCCCAGGGCTTCGGCACCAGCTTTGATCCGTCTGCCTTCATGGAACCCGGCATGCTGGCGACGCCCGACAGCAACCCGCAAGTCCAGCAACTCATGTCGGAGATGCAGTCGATCAAGTCGATGCTGGAACGCCAGCTGGCCGGCTTTGCCTGGAACGACATGACGCGCCACGCCCCCACCAAGGCCCAGTTGCTCGGCGAAATGCTTGAATCCGGCTTCTCCGGCGTGCTGACACGCCGCCTGGTCGAGGACATGCCAGAAGACCTCGACCTGCAAGCGGGCCGCAAGTGGCTGGCGAGTGCCGTCAATCGCCGCCTGCGTACGCTAACGCGCGAGAATGATCTGATCGAGCGCGGCGGGGTCTTCGCACTGGTCGGACCGACTGGTGTGGGCAAGACCACGACGACGGCCAAGCTGGCGGCACGCTGTGTCGTCCGCTATGGCGCTGAAAAGCTTGCCCTGCTGACGACCGATGGTTATCGGATTGGCGCGCATGAACAACTGCGCATCTATGGGCGCATCCTGGGTGTGCCGGTGCATGTGGTGCGCGACAGTGAAGACTTGCGCCGCACGCTGGCTGATCTGCGTGGCAAGCACATGGTGCTGATCGATACGGTGGGCATGAGCCAGCGCGACCGTATGGTCGCCGAGCAGGCGGCAATGCTGATGCGCGCGGGCGATGTGCGTCGCCTGCTGCTGCTGAATGCCACCAGCCGTGGCGATACGCTCGATGATGTGATCCGCAGTTATGCGGGTGAAGACATTGCCGGCTGTATCCTGACTAAAGTGGACGAAACCGCATCGCTGGCCCCTGCTGTCGATGCCGTCGTGCGCCATGGTCTGCTGATGGCCTATGTGGCGAACGGTCAGCGCGTGCCGGAAGACCTGCATCTCCCCAATCGCAATTATCTGTTGCATCGCGCCTTCAAGCAGCCGAGCGCCAATTCGGCGCATCACCTCAAGCAGGACGAAGTCGGTCTGGTGATGCCGTCGAGTCAGGCGGCCAGCCAATTGAGTCCGCAAGGCGTGGCGCTTGCCTGAGCAGGATCGGATCGCACGCATGCATCGCGATGATCAGGCCGCCGGGCTGCGGCGCATGTTCAGCATGCCGGCGGTGACGCTAGCGGTTGCTGCACGCGAGGAAGCGCTGATCGATGCCTATGGCCTGATGAAACGGGTCGTACAGGAGGAAGGCGGCGGCAGCTTTCGCATCACTATCACGCATGCACGATCAGAAGAGGAGGCGCGCGCGGTGTTCGACAACCTGCGCCGTGTTGCCCATGAGTATCTGGGGGTTCGGCTGGAGTACCTGGGGTATCTGGGTTTGTCCCCTACCGCGCCGGCGCTGCCCGGAATGCTGCGCAATTCGGTGATATAGTCATTGGGCACGCTTCCTGCGTAGAGCGTCAACCAAGATACGCACCAATCGTACCCATAAGCCCGATATGTACACTGCCCAGGGCACGCTCGAAAAAGAGCGGCTCGTCACCCAATATGCCCCGTTGGTCAAACGCATCGCCTATCACCTGATGGCGAAGCTTCCGGCCAGCGTGCAGGTCGATGACCTGGTGCAGAACGGCATGATCGGCCTGCTGGATGCGCTGGGACGCTTCGAGGAGGGTATGGGCGCACAGTTCGAAACCTATGCGGTGCAGCGGATACGCGGCTCGATGCTTGATGGCCTGCGCGAAAACGATTGGCTGCCACGGGGTCTGCGCAAGGAAATGCGCCGCATCGAAACGGCGATCCTCAAACTCGAACACGAAAATGGCCGCCAGCCCAGCGAGGGCGAACTCGCGACGGCGCTTGACATGACGCTGAGCGATTATCAGCGCCTGTTGCTCGATGCCCGTGGCCACCAGATGGTGTACCTCGAAGACCTGTCCGGCGATGATGATGATTATCTCGATCATCATGCGAGTGGCGTGTCGCTTGATCCCTTGGCGATTCTCGAAGAAAGCAATATGCGCACGGCCCTGATTGGCGCGATTGCCAATCTCCCCGAGCGCGAAAAGATGATGATGGCCCTGTATTACGAACAGGACCTCAACCTGCGCGAAATTGGCGCGGTGATGGGGGTGACCGAATCACGCGTCTGCCAGTTGCATAGTCAGGCGGTGGCGCGCTTGCGCGCCGAAGTGCTCGGTGAGTCCGGCAAAGTGCCGGCGGTGGCCAAGCGCCGTGGCCGCAAACCCAAGTCGGCCCCTGAACACCCTGCGGCGGCAGCATAAGCCACATGGACAAGATCAGCATTGTTGGCCTGCTGCTGGGGATTGCCGCAATTCTCGTCGGTCAGGTACTTGAGGGCGGGCATATCGCTTCGCTGGTCCAGCCGACGGCCTTCCTGATTGTGCTCGGTGGCACGGTGGGCGCCGTGATGCTGCAAAGCCCACTGCCGGTTTTTCTCAATGGCCTGAAGATGGTCAAGTGGGTGTTTGTCCCCCCGGCTTCGCGTCCGGACGAGTTGATTGAAAACGTGGGCAACTGGAGCCATGTCGCCCGCAAGGAAGGCTTGCTGGCCCTTGAGGCACAAATTCAGGCTGTCCCCGATCCCTTCATGCGCAAGGGCCTGCAGTTGTTGGTCGACGGCGCGGAGCCGGATCGCCTCCGCGATGTGCTGGAAGTCGAGATCGGTGCTTATGAAGACCAGATGAAGATGTCGGCCAAGATATGGGAGGCGGCTGGTGGTTACTCCCCAACCATCGGGATTCTTGGCGCGGTGATGGGCCTGATTCACGTGATGGAAAACCTTTCCGACCCCTCTAAACTCGGTGCAGGTATTGCCGTGGCTTTTGTGGCGACGATCTATGGGGTGGGTGCGGCGAACCTGATTTTCCTGCCGGTGGCCAAGAAGCTGTTGGCCAATATCGCGCGCCTGGTGACCATCCGTGAAATGTTCGTCGATGGATTGGTCGGTATCGCCAATGGCGATAATCCGCGCATCATCGAGAGCCGGATGCAAGGTTATATCGTGTAGCCATGGCGCGGCGCAAGAAAGAGGAAGAGCACGAAAACCACGAGCGCTGGCTTGTTTCCTATGCGGACTTCATCACCTTGTTGTTTGCCTTTTTCGTGGTGATGTACGCCATCTCATCGGTGAATGAGGGTAAGTATCGCGTACTCTCAGACGCGATTGCTTCAGCATTCAAAAATATCCCGGGCGATACAGCCGGGGCAATGGTGCAGGTCAATCCCAGTTCGCCGACGCCGGTAGCGATTCCGTTCAAGAAGCCGCAGGTGGCCAATATCAAACAGGATGTGCAGCGTGAGCAGAATCGCGAGTTGCTGCGCAACAAGGCCAAGGAAATCATGGAGGCATTGGCACCCCTCGTCCAACAGGGGCATGTGCGCGTTACAGAAGGTGCGCTAGGCATTACCGTCGAGATCAATGCCAGTGTGCTGTTTGACTCTGGTGAGGCGCGCCTGCAGTTGCCTGCGATGCGGGCGTTGACGGCGGTAGGACAGATCCTGGCGACCACAGATTTTCCGATCACGGTTGAGGGACATACCGATAATGCGCCGATCAACACGCCATTGTTTCCATCGAACTGGGAGCTCTCCGGGGCGCGGGCAGCCAGTGTGGTGCGCTTGTTTATTGAAAACGGTGTAGATGCTCGCCGTTTGACGGCGACCGGTTATGCCGAGCAGCGTCCGATGGCGGATAACGCAACCATTGAAGGCCGTCAGCGCAACCGTCGCGTGGCCATCAACATGGAATCGCGCACGCCGGATGAGGTTAAGGAGCTGGCGCTCCCCGAGTAGAAATTTTGGAAAAGGCTCACGCTTTACCAAGAATGCGGCCGCCACCGCCGGTGTGCTGTTGTCCGTCCGGCCCGTAAGTCATAGCGCGGTCGGTAGCACCCATCAGGGCATTGAAGGCTTGCTGGTTGTGGCTCATGTGCAGGCCAATCAGTTTGCCATTCAGGAGATTCAGTTCGCGTGCATCGCTGGCCAGGGTCAGCAGAGTTTGCCAGGCTTGCTGGTGAGGCGTTTGGCCGTGATGGTTAAGCCAGTCTTCCATGCCGCTACGCCCGGCGGGCAGGCCAAGCTGCTTTAGTGCGGTCTCGCGCGCAGCCGCGTAGCCGGCCAGGGTGTTCGAGAGGAGCGTTTTGGTATCGATGAGGGGCAGGAGCGATGCAGTGTCACCTGCCTTGAGAAAGTCCTGTTCGCGCTTGAGCAGGACGATGAATTCCTTCAGCTTGCTGATTTCTGCGCCAAGCGTATCGCCAAGGGCTGGGGTGGCCAAGAGCGGAGCTATCGATCAGGTAACAGGCAATCAGGCAGTGGGCTTGGCGCGGCCAAGCATGTCGCGCACGCTGGCCAGCAGGCCATCGGCAATCCGCTCGGGGTTGATCTGGAAGCGGCCCTCGGAAATGGCCTGCTTGATTTCGGTCACGCGCGCTGAATTCATTGCCGTATCGCCAGCGCCGACTTCTTGCATACGGGCCGATAGCGATGAAATATCCACACGCTCACTTGAGCCGGCATCCGCCTTTTGGGCTGGTGCCTGTGGGCTGCGGGTGCGGCTGGGCTCGGGCGTGCTGCCGACACTGGGAACTGCGCTATTGATCTTCACGGTTTTATCCTTTCCAGAACGGTACTCTGGTCTCTATGACTCATTTACGGCAGCTCGGGCGAAAACCTGAGGTCATTATGACAATTACTGCATGCGCGAAACGGTTTGATTATAAATAGATTTCAGTACGAAATCTCGACGATGCCACTAGCCTTTGCAATGCCGCTGACGACTTGTCCACTCCCTAGACGAACCTGGACGAGTTGTCCTTCCACGGCATTGTTGAGAGCACGACCTTCATTGGCTACAGCAAAACCCGGGCCACGCGAGAGGGCACGAACGGTTTGCCCCTGACGAATAACCATCTGGGCCTTGACCATATCCGCCCGCAAGGGGCGACCAGCCGGGATGCTGGACGAGGCGACCTTGCCGATGGCGCGTTCTGGCTCGGTGAGAATATTGGCAGGCAACTCCGACAGGTCGCCAATCTGGTTGGTCAAGTCATCCTCGACCACCACCTGGCCTTGGGCGATGGGGCGCGCAGCGATCAGGTAGGGCGCTTTGACCCGAATATGAACGGGGATATACACCCGCCAGTTGGCCTCGTCGAGGCAGCGCACCATGACATTCGTTCTGCCCCAGGTCCTGGCGCCCGGCGGGCGAGAAACATCAAAGGCCCTGCAGGGCGTTAATTGATTGCCTGAATCCAGCGGGCTAATCTCGATGCTGACCTGGCCTGGCAGTCCTCTATTCTGAATTTGTAACCAGTCCTCCACGGCCTTTTTGACCGGCGCATAGGTCTGCTGCGCTTGGGCGAGCGGGATTGCCAAATTTATCAGGAGGAGGAGAGCTAGAAATCGCATGCCTACATTGGAGCATGAACTGGAGAGATGGTTCAGGGAGGTAACCGCAGAATAAGAGGGCTAATTCCGTCCAGGCAAGAATTGCCGGCGTTTGCCGCTGCAAACAGCAATATGGCCGGCAGAAAAGGTGAATTGAGGCCAGAAAGAGTTGGCACGATTGGTGCATTACGACACTGCCCATCATTACTTGAACCCAGTCATACGCCATGTTTCTCGACCGCCTCGAAGAAAGCCTGAGCACCTACCGCAACGCCCTCGGCGTGCGGAGCCATCGTCAGGAATTGCTGGCCTCGAACATCGCCAATGCCGACACCCCCCATTTCAAGGCCCGCGACGTTGATTTCAAATCTGCACTGGCAACCGCAATGGGCAGCGCGGGTGCCGATATGTCCGGGCCACTGGACATGGCGCGCACGCAGCGTGGTCATCTGATCGGCGATGGTGCGAATCCCTACGGCGCGGGAGTCAAGTACCGTGCCGAATACCAGGGCGCCGTCGACGGCAACACGGTCAACATGGATGTGGAACGGGCTTCGCTGGCGGAAAACTCACTGCAGATCGAGGCACTGATCACCTTCATCAACAAGCGCTTTGAGGGCCTGCAGCGGGCCATCAGCGGACAGTGAGGATTGCGTCATGAGTGATTTCAGGATCTTTGCCATCGCAGGTTCCGCACTGACTGCCCAGTCCGCTCGCCTGAACGCCGTATCGAGCAACCTCGCCAACGCGGACAGCGTGGCGGATGCAAATGGACAGCCTTATCGCGCCAAGCAGGTGGTGTTCAAGGCCACCCCGGTCGAAGGCGGCGGCATCGGCGTACGGGTGACCCAGGTGGTTGAAAGCGCCGCGCCGCTGCGCCAGGTCTATGAACCAAACAATCCGGCCGCGAACGAGCAGGGCTATGTGTCGATGCCGAATGTGAATGTGATCGAAGAGATGGTGAACATGATCTCGGCCTCACGTGCCTACCAGACCAACGCCGAAGTGATGAGTACCGCCAAGGGCTTGATGATGAAGACCCTGGCGATCGGACAGTAAAGGATAGAAAAATGACTACCGCGACAGCTGCAACCACCACCAACAAGATGCCCTCTGATTTTCTGGCAGCAGTGAATCCGAGGACGAAAAGCACCTCAGATATGCAACTGAGCGAGGATCGCTTCTTGAAGTTGCTGACGACGCAGCTACAGAATCAGGACCCGCTCAATCCGCTCGACAACGCACAGATGACCAGCCAGATGGCGCAAATCAGCACCGTGAATGGCATCGAGAAACTGAATGCCACACTCACCAAGCTGATGACCAATTCGTCCGATAGCCAGGTGATGCAGGCTGCGTCCTTGTTGGGACGCCATGTGCTGGTTGCCGGCAGTGGCATGACGCTGCCGGAAAACGGTCAGACCATGGCCGGGCTCGAACTGACCCAGCCGGTTGATAACGCAACGGTCACCATTCGCGATGCCAATGGCCTGCAGATCCGCACCCTGCAGCTGGGCGAACAGTCCACCGGTCTCAATGCATTTCTCTGGGATGGCAAGAACGATGCGGGCGTACAGGCGGTCTCCGGGCGTTATACATTCTCGGTTACTGCGGAACAGGGCGGCAAGGATGTGACGGCGAAAGGCCTGGAACTTGCTCCGGTCACCGGCATCGTACGGGGCAGCAGCGGCGTTCAACTGGAGTTGAGCTATCTCGGTAATTTCAACATGGCCGATATTCGTCAGGTCTTTTGATCAGGCTTAGAAGAAGAGGAGTAAGTCATGGCATTCCAACAAGGACTCAGCGGTTTGAACATGTCGGCCAAGGCACTCGATGCCGTTGGCAACAACATCGCCAACGCGCAGACGGTCGGTTTCAAGTCCGCTGTGGCGCAATTTGCCGACGTCTACGCCGCAACCATCGGTGGAGCCAGCAGTGCCAACCTGATTGGCCAGGGTGGCTCAATCATGTCGGTATCTCAGCTATTTACCCAAGGCAATGTTACCAGCACGAATAATCCGCTGGATATCGCCATCAACGGTAATGGGTTCCTGCGTTTTCAGCCAACACTGAATGATCTCACCCCCCAGTACTCCCGGAACGGGCAGTTGCATCTCAATTCAGAAGGCTATCTCGTCAATGCCCTTGATCAATTTCTGTGCGTTTACCCGGCAACGGTGGGGGGGGACTCAATCAATACGAGTGCTGCTGTTCCCTTGCAATTGAGCAATGCGCAACTGGAACCCAAGCAGACCGGTTGGAGCAGTGTGGCTGGGGGTACCATCGGAGGCGTCTCAGTTGGCGCCAACCTGGATGTGCGGGATAAGCGGGCACTTGGTGCGACGGATACGGGTTGGACGCCGGTGAGCGCATTTGCATTTAATCCGGCAACGGGTGAGCCGACCCCCGACATGTACAACTTCTCGACTTCGGCGACGATTTACGATCAGACCGGACAGCCGCATGTGATGACGATGTACTTTATTCGTCAAGGGGACCCGCTGACGGGGGCGACCCAGCGCCAGTGGGAACCCCGTTTCATTCTGGACAATAAATACGAAATTCCTGCAACCGATTTGGATGCGACAGTCACAGACTCAAATCTAATGATGTTCACGCCGAGTGGTCAAATCTCAAACGATGCGCTTAACAATGCAGTGTCTGCAAAGCGTTTTACACTTGACCTGGCCAGTGCATTTGACGGTACGGGCACAGTTGATCTGACTAGCGACACAGGTGTCGCACTGTTCGATCCGGCGACACCACTTGAGTTCGATTTCTCAACCATGACGCAATATGGCTCGGCCTACGACGTCAATAAACTGACTCAGGACGGCTATGGTCCGGGGCGGCTGTCGGGCATCGCGATTGATGGCGAAGGCAAGATCACGGCACGTTACAGCAATGGCAAGACCAAGCTGCAAGGCCAGATCATGTTATCGACCTTCCAGAACCCGAATGGCCTGGTGCCGCTGGGCAACAACTTGTGGGCGCCATCGTCCGCTTCGGGAGAGGCCTTGGACGGAACGCCGATGGCCGGTAGCCGTGGCTCCATTCAGGCCGGTGCTGTGGAAGATGCCAACGTCGATCTGACGCAGGAACTGGTGAACATGATTACGCTGCAGCGCAGCTACCAGGCGAATGCGCAGACAATCAAGACGCAGGATCAGATTCTGCAAACCCTGGTCAACCTGCGCTGATAAAAAGTCGGCGCTCACGGGACGGCACATAAACCATGGATCGCTTGCTCTACACCGCAATGTCCGGCGCCAGCGGCACCATGTCGCGGCAGGCGGCCGTGGCGCACAATCTGGCCAACGTCACGACACAGGGCTATCGCGCCGAAGAGCATCGGTTGCGTGCTGTGCAGGTACAAACGCACAACAACAATCCGGCGGCCTTGCCGACGCGTGCTTTCGCTGTCGATGCCAGCACCCATACCGACTTCAGTTCGGGCGCGCTGATGCATACCGGTAGCCAGTACGATGTCGCCTTGCGCGGCAAGGGCTGGCTGACGCTGGCCTTGCCGGATGGCACCGAGGCTTATACGCGGGCCGGTAGCTTCCAGGTTTCTGAAAACGGCATTCTGCAAACGCCGGCCGGCATTCCCGTGATGGGGGATGGTGGCCCGATTACGATCCCGCCGGATTCGCGCATTACCATCGGCGAGGACGGTACGGTTTCCACGATCAATGAAAGCGGCGCGCAAAACGTTGTCAATGCGATCGGCCGCCTCAAACTGGTGAACCCGCCTGAAGCCGACATCGTGCGCGGACCGGATGGCCTGTTTCGGCTCAATACCGGTGAGCCGGCACCACAAGATGACTTGGTTCGGGTGGCCGGCGGCTTTCTCGAAAACAGCAACGTCAACCCGGTCGAGCAGATGGTGTCGATGATTTCGCTGGCACGCCAGTTCGAGATGCAGATGCGCATGATCACCACCGCAGAAACGAATGATCGTGCCGCCACGCAAGTGCTGGCTTCACGCTAATAAAGGAATAACGAGATGATTCGCTCGCTCTGGATTGCCAAGACCGGCCTGGATGCCCAGCAGACCAACCTGGATGTGATTTCGCACAACCTGGCCAACGTCAGCACCAATGGCTACAAACGCCAGCGTGCCGTATTCGAGGACCTGCTATATCAGAACATGCGCCAACCGGGCGCGCAATCGACGCAACAGACGCAGATTCCATCGGGCTTGTTGCTGGGTACCGGGGTGCGCCCGGTGTCGACCGAGCATATGTTTACGCAGGGCAGTGTTCAGCGCACCGATAACGCGCTCGACATGGCGATCAATGGCAATGGTTTTTTCCAGATCCAGATGCCCGATGGCACGCTGGCCTACACCCGCGATGGTGCTTTCCAGCGCGACAATACCGGGCAGATCGTCACCTCCAGTGGCTATCCGCTGTCGCCTGCCATTACCATTCCGCAGGATGCCATCACCATTACCATCAGTCGTGACGGCATTGTCTCCGTGTTGCAGGCCGGCCAGACGACCCCTACCGAAGTGGGCAATGTCCAGTTGGCGACCTTCATCAATAATGGTGGCCTGCAAAGTGTCGGTGAGAACCTTTATGTCGAAACGGCATCAAGTGGTGCACCGACACCGAACACGCCGGGAAACAATGGCACCGGCCTGATCAATCAGGGCAACCTGGAAACTTCGAATGTGAATGTCGCCGAAGAACTGGTCACCATGATTCAGACCCAGCGCGCCTATGAAATGAACTCGAAGGTGGTGACGACATCGGATGCGATGCTCGGCCGCCTGACGCAACTGTGAGGTGCATGATGATCCTGATTGATCGCATTTTGATTGTGTTGTTACTCACCACGGCGGCCCTGCTGGCGGGCTGTGTAACCACCACCCCGGCGACGGCGGTGCATCAGCCGATGACGGTGCGTCCGGAAGCACGCAATGCGGCACCGGCTAATGGCAGTATCTATAGCGCTGCAACGGCCCGCCCGCTGTTTGAAGATCGCCGCGCTCGCCTGGTGGGCGATACGCTGACAATCAACATTGCCGAAAAGACGGCTGCAGCGAAGAAATCCGATACCAAGGCAGATCGAAGCCACTCCAGCCAGGCGTCGGTGCCTACGATTGTCGGTTTGCCCTTGAAGAGTTTCCAAGGCACGACACTGTCGGCAACCGGCAGCCATGCATTTGAAGGTTCGGGTGAAAACACCTCGTCAAACAACTTTACCGGTGTTCTGACGGTGACGGTCATCGAGGTCTATCCGAATGGCAACCTGCTGGTGTCTGGCGAAAAGCAGATCGGCCTGAAGGAAGGCGAGGAGTTCATTCGCTTCTCCGGTGTGGTGAATCCCACCACAATTACGGCTACCAACACCGTGCAATCGACCCTGGTGGCCGATGCGCGCATCGAATACAAAGCTAACGGCTTTATCGACACTGCCCAGGTCATGGGCTGGCTGGGCCGCTTCTTCCTGACTTTCCTGCCTTTCTGAGAGCTTTCAACATGAACGCTGTGCATAAATTCCTGATTGGCCTGATGTGGCTGTTTGCCGCCCTGATGGTGAGCGATGCGGCCCGTGCCGAACGCATCAAGGAAATCGCCTCGATTGCCGGCGTGCGCAGCAACCAGCTGGTCGGCTACGGCATTGTGGTGGGGCTGGATGGCACCGGCGAGAACATGCCTTTCACGACGCAAAGCATGGTGAATATGCTCTCGCGCATGGGGGTTTCCCTGCCGCCCGGGCAGACGATGCAGTTCAAGAATGCCGCTGCGGTGATGGTGACGGCCGACCTGCCGCCGTTTGCACGCTCAGGCCAGCCGCTGGATGTGACGGTATCCTCAATCGGCAGCGCCAAGTCCTTGCGCGGTGGCACGTTGATCATGACGCCGCTCAAGGGCGCGGATGGCAATGTCTATGCGATGGCGCAAGGCAATCTCGTGGTCAGCGGTGCGGGCGCCTCGGCGGCCGGTTCGAAGGCGACGGTGAATCATCTGGCGGTGGGGCGGATTGCCAATGGCGCGACGGTGGAACGCGAAGTGCCGATGAATATCGGCGATGGCGAGATGGCACATTTTGAGTTGCGACGCACGGACTTTGGTACTGCCCAGCGCGTGGTGGACGCCATCAACAAGGCGATGGGCAAGGGCACGGCCACGGCGATGGATGCGCGTCAGATTCAGGTGCGGTTGCCGCAAGACCCGACGCAGCGCGTGGCCTTCTTGGGTGCAGTGGAAAACCTCAATGTCACGCCCATGCAGATGCCGGCCAAGGTGATTGTGAATGCGCGAACCGGCTCTGTCGTGATGACGAAGGCCGTGATGCTTGACGAATGCGCGATTGCGCATGGCAACCTGTCTGTTTCGGTCACGGCGGATAATCAGGTGGTTCAACCGGGCGCACTGGCGGGGGGGCAGACCGCCGCAGCAACCAATGCCACGATCGACATCAAGCAAGAGGGTGGCGCCTTGATGACCCTGAAGGCGGGCGCTAACCTGGCCGATGTCGTCAAGGCATTGAACGCCATCGGCGCGAACCCTCAGGATCTCATCGCCATCTTGCAGGCGATGAAAATGGCGGGCTCGCTGCGTGCCGAGCTGGAAATCATATAAGCAGGGAGCTCGGCAGGTTTTGCCGGCATGATTGAGCGATTGCCGGCCAACGGAGCAGGCAATCTTGACACCATGAATAGCGCAACCCCGCTGCCCTCGATTTTTGATACCCAGTCGCTTGCCGGCCTGAAAAATGGCTTGCGCAAGGATGACCCGCAGGCCTTGAAGGCAGCGGCCCAGCAGTTTGAGGCGATCTTCCTGCAGATGATGATGAAGTCGATGCGTGCCGCCTCGCCGCAAGACAGCGTTTTCGACAGCGATCAGTCGCGTTTCTATCAGGAACTGCTTGACTCCCAGTTATCCCAGGTGATGTCTGCCAAGGGCGGGACGGGGTTGGCGGCCGTGATTGAGCGGCAGCTTGCCGGGGCCGGTTTGGGGACGGCGACCGAGTACCCGGATGGTTTGCCTTTGATACCCCTGCCACGTGATTTTCCGCTGGGCACGGGGCAGCGGGGTTTGCCATTGCCCAAGGATGGCGTCCCCCGCCCCTTGCCCCTCGAAAACAGCCCGGTTCGCCCCATTATGCCCATTGCGCCGACAATATCCGGCGCGGCGCCGGGTGCGGCCACGCCGGAGAACCAGGCGCAGGCCTTTGCCAGCCATATGTGGCCACAGGCCGTCATGGCCAGCCAGACAACCGGTATCCCCCCGCAATTTCTGATCGCCCACGCCGCGCTGGAAAGTGGCTGGGGCAAGAGCGAGCCGCGTTTTGCCGATGGACGGCAAAGCCATAATCTTTTTGGAATCAAGGCGGGCAGCAACTGGCCCGGAGAAACCGTCGAGTCGGTGACGACCGAGTATGTGAATGGCGTGGCCGAGCGGCGCGTCGAGCGCTTCCGCGCCTATGGTTCCTATGCCGAGTCCTTTGAAGACTATGCCCGGCTCCTCGCCCAGTCACCGCGCTACGCTGCTGTGGTGGGCAGTCAGGATGCCTCAAGTTTTGCACGCGGCCTGCAACGGGCCGGCTATGCGACCGATCCGGCCTACGCCAATAAGCTCATGCGGGTAATCGGCAACCTGGAACAGAAGCTCACCGGGTAAAGGACTGGGTAGCTGGCATGTAGTGTGCTTGTTATCGGGTGGAGGGAGCGTGACTCAAGCGCCCTCTGGCTGAACCGATAATCAAGCAAGGTGAAAAATCATGAGTGTTCTGAATATTGGCATTACAGGCTTGCGCGTTGCGCAGGCAGGCTTGATGACAACCAGCCACAACATCGCCAATTCCTCGACGGTGGGTTACAACCGTCAGGTCAACATTCAGGCCTCGTCGCTACCCAATTACACCGGATATGGTTTCGTCGGGCAGGGCGCCAATGTGTCGTCCGTGCAGCGGGTTTACAGTGAATACCTGACCACCCAGATTCTCGGAGCTGAAGCCAATGTGGGTGAGTTGGACATGTACCTGATGCAGGCGCGGCAGATCGATAATTTGTTGGCCGATCCGAATGCCGGCCTGTCTCCTGCACTTTCAGAATTTTTTAGGGCAACTCAGCAGGTGGCTGCGGATCCCGGTTCGATTCCGGCGCGCCAGTCGATGCTCTCATCGGGGCAGGCGCTGGTGGCGCGCTTCCAGTCGCTCGACCAGCGTATGAGCGAGATTCGCCAAGGCGTCAACACCCAGTTGATCAACGAGGTGTCAGTAATCAATGCGTACGCCAATCAGATTGCCGAACTGAATGATCGCATCGTGCGCGCCACGGCGATAGCCCAAGGTCAGCCGCCCAACGATCTACTGGATCAACGCGATCAGTTGATTCGCCAGATCAACAAGGAAATCCGTGTGTCGGTGGTGCCCGAAACGACGGGTAGTTACAACGTGTTTATCGGGACGGGGCAGCCGCTGGTAGTTGGCACGACAGCTTTCCAGTTTGAAGCGGGCGGGGTATCAACAGAGGATCCCGAGCGCATTACCGTGAGCATGGTGTCGCCCAATGGCGCAAGAATCCTGATTCCTGAATCTCTGCTTCAAGGCGGCCAACTGGGTGGCCTGCTGAATTTCCGCAGCCAGACGCTGGATGTGGCCCAAAATGCGCTGGGCAAGGTCGCCATGGCCGTTGGCATGACCTTCAACTCGCAGCATCGACTGGGCATTGATCTGCAAGGCATGGCGGGGCTGGATATGTTCGTTGTGCCTCAACCCCAGGTGCTGGCCAATGCCAAGAACACCAGTGGTGCAAATATTACGGCACAGATTATTGATAGCGACTATAAGATTGATTTTGGCGCTGGCACGATTACCCGCCTGTCGGATGGTCTGGTGGGTGCGATTGGTGCGACGCCCCCCTTTGATGGTCTTACCATCAATCTGACCTCCGGTGCTCCCGGCGGAACCGACGTGTTCATCATCAAGCCGGGTAACCCGCCGGCGCAGCGCGTGTTTGGGCAATCCGATAACACGGGTAATGCGGTCTATAACGTCGTGGGCACCAACCTGCAGAGTTTGCCCACGATTGCCAGCGATTATCGTTTGTCAGTATTGGATGGCGCAGGAACCCTGAGCCTGGTCCGGCTGGCCGATAACAAGGTTTGGACGGCGACGGATATGGCTGATTTGCAAACCAAGCTTGCCCAGGATCCACAGGGATTTCTGATCGACTGGTTTGGAACGCCCCCCGTTCCTCCTTCGCCCCCCGTGCCTGGCGAGTCCTTCCTCATTATGCCGACGCGCAATGCTGCAAAGAACATGAGCGTTGCGATTTCGGATGCGGTTAAAGTTGCTGCTGCAGCTCCCTTCCGTACCGAATCCAGCCTCACCAATAAGGGGTCGGGCAAGATTGATACAGGTAGTCTGCTGGCATTGGACCCCACTCGTGTTCCCGTGATTGGCGCGGTGACCATTACCTATGATGCGACGGCTAACAGCCTGGAATTGACTGGCGGGATTACCACGACGATCCCCAATTTTGTTCCCGGGCAGCCGAATGTGCTGGTGATCAACGGGATGCGTTTTACTATTTCAGGTACGCCTGCCGATGGCGATACTTTCCTGATTGAGGCCAACCTTAATGGGGTTTCGGACAACCGCAATGTCATTGCACTAGGCAATTTGCAGGGCAAGGCGGTGTTGGGCAATGGATCGGCAACCTATCAGTCAGCTTATGGGCAAATCGTCAGTTTCGTTGGCAACAAGACGCGTGAAGCTGAAGTGACCGGCATGGCACAGCAAACCCTGGCCGATCAGGGGGAGATGGCACGCCAGCAACTCTCCGGAGTGAATCTTGATGAAGAGGCAGCGAACCTGCTGAAGTTCCAACAGGCCTATCAGGCGTCTGCCAAGATCATGGAAATTGCCGGACGCATGTTTGATGAACTGCTCGCGCTAGGCCGCTAAGGATTGAGGAGACTGTCATGAGAGTCAGCACCAGTATGGTTTTTGATGCCGGCGTGCGTACCATTAATGCGCAAACCAGCAAGCTTTTGCACCTGCAGCAGCAAGTGGCAACGGGCCGCCGTATTGTGACGCCCGCCGATGATCCTGTGGCTGCGGCCCGCGTCCTTGAGTTGACTCAGGCGAGTGATGTTGTTACGCAATTTGCGCGCAATCGAGAAAGTGCCCAAGGCTCACTGGCCATGGAAGAAAGCCAACTGACCGGGGTTGGCGAACTGGTGACGCGGGTGCGCGAGTTGGCCGTGCAAGGCGGGAATGGCTCCCTGACAAGAGAAAACCGACGCGCTATCACGGCCGAGTTGCGGGCGCGTTTTGAAGAGTTGATGGGGTATGCGAATGCCCGCGACGGTAATGGCAAATACATGTTTTCCGGCTATATGGGGGATACCCGGCCGTTTAGCGGGGCGGTCGAAACGGCAGTGCAGGGAGGCGTTACCTATCAGGGCGATGACGGGCAGCGCCTGTTGCAGGTTTCTCCTTCGCGCGTGCTCGAGATCAGTGACTCTGGCAAGGATATCTTTCAGCGTATCAAGAACGGTAACGGGACCTTTGTTACGGATGTGAATATCGCTAACACCGGTACAGCAGTAATTGACGGGGGTGCAGTGACCGACCCCACTCGGTGGAATGCTTCTCCGACGCATCAGGCCCAGATCAATTTTTATGTGGACTCCACGGTCCAGCCACCGGTCACCTACTACGATCTGATCGATACCGATCCGGCCAGTCCCGGCAATGGCACTTCGCTGCTGACTGGGCCAGGTCCTCTGGTTGCCCCAAGCACCAATCCGGGTCCCCCGCCGGTATTTTCAGGCGCGCCGGGATTACGCACCTATACCAGCGGGCAGGCCATTCAGTTCAAGTCATCGCCTACGGAACCCAATACATTCGACCTTGGATCGAATGTATTGATTAACGGTGCCCCCGGGGATGGGGATTCGTTCACGATTGAACCCTCAACGACTCAGGATTTGTTCAAGACTCTGGCAACGCTGATTGTCGATCTTGAAGATGCCACCTCGAATGACGCCCAGCATGCGTTGCTGACGAACCGCATCGGCTTTGCGCTGACCAACCTGGATCAGGCCGAGCAAAACATCCTGCGCGTACGTGCCCAGGTGGGATCACGTCTGCAGGAGGTCGACAGCTTGCAGGCCATCAACGAGGATATTCAGATTCAGTATCAGCAGTCAATTTCAAACCTGCAGGATCTTGACTATGCAAAGACAATCAGCGATCTGACCCGTAAGCAGACTGACTTGCAGGCCGCCCAGCAGTCGTTTGTGCAGGTCTCCCGGCTTTCCCTGTTCAACTATTTGTGAGGATGCCGATCGTGATGCCGTCTCGCCAGCGCCGACTTTTTTCCTCCGCCTTGATGGCGTCACTCCTGATCGCTGGTTGTTCAAGTACCCCACAAAATGAAAATGTCCGTGGTGCGAGTAGCCAGGTGACGAATGCGGCGGCGGATGTGGTCGCTGAAGTTCTTGGCGCGCCACTGATTCCCGATATCCCGGTCGTCATCGGGCCTTCTGTCACATACCCGCTCGAAAAGCTGGTGTATTGGGGCATGTGGGCGGGTGCTGCTTATCTGATCCTCGACCCGCTATCCCCCAACTGGCAGATTGAAGAGGCGCGTTTTCCCGAGAACCATGTCCGTTTCCAGCTGGCCATGAAGCGCTATTACACAGGTGGAGCAGGTGAGGCGCGAGTGATCTTCCACCGTCGTGCCAAGGAGTTGATGCGTGCAGGCGGGTTTGGCAGCTACGAGGTGGTCGAGTATTCGGAAGGGATGGAGTCATCCGTGCTCGGTTCGCAGCGCGTTGCCGAGGGGGTGGTGCGCTTCAAGAAGTCGGCCGGCTGATCAGGCTCCACCCGCTGCGCGCATGACCTGCGCCATGGCGCGAAATGCCTGGTCGAAGAGTGTTTCCATGGCTGCCCCGAAGTAGGGGATCGAAAACATCAGTACGATAAAGCCCGAGAACAGCGTGACCGGGAAACCCACCGCGAAGATGTTGAGTTGCGGCGCGACGCGTGCCAGTACGCCCATGGCCAGGTTCGTGATCAGCAGCGCGGTAATCAGGGGCAGGGCGAGCAGCAGGCCGGATGAGAACATCATGGAGGACCAGAGCAGCAGCGCCGAGAAGCTGCCGGCACTGAAAGGCGTGACGGAAACCGGCAGCAAGCGGAAAGTCTCGGCCAGCACCGATAGCGTCAGCAAGTGCCCGTTCATGGCGAGAAAGATCAGCGTGGTGAGCAGGCCGAGAAATTCGGAGAGTACGGGTGTCTGGCCGCCATTCTGCGGGTCATAGGAAACGGCAAAAGACAGACTCATCTGCATGCCGATCAGCGTGCCGGCGACATCAATGGCGGCAAAGGCGATGCGCAGCGTGAAGCCGAGCAACACGCCGATCATGATTTGTTGGGCGATGATGATCAGACCAATCCACGACCCTGGCGAGACCGGCGGCATGGGCGGCAATACCGGGATCAGTGCGACCGTGATGACGAGGCCGACACCCAGCCGGACACGTGCCGGTTGTGCGACGTTATTGAAGACCGGGGCGCTGGCGAGTAGTGCGAGAATCCGCGTCAGCGGGAAGATAAAGGCGACCAGCCAGGCGTCCAGTTGTGCGCTGGTGAAGCTGATCATCCGCTTTGCTCGCTAGCCGATCAGTGAAGGAATCGATCCATACAGGCGCCGCATGAAATCGGTCAGTGTGGTGATCATCCAGGGGCCGGCCACCACCATGGTGGTAAAGACAACGATCAACTTTGGTACGAAGGACAGGGTGGCCTCGTTGATCTGGGTGGCGGCCTGAAAAATCGAGATCAGCAGGCCGGTCACCAGGGCAGCGATGAACAGCGGCGCGGAGATCATCAACGTGACTTCGACAGCCTGACGGCCAATATCAATGACGGTGGTGGGGGTCATGGCAAATTTCCTTTAACCGAAGCTGGCGACCAGTGAGCCAATCACAAGCTGCCAGCCATCAACCAGCACGAACAGCATGATCTTGAACGGCAGAGCAACAATGACCGGTGACATCATCATCATGCCCATCGACATCAGTACCGATGCAACGACCATGTCGATGATAAGAAAGGGAATGAAGATGATGAATCCGATCTGGAAGGCGGTTTTGAGTTCGGAGGTGACAAAGGCCGGGATCAGGACGCGCATCGGCACGTCATCGACCGTAGCCGGTGTCGGGCTTTGCGAAATTTTGGTGAACAGGGCAAGGTCGGCATCGCGGGTCTGCTTGAGCATGAAGGCACGCAACGGTACGGCGCCGCGTTCGAGTGCCTGCATGAAGGTGATCTTGTTTTCGGACAAGGGCTGGTAGGCGTCGACGTAAATCTTTTCACCCACCGGGGCCATGATGAAGAAGGTGAGGAATAGGGCGAGACCGACCAGCACCTGATTGGGCGGCGAAGTCTGCGTGCCGAGCGCGTGGCGCAGCAGGGAGAACACGATGATGATGCGCGTGAAGCTGGTCATCATCAGGATCATGGCCGGCAGGAAGCTGAGACCGGTGATGAGCAACAGCGTCTGGATCGAAAGCGACCACTGGGTACCTCCCCCTGCGCTCGGCGTGCTGGTGATGGCGGGTAACGCTTGTGCGTGGGCCAGCGCCGGCAGCAGCGCCAGCGTGGCAATCAGCGCTAGACCCAGCCAGCGCGGCAACTCAGCCCTTGCCACGGTGTTGTACTACCTGTTTAAGCCAGGATGAAAAATCACCACCTGCCAGTGTTTGGGGAGAAGTGGGTACTTCCTGTCGGGGGATTTCGGCCAGCGTTGAAACTTGTCCCGGGGACACCCCCAGCACCAGCCAACTGTTGCCCAGTTCAAGAATGACCACCCGTTCGCGCGGACCGACGGAGACGCCGGCAACAACCCGCATCAATCCGGCAATGGCGCCGCGCGGCTGACTGATACGCTTGAGCAGCCACAAAGTGCCCACCAGCAGCCCGAGGACGACGAGCAGGCCAAACACCATTTGCAGCGCGCTGGCGCCCAGATCGGGAGGGGTATTTGATGCGGTCTCTGCGGCAAGTGCGCAGGGCGCAGCCAACAGCAGGACAAGCGATAACAGACGTGACGACATGGCCACGAAGCTTATGCTTCGCCCACTGTCGCGATGACAGAATTAGAGGGGAAAAGTCCGGCTACTTGTTGAGCTTGCGCAGGCGCTCCTGCGGCGTGATGATGTCTGTCAGGCGAATGCCGAACTTGTCATTCACGACAACGACCTCGCCTTGGGCAATCAGGGTGCCATTCACCAGCACATCCATCGGTTCGCCGGCCAGGCCATCCAGTTCGACAACGGAGCCATGCGCCAGTTGCAACAGATTGCGGATCGAGATCTTGGTGCGACCCAACTCCACCGTCAGGCTGACCGGAATGTCGAGGATCAGCTCGAAGCCATGATTGGCATTCGGCTGGCCGCCCCCCGAGAGCGGATTGAAGATATCGGCCGGCTTGATAGTGGTTTTTTCCACCACAGCCTGTTCGCCCATGGCGGCGGCCCAATCATCCTCAGCCGAGCTTTCACCTTCAGCGGTCGTTTGTTCGCCCATGGCGGCGGCCCAATCGTCTTCGCTGACTGCTTCTTCATCCGGTTTGACTTCGTCACTCATGAGAAACCTCTACTAGTGTGCATCTGCGCTTTCTTCGGGGGCGATAAACTGGCCGACCTTGAGCGCGTATTGACCATTGTTGATACCGTACTGGCAATCCATCAATGGAATGCCATCGACGGTCACGGTGACGAGATCGGTGATGCTGATCGGCACGACATCGCCGGTTTTCAGCTTTGCCACATCGCCGATGGTGATCATCGATTCGCCCAGGCGGGCCACCAATTCGACTTCCGCCAATCCAAGCTGCTTGCGCAACAGACCGCTCCAGCGCACGTCGCTGCCGGCCTGTTCGCTGTGCATGGTGCTGTAGAGCACATCGCGAATCGGCTCGATCATCGAGTAGGGCAGGCACAGGTGCATTTCTGCCGAGTTGCCCGAGAGTTCGATGGTAAACGTGAACGCCACAACGATTTCGGATGGGGTGGCGATGTTCGCGAACTGGGTATTCATCTCCGAGCGGACGTACTCAAATTCCACTTCGTAGACTGGCTTCCAGGCCTTTTCGTATTCCGCGAAAACGACGTTCAGCAGGCCCTGGATGATGCGCTGCTCGGTCGGCGTGAAATCGCGCCCCTCGACCCGGGTATGAAAACGCCCGTCGCTGCCGAACATGTTGTCGACCACAAGGAATACCAGATTCGGATCGAACACCACCAGCCCGGTGCCGCGCAGCGGTTTCATCTGAATCAGGTTGAGGTTGGTCGGCACCACCAGATTGCGGATGAAATCGCTGTATTTCTGCACACGCACCGGGCCGACGGAAATCTCCGTGCTGCGGTGCATGTAGTTGAAAAGGCCGATGCGGAAGTAACGGGCGAAACGCTCGTTGATGAGCTCCATCGTCGGCATGCGGCCCCGCACGATGCGCTCCTGGCGCCCGAGGTCATAGTTCTTGACCCCCCCCGCCTCCTCTTCCTGATGCTCCTCGTCAGTATCTCCCGTGACACCCTTCAAGAGGGCATCTACTTCTTCCTGGGAGAGAAAATCCTGGCTCATTGTCGATGGACGCTTACTGGACGATCAGCGAAGAGAAAAATACCGCAACGACGGGGCCATCTTCATTTACGTCCTGCTTTTCCATGGCAGCATCCGGTTTTTCGCCTGTCAGGGTGGCATTGATCGACTCACGCAACTGATTGGCGAGTTGCTGCATGCCTTCGGGGTTAGAAAGATCGGCCGCTTTCTTGGCCGCCATAATCAACAGGAATTTATGACGAATTTCCGGCATGAACTGCTTGACCTGATCAGCCATGGGTGCTTCGAGCAACTTGAGCTCAGGCGTCGCTTGGGCGTAATTTTCCTGGCCATCGGCCTGTAGCTTGACGACAAAAGGATCGAGCTTGACGAAAGCAGGGGGAGCCCCCGGGTTCCCTTTCTTTTTCTTGGTTTTAGCCTTGGCGACCTTGGCGGGCGGGGCATCCAGATCTTCCTCATCCCCATCTTCGGCAGGCTTTTTCTTCATCAACATGAAGGCCGCACCCCCTCCGCCCAGCACCAATACCAGCACGGCAATGATGATGATCAGCAACAGCTTGCTTTTTTTCTTGGGGGCTTCGCCTTCGGCGGGCGCCCCGGTCTTCTTGGCATCAGCCATTCTCTACTCCTGTACGGTCAGCCTGAAATCATGCTTAAGCGAATACATCGACAAGACCACGCCCGACCTTGAGGGCTGAAGTGGCTGAATCGTGATCTGAAGATGCCATGATGGACGACTTTCCAGCAGAAGTCTCAGGATGAGCAGCGAATTTATCCGGGTTTTTCTCTTGTTGAGCGGAGTGGCGTGCGTTTTCGGCGCCTACCTGCGCCTGCCCGAGTTGGATGCCTGCTTCGGCAAGCGCTTCACGCAAGCGCGGCAGGGCCGATTCGAGGGCTTCACGAACAACCGGGTTGGCCGAGGCAAACGAAGCGGTCGCCTGATCACCCGAAACCGTCAGGCTGACTTCCACACGGCCCATTTGCGGTGGGTTCAACACCAGTTCAGCCCGACCTTCAGAGCGATTCGCCATCCAGACGATGCGTTGGCCGACTTCCTGGCCCCAGCCTGCCGCCCCAACGGGTTGGCTGACGGTCATGGTCGCGGGTGCATTGGATGGGCTGGCGGTGGCAATGACTTGTTGAACAACATTGGACATGTTGGTCGGTTGGCCGGATTGTTTGTTGCTGTCGATGGCGGCGGTGAGTTTGGCAGCGAATTCACGGCCGCTACCCACCTCATCTTTGCCTTCACCAAGCCCGACGCCGATGCCCCGAGAGGTCTTTGCTTGCCCGAGGGGGGGCTCGATTTCGCCTCTCAATCCGGCAAGGGGTTTGTTGCCAAATTCAATGGCATCCTCACCGGCAGTAATTGCCGGCATAATCGGTGCCGCTTCTGGCGTGAGAGACTGGGCTAGCCCCATGGCTTCCATGAAAGGCAGCAGGGCATCAAGCTCTCCTGCCGTCTCGCCAGCGCCGACTTTTTGGGTGAGTTCCGTCGCTGCGTCGAGTAAACCTGTCTTGATCCCGGGCGGCGGTTGCTTGCCCATCAGTTGCTGGAACAGCGCGCCAAACGAGTTCGCTGCAGCCCCCGCGCTGCCCGGATCGGCCGCATCGGTGGATGAAGCGCCTTGCGCACTGCTGCCTTTTGTCTGGGCAATGGCGGCATTCGCCTGAAGGTTGGCTGGAGTAAAAGTGGTTGCCGTCATGGAGGCTGTCCTTGCATGAAATGTCCTGCACCACTTACGCAAGGACCATGCCACTGGCTGTGAGGCAGCGGAAGCTTATTCCTCTTCGCGATCCTGTCCGTAGCGACGGGCGGCGTGTTCGTCCGACTGCCTTTGCGCCTGACGTGCCTCGGCCATCAGCACACGAGTCTGATGGCGCTGCGACAGGGTATCGAACGCCTTCACCTTGCCACGCTTGTCCAGCCAGTTGCGCTGGCCGATGGCGGTACGCTGCTTGGAGGCGGTCACCATGGTACGGGCCTGTTCAATGGCCTGATCGAGGCGGCCAAGGAAGTGCTGGAAGTTGCGCCACGCATCCGGGCCGATCCCATTGCCAGCGCTGGCAAGAAAACGTGCGTGATACTCGTCACGATACTCGACCAGCATCGCCAAGCGCTGGCTGGACTCCTGTTCGCCCGCGATCAGCTTGCCCAACTGACGCGAGGCCTCATCCAGACGCAGGTTCGACAGATCCAGCAGCGGTTGCAGTTGAAACGGTTTACTCATGGTTCAAGTATAGCGGCCCCGGGCGAAACGTCAGGCCTATCAGACCGCTGGCAGCAGGGCATTCAGCGCAGCCTGGCTTTGCTGCGCATCGGCACACTCCTCGATGGACTGCTGCAGGAAGGCTTCCAGCTGGGGATACAAGGCGATGGCGCGGTCCAGCAGGGGGTCGGAGCCTGGTGCGTAGGCGCCCACGGCGAGGAGGTCGCGTGCCCGCTGATAGCGCGAATACAGTTGCTTGAACCCTCTGACGCGTTCGAGATGATCGGGCGGAATCAGGTTGGTCATGGCGCGCGAA
Source organism: Rhodocyclaceae bacterium (assembly GCA_030681195.1). Taxonomy (GTDB): domain Bacteria; phylum Pseudomonadota; class Gammaproteobacteria; order Burkholderiales; family Rhodocyclaceae; genus Sulfuricystis. Next base: position 53,208 of record JAUXXJ010000047.1, read on the forward strand.
ATCGATTGTTCGATATCGATTTCGGGGTAGTGGCCGCTATCGGCCAAGGTGCGACTCAGCACGATGTGGCCATCGAGGATGGCACGGGCGGCGTCGGCAATCGGATCCTGCTGGTCATCGCCTTCGGCCAGCACGGTGTAGAAGGCGGTGATGGAACCGCCGCCGCTCGGGCCATTGCCGGCGCGCTCAACGAGTTGGGGCAGGCGGGCAAAAACGGAGGGTGGATAACCGCGAGTCACCGGCGGTTCGCCAATCGCCAGCGCGATTTCGCGCTGCGCCATGGCGTAGCGGGTCAGCGAATCCATGATCAGCAGTACCTGCTTGCCCTCATCGCGGAACTGTTCGGCAATCGCTGTGGCATAGGACGCGCCTTGCAACCGCATTAGCGGGCTGACGTCGGCGGGTGCGGCGACGACGACGGAACGCTTGCGCCCGGCCTCCCCCAGGTTCTGCTCGATGAATTCCTTGACTTCACGGCCGCGTTCGCCGATCAGGCCGACGACAATCACGTCGGCGGCGGTATAGCGTGCCATCATGCCGAGCAGTACGCTCTTGCCGACGCCCGAACCGGCAAACAGACCCAGCCGCTGGCCGCGCCCGACCGTCAGCAGGGCATTGATGGCGCGGATACCGACATCGAGCGACTGCGCGATAGGCGCCCGTAGCAGCGGATTAATGGGCCGTGCGATGAGTGAGCGCACCGCTTTGCTGTCAAGGGGACCGAGGCCATCCAACGGGCGCCCATTGCCATCGACCACGCGACCGAGCAACTGCGCACCGACCGGCAGATGCTTGGCCCGGTCGAGAGACCGGCGCAGGGGCAAGCTGGAAGCGCCTAGTTTCGGCGGGGGTTGCAGGCTTTCCATGGGTAGTACGTGCGAGCCAGGGGCGAGGCCATAGACATCCTCGGTGGGCATCATGTAGAGCTTCTCGCCAGAGAAGCCGACGACTTCCGCTTCGACCGTGCCGTCGCCGGGAATCTCGATGCGGCAGCCCGATCCGAGTGGCAGTTTGAGGCCCGCCGCTTCCATCACCAGACCGTTGATGCGCGTCAGTCGGCCGGCGATCCGATAGGGCGTGGCGGCGCCGGTGCGTAGTCGGCAATCGCGCAGAAAGTCACTCAGGCGCTGCGGGTTCATCGTCTTTCAGCACAGATGCGCCAGCTTCGGCGCGATCTTCCCAAGCTGCCGTGATGCCGAGTCCCTCCAGCACCCGCTGCCAGCGCATGGCGACGGTGGCATCGACCTGCGTTCCGCCCGCTTCCAGCAGACAATCGCCGCGCTTGAGCTTGAAGTCTTCGTGGATACGGTGGCCGGCGTGACTCAACTGATCGCCGGCATAGGAGCGTAGCAGCGAGGCATCGTCCGGGTGCAGATAGATGGCGGCATGTTGATGGGGCAGCTGCCCGAGCGCTTCACGCACCACGACGAGCAGTGTTTCGGGATGGGCGGTGAGCTCCTGGCGGATCACATCACGGGCCAGGGCAATCGAGAGCGACAGCAGTTCGTCCGCGACGGCAGATTCCATTTCCGCCAGTCCCTTGTCGAGTTTTGCCGCGATTTGCGCAAAGCGCTTGGCTTCCCCGCGGGCCTTGGCCTGGCCTTCCTCGTAGCCGGCCTTGTGGCCCTCCTCATGCCCCTGGCGCTGTCCTTCCTCACGCGCCTGCTGATAAATTTGCTCGATCTCTTCGGCGGTGGGCAAGTGAACCTCGGGTGCCGGCACCTCGACTTCCTCGGGGGGGGGCGGCGGCGGCTCCATTGCTTTCTTGGCCGCTTCGTCAAAGCTGGCGAGTTCCCAGCGCTCCCAGGCTGTCTGGTTGGATGATGGCTCGGCCATGATCAAACCATCTGGTCGTCACCGCCCTTGCCGCCCAACTGGATTTGCCCTTCGTCGGCGAGGCGGCGTGCGATCTTGAGAATTTCCTTCTGTTCGGCTTCCACTTCCGAAAGGCGCACGGGGCCTTTCGATTCGAGGTCTTCCTTGAGCATTTCGGCAGCGCGCTGCGACATGTTCTTGAATACCTTGTCGCGCAACTCGGGTGACGAGCCTTTGAGGGCAAGGATCAGCGAATCGGACTGAATTTCGCGCAACAGCAACTGGATGCCGCGGTCGTCGACATCGAGCAGGTTTTCGAACACGAACATCTCGTCGAGAATCTTCTGGGCGAGATCCGGGTCGTATTCACGCACGTTGTCGACAATGGCGGTTTCCGCAGCCTGGCCGACGAAGTTGAGAATCTCGGCAGCATGGCGGATGCCACCCATCGCCGCTTTTTTGACGTTGGAAGCGGCACCGGCGAGCAAGCGGGTGAGGGCGTCGTTCAGTTCGCGCAAGGCGGTCGGCTGGACGCCATCCAGCGTGGCGATGCGCAGCAGGACATCGTTGCGTAGACGCTCGGTAAACATTTTCAGGATTTCGCCGGCGTGGTCGAATTCCAGATGCACGAGGATGGTGGCGATGATTTGCGGATGTTCGTTCTTGATCAGGTCGGCCACCGTGCCCGCGTCCATCCACTTCAGGCTCTCGATGCCGGCCGTGTCACCGCCTTGCAGGATGCGGCCGATCAGGTTGGCGGCCTTGTCATCGCCGAGTGCCTTGGTCAGCATCGAGCGGATCATCTCCTCGTCAGCCGACAGGGGTGCTCCCTTGGCCGAGTGACCGACCAGTTCGTCCAGCAGCGGTTCGACCTTGTCGCGCGGGATGGTCTTGAGCGCGGCCATGGCATGGCCGAGCTTCTGGACCTCCTTCGGCCCGAGCTGTTTCAATACCTCGGCGGCGGCATCCGAACCGAGGGTAAGGAGCAGCATCGCGCTCTTTTCAATTCCCTCTTCAGGCCCCGGCACCCATCCACTCCTTGATCAGTTGAGCGACGAGCTTCGGGTTCTGGTGCGCGAGGTCCTGCGCGGCCTTCACCCGATCCTCGAAGGTCGGCCCCAGATGCGCATGTCCTTCAGCACCTTCTTCTGCTGCTTCTTCGGCGGCCTGCTCTTCGGCCTCGACCCGGCGGGTCGTGGCGGCGACCATTTCGAAAATCGGCTTGAGCAGCTTGCTCCAGACCAGGAAGGCGATGATGGCGAAGATCAGGTACTGACCAAATTCCCGGGCGAAGGCGATGGCATCCGGGTCTTTCCAGAGCGGCAGGTCAGGAATCAGGTCGGGCGAGGGTGGCACGAAGTCGGCCGAGGCGACACTGATCGAATCGCCGCGTCCCTGGTTGAAGCCCACGGCTTCGCGTACGAGGTCATTAATGCGCTTGAGATCTTCCGCTGTCGGCGGCGTGGCCTTGCCCGGCTTGCCATCCTTCTCCGGCCCTTTCTTGTGATTGACCGCCACCGCAACGGAAAGCCGCTTGACCACGCCCGGCGTACCCCGTGTGTGCTTGACGGTCTTGTCCAGTTCATAGTTGATCGTGGCGTTGCGGCTGTAATTGTTGTTGGCGTTGGCGCCGCCACCGGCACCACCGACCTGCGGGTTGGTGATCGGTGCCGTGGCAGGGACAGGGGGCTGGTTGGTCAGTGCGCCGGGCACCCCCATGGCGGGCGGCGTTCCTGATCCCGTCTCGGCGGTTTGCTGGCTGCGCACGGCGGTGTCTGGCGCCGGATTGGGTAGATAGGATTCCTCGACCTGGTCGATATGCGAGAAATCGACGTCGGCGGCGATCTGGGCGCGAAAGTTACCCTTGCCGACCAAGGGTTCGAGAATTGCCTCGACGCGTGCCAGATAACGCGCCTCGATTTCCTTGAGGTACTTGAGTTGGTTCGGATCAAGGCCGGCGGTTTTGAGCGGATCGTTCGGTTGCGAAATCAGCTTGCCATCCTGATCAATCACACTGACGTTGGCGGGATTCAGTTGCGGCACCGAAGAGGAGATCAGATGCAAGATGCCGGCGATCTGCGCGCCATCCAGCGCACGGCCTGGTTGCAGGCTGACCAGCACCGACGCGGAGGGCTTCATCTCATCGCGCAAGAAGGCGGTCTGCTTCGGAATGGCCAGATGCACGCGGGCGGCGCGTACCGCAGCGAGCGTCTGGATCGAACGGGCCAGTTCGCCTTCGAGGCCACGCTGATAATTGATTTGCTCGGCAAACTGGCTAACGCCCAGCTTCTGGTTTTCCATCACCTCGAAGCCGACCAGTCCGCCTCTGGGCAGGCCTTGGGAGGCCAGTCGCAGGCGCACGTCGTGCACCATGCTGGCGGGAATCTTGATTGCGCCGCCGCTTTCCAGCTTGTACGGCACGTTTTGCTGCTGCAGGGTGGTAACAATCTGGCCGCCATCCTGATCGGTCAGATTGGCGAACAGGATGCCGTAGGGCGGTTCCTTGGTCCATAGCCAGGCACCCACCAGGAGCGCGATCGCCAAGGCGACAGCAGCCATCGCCCCAAGCTTTTGGCGCTGGCTCAGTTGAGAGAGCGCCTCAAGGTTGAGAGGGAAGGACGGCAAGGTGGGGGCGGCGGCCTGATCTGCCATATTGCGGGAACGAGTCTCCAGAAAAACGCTGACGGATTTTGACTTGACCAAGCAAGTGAGGTTCCAGCAAGCAGCGGCAAAAATTGCCGCTAATTCGGTTATTGTTCTCCCAACGCGTAATTCCCTTTTATTCGCCGTATCGCCAGCACCGACTTTTTGCGAAGATCAGCCGCGATGAATGTTGCCGAATCTCCCCCGACCGGAATGCCTCAGCTTGATGGCAGCGACGCTGCCGTGGACCCGGCACGTCTCGCCGAGGCTTTTCGCCTGTTCAACCAGGTATCGGAGGAGCTCACCACCTCCTATCAGGCGCTGGAGCGCCAGGTGGTGGGCCTGACCGCCCAACTGGCCGAGGCCAATGCCGAGACGCAACGTTTGCGCGAAGAGGCGGAGCGCAATCGACGGCTGACGGCCATGGGCGAAATGGCCGCCCAGTTGGCCCATCAATTGCGTACCCCGATTGCCGCGGCGCTGCTCTATGCGGGCAATCTGGAAAACCCGGATATTCCGACGGGCACCCGGATCAGCATTGCGCAAAAAACGGTTGGCCGCCTCAAGCATCTCGAACGTTTGATTCAGGACATGCTGTTGTTTGCGCGCGGCGAAGTTTTGGGGCGCGATACGTTTCCGGTCGACGATCTGTTTGCCGAACTGGCCCACACCTTCGAGCCACTGGCGCAGCAGCGCGGGGTGTCGTTCCAGATGGCCAGGGTGCCACCGGGGCTGATGCTCACCGGCAATCGCAAGGCATTGACCGGGGCGCTCACCAATCTGCTGGAAAATGCGCTGCAGGTCGTCGCGCAGGGCGGCGGTCAGGTCGGCTTGGGGGTTGATGTCACTGAAGAACGGCTGGCCTTTACCGTTAAAGACAATGGGCCGGGCATGCCGCCGGATGTGGTGACGCGCCTCTTCGAGCCGTTCTTTACCACCCGCGCCGAGGGGACGGGGCTCGGCCTGGCGATTGCGCGTGGCGTGGCACGGGCGCATGGCGGGGGGATCGACGTGGTTTCCGAACCGGGTCAGGGTACCGAATTTGTACTGACGGTCAGCCGAGGGGCGGGCAGTGAGCCAACACTAACACTGATGGAGTCAAGTTGAGATGGCCAAAGCGCCCATGAACATTCTGGTGGTGGAAGACGACGAAGCCCTGCGCGATGCCCTGCTGATCACGCTCGAAGCGGCCGGGCATCAGGCCACCGGCGCCGATGGCGGCCCGGCGGCACTGGCGATGCTGGATCGGAAAGCCTTTCACATGGTGGTTTCCGATCTGCGCATGGCGCCGATGGATGGCCTGCAGTTGCTGGGCGAAATTCGTACGAAGAAGCCCGGGCTGCCGGTAATGCTGATGACGGCCTTTGGCGATGTCGACAAGGCCGTTGCCGCGATGCGTGGCGGTGCTTGTGACTTCATGCTGAAGCCTTTTGAACCCAAGGCGCTGCTGGATCAGATCGAACGCTATGCCATTCCGCCGTCGGCCGAAGGCGTGATCGCCGCCGATCCGCGGACGCGCGCAGTGCTGTTGCTGGCCGCCCGGGTGGCGAAGACGGATGCCACGATTATGCTCACCGGCGAATCGGGTACCGGCAAGGAAGTTTTTGCCCGCTACATCCATGACCAGTCGCTACGCAGCAAGGGGCCATTTGTGGCCATCAACTGCGCGGCGATTCCCGACAATCTGCTTGAGGCCACGCTGTTTGGCCACGAGAAGGGCGCCTTTACTGGCGCACAGACGGCGCAGCCGGGCAAGTTCGAACAATCCGACAAGGGCACCCTGCTGCTCGACGAAATTTCGGAAATGCCGCTGGCCCTGCAAGCCAAACTGCTGCGGGTATTGCAAGAGCGCGAAGTGGAACGCGTTGGTGGCAAGAAGCCGGTGCCGGTGGATATCCGCGTTGTGGCTACCTCGAACCGCAATATGGCGGGGGAAGTCGCGGCCGGCCGCTTCCGCGAAGACCTTTTTTATCGACTGAACGTTTTCCCCCTGGAGATTCCCGGCCTGCGCGAACGTCCTAGCGACATCGTCCCGCTTGCCAAGCACTTCCTCGCTATGCACGGCGCACGCCTTGGGCGGGTGGGACACGTCTCCGCGTCCGCTGCGGCAAAACTTGCCGCCCATGCCTGGCCGGGCAATGTGCGTGAGCTGGAAAACGTCATCCAGCGGGCGCTCATCCTCGCGCCCGGCGACAGTATCGAGGCTGAACACCTGCTCCTGCCGGATACTGCGCCCGGCGCGGTAGTGCCTGTGCCAAGCAGTTATGAGCAGCCTGCCGTACCCCATGCGGGGCATTCCATCCCGCCAGCGCCGACTTTTGCCGCAGCAGCGCCCCAGCCTGCCCCAGCGGGAATCCCGGCGACTCCAGTGGGGCCGGCCAACATGCGTGATCTGGAGCGCCAGCACATTCTGGATACCCTGGCCAAAGTCGGTGGCTCACGCAAGAAGGCCATTGATTTGCTGGGCATTTCCGAGCGAACGCTGCGCTATAAACTGGCGCAGTATCGCGAAGAGGGCTACTATAAGACCGACGAGCTTGATTGAACCGACGCGTGAGCTGCAAATGACTTTTCAGGCGGCACGGAGTTTGCTATAAAGGGACATCATGGCAATCGATACCCGTAACCTCGAACAAATGCTTTCCGAACTGCGTGCGGCCAGTGCCGTTGCAGGCGGTAAGCCTGCGGCTGCCGCTCAGGATGCCTCCGGTGCCGATTTCGGCTTGGCCCTCAAGTCCGCTATCGATCAGGTGAGCAACGCACAGCAGCAGGCGCAGCAGATGGCGCAGGGCTTGGCCAGCGGCGATGAAAGCGTCCAAGTGCAGGACGTGATGATCAACCTGCAAAAGGCCAGCCTGTCATTCCAGCAAATGGTGCAGGTGAGAAACAAGCTTGTCTCGGCCTATCAGGACGTGATGAACATGCCGGTCTGACGAGCTTGGTCTTGGGGTGCTAGCATTAGTGCCATCAACTGGTCTCGGAGAGAGCCATGGCTCATCAGATTTTTTCGGAAACTACTGCAAGCGTATCGGAGTTGAAGCGTAATCCGATGGCGACGGTTGCGGCTGGAGAGGGGGCACCAGTAGTCATCCTCAACCGCAACGCGCCGGCTTTCTACTGCGTGCCGGCCGATGTTTATGAGGCGATGATCGAGCGACTCGACGACATCGAGCTCAACAAGATTGCCGATGCCCGTGCCGGGCAGCGCATTGTCAAAGTCAAGCTCGGTGAGCTATGAGCTTGGGTTTCTTGAGGATGCGCTAAGGGAGTGGCGCAAGCTCGACAATGTCGTCCGGACACAGCTCAAGAAAAAGCTCGCCGAGCGCCTGGAAAATCCTCGCGTCGCATCAGCAAAGCTTGCCGGCCACCGGCCACCCTGACAGATACAAGATCAAGTTACGTTCAATTGGCTACCGCCTCGTCTATGAAGTGCGAGACAGTCGGTTGATCGTTGTGGTGGTCGCCGTCGGTAAGCGCGAGGGTGGGGACGTCTATAAAGTGGCTGCCAATCGGTAGTGCCGCGTTACGATGTGGGCAAGCATGAGGGTTGTTAGCCCAGCCCGCTTTCGCGGGCTTTTCTTTCGCGTTCGACCTTGATGATGTAGCGCTGGATCAGTGTGGCCATCGGGCCGGGCAGATCAATGAATTCGCAGCCGGCACGCCGCATGTGCGCACCGCTTTTCAGGGCGACGTTGAAGACGCTTCTGACGCACAAAGTTCCGACCACAAACCCTACTTCGGGCAGTTCGATGCGACAACCGGGCAACACCATATCGCGCCCGAAAGGAATGCCCTTGTCGGCGGGTACAGAGACGCCCAGTCCTCCCACACTGATATCGAAGATGCCGGCTTCATGGAGTTGCATGCGGCCGTCTGCCAGATGAATCGGCATCGTGCATTTGAGCGGGCGCATGATGGGCGTGACCATGCGATAGAACTCGCGTCGCTGTAGCCGTAGCACCTCGTCGGGCAGGGCACAGCGAAATGCGGGGCGTCCTTCGTGTTCGACCTTGCTGAAGCCGCGCAGGATGAACTGCACGCGCACCTTGTCGAGCATCGAGACACAAAAGTGCTTTTCCACCGCTAGCGACCGATGATTGATTTCGTTGCTCGGCCCATAGTCAAGAATCAGATGGTCATCGCCGACCTCGGCCAGCGTGGTGAGCAGCATGTCCTCGCCTTCATTGAAAAACACCGTGATTTGCGAGACACGGTCACACAAGCCGCGCAATACCACCTGGATTTCGGCATGGGTGCGCAGCATGTACTGGCCAAGCTCACCGGGCTCAATCACAGTCTGCGGGGATTTCGGCGTATCGCTCGTCATGGTTCAACTTGACTTGGCGTCATAGGTAGGTTGAGCTCGGGCGGCGGCGTGCTGACGCCTTTCTGTTCAACCTGATAAAGCCAGGCCAACAGTTCGGCGACGGCGATATACAGGATCGGCGGGATGTGATCATCCAGATCCACCTGAGAGAGCAGGGTGACGAGTTCCGGGGACTCATGGACATAGACGCCATGCTCTTTCGCGCGGGCGATAATTTCATCCGCAATCAAGCCACGTCCCTTCGCCACCACTTTCGGGGCACTGTCGCCCGGCGCGTATTTCAACGCAACGGCCAATGAGCGCTCATCCTTGCCTGGCAGCGTGCTCATGGGCGGGCAGGTTCTGCTTCATGTTTTACTTGCAGGGCAATCAGCGGCACGCCGGCAGCTTCCATCGCCTTGGCCAGTGCCGGCGCTTCATCAAGCAAGTCGGCGGCACTGGCACCATAGGGCGTGGCCAGTGTGATGCGCATGCCTTGTGCGGTCAGTTGAAGCTTGGCATCGACGCGCCCCAGGCGCGGTGTGGTCAGGGATAACGTGGTACTCCAAAGGGGTGATTCGTCCTCGCTGCCATCTGTTTCCCGTTCGTTTTCGAGTTCAATCGTCAAGTCCATCGCCTGCTGTGGCCAGACTTCGCCATGCCACGTCATGCGTTGGGTAGCCAGCGTTTCGAGCTGTTGCTGGACGAGCGGCCGCAGATCATCCGGCACGGGCGATGCGGCTTGCGCAGCCTGGGCAATTTGAGCAGCGGGTGCCGTCCCACCAGCGCCGACTTTTTCTGCGCCGCCTGCTGGCAGCATGCCCGGCAGCGCGGCGCGGTCTGCCAGGATGCCTGTCCTGGTCGTGCCATCCGCGCGGGCGTGCTGGCCCTGCGGTTCTTGGAACAGTTGTGCGAGCGGTCGCTGACCATTCACCCACTGTGCCTGATGAGACTCATAAAACAGCCCGCTTTGAGCCACCGATTTCGCCAGTATGGGGGCCAATTGCGCGGCGGCATTTTGTCCGCTGGGCGGGGCTGGCAGAAGCGGCTCGCCGCGGTTTAGTCGGGCCGGTACGCTGGCGTTACCTTCGTCAGGGAGCAGGTTACTGATCATGCGGCCGGCCGTGCTGAACCTGGCGAATTCATAGGGGGCGCTGCTGCCGGTCTGCCCCGTCTCGACCTGCTTGGCCATGATGGTCCTGCCCGCGCGGTCGACCACCACCAGTTCGAGTTCATCTCCCGTCTTTGCACCTTCCGGGAGTTGCAGCGTGAGCTGCTTGCCGGCAACCAGCGCCTTGTAGGAGTTGTCCGGCAGAACCTCCTGAATGCGTGCCGTGAAAGTCTGCCCCTGGCGTAATTCCGGCAGATCGCTGCCAATATCGTGCGCCGGACGCACCGGTTGCAACAAGTTGGCATCCGTCTGCATGCGCATACGGATGCCGACATCGGGGGGAATCAGCGCCATACTTGGTTGCTCAGCAAGGCGAGCGCAGACGCGATCAGTGGAACTTAACTACCAGCACCGTAAGCTTGATCAACCTGGCGCTTACGAGTGTCACCTGACAGAAAGCGCCGCACCTCCTCCATCCAAGGCTCGGTATGGCGCCGCACCTCGGCATCGTCTTGCAGGATGCGCTGGATCAGGGTGCGTTTTTTCTCTGCCTCTTGAGGCGTTGGCATTGCGTTGCCCGCCTCACTCATCAGGGATTTTCTAAGGCTGACGACAGACTGCTCCAAGTCGATCAGGCGATCCCAGTCGTTGTCACGGGCCGCCTCCACCATGCGGGCGGAAAGGGCGCTCATTTGTTCGTAGATTTCAATCTGTGCAGGCATCATGGCAATGTTAAGCATCATTGGCCTTTCGGGGTCGCGGAAAGAACTGCGGGATCGTCCGTTATTTTTTCCCATGCCGACCGGAGTTCCTGCAAAAGGTTGCTTACTTCGCGAAGTGCGGCCGGATCGTTCTTCAGATTGGCGTATAGCAGGCGTTGTCCCATGTATTCGTAAAGGGCTTCAAGTCGCTCGGCGATCTCGCCACCACTTTGCAAGTCGAGACTTGCCTGCAGGCCGTTGGCAATGATATCGATGGCCTTGGAAATCGCACCACCCTTGGCGGCAATTTCCTTGTTTTCCATGTGGCGTTGTGCATTGGCGATGGAAATCAGGGCGCCATCGAACAGCATGACGACGAGCTTATGCGGCGAAGCGCCGTCAAGCTGGGTTTCCAGACCGACCTTGCGGTAGGCGGCGGCGGGATCGGACGAGGATGCAAACATGGTGAGCCTTGTGGTTAGTTGCGGCTATTGCCAATCTTCGAAATGTTGGCCAGTTGCTGTGACAAATAGTTGGAGGTCTGGTTCATGCTTGCGATCATCGTATCGAGTGACGAGAACTGGCGCTTGTAGCGGGCCTCGATCTGCACGAGGCGGCGCGACATGACCTCCCGTCGCTGCTCCAGCCCCTTGATTGATGTCTCCAAACCGCTGCTGGCGGAAGTAATACTCCCTTTTGTACCCAGCATGCTGTCAGTGAGTGCCTTCGCCGTCTTGCCAAAAGATGCCGCGAGCAAAGCAACCGCATCGTAATCGCTGTTGGCTGCCGAGCTGAGTTTCCCGGCATTGAAGATCAGAGAGCCATCTTTCTGGAACTCCAGACCAATATCGGAAAGCCGTTTGATGGTTGTGCTGGAGAGTCCGGATGGCGATGATTGAAGCGCATTGCGAACAGACGACGAAACCTGCCGCAAGGTTGAGTTGCCCAGAAGTGCCCCCCCCGACTTGGTGGTTGCATCATATTTACCCAGATCACCGACAGTTTTGTTGAGGTCGTTGTAGGCTTTGACGATGGCAGCCAGGGTGGCATTCAGGCTGCTGGTCTTTTCCTGGCTGACGCTGAGTGTGGTCTGGTTGGTGGAGACGGTGGTCAGGTTGAGGGTAACCCCTTGCAGCGCGCCCGTGACGGTATTCGAGTTACTGTTGATGGCAACGCCATTGATCTTGATGATCGCGCCTTGTGCGGCTTGCCCGCCGTCGACTTCGCTCTGTGAAAAGTCCCCCGCTCCGCTGCCAGGGTCGAAATTCAGACCGTCAATACCTGAAAGCGAAATTTGTCCATCCATACCGATGGTGTTGCTGGTCAGAATAAGCCGAACATCTGAGCCACTCACCGTCACAAGCGAAGCGGTTACGCCATAGGAACCACTGTTGATCGCATTCTTGACGCCTTCCAACGTGTTGTTCGAGCTGTCGATCGTGATATTGCGTGGAGAGCCATCACCCAGCGTTAGCTTGAGGGTGCCGGTGCCGACACTGGCATTGGCACTGGCATAGCCTTGAGCGGCCAAGCCACCATCGGCTGCTGCATCGGAAAGTGTTTTTGTTGTTGAATTGAACTCGAAGCCATCCAGTCCGGAAAGCGTCAATGCCCCATCTCGCCCTGCCGTGTTGCTTTTCAGTACCAGCCGCATCCCCAATCCATCGCTGACAATGCTGGCGGTAACCCCTGAAACGTTGCTGTTGATCGCATCGCGCAAGCCAGCCAGGGTATTGTTACTACCATCAATGGTGATGTTGGTGGCGGCACCATTGCCGATGGTTAGCGATAGCGTTCCGGTCGCGATGGTGTCGGCACTGCTTGAATAACCTTGGGCTCCCTGGGATTCGAACAGGCTGCCGGTGTTGGTGGTGGCGTCGTAGTCAAGACCAGTCAGACCCCCGGTATTGGTGAGCGATATCTTGCCCTGAGCCCCGGCGGTGTTACTGGCAAGGGTCAGCTGGCCATCAACAATACTGGCGGTGACGCCCGTGTTTCCCGCATTGCTGTTGATTAAAGCGCGGAGTTCGGCCAGCGTGGTGCCAGCGGGCACATCGACAGTAAATTCCGGCATGCTGCCAACCGTGATGTTCAGCGTACCGTCATTTTCACCATCCGTGACATCAGCCCCCTCGCCGGCGTAGGCGGCGGAGCGCAATATTTGCGCCTTGGGTGCGGCTGTGGTGATTTGATGGGCTTGCGCACCGGGGGTGGAGATTCGATGTGTGGTGGCAAGCTGCATCACCTGAAACGAATAACTTCCCTGCACGGCTGACGCGGTGACACTGGCGGTGGCAGAGCTATCGCCCACCGAGCCCTTGAAGCTGCGGAACTTGGCGGCAGCTTGCTCCGCCAGCGTGCTGCCTTCGCTGCGGGCAATCGTGACCGTGGTCGCCGTCGTGGTTGTTCCCGTCAGCCGGAGCGTGACATCGTTGATGGCAGTGGTGATGGTGTTCGAACTGTAGTTGGACGTAACGCCATCCAACTTGATGATGGCGTCCTTGGCGAGTTGCCCCCCGTTGATGGCAGATTGCGAAAGACTGCCCGTGCCGGAGCCTCCATCGAAATCAAAGCCAGCAAGGCCGCTGGTCGTGATGGTGGCGTTTTCCCCCATGCTGTTGGCAGTCAGGACCAGGCGAATGTTGTTGCTGCTGACCGTGACCAACTCCGCAGTGACCCCTGCATTGGCACTGTTAATGGCATTCTTCAGGCCGAGCAGGGTGTTGTTGCTGTTGTCGATCACCACCTGCTTGGCCGTGTTACTGCCAATCTGAATGCTGAGCGTGCCGGTCGCAACCGAGTCGCTCGCGCTGCCGTAGCCGGAAGCAATGCGTCCGCCATCGTCCGGATCTTCGGACAAGCTGCCGGTGGTGCCGTTGTAGGTGAAGCCGGTCAGGCCGCTCGTGGTGATTTTTCCGGCACTACCGATCTTGTTGCTGGTGATCGTCAGCCGGTACTCGCCATTGCTGTCGCGCATGATGTCTGCAGTGACATCCGCACTGGAACTATTGATGGCATTCTTCAGACCAGTCAACGTGGCATTGCCGGGGCCGATGGTGATGGCAACGGATGCGCCGCCGCCCACGGAAAGATTCATCGTGCCTTGGTTAATCGATGAAAAGGCACTGGCGTAGGCGGCAGAAGCGAGGCGTTGCGATTGGGCGACCGTGGCGATCTTGTGCGGCGTGGCCAGTTGATTGACCTCAAGACTGTAACTGCCGGTTGTGGCTTTACTCTCTGCCGTGACAAATGCTGCGGCGCTGTTGCCGATTTTTGCCGTGATGGCTGGCGTGGCGGACTGGCCGGGGATAAGACCGGCCAGTGCGGTGTTCAGGGATGACACGGCCCCCTTTAGGGTGCCGAAAGCAGAAATCTTTGACTGGTAACTGGCTTCCTGAAAATTCAGTTTGGACAGGGGCTGTGCCTCAACGGACATCAACTTGTTAATGATGCCGTTGATGTCGAGTCCGGAGCCGATACCGGGGGATGAAATGGCCATGCTCAGTTACCTCCAAGTACCTCCAAAAAGCGGGAGCCGATGACTATTCTACGGCTTCGATCAGTAATGCTTTAGCAAAAGCCAGGCCAGAAAACCCGTGGCACAAAGGACAAGGGCCGGTGACTCATAAATCACCGGCCCCAGTATGGTTTCTAAATTGCAGTTTTAGACTTGCTGCCTTAGCAACATTCCCTGCATGCGATCCAGCGACTTCGCCAGTTCAACCAGTTCTTCAGATGGAATCTGACGAATCAGTTCGCCGGTTTGCTGGTCGGTGACACGGACGATGGTTTGTCCGGTTTCGTCATCGATACTGAACTGCAGATTGTTTGCAGCCGTTTGGCTCATCGACTTGCGCATTTGCTCTACGGCTTCCTTGATCTGCTCACGGGACGGTTGCTCAGGCGGCGGACTGGCTTTTTGGGGTGCCTCAGCGGGTACGGCATCCCGCTGCGGCGCCACCGGCCGGGGCGTACTGCCCTGGACGGGGGCCGGCTGGGGTGCTGTCCCGCCGAGGTTCCCTAGATTTTGAACGGCCATTTTCTGCTCCTTGCCTGAACCGCCGGACCTTGTGGGCCCGACGGCTTGCTTGACTTACAACCTTACCCGATTAACCGCGCAGCAGCGTCAGCACTTGCTGGGGCAGCGCATTTGCCTGCGAGAGCATTGCGATACCAGCCTGTTGCAGGATCTGCGAACGGGTCAGCTTGGCCGTTTCTTCCGCGAAGTCAGCGTCCCTGATGCGCGAACGTGAAGCCGAGAGGTTTTCCGAGGTGACCTGCAGGTTCTGGATCGTGTTCTCAAAGCGGGACTGCAAGGCGCCGTAACGAGCGCGCTGGTTGTTGATCGAGGCCAGCGCCGAGTCGATGATCGCCAGTGTGCGCAGGGAAGAATCCACCGTGCCGACATCAACGACATCAACCTTCTGCAGGGCACCTGAGGTGATCGCGTTGCCCCCCTCATCAGTAAAGAAGTCATTCGTGTTGCCACCGAGGGTGCTGTCGATGCTAAAGGCCTTGTCAGAGTCAAGCGTTAGCTGACCAGTAATCCAGTCGCCATCACCATCAGCCCAGCCATCAGCTGCAGCGTTAATTTGGGAGATCATGCCTGCGCTCGTGCTGGTTGCGTCTGCACCGTCGCCCAAAGTATTGGTGAAATCACCGTCGAGCACACCAATATCTTCAAAAGAGATGTTTTCATCCGTCTCGCCAGATGCGATACGCAGATCACTGCCATTTTCGTTAGTGAGCCGGATTGCGTAGGAGGCGCCAGTGGTACCGTCCTCGCTCTCTGTCTTGACGATCTTGGCCACGAAACCAGTTTTCCCCGAGACGTCGTTGAAGGCCTGTGCCGCAGAGTTGAGCTGCTCCGCAGATAGCACATCCTGTTCTGTGCCATCTGCTGTTGGTGCGCCGCCGACGGTGAAGCTGACTGTAGTGTAAGAATTTGGCTTGGTGTCACCACTGGTATCAGTCGTGTCGTTTGACAGATAGAAGGTGTAGGTTTTGCCCTGCCAGAAGCGGCCATCCGTACCTCCGTTGGCTGCTTCAGGCGCTGCCTCCGCTGTGGCACCGCCAAGGACGAAAGTTGTAACTGCCGAGGCGCGCACACCGCTGTCAGACTGATTGATCGCGGTCGCGATTTCGCGGGCACTGGCGCCGACACCATAGCGAATGGTATTTGTGCCAGTTGCCGTGTTCAATGCAAATGAACCGGCTTGGTCAATAATTGAACCGCCGCCAACGCTAATGCGCGTTGCGCGAGCGCGTTCGGTAATGTTGCCATCGGCATTGATTGAGCCCTTGGCCATATCGCCGATACCGCCCTCGGTATAGGCAACAAAGGCGCCGACGCGATAGTTGCCATAGGCAGCGGTCTGATAGTTGCCGGACGTCGCGGTAATTGTCTGGTTGGCATTGGCACCGACCTGGAATGAAGCGGCGGAGAAGCTGCCATCGAGCAGGCGCTGGCCGTTGAATTCGGTGGTGGTGGCGATGCGCTGGAGTTCCTGGCTGAGCGACTGAACTTCAGAGTTCAGTGCGGCACGGTCGCCGGCGCTGTTGGTGGCGTTGGCTGATTGCACGGCCAGTTCACGCATCCGTTGCAGGATGTCGCCGGAGGACTGAAGCGCGCCTTCGGCAACCTGCGCCAGCGAGATACCATCGTTGGCGTTACGGCGGGCTTGGTCAAGACCGCGAATCTGTGCGGTGAAGCGTTCCGAGATCGACAGGCCGGCAGCGTCATCCTTGGCGCTGTTGATGCGCAGGCCGGACGACAGGCGCTGCAGGGAGACAGCCAGAGCGTTCTGGGAGTTATTGAGGTTCCGCTGGGCACCCAGTGACGGGACGTTGGTGTTGATGACTTGGGGCATGACGATCTCCTGAAGGAATTTCTCAACGCCTGGGGTTTATTCAGGCTCCGAGCGTTTGTGCTCTTGGATCATTTATCGACCCCGGTTCATCTTTCTTTAGGAAGAAAACATCAAAAGTCGGCGCTGGCGAGACGGCATAACTGCTTGAAGTACCAATAAAAAACGGCCACCTTTTAAGGGTGGCCGTTCATTAACGGCGGGATTCTTGAGAACTTTACTGACGTAGCAAAGAAAGTACGTTTTGCGGGATGGTGTTGGCCTGTGCCAGCATTGCGGTGCCTGCCTGTTGCAGGATTTGCGCACGTGTCAGCATGGCGGTTTCCTGGGCGAAATCGGCGTCGCGAATGCGTGAGCGCGAGGCGGAAAGGTTCTCGGCGGTGGTTTCCAGATTGGAGATCGTGCTCTCGAAGCGCGCCTGTAAGGCGCCATAGCGAGCGCGCTGGTTGCTGACGGCAGCCAGTGCCGAGTCAACCAGCGACAGGCTACGCAATGCGGCATCCACCGTGCTGATGTCGAGCGCCTCGACTTTTTGCAACTGACCGGAAACAACGGTGGTTCCTGCATCTGAGGTGAAAAAGTCGACACCGCCGTTGCCATCGTTTGCACTGTCAATGCTGTAGGCCCGCTCTGAATCGAGCAGGATTTCGCCAGTGATCCAGCTTCCCTCACCGGTATCCCAGCCAACTGCATTGTCGCCGATGTTGGCAACGGTGATAGTTGCGGGAGCGCCTGTTGCGCCGCTGCCTGTCGAGTTAACCGTGTCGCCGTCGAGTACCCCAAAATCTTCGATCAACACAGGGGGCTCGCCAGCCCCTGCTGCCATGCGCAAGTCGGCCCCCGTTTCATTCTTCATGGCGATTGCCCAGACATTGCCGTTGGTGCCATCGCTTTCGACTTTGACCAGCTTTGCCGTGAAGCCGGTTTTTCCTGAAACATCGTTGAAAGCCTGAACGGCGGCATTCAACTGGTCTTGTGAGGTAACGTCGTCCCCGGGAGAACTGCCACCGACCGTAAAGCTGATGGTGGTGTAAGACGCAGGCGGGTTCGAGGCATCGACGCTCGACACATCCGAAGACATGAAGAACGTATAGGTTTGCCCTTGCTGGAAGCGACCTGGCTGCGATACGCCAGCAGCCGGAGAAGCTTCCGATGCGGCACCGCCCAGGACGAACTGGGTGACGGCAGATGCACGTACGCCGCTGTCGGAGGCATTGACCTCGTTTGCAATGTCACGGGCGCTTGCACCGGCGTTGTAACGAATGTTTGTTGAGCCGCTGGCGGTGCTCAGTAGCAAGGAGCCCGGGTTGTTGATGATCGAGCCGGCAGTGGGAGAGGGGCGTGTGGGTTGGGCCCGGTTGGTGACGTTACCATCACCATTGATTGAACCAGCAACCATGTCCCCAGAGCCGGTCACCGTACTGGCGACAAAGGCACCTACGCGGAAATTGCCATAGGCATTGGTCTGATAGTTGGCGGAGGTCGCGGTGATGGACTGGTTGGCATTGGCGCCGACCTGGAACTGGGCTGAGGTGAAAGAGCCATCCAGCAGCTTCTGCCCGTTGAATTCGGTGCTGGTAGAAATACGCTGGAGTTCCTGCGTGAGCTGCTGGACTTCCGAGTTCAGCGCAGCGCGGTCACCGGCGCTGTTCGTGGCGTTTGCTGATTGAACTGCTAGCTCACGAATGCGTTGCAGGATGTCTCCCGTCGATTGCAGGGCGCCTTCAGCTACCTGGGCGAGCGAGATGCCATCGTTGGCATTGCGGCGGGCTTGATTCAGGCCGCGAATCTGCGTGGTGAAGCGTTCCGAAATCGCCAGACCGGCGGCATCGTCCTTCGCACTGTTGATACGCAAACCCGACGACAGGCGCTGGAGAGCAATACCGAGATCTGCCTGCGAGCGATTCAGGTTACGCTGTGAATTCAGCGAGGCTACGTTGGTGTTGATGATTTGCGGCATGTGACTTCTCCTAGTCTGACGGCTGCAATCGAGGAGATCGAGTGGGTGAAGCGCATTCGGTCTGCTCTGCTTGAACGATCATCAGCATGAAGTGTGCCAAGTTATCTGCAGAGCCGATTTGCCCGCATCACGGGGTGGTCTGCATGGTTCACTGCAGCGCTTGCCGGCAGCTTGTGCGTGGGGCGGCAAGCTTTGCCGCAAGGTGCGATCAGTTTTCCCTGAAGGCGCTAAACATGCGCTGGGTGATTGGCTTGAACAGATAAGCCAGGAAGCTTCGTTCGCCCGTCTTGATGATTGCTTCGACCGGCATGCCCGGTCGAAGTTGGCGCGAACCTAAGGTGGCCAGGCCTTCTGGGGTGATTTCGATGCGTGCCAGGTAATAGGCTTGTCCGCTCGATGGCTGGCGCATCTGATCGCGCGCGAGCGAGCGTACCTGCCCGGCAACGATCAGTTGTGGTTCGTCCGGGAAGGCGTTGATGCGCACGTCGGCAGTCAGGCCGGGATGGATGCGGTCGATGAGGTGGGGTGCGACCTGTACGTCTACCAGAAGACGATCCCCTTCCGGAATAATGTCCATCAGGGCGCTGCCTTGCGTGACGGCGCTGCCAGGTGCCAAACCCTGTAAGGAAACGACCTGCCCGTCGATGGGTGCTTTTAGAACCGTCCGTTCAAATTCGTCTTTGGCGACGTTGGTTCTTTCCTGTAGCGTCGCTCGCTCGCGGCTTGCTTCGATGATGCTGGCCTCGATGTCGCGCTGGATTTCTCTGCGGCGCTGCGCTTGTTGTAGGCGCAACTCGGCCGAGTTATTGGTCGCGATGTTGATGGTGGTCTCCAGTTCGCTCGCCAGCCGCACCACTTCAACCTGCACACGCTGTGTTTCCAACAGTTGATTGCGCGGCGTGTGGCCGGCATCGACGAGTTTCTTCAAGCCGCGAATTTGCTCGTCGAGCAGATCGATTTGCTGACGCCGTGAATTGAGCTGCTGGCGCGCCCCCTGCGCGCGGTTCTCGCTCGCGGCGATGCGTTCGCGCAAAATTCCCAGTTCGTGCGTATGGGAATCATTGCGACTCTCCAGCAGACGCGTTTCGGACATCAGTAGTTCGCGGGCCCATGGCTCGTTGTCTAACAGGGCAAGATCGGCGGGCATTTCCAGCGCGGGGTTCCCGGCCAGTTCGGCCTGGAGCCGGGCCAACCGTGCCGTGACGGCAAAATACTGCTGCAACGCACTGTTAAGCGTGGCTTTTTGCTGGGCGTCGTCCAGCGTCAGCAAAACTTCGCCGGATTTGACCGACTGGTTTTCGCTGATATTGAGCTGAGCGATCAGGCCGGATACCAGTGGGGTAATGGTCTTGCGCCCCGATTCCACCACGATGCTGCCACTGGCCACCGCCCCTTCGTCGATCGGCGCCAGGCTTGCCCAGGCAAGAAACCCCACCACGCCATAAAGAATGATGCGCTGGCCAAAGGCGATTGCCCGCTCAAGACTCTTCTCGTTATCCAGGTCGGTTGTGTTGTGGTCTGTAGGCGGGTGTTTGGTTTGCGATGCTCGGGCGAACAATCGCCGCCAGCCGGTGGAGACTTTATCCGGCATGGGCGGCATCCGCTACGGCAGTGGGAGGGGCGGCGCCGGGCGACGCAACCGCAGCTGCCGATGGCACTGGTTGGGGCGCAGGTGGGGCAGCCTGAGTGGTTGGCGAAGCGCCGGAAAAAACTTTTGCCAGCACTTGATCGCGCGGGCCGAATATGACCACTTGACCTGCCTGCATCACGGCGATGGCGTCGCAATGACGAATAGCGGCGGGCCGGTGGCTGACCACAACCACTGTCTGTTTTTTCTGACGGGCTGAGGCGAGCGCTTTGTCCAGGGCGAGTTCGCCGGCTTCGTCCAGGTTGGCGTTCGGTTCGTCGAGAAAAAGCAGGGGTGGGTTGCCATACAGCGCGCGTGCCAGGGCGATGCGCTGACGCTGGCCGCCAGAGAGATAGGCACCGCCGACGCCGACTTGCGTGTCGTAACCCTTGGGCAGTTGCAACACCATTTCATGCACGCCGGCCGCCTGGGCAGCCTCAATCACCTTGGTATTGTCGATGTCGCCATGGCGGGCGATGTTTTCCGCCACCGAGCCTTCGAGCAGTTCGACATCCTGAGGCAAATAGCCGATGTAGGGGCCGATAGCCTGCCGGCGCCATTGCTGCATGTCGGCGCCGTCGATACGCACCACGCCGCCGCGTGGTAGCCATACGCCAGCCATCAGGCGCATCAGCGTGGATTTCCCCGAGGCACTGGCGCCGATAATCGCGACGCTCAAGCCAGCCGGCACTTTGAGATTGATGCCACGGATTAACGGCGGATCGACGCCTGGGGCGCCGCCGACCAAGCCCTCCAGTGAAATTTCTCCCTTGGGCGGGGGTAGGGCGACGCTCGAGTAATGACGCGGTGGCATGCGCAGCACCTTATCGATGCGTTGCCAGGCATCTTGGGCGCCGCCCCATTGTTTCCAGGTTTGAATCAGCTGTTCGATTGGCGCGAGCATGCGTCCGGAAAGAATTGAGGCGGCAATCATGGCCCCGGGGGAAAGTTCGCCTTGCAGGTATAGATAGGCGCCCACACCGAGGATGATCGATTGCTGGGCGGCGCGCAAAAAGCGCGTGAGTGCGCCGATCGCCCCTGCGCGCTCGCTGGCGCGTGCCTGTTCCGTGAGGTGTTCGTCCTGTCGATCTTGCCAGCGACGGGTCATCGAATCGAGCATGCCCATGGCTTCGATGACTTCACTGTTGCGCAGGTTCAGTGTGGCGAAACGCGTGGCTTCGTTGGCGCGCTCGTTGGCGCGCTTGAGCGGCTCGCGGGTCATGGATTCGGTCAGCCAGGTCAAAAACAATAACAAGCACCCAGCGACCAGTCCCACCATGCCGAGTACCGGGTGGAGCATCATGATGACGATGAAGTAAATCGGGACCCAAGGCACGTCAGCGAGGGCGTACACCGCCTGTCCGGTGATGAACTGCCGAACATTGGTCAGATCCACCATCAGCTGCTTGTTCGAGCCGCCATTCTGTTCGAGGCTGAGGCGGTGCGAGGCATCGAGCAGGCGCTTGCCCAGGGCGTGATCGAAGGCAACGCTGACCGGCACGGCAATGCGTGTGCGTGCCCATTCCAGGGCGCCCATCGCTAAATAGGCAAGAATAACCACCAGGCTCATCATGACCAGCGTGGTCAAGTTACGGCTGGTGAGGATGCGGTCGTAGATCTGCATCATGAAGATCGACGGCGTGAGCATCAACAGATTGATGACCAGGCTGAAGAACAGCAAGGCGCCCCACGCGGTGGGCATGCCCAGCAACGTGGTCAAGAGCGGCGATGGCGCGGCGGCTCCGCCGCCCGGTGCCGAAGATGGGTCTGCCGACAATAAGCGCATCCGAGCATCCTAGTGGAGTCAGGCTGGCGCAACTCATTGAGTAAAGGGATGATCAGCCGCCTTTCGCAGCAATCGTCCGAGGCTCAGTTGCGTCACACTGCGTTGGTCTATCGGTGTCGATATCTTCTTTGGGGTTGCCATGGGCTTGTTATGGATTCCCACCGCGGTCGGAGTCCAATTCGTCATGCTGTACACCTTTCTCGGCGGGCCGGGGGGCTTGCTGGCGCGGGTGTTCGGTCATTCCCTGTTCGTCACGACAGCGGGATGGGAGCGAGTCCATTTCGGCTTGCCGATGGCCTTGGTGCTGGCCTTTCCTTCCCTGATGGTGCTGGCGATAATCGAAAAATGGCTGCATCCTGTTGGATTGCTTGACATTGCCGTCGTCCAAGGCGTGGGCCTTGTCATGATCCTGGCGTGGCTCAAGCACCATCGCGTCCCCAAGCGCATCGCCACTGTGGGCGAGGCAGAAGGTTTGGCGATACCTTCGCCCTGCCCGGTGAGTGATGTTTTGGCCGTTCCGCCAGCGCCGACTTTTTTTACTAGGCTTGAGCCACCCGTTCAGATGGCCCTGCCCCAACCGGCGGTGGTCGCGGTTTCTCCGAACGAATGTTTGCTGAGATGGTTAAACCGGCGCTATCAATGGGATTGCATCGGTTCTGCGCGTACATTTGAGGAACTGCGTCAAGCGCCGCCCGCCGCACAATTGATGCCGCACCATCTCGCTTTCTGGGGCGCGCAGCGCTACGCGAGTCTGCGTGGTGTGCTTGAGGCCAGTCTGACGGCGCTGCGGGCCAACAAGGGTGTGCCTGAATTGCAGTCATCGGCTGAAGATTTCTTTCCCGATGAGGAAGACTACCTGGATGACGTCCTGCGCCGCTTGGTGTGTTCGGTGTATTTCTCGCATGAACCGTTATTCCTCGACCAAAATGATCTCGAATTGTGCGGCATGGAGAATGTGCGCATCATGTATCGCCTGGCACTGTGGGCGGTGCGGAACGGACCAGAGAATCTGCCGTTGCCGCAGGCGCACGCGCAGCAACTGCATTGACGCCTGCAAGCAGTTCGCCGCCGCCGAGGGCCTTGTACAACTGGGCCGCATTCTCCAGTTGCGCGCGCCGAACCTGCAGCGAAAATTGTTGCGTAGCGAGCCATTCGCGGCGCGCATCCAACACATTCAGCATGCTTGCGACGCCGGCCTCGCGGCGTGCTTCGACAATCTGCAAGCGTTGGTCGTTGATGTTTAGCTGCCTTGCGACGGTGTGAAACTGATCCAGCAGGCTGCTCCTCACCGCCAGCAAATCGGCCACTTCGCGAAATGCCTCCTGCAAGGTTTTTTCGTAGGCGGCAATCGCCTCCGTGCGCCGCGCGACGTTAACATCCACCTGCCCCTGGGTGCGACCGCCGTCGAGCAAGGGTAATGTCAGGCTTGGCTGGAAATTCCAGGCGGCATTGCCGGCGCCTAACAGGCGCGACAGGGAGCCACTGGCCAAGCCGAGGGCGGCTGTGAGCATGATCTTCGGCAAAAAGGCGGCGCGCGCCGCATCGACACTGGCATAGGCTGCCTTCAGGCGTTCTTCCGCCACCACGACATCGGGACGCGCCAGCAAGACCTCGGCAGGCAGTCCAGCCGCAAGGTTGTTCACCACCTCTTGGTCGCCAAGAGGGTTGCCCGGCGGCAGTTCATCGGGCATGCGTCCTACCAGCAGCGCCAATTTGTTGCGTGCCTGCGCCTGTTGCCGTTCGAGGGTGGCCACTTCCGACTTGGCGCCTTCGAACGTGCCTTCGGCCGTCAGTGTCTCCATGTCCGAGGCGAAGCCGGTCGTTTGCGCCAGCCGGATCAAGTCCAGCGTGCGCTGGCGCAACTGCACTGTCTCGCGCAGCAGTCCGAGGCGCTCTTCGGCATCGAGCAGAGAGAAATAAGTGTTGGCGACTTCGCCGATCAGGCTGAGGCGAACCCCGCGTTGGGCTGCCGCATTGGCCAGATATTGGGCGCGCTGAGCCGCCGAAAGGCTGCCCAGACGGTTCCATAAATCGATTTCGAACGATACGACGCCCACGGACAAATCGGTACGCCGCGAGATGCGATCATTGCCCTCGCCGGCAAGTTCTGCCGACATGCCGGTAATATTTTGACTGCCGGTGGCCTTGAGGGCAGGCCAGCGTTCGGCTTCGGCAAGACCGTACTCGGCACGGGCAGCTTCGAGGCGCGCAGCGGCGATGTGCAGATCCCGGTTATGGGTCAGCGCTGTGTCAATCAGGGCTTGCAGGCGTGGATCAGGGAAAAACTCCTGCCAGCGGGTGAGTCGGGCGTCGCGTTCTAGGGCCGATGGGGCTGGCGCAGACCAGCGGCTTTCGATTGGCGGGGCAGGGCGCACGAACTCCTCGGCGCCGAAACAGCCGGACAGCAGGAAGGGAAGGATGGCAAGGCGGATACGGTGCATGTCCCGGTAGACACGCAAAAATCGCACCAGACTAGCGGCAGCTATTTTGCCGTGAGGTTTAGCCGCGCTTTTTCAGCACGAATTCAATACTGCATTCCGCCATCGGCGTGCGCGTCTGGTCGACGCCGCGCGGCAGGGTGGCCGCGCGGTAGCCCTGGTCGATCAGCTGGAGTGACAGGATTTCTACCTGCGCGCGGAATTCGCCAAGCAGGTCGAGCAGGTTGACCGATACCGGCGACCATGAGGAAGGCTTGGCGATGGTGAAGCTGATCTTGTGGTCGCTATTGAAGCGGCTTGGCCACTGGCCCTGTTCGTAGAGGTCCTCGTCCGGTACAGCGATGACAAGATGGCCACCGGGTTTGACCACGCGCAGCCAGTTGGCCAGCGCGTCGCGTGCGTCGCGCATGTGTTCGAGGCAATGCGAGGAATAGAGGAAGTCAAAGCTGTCGTCGAGGATGTTGGCCAGCGTTTGCGCGTCGCCGTGCGGTTGGTCATAGACGAAAATGTTGCGCGCCAGCGGAAAAAACTCCTTGTAGAGCGACAGTGAATCGATACCACCGCCTACATCGATACCATTGCCCTTGAAGTAGCGGGTGGCGAAGCGGCTGTCGGCCAGGCGGCGCTGCATCGAGATGGCGGTCACGCCCGGCACCACGTCCGCGCGGTATTGCAGGGGGCCGGAAGCATCTTGCGGGCGGATGTTGATCCAGGTTTTGCGGTCGAGCGCAACGGTTTTCGGCGCAAGGATCAGGTAACCCTCGTCGTCTCGCAGCAGGTAGGAAGCATGGGTTTCTTTCAGCCGCTCGATGCGTGCCATGAGGGCGGGCTTTTCGTTCCAGCGGCGGGCGAATTCGGGACATTCGCCATTTTGGAACGCGCCATCGAAATACATGCGCACGTCGTCCATGACAATCACGCTGCGCGAGAGGTCGCCAGCCAGCAGGATGTCGAACTCCTCGATCAGCGGAAAGCTGCCGGGGTCGCGTGCCGACTCGACATAAGTAGTTAGCCCAAAATCGGCGCCACCGAGAAAATGCGCGTCGAGGAAGTAAAAGCTTGCCGTCCCGCCAGCGCCGACTTTTTGCAGAAACGCCTTGCTTTCCCCCTGTTCCAGATGCACCTGCGGAAACGCGGCAAAGCGCTTCTGGCAGGCTTGGTAAAGCGGTTCGGCCAGTTCGACGGAATGCAGCTCCGGGAAACCGCAGCGTACCGCCCAGGCGAGCGAATCGCCGCGACCGGTGCCGGTTTCGATCAGGCGCTCAAGCCTGAATGTTTCGCGCAAGTGGCGCAGGTTAAAGCGCAGCAGACTGCCCATGATGTCATTTTCCTTTCTTCTTCTTGGCGGCGGCGCGCAAATCCTTTGCCAGGCGCACCAGCGGCGCCGACCAGTCCTTGCGCTTGTCTTGACGGTACAAGGTCAGGGTCGGATACCAGGGGGAGTCTGCCCGATCCCACAGCCAGCGCCAGTCCGGAAGACGGGGCAAAAGTACCCGTGTTTTCACGCCAAGCGCGCCGGCCAGATGCGCCACCGAGGTATCCACGGTCAGCAGTTCGTCCAGTTCGCCGAGAATCGCGGCGGTATCCTCGAAATCCACAATTTCCGGGTCGAGATTGAGCAATCTTGTCTTTGACGACAAGGTGGCTATCTGGCTGACGGGCTCGCCCTTTTGCACCGAGACGAAATCGAAACGTGGGTCGGACAGCAGAGCGGTGAATTGTTCGAGCACGATTGAGCGATTGGCGTCGTTGCCGTGTGTCGGCCGGCCGGCCCAGACAATGCCGACGCGATAGTTTTTCAAGTCGGCCAGGCGCGCGTGCCAGTGCGCCTGCTTTTCCGGCAGGGCTTGCAGATAGGGCACCGCAGCGGGAATGCTGGCTAGCCTGGTGTTCAAGGCACGCGGCAAGCTCAAGAGCGGGCAGTGCAGGTCGCAGGCCGGCAGCGACTCGCCGCCTTTGACCAGGAACGTCACCCCGGGAATGCGCGCCGCGAAACTTTCCAGGCTGGGCTGGACGACCAGCACCACCTCGGCACCGCGCGCCGCAACCAGCGGGATGTAGCGCAAAAACTGAAATGTGTCGCCAAAACCCTGCTCGGCATGAATCAGGATGCGCTTGCCCGCAATATCCTCGCCCAGCCATTGTGGGCGGTTGAAGTGGCGCACTTCCTTGCAATCCGGTTGCAGCCAGCGGCATTCGTAATGCCCCCAGCCAGCGTCCAGATCGCCCAGCATTAATTCGAGCAGCGATTCATGCAACTGCGCGCGCACATGCTGTGGGTCGATGGCCAGCGCCTGCCGAAATGCCGCCAGTGCGCCGGGAAAATCCTCGATTTCGCGCAGTACCACACCGAGGTTGTACTGGTACTCGGCCATCGTCGGTGCCAGGCTGACGGCACGGCGTGCCGCAGCAATGGCTTCCTCCCAGCGACCGAGAGCCCCCAGCGTGTTACCGAGATTCGATTGTGCGCCAGCATTGTTTGGGTCAATCTGTACCGCACGCTGCTGGTGAATGACCGCCTCATCCAGCCGGCCCAGCGCCTTGAGGAAGGCGCCCAGATTCGACCAATTGGCCGGGTCGCCAGCGTTAAAGCGTGCCGCCCGAGCTCCGAACAGCGCGGCCGGATAGTGCTGCTGGTCGCGCCAGGCGCCCACGGCCAGCAAATTCCAGGCATGGGCATGAAACGGGTGTTGCCGCAAGCCAGCCCAGGCGAGGGTTGTGGCCGTGTCCGCTTCGCTACGTTCCAGCGCTGTTCTGGTTTGCTCAAACAAAAAGTCGGCGCTGGCGGGACGGCGCTCGCTGCCGGGGATGAGGTCGTCCAGCGCGGTATGTGCCGCGCTGACCACGCCGGCCCAATCGCCGGGGCGGATCTGGCGAAACAGCCTAAGACTTGGGTACCACGGGCTGTCGTCGCGCGCCAGACGCCAGCGCCAGTCGGGCATGTAGGGCAGCAGTAACCAGGTCGGCACACCCAGCGCACCTGCCAGGTGGGCGACCGAGGTGTCGACGCACACGAGCAGATCCATCTGCGTCAATGCGGCGGCGGTGTCGGCGAAGTCCTTGAGATGGGGCGCGAGGTCGATGATCTGTTGCCCCAGACCGAGGGCCGCAATATCGGCCGCCCTTGCACCGAACTGCAGTGAAAAGAACGTGCAGTTGGCGGCATTCAGCAAGGGCTGCAGGGCGGCCAGCGGCATTGAACGATTGGCGTCGTTGCTGTGCGCCGGGTTGCCCGCCCACACCAACGCGATACGCAGGCGTGTGACATGCGTGCTCATGCGCTGCTGCCAGGCAAGGGTGCGTTCGGTGCCGACCTCCAGGTAGGGCACCGGTGCCGGCACGCTCAGGCGGTCGATGCCCAGCACATGCGGTAGCGAGAGCAGGGGACAGACCGCCTCCACCTTGGGCATGACGGCGCCCGTGGTGACGACCGTTATCTGGGGATGCTTGGGAATGAGTGTTTCCAGCCCGCTCTGCACGGCGAAGACAATCCGGCCTTCCGGACCAATGCGTGTTGCTACCTGGGGCAGGTAACGGAGGAATTGCACGCTGTCGCCGGCACCCTGCTCGGAATGAAGGAACAGCGTTTTGCCCGGCAACACCTCGCCGCGCCAGAGTGGATGGGTTTCCGCCATGCGCCGGCCGGGAAAGCCCAGTACGTCGAAGCGGTGCTCATAGTCGGCAAAGCCGCCCGTCAGGTCACCGGCCAGCAGACGCGCCAGGCCACGGTTGTAGATTACCGCCGGATAGTCTGGCTGGAGCGCCAGCCCGTGATCAAAGCAGTCGATGGCCTCGGCCGGGCAGTGACGTTCGGACCAGATGCGCGCCAGCAATCCCCAGGCATCCGCCTTGACGGTGGGTGTCGCTTCCCGGGCGAGCGTGGCGTGAAACTCGGCCTCGGCAGCGGCGGGGTGACCCAGTTCCAGCAGCGTTTTGCCCAGCATCAGGCGGTAGCCGGCATGGGCCGGCTGCAGGCGCACGGCGCTGGCGTAGTGGGTTAGTGCCTCGGCGTAGCGCCTGCGATCGAACAGCAGGTTGCCCAGGTTGCCGTGTGCGCCGTCGTTGTCCGGTTCGATTGCCAGGCTGCGTTGGTAGGCGGTAATCGCTTCATCGCTACGGCCCAGCGTCTTGAGGGCGACGCCCCGGTTGGCATGGCCGCGCGCCACACCGGGCTCCAGCGCAACCAGCCGGTCGAAACAGTCCACCGCCTCCTCGCCACGCCCGGCGCGTTGCAGCAGGACGCCGAGGTTATTCCAGGCATCGGCAAAACCGGGGTCGTGTTCGAGTACCTGGCGATAAAGCGGCTCGGCTGCTGCCGCATCGTCGGCCTGCTGCTTTTCCAAGGCGGCAGAAAAAACCCCCGCGCCGGAGCGCAGGGGTGCGGGTGGGGGGGCAGATACAGCCAAGGTCACGCCGACCTGCGTCTGTGCATCAGTTCGACCAGGCGAAGTCGGTCTCGCTTACAGCTGGGGCATCAAGCAGACGAATCCTCATGTCGGCCACGCCATCGCCATTGGCATCGACCATCAGATCGGAATAGGTTTTACCACCGACCTCATACGCCGCAGTTTGATAGGCTTGGCTGTTGCCCGTGTTGGTAAAACTGGTGGCGTCGTTGAGGAACGTGAAGCTGCCGTTTTGCATGCCCTGGAAGACGAGTTTATCCTCGCCACCACTGAAGTCCTCGATGGTATCGAAGACGGTCAGCGAAGACTGTGTCGTTGCGGTGTACTTGAACTGGTCCTCACCGGCACCGCCCGTCAGGGTGTCGGCGCCCACGCCGCCGACCAGCACGTCGTTGCCGTTGCCGCCGATCAGGGTGTCGGCGCCGCTGTTGCCGACCAGGGTGTCGTTGCCGTCGCCGCCTTCGAGGCGGGCGGCAGCTGTGGTCAAGACCATGATGGTGTCGTCGGATAGTCCGCCGATGACGGTTTCGACGTTCTGCACCGACACCCAGTTGTTGCCACCGTTAGCCAGCGTCAGGCTGTCGATGCCGCCACCGAGGTTGTAGGTATGGCCCGACACGGCCTCAAGCAGCTTGACATGGTCGTTGGCGCTGCCGGCGACGAGCGTTTCCACTCCCTTGATCTCGACGTAGTTGGTACCGCTGCCGAGCAGGGTCAGCCGGTCGCTGAAGCTGCCATCCCCGAGGTCGATATGACCGTAGGTGATGTTGTCGCCGTCCTTGCTGCCGATCGTCGAGGTGAGCGTGATGTTGTCGGAGAAATTGCTGCCGATGATCGTCTCCGCATTGGCGACGCTGAGCGTACTTGCTCCCTGGGCCTGTGTGAGATTGAGCGTGTCGTTGCCGGCCCCGAGGTTATAGTTGCCCGAAGCTTGGGCCACCGTGATCTTGACGTAGTCGTCACCCGTGCCGCCCACTACCGTTTCGATCCCGGAAACCGACACGGTGTTGTTGCCCGCACTCGACAGGATCAGGCGATCGGTACCGGCGCCGAGGTTATAGATCGTGCCACTGACGGCTTCACTCAGCGTGATGGTATCGGCGCTGGTACCGCCGGTGACGGTATGCACGCTGGCGCCAAGGGTCAGGTTGTTGGTGGCATTGGCGAGGCTGATGCGGTTGTCGGTCCCGCCACCCAGGTTGTAATTGCTGCCGGCTTGCGCCGTTGTGAAGGTGATGTGGTCATTCCCTGAGCCACCGACGATGGTTTCGACGCTGCTGACCGAAAGGGTGTTGCCACCATCCGCGAGCAGGATCTTGTCGTTGCCGCCGCCCAGGTTGAGCACCATTCCGGAGACGCTGCCACCGGTGAGATCGATGGTGTCCACGCCGCTGTTGCCAACCACGGTCGTGACGTTCTTGACGCTCACGCTGTTGGTGCCGCTGCCCAGGTTGAGGCGGTTGGTACCACCGCCCAGATCCACCTCGGCACCGGTGATGGCGGCCCCGAAGGTGATGACGTCATTGCCGGCGCCACCGACCACTGTTTCGACATTGGAGACCGTGAGGGTGTAGTGCTTGGTGTCGTCGCCGGTAAGCTCCAGTTTGTCGTCGCCGGCGCCCAGGTTGATCTGTCCACCGTTCTGTCCGCCAGTCAGGGTGACATGGTCGTCGGCAGCGATGGTGGCATGACCGGTGATGGTCTCGACCCCCGAAGCGCTGATGGTGTTTGCCGCCGGGGTCTCGGTCGTGCCACCAAAGAGCACGATGCGGTCGGTACCGCTACCCAGATCGTAGCGGGTTCCGCTGACCTGCGAGGTGAGGGTGATGACATCGGCCCCCGTGCCACCGGTGACGGTTTGCACCTCATCGCTCAGGCGCAGGCTGTTGGAGACGTTGGCGAGGACCAGCTGGTCTCCCGCATCGCCACCGAGATTGAATTCCATCAGGGTGGTAGCTGCGCTGGTCAGCCGCACGGTATCCGCACCGCTGCCGCCAACCACGGTCTCCACCGCATTGATGGTGATGTCGTTGTCGCCACCGGCGAGCACGACCTTGTCGTTGCCGCCGCCGAGATTGAGCACGACGCCGCTGACGTCGTTCTGACCGAAGGTGATCGTGTCGGCTCCGGTGCCGCCGGTGACGCTTTCGACGTTACTGATGGTCAGGTCGTTGGTGCCGTTGGCGAGGATCAGGCGGTCGGCGCCGCCTTCAGCTTGTCCGCCCAGGTCGATTGTCGCACCGTTGACCGCAGCACCCAGGGTGACGGTATCGTTGCCAGTGTTACCGGAGACGGTAATGTTCTCGACGTTGGTCACTGTCAGCACGTTGTTGCCGTTCGCCAGTTCAAGCGTGTCGGTGTCGGCACCGAGGTTGATGAGGCCGGAAGTGACGACCGTGCTCAGCGTCACTTCATCCTTGCCGTCGCCGCCGATGATGGTTTCGACGTTGGCGGCGGTGATCGTGTTTTCGCCGCCGTTGGCAAGTGTGAGCCGGTCGATGCCACCGCCCAGGTCATAGACCCGGTTGTCCGTGATGTTGTCGGTCAGGGTGATGATGTCGGCCATGCTGCCGCCCTTCAGCACACTGATGTCGCCACCCACACTCAGGGTGTTTGCGGCATTGGCCAGTTGCAGGGTGTTGGTGCCGGTGCCGAGATTGATGCTGCCGTTGACGATGGCGGTGGAGAGGGTGATTTCGTCGTTGCCCGTGCCGCCGATGATGGTCTCGATATTGGCTGCGGTGATCGTATTGTTGGCGTCGAACAGCTCAAGTGTATCGTTGCCTGCACCGAGGTCGATGGTGCGATTGTCGGTAATCGCATTGCCGAGGGTGACGGTATCGGCGCCGGTGCCGCCGACGAGGGTTTCGACGTTGGTCACCGTCAGGTTGTTGGTGCCGTTGCCGAGCTGCAAGTAATCGCTGTCACCCGCGCCCAGGTCGTAATTACCGCCGTTGACGGCGGCGGTTAGCACGATACGGTCGTTCTCGTCGCCGCCAATCAGGGTTTCGATGCTGCCGTTAAGCGTCAGGGTGTTGTTGCCGGCGCTTGACAGTTCCAGTGTATCCGTGCCGCCGCCGAGGTTGATGACGGCGCCGCTGACGGCATTGCCGAGCGTGACGGTATCGTCGCCCGTGCCACCGGTGAGGGTTTCGATA
The DNA here is from genome assembly GCA_030681195.1 of Rhodocyclaceae bacterium. Lineage (GTDB taxonomy): Bacteria > Pseudomonadota > Gammaproteobacteria > Burkholderiales > Rhodocyclaceae > Sulfuricystis. Next base: position 85,026 of record JAUXXJ010000047.1, read on the forward strand.
TCTGTCGCCAGCACGTAGTTGGTGCCATTGGCAAGAACCAGGGTATCGGTGCCGCCGCCGAGGTTGATGTCGGCGTTGCTGTCGATGGCACCGGCAGCCGTGGCTAGCGTGATGACATCGTTGCCGCCGCCGCCGATGATCGTTTCGACGTTGCTGACGGTCAGCACGTTGTTGCCGGTGGCGGCGAGCTGGAGGGTGTCGTCGCCGCCGCCGAGGTTGATGTTGCCGGCGGCCTGTGCGGCACCGAGGGTGATCTTGTCGTCGCCGGTGCCGCCGACAATGGTTTCTGCACCCGTGACGACGACATTGACGTTATCGACGCCCTCGAAAGTGATTTTGTCGCCGGTGCCGCCGCCAAGATCGTATGTGGCGCCATCCACGGCTGCGGTAACGGTGATGATGTCGTTGTTGGTGCCACCGACAAGGCTGCCGATGTCGGCGCCGACGCTCAGCGTGTTGGCGACGTTGGCCAGCTGCAGGGTGTTGCCTCCGCCACCGAGGTTGATGTCTGTGGTCGAGGTCGTGGCCGTGGCGAGCGTTACCGAGTCGTTTCCGTCACCGCCGATGATGGTCTCGACGTTGCTGACGGTCAGCGTGTTGTCGCCGCCGTCGAACAGTTCGAGCGTATCGATGCCTGCACCGAGGTTGATGTTGGCACCGCTGATGGCGGCCCCCAGGGTGACGGTGTCAGCACCGGTGCCGCCGGTGATGGTCTCGACATTGCTGACGGTGAGATCATTGGTGCCG
>JAUXXJ010000051.1 GCA_030681195.1 Rhodocyclaceae bacterium
CTTCTTCGCCGTGGTCAGGTGCTTCATGATTTCCTGCTCGGCGTTGGCCTTGCCTTTGTATTCCTTGGCGGTCTTCTTCAGCGACGGGCCTTTCTTGTTCTTCTCGGGGTTGTGGCACTTGCCGCATTCGTTCTGCTTGAATAGCAGCTTGGCGGCATCCGCATCCACTTCCTGCGCGCTAACCGGCACGGACAGTGCCAATCCGGCGGAAGCGAAGGCAATCATGAGGGAGCGGGACAGGGAAATCTGTGTCATGGTGTTCTCCGAACAGAGTGGGTTGAAAATAGTCACAATTCGACAATAAAAAACGCGCAAATAACTTGATGGATATCAAGCCGAAACAGCCTACCACTATGCTCGAATCAGCGGATGGCAAACAGACAACATCTTCCAGGGCATCCGAAGCTGACGACAGCTTTTGTCCTCTGCCTGTTGCTTGGCACTTCCGCACTCAGTCACGCTGGCGATCCCCAGGAAATCGTCAAGACCGTCTGTGCTGCATGTCACGGCATTGACGGCAACAGCGTCGATCCAGCCAATCCGAAACTGGCCGGCATGGATCAGGAGTACCTGATGCGTCAACTCAAGGCATTCGCTGCCGGCAAACGCCGCGATGAAACCATGACCGGCATTATTGCGGGCATCGATCCTCTTGATTTTTCCAGACTGGCGGCGTACTACGGCAAGATGACGCCCACCCCCGGCAAGGTCAATGATGCACAACTTGCTACCAAGGGGAAAGCGCTCTATGACGATGGAAATACCGATAGCGGCGTTCCGGCCTGCGCAGGTTGCCATCAGCCGGATGGGCGGGGCAACGCCCGTTTTCCACGCGTCGCCGGTCAGCATCAAGCTTATGCTCTCAAGCAACTGGCCGACTACAAGAGCGGACGGCGCGCGACTGACCCCTTGATGACCACGGTAGGCAAGCGTTTGACGGTCGATGAAGCCAAGGCCCTGGCTGAATACATGGCCGGCCTCTGAAGGAGACGATGGTGATGCATGGTTTTTCTGCTTTCTTGTTTGCCGCCTTCGGCTGCACCCTGGCCATCGCCGAACCCCAATGGAATGCCAGCTATGCCGAAAAAACCGAGGCACTCTCCCTCAAGGGGGATGTGACCCGCGGTGAGGCGGCTTTCGTCATCTGTCAGGGCTGCCACCGCGTCGGTGCGCTAGGCCGGGCCGACGGCAGCTATCCGCGTCTTGCCGGGCAACACACCAGCGTATTGATCAAGCAACTGACCGATGTCCGTTCCGGACGGCGCAGCAACGCGAAGATGCTCCCTTTTGCCGACCACTCGGCACTGTCCGTGCAGGACATTGCCGATATCGCCGCCTTCCTTCAGCAGTTGCCGGTGCCTGCCGATCAGGGCCAGGGCAGCGGCGGCGATCTGGCGCTGGGCTTCAAACTTTACGCGAAAGATTGCGTGACCTGTCATGGCGAGCGAGGGGAGGGCAAGGCCGACCAGTTCTATCCGCGCCTGTCCGGGCAGCACTATCGCTACCTGCTGCGAGAAAACCAGCTGATCCGCGATGGCGGGCGGCGCAACGCCAACCCCAAAATGGCGGACGCGATCCGGCATTACAGCGACGAGGACCTAGCTGCGGTGGCCGATTACATCTCACGCCTGCCGCTTGCACCGGCGCGCTAACTCCGGTCAGGGTTTGGGCTGGCCGCGCACCAACCGAACCGCTGCCGCAGCGGCACTGTTTCCTGCGAGGATCATGCCGTGTTCGAAACTGACGAACATCGCTCCGCCCACTTCAAGCGCGACGTAGGTGCCAGTCCAGTAGTAATCGGCCAGTGAATTCGGGAAAAATCGCTCGTCGATCTTCTTCGGCAATTCGGGACGCAGCAGGCCGGCCAGTTCGTCGGCAGTCGGCAGTCGCCAGTCGTTGAAACCACACAAGCGGCGCTGGTTGGTGGCGACGACAATGCCGGTCGTATCGCAACTGCCCTTGTGCGTGCAACTGCCGCCATCGGCATATCCGACCGGGAACCCCTCGGCCTGCTTGGTCCTGTCATACCAGGTGTAGCTCCAGCGCTTGTCGCCCGGCCCCTTGTCATCCGTCTTGACTTCCCAGACCAGGCCGGTGGTGGTATCGAGGACGCAAGGATGGGGGCGGGCACCCGACTTCGGCACCGTTTTTTTGCCCTTGGCATCAAGCGCTACATAGCTTGACGATTCAGCCAGGGCTGCGGCTGGCAGCAATATCAATGGTAGCGAAACGGCAAGGGAGCGTAGTGTGAATAGCATCAGTGTGGCGCTTTCTTCGCTTCGGCCGGCGGCTTCGGTAAGGGCATGCCGGTACCGCCGAGGCTGAGATCCAGCTTTCTTTCTGCGGTACTGACCCCTTGGGCGATCGCCTCGTGATGCTCTGTGTCTTTCGGTATTTTCTTGAGCAAACGGCGCCAGTAATGCAGTGCTTCGGCCCATTTCTCTTTCTGGAAGGCGGCCAGGCCGGCCAGTTCCAGCGCTTTTTCCTCTTCGTAACTGATCTCCAGCGCTTCCTGGATCAGTTCCAGTGGCCGCCCCTCCAGACCGCCCTGTTTGAGCGCCATCGCTTCGGCATACTGGGCAATGATGCGTGCATCTTTGGGGGCCTGTGTCGTCGCCTTGCGCAACACCGCTTCGGCCTCGGCATAACGGTCGAAAGCAATGTAGGCGCGGCCGAGCGCATACCAGCCCTCAGGGTCGTTAGGCGTGGCTTTCAGCTTGTCTTCCAGCGCCTTCACCATGCCGTCGACGTCGTAGTTGGTCTGGGCCTGGATCAGCGCCTGCTCCGTAAGGATGCCGGGGGCGCCAAGATAGAGATACAGACCGACCGTTACTGCCGGCAGCACGCCCAACACCCCCAGCGCCGACCAGCGAACTTTGTTGCGCCGTCCCGCCAGCGCCGACTTTTGCCGCCACAAGGGCAGCAGCAGGAACAGCAGCGCAACGACGATAAATGCCCCTACCCAGATCCACAGACTCATTCCTTTGCTCCTTGCTTACGTACGCCCAAGGCAGCCAGCAAACCACCCAAGGCCATCAACAGCGCCCCACCCCACAACCAACCAACGAAGGGCTTCAGATACAACTGCATGCTCCAGACGCCGCCCGGCAACGGCTCGCCCATGGCGACATAAACATCGCCAGCGAAACCGTAACGGATTGCTGCCTCGGTCATCGTCATATTGGATTTCAGATAGATGCGCTTTTCGGGCAGCAGGGTAGCAACTGTCTGGCCGTTACTTTTCAACTCAACCGTCCCGCGCATGGCGGAATAGTTCGGGCCCGGCACTTCCGCCGCGCCGCGGAAGACAAACTCGTAGCGGCCGAGACTGGCCGTATCGCCCGTTTCCATGGCGACCGTCTTCTCGCTCTGGTAAGCCGACACCAGCCCCATGCCGATGATGCCGATGGCCAGCCCGACGTGAGCGCAGCCCATACCATACGTGGAAAGTGGCAAACTGCCCACCGCGCGCCGCCGCGCGACCAGACCCGACACGGTGGCCAGGATCATCCAGGCTGCCAGCACTAAACCCAGCGCCGCCTGCCAACGCCATGCGTCGAAGGCGAAAGGCAAGGCTAGGCCGATCAGCACGGCGACAGCAGCCTGCCAGCGCAAGCGCGGCAGTAGTTCCCGCAGACTTTCCTGCCCCCAGCGCATCCACGGCGCAATCCCCAGCAGCAATAGCACCGGAACCATCATCGGCACAAACACCGCGTTGAAATACGGTGGCCCGACGGAGATTTTGCCGAGGCCGAAGGCATCGAGTATCAGCGGATACAGGGTGCCCAGCAGGACGGTAGCCAGTGCTGCTAACAGCAGGACGTTGCCGGTCAGCATCGCCGTTTCGCGCGAAATCATGCTGAAGTTGCCCACGGTCTTCACCGCACTGGCACGCTTGGCGAAAAGAATCAGCGATGCGCCGATCAGGATGCAAAGGAAGATCAGGATGAACAGGCCGCGCAAGGGATCAAGCGCAAAGGCATGCACCGAGGAGAGCACGCCGGAACGGACCAGGAAGGTGCCGACCAGCGACAGGGCGAAGGCGGTCAGCGCGAGGAAAACGGTCCACACGCGCAAGGCACCGCGCTGTTCGGTCACCATCAGCGAATGTAGCAGTGCCGTGCCAGCAAGCCAGGGCATCAGCGAGGCGTTCTCGCTCGGATCCCAGAACCACCAGCCACCCCAGCCCAGTTCGTAGTAAGCCCACCAGGAACCGACCATGATGCCGAGCGTGAGGAACACCCAGGCCATCAGCGTCCACGGACGCACCCAACGCGCCCAGGCCGCGTCGAGCCTGCCCGAGATGAGTGCGGCGATAGCGAAGGCGAAAGCCACCGAGAAACCGACATAGCCCATGTAAAGCAGCGGCGGGTGAATGATCATGCCCGGGTCCTGCAACAGCGGATTCAGGTCGCTGCCGTTCGCCGGCGGCGGATGCAGGCGCATGAAGGGATTGGAGGTGAACAGGAGGTAGGCGAGAAAGCAGAAGCTCAGCAGACCCATGATGCCGATCACGCGAGCGTGCAAATCGGCAGGCAACTTGCGCCCCAGCAGAACGACCGCAACGGTCCAGGCCGACATCAGCAGAGTCCACAACAGGAAGGAGCCTTCGTGCGAGCCCCAGGCTGCCGTGATGCGGTATTCGACCGGCAGGAAACGCGACGAATGGTCGGCGACGTTCATCACGGAAAAGTCGTTAACCAGAAACGACCAGACGAGGACGAGAAAGCCCACGGCGACAAACAGCAACTGGCCGGCGGCAGCGCCACGCGCCATGGCCATCCACGCCGGGGTGTCGCGGGAGGCGCCGGTCAATCCGAGGATGCCTTGCAGCAAAGCCAGTTGCAAGGCGACGATCAGGGCGGCATGGCCAAGTTCAGGAATCATGATTCAGCTCGATGAAAAAAACAGGGGCGCGGAATTCCGCGCCCCGATGCTACCGTTTCTACAGAACTACTTGGCGGCCGCTACCGGAGGTGCCTTCAGGGCGGCGATCGCGTCGTTCAGCGCCTTGATGCCGGCCTGCGAGTGATTCACCGACTCGGTCAGCGACTGGCGCGCCTGTTGTGGGTTGTGGAAGCCGACGGAGTTCTCGGCCGTCCACCATTCCCAACGGGTCTGCGCTTCGTCGTGTGACTTCTGCGCCGCCTTGACCGCCTCGGAGTTGCGCGGCACGCCGGCGTCGTAGGCGCGTACAAAGGTGTCGATCAACTGGGCCAGCCAGAACTCGGCTTTGACGACCTTGCCGCGGGTGTAGGACTGAATCGCGTCGATCTGGTACTTGGCATTCTCCTCGGTCATCTCACCGTGGCACTTCACGCAAGTTTCCTTGAGCATCTTGCGCGGCGACTGCTGCTGGTGATCGGTGAAGGTCTTGCCGTTCTTCTCGATCTTCTTCATATGGCAGTCCTTGCACTCGACGCCTTCGCGCTCATGCTTGGACATCCAGAAGGTCTCGGCTTCCGGGTGCTGGATCTTCGACAATGCGGAGCCAGTGATGGCGTGACGGAAGTCCTTGAAGTTGCCAAACTTCTCGCGCATCTTGGTGTTGTAGTCGAAGACGTTCGTCCATTGGAACAGGTTGGTGCGCTGGTCGGCCATGGTGACCGGCTTGTCCTTGCCATCCGGGCCTGCATTCGGCTCGAAGCCGGGGTTGCAGTTGTACTCGACGTGGCACTGGGCGCACATCAGGTTGGAGTCGGGCTTGGACAGCAGGCCAATGGCGCGGAAACCGTCGCGGAATACCACCTTCTTCATCGGGTTCTTGGCGCTCTTTTCCTTGTCGTACGGATAGGTGCCTTCGCCGCGATCAACCACTGCCTGGATAAGGCCGTCACGCGCGACGCGCGGGGCGGACGAATGCGGGTCGTGACACATGAAGCAGTTCAGCGCATGGTTGATGGCCTTGGCAAACTCGGCCGGCTTGGAAACGCGGCTCCACTTGGCCTTCGGGTCAGGGTCACCCATATACTTCCACTTCAGGATGTTGTCGAAGGATTTGCAGTTCATGCAGACCGGGTTGGCCGCAGTGGCCACCTGAGGCATGAAGGCCTTCTGGTCCGTGGTGCCGGGTTCCTTGTCGACCAGCATGGTGCTCCACATGTCCGACACGGCGCTCTTGGCGTCGGTGATGTAGGTCCAGTCCTTGAGCTGGAAGCGGCCACCGTAGGCACGATCCACGATAATGTGATCGAGAGTCATGAAGATGTGGCTACGCGGCTCGGCGTGTTCGCGGGTAAAGCCGTGCGGCTGCATCAACTTGTCAAACATCGGCGAAACACTGCGGGGCTGGGCTTTTTCCACTTTCGCGTGCGAGTCGTAGTTCATCGTCGCGAAGGTGTTGAGCTGCTCCTGGTGACAGGTGCCGCAAGCGTGGTGGTCGACGCGAGTGCCGATTGAGGCTTCCGTCGGCGCCTTCGGCTTGCCTTCCAGCTTGAGGTGCTCATCCGAGCCGGTGTGGCAGTAGGCGCAGTTCACATCGGCATGCTTGCTGCTGACATGAAACTCCTTGATGTCCTTGTGACAACTGTAGCAGTTATTGACATCGACGAAGTTAATCTTGGTCTTGGCCGAATTCGGCAACGAACCCTTGATTTGGCCAATCGTTGAATCCTGCTGCTTGGCATAGGCCGGATCGAGTTTCTGGGCCATGGCCCCGGACATGCCGAACACTGCGGCGGCGCATAGCGCTGCCGTGCCAGCAATCTTGCGCATCAAACCACTTGCTCCCATTTTTCTTCTCCCAGTAAATTTGTAGGGAATGCCACTACCCCTAGTAGGGAGTCTAGGAAGCAGTCATGCCAATTTCCTTGATACGGGTCAAGAAAAAACAGGTCAAACGAAGATCGGCAACAGGAACCCTACGGGATGCTTGCTCAAGGCCACAGAGATAATCCAGCCGAATACAACAACCGCCATGAGGCCAGCAGCGATCCGCAGCCTGGCCGGACGCCCCGCCGTCAGCGCCAACGAACCCAGTATGATGTATGCAATGAGCCCAAGCACTTTCGCCGTCAGCCAAGCATCGACAAACGGATACTGGCCGATCCGCACAGCCAGCACAAGCGCTGCCACCAGTAGGACCGTGTCATTGACATGCGGTAGCCACCGCAGCTTTCCGGAAAGCCGTCCCGCCAGCGCCGACTTTTTGGCCAGCCCCAGTCGCAAGACCCCGCGCAGACAAAACCCGCCGATACTGAGTATCACGCATGCCACATGCAGGTGTTTGATCAACGTATAGGACACTTGCCATACCTCCTTGAATTTTTGACTGCACCCCCATGCCGCATCGCCAAACCCCGAATATTGATATCTGCGACCAAATCGCCCACCTGCCGCTGTTTCAGGCGTTGACCCCAAGCCAGATCGCCAAGATGGCCGAACACACACGCAAAAGAATTCTGCCAAAGGGAGAGGTGCTGTTTCACAAAGGCGATGTGGCGCAAGGTCTTTTTGTCGTCGTCTTCGGCCAGATCAAGCTGGCTTTTCCTTCCTGCAACGGCAATGAAAAGGTGGTGGACATCGTCGGGCCGCGCGCGAGTTTCGGCGAAGCCGTGATGTTCATCGACCAGCCCTATCCCGTTTTTGCGCAGTCGATAGTCGACAGCCTGGTATTGCATGTCGGCAAGGAGTGCGTGTTTTCCTTGCTGGAAACCGATCTCTCCTTCGCCCGAAATATGCTGGCAGGGTTGTCGATGCGCAACCATGCACTGATGCAGGATGTCGAAACCTACTCCCTGCATTCAAGTACCCAGCGGGTCATTGGCTATCTGCTGCAACACTGTCCGAATGGATCGCATGGGCGATGTGATGGGAGCGTAAGTTTTGCCTTGCCCATTTCGAAGCAAATCATTGCCTCGCGCCTCAACCTCACGCCCGAAACTTTCTCACGCATTCTCAACGAACTCATCACTGCCCGCCTCATTCGAGTTCAAGGCCGACAGATCACGATCCCTGATATCAAGCGGCTTCGGGAACACGATCTTTGAAGTGTCGATAGGCCAGCCCAATCTGCAGCAAATTGAAGGCCAGCCAGCCGCAGTCAAGCATCAACATCAGGCCAGCCGGCCTTGCCAGAACTGGCACCCAGACCGCCAGCAGCAACACGCCCAATGTTGCAAGATGGACATGAAATTGGATGCGCATCCGTGACTCGGGCAGCATCTGATTCATGTTTGGCGGTAAGACCTGCGTGCCGCGTGTGCCGTAGTAGCGTTGGAGTTGTAGCCAGTTGATGAAAGGCATGATCTTGTAGAGCATGCCGTTGATGACACTGAAGAACACGCCGAACAGGGCCAGCACGCCCAGCCAGACGGTAATCCGTTCATCCTCCCAAAACAGGGGAATCAAAGCCGACAGCAGCAGGAGCAGCAGCGACAGCATCGCCAGCCGAAAGAACAGGAATGAGGTATCGCTCACCTTGCGACGGCGCCGTGCATGCAGATGCAATGTCATGGCCCCATAGCTGGCCGCCACGGCAACGCCGGACAACAGCACGATCGAGCGCAGGGGTTCGGAAAAATCGGGGAACAGCGCCGACCAGATGCCCACCACGGCCACCAGCGCCCACGGCATGCCCCGCGAAAACCAGGCCGGATAGGCGGGGGTCAGCTGAAACATCGGCACCACGAAATAAGACACACCGGCGAGCAGGATCAAGGCCCAGCCGCCCAATCCCCAGGCGGCATGTACATCCGCCAACGGCGGCAGTGGCAACAGCAACCCCTTCGCGAGGCCGGTGGCGAGCGTCACGCCGGTCGCCAGGGTGACCAGGAGCGCCGCAATCGCAATACGCAAAGCAATGACCGTCGCCCCCTGTGCAGGCGTGCGCCACACTGCCAAGCTGACCACGACGATAAAAAACCCCAGCCCAAGCGCAAAGGTATACCCCGCCGCCATGAAAAGGCCGGGGCGCTGTGCCAGAAATGCCGCCACCAGCAGGCCGGCGGCTACCATCAGCAGCGGATGGACCAGCGCGGCCAGCCAGTGCGGGCGCCAGATGTTGCCGCCCGTCGCCACCGGGATGAATTGCAGCAGGGCGCCGCACATCGCCTGCAACATGAACCCCGCCACGACCAGATGCACCAGCGCCAGGGTGCCGGGCGCCCAGCGTGACACGAGCAAGGCATCCCCTTGGACCAGCAGCAGCAGGCCGGCCGCGATACCGAACCACGGTGCCGTCAGGAAGAACCGGTAGGGCACCGATATCGGCGGCGCCTGTTCGAAGGAAAGGTTCGGATGCACGCGGAAACGGCCTCCGGATCAGGCGTGGCGGATACGAATCTCGTGCGTACCGTCTTCGCGCATGGACTCCGTCCAGACAAAACCGTTCTTGCGCAGGATGTTGAGCAACGGTACGGGATGGCAATAAATCAACAGCAGCAATTCTCTCCCCGGTGGCAGGACATCCAGCGCCGCCAGGGTTTTTTCCATGGGTTCGGGCGGCTGCATATCGCGGCCGTCGACCACCAGATCAGCGGACTTGTCTAGGTCATCTGGCATGCCAGATCAATCCTGTCTTGCAGTTGCCGGCCCAGGACCGCTTCCTGAGGTGCCAGACTGCGATCGCACATCGGGTAGAGAATGTTTTCTTCCTTCATGTTGTGCTGTTGCATGAGGATCAGGAGGGTTTCAGCCACACCACCGAAACCTTCGCGATCTTCCACTGCCAGCGTCGTCTGCATCTGCCCGATCAACTCGCGCATCTGTGCATGTTCGAGGCGCATCATCTGCGTGGGGCCAATCGTCATACCGGTTTCCGCCTCGAAGGCCGGAAACAGCAACTCTTCCTCGGTACGAAAATGGCACTCGATCTCGGTTTGGAAGCGCGTCACGCTTTCCTTGGCACGGAGCCAATCGCCCCCGAGCGCCACGGCCTCGGCGTCAGCAAACAAATCATCGCAATGCTTGTGGTGATGCTGGAGGGGATCAGTCAATGCAGCCATCTTCAAAAACCATTCAATGTCAGGAACCGTCATTCTCGGTACCTTTACCTTCGGGCACCTTGACTGCAATCAACCTTTGACGATACCGACCTCAAGGTGGGAGAACCAGTCGATGAAACGCCGCACCTGATCGCCACGATAGATAGCGCCGTGCTGCGGACACATCATCTCGATGTCAAGCTGGCTGACACGCTGACACCAGTCGCGCTTGGCCTTGTCCGAGCCCATCCAGCGGCGATGAAAACCTTCGGCATGGCGAATGTGGCGATCGAAATCTTCGAAGAACAAATCGTCTTCGCCCGGCGGCAGCAAGGCGGCGCCGACATCGCCGGAGAACAGGATCTTGGCCTTGGGGTCGTAGAGGTGGAAGTTGCCCGAGGAATGCAGATAGTGGGCGGGAATCGCCTGCAGGCGCTGGCTGCCGATCATGATGTCCATGCCGCCATCCGGAATGGAAATGAAGGTTTCCTTGTTGCCGCCGAAGTGGGGCACGAAGCTCGCCCACAGCCAGCTGATGTAGCACTTCACCTGAGGATTGAACTCCAGCCACAGGGCCAGCGAGGAAATGATATCCGGATCCTGGTGACTGGCGAACAGCTTGGTGATCTTGCGCGGATCAAACTCGGTCGACAGGGCCGAAAATACGGCCGGGAATACCTCGTTGCCACCCGGGTCGAGCAGCAGCGAATCGTCGTCGTCAATCACCAGATATTCGTTGCTGTCGATCAGGTAATCCGGACGATTGGGGTCGCGCACCAGCGCAATCCATTTGTGCTTGCCATCTTCGTAAATGACACGGGCGGTTTTCATAGGGTGGCATCCTGATGCTTGGTGAGGCTTTCGAGAGAACGCTGAATTTCGCCAATGGTGCGCTCGAAATCGCTCGAGACCTGCATCAGCGATGTGGAAAACGCACCGCCATAAGCGGCCTCTATTTTGGCGGAACGCGCCAGCACGCTGCCCAGTTCAACCAACTGCGCCGTGTCGGCGATCATCTGGGACAGACGGCGATTGAGCGCGGCGATCTGCTCGCGATGACGAGCAAAGACCAGATTGTGACGGGTACGCATGAACTCGTCGATCAGGCTGCGACCGCTGCCGCTGGATTCCTTGCGCGCGCGTTCCAGCACGCGATTGAGGCGTGCCTGCTTGACCAGTGCAGTTACCGTATTAACGCTGCCATAAGTCATCTCGCGCAACTGGCTCATCTGCTTTTGCAGGTCCATCGCGAAACGGCGTAGTTCGTTGGATAGCACGCCAAACCCTAGCGCCGTTTGGCCTGCGCGTTTAGCGAGAAAAATGGCATTCATCGCCATCAGATTGATTTTGAAGGCCGTCGCCACCACACGCTTGATTTCCTCATTGGTGCGCACAATGCGGCGTAGTTCGCGGCCGGTGTCCTGGGTAACAGTTGCCATGTAAATTTTCCGTGATCAGGAGGCTGTCACTTCAGACGACTGAGCCAGCGTATTGCCCTTGCTGAAGCGATAGTCGTTGAAGATGTGCTCGGCGGTCAGCAGAGCATAACAGCCATCCGCCAGACGTGCCGACGTATCCTTGAGCCGATACGTATAGTGACCACAGGTCCACAGGTCGAAGTTGCGCATGTGCGTACACAGGCAGGTCTTGTCCGGCACCTTGATCTTCTTTTCTGTGGGGTGGGCGGCTACTTCGCGGTTGTAGGCATCGATATATTGGCAATGGCCATTGGCATCGAGAATGTAACCATACGCCTCGCAATTGGGGCGGATGCCATCGCCAATCGCCGGGCTGCCCTTCAGCATGCGCATCGGATAACCGGTTGGCGAAATGCCATTTACCTCAATATCGTCCTCGCTGGCCTTGAAATACTCCTGCTTGACGTCGTCCGGCAAACCGCATTCCTTCGCCACCGTAAACCGCGTGGCGACCTGTACCGCCGCCGCCCCTTGCTCAAGGAAGGCTGTAGCATCGCCGCCGGTAAAGATGCCGCCGGCCGGAATCAGCGGAATGTCGAGCTTCTCGGCGGTCAGCCAAGCCTGGATTTCCGCGACGATGGTGGCGAGATCATATTCCGCCCAGTCCATGCCGAAACCGAGATGCCCACCGGCCAATGGGCCTTCGACAACCACGTAATCGGGCAGACGATTGGTGCGGGCACTTTTCTTGATGAACAGCTGCAGGGCGCGCAGGCTGGAAACGATGATGCCCAGTTGCGCGTCACGAAAGCGCGGATGATCCTCGATCAGCGCAAAGGAACCGAGATGCAGGCCCGCCGCCAGGGTAATGCCGTCGATGCCGGCATCGAGTGCCGAACGCAAGCGCACGCGCAGCGTTTCCTTCGGCGCGTTCATCGTCAGCTTTTCCATGCAGTTGATGAGGATCATGCCGTCGCCACGCTTGGCTTCCATGGTGTGACGGACATGGGTCTCGGTCGCTTCGGCCAGCAACGCAAGATCGAACTGCACGTCCGACTTGTCAGCATTCGCGACGTTGTATTTGTAGAGCTTGAGCTTGTCCTTGACGTACTTGGTGTTGTAACGTCGATCGGAGATCGTCGGCACCATCGCGTCGGAAATATGGCCCACCCCGCCAAGGCGGGCTGCTACGAGGGCCAAGTCGGCCGTGGAAATATCCACGCCCATGCCGCCGATCATGATGGGCACCAGCTCGTGGCGCCCCAGCCGTAGGCGGAAATCATCCACACATTTCATTATCGAATTCCTCGGCGCTCGCGCCTGGCTCCTCCGGCTACTAAGCCTCATGCGACCTAAGTGATAGGCCTCAATTTTAGCCGAACGGCTTGGCGCCGTCCCGCCAGCGCCGACTTTTTATTGGCGGCCCTCCCCTACGCGTCCAGTACATAGCTGCCCGGCGCATCGCCCAAAGCCGGATAGGCCTTGTTGGATGCCGGCTGCGGCTTGCCCAAGGGGCCGGATTGCGGTTTGATCCAGCGCATCCAGTCTTCCCACCAACTGCCGGCATGGTGCTCGGCACGGTCACGCCATTCCGCCGCCGTGTCATGGCGCTCCGCATCGGCCACCCAGTATTCGCGCTTGGGCGGATTGACAACCGGGTTAATGATGCCGAGGATGTGGCCCGAACTTGACAGCACATAGCGTTTCGGGCCGGCAACCACATTGTTGATGCGGAAAGTCTGCTCCCAAGGGGCAATATGGTCATCCGCTGCCGCCACGGCATAGGTCGGCTGCACGATCCGCGTCAGGTCGAGCGGGTGGCCGGCCACTTCCAGCGCATCTTTCTTGATCAGCTTGTTATCCAGATAAAGGTTGCGCAGGTACCAGGTGTGCATCTTTGCCGGCATGCGCGTCGTGTCCATGTTCCAGAACAGGACGTCGAAGGGGGGCGGCTCTTCGCCGTACAAATAGCCATGCACGACGTAGTGCCAGATCAGGCTGTTGGAACGCAGCAGGCGGAAGGCGGCTGCCATTTCCTTGCCATCCAGATAGCCCTTTTCTGCCATCTTTTTCGCCAGATAGTTGAAGCTGCCCTCGTCGAGGAAGACCTCAATATCGCCCGGCTTGTGATAATCGACCAGCGTCGTGAAGAAAGTTGCACTGGCGACGGGTACATCTTTTTCAGCATATTCGCGATTGGCCCAGGCCATGTAGCTCGCCAGCGCGGCACCACCGATGCAGTAACCGACCGCATGCACCTTCGGGCTCTTGGCAACGCTGCGCACGGCTTCAATGGCCGCCCCGATACCCTCGGTCAGATAGTCATCGAAGCCGACCTCGGCCATCGAGGCATCCGGGTTCTTCCAACTCGTGATGTAAACATCAAAGCCCTGGTCAACCAGAAACTTCACCAGACTTTTCTTCGGCACCAGATCAAGAATGTAGAACTTGTTGATCCACGGCGTCACGATCAGGATCGGTGTGCGGTAGGTTTCGCTGGCCGTCGGCGTGTAGTGAATGACTTCCAGCAAACGATTCTGCAGCACCACCTTACCGGGTGTGGCGGCCAGATTGACGCCCACCTTAAAATCATCAGGGCGCGTCATGCGAATGTTGCCGGCCTTGATGTCGGCCATCATATTGCGCAGGCCATGCATCAGGCTTTCGCCATTGGTTTCGGCCGCCTTGCGCATCGCCACGGGATTGGTCATCAGGAAGTTGGTCGGCGCCATGGCGTTAAGCCATTTCCGCCACCAGAACGCGGCACGCCGCTTGTCGCGATTTGTCAGGCCCGGCGTTTGATACAGCATGTCCTGAGTGTGGTGGGTGAAGGTCAGATACCACTCCTTCGTGATGTCCCAACTGGCCGATTCCGTCCACACCGGATCGGCAAAACGTGTGTCGTCCGGGTTGGGTTTCTCGACATCTTCGCTTTGCAAGCCAAACATGCGCTGCCAGGAGTGCCACTGCAAGGCCATCATGCGCGTGGAGAAATCCGCTGCGGCTTCCGCCATTTCCTGCGGATGTGACAGCCACGCCATTTGCGCACGCATCAAGGGCGCCGCAACACCGAGCGGGTCGACCTGAGCCTCGATTGCCTCGTGCACAGCATGCATCATTTTGTGGGGTGCGACGGCACGCATCTCTTTTCCGCTTACCATTTTCCACTCTCCTTGGCGCAGTCAGGGCCGCGCCCTCTATGATCTTCAAGCACCACCACCATACGCCGAATCATGCCCGAAGAATGCGTTATGATTGTGACAAGTAACGCATTCTGCGTGTTGATCTGCATCAATCGTCGTGCGGCGGCCGCAAGCTCACTTACGACAGCTCACTTTTTGGAGGAAAGCCATGTTCAAGCATATCCTCGTCCCAACCGACGGTTCCGCGCTTTCTACTGACACTGTCAAGAAGGCCATTGAATTCGCCCGCGAAGCCGGTGCCCGCATTACCTTCTTCTACGCCAAGCCGGAATATCCAGTCAGCTTCTATGGCGAAGGGGCTTTAATTGATCCCACCACCCCGGAGAAATTCGCCGAACTGGCTGAGGAGCAGGCGCAGACACTGTTAGCGTCCGCAGAGTCACAGGCAAAGTCCCGTGAGGTACCTTGTGCCAGCGTGGCCATTACCAGTGACGTGCCCTACGAGGCCATCATCGCTGCGACTGAGCAGGCGGGCTGTGACATGATCTTCATGGCGTCACATGGGCGCCGCGGTATCAGTGGCCTGCTCTTGGGCTCAGAAACCCAGAAGGTGCTCACGCACTCAACGGTTCCCGTTCTCGTATACCGCTAATCAACCGATGCTGAACCGCGCCCTGGCCATCATCCACGACGAGCACCGCGCCTTGAGCGCCGTGCTGCATGGCTTGCGTTTTCTCGTTCGTGACATGCGGGAAAAGCATGTCGCGCCAGACTTCAAGCTGCTGTGGGCAATGATTTACTACATGGAGGCATTCTCCGAGCGCCTGCACAACCCGCGCGAAGATGCCTACTTATTCACTGCGCTCAAGACCCGCACGCACGAGGCCGATGAGATCATCGCCACACTGGAGCGCCAGCATGTCGAAGGCGGGGAGCATGTCCGCCAACTGGAACTTGCGCTGGGACAATTGGAGGCCGGCATCACGGGCGCACTTGAAAAGTTTTCAGCAGCCGCTGACCGACTGACCGAGGAAGCTTGGGATCACATGAGTCTTGAAGAAAAGCTCGTGATTCCACTGGCCAAAAAACACCTGACGACGGAAGACTGGATCACCATTGGCGAAGCCTTCAGCGAAAACGGCGATCCGCGCTTCGGGCCAAAGCCGGATCATGAGTTCCGCGATCTCTTTACCCGCATCGTGAATCTGGCCCCCCCGCCAATCGGTGTGGGACCGGCTCGCGACTAGCTTCAGAAAGCAAAAAGGGGCAACCTGCCTAACGGCAGATTGCCCCTTTTCGTAACGCGCGCCGGATCGCTTACTGCTTCTGGGCGTTCTTGGCATCTTCTTCCATCTTCTTCTTGGCATATCCATAAATAAACACCACGAAGAAGGCAGAGAAAGCCACCGTGAAAACGCTGAGCAGACCGATATCGGAAGTAAACAACAGTTTGATTGCATCCATCTTTACATCTCCCCTAGTTGATTAAAGCAACTACGACTGCGGCTTGGCAGAATCTCCTCCACCGATCACCGTTTCATTTGCGGCCGGCAGCATCATGCTGCCCATCAGCCGCCAATCTTTGGCTTCATCCTCGATCATCACCAACCAGTGTCCCGAAGCGGGCAACAGCATTTCGCCAGAATAAACACCTCCCTCGGACTTGAGCACGAGGATGCGATCCAAACCAGCCCGCGTCGGATGCGACAACATGACCCTCAGTGCGGGAGGCGGATTGAATTGCTCGTTTCCGCTTAACCGTACCCTCATTTTCTCTCTGGACAAACTGACGCCGGCGGCAACGCCCAGAGATTCGGCACGTTCGCTGCGGGCCAGCGTTTCGGCAACTGCCAGCCCTTTCTGGTAATAATCATCCGTGACCAGTCCATCACTCGTGGTTACTGCCAGCCAGGCGGTGACCAGGCCGGCAATAATCACAATGAAAGGACCGGCCATCAGCAGCCACGGCCATGGCTCACGATACCAGGGGTTTAAGGGCTGCTTGCTCATCACGCTAGTTGCGGTCATCTATGTCTCTTTCATGGCATCAGGAAAGTGGCCTTTTCATGCACGGCCAGGTTGGGATTATTTTCCGCCTTGACATCAAAGAAGATCGTATGTGATCCCTTCTTGGCGGCCTCGGGTGGTACTCGGACGGCGACGTTAAAGCTCTTCGATGCGGCTGGTGTGACCTCGACTTCGGTTTCACCTTCCATCTTGATATTGTCAAGACCACTGACTGTCACGACATAGCGATGGGCCTGTTCCGTGACGTTCATGACCTGCAGGCGATAGACGTTCTCGATCAGGCCGCCCTCCACTTCACGCGCCAGAATGGCACGGTCGCGGATGACATTAACCCGCAGGTCAGCCTTGTGGGCCAGCCCCCAGATCAAGGCCAGCGTAATGCCGACCAGGATCACGGTATAAATGATGATGCGCGGACGAGCAATATGGCCGAGGATGTCCTGCCAGCCCCAGTGTTGAGCCAAGGCATTTTCTGTGGTGTAACGAATCAGCCCCTTCGGGTATTTCATCTGCGCCATCACATCGTCGCACACATCGATGCAGGCAGCACAGCCGATACACTCGTACTGCAAGCCATTACGAATGTCAATACCGGTTGGGCATACTTGAACACACAGGCTGCAGTCGATGCAATCCCCCTTCCCGATACTCTTCGGATCGACCCCCTTCTTGCGCTGACCACGCGGCTCGCCACGCTCAGGATCGTAGGTAATCACCAGCGTGTCGGGGTCAAACATGACACCCTGAAAACGAGCATAGGGACACATGTACAGACATACCTGCTCGCGCAGGTGGCCTGCAAACGCATAAGTAAAGGCACCGTAAAAGAAGATCCAGAAAGTTTCCCAAGGACCCAATTCCCATGCCCAGAACGAGGCCCATAATTCCGTCGCCGGCGTGAAGTAGGCAACCAGGGTAAAGCCGGTCCAGAGGGACAACAAGGCCCAAGCGCCATATTTCATCGTACGCAGGCTCATCTTGCGGGCATCGTTCGGGGCCTTGTCCAGCTTAATGCGGGCACTGCGATCGCCCTCGATCTTGGCTTCGATCCAGAGGAAAATTTCGGTATAGACGGTTTGCGGGCAGGCATAGCCGCACCATAAGCGGCCGGCAACTGCAGTAAACAGGAACAAGGCGTACGCTGAAATGATCAGGATGATGGCCAGGTAGAACACATCCTGCGGCCAGAGCACTAGACCAAAAATATAGAACTTGCGATGAACGAGATCGAAAAGTACGGCCTGTCGGTCATTCCATTGCAACCAGGGCAAGCCGTAATACAACGCTTGCGTAAACCAGACAAAGATCCAGCGCCAGCTGGAGAAAATGCCAGCGACCGTACGCGGATGAATCTTGACGCGGGATTTATAAAGGGTAACTAACTGTTCTGAACCCGTGTCGGTTTCAGTTTTCGGGGATTGGCTCATGGTCTGGACTTCTTCAAGGGTTATTAGTCTGCTTAATTTGCAAGTGACGCCATCTTACTTGTGATGACGGACAACCCCCTGTTACTGTCCATCCAATCCCACCTGAATCGCTGTCGCGACTCCCTCACAGGTGGCAAAGCCTCCCGATCCTTGATGGATCGGGAGTTTTGTTACTCAAACCATTATTGCTTCTGTTCAGCTGCCGGTGCGGCCTCAGCTGCAGGCGCATCCGCGGGGGGGGCCTCAACCGCCGCCGGTGCGGCGACTTCAGGCGGAACACCACCACCCAAGCCCCAAACATAGGCCGTCAGCAGATGGATCTTGGCTTCGCCAAGGAACTCGCCAAATGGAGGCATTTGGTTCTGAACGCCCTTGGTGACGATTTCGATCATCTTGGCCTCGGACGAACCGTGCAGCCAGATCTTATCCGTCAGGTTCGGGTAGCCAGCAGCTTGCATACCCTTGCCATCGGCCTGGTGACATGCGGCACACGCTTGCGGGTACAGTTCTGCGCCACGCTGGACACGGGCGGAATCAGCGGTCAGACCTGACAGGGAACGGACATAATGAACGACATCCTTGACCTGTTCGCCATCCATGTCTGGCTTGGTACCCATCGGGGTCATGATGCCCATGCGGCCATTCACAAGGGTTTCCTTGATCTTCTCGGGCGTACCACCCCAGAGCCAGTCGCCATCCTTCAGGTTCGGGAAGCTGGTGGTACCACCGGCGTCACCGCCGTGGCACTGCGCACAGTAGGTCTGGAACAGACGGCCACCCATTTCCTTGGCCTCCTGATTCTTGGCCACCGTCATCACGTCCTGCTTGAGGAACTGGTTGAACTTAGGACCATACTGGGCTTCGGCTGCCTTCATTTCTGCATCGTACTGACCGCGCATCGTCCAGCCGAAGCTACCGCTCACGTTGCCAAGGCCTGGATACAGCGCCAAGTAGACCAAGGAGAAGAGTACGGTAAGGTAAAACATCCAGCGCCACCAGTTGGGCAACGGGTTGCTGTACTCCTCAAGGGTTTCATCCCACTTGTGGCCGGTCACTTCGCCGGGATTGAACTTCACCGATCCCTGTATCCACAAAAACCAGGCACACCAGAGAATGCTGACCAGAACAAGACCAATGACGAACATGTTCCAGAAGCCACTAACGAAATCGCTCGTATTATTGAAATCCATAACGAATTCCTTTCTTTATCTATTGACCAACTTTGCCGCCGCGTTTGACTTCGTCGTCTTCACCCACTGCGAGTAAAGCCGCTTCGTCAAACGCCTGCTTGCGCTTACCGGAGTAAGCCCACACCACGATGGCTATAAATGCCACGAAAAGCATCACGGTGGCGATGGCGCGCAGGTCGTTGATGTCCATGTCGCTTAACGTGACTGCTTGAGTGCAGTGCCAAGACCTTGCAGGTAGGCAACCACAGCATCCACTTCGGTCTTGCCTTCCAGCGCCTTGGGTGCGTCGGCGATTTCCTGCTCGCTATAGCCCTTGAGGTTGGACCCGAAGACCTTGTTCAGCGCCGCCATCTTGGCGCCGATACTCGGGTCGTTGAGCGGGCGATCCAGCCAGTAATAGGCTGGCATGTTCGACTCGGGCACGACATCGCGCGGGTTCAGCAGGTGGATCTTGTGCCACTGATCGGAGTAACGGCCTCCGACGCGGGCCAGATCCGGGCCAGTACGCTTGGAGCCCCACTGGAACGGGTGATCATAGACAAACTCACCCGCCACCGAGTAGTGGCCATAGCGCTCGGTCTCGGCACGGAAGGGACGAATCATCTGCGAGTGGCAGTTGTAGCAGCCTTCGCGGATGTAGATGTCCCGTCCGGCCAACTGCAAGGCACCATAGGGTTTCACCTGCTCATTCACCGGCGTCGTGGTCGACTTCTGGAAGAACAACGGCACGATTTCCACCAGGCCGCCCCAGATCACCGCAAACAGGGTCATGACGATCAGCAGGGTATTACTTGATTCAACTTTTTCTTGCGTCAACATGATGTGTTATCTCCCTAGCGATCAGTGAGCGTGCGCGGGTTCGAGGACTTTAGCGTCATCGACCGCACGACCACTACCGATTGTCTTGAACATGTTGTAGGCCATCAGCAGCATACCGGTCAGGAACAACACACCGCCAATCACGCGGATGGTCCAGAACGGATAAGAGGCCTTGACTGACTCGACGAACGCATAGGTCAGCGTGCCGTCGGCGTTGGTGGCACGCCACATCAGGCCCTGCATCACGCCGGAGATCCACAGTGCGGCGATGTAGAGCACGGTGCCGAGGGTCGCCAGCCAGAAATGCACGTTGATCAGCTTGGTCGAATACATCTCGCTCTTGCCGAACAGGCGCGGGATCAGGTAGTAGATCGCACCGATCGAGATCATCGCCACCCAACCCAAGGCGCCGGAGTGCACGTGACCAACGGTCCAGTCAGTGTAGTGCGACAACGCATTCACGGTCTTGATCGCCATCATCGGGCCTTCAAAGGTCGACATGCCGTAGAAGGACAGCGAGGTGATCATGAACTTGAGGATCGGATCGTCACGCAGCTTGTGCCAGGCGCCCGACAGGGTCATGATGCCGTTGATCATGCCACCCCAACTCGGTGCCAGCAGAATCAGCGAGAAGAGCATCCCGATGGAGGAGGTCCAATCCGGCAACGCGGTGTAATGCAGATGGTGCGGACCGGCCCA
The DNA here is from genome assembly GCA_030681195.1 of Rhodocyclaceae bacterium. GTDB lineage: Bacteria > Pseudomonadota > Gammaproteobacteria > Burkholderiales > Rhodocyclaceae > Sulfuricystis. The sequence goes on from JAUXXJ010000051.1 coordinate 20,648, forward strand.
CATGTAGGTAAAGATCAGTGCCCAGAAGTGCACCACCGACAGGCGGTAGGAATACACCGGACGGCCAGCCTGCTTCGGCACGAAGTAGTACATCATGCCAAGGAAGCCCGCCGTCAGGAAGAAGCCCACGGCGTTGTGACCATACCACCACTGGATCATCGCATCCTGCACGCCCGAGTAGGCGGAGTAAGACTTGAAGAAGTCGACCGGGATGGCCGCACTATTGACCAGATGCAGCAGGGCAACAGCGATGATCATCGCGCCGAAGAACCAGTTGGACACGTAAATGTGTTTGGTCTTGCGGGTACCAATGGTACCGAAGAAGACGATCGCATAGGAGACCCAGACGACGGTAATCAGAATGTCAATCGGCCACTCGAGCTCGGCGTACTCCTTGCCAGAGGTGAAACCCAGCGGCAGAGAGAGCGCGGCGAGAACAATGACCAACTGCCAACCCCAGAAGGTGAAACTGGCCAACTTGGGGAGGAATAGCGAGGTATGGTTGGTCCGCTGGACCGAGTAGTAGGAGGTGGCGAACAACGCGCAACCGCCGAAAGCGAAAATTACTGCGTTAGTGTGCAGTGGCCGGAGCCTTCCGTACGACAGAAACTCGATGACGTTCAGTTCAGGCCAGACCAGTTGGGCGGCAATGATAACGCCGACCAACATGCCGACAATGCCCCAAATTACGGTCATCACGGCGAACTGGCGCACGACTTTGTAGTTGTAAGTCGCTTGCGATTGCATGATGGTTTTCACCCCTTTTTCACATTAATATTAAAAAGTCAGAAAAACTTCTCGAACCTCCGCGTGTCTCCCCGGAGTCAGCGGCGCAGGATACCCATCTCAGGGTGCGGCATTTTGACCCAGGTCAACTATGGTGCATTGCAGAATATTCTATGCATAAATACATTTAGTTTATTGTGATTGTTTTTGGCGAAAAAAAAGGGTGCGCCTTCGCGCACCCCCAACCCCAACAGAGAGACTAACCACTTAAACGGGTCAGGATTAGATTAACCGGTTTGAGTGAACGGCGCGAATTTTGTCTGTTCGATTACCCTGGGGCATTGATCTGGGTCAACATCCGCGCTTATTCCCTTATTTCTTTATGGGATTCTCTGGTTGGGCTGGTTTTTCAGCGGGCGTTTCTGCAGCGCGATCATCATCCATCAAGAGACGATAGGCGGGTCCCTCAAGGTCTTCCATCTGCCCGCTCCGTAACGTCCACCAGAAAACCGCGCCAATCAGAAAAACCAGCACCACTGAGACAGGAACGAGCAGATAAAGACTTTCCATGATTACCGCACCTTGCGCTGCAGACGCAGCGCATTCAGGACAACAAACAAGGAACTGGCCGACATGCCGATGCCCGCCATCCAGGGCGTCACCCAGCCCACCATGGCCAAGGGGATGGCCGTGACATTGTAGATAAACGCCCAGAGCAGATTCTGGCGCATGATGCGCAAAGTACGGCGGGCCAGCGCCACACCGGCCACTAGGCGGGCCGGATCATCGGCCAACAGCACCACGTCGGCCTGACCGCGCGCCAGATCCGTCCCCCCGCCCATGGCCACCGACACATGCGCCTGCGCCAGCACGGGCGCATCATTCACGCCATCACCTACCATTGCAACGGTTTCACCACGCGCCTGGGCTTCCCGTAAATAGGCGTGCTTATCCTCGGGCGCCATGCCGCCACGATAATCTTTGACACCCAGTTCCCTGGCGACGGCCTCAACCGTCTGTGGTGCATCGCCGGACAGTATGGTCAGCTTCACCCCTTGCCGGCACAGGCCTTCCAGCGCCGTTTTGACGCCGGGACGCAAGGCATCGGCAATGCGGAACCAGGCAAGCCAGCCGGCATTGTCGCCCAAGGCCACCACCGTATCGCCCGCAGCAAGCCATTCAGACATCTCGGCAGGCAAGGCTTCGCCATGCAATTGGGCGACAAAGGCTGGAACACCGATGCGGAGCGCGGTTTCCCCCTGCCAGGCTTCGATGCCCTGCCCGGTAATGGCTTTCAACCCCATGACCGCTGCCGTCTCGCCAGCGCCGACTTTTTCAAACAACGCACGGCCCAAGGGATGCTCCGAGGCCTGTTCAAGCGCACGCACCAGCGCAAAGCTCTTCACCTCATCAGAGCGCGCCGTAAAACGGGCCGCAACCACGCTCGGGCGTCCTACCGTCAGCGTGCCGGTCTTGTCGAAAATCCAGTGGCTGGCCCGTGCCAGGGTTTCGATCGCATGCCCGCGCGTCACCAGCACCCCTTCGCGCGCCAGCGCACCCGTGGCCACAGTCAGCGCAGCAGGCGTCGCCAGCGACAGGGCGCACGGGCAACTCACCACCAGCACGGCCACGCAAATCCACAACACTTGAGTCGGATCGACATTCCACCAATAGATACCGGTTGCGAGTGCCAATCCCAGCAGCACCCAGACAAAGCGCATGGCAATCCGATCCGCCATCTGCACGATGCCGGGCTTTTCAGCGGCGGCTTGCTCCATCAAGCGCCGGATCGAGGCCAGTCGCGTGGCCTCGCCCACGCGCGCCAAGCAGATCACCAACGGACTATCAACGTTTTGACTGCCCCCGGTAACCAGATCGCCACAACGCTTGGGCACGGGACGGCTTTCCCCGGTCAGCAGGGATTCGTCGCTCTTGCTCTCGCCGTCGATCACTTCACCGTCGCCGGGAATCGTTTCCCCCGGTTTGACGCGCACGATGTCACCAACCGCCAGATCGGCCACCGCAACACGCTCGCCTTCCGTCGCTGGCCATTGCGGCAAGCGCTCGGCAAAGGCCGGTAACGCCTTGGCCAGGGTTTCCACGCCACGCGCGGCCTTCTGGCGCGCCATCATCTCCAGATAGCGCCCGGTCAACAGGAAAAACACGAACATCGTCACCGAGTCGAAATACACCTCGCCCGAAGCCGTCAGCGTCGCCCAGACACTCGCCAGGAAGGCACTGCCCATGCCGAGGGCTACCGGCACATCCATGCCAATACGGCGGAATTTCAAATCGCGCCAGGCATTGTTAAAAAATGGCGCGGAGGAATAGAACATCACCGGCAGGGTCAAGATCAGGCTCGCCCAGCGCAGCAACTGCTCGACATCCATCGTCATCTCGCCATCCAGTGCCACATACACCGGGACGGCGTACATCATCACCTGCATCATGCCGAAGCCGGCGACAAACAGGCGCCATTGCGCGGTGCGTCGCTCCTTCTGCGCCAGTTGCTCGGAGCGCGTCACATCATAGGGATGGGCGCGATAACCAATCGCCTGGATGGATTCGAGGATCGCCGAGAGCTTGGTGACACTCTCGTCCCAGCGCACCCGCGCACGCCGTGTGGCGTAATTGATATCAACGGCCGTCACGCCGGGCTGGCGGGCTATATGCGCCTCATTAAGCCAGACACAGGCCGCGCAGGTAATACCCTCCAGAATCAGGGCCGCCTCGCGTTCATGCTCCCCGACCGGCCGGACAAAGTTCTTCTGCACCTCGGGATGGTCGAACAGCCCCAGTTCCTGCAAAGCCAGAGGAATCGCCTCGCGCGGCGACTCCGGCAGCGCATCCCGATGTCTGTAATACTCCGTCAGCCCGTTTTCAACAATCGCCTGTGCAACCGCCTGACAGCCCGCACAGCACATTTCGCGCGGCGTACCCTCGATGTCAACCGGCAGATGCAAGTCCGCCGGGACAGGCAGGCCGCAGTGGTAACAGGAATGGGCATCATCACTCAAGGTCGTGTCTCCGGCTGGCGCCCGTAGTCTTTGAACTTTTCGATCACCCGCGCCATTTCTTCGGCTTCCAGCAGCTTCGGTGCGCCCAGTTGCAATACACGCCAGTATTGCTCGCACAGCGCTTCCAGTTCAACGGCAAGTGCCAGCGCTTCCTTCAAGTCACTGCCAAAAACCACCATGCCATGATGCGCCATCAGGCAGGCACACCGATCCTTTAATGCGGTAAGGATCGCATCGGACAATGCCTGCGAGCCGAAGGTGGCATAAAGGGCACAGCGCAAGGTATCACCGCCAAAGCGGGCGATCATGTAGTGAAAGGCAGGGATCTCGATTGCCTGACAGGCCAGTGAGGTCGCGAATGGAGAATGAGTATGCACGATGGCGCCTGCTTCTGGGCGCGCGGCATAGATATCACGATGAAAACGCCATTCGGAGGAGGGCTTGCGGCGTCCTTTAGCCGTCCCGCCAGCGCCGATTTTTACGATATCGTCCGGCGCACATTCATCGTAGGCCATGCCGGTGGGTGTGATCAGGAAACCGTCTGCACAGCGTGCGCTGACATTACCAGCCGCCCCACGGTTGATGCCGCAGGCATTCATGGCCCGCGCCGTCGCGAGCACCGTGCCCGACAGATCACTCATGGCTTGACGTTGGCGAGTTCGCCCGGCGCGACAATGCCATGCTCGGTAATGATGCCGGTAATCAAGTTGGCCGGTGTGACATCAAACGCAGGGTTTGCGACCGGAACGTTGCCTGCCCCAAGCTCATCGGCGGCGCGTTCTTCGATGGGAATCTGGCTACCGTCCGGGCAAGCGCAATCAACTGTCGACAGCGGTGCCGCCACATAGAACGGCACCTTGTGTGCCTGCGCAGCTAAAGCCTTCAGATAGGTACCGACCTTGTTGGCGGTATCGCCATTGGCGGCAATCCGGTCAGCGCCAACGATGATGCAATCGACCTTGCCTTGCATCATTAACAGGCCGGCGGCGTTGTCGGCAATCAGGGTGTGCGGCACACCGGCCTCCGCCAATTCCCAGGCCGTGAGCAGTCCCTGGTTGCGCGGCCGGGTTTCGGATACCCAGACATGGAGTGCCAGCCCGGCAGCGTGCGCCGCGTACATGGGTGAAATTGCCGTCCCATGTGCCACGGTCGCCAGCCAGCCGGCGTTACAGTGCGTCATAAGATTCAGACAGCCCTTGGCGGCCAGCGGGTGCAACATTTCAAGTCCGTACTTGCCAATGGCGGCATTCGCTGCTGCATCCTCGCGCGCAATCGCGCGTGCTTCCTCCCAGGCAGTTTCAGGCCGTCCTGCCAACGCCGACTTTTCGAGCACACGCTGCATCCGATCGAGTGCCCAGTGCAGATTGACCGCCGTCGGCCGCGTTGCCGCGAGGGTAGAGAGAATGGTCTCAAGTGGCTGACCTTCAGACAACCCCAGCGCCACGCCATAAGCGGCGGTCGCACCGATCAGAGGCGCACCACGCACCTGCATGACGCGAATGGCATGCGCTGCGTCAGCAAGCGTGTGCAAACGCACGAACGCCGTTTCTTTCGGCAATCGGGTCTGGTCGAGGATGACGACGACTGCGCCGTCTTCCTCGGCAATCGTACGCAACGCGTTCAATTCAGCTTGCCGTGGCAATGTTTGTATTTTTTGCCGCTCCCGCAGGGGCAAGGGTCGTTGCGACCGACTTTCGGCATGCTGCGTTCGATCGGTTGATGGGGTTTGGGGGGCTCATCTTCTGAAGGACCGCTACCAAGCACCTCGTCATAGTCCGCATGGTGGTACTGGACATTTTCTAGCTGCGGGTGTTGCTGCTCGGCCGCTTCGATCTGGGCTTCGCTGCGAATCTCTACGGTCATCAGCAGACGAGAGACTTCATTGCGCACCGTGCCCAGTAGGGCCTCGAAGAGTTCGAATGCTTCGCGCTTGTATTCCTGCTTCGGATTTTTCTGTGCGTAGCCACGCAGGTGGATGCCCTGCCGCAAGTGATCCAGCGCGGCCAGATGCTCGCGCCAGTGCGTATCGAGGCTCTGCAACATGACGCTGCGCTCAAACCCGCGCCAGGCCGTCAAATCGACACGCGCGACCTTTTCTTCGTAGGCGACATCGACGGCATCCAGAATGCGCTTGAGCAGGTCGTCGTCATTCAGCTTGGGATCGTCCTTGACCCACTGGGCGACCGGCAACTTGAGTGTGGTTTCAGCCAGCAGGGCCATCTCAAGCCCGCCGAGATTCCATTGTTCCTCAACGCTCTCAGCCGGCACGTATTCGCGCAGCAGGTCGTGGATGACGCCCTGGCGCATCGCGGTGATGGTCTCGGCAATATCGGCGGCATCGAGCAGTTCGTTGCGCTGCTGGTAGATGACCTTGCGCTGGTCGTTGGCGACGTCATCGTACTCAAGTAATTGCTTGCGAATGTCGAAGTTGCGCTGTTCGACCTTGCGTTGCGCCGATTCGAGCGAGCGAGAAACCAGCGGATGCTCAATGGCCTCGCCCTCGGGCATCTTGAGGCGCACCATGATGGTGTTGAGCCGTTCGCCGGCAAAGATCTTGAGCAGCGGATCGTCGAGCGCGAGATAGAAGCGCGAGGAGCCCGGGTCGCCCTGGCGGCCGGAACGACCGCGCAACTGGTTGTCGATACGGCGCGACTCGTGGCGCTCGGAACCAATGATGTGCAAACCGCCTGCGGCCAGCACTTGCCCATGCAGTGACTGCCATTCATCGCGCAGTTTGGCGGCGCGACTTTCCTTCTCGCCTTCGGGAACCGCCTCATCAGCCATCATCGCGACGGTCTGATTTTCCACATTGCCGCCGAGCACAATGTCGGTACCACGACCGGCCATGTTGGTGGCGATGGTGATCATGCCAGGCCGCCCCGCCTGCGCGACGATTTCCGCTTCGCGCGCATGCTGCTTGGCATTGAGTACCTGGTGGGGCAGCTTTTCCTGTTGCAGCAGGCCGGCGATCAGCTCGGAATTTTCAATCGAGGTGGTGCCGACCAGCACCGGCTGGCCACGCTGATGGCAATCGCGGATGTCGGCAAGGATGGCTTGGTATTTCTCGGCGGCCGTGCGATAAATCTGGTCGTTGCGGTCATCGCGAACCATCGGCCGGTTGGTCGGAATTACCACGGTTTCGAGGCTGTAAATCTGCTGGAATTCGTAGGCTTCCGTGTCTGCCGTACCAGTCATGCCGGCCAGCTTCTGGTACATACGGAAGTAGTTCTGGAAGGTAATCGACGCGAGCGTCTGGTTCTCGGACTGAATCGACACGCCTTCCTTGGCCTCGACGGCCTGATGCAAGCCATCGGACCAGCGGCGGCCGGACATCAGACGACCGGTAAATTCATCAACGATGATCACTTCGTCGTTTTGCACGACGTATTGCTGATCGCGATGGAACAGGTTGTGGGCGCGCAGCGCCGCATAGAGATGATGGATCAGCAGAATATTCTGCGGATCGTAGAGGCTGCTGCCCTCCGGCAGGATGCCCAGGCGGACCAGGATTTCCTCAGCCCTTTCATGACCCTGTTCGGTCATCAGTACCGTATGGGCCTTGAGATCGACGATGTAGTCGCCGGTATCTTTTTCCTCAGTACTTGGCGCGGCCTCGCCCTTTTCGAGCAGCGGCGGCACCGCATTCATCTTGATATAGAGCTCGGTATGCTGCTCGGCCTGACCGGAAATGATCAGCGGCGTGCGCGCTTCGTCGATCAGGATCGAATCGACCTCGTCGACGATCGCGTAGTGAAGCGGGCGTTGTACGCGTTCGCCAGCAGCGTAGACCATGTTGTCGCGTAGGTAGTCAAAGCCGAATTCACCGTTGGTCCCGTAGGTGATATCCGCCGCGTAGGCTACCTGTTTGGCTTCATGATCCATGTGCGGCAGGTTGCAGCCCACGGTCAGACCAAGGAAGTTGTAGACGCGCCCCATCCACTTCGCGTCGCGACTGGCGAGGTAGTCGTTCACCGTCACGACATGAACCCCTTTGCCGGTGAGCGCATTCAAATACACCGGCAGGGTCGCCATCAGCGTTTTGCCCTCGCCGGTACGCATCTCGGCAATCTTGTTGTTATTCAGGACGATACCACCCACCAACTGCACGTCGAAATGGCGCATGCCGAGCACGCGGCGGGCGGCTTCCCGCACGGTCGCGAAGGCCTCTGGCAAAAGGGCATCGAGACTTTCGCCATTGGCCACGCGCGCCTTCAAGGCGGGTGTCTGGGCCGCAAGTTCATCATCCGAAAGTGCCTGCATACGGCTTTCGAAGGCATTGACGCTCTTGACGGTGGCGGAATACTGGCGCAGCAAGCGGTCATTGCGGCTGCCGAAAAACTTTTTGAGAAAGCCGGTAAGCATGGGATATCAACTGGTTAGCATTGGAAAGTGGCGCACTATTGCAGTGCGCAACGCAACTGGCATCTTAGCATGGGGTAATCAGGGCCTTTGCCCTGACAAAACTCAGCGACTGGCGATGGCGGTGATGCCTTTTTCGAGGAATCGTCCAGGGTTCTGCGCAGCCCCGTTGATGCGAACCTCGAAATGGAGGTGGGGGCCGGTTGAGCGTCCTGTCGAGCCGACCGCAGCGATTCGCTGGCCCCGCTTGACCAATTCCCCTGTTTGAGTAAACAGTGCCGACGCATGAGCATAGCGTGTGGTCAGGCCATTGCCATGGTCAATTTCGACCATGTTGCCATACTGCGGATGACGCTCTGCGGTCATGATGATGCCAGCAGCGGCAGCCAAAATGGGCGTACCCGGCTCGGCGATAAAGTCGATGCCCTCATGCATGGCTGTCTGCCCCGTAAAGGGGTCCATCCGCCAGCCGAAGCCAGAGGCGCGCACATCTGCTGCAACGGGGCTCGCTGTGGGCAACAGATGCTTGCGAATACGCTCTTCGAAGAGTTGGTCTTCCAGCGCGGAAAGTGTCTCGCTCCGTCGCTCGATCTGGCGCGAAAGATCCTCCAGCGCACGTTGCATCTCTTGCGGGCTTAGGTTGCTGGGGCGCGTCAGTGGTCCGCCACTGGGCGCTACTTTTTCTGCTGCCGTGGCTTTCTCGGCTTTGGGTTTGACACCGGCAAGACCCGCCAGTCGCTCGCCCAGCGTATCCAGATGCATGAGTTGCCCCTGCATCTGCCCAAGACGCACTGCCATGGTCGAAAGGCTCTCTTTCACCAATTCACGGGTCTTGGTGGACTCTTCCATGTTCAGGGTGCGGACCAGCTCCTGCAGAAACGGCATGCGAATCTCCGCCGCATGTCGCATGGTCAGATAGGAGAACATCGAAGATAGTGCCAGAATGACGACCATCATGCCCAGACCGAACAAGGCCACATGCAGCCGAGTAAGCGTGATGCTGCGGGCGGTTGCCATGCGGTCAGAGACCAGAATAATGTGCACGTGCGAACTCCCTTTATCCCGATTGCCAGACTGGCACACCCATGACACTGCTGCCGAAAACACGCGAATTCACTCGAAAATTCACTCGCGCATCCTCATCCAGCCGTGGCACCGTGATGAGCCACTTAGCCGCCGCCGATGCCTATGTTCGCCTGTCAGAACAGGCCAACCGGCTACGGCAGCTGCAAGCCTTGCTTGATGTCAGTCTGCCGGCCTACCTGCAACCCGGCACCCATATCGCCAACTTCAAGCGGGGCAAAATTATTATTCACGCCGACAGCGGCGCGGTTGCGGTCAAGCTAAGACAGATGGTGCCTACACTTGCCGAAACATTTATTCAACAAGGTCATGAGGTTACCGGAATCGAGGTCAAGGTGCAAGCCCGACGCATTTCCCGAGGCAATGTTCGCCAAAAATCAGCGAAGCAACTTGGCTTTCAACAAAAGCAGGTACTCACCTCCCTGTCCTCTGGCTTGACCGAGGGTTCCCCACTCAAGCTGGCACTAGACAGGCTATTACGCAATACGACCTAAAGCAAAACGACCAGTCGCTCGAGTGCCAGCAAGGCAAACAGGGCCAAGATGAAGATCAAGGCATACTTGGCGATGCGCCAAGAAAGCGCGAGGTAATGCCGCTGACGGGTGAACAGATAGGCCACAATGCCGGCGCCGATAGCGATTACCGCCAGAAGGCCAACAATGCGCAACAGCAACATCAGGCAAACTGCACGTCAGGATAAAGCTGCGCGATGCGCGGCGGGGTAGTCGCTGGGGCCTCGAAAGTGGCCCACTCCCACGCATCCGCATCGGCCAGCAAGGCACGCAGCAACTTGTTGTTCATGGCATGACCTGACTTGTGGGCGCTGAAACAGGCCAACAGGGGTGCGCCGACCAGGTAGAGGTCACCAATGGCATCCAGCACCTTGTGGCGTACAAACTCGTCAGGCACCCGCAGGCCCTCGGCATTCAGGACACGGTATTCGTCCATGACGATCGCATTCTCCAAACTGCCGCCAAGTGCCAAACCCTGGGCACGCATCGCTTCGACATCCTGCGTAAAACCAAACGTCCGCGCACGGGCAATGTCACGGATATAAGACTGATCGACAAAATCGACGGCCACCTGTGTCCCCGACTTATCCACCGCCGGGTGATTGAAGAGGATCGAAAACTCCAAGCGGAAGCCATCGTAGGGTGTCAGCTTGGCCCACTTGTCGCCATCCTTGACCTCAACCGTTTTTTTCACGCGCAAGAAACGCTTTGGCGCCTCCTGTTCGACAATGCCTGCCGATTGCAGCAGGAACACAAAGGGGGCTGCCGAGCCATCCATGATGGGAATTTCTTCGGCATCGACATCGACATGCAGGTTGTCGATACCCAACCCGGCCAGGGCCGACATCAAATGTTCGACGGTTCCAAGTTTTGCGCCGTCCTTTTCAAGGCAGGACGCCATGCGCGTATCGCCTACCGCATAAGGACTGGCCGGCAAACTGACCGGCGGATCGAGATCAACCCGGTGAAAGATAATTCCGGTCCCCGGTTGGGCGGGCCGCAAAGCCAGCGTGACCTTTTCCCCTGAGTGGAGACCCACACCAGTGGCGCGAACAAGCGATTTGAGCGTACGTTGCTTCAACATGGCGCCATTTTACCTGCAACCGAACGGCTTAACCCCCAGAACTAACTGGTCAACTCTGCAATAACTGGCGCATGATCCGAAGGTCGCTCCAGTTTTCGGGGCGACTTGTCGATACGACAAGCTATGCAGCAAGATGCCAACTCGTTCGAGAGCAGAATATGGTCAATGCGCAGGCCGATATTGCGGCGAAAGGCCATCATGCGGTAATCCCACCAGGAAAAGATCTTTTCAGGTTGATCGAACAGCCGAAAGGCATCCGCCATTCCAAGCTCAAGAAATCCGCGAAAAGCGTCACGTTCTGGTTCGCTGCAGAGAATCTGCCCTTGCCAAGCCTTTGGATCATGGACGTCTCGATCCTCTGGAGCGATGTTGAAGTCACCCAACAAAGCCAGCTTCGGATAAACCTGCATTTCCTCACGCAACCAGCCTGTCAGGGCTGCCAGCCATTTCAGCTTGTACGCATACTTTTCTGAACCGACTGCCTGACCATTCGGGATATAGGCACAGACAAGTCTTACGCCATCAACGGTTGCCGCAATCACACGTTTTTGCGGATCGTCGAAACCGGGGATGTCGCAGCTTACTTTCACAAGTGCCGAGCGGGCCAGAATCGCTACGCCATTGTAGGTTTTCTGCCCATTGTGAATCGCCTGATAACCGGCGGATCTTAGCGCCTCGAAAGGGAACCCCTTGTCCTCTGTTTTAGTTTCCTGCAAACAAAGGGCATCCGGCTGTACCGCCGACAACCAGTCCAGCACATGGGGCAGGCGAACCTTGAGAGAGTTGACGTTCCAGGTGGCAATCTTCATGAACAAAATACCGTAGCAAGGGCGGGTATGATACGTAAACACCCTGTCTCATAGAACTCAAGGAGGAGCGCGCAAATGCCCAATACACAAAACCGTCGCCAATTTTGGCGCGCGCATTTTCACTCCCCCGTGCAGTTAGCCATGCACGGCTGTGTCAGCGAAGCCGACCTCTACGACATCTCACTCAAGGGTGCCCTTGTCAAAGTACCGCAGGACTGGGCAGGCAAGAACGGGGAACACTGTCAGTTACGACTTGCGCTCGGTACGCACGCCATCATCGGCATGAGCACCACAATCACGCATATCGACGGGCGGCGCGTTGGTCTTCGTTGCGAGAATATCGACCTCGATAGCGTGACGCATCTGCGCCGCTTGGTGGAACTGAATGCGGGCGATCCTGGCCTACTGGATCGCGAACTTTCAGCCCTGCTGCACGAAACCGATCAGGGCGATTTCGGATAACCAGCTGCGTCCAGCAAACCAGCCCAGTCGGTTTGCAAATAGCCGCGAGAGACCTTGCTGCCGACCGTTAATATGGGCACGCTTGGGTCACTTCCGCCCAGCAGCTTTCTTAGTGCTTCAACATCCTCATTGGTTGCAACAGTTGTTTCGCTGAAAGGAATGCTGCGTTTGTTGAGATAATCCCGCCCTTCCTTGCAGCGGGTGCCGCAATCGGGGCTGACATACAGCGTGACGGGGAAATTGTTCGCTGCCTGACGCACGGCATAGGGCAACTCCTTGGCCGCTGCGGGCGCATTCAGCTTTCTTTCCTGAACTTCGCGTGCGGTCTTTGGGGGCGCACGGTCGCTGTAATGGACTTTGCCATCCTGATCCACCCAGCGATAAGCCGTCTGTGCCTGCACCAGACTGGCACAGAGAATAGCGGACAACCAAACAATGGCTTTCATGGCACCCCTCAAGCTGCCGTAACCATGCCGCTGTGGCGCAACAAGGCATCAGGCGAAGGTTCGCGGCCCCGGAAGGCCTTGAAGGAGTCAAGCGCCGGGCGTGAGCCCCCCACCGCCAGAATCTCGCGGCGGAAACGTTCGCCGGTGGCCGTATCGAGCACCGAACCGATACTGGGCATAACTTCCTCAAAGGCCGCATAGGCATCCGCCGACAATACCTCGGCCCACTTGTAGCTGTAGTAACCGGCCGCATAGCCCCCGGCAAAGATGTGCGAAAAACTCTGCGGGAAACGATTCCACTCGGGCGGAATAATCACCGCCACTTCGCGACGGACTTCATCAAGTACGGCCATGAAATCCTTGCGCCCCTCGGCATGCAGGCGCAGGTCAAACAGGGAAAACTCGACTTGGCGCAAGGTTTGCAAACCACTCTGATAATTCTTTGCGGCAATCATCTTGTCGTAAAGGGCGCGCGGCAGTGGCTCACCTGAGTCGACATGGGTGGTCATGTCGGTCAGCACATCCCACTCCCAGCAAAAATTTTCCATGAACTGCGAGGGCAGTTCGACGGCATCCCACTCCACCCCATCAATGCCCGAGACGGCCAACTCTTCGACCTCGGTGAGCAAATGGTGCAGGCCGTGACCGGTTTCATGGAACAGCGTCAGTACATCATCGTGGCTAAAGGTGGCTGGCTTGCTTCCCACCGGGGCCGGGAAATTGCAGCACAAATACGCGACGGGCGTCTGGATGCCGCTCACCGTCAGGCGCCGGCCGATGGCATCCGCCATCCACGCTCCGCCGCGCTTGGTTTCTCGCGCATAAAGATCGAGGAAGAACTGGCCGACGAGCTTACCTTGACGCTCGATCTGGAAGAAGCGCACGGTCGGATGCCAAATCGTCGCGCTGTCTGACTTGATCTGCACGCCAAAGAGCGTTTCAACACAGCGGAACAGTCCTTCCAGCACTTTATGCTCGGGAAAATACTGCTTCACCTCATCGTCGGAAAAATCGTAGCGCGCCAGTTTCAATTTCTCCGCCGCCCAGGCCATGTCCCAACTTTCAAGCTTGGCCAATCCCAGTTCCCGCGCCGCATACTCGCGCAGTTCGGCCAGATCGCGCTCTGCGTAAGGACGTGCCTTGGCTGCCATTTCGCGCAGGAAGGCAGCCACTTGAGCAGGCGAATCAGCCATCTTGGGCGTCAGGGAAAGTTCAGCATAGCTGGCGAAGCCGAGCATGGCAGCTTCCTCAGCACGCAGTGCCAGAATGCGTTCAATCAGCGGGCCGTTGTTCCACTCGGTGTTACCAAACTCGGCAGCACGCGTTGCGTAGGCGCGATACATGCGGGCGCGCAACTCCCGATCTTCGGCATATTGCATCACTGGAAAATAGGAGGGGGCGTGCAGCGTGAACTTCCAGCCATTCCTTCCATCCTTTTGTGCGGCAGCCCGTGCGGCGGCTTTCACATCGTCCGGTAGTCCGGCCAGACCCGCCTCGCTGTCCACCCACTCGGCATGTGCATTAGTGGCATCCAACAAGTTCTCTGAGAATTTCGCGGCCAGTGCAGACATCTCTTCCTGAATGGCCTGGAATCGCGGTTTTTTATCAGCCGGCAACTCGGCACCGGCCAAACGAAAGTCGCGAATCTCGTGGTCTATGATGCGTTTGCGCGTCGGAGAAAGTTGTGCGTAAGCAGGGCTTGCAGCAAGTGCCTTGTACTTCTCGTAAAGCGCCAGATTCTGGCCGAGTTCGGCATAGAAGCGCGTCACCTCGGGGAGCATGGCGTTATAGGCTTCGCGCCATTCCGGCACATCATTCACACCATGCAGATGACTGACGATCCCCCAGACACGCCCCAAGCGCTCGCTGGCATCGGTCATCGGTTGCACGAAGTCATCCCAAGTAGCGGCTGTTGCGGGTTGTTCCAGGCTGGTCAGCAGCTGACGGTTTTCATCGAGCAGTTCACGGATGGCAGGCGCGACATGTTCAATCGCGATATCGGCGAAGCGTGGCAGGTCGCTAAAGTCGAGTAGTGGGTTCATATACCTTTGCCGTCCCGCCAGCGCCGACTTTTAGCAAGTCAGCCGATCCAGCGCCTCGCGATACTTGGCACTGGTCTTTTCCAGAATCTCGGCAGGCAACTTCGGGCCTGGAGCCTGCTTATTCCAATCAAGGGTCTCAAGGTAGTCACGCACGAACTGCTTATCGAAACTGGCCGGACTAGTGCCGATCTGGTAGGTGTCAGCGGGCCAAAAGCGGGACGAATCGGGCGTCAGCACCTCGTCGATCAGGTGCAACGTACCGGTCGCATCAAGGCCGAACTCGAACTTGGTATCGGCAATGATAATGCCGCGCGTCAGCGCGTAGGCGGCCGCCTCGCTGTAGAGGCGCAATGCAGCATCGCGCACCTGGGCCGCCAGCGCCGGGCCGATGGCCTTTTCGACCGTAGCGAAATCAATATTTTCGTCGTGCGTACCGAGCTCGGCCTTGGTCGAGGGTGTGAACAACGGCTGCGGCAACTGCTGGGCCATTTGCAGGCCGGCCGGCAACTCGATGCCGCAAACCTTGCCGCTCGCCTGGTAATCCTTCCAGCCGGAACCAATCAGGTAGCCACGCACCACCGCCTCAATCGGCAAGGGCTTGAGCTTCTTGACGACAATGGCGCGACCGCACACCTGCTCACGCTCGTTAGGCGTCACCACCGTCTCGGGGTCGATGCCGGTCAATTGGTTGGGAATGATGTGCCCGAGCTTGCCAAACCAGAAATTGGCAACCGCCGTCAGCACCGCCCCCTTGCCGGGAATCGGATCGGGAAGGATCACATCAAAGGCAGACAGCCGGTCGCTGGTAACAATCAACATCTTCTCGTTGTCGATACCATAGATGTCGCGCACCTTGCCACGACCCAGTAGCGGCAGGCTGGTGATGGTGGATTCGAATAAGGGTTGGCTCATGTTCACTCTTTGACAAAACGTTTTTCAGGAGCGCTTTCGTCGGCATCCTCGCGATAAGGAAAGCGCACATGGCCGTAACGGATCGCCAGCACGCCCAATGTCAGCAGGAAAATCGCCGCCACCACCGACAGCATCCGCAATTCGTTCATCTCCTTGATGTCGAGTATCAAGTAGCGCGCCAGCGCTACCATCGCGATATAGAGCGGAAACCGCACCGGCAGTTGGCCGGTCTTGAAGTACTGGCCGATCATCGCCAGCACCTCAAGGTATAAGAACATCAAGAGCAGATCGGCCAGCCGCACTGTACGAGCCTGCACCATCACCGTCACCTCCTGATAAATTGCCACAGTAGTGGCGATGGCGATGATCAGCAGCCCGACATACTCGATGAAATCGAGTCCGCCGCTGAAAAAGCAGCGCACACGCACGAAGGTTTTTGAACGGACATCCATGAGGCAGCTTTGTACCAAAACGGCCCCTGTTGTCGGGGTCCGTGTGTAGTGTGTCTTGGTGCTGCTGACCGGAATCGAACTGGTGACCTACTGATTACGAATCAGTTGCTCTACCATCTGAGCTACAGCAGCGTGGGCGCTATTATAGTGAGAATTGGTGCATGCCGACTATCGACGCCAGCCTGCCGCTCGTCGCCTCAGGCTTCAATTTAACCAAGTTTTGTGAAAACCTACAGTCAGAGGAACCCAACCCATGAAACGTCAGTCCGGTTTTACCCTTATCGAAGTCATGATTGTCGTCGCGATTATCGGCATTCTCGCGGCGGTTGCCCTGCCGAGCTACAAGAACTACATCATGCGCGGCCACCGGTCGGCGGCACAGTCTTTCATGATGGCCGTTGCCCAGAAGCAGGAACAGTATCTGCTGGACGCCCGCCAGTATGCCGAAGTCACCTCCGATGCTGAATTCTCGACCGTCGGGCTTTCCGTCCCCAAGGAAGTCAGCCCTTATTACACAATCACGGTTAGCTATGTAGCGAGTGATCCACGCACCTACAGCATCCAGGCTGCTCCCAAGGGCTCGCAGGCCACCGAGAGTTGCGGCACGCTCACGCTGACCAACACCGGAAGCAAGACCGCAACCGGTAGCGGCTCCTGCTGGTAATCCATCATGACCCACCACCGCCAGCAAGGCTTCAGCCTCATCGAACTGATGGTTACCTTGGCTGTGCTGGCGATCATCATCGCAATTGCCGTTCCCTCATTCAAAACCATGATCCTGAACCAGCGCGTCAAGTCCGCCAGTTTCGATATCGTGGCCAGCCTCGCCTACGCACGTGGCGAGGCGGTAAAGCAGAACGGTAATATCACCATCACCCCTACGGGTGGCAACTGGAGTAATGGCTGGACCATGAGCGGATCCGGCGGTGTATTCAAGACCCAGTCTGCCTTTGCCAATGTCACGATTACCGGCCCCGCCACCATCGTCTTCGGTCGCAGCGGCCGGGTCACCGCCGGCACCGGCAACATCCAGATTGATGACAGCGAGTCGAGTTCCGCCATCGTCCCGCGCTGCATTGCCATCGGCGTAACCGGCCAACCAAAATCAAAAACCGGAGCCTGCACATGAAGCGACAAACCGGTGCCACGATGATCGAAGTCCTGGTCACCATCCTGATCATTTCCGCCGGCCTGCTTGGCATGGCCGGTATGCAGGCGCGTTCGCACTCGTTCGAATTCGAGTCCTACCAGCGTGCGCAGGCGCTGATCATCCTGCAGGACATCGTCAGCAAAATGAATGCCAACGCCACCTACCTCGACGTTGACCTCACGACCACCATTGACAATCTCGCCAACTACGTCACGACAGGCGTCGGCTCGGGCATCTCCGATGCCAGCGATTGTTATGGCTCATCCATGACCCGGGCACAATCCGATCTTTGCGAGTGGAGCAAATCGCTCAAAGGCGCGGCTGAACTCTCGGGTAGTCAGAACGCCGGCGCCATGATCAACGGCCACGGCTGCATCGCCCAGGTCAGTGGCACTACCTCCTACCTCGTCTCCGTCGTCTGGCAGGGCATGAGCGACACGGTACCGCCGGTGACCGACTGCGGCAATTCAACATCGCTCTACCCCTCCGAGAATCGCCGTCGTGCCGTTACCGCCGTCGTCGCCATACCCGATCTCGGGGCGCCCTAGGAGAAAGTGATGCACAACCTTCCCCGCCGCCAGTCTGGTCTCTCCCTGATCGAACTGATGATCGCCATGGCGATCGGTCTGATCATCCTGGCCGGCATGGTCAGCATCTTCGCCTCGTCATCACAATCGCACAACGAGCTGGAAAAAGCCTCCCGACAAATCGAAAACGGGCGCTATGCCATCGAAATGCTGCGCGAAGAAATTGAACTGGCCGGCTTCTATGGTGACTACATGCCCATTTCAAGCACGACCTGGACAACCCCCGACCCCTGCACGACCATCCTCAATGACATGCAATTTTCTGCAGCGGCCGTGCCCCCCAGCATCCCCTCCGGGTTGTATGGCATTGATGGGGCCGATGCGCTTAGTGGCAATTG
Organism: Rhodocyclaceae bacterium; assembly: GCA_030681195.1. Taxonomy (GTDB): domain Bacteria; phylum Pseudomonadota; class Gammaproteobacteria; order Burkholderiales; family Rhodocyclaceae; genus Sulfuricystis. The sequence goes on from JAUXXJ010000051.1 coordinate 38,627, forward strand.
CGCCACCATCTTGTCCAACCGTCAAAGCGGCACCGACATTCTTGTCGTTCGGCGCGCCAGCACCACGAGCATTGCCCTTGATGCAGATGCCGACAACGTCCTCGACACACCGCAGCCGATCACCACCGACGAGTACTATCTTCAGGTCTCCAACTGCGCAGATGCGCCGGCCGAATCGGCATTCGTCATGAGCCGGATTCCCGGCGACTTTACCCTGCACACGGTCAAGCCCGCTGGTGCGCCCTTGAGCTGCATGAATGGCGGGCTGGCGCCTGCCCGCAAATATGTCGTGCGCCTCTTCTACATCGCTACCTGCAACATCTGCAGCCCGAGCGACGGCATTCCCACCCTCAAGATGGTCGAACTGACAGGCGGTAGCGGCTGTGGCAATGACCCAAGCACTGCCTGTGGCAGCTTTACCTCCCTACCGATTGCAGAGGGCATCGAGAACATGCAACTCGAATTCGGCATCGACAACAAGTTGCAGTCCGGGGTATCAGGAGCAGACGGCAGTCCGGACGCCTACGAGACCGCCAGTGCCGTCACCACCTGGAACGACGTGGTCTCCGCCAGGGCCTTCATCCTCGCCCGCAATACCGAACCCTCCATGGGCTATACCAATACCAAGACTTATGTGCTCAGTTCCGATGGCAGTGTCACGGTGAGCGGTGGTAACGACCACTACCGCCGCCATGCCTATGCGCTGACAGCACGCGCCAACAACATTGCCGGAAGGAGACAGCAATGAGGCTTCATCAGCGCGGTGCTACCCTGGTGATCGGACTGATCATGCTGGTCATGATGACCCTGCTCGGCGTGTCCGCGTTCAACATGAGCACCTCCTATTTCCGGGTCATCAGCAATATGCAATTCCAGGCAGAAGCCACCGTCGCTGCCCAGGCCGCCGTCAATGAGATCGTCAGCAAGGGCTCCTACTTCACCGACCCGTCCACCGCCCCCACCTCAAGTCAGATCGACATCAACGGCGATGGCAACCCGGACTACACCGTCACGCTGGCCCAGCCCTGCCTGTTGTCGGCGGTGGCCATCACCGTCTCGGAGCTTTCCCCCGCCAATGCCGATGACCTGAAATGCCTGGGTACGGCCGTTGGCAAAAACACCGGCATCATGGGCCAAAACACCGGCGCGGCGCCCTCCGAATGCGCCCGCGTCAGCTGGCGCGTCACCGCCACCGTCAATGACAGCTTTACGCGTGCCAAAACCGAAGTTACTGAAGGCGTTGCCGTGCGTATGGACCGCTCCATCGCCGACGCCTACAAGAACGATAGCGCCCGCCGCTGCACTTCCTGATCGCCCACATCTCTTACCGGAGATTCGCCATGGCCACACTGAACATCCTCAAGCATCTCGCCCTCGTTGCCACCCTCGCCATGCCGATGCTGAGCAATGCCGAAGACATTGACTTATTCGAAGGTGGCGCTGCCATCACGGGTGCCAAGCCAAATGTCTTGATCGTATTGGATAACACGGCTAACTGGTCACGCGCCTCAGAATGGAATTCAACAGATGCCGAAGCGACCCAGGGTGCGGCACAGATTGAGGCAATCAAGACCGCGTTGTCAGTGCTTGATGCCAACGTGCGCGTTGGCATCATGATGCAGTCCCAAAGCGGTAACAACGCGGGCGGCTACATCCGCTTTGGCGTGCGCGAGATGACCACGGCCAACAAAGATGCGCTTACTGCCATCCTTTCAGGCATCAAGCCCAATGTCGGCGATCCTGCTGAGAAAATCTCATCGCCCAACTACAGTCGCACCCTGCGCGAGGTGTATCAATACTTCAGCAACCAGACGATTTACGGACCCAACGACAGCAAGCGCGACTACACCGGCAATGGGAGCTACAACATCAACTACACGGCCGGCAATGTTGCCGGTAACCCACTCTCCAGCATCGCTGACGATTCATACGAGACGCCCCTGTCGGCCACCGCACCCTGTGCCAAGAACTACATCATTTTCGTTGGGAACGAGTGGTATCAAAGCGGACAGCCTGAGAACGATGGCGGCCTCTCCGGTTTGCCCAGTGCCAACACCACGCAGATTTACACCACCAATGGCGGCGACAAAAAGTTTTCCGACGAGTGGACTCGTTACCTCAAACAGGTCGGGGTAAGTGCCCCCTGCACCGGCGACGTCTGTGCCGACGGCAAAGTCCTTACCTACACCATCAACGTTTGCTACAAAAGTTGCATTACACAACCGCAACTTGGCGTCGAACAGGAGTCGCTCCTGAAAAGCATGGCAGCGGTCGGCGGGGGACGATATTTCCGCGCCACCAGTACGCAGGAGATCAAAACTGCGCTGGCGACCATCTTCAACGAGGTTCAGGCCGTCAACAGTGTCTTTACCTCGGCCAGTCTGCCCGTGTCTGTAAATACCCAGGGCACCTATCTCAACCAGATCTACATGGGCGTCTTTCGCCCGGATGGCAGCGGTGCCCCGCGCTGGATGGGTAATTTGAAGCAATACAAGTTCGGGCTGACTACCGACGCTACCGGGGCTGACGTCATCTTTCTGGCCGACAAAAATGGTAACGAGGCCGTCAACACCCAGACCGGCTTTGTTTCCCCGAATGCCGCGAGCTATTGGACCAGCGAAATTAGTCCGGCCTGTAGTTCCGATCCCAGCAAAGGATTCTGGTGCTTCAACCCCTCCGGGGTCGGGCAAGACAAGGATCTGCCCGATGGCGACCTGGTTGAGCGCGGGGGCGCAGGCCAGCGGTTGCGCGCCCTGGGACCGACGGCGCGCACTATTTTGACCTGCAAACCGGACTGTACCAGCGGTAACGCGCCATCTGCCTGGTCCACCGGCAATGCGGCCCTGGTCAGTTCCATGACTGGCGTCACCTCTACCGTTAGCCTCTCGCGCTCCGGCCCAACGGTGACGGCCACCACGGCCGCAGCGCTGGGTATTTCCGCCACCGACACGGTCAGCATCAGCGGCGCCACCGTGGCCGCCTACAACGGACTCAAGAGCGTGACCAAGCTGTCCGACACTCAATTCAGCTTCAGCATCGCCGAAACGCCCCCCACGCCCGCCACCGGCACCAACATGACGGTATCCAGTGGCAGCAGTACCTCCCCGGTCATCACGAACCTGACCTTCGATACTACGCCTGGCAGTCCCACCTATGGCAAGGCGATTGCCACCGTCGGCGGACATGGCTTCATTAATGGTCAAAGCATCACCATCGCCGGGGTAACTGGCGTCGCAAAGGACCTGGTACTGAACGGCACCTTCACTATCACCGTCATTGACAGCAACACCTTCAGCTATACCCCCACGCTGGCAACGACAACCACCGAGACGCCAGCGGCAATCAATCGCGGCGCCGGGGGTACGGCAACTTGCGGCGGCACCACATACAACATCGCCAGCATCCGCCGCGACGCCGGAAACGACATCGTGACCGTCGTCACCACGACAAGCAATAACGCCAATTGCAAGATGAACCCATCCGCAGCGACCGTAACAATTGCCGATGTTGCCGAAGATGCTGCCTACAACACCAGCATTGCGCTACATGGCGTGGATGGAACTTGTCCGAACTATTCTTCGACCAACAATAACCATACCCTCTGCTACACCATCACGCGCAGCAGTACGAGCACCCCACTCACTCCGACCTCGCCTGCCGCTGGTACCCCCCAAACTGCCACGGGCAAGCCGACGCGCGCCATTGCCTCGATCACGCGCACGGACGGCAATGCCAGCAACCTCGCTACGGTGACCGTCACCACCACCAGTGACCACGGTTTCAGCGGCGCCACCTCTGTGGAAGTTGTCGGCGCAGACGCAACCACCATGAACGACTACAACGGGGTCAAGACCACGGCCGCCAACGCACTGGCCTTCCCGGCCGCCAACACCATCACCTACACCCTGACCACCGGACCGACCGCCAACGCCACCGGTACGGCTGGCAAGGGTTTCACACTTGATGCCAGCGCACTGATCAACTGGATGCGTGGCGCCGACAATCGTGAAGATGAAAACAGCAACAACGACTTCACCGACGTACGCGCCTCAATCCATGGCGATGTGCTGCACTCACGTCCCCTGGTGATCAATTACGGCGGCAGCACAGGCATCTATGCCTTTTACGGTTCCAACGACGGCACCTTGCGCGCCGTCAAGGGTGGCCAGGCCGATACGGACGGCCAGGAAGCCTGGTCCTTCATCGCCCCGGAACACTACGCCAAGTTGGGCCGTCTTTACCTGAACAGTCCGCTGGTCAAGTTCCCGAATACCTCGAACCTGATTACACCCACACCTACCGCCCGCGACTATTTCTTCGACGGTAACCTGGGGGTGTTCCAGAATGCCGCACTGACAACAACGCACATCTTTGCTTCAATGCGTCGTGGTGGCCGCTTCATTTATGCCTTCGACGTCAGTTCGCCAACGGCACCGGAATTCCTTTGGAAGATTGCCAACACGGATAGTGGTTATTCCGAACTCGGGCAAACGTGGTCGGAGCCCAAGGTGATTCCAATCCGCAAAACAGCCGGTGTCGCCTGTTCGGCCAGTAACGACAGCAGCTACACTCGTGCGCTCGTTTTTGGTGCCGGATATGACCCGACCGAAGAAGACAGAACGGCTGGCACCGTGCGCAACCCAACTATGGGGCGCGGCATCTTCGTGGTTAATGCAGAAACTGGCGCCCTGATCAGGCAGATCAACATGCCCAATAACGCCGTCGCGGGGATCGCGAATGCCACCAAGCGTTACAGCGTTCCCTCGGAAGTTGCCACGCTCGACATCAGCGGGGATGGTTGTATAGACCGCCTCTATGTCGGTGACACGGGGGCCAACCTCTTCCGCGTGGATATCGACGATGCCAATCCGATTAACTGGAAATCCTACAAACTCGCCGCGTTGGGTGATATCGAAGGCAACGGCGGCAACAATGACCGCAAGATCCTCTACCCACCCGATGTTGTCCTTGGCTTCATCGGAGGACAACAGGTTGCCTATGTGCTTGCTGGTACCGGTGACCGCGAACAGCCGCGTACGGCAGCCATCCACGACATGTTCTTTATGATCAAGGACACAATCGCGACAGGCACCGATCCCGCCACGCTTACCCCGTTGAAGTTGACGGATCTGACTCAGGCCACTAACTTCAATGCGGCAACCTCAACCCTTGATGCCACCCTGTCATCATTCAAGGGCTGGTATATCGACTATGGTGACAAGAATGGGGATGGCACGCGCGAAGAAACCGGTGAAAAAACCGTGAATGCACCTACCACGGTCGGGGGTATCACCTTCTTTGGCACCAACCGACCGATGAGTGCAACGGAAATTGCAGCGCGCAACAACTGCTCGCCAGACCTCGGCATTGCCCGTGGCTATGCGATCAATTTCCAGAATGCCACGGCTGCGTTTGACCGTGACGGCGACGGCCAAAAAGATGACTTGTTTGCCAACTTCGCGGGCGGCGGCCTGCCCCCCTCGCCCGTATCCGGGGTCGTGCAGATCGACGAGAACAAGACCGTTCGCTTCGTGATCGGCGGCGGCGGCGGCGGCGATGAGGGCTCCGCGATCGAAGGCACAAAACTGCAGGCATCCCCGAGCAGCCGCAGAACACGCGTGTTCTGGTATTTCAAGAAGGATGACTGATTTCTTGCCGGGTTCGGAAGCCGTTCCGAACCCGGCAAGCACCAACGAGTCGCCCTACCTCATGCGTTTGGCCGCTTGCCTGCTGGGCTCCTGCGTGTTGCATGCCTTGCTCCTCACCCTGCCCAGCGGTGGCAGTTCAGGATCGACGGTGACAAGCAATCGCCCACATTTGCCGCCATTACGCGTAAGGCTAGGAGAGGCAACCGAGATCAACGCACCGCTGGCAACCACCCCATCCACTTCAAGCACGCGCTCGGTCAGCACCGGCCCTCAACGCGACGTCGTGCCGGAGATGCAGGATGCCACCCCTCCCGGTGAGATGGGCTTAGCCGCCCCTTACTATGCGATGGAAGATTTATCTCGTCCTCCGGAAGCCCTGACGGAATACGGGCCGGCGCCGCACGACACCCCCGAGGGACGCGCCGGGGGCAAGGCTAGGCTGCGCGTCTGGATCAACCGTGCCGGTCTTGTCGACCGTGTCACTTTACTGGACAGCAACTTGCCCGACATTCTTACCCAAGCGGCCATCACGGCTTTTCAGGTCATGCGGTTTCGGCCGGGCGAAATCTCAGGTCGGCCGGTGGCGAGTTGGTCTGAGATCGATATTGAATATGAGGCCCTGCCGGACCCGGTCATCAAGCCAGATCTTTCGGCAAGGGGAAATTGACGCTTTCCGCAACACCTTCCAGCGTCTCCACTGCCCCTGCGCCCAGTGCCCTGAGTTGCTGAATAACCTCGTTCACCAGAACCTCTGGGGCAGAGGCACCTGCCGTCACGCCAACGCCGACTTTCCCGGCCAGCCAGCCAGGATCAATCTCGCTGGCGTTATCGACCAGATAAGCCGACACTCCCAGGTTCTTGGCGACCTCACGAAGACGATTCGAGTTCGAACTGTTTTTTGAGCCAACGACAATCACCAGATCAACACGGCAGGCCAGTTGTTTGACCGCATCCTGCCGGTTTTGCGTCGCGTAGCAAATGTCGTCCTTCTTCGGCCCAACGATATCGGGAAAACGCCGCTTCAAGGCCGACACAATCGCCGCCGCATCATCCACCGATAGCGTCGTTTGTGTGACATAAGCCAGTGCTGTCGTGCCAGCGCCGACATTTAGCGTGGCGACATCCTCGACATTTTCGACGAGGTACATGCCACCCGCGCTCTGTCCCATGGTGCCCTCGACCTCGGGGTGGCCTTTATGGCCGATCATTACCACTTCCCGCCCGGCCTTGCGGTGGCGTTCGACTTCGAGATGCACCTTGGTGACCAGCGGGCAAGTGGCATCGAATACTTTGAGGCCACGCTTGTCGGCTTCCTCGCGCACCGCCTTGGACACCCCATGTGCGCTGAAGATCAGCGTCGCGCCATCCGGCACTTCGTTCAGCTCCTCGACGAAGATCGCGCCCTTGGCCTTGAGGCCATCCACAACAAAACGGTTATGCACCACCTCGTGACGCACGTAGATCGGCGCGCCAAATTTCTCCAGCGCCCGTTCGACAATGGCGATAGCGCGCTCGACGCCAGCGCAAAAACCACGCGGATTGGCGAGCAGGATTTCCATCAGAGAATCTCCACCAGATCGGAATAGGCTGCCAGCAAGCGGTCGGCCGTCACGAAACGCACCCCTTCCTCGATGGCCTGCGCAACCAGCAAGCGGTCGAAGGGATCGCGGTGGTGCCAGATCAGCGTTGCCAGGCGAATTGAGTGACGGACATCGAGCGGCAATTCGAGAAAGTCTGTGTCTCGCGCAGCCTGGGCAACCTCTTCCGCCTGGAACGGAAAGTCGGCGCGACCGAGCGATGACTTGATGGCAATTTCGGCAATCGAGACAGCACTGAAGTAGACATCGACATTCCCGTCGCACAGGCGTTTTCCTAGCGCAGGGGATAGCTTTTCCGGTTGATAGATGACCCAGAGCAGTATCTGGGTGTCGATCAAGAGGCGCATCAGGTAAGCATGCTCACGGCTTTCGCTACGCGTCCGACATCGGCAGGCCCATAAAACATGCCCTCGATGTCGGTGGCGAAGGGCGCATCAATATCGTCCGGCACTACATACTTTCCGGTGAGGATGCCGAGCCTGCGCGGTTTGCGTGTCGCCTCCGCCAACGGCATCAGGCGCGCCACCGGCCTGCCGGCCTTGGCAATGACGATCTCGGCGCCAGCGGCAGCCTGCTCGACCAAGCGCGACAAATGCGTCTTGGCTTCATGAATATTGATGGTGTGCATACCGGACCTCTTGTGGACATTTGAACCAAGCTTAGTCTAGTTTAGTGAGGCATGCAATTGTTTTGCAGATCTAAAGTATCCCGATCACTTCGACTTCAAAGCGAATCGACTTGCCAGCCAGCGGATGGTTGAAGTCGACCAGTGCCGAAGTTTCGTCCATCTCGCGCACCATGCCGGCAAACTTGGCTCCATTAGGCGCTTCAAACTCAACCAGCGTCAGCACGTCAATGCCGGCGCCGCCTTTGGGGAGTTCGGTTTTGGGCAGGCGCTTTACAAGCTCGGGATTGTGGGGGCCAAAAGCCTGTGATGGTTCAAGCAGAAATACATGGCGTTCACCGACCGGCAAATCTTCAAGGCAAGCCTCCAGGGGTGGCGCCAGTTCGCCACTGCCCAGTTGCAACGTGGCGGGCGTCGAACCGAAGGTGGCGATCACTTCGGTGTCGTCTGCCGTCGCCACACGGTAATGCAAGGTCACGAGGCTATCGAGTTTGACGCGCTCTATTTGCGGATCAGTCATGGGCGTGTTCCTTGTAAGTGAGCTGCAGCCACACGAGCAGCACGACACCGACGGTAATGGCCGAGTCGGCGACATTGAAGGCAGGCCAGTGCCAACCGGCCACATGAAAATCGAGGAAGTCGACCACGGCACCAAAACGCACCCGGTCGATGACATTGCCCAGCGCGCCCCCCAGTACCAGCGTAAACGCCAGCGGCTGCAAACGCTCGGCGGCATGCTGGCGGATCATCACCACCAGCCAGATAGAAATGCCCAGCGCCAGCACGATGAAAAACCACTTTTGCCAACCGCCCGCATCGGCCAGAAAGCTAAAGGCCGCACCGCTGTTGAACACCAGCACGAGATTGAAGAAACTCGTCACCGGCAGGCTTTCACCCAAATGAAAACTTTGCAGCACCCAAAATTTGCTGACCTGGTCGAGCACGATCAGCAGGCCCGCGAGCGTCAGCCAATAGCCCGACCTAGGCAAAATTGCGTACCTCGCCGGCGCCGAAGAGATTGCTGGTGCAGCGACCGCACAACTCGGGATGTTCGGCGGCATGGTCGTGCTGGCCGATGTCCGCACGCCAGTGCCAGCAGCGCGCACACTTCTTTTCCGGGCTAGGCGTCACGATCACCGCCGTCTCGCCAGTCCCGGAAAGGGGATTCCCTTCGGTCACGTCGACTTTTTGCAGCACGGCCTTGGAACAGATCAGCACAAACTTGAGATCTTCACCCAAAGAGGCCAGCAGATCGTAAGCCTCGCCTTCCGCACGAATCTCGACCTCGGCTTGCAGCGAGGAACCGATGCCGCCGGCGCTACGCACTTCCTCGATCTTCTTGAGCACTTCGCTGCGTACAGCACGGATTGCGCTCCACCGTCCTGCCAGCGCCGACTTTTCGGCCAGTTCGGGCAGTGTGTGCCAAGTGGTCAGCATCACGCTGTCCTTGCCCTGCAGCGCCATGATTTCCTCGGCGGTGAAGGAGAGGATCGGCGCCATCAGGCGCGTGAGGCTCTGCACGATATGCCAGAGCGCACTTTGGGCCGAGCGGCGCGCACGCGAATCGGCCGCACTGGTATAGAGGCGATCCTTGAGGATGTCGAGGTAGAAGGCGCCGAGGTCTTCGGCACAGAAATTCTGCAAGGCCTGCACCACCTTGTGAAACTCGTAGCGATCATAGGACGCAAGGCAATTGCTTTGCAGCTCATGCGTCAATGCCAATGCGTAACGGTCAATCTCCAGCCATTCATCCACGGGCAGCATCTGCGTCTGCGCGTCGAAGTCCGCCGTGTTTGCCAGCAGGAACTTCAAGGTATTGCGCAAGCGACGATAGACCTCGACCACGCGATCGAGAATTTCCTTCGAGATGGTCAGTTCGCCCGAGTAGTCGGTTGAGGCGGTCCATAAGCGCAGAATTTCCGCGCCGAGCGAATCCGACACCTGCTGCGGGGCGACGACGTTGCCCTTGGACTTGGACATCTTCATGCCCTTGCCGTCAACGACGAAGCCGTGGGTCAGCAGTCCCTTGTAAGGCGCGCGGCCGTCGATGGCGCAACCGGTAAGGAGTGAGGAGTGGAACCAGCCACGATGCTGATCTGAGCCTTCAAGATAGAGGTCGGCGGGGTAGGCACAGTCAGCTTCATGCGAACCGCGCAACACGCTCCAGTGCGTCGTGCCCGAGTCGAACCAGACGTCGAGTGTGTCGCTCATCTTGTCGTATTGCGCCACTTCGTCGCCGAGCAGTTCCTTGGCATCAAGGGCAAACCAGGCTTCGATGCCGCCCTGCTCAATCCGCTTGGCGACGTCCTCGATCAATTCCAGCGTACGCGGATGCGCCTCGCCTGTTTCCTTGTGCAGGAAGAAGGGAATCGGCACACCCCAGTTACGCTGGCGCGACACGCACCAGTCCGGGCGGTTGGCAATCATCGCGTGCAAGCGCGCCTTGCCCCAGGCCGGGAAGAACTCGGTCGCTTCGATAGCAGACAATGCCGCGCTGCGCAGGGTCTCACCTTCCTTGGGCTGACGATCCATCCCCACAAACCACTGGGTCGTGGCGCGATAGATGGTCGGCGTCTTGTGACGCCAGCAGTGCATGGTGCTATGGGTGATCTCGCCACCGGCCAGCAGCGCGCCGACTTCGACCAGCTTCTCGACAATCAGCGGGTTGGCTTTCCAGATGTGCTGGCCACCGAAGAAAGGCAGGTCTTTGGCGAAACAGCCGTCGCCCTGCACGGGGGTCAGAATCTCGTCGTTCTTCATGCCGGCGCGCTTGCAGGAATCGAAGTCTTCCATGCCATAGGCGGGCGCGCTATGGACGATGCCGGTGCCGGTATCGAGGGTTACATAGTCACCGAGATACACGGTCGAAGCGCGGTCATAGAGCGGGTGACGGAACTGCATGCGATCCAGTGCAATGCCGCGACAGGCGCCCAGCACCTTGCCTTCCAGCCCGTAGCGTTTCAGCGCCTGCTCGCGCAACTCGGCCGCGAGGATCAGCAGGCCCTTTGGCGTATCGACCAGCTCATAGACAAACTCAGGGTGAATATTGAGTGCCTGGTTGCCGGGAATCGTCCACGGCGTTGTCGTCCAGATCACCGCGTAAGCGGTTTTCTCGGGCAGCGTGGCGACATCGAAAGCCCCCGCCAGCCGGCTACGTTCAGCCGCATCGAGCGGGAAGGCCACGTCGATGGCCGGCGATTTCTTGTCGGCATATTCGACTTCCGCTTCGGCCAGTGCCGAACCGCAGTCGAAACACCAGTTCACCGGCTTCAAGCCCTTGAACAGATAGCCGCGCCGATACATCTCGCCGAGCGCACGAATCTCGTCCGCCTCGGTGCCAAATGCCATTGTCTTGTAGGGATTGCCCCAGTCACCCAGTACGCCCAGACGGATGAAGTCCTTTTTCTGGCGCTCGATCTGTTCCTGCGCGTAGGTACGGCAGTGCGCCCGCGCCTGATCGGACGGCAGGTGCTTGCCGTGGGTCTTCTCGATCTGGTGCTCAATGGGCAATCCATGACAGTCCCAGCCGGGGATGTAGGGCGCATCAAAGCCGCTCAGCGTCTTGGCACGAACAATGATGTCCTTGAGAATCTTGTTCACCGCATGGCCGATGTGAATATCGCCGTTGGCATACGGGGGGCCATCGTGCAGCACGAAACGTGGACGGCCTTTGGAAGCAGCGCGAATCTTTTGGTAGAGCTGCTGCGCCTGCCATTGAGCCACCCAGCCCGGCTCGCGCTTGGCGAGATCGCCGCGCATCGGGAAGGCGGAGTCGGGCATATTCAGCGTTTTACGGTAATCAGCTTTCTGGTCAGCCATGATATTCACCTGCAAAGTAATCTTGGGTTGCTTGCACGTCGCGGGCGATCTGCGCGGTCAGCGCCTCCAGTGAATCGTATTTCGCCTCGTCGCGCAGCTTGTGAAGAAAATGCACGCTGACATGCGAGCCGTAAATCTCGCGATCGAAATCGAAGAGATGCACCTCCAGCACCGGGCGCAACCCCTGCCCCAGCGTCGGGCGCACACCAAGGCTGGCCGCACCGGGCAGGAAGCGCTTGTCGAGACCGGATACGGTCGCCGCAAACACGCCCGTCAGCGCCACGCGTTTGCGCTTGAGTTGAATATTCGCTGTCGGAAAACCAAGCTTGCGCCCGATCTTGTTGCCGTGAATCACCCGGCCGGAAATGCTGTAGGGACGACCGAGCAGACGTGCGGCATGTTCGAGATCGCCCTCACCGAGGACATCGCGTACGGCCGAACTTGAAACACGCTCGCCGTTGATCTCGATAGTGTGCATTGCCTCGACGCCAAAGCCATGTTGCTGCCCCGCCGCCTGCAGCATGGCGAAATCACCGGCGCGTCCCTTGCCGAAACGGAAGTCATCGCCAATGATGAGATGGCGCACCCCGAGGCCCTGCACCAAGCCGCGTTCGATAAACGCCTCGGCGGTCAGTCCGGCCAGTTTGCGACTGAAATGCAGCAGGAACACTTCCTCGATACCGCAACTTTCCAACAGCGCCAGTTTCTCGCGCAAACTGGTTAGTCGTGCAGGAGCTTGATCCGGCGAAAACAATTCGCGCGGATGCGGTTCGAAGGTCATCACCGCAGCCGGCAAACCAAGGCGGCGCGCATCGGCGGCAAGTCGTTCGAGCAGCGCACGATGCCCCAGGTGCACGCCATCGAAATTGCCGATGGCGAGCACGCGAGAATGGGTTGTCTGCGCCGGAATGGTGCGGAAAAGCTGCATTGCGTACCTGCCGAGGGAAAGCCGTCGATTTTAGCTCAGTCGAGCCGGGCGACCTTGGACTTGCTCAGCGTCGGGTTCTGCTTGAAATAGCGACGCATGCCGGCGAGCAGGGCATCGGCCATCTTGTCCTGATAGACCTCATCGTTAAGCCGCTTTTCTTCTTCCGGATTGGAGATGAAGGCGGTTTCGACCAGGATAGAAGGAATATCCGGCGCCTTGAGCACGGCAAAGCCAGCCTGCTCGACATGCGGCTTGTGCAGGGCATTGATGTCGCCGATTTCGCCGAGCACCGCCTTGGCCAGCTTGAGGCTGTCGTTGAGCGTTGCGGTTTGCGACAAGTCCAGCAAGGTGCGTGCGAGATGCGGGTCTTTCACGCCAATGTTCACGCCACCAATGAGATCGGCGGCGTTTTCTTTCTGCGCCAGCCAGCGGGCCGCTGTCGAGGAAGCACCGTTTTCCGACAGCACGAAAACAGAAGAACCGCGGGCGGTCGGCTTGATAAAGGCATCGGCATGAATCGAGACAAACAGGTCGGCCTTCACCTTGCGGGCCTTGGCCACACGCTGCCCCAGTGGGATGAAAAAGTCGCCATCGCGTGTCAGTACCGCTCGCATGTTCGGCTGCGCATCGATCTTTGCCTTCAGCCGTCGTGCAATCGACAGCGTGACATGCTTTTCATAGCTGCCGCCATGACCGATGGCCCCCGGGTCTTCACCGCCGTGGCCGGGGTCGATGACCACCGTCACCAGTCGATCGACCACGGGCTCAGCCGGTTTTTCCGGTTTGGCAGGCGTAGCAAATGGATCGCTCTGACCATGCTTTTGCAGCAGCGCCATGAGCGGGTCAGGCGGCTCGGTCGGATAAAGGTCGAGCACCAAGCGATGTCCATATTCACCGACTGGCTTGAGTGTGAACACCTGCGGCTTCACTTCCGCCTTGAGTTCGATAACGATGCGCACCACCTCGGGCTTGAAACGGCCCGCGCGAATCAGGCGGATCTGCGGATCGGTCTCGCTGATCTTGCCCGGCAGGCTTTGCAGCACCGAGTTGAATTCGACGCCCTCAATATCCAGCACTAGCCGGTTGGGGTCTTTCAGCAGCAGATGATTGAAGTTGAGCGGCTGACTGGTCGCCGCCTTGTATTCCAGCGTAACTCGCGTGTAATCCGGCGCTGGCCAGACGCGCACGGCCAGCAGCGTCGGTTGTGCGCCCGCCCGGACGGGCGTCACCAGCAGCGTCAGGCTGGCGGCAGCGAACTGGAGGAAGTCGCGACGGGCAAAGTGGGTAGTTGGCTTAGCCATGCGCGTCCTCTTTCGCTACCGGGAACCAGCACTGCCCGGCGTCTAGCGCCGTCCAAGGAAAGCTGAACGCGCAGGTCGGGCGCAGGCAAATACGGCGCAGCCCGATCCGGCCATTCGACCAGGCAAATGCCTTGCTCTGCGAAGTATTCGTCCAGTCCCGCATCCAAAAACTCTTCCGGAATAGTGAATCTATAAAAATCAAAGTGATACAAGTTTAACCCAGAAGTTACATGAGGTTCAACCAAGGTATATGTCGGGCTCTTTGCCGTCTCGCCAGCGCCGACTTTTTGCAACCAGCCGCGCACCAGCGTGGTCTTGCCTGCGCCAAGATCGCCTTCGAGATAAATCACGGCCGGCGGCGTCACCACTTGAGCCAAGGCGGCGCCCAGCGCCAGCGTGGCCGCCTCGTCCGGCAAGTCATATTCACGGCAGGTATCATCAGCAGGATGCATGAGGGAAACGCGCTAATAGAAAGGATTCGTGGCTGGGGCCGGGAACTGGGCTTTGCCGCCATCGGGGTTTCCAGCGTCGACCTTGGCGCCGCCGAAACGGGCCTGCTGGACTGGCTGGCAGCCGGTTATCACGGCGAGATGGATTATATGGCGGCGCATGGCACGAAGCGTTCGCGGCCCGCCGAGTTGATTCCCGGCACGCGCTCGATCATTTCCTGTCGCATGGACTACCTGCCGGAAATTGAGGATGGGGCTGGCGCCGCCATTTCCAGATACGCGCTCGGTCGCGATTATCACAAGCTCATGCGTAATCGTTTGCAAAAACTGGCCGACCGCATGACCGCCGAGATCGGCAGCTTTGGCTATCGTGTCTTTGTCGATTCAGCGCCGATCATGGAAGTTGCATTGGCAGAGCAGGCCGGGCTGGGCTGGCGCGGCAAGCACACGCTGCTGCTGTCGAAAACCGGCTCGTGGTTTTTTCTCGGCGAGATTTACTGCGATCTGTCGCTACCGCCGGATGCGCCCATCGACGCACACTGCGGCACCTGCACCGCCTGCCTCGACGCCTGTCCGACCGGTGCCTTTCGCGGCCCCTATCAACTCGATGCGCGGCGCTGTATTTCCTATCTCACCATCGAACTCAAAGGCAGCATTCCAGAAGAACTGCGCCCGCTGATCGGCAACCGCATCTACGGCTGCGATGATTGCCAATTGGTCTGCCCATGGAATCGTTTTGCGCCATTTACGCAGGAATCCGATTTCGCACCACGCCAAGGTCTCGACCGGGCAACACTGGTTAAACTGTTTGCATGGACGGAAGCGGGATTCAACGACCGGCTCGCTGGCTCACCGATCCGCCGCATTGGCCATGAGCGCTGGTTGCGCAATATTGCTGTCGCGCTGGGCAATGCAGCGCCTTCATCGGAAGCAAAAGCGGCGCTCTTGACACACCTAGATCACTCTTCCGCCCTCGTGCGCGAACACGTGGCCTGGGCGCTGCAACAACATCAGCCGGGCTGATCTCCGGTGGCAACAGGACGCGCAGGATCGCTGCACCACTCACTCCACGAACCAACATAGAGTTTGGAACCCGACAACCCGGCGATCTCCATCGCCAGCAGGTTGTGACAGGCCGTCACGCCCGAGCCGCATTGCTGCACCACCGTCTTCGGGTCGCGGCCATCGAGAATGTCCTCGAACTCGGCCCGTAACTCATCGGCTGGCTTGAAGTAGCAAGCCGCATCGTCGAGGTTGTCGAAAAAGAAACGGTTGATCGCGCCGGGAATATGACCGGCCACCGGATCAAGCGTCTCGTTCTCGCCGGCGTAGCGCTCTTCGCTGCGCGCGTCGATGATCACCATTTCCGGGGTGTGCAAGCGCTTCTCAACGAAAAGCGTATCGACCTGAATGTCCTGCGGATGCGGTACGAAGCTCGCCGGCACCACCGGCCGCACTTCCACCTCAAGCGCAAACTTGGCGCGTCGCCATCCCGCCATCCCGCCATCCAGCAGGGCCACTTTGTTGTGGCCAAGCCAGCGCAGCATCCACCACAGGCGTGAAGCGAATACCCCGCCCTCGTTGTCGTAGGCGACGACCTGCGTTTCCGGTCCGACACCGCACTCGCTCAGGCGTTTCGCGAACGTCGCCATATCCGGCAAGGGGTGACGACCGGTCTTGCCCGTCAGCGGGCCGGACAGATCGCGGTCGGCATGCATGAACTGGGCACCGGGAATATGGCCCTTGAGAAAGGCCTGCGCGCCATACTCGGTATTCTGCAAATCATGGCGGCAGTCGAACACGCGCCACTGCGGATCATCGAGATGTGCCGCGAGCGTCTGGGCATCGACCAGTTTGCTGAACATCAGCTCGCCTCCGCCAGCCAGCCGCGCGCCTCGTCACGCTCGGTAAATACGCGCAAGTCCGCATCGGCGAACAGCGTCTCGAGCCAGGCGCTCCAGGCCACCCACTGGCTGTCGGTCACCACCGCAATGCGCCGGAAATCGCCTCCATGGAGGCGCGAGAACTTGATCTCCTCGACCGCCATGTCGACGGTGAAGCCGGCCATCTCGCGCAGGTCGACGAGCAAATCGGGACGGGCCTCGAAAAGGTTTTTAGCGAGAAGAAATTCCTCGAACTCGGTGAAGTCTTCGAGGGTGAATTCGCCAAAGACGGTCAGGCTGACACGCCCGGATTGATGTTCGACAGTAATCATTTGGTCACCTGTTATCTGAGGGCATCCGCCATTACGCGGCGATAAAACTCGTGGAAATGCTGCATGCCATCTTCCATCGGCGATTGATACGGGCCAACTTCGCTGCGCCCCTGCTTGAGCAGGGCATGACGCCCGCGATCCATGCGCTCACCGATATCATCGTCCTCAATCGCCGTTTCCATATAGGCGGCCTGCTCGGCCTGGATGAAGTCTGGCTCGAACAGCGCGATGTCTTCAGGATAGTAGAACTCGACCACATTCAGGGTCTTATCCACGTCCTGCGGAATCGCGGTCGAGACCACCAGCACATGCGGATACCACTCGACCATGATGTTCGGATAGTAGGTCAGCCACACGGCGCCTTGCTTCGGCAGTTCGCCGTTGTAGTAGTCGCGCACGGCCTTGTGCCACTTGGCATAGGTATCACTGCCGGTCTTGGCCAGTGAGGTGATGCCGACTTTCTGTACCGAGTACCAGTCGGCGAACTGCCAGGTCAGGTCGTCGCAGGTGACGAAGTTGCCGAGACCCGGATGGTAGGGCACCACGTGGTAGTCCTCCAGATACACCTCGATGAAGGTCTTCCAGTTGTAGTTGCACTGGTGCAATTCGACATGGTCAAGCTTATAGCCGGAAAAATCGAATTCGCCCGCCACCTTCATCCCGGCTAAGTCGGCATTCACTGAGCGCGGCCCCTTAAATAGCAGGCCGTTCCAATTTTCCAGCTTTTGCTTGTTGAGATTCAGGCAGGGATTGGCCGGGAAATGCGGCGCACCGATGAGCTCCCCCTGCGTATCGTAAGTCCAGCGATGGATCGGGCAAACGACGTTCTGCGCTGTGCCGGAACCCTGCAGCATGATGGCCTGACGATGGCGGCAGACGTTCGACATCTGGTAGATGCCGTCGGGCTGACGAACAATAAGATGCGAATGGTCGGTCCACTCGGTGGATCGGTAGTTGTACAACTCCGGCACCATCCGTTCATGGCCAACGTAACCCGGTCCAGCATCGAAGATGAGCTTTTTCTCCATTTCGAACAGCTTCTCGTCGAAATACCACTCGACGGGGAATTGAGAATGGCTCGGCGCCAGCAGGGCGCGGGATGCAATGTCGGACATGGTGGGGTACCAACCTCCAAGAAAATGAACGTCCGGAAACCGGTCAGTCTCCTGCAGCGGCGCGCCGTTACAGGGGCAGGCGAGTATAGGGGAATTTGACCAAGGGGGCCACCTTGGGCTATGTTCGCATGTTCGCAAATGCCCATCCCCACCATGAAGTCTGCCGCCAAACCCCCTGCTTCGTTCGAGGCTGCCTTGCAGGAACTCGAAACCCTCGTTCAATCACTTGAAAGTGGCGGTACTGCGCTTGAGGCTTCCCTGCAGGCCTATGAGCGCGGCATGCTGCTGATGGGCTACTGTGAGAACACGCTGGCACAGGCTGAGCAAAAGATTCGCGTCCTCCAGCAGGATGCTTTGCGCGACTTTCACCCCGTTCCCGGAAGCGAATCGTGACCGATACCGTGACCAATACTTCGGCCTGGATGGCACTGATTCAGCGGCGCACCGAAACCGCGCTCGACCACTGCCTGCCCACGGCCACACTGGCGCCCACCCGCCTGCATGAGGCGATGCGCTACAGCGTTCTCGGTGGCGGCAAGCGCATGCGCCCCCTACTCTGCCACGCGGCGGGCGAAGCGCTCGGCGCCGACCCGCGCACGGTTGATCTAGCCGCCTGTGCCGTTGAGCTGATCCACGCCTATTCGCTGGTGCATGACGATATGCCCTGCATGGACGACGACGAGTTGCGCCGTGGCCGGCCGACCTGTCACGTTGCCTATGACGAAGCCACGGCCTTGCTGGTCGGCGACGCATTGCAGACGCTGGCTTTTCAGGTGCTGACCGAGGGTGCGCTGCCGTCTCACCAGCGCCGACTTTTAATGCTTGCGCTGCTGGCCCAGGCGGCCGGCTCGCGCGGCATGGCCGGTGGGCAGGCCATCGACCTCGCTGCGGTGGGTGTGGCGCTGACAGTGGAAGAACTCGAATTCATGCACATCCACAAAACCGGGGCGCTGATCCGCGCGGCGGTGCTGCTCGGTGCCCACTGCGGTGAGGCGGATGACGCCACGCTGCAGGCGCTGGGCCATTACGCCAACCGAGCCGGTCTGCTGTTCCAGGTAGTCGATGACATTCTCGATGCCGAAAGCAACACCGCCACGCTCGGCAAAACGGCCGGCAAGGATGCCGCAAATGACAAGCCGACCTACGTCAGCATGCTTGGTCTCACGCGCGCCAAGGAACTCTCTGCGCGCCTGCGTGCCGAAGCGCATGATGCGCTGGCCGCCTGCCCGCTCGATACCGGAAGGCTGGCCGGCCTGACCGATTACATTGCCGAGCGCACTTTTTAATCATGACGTATCCCTTGCTGGAAACTATCAACGCCCCGGCTGACCTGCGCCAACTACCGCGCGAGCAATTAGCATCGCTCACCGAGGAACTACGCACCTTTCTGGTGGATTCGGTCGCCAAAACCGGTGGGCATCTCTCGTCAAATCTCGGCACCATCGAACTGACCGTCGCGCTGCATTACGTTTTCAATACGCCGGAAGATCGGCTAGTCTGGGATGTCGGCCACCAGACCTATGCCCACAAGGTGCTGACCGGCCGTCGTGCCGGCATGGCGAAGCTGCGCATGAAGGATGGCGTATCCGGCTTTCCGCGCCGCGAGGAATCGCCTTTTGACACCTTTGGCGTTGGTCACTCCTCCACCTCGATTTCCGCTGCACTGGGCATGGCGGTCGCTGCCCGAGACAAAGGGGAAGATCGCCGCGTCGTCGCGATCATCGGCGATGGCGCCATGTCGGCTGGCCAGGCCTTTGAGGCACTCAACAACGCTGGCGTGATCGACGCCAACCTGCTCGTCGTCCTCAACGATAACGACATGTCGATCTCGCCACCAGTCGGCGCCCTCAACAAATATCTAGCCCGTCTTCTCTCCGGCCGCACCTTCAATGCGGCCCGCAAGGCGGGTGAAAAAGTACTTTCAATGGCCCCGCCCCTGCTTGAACTGGCCAAGCGCGCTGAAGAGCACGTCAAGGGCATGTTTGTGCCCGGCACGCTGTTCGAGGAACTGGGTTTCAACTACATCGGCCCAATCGACGGTCATGACCTCGACTCGCTGATCCCGACGCTGGAAAATCTGCGCGAGTTGAAGGGGCCGCAGTTCCTGCACATCATCACCCGCAAGGGCCAGGGCTACAAGCTCGCCGAAGCCAACCCGATTCTGTACCACGGCGTGTCGAAGTTCGATGCCACCAACGGCATTGAGTCCGGCAAAGGCGGCGGCAAACTGACCTTCACGCAAGTCTTTGGCGACTGGCTGTGCGACATGGCGGCAACGGATGCCAAACTGGTCGCCATCACGCCGGCGATGTGCGAAGGCTCCGGCATGACGCGCTTTGCCGAACAGTTTCCGATGCGTTATCACGATGTTGGCATCGCCGAGCAGCATGCGCTCACTTTCGCCGCAGGCCTGGCCTGTGAGGGTATGAAACCGGTAGTGGCGATCTACTCGACCTTCCTGCAGCGCGCCTACGACCAGTTGATCCACGATGTCGCGCTGCAGAATCTGGACGTCACCTTTACTATAGACCGTGGTGGTCTGGTCGGTGCCGATGGCGCCACCCACCAGGGCGCCTTCGATCTTTCCTATCTGGCCTGCATCCCGAACATGGTGATTATGGCGCCCGCCGACGAAGCGGAATGCCGCCGCATGCTGACCACCGCCTACCATCATCCGGGGCCTGCTGCGGTACGCTACCCGCGCGGTGGCAGTGGCAGCCATGCCGTCCCGCCAGCGCCGACTTTTGAGTGTATCGACATCGGCAAGGGCGAGGTCTGCCGCCAGGGCCAGCGAATCGCGATCCTTGCCTTCGGCACCCTGTTAGGCGCTGCGCTGGAGGCTAGTCAAACGCTCGACGCCACGGTAGCCAACATGCGCTTCGTCAAGCCGCTCGATCTGGCCCTGATCCGCGAACTGGCCCAAACGCACGACATGTTGGTCACGATCGAGGAAAATGCCGTGATTGGTGGTGCCGGTTCGGAAGTTGCGCGGGCACTTGAGGGCATGGGTCTGAGCAAGCCCCTGTTGCGCCTTGGCTTGCCAGATCAGTTCATCGAACATGGCGAACAGGGACAACTGCTAGCCGAACTTGGCCTGAATGCGGCGGGAATCGTCGAACGCATCAAAACTTTTGAATCCACCATTACTTGAGAAAACTAGTCGGGAATGTTATATAGGGCTTACGCCCAATGGAGACACTCCCATGAATCTGAAAGAGATCACAATGGCCATCCCTGACGTTCAATCCAGCGCCGACTCGCGCGAGCTGCCCATAAACAAGGTCGGCATCAAGTCCATCCGCCATCCGGTCAAGGTGCTCGATAAGAGTGGCGGGGTACAGCACACCATCGCCACTTTCAACATGTATGTCGGCCTGCCGCACAATTTCAAGGGCACGCACATGTCACGCTTCGTCGAGATTCTCAACAGCGACGCGCGCGAGATTTCGGTCGAGAACTTCGAATCGATGCTGCGCGAGATGGTCGTCAAGCTCGAAGCCAAGACCGGGCACCTCGAAATGAGCTTCCCGTACTTTATCAACAAGGAAGCACCGATCTCCAAGGTCAGGAGTCTGCTCGACTACGAGGTCACCTTCATCGGGGAAATTCTCGACGACAACCGCTTCCGTCAGACCACCCGCGTCGTCGTCGCCGCAACCAGCCTGTGTCCCTGCTCGAAGAAGATTTCCGAGCGCGGTGCGCATAACCAGCGCTCGCACATCACCATCACCGCCACCACCAACAGTTTCGTGTGGATCGAGGAGATCGTCCAGATGGCCGAAAGCCAGGCTTCCTGCGAACTTTATGGCCTGCTCAAGCGCCCGGACGAGAAGCATGTCACCGAGCGCGCCTACGACAACCCGAAATTTGTCGAGGACATCGTGCGCGATGTCGCGGGTGTGCTGAATGCCGATCCGCGCATTGATGCCTATGTGGTGGAATCCGAGAACTTCGAGTCGATTCACAACCACTCGGCCTATGCGCTGATCGAGAAGAACAAGCTGCTCTGATCCGCAGCCTGTTCGAAGCAAAAAAGGACGCCGAGGCGTCCTTTTTTGTGGCAGCAAGGCTGCTTAGGCCTTGGCTTCGACGTTCCTGCGCACCAGCTTTTCCTTGATACGTGCCGACTTGCCGGAACGATCGCGGAGGTAGTACAGCTTGGCACGACGCACATCACCCTTGCGCTTCACTTCGATGCTGGCGATCAGCGGGGAGTAACTCTGGAAAGTACGCTCGACGCCTTCGCCCGAAGAAATCTTGCGGACGGTAAAGGCTGAGTTAAGGCCACGGTTGCGCTTGGCGATGACAACACCTTCAAAGGCCTGTACACGCTTGCGCTCACCTTCCACCACGTTCACGTTGACGACCACGGTATCGCCGGGCGAAAACTCGGGGATGGTCTTGCCAAGGCGGGCAATTTCTTCCTGTTCCAACTGTTCAATCAGATTCATGTCGTTTTTTCCTTTTTAAATAAAACACTCTCACGACCGCAGAGCTCCGGTGTTTTGATCCGTTTCGACCTCACGCAGGAGTTGCGTTTCTTCTTTGCTCAAACCTCGAGCACTTCTGTGCGCCAGCCATTTGGCAAACAGCTCCGGGCGGCGCTCCCGGGTCCGCAACAGCGACTGTTTCAGTCGCCAGCGGCGGATGTTCTCATGGTGCCCGGACAACAAGACCGCCGGCACCGGCAAATTCTCGTACACCTCTGGCCGCGTGTAATGCGGACAATCCAGCAGCCCCCCTACACCATCGGCAAACGAGTCCTCAACAGCCGAAGCGACGTCATTCAACGCACCTGGCAGTTGCCGCACGCAGGCATCAATCAAGGCCAGCGCCGCAATTTCACCGCCGGACAACACAAAGTCACCCAGCGATACTTCCTCATCCACACAGCGCGTAATCACGCGCTCGTCAATCCCTTCGTAGCGACCGCAGAGCAGGATTGCACCCTCTCCAGCCGCCAACTCCGCCACTTTCGCGTGGTTGAGCGGCTTTCCCTGCGGCGAAAGATAAATCACTTTCGCCTTGCTACTGCGTGCGGCTTTGGCTGCACCGACCGCTGCTTCCAGCGGCCCCGCCTGCATCACCATGCCGGGACCGCCGCCAAACGGCCGGTCATCCACCGAGCCGTAGGCATTGTCCGCCCAGTCACGCGGATTCCAGCAGTCCATCTGCCACAAACCCCGTTCCAGCGCGCGCCGGCTGATCCCGCAATCGCGCACCGCCGTGAACATCTCAGGAAACAGCGTGATAACGTCGAAACGCAGCATCACCAGTCTTTTTGCCAATCGACGCGAATCACACCGGCTGGCACATCAACATCTTTCACGACATGGCTGACGAACGGTAACAGGCGCTTTTGCGTTTGATCACCCTCGCCTTCCACGACGACCATCACTGCATGGGCGCCCGACTCAAGTAATTCCGTCACGCGCCCCAGCGTTTCCTGCTGTTCATTCACCACCTGCAGGCCGACCAAGTCAGCCCAGTAAAACTCATCCGGATCGGTTGCCGGCAAAGCCGAACGTGGCGCGCCAACGAAACTACCCGTCATCTGCTCCGCTGCATCGCGGTCATCGACCCCGGTCAGTTTGACGACCCAACCCTTGCCCTGCATCCGCAAGGACTGCAGCGGGTAAGCGCGCCAAGCCGAAAAATCGTTTTCGTCGCTGCCGAGCCACCAGCGCGAAATGTCGCGCCAGCTATCTGGATCATCGCCGAAGGGATGCAGCCTCAACCAGCCTTGCACCCCGTATGGGGCCGTAATCCGCCCCAAGACAATCATTGGTACTCAGCTAACCTTGATTAGGCAGCCTTGGCAGCCTGCTTGACCAGGCGAGCGGCGGTCGGCGACAACTGGGCACCCTTGCTCTGCCAGTAGGCGAGGCGTTCGGTGTCAACCGACAAGCCCTTTTCGTTGGCGGCAGCCTTCGGGTTGTAGAAACCAACACGCTCGACGAAACGACCATCGCGACGGTTGCGCGAATCGGTGACGACCATGTTGAAGAACGGGCGCTTCTTGGCGCCGCTGCGGGCAAGACGAATGACAACCATGTGGGTTACCTCTGTAATCCTGGAAACGGAGAAAAGCCGGCGATTTTAATGATGAACCGTCTGAAAGACAAGCACTTTTCGCCTTCCTCAGCGCCGGCTCGCGGCGGGCCATTCGGCCACCATCAGGGCGCCCAGCAGGATAACTGACCAGGACAGGTGGAGCCAGAGCAGAAAGACCGGCAATGCGGCGAATGCCCCATAAATGGCCGCATAGGTAGGCAGCTTGACGATATAAAGCGCAAAGAGCCGCTGCATGCCGACAAACGCCAGCGCAGCGAGCAGCCCGGCCGTCCCGGCATGCCAGCGCGACACGGGCTTGTTGGGGACGGCCCAGTACAGCAGGGCAAATAACAGGGCCAGGAACGCGACGGGGAGTATCTGAGAAAAGGCGACCCGGAGCCAGCGCGGTTCATCAAAAAAGCCGAAGGAAATTCCGGCAAGATAGGTGATGCTCGCCAGTGCGGCACCATACACCAGCGGCCCGGCCAGCAAAGCGATGGTGTGCATCGCCAGACGCTTCATGAACGGGCGCTGCGCCGGCACTTTCCAGATTGCATTGAAGGTATGTTCGATCGTCAGCATCTGCATCAGGGCGGTGATGACGAGCACAGCCAGTCCAAGCCAGGGGATCCGCTCTGCCTGGTGGGCAAACTGCCCGAGATATTTGGCAATCACAGCGCCGGCTTTCTCGGGCAACAGGGTCGCTGTCAGAAAGTTTTCGAGTGCTGCCGTCAGCTTGATGCCGAATGGCAATGTTTCGATCAGTGTCGCGCCAATCACGACCATCGGCACCAAGCCCAGTAGGGTCGTGAAGGAGAGCGCCGCAGCGGTCTGCATGAAGCGCTCGGCAAGGAAACGCCGCACGATACGGGTCACGAGGCGAAAGGGGGTCAGGAACATATAATGGATTTTATCGGTCGGCGAGGCAATTCACGCCGTCCTGCCAACGCCGACTTTTCAAGCCCATGTCCCCTATCCCGCCACTTGCCCGCCGCGCCAACCTTTTCGCCAGCATCAGTCTGATTGCGCTGATCGTCCTCTGTATCGCCTGGGAACTGTGGCTGGCCCCATTACGGCCGGGGGGCTCCTGGCTGGTATTGAAGGCGGCGCCCTTGCTGCTGCCACTGTTCGGCATCCTGCGCGGCAAGCGCTACACCTACCAGTGGTCCAGCCTGATGATCCAGATTTATCTGCTTGAGGGCCTGACACGCGCCACCAGCGACAGCGGCACCATGCAGCTACTGGCTGCGGTTGAGGTGGTACTTGCGCTCATCTTCTTTGGCGCGACGCTGATCTACGCGCGCCAGACAGCGCCATCTCGCCTGAAGCAAGAGACTACAGCTGCGGATTGACCCGCTCCGGTCCGGCGTAGAGTTTGTTGAGCGCATTCAGGTAGGCCTTGGCCGATGCGACGATGATGTCGGTATCCGCGCCCTGGCCATTGACGATACGCCCACCCTTCGAGAGGCGCACCGTCACTTCACCTTGCGCATCCGTGCCGGTCGTGATGGCATTCACGGAGTAGAGTAGGAGATCGGACCCACTGCCCGCCACACTCTCAATCGCGAGGAAGGTTGCATCGACAGGACCGCTGCCGGTTGATTTGGCGCGCTGCTCCACACCACCGACAGCTAGTGTTAATTCGGCCAGCGGCGCTTCTCCCGTTTCCGAGTGGAACTTCGAGGACACCAGCTTGTAGTGTTCCACCGCGGGTGTCACCATCTCGTCGGAGACGAGTGCCTGCAAATCTTCATCGAAGATCTCGCGTTTCTTGTCAGCCAATTCCTTGAACTTCGCAAAGGCCGTATTCAGGGCTTCTTCGCTGGCTAAGTCAATGCCCAGTTCCGTTAGCTTGGTCTTGAAGGCATTACGGCCGGAGAGCTTGCCCAAGGTCAGCTTGTTGGTATTCCAACCCACATCTTCCGCACGCATGATCTCGTAAGTCTCGCGGTGCTTGAGCACGCCATCCTGATGGATGCCGGATTCGTGCGCGAAAGCATTGGCCCCGACGATGGCCTTGTTCGGCTGCACAACATAGCCGGTGATTTGCGAGACGAGGCGCGACGCCGGGACGATCTGGGTCGCGTCGATGCGCGTCTCGACCGGGAACAGATCCTTGCGCGTACGCACCGCCATGACGATTTCTTCCACGGCGGCATTGCCGGCACGCTCGCCCAACCCGTTGATGGTGCACTCCACCTGACGCGCGCCATTCAACACGGCGGACAGGGAGTTGGCCACCGCAAGACCGAGGTCATTATGGCAATGCGTTGACCAGATGGCCTTGTCCGAATTGGGAACCCGCTCGCGCAAGGTCTTAAAGAGCTCACCCCAGCCTTGCGGAATGTTGTAGCCGACCGTATCCGGAATATTCAGGGTCTTGGCCCCCGCGTTGATCACGGCTTCCAACACGCGGCACAGGAAATCGGTTTCCGAACGGCCGGCATCCTCAGGGGAAAACTCGACATCGTCGGTGTATTGGCGCGCCCATTTCACCGCCTTGACGGCCTGTTCGATGACCTGTGCTGGTTCCATGCGCAACTTCATCTGCATGTGGATCGGCGAGGTGGCGATAAAGGTGTGGATGCGCCCGCGCACTGCGGGTTTGATCGCCTCGCCGGCCCGGGCGATATCCTTTTCGTTGGCCCGCGACAAGCCACAGACGGTGGAATCCTTGATCACCTCGGCAATCGCCCGCACGGATTCGAAGTCACCCGGCGAGGCGGCAGGGAATCCGGCCTCAATGATATCGACGCGCATTTTTTCGAGCTGGCGGGCAATCCGCAGCTTCTCTTCGCGCGTCATCGCAGCACCGGGGCTTTGCTCGCCATCGCGCAAGGTGGTGTCGAAAATCAATAATTGCTCTTTACTCATGACCGGTCTCCAGTCTGGAGTTTTTTACGCCGATTGAGCCAATCGAGAATTGCGATGACATAACCGGACAACGCGTAGACGAGAAACAGGCCGAACAGCACGCCAGGGGGATAGCTCGACACCAGGGCGAAACCAAGCGCAATCGCCACCACCATCATGAAGGGCACGCTTTTGCGCAGGTTGATGTCCTTGCCGGACCAGAAGCGCAAGTTGGTGACCATGCTCACGCCCGCGAACATCGTCAGCGCACAGGCATACCAGGCGGCCTCGTTACCGCTCCACTCGTTGTCAATCAGCACCCAGACCAGGCCTGCGACCAAGGCGGCGGCAGCCGGGCTCGGCAGCCCCTGGAAGTAGCGCTTGTCGACCACTTCGGTATTGGTATTGAAGCGGGCCAGTCGCAGCGCGGCGCCGGCACAGTAAATGAAGGCGGCAATCCAGCCGAGCTTGCCAAGATCCTTCAATGCCCAGACATAGATCACCAGTGCGGGAGCGGCACCGAACGACACCATGTCGGACAGTGAATCGTATTCGGCGCCAAAGGCACTCTGGGTATTGGTCAGGCGTGCGACGCGGCCATCGAGACCATCAAGGACCATGGCGATGAAGATTGCTACCGCAGCCACTTCGAATTTCCCATTCACCGCCTGAA
This sequence comes from Rhodocyclaceae bacterium, assembly GCA_030681195.1. Classification (GTDB taxonomy): domain Bacteria; phylum Pseudomonadota; class Gammaproteobacteria; order Burkholderiales; family Rhodocyclaceae; genus Sulfuricystis. Next base: position 65,905 of record JAUXXJ010000051.1, read on the forward strand.
CAATGGCAAAAAATCCCGCGAACAGCGCTGCGGTTGTCAGGAGGTTGGGCAACACATAGATGCCGCGCCGGCGCAGCTCCGGGTTAAACAGCGTCTTGCGGGGTCGGTAATCAGGCATGAGAAACAGGCGGGATGGGCAACGCCACCCCGCCTGGGATCATCAGTTCTTCGACTTGTCGACCAGTGCCTTGGCCTTGATCCACGGCATCATCGAACGCAGTTCCTCACCCACGGTTTCAATCGGGTGGGCAGCCGTCAGACGACGGCGCGCCGTCATGGCCGGGTAGTTGGTCTTGCCTTCGAGGATGAACATCTTGGCGTAGTCACCATTCTGAATGCGCTTGAGGGCGTTCTTCATCGCGGCACGCGAGCTGTCGTTGATGACTTCGGGGCCGGTGACATACTCGCCAAACTCGGCATTGTTGGAGATCGAGTAGTTCATGTTGGCGATGCCGCCTTCGAAGATCAGATCAACGATCAGTTTCACTTCATGCAGACACTCGAAGTAGGCCATCTCAGGGGCATAGCCGGCTTCGGTCAGCGTCTCGTAGCCGGCCTTGATCAGCTCCACCACACCACCGCACAGCACAGCCTGTTCGCCGAACAGATCGGTCTCGGTCTCTTCGCGGAAAGAAGTTTCAATCACGCCACCCTTGGTACCGCCGTTGGCCGCCGCATAAGACAGTGCGACATCCTTGGCCTTGCCGGACTGGTCCTGATAAATCGCGATCAGCGAGGGCACACCGCCCCCACGCAGGTACTCGGAACGCACGGTATGGCCAGGGCCCTTGGGGGCGACCATGATGACATCGACGTCGGCACGCGGCACGACCTGGTTGTAATGAATGTTGAAACCGTGGGCGAAGGCCAGCGTGGCACCCTTCTTCATGTTCGGCTCGATATCGGCGTAATAGACGGTTGGAATGGTCTCGTCCGGCAACAGCATCATGACGACATCGGCTTCTTTGACAGCCTTGGCAACTTCCTCAACCTTGAGACCGGCCTTCTTGGCCTTGTTCCAGGACGCCCCATCCTTGCGCAGACCGACCGTTACCTTGACGCCGGAGTCCTTGAGGTTTTGCGCATGGGCGTGGCCCTGCGAACCGTAACCCACGATCGTGACCTTCTTGCCCTTGATGAGGGAGAGATCGGCATCCTTGTCGTAATAAACTTTCATGGTTTTCCTTTGAATTTTTCGGGTAATTACAAAAATCAGACTTTGAGAATGCGGTCGCCACGGCCAATGCCGCAAACGCCGGTACGCACGGTTTCGAGAATCAGCGAGGTGTCGATCGCCTTGAGGAAGGAGTCGAGCTTGGAGGTATTACCAGTCAGCTCGATGACGTAGGACGATTCCGTCACATCGACGATATGGCCGCGGAAGATGTCGGCGACCCGCTTCATCTCTTCACGATCCTTGCCCGTCGCCCGCACCTTCACCAGCATCAGTTCACGCTCGACGTGGGCAGACTCCGAGAGATCCACCACCTTGACGATGTCGATCAGCTTGTTGAGCTGCTTGGTGATCTGCTCGATGATGTCCTCGGAGCCGACGCTGACAATCGTCATGCGCGACAGCGAGGGATCTTCGGTCGGTGCGACCGTCAGCGACTCGATGTTGTAACCGCGTGCGGAGAACAGGCCGGAGACGCGCGACAGGGCGCCCGCTTCGTTTTCGATAAGAATGGAAATGATATGGCGCATGATCAGAGGTCCTCCGCCAGAATCATTTCGGACAGGCCTTTGCCCGCCGCCACCATGGGGAAAACGTTGGCTTCAGGGTTGATGATGAAGTCGAGGAAGACCAGTTCGTTCTTGTGCTTGACGAAAGCCTCGCGGAGTGCAGGTTCAACATCGTCCGGCTTCTCGACCTTGATGCCCACATGCCCATAGGCTTCAGCCAGTTTAACGAAGTCCGGCAGCGCATCAACGTAGGATTCGGCGTAGCGGTTGCCGTGGAACATCTGCTGCCACTGGCGCACCATACCGAGGTAACCGTTGTTGAGGTTGATGATCTTGACCGGCAGTCGGAACTGTTTGCAGGTGGACAATTCCTGGATGCACATCTGGATCGAGGCTTCGCCGGTCACGCAGGCGATCTGCGCCTTGGGGTTGGCAAAGCGCACCCCCATCGCGGCTGGCAGGCCAAAGCCCATCGTGCCGAGCCCGCCGGAATTGATCCAGCGCCGCGGCTTGTCGAACTTGTAGTACTGCGCGGCAAACATCTGGTGCTGGCCGACATCCGAGGTCACGAAGGCATCACCGCCGGTCACTTCGTAAAGTTTTTCGATGACATACTGCGGCTGGATGATGTCCTTGTCCATCTTGTACTTCAGGCAGTTGATGCCGCGCCACTCCTCGATCTGCTTCCACCAGACCGCCAGCGGCTTGGCCTCGGGCTTGCCACCAGTGGCTTCGATCTGCTTGAGAATTTCGTCGAGGACATCGGGCACATTGCCGACAATCGGCACATCCACCTTGACGCGTTTGGAGATGGATGAGGGGTCAATATCGATATGAATGATCTTGCGGATATTGCGGCCGAAATGTTCGGGGTTGCCAATCACGCGATCATCGAAACGGGCACCGACGGCCAGCAACACATCGCATTCCTGCATCGCCATATTGGCTTCGTAAGTGCCGTGCATGCCCAGCATGCCGAGGAACTGCTTGTCGGTCGCCGGATAGGCACCCAAGCCCATCAGAGTCTGCGTGATGGGGTAGCCAAGCTGGCGCGTCAGCTTGGTCAGCTTGTCTCCCGCATCGGAGAGGATCACGCCGCCACCGGTGTAGATCATCGGGCGCTTGGCTTCGAGCAGCAGTTGAACTGCCTTCTTGATCTGACCGGTATGCCCCTTGACCACAGGGTTATAGGAGCGCATCGAAACGGTCTTCGGATAATGGAAGTCGCACTTCTGCGCCGTAATATCCTTGGGAATGTCCACCAGCACCGGGCCGGGACGTCCGGTTTTCGCCAGATAAAAGGCCTTCTTGATCGTGACGGCCAGGTCCTTGACGTCTTTGACGAGGAAGTTGTGCTTGACGCAGGGACGGGTAATCCCGACGGTATCCGCTTCCTGGAAGGCGTCCTGACCGATGTACTGCGTCGGCACTTGGCCGGTCAGCACCACCATCGGGATCGAGTCCATGTAAGCCGTGGCAATGCCGGTCACGGCATTCGTCACGCCGGGACCCGAGGTCACCAGGCAGACCCCGATCTTGTTTGAAGAGCGCGAATAAGCATCCGCCGCATGTACGGCAGCCTGCTCATGGCGAACCAAAATGTGCTTGATCTGGTCCTGCTTGAAAAACTCGTCGTAAATGAACAACACCGAACCGCCAGGGTAGCCGAACACGTGCTCGACTTTTTCTTCCTGGAGGCACCTGATGACAATCTCCGCGCCCGTCAGTTGCATTCTTTTGGATCCATGGTTAGCGGGTAAAACCCGAAACGTGCAACAATACTTGACTAACGCCTTGCTGGTCAAGGCTTGACGCTTTTTTCACCCCTGCTTTACCCCTAAATCTCGTCCGGTTTTTCTTTGATTTGGCCTCCCGCTCGGAACTTGCCGACTTTCTCGCGAATGCCGAACGCCGCGCCTTCAAGCAGGCCATGTTCGCGGTTCGCAACGAAGATGCCGCCCTGGATATCGTTCAGGACAGCATGATGCGGCTGGCCGAAAAGTACGGCGACCGCCCCCCGGCGGAGTTGCCGCTGCTGTTCCAACGCATCCTGCAAAACGCCATTCGCGATCATTATCGACGCATGCGCACACGCGCCGGCCAGGTCATCAGCCTGTCCAGCCTCGAATATGAGGAAGATGGAGCCGATGACCCGCTGGAAACGCTGCCCATTGACGAGGATCTGCAGCCCTTTGCGACCCCGCACGCCGCCCTGTTGCAAACCGAAACCTTGACGCTGATCGAAGATGCGCTCCAGAATCTGGCCCCACGTCAACGGGAAGCCTTCCTGCTGCGTTATTGGGAGGGATTGGATATCGCCGAAACCGCCTCCGTCATGGGATGCAGTGAAGGTAGCGTCAAAACCCATTGCTCGCGCGCCTGTCAGTCACTCGCCGTTTCCCTGGCAGCCAAAGGCCTCCGTCCTAAGGACTCTCGACATGAACACTGAACAACGCTTTGCCCAACCGATTTGTCAGGCACTTGATCAAGGCACCTGCGCCCTGGATGCGTCGATCACGGAACGCCTGAGAGCTGCCCGTGAGCGCGCCTTGGCACGTCAGTATGTTCTGGCCACCGAGACCCAAATTGTCGGCGCTGGCGGGACGGCACTCTTGCATGGCCACGAAGACGAACGCCACCCGGTTCGCATGCTGTTTGCGATTCTGGCCCTCCTGCTCGGCTTTAGCCTGGCTTATTACTGGAACGGTTTCAGCCAGGCCGACGAAAACGAAGCCATCGATAGCGCCCTGCTGGCCGATGACCTGCCGCCCAAGGCTTATCTCGATCCCGGATTCCAAGTATGGATATCTCATTACGCACAGGCCTCTGGACGCTGAGCATTCTCTGGCTGTGTGGCCTTATGGCGGCACAGCCAGCCATGGCAGCTCTGCCAGAGCTCACCCAGCCCAGCTGGTCCCAACTAAATGTGCAGCAGCGACACACGCTGGCACCACTCGCTGCAGAGTGGGATAGCATCGAACCCTATCGCCGAAAAACCTGGCTTGGTATTGCTGACCGCTACGAGAAAATGTCTCCCGATGAGAAGGAACGCATCCAGGAGCGCATGCGCAGTTGGGCCAAACTTGCCCCGGAAGAGCGCCGCGTTGCACGAGAAAAATACAAGGTACTGAAAAAGGTTGACCCCGAACAGCGCGAGTCACTGCGGCAAAACTGGGAGGACTACAAGGCACTTCCCGATACTGAAAAACAGCGGCTAAAAGACAGCGCAGTCCGTCGCCCCCCTGCCAGTATGATCCCGCCACCGCCCAAGCCTCCCGCCCAGCGCAAACTCCCCCCCACACCCCGTAACGAGAAGCCCTCTGCCGTCCGTACGCCCCCCCCCTGATGCATTCCCCGACAACCGTCTTCCGGCCCGGATTGGCTGGCCTGCGCCGGCGCTTCGCCAGCATGCTCTACGAGTCTTTGCTACTGCTCGGCGTTCTCTCAGTCAGCTTCATGCTGCCGCACCTCGCACTGGGTCTCGCCTACGAGATCGTACTGCCTGGACCGATACTGGTACTGCACGTTTTTCTTGTACTAGGCGCTTACTTCGTCTGGTATTGGCATCAGCATGGTCATACCTTGGCGATGCAAACGTGGAAGCTCAAGATCACCCGCGCCGACGGCGAAAAACCCTCGCTGAATCAACTGTTGCTGCGCTACTTCCTGTCCTGGCCAAGCCTGCTGTTCTATGGGGCCGGCCTGATCTGGGCATTGGTGGACCGTGATCGCCAGTTCCTGCATGACCGGCTGGCTGGTACGCGCATCATCTTCGTTCCACCCACCACAACATCGACGCGGCCGCCAGCAGGAAAATAACACTGGGCGTGATGGCAGAAATCAACGGGCGCCAGCTGTTGATCATGCCGAGGTGGGAAAACAGTCCGTTCAGCATGTGGAAGAAAATGCCCAGCATAACGCCGGTAAACACCTTGACGCTGACCGCGCTCATCCGGTCATGGCTCAAGGCAAATGGCAAAGCCAGCGCCATCATGACCAGTGCCGCAAAGGGATAGAGGATTTTTTTCCACCAAGCGATTTCGTAGCGCTGGGTTTTCTGGTTGTTCTCACTCAGATGGCGAATGTATTGGTAGAGACTGACCAGCGACATGCGCTCCGGTACCACCAGCAGAACCGACAGAATATCGGGATTCAGCGCTGACTGCCATTGCAGCGTCTCGTGCTCTTCAATACGAGCCCCTGCTGCATCGAAATGGGTCTGGGTCACCTTGCCGAGTTGCCAGCCACTGGCGGCAGTGTAATGCCCAGTGGACGCTTGGCTGATCGAGCGTAGGTGATGATCGGCGTCAAAATCGTAAACCCGCACCCCACGCAGACTGGCATCAGGAAGGACATCGCGAACATTGATGAATGACAGGCCATCCTTGACCCACAGGCCCGAGCGAAACTCCTGGGCGATCAGTTTGCTCATCGCGGACAAACGCAACTGCTGGGCCGCACGCTCCGCAGGTGGCGCAATGAACTCGCCAACAATGAAAGTCAGCGCGACAAACAGAGTGCCGATTTTCCCCAGGCTCATCAACAAGCTGGCGGTTGGCAGGCCAGAGGCACGCAGTACGGTAATTTCGGAGTGCCGAGCCAGCAGCGTCAGGGCATAGAGCGAACCGATCAGCACGGCAATCGGCAGGATTTCGTACGCTCTTCCCGGTAAGGTCAGCAGCACATAGAAAACGGCGTCCTGCAACTGGTAGGTCCCCTTGCCGAGACTTTCCATCTCGTAAATCAAGTCAAAGAAGGCAAACAAGCCCAGGAAAGACGCCAAGACGAGCAAGCTCGATTCATAAATTTCACGCGCCAGATAGCGCTCATAGACTTTCAGCGCCATTGCTTCCACACCGAGAACACCGACAGGCGCTTCCAGAACAAGACCGCCAACACCAGCGCCATCAAGAGGTGGACGGCCCATACACCGACCTCGAATGGCAACTTGCCTCGTACCACCCAAGCCTGGCTGACCGAGATCAGGTTGTTGTAAATCATGAAAGTCAGCAAGGCAAAGATCAGGTTATTGGTCCGGCCAGCCCTTGGATTTACAAAAGAAAGGGGGATCGCCAGCAATGCCAACATCAAGGCCGACAACGGGATCCCAATGCGCCACAATAGTTCACCCAGATTAACCGGATTGGGCTGTTGTACCAGCGCAAGGGTCGAGAGCATTTTCGGTGAACTCTCAGACCCGCGCAGTTCAGCCGTTTCCATGCGAATCGCGTAGCGTTCAAACTCCATGACACGATAGGCTTTTTCTCCGGCATTTCCCTCATAGCGTCGCCCGTCAGTCAGGACCACGAACTGGTCGCCATTCTCGGCCACTTCGGTATATCCCTCGGAGGCCACCACGATACCAAGTCGCCCATGTTGCACGGTATTGATGAACACATTGCGAACGCGTGTATTTTCCTCACCGCCACCAACAGCTTCCACAAAAAATACCCGCTCACCTTGTGAGGATTCACGAAATGCCCCCGGGGTCACGCGCGCAGCCTCATCCCGATTATTCATACGCTTCTGGTAAGTCTCGCGCTGCTCCATCGCCCATGGCGTCAGCAACAAGGATAAAGCGGTGATCGCCAGCACCACCGGCACGGTAAAGCGCAATACCGGCCGAATCCAGGCCGTCAGAGGCAAGCCCGAGGAAAACCAGATCGCCATCTCCGAATCGCGATACACGCGCGAAAGGGACAGCAGGATGGCAATGAACAAGGTCAGCGAAAGCAGGATCGGCAGGTATTGGAGCGCAGCAAACCCCAAGAGTGCGATAACCGCTTCAGAGGCCGTCTTGCCGCCGGCAGCCTGACCCAGCAGACGAATCAACTGCGTCGTCAGCAAGATGGCAAAAAGCGCGACAAACACTGCTGCTGCCGTCTGGGCAAACTCGCGCTGAGCGGCACGCTGAAAAATCATGGTATGGACGGTGGGGTAAAAATCGCCGGATTTGGCAATCACGGCACGTAAGCACACTAAGCACAAAGAAATTGCTTACACTTGCCGCCATTGCCAACAATAAGGCCAACCAAAAGGAGCAGGCGGTGGAATTTAGCATAAAGAGCGGTAGCCCCGAGAAGCAGCGCACTGCTTGTATTGTCGTTGGCGTTCATGAACCCCGCAAGCTCTCCTTGGCCGCAGAATTGCTCGACAAGGCCGCCGATGGTTACCTGTCCGATCTGCTCCGCCGCGGCGACATGGAGGGCAAAGTCGGCAGTACTCTCTTGCTCCACAAGGTCCCTGGTATCGAGGCCGAACGCGTCCTGCTGGTTGGATTGGGCAAGGAAACAGACTTTGGCGAGAAAGAATATCGTGCGGCGATCGCCACCACTGCGCGCGCCCTCCATCATGCCGGCGGAACCGAAGGCACCCTCTGCCTGACCGGGCTCACCGTCAGCACGCGGGATATCATCTGGCGAGTACGGCAGGCAGTCATGGTAGCCGCCGAATCGTTCTACCGATTTGATCGGATGAAGTCGAAAAAGGACGAGGCACGCCGCCCCTTGCGGAAACTCATTTTCTCCGTTGCACCGTCTGGAGAGCTAGCACCTGCCAAACAGGCGCTCCAGGAAGGGCAGGCAATCGCCACGGGCATGGATTTCATGAAAGACCTGGCCAATCTGCCCGGCAATATCTGCACACCGACCTATCTGGCTGATCAGGCACGCAAACTGGCCAAGGAACACGGCCTGAAGGTGGAGATTCTTGGCCGTGCCGACATGGATAAGCTCGGCATGCACGCGCTGCTTGCGGTGGCCAAGGGTTCGCACCAGCCCCCCAAATTTATCGTTGTCCGCTATTCAGGCAGAAAAAAAACAGACAAGCCCATCGTTCTTGTCGGCAAGGGAGTAACCTTCGACAGCGGCGGCATCTCCCTGAAGCCCGGCGCCGAGATGGACGAGATGAAGTACGACATGTCTGGCGCAGCCAGCGTGTTGGCCACCATCAAGGCCGCCGCCTTGCTGAAACTGCCGCTGAATGTCATCGCCGTTGTCCCAACGGTCGAGAACATGCCCGGCGGAGGCGCCGCGCGTCCTGGCGACATTGTCACCTCGATGTCCGGCCAGACCATTGAGATTCTCAACACCGATGCCGAAGGGCGTCTGATCCTTTGCGATGCGTTGACCTATGTCGAGCGCTTCGATCCCGACTGCGTGATTGATGTCGCCACACTCACCGGCGCCTGCGTGATCGCCCTCGGTCATGTGGTCAGCGGTCTGCTGGCCAACGATGAGGGACTTGCGCGCGAGTTGCTCGACGCCAGCCAGGCCAGTTGGGATCGTGCCTGGCAAATGCCCCTGCTGGAGGACTACCAGGAACAGCTCAAGAGCAACTTTGCCGACATGGGCAATATTGGCGGTCGTGCCGCTGGCACAATCACGGCGGCAGCCTTCCTGTCACGCTTTACCAAAAAATACGAGTGGGCTCATCTCGACATCGCCGGTACGGCGTGGAAATCCGGCAAGGACAAGGGCTCGACCGGGCGCCCGGTGTCCCTGCTCACTCATTTCCTACTGGCCCGTGCCGCAGCGAAGGTAGGCGAAGCAGCGCCATGACACACGTCGAATTTCTTCACGGCGCCCCCGACCGCATCCAGGCGGCTGCGCACTGGTTGCGGCAGGCCTGGGAGCGGCGCCAGTCGGTACTGGTCTATGTACCGGACAGCACACAAGCCGCTCACCTCGACCGCATTCTGTGGACCCAGCCGCAGCTTTCGTTTCTACCGCATTGCCGTGCCGACTCCCCGCTGGCCGCCGAAACCCCCATCCTGCTGACCGACCGGCTGGAGGATCCGCTCCAGGAAAATTGCCTGCTCAATCTCAGCAACGAACTCCCGCCAACCTTTTCCCGCTTCGAGCAACTGGTCGAAGTCGTCAGCATCGAGGATGTTGACCGCCTACCGGCACGCGAGCGCTTCAAGTTCTATCGCGAACGCGGCTATCCGGTCGAAAGCCACGACATTTCCGAGGTCTGTCCTGATGGCCGATGAAGACGTCCTTCTCCAGGCCGATGCCTTGATGCGCCGTCATCGCAGTTTTGTTGCCCAGTCACCACAATCCGGCGAGGCCAGCCCGCTACAAAATTTCGCTGACGATAGCGACATCCCCCTGCTCACTGAAATCGTCGCGGCACCTGATGAACTGGCGCCGCTAAGTATCGACAAGGTGCTCGACGACCTGCACCGGGAGATCGAGCAAACCATCTCCAACTGGCTCGTCGACACGCTGCCCGCAGCCATCGCAAGCGCCAGCCAGCATATCTTGACGGAAGTGGACGCCAAGGCCCGCCTTACCCTGCTGCCGCAGGTCCAGGCACTGATTGATTTGCGCCGCAATAACGGCCAATAAGCAAGGGCGTTGCTGGCCCTTCGATATAATTCGCCGTTCTGCGTAAGCCTGACCTGACCAAGCCTCCATGGAACTCGCCAAAAGCTTCGAGCCCGCCGATATCGAGCGGCGCTGGTATCCCGTTTGGGAATCGAACGGCCACTTCGCCGCCGGCCTCGACACGAGCAAGGCAGATAACTTCTGCATCCTGCTGCCGCCACCGAATGTCACCGGCACGCTGCACATGGGCCACGGCTTCAACCAGTCGATCATGGATGCGCTCACCCGCTACCATCGCATGCGCGGCGACAACACCCTGTGGCAGCCGGGTACCGACCATGCCGGCATCGCGACACAGATCGTGGTCGAACGTCAGCTCGATGCGCAGGGCATCAGCCGCCATGAACTGGGCCGCGAAAAGTTCCTCGAAAAAGTCTGGGAGTGGAAGGCGTATTCCGGCGGTGCCATCACACAGCAGATGCGCCGCCTTGGCACCTCGCCGGACTGGAACCGCGAGCGCTTCACCATGGATGCCGGCCTGTCGAAGATCGTCACCGAAACCTTCGTCCGCCTCTACAAGGAAGGCCTGATCTATCGTGGCAAGCGCTTGGTCAATTGGGATCCGAAGCTGCTCACCGCCGTATCCGATCTCGAAGTCGTCAGCGAGGAAGAAGACGGCTTCATGTGGGAAATCAGCTATCCCTTCGCCTGCGGCAAGGGTGCGCTGACGGTCGCTACCACGCGTCCGGAAACCCTGCTCGGCGACGTCGCCGTGGCGGTGAATCCTGAGGACGAACGCTACAAACACCTGATTGGCAAGCAAGTCCAGTTGCCGCTCTGCGACCGCACGATTCCCATCATCGCAGACAGCTATGTCGACAAGGAATTCGGCACCGGCTGCGTCAAGATCACGCCGGCCCACGACTTCAACGACTGGCAGGTCGGCCATCGCCACGGTCTGGCGCCGATTTCCATTCTCACGCTGGACGCCCGTATCAACGAACACGGCCCCGAGCAGTATCGCGGCATGGACCGCTACGAGGCGCGCAAGGCCATCGTCGCCGACCTCGACGCCGCAGGCCTGCTGGTCTTGACCAAAGCGCACAAACTGATGGTGCCGCGCGGCGACCGTACCGGTGTGGTCATCGAGCCAATGCTCACCGATCAATGGTTCGTCGCCATGTCCAAACCCGGCGCCGATGGCACCAGCATCGCCGGCAAGGCGCTGGAATGTGTCGCCTCGGGCGAGATCAAGTTCGTGCCCGAGAACTGGGTCAATACCTACAACCAGTGGCTCAACAACATCCAGGACTGGTGCATCTCGCGCCAACTCTGGTGGGGCCACCAGATCCCCGCTTGGTACACCGACGACGGTCGCCATTACGTTGCCCACGACGAAACCGAGGCGCTGGCACAGGCCCGTGCCGACGGCTACACCGGCGGCCTCAAGCGCGATGACGACGTACTCGACACTTGGTACTCCTCTGCCCTGTGGCCGTTCTCAACGCTGGACTGGACGCCCGAGTGGCCGACCAAGTCGAACCCGGCACTCGACCTCTACCTGCCCTCGACGGTGCTGGTTACCGGCTTCGACATCATCTTCTTCTGGGTCGCGCGCATGGTCATGATGACCAAGCACATCACCGGCAAGATTCCCTTCAAGCATGTCTATGTGCATGGCCTGATCCGCGACGCCGAAGGCCAGAAGATGAGCAAGTCCAAGGGCAACGTGCTCGACCCGATTGATCTCATCGACGGCATCGGCATCGACGAGCTGGTGAAGAAGCGCACCACCGGCCTGATGAATCCCAAGGACGCGCCCAAGATCGAGAAGCGCACCCGCAAGGAATTTCCGAACGGCATTCCCGGTTTCGGCACCGACGCGCTGCGCTTCACCTTCCTGTCGCTCGCCTCGCCGGGCCGCGACATCAAGTTCGACATGCAGCGCTGCGAGGGCTACCGTAACTTCTGCAACAAGCTATGGAACGCCACCCGCTTCGTGCTGATGAACTGCGAAGGCAAGGATGTCGGCCTCGACGAAAGCCTGCCACTGGATCGCTCCCCAGCCGACCGCTGGATCGTCAGCCGTCTGCAGCGCACGGAAGCTGACGTCGAGAAGCACTTCGCCGACTACCGTTTTGACTTGCTCGCCAAATCACTCTATGAATTCGTCTGGGACGAATACTGCGACTGGTATCTGGAATTGGCCAAGGTTCAACTTCAGCAAGGCACCGAGGCACAACAACGAGCCACGCGACGCACGCTGCTGCGCGTACTGGAAGCCGTGCTGCGCCTCACCCATCCGCTGATTCCCTTCATCACCGAAGAACTGTGGCAGACCGTGGCACCGCTGGCTGGAAAAGTCGGCGCTGGCGGGACGGCAACACAGGCCACAATCATGCTTCAGGCCTACCCGGCTCCCGATCCCGCGCGACTGGATGAACCTGCCGAAGCCTGGGTCGCCACACTGAAATCTCTCGTCACCGCCTGTCGCAGCCTGCGTGGCGAAATGAACCTTTCACCCGCCCAGAAAGTCCCGCTCATCGGCGCCGGTGATACGGCGGCCATCACGGCTTTTGCACCCTACCTGACGGCACTCGCCAAACTATCCGAAGTCGCGGCACTTGAAGTCCTGCCGGATAGCGATGCGCCCGTACAGATCGTCGGCGACTATCGTCTGATGCTGAAGATCGAGATCGACGTCGCCGCCGAAAAAGAGCGCCTCGGCAAGGAGCTTTCCAGAATCGAAGGGGAAATCATCAAGGCAGAAAAAAAGCTCTCGACCGAGAGCTTTGTGGCTCGCGCACCAACCACCGTAGTGGCACAAGAACGCGAGCGGCTGGCGGACTTTCTGGAACTGCGCAACAAACTGCAGGCCCAGATCGCCCGCCTCGGTTAGTCAATCAGTCCTTGTCGCCAGCGGTATAGGCCAGCGCCTTCTTGATCGCCTCCGGGCACTCCATGATGCGCATGAAGCTGTTCTCGCCCGTCATCGACAGGTCGGGGAAACTGGCCGCGATGCGGAAACGCGCCGACAGAGCATAGACAAACTCATCAACCACAAGAACCTCATAAGGTAGGTGGGCAGCAGACTTCACATCCCTGAAGTCGATTTCGCCCATGATGAACTTGTCGTCCATGATCTTGTCCTTGCCTTCACCTTTCATGGCAACACCAAAGACCACTTCCTTCTTGCCCGGAATGTCGATGCGATAAACCTTGGTCACGCCGAACTTGCCAGCCGCCAATCCATCTTCCACGGCCTTCACAGCCGCTTCATGGCTGGGATGCCGAATCAGGCGATCCGGATCGTCGAAGTAGGGCATCATCATCATGTAGTGATACTTGCGCAGTTGTTGTGCCGTCAGACCCTTGGCCCCAAACTCCTCAACCTTGCCAAGCGCCGCCTGTAGCTTCTCCTGCGTGCCCTTTAAGTCGCCCCCCATGCGATAGACGTTAGACCAGTAGATCGGGTTGGCATAGGCCACCTGAACCTCGTCCTTTACCTTGACGACGGACACCCGCTGAGCAGCACCGAATCCACCCATTTTCGATTGGGCGGCAGTCGTTTTCAGTTCATCATTGGTCACGACGATCAGGCTGGTGTTTGCATAGGGGTTGTAAGTTCCCACAATCGTAAAACCAGCGCCCGTTAGTGCCCTCTTGGTCTCTTCCACCTTCGCCGCCAGATCGCCCGGACCTTTTGAGCCGAGAATAAAGGGCTTCAGCGCTTGGGCCGAAGCGAACGTCGCACTCAGCGAAACAACAAGCGCAACGACAAGTTTCAAAAATGTTTTCATAGCTCTCCTCCGTTTATGTACGGGTTGATTGTCTTTATGTGCAGCGGATACAAAAAAGGCCGGCTAAGCCGGCCTTCTTCTATTCATGCGTCCGTTACATCTTCCAGCCGTAGGCGATGCCGATAGCGTTTTGGTGCATCTTTAGATCAACAGGGTGACCAGCCACGCGCGTCTGCGCAGGGCAGGTGCCAATGCTGTCGCCGCATGTACCGTTACCATTTGATGGACCGGAAATCTTGTTATTAAAAGCGTGCATATAGGACACCGTAAGCTCAGACTTGTTAGCCAGCGCCCAAGTTGCACCAAGCGTTAGATGGCTTTCAACCGTAGCCGGAGCCAGAATGTTGAAGAAGGTTTGAGTATTGCCGATGGGAGCCTTGGCGTAGTTATAGCCGGCACGCAGCATAAGATCCGGCGCGTATTGGTAGGTCATGCCGATTTTGAAGACGGTCTGATCTTTCCACCCGAAACCAGAACCGTTGTTGCCGCCCATTGGTGTTCCTGCCAGCGAAGGGAAAGCATCACCGTTGTTAGCCAATGACTTGATATCACCGTAATTGATCTGAACGACATCGCCCGCAACCGTCAGCTTATCGTTGGCCTGATACGCGAAGCCGATGCCAAGAGTCTCAGGAATATCGAACTTACCTTGCTCCGCAAACAAACCCTTGTACTTGTCAAAACGAGTCATGCTGGTCTTGGGCTGGTAGGTCGCACCCATCGTAAGCGAATTGGTCAGTTTGCCAGTCCAACCCAACTTGAGGCCTAGACCCCTTGAGTAATCCGTGCCGCGGTTGGTAACGCTACCGACTGCGGTAGTGTTATTGGTGTTATCAAAGGACTCTAAGCCACGCGCTTCAAAATTCTGGAATACCAAGTTCAAGCTAACGCCAATTGAGTGGTTTTGGTTGATTTTCCATGCGATGGTCGGCGCAATAAACATCTGCTCGAGGTTGCTATAGGTATTTGTTGTTGCACCCGCAATGACAACTTTGCCATAGTCGGTGTTCATGCCGCCGTTGCCATAAACAACGACCCCAAAAGACATGTCTTTGTTGATCATCCGGTTATAACCAAACTCAGGAACGGCAAACAAGTTTTTACCACTCTTGTACTCTTGCGCGGAAACAGTCATGTAGGCGCCGTTCATAGGGTTAGTGCCTGTTCCGGTCCAGGTCGCAGAACGAATCGGGGAGAATAGATCAAGGCCAAAGTCGATTTTATTTCCGACCAAGGCCATACCCGCCGGGTTAGTCGCGGCGGCCATTGCGTCTTGGGGCAGGGCAATGCCCACACCACCCATCGACTTGGCTTTGATGCCGTAGCCATGCGAGAAATAACCGTTGGTAGCAAATGCCGAGGTGGAAAGGCCTGCGGCGGCGATCAGTACAGCGAGTTTTTTCAGTTTCATAGTCCCCCCGTTGGGTATTAATTCAAGTTGTTGGGAAATTCATCCAATCTAGTACAACAAGTGCATGCACTCTAGGGTGCTTTTTTAATAGTTGACAACGCCTCTTTGGTTTTAAGCGATCTGGCACCTCAGAAACGTTGCAGTAATACGACAGCTTAGATAAACAGATTGACTTCCGCCTTCTGTGCCACTGGGAGGAAAGAAGCCGCACCGACGTAGTCCATGCCATCGATGAAATCGGCGTGGTCGAAGCCGAACAGCTCGACGGTCATTTGGCAGACGACGAACTT
This sequence comes from Rhodocyclaceae bacterium, assembly GCA_030681195.1. GTDB lineage: Bacteria > Pseudomonadota > Gammaproteobacteria > Burkholderiales > Rhodocyclaceae > Sulfuricystis. The sequence goes on from JAUXXJ010000051.1 coordinate 81,419, forward strand.
GACGCCGGCTTCCTGCGACAGCTCGCGCAACTCGGCTAGGCCAGCCACGCCGTTGTTCTTGATGGTCTGCTGCATCAGGCCGGTCGCTACTGCCTCGAAGCCGGGGATGTTGGCCTGAACGACGTTCGGAATGTTCCAGTTGATGCTCTTGAACCAGTCCGGGCCGAAAGGCATTTTCATCGGCATGCCGGGGTTGCCCAGCGGGCTAACCTTGAGGTCGGAGATATCCTTCTTGACCAGTTGCAGGCCATAGAAGGTGAAGAAGACAGTGACATCCCAGCCGAGTGCGGCGGCTGTGGACGCAAGAATGAAGGGGGGATAACCCCAGTCGAGAGTGCCTTTGGTAGCGATGATGGTCATCGACGGGGTACGCGACTCCTCGCGTTCCTGCAACAGTGCCTCAAGCTTCTTGGGCAGCAGTTCGTCGAGCTTCTGGCTGATCAGTGCTTCCATTTCGGGGTTGGTACTCATGCATCCTCCTCGTCATTATTGCGGAATGATGCCGCATATCGCGCTGCAGCATCGAAGCAAATTTACTTATGACAACATCAACAAAAAGCGAAGGGCGTCATGGACGCCCTTCTCGTTCAGTGCGCCGTCCTGCCAGCGCCGACTTTTGGGTATTACTTGCGCTTGATGTAGAACTCGAATTCCTTGTTGTTCTCAGCGCTCGACAGCAGCTCATTGCCGGTTTGCTTGGCGAAAGCCGCGAAATCCTTCACGGAACCCGGGTCGGTGGCGATGATGCGCAGGATCTGGCCGGTGGTCAGTTCACCCAGCGCCTTCTTGGCACGCAGAATGGGAAGCGGGCAGTTCAGGCCACGTGCATCGAGTTCTTTGTCGAAATTCATTGTGTTCCTCCGGTAAGTGGATGTGGATCAATCGTTACTAAGTGCTAAACGGTGCTGCATCATAAGCCGCATTCGATTGTGCGGCAAATTTGAAAACTTATACCAAAGACCAGTCGATTCGATTGCGCTTGATCAAGCGACCGATTGGTAATACAGATTCTGCGGATGATTGGCCTGGGCGAAGAAGAACCAGCGCTCGGCCAGCAGGCCCAGATACTGGACGACAAACGCCAGCAGCAGTGTGCCGCCTGCTGCCTGCGACAAGCCCAGACTGAGCAATCCCAGGGGAATCACGAAGGTGGTCAGCAGGAACGCCCACTTCAGCGAACGCAGCAGGGCAACGCTTTGCCCATGGAAAAACTCGCGGGTGTTGAAGGCGCCGCCCATCATGCCCTGCGCTTTCTGCACAATCCTGGGATGCTTGATACCGATGGCGGTCTGCAAGGTTGATTTCGGCTTGAGGCGCGCATTGCGAATCAACGTGGCGGCACGGCCAATCAAGCCCAGCGCCGTAATGATGAGCGCCCAGCTCGCCAGTAGCGGCATGACATCCGGGGCCTCGGTCGCGGCCAGCGCAGCGGCCAGCGTAAAGCCGGAAGCGCCGCCGAGCAGGATGTAGTTGATGACCGTCAGCGGCGTATGCCATTCGCGCAGGAAGCGCAGACAGGCGTAGATCATCGCCGTGCAGATGTAGAGGGCAAAGGCGAGCACGGTGCCGAGCGTGCCCAGCACGGCGGTGATATTCACCGAGGCGCCGCTGGGTAATTCTGCCAGCACCGGATTGATAGAAAACCAATGTGCCACACCATAGAGAAATACCGTGCCCATGAAGGCGGGCAGCACGATCACCTCGCGCGACAGCCAGGAGGTGCGCCATTTCGTTGCGGTACGCCAGGCCCGCTCGGGGTGGCCCAGATGGAAGAAGGACGCGAGCAGGCCGAGGACCAGCAGGATCATGGCAATGGCGCTGCCGATGGCATAGAAGCTGTTGGTCTGCGCTGGCAGCAAGCCGAAGGCCGCATAGGACTCGACAGTGAACAAGGCGAGAAACAGGCCCTGCCCGGCGCCGATCAGCGTGGTGAGGAAAACAACGGAGAAAGCGGGATGCATAACGGATTTCCTTACCAGGAAGTGACGTCGTCGAGCGAGGGCTCGGCCTTGCCCGGCTTGGGCAGTTGCGAGTCGATCTTGAGCGGATTATCGGCGCGCTCGAGTTCGTCCTCACGGATGCGCAGCTTGGTCTTGCGCCGGGGCAGGTAGTGGTTGGCCGGATTGGTGCCCCACTCGGGCATCAGCGGATAACCGCCGCTTTCGCGGATCGCCTTCGACACCTCGGAATCGGGATCATGAATGTCGCCAAACAGGCGGGCGCTGGTCGGGCAGGCGCGCACGCAGGCGGGGCGACGCTCCTCGGCCGTCATCGTTGTGTCGTAGATGCGGTCGACGCAGAGGGTGCACTTCTTCATTACCTTCTGCTGCTCATCCAGTTCGCGCGCACCGTAGGGGCAGGCCCAAGAGCAGTATTTACAGCCGACGCACTTGTCGTAATCGACAAGGACGATGCCATCTTCCTTGCGCTTGTAGGAGGCACCCGTCGGGCAGACCGGTACGCAGGGCGGGTCTTCGCAATGCAGACAGGATTTCGGGAAATGTATCGTTTCCGTGTTCGGAAACACGCCGACCTCGAAGGTCTGCACGCGATTGAAGAAGGTGCCGGTCGGGTCCTTGCCGTAGGGATTCTGGTCGACCATCGGGCCGGCCTCGCCGGAGGTGTTCCACTCCTTGCAGTTGGTCACGCAGGCGTGGCAACCGACGCAAACGTTGAGGTCAATCACAAGAGCCAGTTGTGTCATTTCTTGGCTCCCTTACCGGCAAAGTAGTTCCAGACCGATTTTCGTTCGACCTGACCGGGATAAGGCTTGAGCGGCGGGAACTGCGGTTCCGTAACCGCCGTCTCGCCAGCGCCGACTTTATAGATTCTGACGCGCACGTCGTACCAAGCCGCTTGCCCGGTGATCGGGTCGGAATTCGACACACGCCGATCCACGCCACGCTCACAGGCCGGCAACTCTTCCGAGATCAGATGGTTCAGCAAAAAACCTTGCTGCGATTCGTTAGCGTCCGGCGTCAGGCCCCAGGCGCCCGCCGCCTTGCCGATGGCGTTCCAGGTCCACACGGTACCCGGCTCGACCGCTTCGGAATGCTTGGCGATGCACTTGACCTTGCCCCATTGCGATTCGACCCAGATCCAGTCACCATCTTCAATGCCATTGACACGCGCCGTGTGCGCATTCACATAAAGAAGATTGTAGGCATGGATCTGGCGCAGCCAGGCATTCTGCGAATCCCACGAGTGATACATTGCCATCGGCCGTTGGGTGATCGCCGCCAGCGGATATTTCTGTTTGTCGCTCGCCTGCGCCTCCAAGGTATCGTAATAGAAGGGCAGCGGATCGAAGAATGTCTCGACACGCTTCGCCAGATGCGCCGGCGGCTTGCGCGAGAAGCCCTTGCCCTGCGCGGCCTGGCGGAAACGCATCAGCACTTCCGAGTAGATGTTGATGAGGATCGGCTCGGCGTATCGGGTAATCCGGTTGCGCTGGCTCCATTCCAGATAGCCTTGGTTCCAGTTGCGCATGTACTGGTAGCTCTTCGGCAGTTCGTAGTGGAAGACGCAGTTGTTCTTGGCGTACATCTCCCACTGGTTTGGGTTCGGTTCACCGCGCAGCGACTTCTCGCCGCCCTTGCCGCGCCAGCCGGCGAGGAAGCCGATGCCCGAGCCCGGCTCGGTCTCGTAATTGACGATGAAATCGGGATAGTCGCGATACTTGCGCTGGCCGTCCTTAGTGGTGAAGGCGGGCAGCTTGAGGCGCGAGCCGAGTTCGATCAGCACCTCCTGGAAGGGCTTGCACTGGCCCGTGGGCGGCAGAACAGGAATGCGCACCGAGTCGACCGGGCCGTCGAACTCCGAGATCGGTCGGTCGAGCAGCGACATCACGTCGTGGCGCTCCAGGTAGGTCGTATCCGGCAGGATCAAATCGGCAAACGCCGTCATCTCCGACTGGAAGGCATCGGCGACGACAATGAACGGGATCTTGTACTCGCCGTTCTCGTCTTTGTCGTTGAGCATCTTGCGCACTTCGACGGCGTTCATCGTCGAGTTCCACGCCATGTTGGCCATGAAGATCAGCAGCGTGTCGATCTTGTAGGGGTCGCCGCGCCAGGCGTTGGTAATGGCGTTGTGCATCAGGCCATGCACCGACAGCGGATACTCCCAGGAGAAGCCCTTGTCGATGCGCACCGGGCCGCCGTCCGCGTCGACGAACAAATCGTCCGGGTCGGCCGGCCAGCCGAGCGCCATGCCGTCGAGCGGCTTGTTGGGCTGTACGGCGTTCGGGTGGTTTGGCGGCCGGGCGCAGGGCGGAATCGGGCGGGGGAAGGGCACCTTGTGGCGAAAACCGCCAGGGCGATCAATCGTCCCCAGCAATGACATCAGGATAGCCAACGCGCGAATGCTCTGGAAACCATTCGAATGCGCCGCCAATCCACGCATCGCGTGGAAAGCGACGGGGTTGCCGGTAATGGTGTCGTGCTCCTTACCCCAGGAGTCGGTCCAACTGATCGGCAGTTCGATACGCTGATCACGTGCCGTGACGCCCATTTCATAGGCGAGGCGGCGAATCGTATCGGCAGGAATGCCGGTCACTCCCTCGGCCCACTCCGGCGAGTAGTCCTTGACACGTTCGTACAGCAACTGGAACGACGGCTTGACCGGCGTGCCGTCCTTCATCTTGAATTCGCCAAGCAGGAAGGGATCGGCGCCCTCGGCATGCGTCACCACCGCCTTATTCGTCTTGCGATCCCACCACAGCTTGTCCTGCGGGTCGTAACAGGCCTCTTCCGCCGGCACCTCGGTGCGCAGGAACATGCCGAACTCGTCGCTCGTTTCGTTGCAGTTCACCAGTTCGCCTGCATTCGAATATTGGACGAGAAATTCGCGGTCGTAGAGACCCTTCTGGATGATCTCGTGAATCACCGCCAACAGGAAAGCGCCGTCAGTACCGGGGCGAATCGGCACCCACTCGTCGGCAATCGCGGAGTAACCGGTACGCACCGGGTTGATCGACACGAAACGGCCGCCGTCGCGCTTGAACTTGGCCAGCGCCATTTTCATCGGGTTGGAGTGGTGATCCTCGGCGGTGCCGATCATCACGAACAGCTTGGCGCGGTCAAGATCCGGCCCGCCGAACTCCCAGAACGAGCCACCGATGGTGTAGATCATGCCGGCCGCCATGTTCACCGAACAGAAGCCGCCATGCGCCGCGTAGTTGGGCGTGCCGAACTGGCGCGCGAACATGCCGGTCAGTGCTTGCATCTGGTCGCGGCCGGTGAACAGTGCAAATTTCTTCGGATCGGTCGCGCGAATCTTGCCGAGCCGCTCGGTGAGGATCGTGAACGTCTCTTCCCACGAAATCGGCTCGAATTCGCCCGCGCCGCGTTCGGCGCCCGCCTTGCGACGCAGGGGCTGGGTCAGGCGTGCCGGCGAATACTGCTTCATGATCCCGGACGAACCCTTGGCACAAATCACACCCTTGTTGAGCGGGTGGTCGGGGTTGCCGTCAATGTAGCGCACCTCTCCATCGCGGAGGTGAACGCGGATACCGCAGCGGCAGGCGCACATGTAGCAGGTCGTGTTTTTGACTTCCTGCACGGATTGTTGTGTCATGTCTCTGTCGGCCCCTCGAATTTATTACAATCGGTCTATTAGTGTTTCCCGATATTGTTGCAGCCATGCGCCCTTGTCACAAGGGAGTATTTTTTATTTCCCGATAAACAGCCCCGCCAGGAACAGTACCATGCCGCGCCCCATCCCAGACTTTACTGCCCGCGAGCGCCATCTGGTCAACCAGACATTAGTCGAGCGCTTCGGCAAGCCAATTCCTACCCAGACCATCCAAGCAGAGGTCCAACTCAATCTGATCCAGGATGAGCTGACGATGTGTCCGGCCCTGACCTGGCAGGAGAACATCTGCCACTTCGTGATCTTCAAAACCGGCGATAGCCGCTTCCGCTGTCAGTTCTACTACACCGATGCCGAACAGTTCGGTACAGACGAAAAAGAATTCGACAACCTCGGCGATTGCACGCTTAAATTACTGCAACTCCAGGCAAAACATGAGGAAGAACGCATGCGCGTGATGCGCGGCCTGAACGCCGTCGACTTTAGCAAGGCCAACGACGGCGAGGAATACCACGCCCCCATCATTATCTGAACCCACATGAAAATATGCATTGTTTCTGACAGCCACGACCGTGGCCCGATGCTGGCCGAGGCCATTTCTACTGCCCAAGCCGAGGGCGCTGAAGCCGTCATCCATTGCGGCGACCTGATCGGCACCAACACCCTCAAGGCCTCGCTCAAGTTCCAGTTGCCGATCCATTTGGTCCATGGAAACAACCTCGGCGACATCGTCTCGCTCGCCCGCGTCGCCTGCAATTCCGAGGGTCAATTCACCTACCACGGCCGCGATGCCTCGCTCTCCCTCGGCGGCAAACGCATCTTCATGACCCACTACCCCCACTACGGCCACGGCATGGCCTGCACCGGCGACTACGATCTGGTCTGCTGCGGCCACAGCCACGAACCCCTGATCCGCGCGCAAGCCAACGTCAAAGGCAGCGAAACCTGGCTCGTCAATCCCGGCACCGTCGCCGGACTGGGCGCCCCAGCGGCGACCTGGATTCTGGGCAATCTGGATACCATGCAATTCGAGATTCGCATGCTCGCCCGCTGAAAAGTCGGCGCTGACGAGACGGCAGCAAGTCACCGCCAGCCCGCGCCCTGCAGAATTATGCTCCGGTCAGGATATTGCGCGCCAAACCATGCCCCGCTTGCGCCAGCCGGTTGTCATTGGTCCAGAGCGCATCGCAGCGGTGATGCTGAGCGCATGCCAAATGCAAGGCGTCGGGCGTTTTCAGGGAAAACCGTCCGCGCATGTGTGCCGCTTGCAGATAGACGCTCTCCGGCAGATCGAGCAGCACCAGTTGCCCCAGCATGGCCTCGTAGTACTGTTGCAGCACCACGTCGCCGTCCCGGATGGGCTTGACCAGACATTCGAGCTTGACCAGCGGCGAGATGGCAAAGCGCGCATCCGGCTCACTGGCCAGAGCCGCCAGAATGCGCTGGCCGAAAACCGGATCGCGCTCCGCCGCGTAAATCAGCAAGCAGGCATCGAGATAAATCAGTCCCACGCTGCGCGTTCTTCGTAAATGCGGGCCTCGATTTCCTCATGGCTGCGCTGCAAATATTCGGGCAGCGGGTTGTGTTGCAACCAGCCGAGGAGATTGGCGGCATTGCCCGACTCAACGCTGGCGGCGGGCGCTATAGCGACCAAGCGCACCACCGCTTTGCCGCGATTGGCGATAACGACCTCATCGCCGGCCTGGGCGGCTCGGACCAGTTGCGAGAGTTGATTTTTGGCTTCCAGCATATTGAGTTGCATGACAAGGCTCCAGCGCACGATCTGGCTATAAGGCTAGCAAACCTGGCTAGATACAGCAAGGAGGTATTGCTTCTGGATGCCAGAAAATCGGCGCTGGCGGGACGGCGGCGGTGCTACGCCGCTTCCAGCAGGTCGGGGGCGACGAGGCGATTGAGATACAGGTCGGCGACCGGAAAACACAGCGCATAGTCGCCCCAGACCAACTCCCCGTATTCGAGGCGAAAGGCGGAGAAGCGTTCCGGGGCAAGGTAGGCACGGATGTCCGGGTGCGTCGATGCGGCCAGGAAGGGCTTGAAATCGACTTCCTGTCGCGTGCCGTCGTCGAAGGCCAGGCGAATCCGGTAGTCCCCGGCAAGTTCGGCGGATACGATGTTGACGACCTGTGGAATCATTTCAGTCTCCTGGTAATACGTTCCGGCTGGATCGGCTTGTGCATGACAAAAAAATCGACCCACTTCGCCACGATATCGTTCGTCCGCGCCTCGACGACTTCCTGAAAATACCGCATCTCATTTGCCTGCAACGGCAAGCGCCCGGCAACCGGGCCGTAGCGGATATCGGCGACCACTCCGTTCAAGATAATCAGCTCGGCCCGCATTTCACGGCCCTGACATTTCCCGTGAACATGCACCGGCGTATGCTCGTTCGCATAAAACATCACGATCAGGCCGAAGTATTCGTAGAGTTTTGGCACAGGTTCATCATACCGGATGCGAACGGTATCGATTTTGCACGATTTTCAGAAAAGTCGGTGCTGGCGAGACGGCACTCGCCAATAAAACCTATTTGGCTCTTCTATTTCGCCATAGGAACAATCTGGCCGCCATTTGATCTAGCGCATAAACTTCGGCCGGGGTTGGCGACTACAATCGCGGACCATTTTCAGTAGTACCCCTTTGCTGTACTCTCTCACGGAGGCTCGATGACGGCTTCAATCGCAACCAACCAGACCATTCTGGTCGTCGGCGGCGGTATCGCTGGCATGACGGCAGCTCTCGAAGCGGCCGAATGCGGCAAACAGGTGATCCTCGCGGAAAAAACCCCCACGCTGGGCGGCCGCACATCCCTGCTGTATCGCTATTTTCCCAAGATGTGCCACCCCACCTGCGGGCTGGAGATCAACCTCAAACGCATCCGTGGCAATCCCAATGTGCGCGTGATGACGATGACCGAAGTGGCCGCCGTGTCCGGCAGCCGCGGCGACTACAACGTCACGCTGAAAATCAAGCCGCGCTACGTCACTGAAGCTTGTACGGGTTGTGGCGATTGCGGCAAGGCCGTAACGGCCGAAGTGCCGAACCCCGCCAACTACGGGCTGGACAAGATCAAGGCCGCCTACCTGCCCCACGGCATGGCCTATCCGCAGCGTTTCGTGATCGATCCTTCCATCGTTGGCACAGCCGACGGTGAAGCAGCGAAGGCCGCCTGCAAATTTGGCGCCGTCGATCTGGCGATGCAGGAAGAAACCGTGGAATTCAAGGTCGGCAGCGTGGTCTGGGCGACCGGCTGGCGTCCCTTCGATGCGGCCAAGATTCAGCCCTACGGCTACGACCGCTTCGACAACGTCATCACCAGCCTCGAATTCGAGCGCCTCGCCGATCCGCGCGGCCCGACCGGCGGCAAGATCGTGCGTCCAGGCGATGGCAAGGAAGCCAAGAACATCGCCTTCATCCAGTGCGCCGGCTCGCGCGACGAGAACTACCTGCGCCACTGCTCGCGTATCTGCTGCATGGCGACGTTGAAGCAAACCCAGTATGTGCGCGAAGCTTGGGGCGAAGAAGCTAAGTCGACGGTGTACTACATCGACATCCGCGCCATCGACCGCTTCGAAGATTTCTACGCCAACGTCTGGAACGATGCCACCGTCAGCTTCATCAAGTCGAAGGTGGCGCGCATCGCGCTCAACGAAGAGAACGGCAACCCGGTCCTCCACGGCGTGAACACCGAGGGCTACCACCGCTACGCCACCGAGCATGACCTCGTCGTGCTGGCCGTCGGCATGGAACCTGAAGTGACGGGCGTCAAGCTGCCCGACGACATCGTCCTCGATTCCTCGAACTTTATCGAAGGCTCGAAGAGCGGTGGCATGTTCGGTGCCGGCAGCGCCGCCAGCCCGCTCGACGTCAACCGCGCGGTGCAAAGTGCCACCGCCGCTTCGCTGAAAGCCATTCAGGTGATCCATAAAACCGCATCCACGGAGGCCTCGGCATGAACGCCCCCGCTACTCCAAAATACGCCGCCTACGTTTGTTCCGGCTGCGGCATCGGCGACAAGCTCAATGTCCCCGCGCTGGAAAAGGTCGCCACCAAGGAAGGCAAGATGGCCTTGGTGAAAACCCACGAATTCCTCTGCAATGCCGCAGGCGTGCAGATGATTCGTGACGATATCGCCAACGAAGGCGTCACCCACCTCTGTATCGCTGCCTGCTCACGTCGCGCCAAGGCCGAAGCCTTCCAGTTCGCTGGTGTCGCCATGTCGCGTGCCAACTTGCGCGAAGGCGTGATCTGGGTCGTCGCCGAAGGCGCCGATCATGACGAAGTGCGTCAGGAAATGGCCGAAGACTACGTCCGCATGGGTTGCGCCGAGGTCAAGAAGATGGCCGCACCGGCCGGCAACGTCAAGGAATCGTCGAGCAAGAAGATTCTCGTCGTTGGTGGCGGCATGTCCGGCATGACGGCGGCCCTCGCGGCGGCCGATGCTGGCTACGAGGTCGTGCTGGTCGAGAAGACCGGCGCCCTCGGCGGTTTCGCCAACAATCTTTATAAGCGTGTGCCCTTCAACGGCCCGTATGCCGAGCCGCAAGAAGTCGGCGCTGGCGAGACGGCGGCCCAGGTCACCGGCAACAGCAAAATCAAGGTCTACCTCAACTCGACCGTCACCGAGACCGCCGGCGCGCCCGGCCGCTTCGCTGTCAAGATCGCCGCCGAATCGGGCAGCATCAGCGAAGAATTGTGCGGTGCCATCGTCCAGGCGACCGGCTTCACCACCTACCCGCTCGACAAGCTGCCTGAACTGGGCGGCGGCCAGGCTAACGTGGTCGACCAAGTCGGCCTCGAAGCTCTCGCCAAATCCGCCAACGGCGGCGCCATCAAGCGTGCCGACGGCCAGGAAGTGAAGAGCGTCGTCTTCGTGCAGTGTGCCGGTCAACGCGGCCACGGCGGCAACGGCAGCGGTGCACATCTCGACTATTGCTCCGGCCACTGCTGCGCCACCAGCATCAAGCAGGCGATGTACTTCAAGGACCAGAACCCCGATGTCGACACGGTCGTGATGTATTCCGACCTGCGCGTGCCGGGCATGGGCGAAGACTTCTACCGCAGCGCCCAGCAGAAGGGCGTGATCTTCACCAAAGCCAAGGTCAATGGCGTCACCGGTGGCAACAGCTGCAAGGTTGACTTCAAGGATCTGATCCTCGATGAGGACGTCACCACCGATGCCGACCTCGTCGTGCTGGCAACCGGCCAGGTGCCAACCGCCGGCGTCGACCTCGACGAATGGACAGCCACCGTCACCGCCGCCGAGAGTGGCGATGCCGCAGCCGTCGAGAAGAAGTCTGAACTGCAAAAGATTTCCGTGCTCAACCTGAACTACCGTCAGGGCCCGGACATGCCGCAGTTCAAGTATGGCTTCGCCGACTCGCACTTCATCTGCTTCCCCTACGAGACGCGCCGCACCGGCATCTACGCCGCTGGCCCGACCCGTCGGCCGATGGACATGTTCCAGGCCACGGAAGACGCCACCGGCGCCGCATTGAAGGCGATCCAGACTGTCGAGAACGTCGCGCAAGGCCGTGCTGCACTGCCGCGCGCCGGCGACCTCTCCTTCCCGAAGGCCCGTCTCGAAGGCTGCACGCAGTGCAAGCGCTGCACAGTGGAATGCCCATTCGGCGCCATTGACGAAGACGAAAAGCGCTTCCCGGTGTTCAACGAAGAGCGCTGCCGCCGTTGCGGTACCTGCATGGGCGCCTGCCCGGTGCGCGTCATCTCTTTCGAGAACTACAGTTGTGACACCGTCGGCATGCAGGTCAAGGCCGTCAATGTGCCGGACGAGTTCGAAGAGAAGCCACGCATCCTGATCCTCGCCTGCGAAAACGACGCCTATCCAGCGCTTGATATGGCCGGCCTGCAACGCATGACCTACTCGGCTTTCGTGCGTGCGATCCCGGTCCGTTGCCTCGGCTCGGTGAACACCATCTGGATCACCGACGCGCTGAACTCCGGCTACGACGGCGTGATGATGATGGGTTGCAAGCGTGGCGACGAATACCAGTGCCACTTCGTCAAAGGCTCGGAAATGGCCTTCTATCGCATGAGCAAGATCGGCGACACGCTGAAGCAGCTAGGCCTTGAGGAAGAGCGTGTCCAGACGCAGGAAGTCGCCATCACCGACAACACCCGCGTGGTCAAACTCATCAACGACTATGTGGCGCAGCTCACCGAAATGGGCCCGTCCCCGATGAAGGGCTTCGGCTAAGAGGATCGAGACGATGACTACCGCAAACCCCAAGTACAAAAACAGCTTCCTCAAGGAAGTCGAGGCCAACGTCGAAGACGGTCACATGGTCAAGATGTGCATGCAGTGCGGCGTCTGCGCCGGCTCCTGCCCGCTCGGCCCGCACTGGGAGCATTCGCCCCAGAAGATCTTCATGATGATTCGCGCCGGCAAGCGCGAGGAAGTGCTGTCGTCCGACTCGATGTGGATGTGCACCTCCTGCTACAACTGCATCGTGCGCTGCCCGCGCAAGTTGCCGATCACGCACATCATGCACGGTCTGGCCAACTACGCGCATCGCCTCGGCCTCGCCCCGCAGGGCCAGCCGACGCGCGATATCGCCAAGCTGTTCTGGAACAACATCATCAAAACCGGGCGCGTCAATGAACTGACCTTCTCGCTGGCGATGTATTTCAAGGACGGCTTCGGTCAGGGCATCAAGAACGCCATGGCCATGCAGGGTGTCGGTCTTGGCCTCGTCAAGGCCAAGCGCCTCAACCCGATGGAAATTCTCGGTGGCCACTCGTGCAAAGACAAGAGCGGCATTCACAAGATGATCGCCAAAGCGCGTGAAATCGAAGACCGCCGCAAGGGCTTCGCCCAATAAGCCCAGAGGAGACGAACGAATGTCGAAGAAGCAATACGCGTTTTACCCCGGCTGCTCGTCGCAGGCCAAGGCGTCAGCCGACAACTTTGTCCGCTCGATTGATGTCGTCTGCGAGAAGCTCGACGTCCAGTTGAACGAGATCCCTGACTGGAACTGCTGCGGCGCCTCGATCGGCTACGGCGAAGGCGGTGAATTGCCGCGTCTGGCCCTATCAGCGCGCAACCTCGCGCTGGCGGAGACTAACTTCGCCGGACAGGACATGGTCTCGGTCTGCCCCGCCTGCTGGCTCGCCTCGCGCGAGACTGCCGAGCGCCTGCACGAATCCAACAGCCTGCTCGCCGAAACCAACGAAGCGCTGAAAGAAGCCGGCCTCACCTTCAAGGGTGAAGTCAAAGCGCGCCACTTCGTCGAAGTGCTGATCGAGGACATCGGTTGGGACAAGATGAAATCGCAAGTGGTCAAGCCGCTCGACGGTCTCAAGTTCGCCGGCTACGTCGGCTGCCAGACCAACCGTCCGTTCGGCATCGTCGGCGAGTCCTTTGAAAATCCGCAGTACCTCGACAAGATGATCGAGACCTGTGGCGGCGAAGCCGTCGCCTACGACCAGAAAGTCACCTGCTGCGGCGGTGCGCTGGCCTTCTCCGAGCCGGAAAAGGCACAGAAGCAGATTCGCGACATCGTCGAATCCGCCTACGATCACGGCGCCGACATCATCGTCACGCCCTGCCAGTTGTGCCAGGCCAACGTCGAGATCTACCAGTCCGAGATCAACAAGAAACAGGGCACCAAGTTCAATATGCCCGTCGTCTACTACTCGCAGTTGATGACGCTCGCCTACGGCGGCACCGCCCGGCAGGCCGGCCTCGACGGCCAGTTGATCAAGGCCGAGAAGCTCGAAAAGATCGCCGGCAAGTAAGCAGGAACGCATTAAAGGGGCAAAAGGGGATAGGCGGCCGGCGCAGTTTGACTGCGCCGGCCGTTTTTTTCGTTGCTATACTTCGTTCCATCGTGGGGGGGTAGCTCAGCTGGGAGAGCGCCTGGTTCGCAATCAGGAGGTCGTGAGTTCGATCCTCATCCTCTCCACCATCCAACGCCCAAGCAGGTTGGCCTGATGAAAATCGACTTCCGGTTCCGATTGCTCTGTCTTTCTGGCTTGCTGATACTGGGCGGCTGCATTCTTCAGCTGCCCACACAGCCAGTAGCCCAACCGGATGCAACCACCGCGCAATCGAAACCTCAAGCACAACCTGTCACGCCCAAGTGCCAGGGCTTGCCAAAGCGAAAAGTGCTGGTGACGGCCTTCCCGATGCGTTACCCGGAGCAAATCAAATCCGGTGAGTTCATGGGTTGGGCGCAAGTCACGGGCGAAGAACTGAAGCGGGCGATTGAAAGTAAAGGCAGATTGCTGGCCTCATCCGCCGCCCACCGTTTTCCCTTCGAGTCTGCCGACAAGGCCCCAGCACTGGAGCAGGATCAGGGGGGCGTGCTGATCAGCCGCTGGGCCGCGCAGGAAAACGTGCAGTATGTGATTGCCGGCGTTATCCATGATTTTGGTGTGTCGAAGCTGAAAGGCGTCATTCCCGAAAGGCAAATGCACGTCGAAGCCTACCTCTACGAGGCCCATAGCAGCACCCTGCTGGCCCGTCAGTCTTTTGCCCGCCAGTTACCGTTCGGGGGCATACCCAAGTCTGTCACCCCCGGCACCAGCGAATTTGCCACCTCACGGCTGGGCGAAACCTTCAACAGCCTGATCGACGAAATGGCTCAATGGGCTGAGGAGACGCTAGCCTGCCTGCCATTTTCAGTCAGTGTGACGCGCGTCGATGAGCGGCGCCTGTCACTCGACCGTGGCAGCGACGCGGGTATTACGGTCGGTATGGCTGTCCAGTCCTGGCGCCCGGGTAGCGCGCCGCCGGCTCGCCATCCGAGCGTGCCGGCCACGGCAAAACCACAGCCCACCGCCATCATCAGGCACGTCGAGGGTAAGACGAGCATCGCGGAAATTCCCGCGCAGCGCTTTCCACCGACGGTACGTGTCGGTGACGTACTCTTTCTTGCCGATACGGACGGACGTAACAAGCCGTAAAAGTCGGCGCTGGCGGGACGGCAGTGATGGCCGTTCAGCTAGAATTTCCGCATGAATCCTCGCCGCCGCAAATTACTCATCATCGCCGCTTCCGCGTTACTCGCGGGCACCGGATATGCAGGCTATCGGCTTTTTCTTGCGGCGCCGACAGCGCCAGAATTCAAACTTGCCACCACCGAGCGCGGCCCGATTACCGCAACGGTTGCCGCAACAGGCACGCTTAACCCGGTGACCGCTGTACAGGTCAGTTCGCAGATTTCCGGCCAGATTCAGAAGATCTACGTCGATTTCAACAGTATCGTCAAAGCGGGCGAATTGATCGCCCAGATTTCCCCCGAGACCTACCAACATCGCGTGCGTCAGGCCGAGGCCGATCTTGAAGCGGCGCGCGCCACGGTCGCCGTACAGCAGGCCGAGATCTATCGCTCGAAGGTCAATCTCGCCGATGCCGAACGCGACTATGCCCGCAAGCAATCGCTGGTTGCGAAGAATTTCATCTCCCCGGCGGAACTTGACAAAGTGCTCACCACACTGGAAGCGGCACGTGCCCAGATGCGGGTGGTCGAAGCACAAGCCGCCAACAGTGCTGCGCTGGTCAAACAGCGCGAGGCCCAACTGGGTCAGACGCGGGTCGATCTCGGCCGCACCGAGATTCGCGCCCCTGTGGATGGCATCGTCATCAAGCGCAGTGTCGAACCGGGACAAACCGTTGCGGCCAGTTTGCAGGCACCGGAAATGTTCGTGATTGCCAAGAGCCTGGCTGACATGCAGGTGGAAACCTCCATCGATGAAGCCGACGTCGGCCGCCTGCAACCTGGGCAGGAGGCCAATTTCACGGTGGATGCCTTCCCCGGCAAGCGCTTCAAGGGCGAGGTGACGCAGGTGCGCAAGGCGGCGCAGGTGGTGTCCAATGTTGTCACCTACACAGCGGTGGTCTCTGCTGCCAACCCGGATCAGTTGTTGTTGCCGGGCATGACCGCCAACGTTCGCGTCATCACCGCACAGAAGGACAGCGTGTTGAAAGTGCCGAATGCCGCCTTGCGCTTTCGTCCGCCCGCTACAGGCGACAATGAAAAGTCGGCGCCGGCAGGACGGCAACCGGGTTCGGGCAAAGGCGGCAAGAGCGGCGCCGGCAGCGGCAAGGTCTGGACGCTGGGCGCGGATGGCTCCCCCAGCGCCATTGATCTCAAGACCGGCATCAACGATGGCAACCAGACCGAAGTGCTCGACGGCGCGCTGCAGGAAGGCCAGCAAGTCATCGTGGGCGTCGTTGCTGCAACGGACAAGAAGCCCACCCCGCCGCGCATGTTCTGATCGCGATGGCCGCGCCGCTGATTCGCACCGACAACCTGGCCAAGCATTATCGGCTGGGGGAGACGGATGTGCCTGCGCTGCAAGGTGTCACGCTTGAGATTGCCCGTGGCGAGTTTGTCGCCGTGATGGGGCCCTCCGGTTCGGGCAAATCCACCTTCATGAATCTTCTCGGCTGCCTCGACCAGCCGAGTGGCGGGCGCTACTGGCTGGATGAGCAGGAAGTGTCGACACTCTCGGACGATGCCCTGTCGACTTTGCGCAACCGTAAGCTCGGCTTCGTGTTCCAGCACTTCAATCTGCTGCCACGCACCTCGGCGCTCGACAATGTCGCCCTGCCCTTGCTCTATCGCGGCCTCCCGGCCAGCGAACGGCATGCGCTGGCTGCGCAGCGCCTTGGGCAGGTCGGCCTGTCTGAACGCATGGATCACCATCCTGCGCAATTGTCCGGGGGGCAACAGCAACGTGTCGCGATTGCACGCGCCCTGGTCGGCAATCCATCCCTGCTGCTCGCCGATGAGCCGACCGGCGCACTGGATACGCGCACTGGCAGCGAGATCATGGCGCTGCTGCAGCAACTCAACCAGGAAGGCATCACCATCGTGCTGGTGACCCACGAGCACGACATTGCCGCCTACGCAGATCGCATCATCCATTTTCGCGACGGTCGCGTGGTCTCGGAATCAACATGAACTTCCTCGCCACCTTCGCCATTGCCCTCAAGGCTCTACGTGTCAACAAGCTACGCTCGGCGTTGACCATGCTCGGCATCATCATTGGCGTGGCCGCCGTCATCATCATGATCGCCGTCGGCAGCGGTGCCCGTGCACAAGTGGAAGCGCAGATCCGCAGCCTCGGTGCCAATTTGATGATGGTGTTTTCCGCGTCACCGTCCTTTACCGGCGCACGCACTGCCGCCGGCTCGACGCACACGATCAGCGAGGACGACGCCTACGCCATCGCCCGCGAGCTGCCGGATGTCATCGCCACTGCCGCCCCCACCTTGCGCGGCAGCGGCCAGATTGTTGCCGGCAACAGCAACTGGTCGACGGGCTTCCATGGTGTCACACCGGAATATTTCGACGTACGCGAATGGAATCTCGCCGAAGGCCGCTTCTTCGAAGCCGCTGAAATCAACGGTGCAGCCAAAGTGGTCATCCTCGGCAAGACCGTCGCCACCAATCTGTTCGGGGACATGAGTCCGATTGACGAGGTCGTCCGCATCCGCACCGTGCCGCTCACTGTCATTGGCATATTGGCGGAAAAAGGTCAAAGCCCGGGTGGCAGCGATCTCGACGACGTCGTGCTGATGCCGATCACCACGGCGCGCAATCGCGTACTGGGGGCGACGGCGCTGGCCAAATCACGTTCGGTCGGCTCGATCCAGATCAAGATGCTGGACGGTGCCGACAGCAAACTGGCCGAAGAGCGCGTGCGCGAATTGCTGCGCCAACGCCATCGTCTGCAGCCCGGCCAGGACGACGACTTCACCTTGCGCAACCTCACCGAAATTCTCCAGACGCGCGAAGAGTCCTCACGCGTCATGGCGCTGCTGCTCGCTGCGGTCGCCTCGGTCTCACTGCTGGTGGGCGGCATTGGCATCATGAACATCATGCTGGTTTCCGTCACCGAGCGCACCCGTGAAATCGGCCTGCGCCGTGCCGTGGGCGCCCGCTCGGGGGACATCCTGCGCCAGTTCCTCATCGAAGCGGTGACGCTGGCCCTGATCGGCGGATTGATTGGCGTCCTGCTCGGCAGCGGCGGCGCGCAGTTGATTGGCTATTACGCCGGCTGGCCGATCGCGCTGTCGGCCAGCGCCACCACGCTGGCGGTGGGTTTTGCTGCGGCCATTGGCATTTTCTTTGGCTACTATCCGGCTCGCAAGGCGGCCCATATGTCGCCCATCGAAGCGCTGCGGCACGAGTAAGCGCGTTAGCACTGTAATAATTCTTCGGGGGGCTAGCCCCTAGAATCGGGCCGTTTGTAATACATTCGTCAC
The DNA here is from genome assembly GCA_030681195.1 of Rhodocyclaceae bacterium. Taxonomy (GTDB): domain Bacteria; phylum Pseudomonadota; class Gammaproteobacteria; order Burkholderiales; family Rhodocyclaceae; genus Sulfuricystis. The sequence continues at coordinate 99,267 of JAUXXJ010000051.1, forward strand.
CAATGTCCCAAGAAATCGAACTCAAGCTGGCTTTGCCGGAAGCGGAGCATCACAACTTTCTGCGCCACCCGTTGCTCAGAAAGGCGACCCGACGGGAAAGCTACCAGCTGGTCAATCTCTATTACGACACCCCGGAACTTGCCTTGCGCAAGCACGGTGTGGCATTGCGCCTGCGCGCCCAGGGCAAGGTCTGGCTGCAGACGGTCAAGTGCGCTGGCCAAGCCGCAGGCGGCATCTCGGCGCGCCCGGAATGGGAAACGCCCTACGCCGGCCACTTCGACTTTTCCGCCGTCGACGATCTTGCCGTGCGCGACTGGCTGGATCGGCCCAAGCTGCGTAGTCGGATCGCCCCGATCTTCGAAACCAACTTCATGCGCATGGCCTGGATCCTGGCACCGGCAGCGGGCACCGAGCTCATGCTGGTCCTCGATCGTGGCTGGATCGCTGCGGGTGGGCGGCGCGAAGCGATCTCGGAAATCGAAATCGAACTCCTGCATGGCGATGCCGCCCAGCTATTTTCTGTCGCCCGTACGCTAGCCGTGCGGGTACCGGTGGCACCCGCCGCGCGCTCGAAGGCCGATCGCGGCTATCGCTTGTTCAAGCAGGTCCCGATGACGCCCGTCAAGGCTGCGCCGCTGGCGTTGGCAGCGGCAGACGATCCGGTCGTGGCTTTCTCGCGCATCGCCCTGTCCTGCCTCGATCATCTGCAGCAAAACCATGTCGGCGCAGTTTCTGTGGAAGACCCGGAATACATCCATCAGATGCGCGTCGCCACGCGCCGTCTGCGGGCCGCGCTGCGCTTGTTTGCACCGCTGTTGCCCGCCGACTTTGCGACGCCAATGGTGGCCGCGCTGCGTGACATGATGGCCGTGCTCGGCCAGGCGCGCGACCTCGATGTGCTGCTGGCGGAAATCGCCGAGCCGGTCTTGCACGCCCTGCCGGATGAACCGCGTCTGGCGGCACTGATCGGCATCATCACCGACCGGCGTTTCGAACGTCGTCGCGCCGCCGTCGATTTTCTGCGTTCGCCCCGCTACGGCCTAGTTACGCTTGAAACACTGGCTGATCTGCATGGTCATGCCGAAAAAGTCGGCGTTGGCGAGGCGGCTCCTGAAACCGCTGCCCAAATGCAGCAGCTCGGCGAGTTTGCTACCGACCGTCTACAACGCCTGCGCAAGAAGGTACTCAAGCTGGCCCGCGCCGCCCGCATCGACGATCCGCCCTCGCTGCATGCCCTGCGTATCGGTATCAAGCGGCTGCGCTATGCCTTGGAATTTTTCTCACCGCTAGCTTCACCCATCGCCATGCGCCGAATCCTGGGCCATCTTGCCACCCTGCAGGAAACCCTCGGTCAGATCAATGATCTTGCCAATGCGGGTGAGCTGCTGATGGACTGTGCTGGTAAGGATGCCCCCCTGCGCGAGGCCGTTACCCTGATCGGCGGCTGGCATGGCCCGCGCCACCATGCCCTGTTGGCGGCGATCAAGCCGGGACTGAAACATCTCGGTAATCTTCGCCTGCCAAAATTACGCCCCTGATCTAACAGGGAAGCTCATGATGGACCTCATTTTGTGGCGGCATGCGGAAGCGGAGGAAGGCGGGGCTGGCATGCCAGACAGCAAGCGCCGCCTAACCGCCCGTGGTGAAAAACAGGCACACGACATGGCCAAGTGGCTGCGCTCGCAATTGCCGAAGAGGACCAAAATCCTCGTCAGCCCCGCCGTCCGCACCCAGCAGACCGCCCATACGCTGGCCCTGCCCTTTGAAGTCGAGCCAAAAATTGCCGTGGGCGCCGATGTCGCCGATCTCATTTCGGCCGTCGACTGGCCAGCGCAATCCGGTGCCATTCTCCTAGTGGGCCATCAGCCAAGCTTGGGTCGTCTGGCGGCCCTCCTGCTCTCGGGTGCGGAGGCTGACTGGAGCGTCAAGAAAGGTGGCGTCTGGTGGTTCGCCCGACGCAATCGCGAAGGGCAGGATCAGACGGTACTGCGGGCTGTCATGAATCCGGAGATGCTGCGGTAAGATTGCAGGCCAACCATTGGCCCTGTCATGACTGCCGCCAGTACCCTATCCCTGCTCAGGAATTTGCCCCGTCATCGCTATCTCCTTGGCCAATTGGTCAAGCGCGATGTGTTGTTGCGCTATCGGGGTGCCATGTTCGGCGTAGCGTGGATGTTTCTAAGCCCCCTGCTGATGCTGGCCATTTTCGCCTTCGTTTTCGGCCATATCTTCCAGTCGCGCTGGCCACAACAACCCGAAGGCATGCCCTTCTGGCTGATGCTGTATGCCGGACTAATCGTCTTTAACCTGTTTGCCGAAACGGTATCGCGTGCCCCCGGCACCGTGCGTAGCTACCCGAGCTATGTGAAGAAAATCATCTTCCCGGTCGAGATTCTGCCCTTGGTACCGCTGGGCGCCGGACTCATCCACGCCGCCTTCAATCTCCTGATCCTCACCCTCGCCCTCGCCTGGGTCGGCCACTTGTCGATCAGCATTCTGTTGTTTCCAGTACTCGTCATCCCCGTACTGCTGCTCGGCCTGGGTTTCGCCTGGTTTCTCAGTGCCTGGGGGGTGTTTCTCAAGGACATGACGCAGATCGTGCCGCTGTTTGTGCAGATGCTTCTGTTCCTCTCGCCGGTGTTCTACCCGGCCAGTGCCGTACCGGAATTCCTGCGCCCGGTTTACGCCCTCAACCCGCTCGGCGCCGTCATCGAGACGGCACGCGCCGCCATGCTCGGGCATTCCATCCCGTGGGCAGGGTGGCTGGCCGCTCTGGGCTTCGGCCTCGCCACCGCTCTCATCGGGCTCGCCTTCTTCACGCATGCGCGGGATGAATTCGCCGATGCGCTCTGAAAAAGTCGGCGCTGGCGGGACGGCATCCATCAATTAGAATCAAAGCCATGCGTATAAGCTCCGAACAAACCGAGATCATCAAGTCGATCATCGCCCGGGAAATCTCAGCAGATGCCAAGATATGGCTGTTTGGTTCGCGCACCGATGATAGGCGACGCGGGGGTGACATCGATTTGTTCGTGGAAACTCAACGGCCCGACCTGCTAGGCGAATTGCGTTGCAAGATCAACATTGAGGATGCCATCGACCTCCATGTCGACCTCATCGTCGCCCGACAGGACGATCAACGGCCCATCGCCTGCATTGCAAAAACCGAGGGGCGACGCCTGTGACACAGCACCAGCGGCTGATTCTCAGAAAAATCGAGCACCTCAAACGGATGGCTGCATATCTCGCCTGGTCGCAGGAGCAGATCACGGCATTTGTTCCCATCTCTGATTGGTCCATGCTCTCCCCCGAGCAGCACGAAGCGTTGGCTGCATTCCGCCTGCGCTTCAGCGAACTTCAGGAACAGATCGGCAAGACCATGCGCGCCGTCGCCATCGAAGAAGAAGAAAACTACGAGCCATTTGGCGCCGTACTGTCTTTCATGGAGAAGCTCGGCATTCTGGATTCCGCCATGCACTGGAAGCTGATTCGCGAACTCAGAAATGCAATCAATCACGAATACGAAGACAACCCGGAACGCCTGACCGAGTTTTTCACGCAACTTGCGGCAGAGACACCGGTAGTGATGGGATATGCGGAGCGCCTGATAGCTTTCTGCAAGAAGCACTATCCAACACTCTGACGGACACGATGGCTAGTGACGACATAGCAATTTCCATTCGGAATCTCACGAAGTCTTACAGGCTCCTCGGCCACCCTGGCGACCGCATCAAGCAGTTTTTCAGCCTGGGCCTGAAGCAATATCACCGCGAATTCACCGCACTCAAGGATGTCTCGCTCGACATCAAGAAAGGCGAAATCATCGGCATCATTGGCCGCAACGGCTCCGGCAAGAGCACGTTGCTGCAACTCATCTGCGGGGTATGGAAATCGACGTCCGGAACGGTGCAGGTAACGGCCCCGTTCAATCCCGCTTGCACCGACTTCGGTTGGGAAATATCATTGCATATTGAAAATTATAATTTCAATAATCTCGGATGATTGAGCGAAAAATCACGCCAATGCTGCGCGAATCCCTGACCCAATTCCCCGCAGTTGCATTGCTGGGGCCAAGGCAGGTGGGGAAAACCACCTTGGCACGGGCCATAGCCGGAAGGGAGGCGGTGTTTCTGGACCTCGAGCGACCGGCGGACATGGCGCGCCTGCGCGATCCCGAGGCCTACCTAAGCACGCAGGCCGAAAGGTTAGTCGTCATCGACGAAATACAGCGCATGCCGGAACTGTTCCCCATCCTGAGGGCACTGATCGACCAGGAACGCCGGCCCGGCCGGTTTCTGCTCTTGGGCTCCGCTTCCCCAGCGCTGAGAAGACAGTCCGCCGAGTCCTTGGCCGGGCGTATTGAATACCTGGAGTTAACGCCATTCATGCTGGACGAAGTGGGCGCAACGCCGGAAAACCAGCAGAAACTGCATTTGCGCGGTGGCTTCCCGGAAAGCTACCTCGCGCCCAGTGACAAGGCCAGCCTGCGTTGGCGCCATGCCTTCATCCAGGCATTCCTGGAACAAGACCTGCCGATGCTGGGCATCGGCATACCCGCCAGCCAACTGCGCCGATTCTGGCAGATGCTGGCCCATTTGCACGGGCAGATATGGAATGCCAGCCAGGTCGCGGCAAGCCTCGGCTTTACACCGCCGACAATGCGTTCCTATCTGGACATCTTGGCCGATACCTATATGGCGAGGGTGCTGCCACCCTATTACGCGAACCTGGGCAAGCGGCTCATCAAATCGCCCAAGGTCTACTTGCGCGATAGCGGGCTGCTCCACGCCCTGCTTGGGATAGCCACATTGGATGACCTGTATGCCCATCCGGTCGCGGGCGCCTCTTGGGAGGGAGTGGTTATTGAGCACCTGATCGGCCATGCGGGTGACAACACCAGCCCCTATTACTATCGAACCGTAGCCGGATCAGAACTGGATTTGGTTCTGGATGCACCGGGCGAAAAGCAGGGCTATGAAGCCAAGTTCAGCCTCAGCCCTACCTTGTCCAAGGGCTATCACCTGGCCCTGGCCGATCTTGGCATAGAGCAGGGAGAAGTCGTCTACCCGGGCATGGAAAGTTACCGGATGACGTCCGATGCCTATGTCACCAGTCTGGCTGACGTCCTAAACGGAGTGCATCGACGTGATTGAAGACATCGCCATCTCCGTTCGCAACCTGACCAAGACCTACCGGTTCTTCGGGCACCCCGGCGACCGCGTCAAGCAGTTCTTCAGCCTCGGCCTGAAGCAATACCACCGCGAATTCACCGCCCTCAAGGATGTCTCCTTCGACATCAAAAAAGGCGAGACCGTCGGCATCATCGGCCGAAACGGTTCGGGCAAAAGCACGCTGCTGCAGTTGATTTGCGGCATCCTTAAGCCGACATCGGGTATCGTGCAGGTCAATGGCCGCATCTCGGCCTTGCTGGAACTAGGTGCCGGCTTCAATCCCGAATTCACGGGTCGCGAGAACGTCTATTTTCAGGGTGCGCTAATGGGTTTCAGCAAGGAGCAAATACACGAGCGATTCGATGAAATTGCGGCCTTCGCAGATATCGGGGAGTTCATCGATCAACCGGTACGAACCTATTCCAGTGGGATGTTTGTGAGGCTAGCGTTTGCAGTATCCGCTCATGTTGATCCGGACATCCTCATTGTAGATGAAGCGCTATCGGTTGGCGACGCCACCTTCCAGCACAAATGCATGCAGCGTATGGAAAAAATGATTGGGGAAAGGCGTAATTTGATCATCGTGTCTCATGACATCAACGCGATCAAGAGCCTGTGCCAAAGGACACTCTTGTTGCATCAGGGCATATTATTAGCGAATGACAGTAGCGGGAAAGTCTGCGATGACTATCTTCGTACTGCACTAACTCAACAGTCAAGCGGCACCCCTCTGGGCCCTACCAAAGCAAGTGACCAAGATTGCAGCCGAGATATAGTCGCCATTGACTTTGTGGAAATAGATAGCAACCCAGCACGAGTCTACTGCTTCGGCGAAGACATCTGTCTTCGCATCGGCTACAAAGCCCACGAGGCCGTGAATAATCTGGTAGTTTCGTTTTACATAAAAAACATCCAGCAACTTGAGGTTCTCGGTACCAACTCCGCCTACGAAGGAATCGCCATTGGCCCACTCGTGCCAGAGGAAAATGGGTGTGTTGAATTTCGTTTTAAGAACTCCCTTCGCAATGGGACCTATAGTGTTACCGCAATACTCTCTGATCGTGAGGTTCATACATTGCACTTCTACGACTGGCTTGACAATGCCTGCTATTTTGAAAGCCAAGACCCTCCCAACCAACCACGCTGGGCATTCACCTGCCCAGATGTGAGTGTGAACCTGACGGTTTTGAAGTCAACCAACAGTGAAATCCAGCACAAGCCCACCCAATGAGCAGAAGTAACATATGTTGCAATCTTTAAGCGACCTTGAAATATGGCATAGCAACCCTGATCCGTGGGGCTATGAGACGCACCCAGATGACACGTTACGCAAGAAGATACTGCTTGCAGAATTGCCTACCCGCGAGTATGCGCATGTACTTGACATCGGTTGTGGGCAGGGTTTCATTACCCCCCACCTTCCAGGTAGATATATTTCTGGCGTCGATATATCTGCCGAAGCAATCACCAAAGCTCGTCAATTGAAGGACTTTCGTCTCAACTTCCGGCAGGAGTCAATTTTCGACCTATCTCTGCCGCCGGAATCCGGCTATGACTTAATCGTCATCACAGGAGTTCTATATCCCCAATACATAGGAAACGCCCATACGCTGATCTATCGCATCATCGATTCTCAGCTTGCCGACGACGGCATACTTGTGTGCGTTCACATAGATGAATGGTACAAGGCACGCTTCCCATACCTTATGCTCAAGGAACACTTTTATGCCTACCGTGAGCACACACACAGGCTAGAGGTGTACGTGAAATGATCCTTATGTATCACAAGATATCTCCCAATGCCCCGACCATGTGGTGGGTTGATGTCGACAGCTTCTATCGCCAACTTCACTCACTCAGAAACAGGAAAGTTGTGTATCTGGATGACTACGATTCTGCGGACGCCACACAGGTCGTCATTACCTTTGATGGCGTATACCGCAATGTCCTGCAATATGCAGCTCCGCTCCTGAAGCATTTCGGATATCCATTCGAACTGTTCGTCACCAGTGATTACATCGGCAAAGATAATGAATTTGACACCCCAGAGCCGTTTACCGAGTTTGCTAGCCAAAGCGAACTGAAACAGCTGATCAATATGGGGGGAAGGTTGCAATGGCACAGCCGTAGCCATGCCAATTTGGGGAAAACTAATGACCGCGAACTCATCAGACGTGAACTGGACATCCCGTGCAATGTAAGGCAGCTGGATTCGTCAGGCTTCAAATGGTTTGCCTATCCTCATGGCACCTTCAATGATTTGGTACTCGACTGCCTGCGCACATCGCATTTTATCGGCGGACTTTCCTGCCATCAGGGAAGTGATAACAATCGGCTCTGCCTCAATCGTATGACCGTGACGACAGACACATGCCTTAGCACCACCAGTGTGTCAGTCGTCATCGCGTGTTACAACTACGGAATCTATCTGATCGAAGCCGTTGAATCTGTCCTGAGGCAGACCGTAGCCCCTCAGGAAATTCTAATTTCTGACGATGCATCCACAGATGACACACCGATCATCATGGAAATGCTCGCAAAGCGATATGTCAAACTAATACGCACACATCGAAACGAAAGAAATCTGGGGATCATCGAGCACTTCAACAAGGCACTTTCAATGACCAGTGGCGATTACATCTGCTTTCTCGGTGCAGACAATCGTTTCAGGAGCGACTATCTGGAGCGCACTGTCGAACTCCTTGATGCACAGCCCGAGGCAGCGATCGCTTATACCGATTTTGCGCTTTTTGGCGAAAGAGCCGCATTGATTGCTGCAGACTTCTCAGAGCACTACCCTGTAACCACGAAGGGGGGGCGCTTTCACATCGTCAAGTTTCCTGAGTTTGACGACGAATCACGCAGGACACTCCTTAAAAAGCGTAATTTCATTCACGGTTCCTCCCTGTTCCGTCGCCGCGCTTTCTTTGAGGCAGGAGGTTATGCTAGTAGCACAGGGCCGGAGGATTGGTTTCTTTTTCGGCGCATGATTGAATCAGGTTGGTCTGCAGTGCGTTCGCCGTATCCATTACTTGAATACCGGCAGCACTCCCGAGATCAAGCAAATGTTCGGCTGGTGAGTGAGCTTGCACTCAGTTACTACAAAGATGAATGCAAACGATTGGGTAATGAAATTTCAAGAATTAAGAAGACCGTTTCCTGGCGCGTTACTGCACCGCTACGCGCCAGTTGGAACATATCAAGAGATACCTTAAAAGTTGGGGGGAGGGCGCTTCGCAGTCTTTTCCGTTTCAAGCAATAGACTACCTACCCTGATTGCCTGCAAGATGCGCATCCTTCCCGCCACCTCTTCACTTTTCTCGCGCGCACTACGCTACCTAAATCGCCCGGGGGTGATCTTTCGCAACCGCGGGATCTGTCCCACCTGTGAAAACAGCGTTGTGTTTTCAGCCCGCAACGCGTGGTTCCGGGATCACTATCTGTGTCCCTGCTGCGGTAGTAAGCCTCGTGAGCGGGCCTTGATGCGGACACTCGAGTTGTTCTTTCCCGACTGGCCCTCAAGGATTCTGCACGAGTCCTCACCGATTAAACGCGGGGCCAGCATCAGGCTCAGCCGGCAATGCAAACACTACGTTCCCTCACAGCTGTTTTCAGATATTCCGCTCGGCGCCGAAAGGAACAATGTGCGCTGCGAGAATCTGGAGTGTCTAACTTTTGCCGACGAGAGCATCGATCTGCATGTCACCCAAGACGTCATGGAACACGTCCTCAAACCCGACCAGGTATTTCGTGAAATCGCCAGGACACTAAAGCCGGGGGGGCGCTCATGTATTCACAGTACCGATCGTCAACAAACACAAACCATCACAAATACGGGCCCGTCTAGATGACGATGGACAAATCGAGCACCTGATGCCACCGGCCTATCATGGAAATCCTGTCAACGCCGATGGTGCCCTAGTGACCGTCGATTGGGGGTTCGATATTTGCCAGCAGATTTTTGACGCATCGGGTCTATTCACGCATATCGTGCATCTCGACGATCTTAGTCACGGCATACGTGCCGAATACATAGAGGTACTGGTATCGATCAAGCCAAACGCCACACGGTCTGAGTTGACGCACAGCACAGCAGCAACAAATCAAACATGACTCCCAGCCCGCTTTCCTCCGACGCGAGCGACGTCAAACTTGTTGCGTTCTACCTGCCGCAATTCCACCCCATCGAGGAAAACGATACATGGTGGGGAAAAGGCTTCACTGAATGGACGAATGTCACCCGTGGGGTTCCCCTGTTCAGTGGCCACTATCAACCCCATCGCCCGGCCGATCTCGGATACTACGATCTCAGGGTTCGAGCCACCCGCCTTGAGCAGATCCGGCTGGCTAAGACCTATGGCATCAATGCCTTCTGCTATCACTACTACTGGTTCTCCGGCAAGCGTCTGCTGGAGAAGCCGCTTGACGACATGCTGGCGGATCCAAAAAGCGACATGCCTTTCTGCCTCTGCTGGGCCAACGAGAACTGGACCCGTCGCTGGAACGGCGGTGATGACGACATCCTGATCGAGCAACAACACCTCGCCGACGACCCGTCGCGATTCATTCACGATCTTGCCCCCTTTCTGACCGATAAGCGATACCTCCGCGTCGCCGGTAAGCCGTTGCTGATCGTCTATCGTCCACAGTTGATTCCGGACATTCAATCCACTGCAGAACGATGGCGTAGAGAATGCCTTGACCTAGGCATCGGCGAAATTCATCTCTGTGCCGCGCTGGTCTTCAACAACCTTGACTATCACCAGTTTGGCTTCGACAGCGGCGTCGAATTTCCTCCCCATAACAGGAACCTTCTCGGCGTTCCGTACGTTCATCGGGAGATGGACTTTCTGGGTGATTTTGACGGGTCTGCGATGTGCTACCACAGCCTGGCCGTGGCCTACCTCAAGCGAGATGTGTCCGGTCAAAGGGTTTTTCGCGGCGTCTTTCCGTCTTGGGACAACACATCCCGAATCGGTAACCGCGCACTGATCTTTCTCAATGGCACGCCGGGAAACTACGAGGCGTGGCTGTCACGAACCGTCCGAAAAATGCGCGAGGAGCAGCCTGCCGAATATCGTCTGGTATTCATCAACGCCTGGAATGAATGGGCGGAGGGCTGCCATCTCGAACCCGACGAGCGATACGGTCGATCCTTTCTCGAGGCGACACGGCGAGTCAAGGACGGAACCTCGTGTCTTGAGAACTTTCCCGATACCGGTATCGAACTTCCGGGAGAATCGGGAATCACCTCATTCTTGGGTGAGGCCGGTGCGCTGCTGCGCAAACATGTATGGGTCTTTTTTCGCTGGATCCGTTCCCGGCCTCACGCGATCAGCTTGAAGATTCCGGGCCTCGTGCGGTTATTACGCCGGCATCGGGGGGCGTTATGAAACGGCGTTTTAGTTCGCCGCCGAGCTGCCATATCATCGTTCCGGTGTACCGGGATGTCGAGGTTACCCGGCGCTGCCTAGACACCCTGAGCAAGTCGGCATTGCCATCCGGTACCGTCGTCACCTTGATCGACGATGCGTCCCCTGATCCGGGCATGTCCCAGTTGTTACTGGAGTTCTCCTGCCTACCAGACTGGACGGTGCATCAACATCAAACCAATCTTGGCTTCGTGGTCAGTGCCAACGAGGGGTTGGCCCTTCACCCGACCAGAGACGTTGTCCTGTTGAACAGCGATACCGAAGTTCCTGCCAACTGGCTGCAACGACTGCGGGAAGCGGCCTACACTGCAGACGACATCGGAACCGTGACGCCGTTCACCAACTCCGGTTCGCTGGCAAGCTATCCAGCACCGAGCATTGAGAACCCATTGCCCAGAGGTTTCTCGGTTCAGGAACTGGATCAATTGTTTCATGAGGCCAATCCGCCGGCACCCATCGACATTCCCGTTGGCGTCGGATTCTGCCTGTATATCCGTCGCGACTGCTTCGACGAGGTCGGCATCTTTGATGAGGGGGCTTTCGGCAAGGGCTACGGCGAGGAAAATGATTTTTGCCTGCGCGCAACGTCAAGAAAATGGCGCCATGTTCTGGCGCCGGACTGCTTCATCTTCCATCGTGGTCACGCAAGCTTTGGCGATGAAAAAAGCGCACGGGTTCAAACAGCCTATGAACTCCTTATCCAGCGCCATCCGTGCTACCCGAAGTTGCTGGAAAATCATTTCAGGAATGATCCGCTCCTTGAATGCCGTTTGCGTGTCGACGCCCTCCGCATCCTGCATATGCGCCAGCGATCACCGGCCGTCCATGACGACGATTCCGTGGCGACAGCGATTTCCCTCTGTTTTCAGCTCAACCAGATCTCGGACAGGCTTGTATCGGTATGCTGGATCGCTCCCGGCGAGGCATTCAGGCTCTGGTTTAGCGTGCCAGAGCATTGCGAACGCTTGCAAGCAGCAGTACATTCCTTGGGGTTGGCACCTTTTCCGAATATTCCTACTGCATGCACTTCCCGATCGGGGACCCCAGTGCATAATCTGGATAGAGTCTCACTACTCGCGCTTGTTACGGAACACGGCAGGCCGGTACAGGGAACCTGGTACGCCATCAGCCAGCATGCGAAAGAGATAATTCTTCGGTTTGCCAGAAACGGTAATGTGAAACCAGTCTTGCGCCTGATTTCGCCGACACTACGTGCCCGCGTGGGTGTGTGGCTGAAAGGCCGGTAAGCGTGCCAGGACTTACCGCAATTCCTGTTACCGCAGACAATTACGACTTGCATAGTGCGCCACCAAGGAAAACATGCCCAAAAACATCCTGATCGTCGCCCATGACGAAGCAATGTACGGCGCGCAACGATCCTTGCTCGATATCCTGCGGCACCTGGATCGCAAAAAGTTCACCCCGACCGTCGTCATTCCCGCGCGCGGGGCCTTTACCAAGGCACTCTCCGCATGTGGCATCACCCATTTCTCTGGCATGGTCCGGCGCTGGGTCTTCCCGCCGCGTTGCTTTCAACTGGGCATCATGATCCTGCGCCCGTGGCGCCTGATACGTCTGCGCTGGGACCCCCGCTTCCAGACATGGCTGTCGCTGCTGACCCTGCCGCTCCGCCTGCCCGTGTTGGCAGTGCTGGTATGGGCGAAAGGCATTCGCATGATCTACTCCAACACGATCACCGTACTCGATGGCGCCCTCGTCGCCAGGCTTTGCCGCATTCCCCATGTCTGGCATATTCGTGAATCGATCACTGGCAACAAAGATCTGGAGTGCCGTTGGCCCGCCGATCAGGTCAGTCGATTTGTATTGCGCCATTCGGATATTGTCATCACCAACTCTCATGCATTGAAGCGCTCGCTTTTTGGCAATGATGCGGATGCAGCGGTCAGGGTCATTCATAACGGCATCGTCTGCGAGGAGTTCTCCAGAGCCACGCCTGCGCCGGCTCTTGCCGAACTCTCCGGTAGCGGCCCCATGATCGCGATTTGCGGCGCCCTTCAGGAACGGAAAGATCACATGACCTTCGTGCGTGCGGCGGCGCGACTGACCAAGACCTGGCCCAATGCAAGATTCGTCATCATTGGCCGCGCCCATGGGGCTTATTTCGACCAGGTTACCGAGGAAGTCGACCGTCTCGGTTTGCGGCCGCAAGTACATTTCCTGGGTTTCCGCGATGACATTCCGGAACTGTTTGCAGGCATCGACATCCTGGTCAGCGCGGCCAGGGAGGAGCCATTCGGTCGAACCATCATCGAGGCAATGGCGGCGGGCAAGCCGGTGGTCGCGACGCGCAGCGGCGGGCCTGAAGAAATCATTGACGATGGACTGAACGGCTATCTCGTTGAAATCGGCGACGATACGGCTATGGCGAAACGCCTTGCCGAACTGCTTGCCGACCCGACCCTGATGCAATCAATGGGCCAACAGGCAAAAATAAAAGCCATGCGGGATTTCGATCTGACGCCGGTCGTGAATCGTATCGAATCGATTTTCGAGGAAGTACTTGATGCAGCAAACCCATAGTGCCCAACTGCCGCGCCTGATCGCGTTTTATCTGCCCCAGTTCCATCCGATTCCGGAAAACGATGAATGGTGGGGGAAAGGCTTCACGGAGTGGACCAACGTCACCAAGGCAAAACCCTTGTTCTCCGGCCATTACCAGCCGCAGCTACCGACCGACTTCGGCTTCTACGATCTGCGCGTGCGTGCCACTCGTCGTGACCAGATCCGCTTGGCAAAGGAATACGGCATAGATGGCTTCTGCTATCACTACTACTGGTTCTCTGGCAAGCGCCTGCTCAACGCGCCGCTCGACGACATGCTCACCGATCCCGAAAGCGACATGCCCTTCTGTCTGTGTTGGGCAAATGAGAACTGGACCCGACGCTGGGATGCCTCTGAACATAAGGTGCTGATCGCCCAGCGCTACCTGCCCGAGGATGATCTCCAGTTCATCAAGGGTCTGCAACCTTTCTTCGCTGACCCGCGCTACATCCGCGTTGATGGCAAGCCATTTTTGATCGTCTATCGCCCGCAGCATCTGCCTGATGCACGCCAAACCTCACAAATCTGGCGTGACTACTGCCGCTCAACCGGCATCGGTGAAATTCATATCTGCGCAGCACTGACTCATGGGAACCTCGATTACGCACAATTCGGTTTTGACAGTGGCGTCGAGTTCCCGCCACATAACCACCAATGCCAGAATCAAGCCAGCCGCCTGAATTTCCATGAACCCTTCAGTGGGTTTGTGGCTAATTATTCCGAGATCGCCACAGCTTTTCTTGATCGTCGCTATAAGTCCCCCAATGTGTTCCGCAGTGTTTTTCCGGCCTGGGACAACACCGCGCGCACTGGCAGCCGCGCCGTATTCGTTCTGGGAAGTTCGCCGGAGAACTACCAGCATTGGCTAGCTGAATCGATTCGCCGAACCAACGAGGATTTTCCTGGTGGCGACCGGCTAGTGTTCATAAATGCGTGGAACGAGTGGGCTGAAGGCTGTCACCTAGAACCGGACCGCAAATACGGGCGAGCATTTCTCGATGCCACGCTCGCGGCACGTGAAGAAGAGACTGCATGCATCGGCTTTGCACCGGTTGGGGCCCTTCCCGAAAGTGATGAGCCACGACGTGCCCTGCTTGCTGATCTTTATAAGGTGCTGCTCTACCATGCCTATCTGCTTGCAGGTCATCTGGCGGCAGCATTGAAGAAACACCCGCGACTGCGCAGCGTGGTGCGCTGGATTTATAACCGCTTGCCCTGATCAATTGACACGAGGCAACCCGTGCCTCACCACCATCCGAAACTTATACGGCACCCAATCAAACACCGCGTAAAAGTCGGCGCTGGCGAGACGGCGATCCTGTTGCGCCCCCCGCCGCACCGCGCCCCATTCCTTGCAATTCCGGACGAGCGCGCCGAACACTGGCAGGTAGATTTCCCGCAGATAACGCCAATCCCATTTCAGCAGCGACAGCGCCAAGCCCTCCAGTAACAGCAGCGCCAGATGTAGCGGCAGCATCATCTGCATGAACGGCGCCGGGTAGCAGATCACCATGACGAAGCTCTTGTTGCGTTCGGATAGCGACCGTCGGCGGAAGGTGGAGCGCAAGCGACCGTCGGCGATCTTGCCGCCTCCGAAGCTTTGCCCAACGCGATGGTGATAGCCTGATACGCCGAGCGCCCGCACCGGATGGCCGGCCAGTCGCGCACGGCAGCACAGATACAAATCCTCGCCGATGGAGCCGAACCACTCCGGGAAGCCGCCAAGTTCGTCCCACAGCGCCTTGTCGATCCACAAGCAGGCGCCGGCGACCATGCCGATTTCCGCGCCGGGGGTACGATTGGGGACTGGATTGAGGAAGGGATCAAGCCGGGCGCCGATGTCGAGCAACTCGCCTTTATCGGCATCGTATTGTGGCAGGGAAAGAATCGCCGGCCTAGCCTGCCGTTCGGCCCCGGCCAGCAAGGTGGCAAGCGCATCGGGCAGCAGCGTGGCATCGTTGTTGAGCAGCAACAGATAGCGACCCTGCGCAGCGGCAGCCATGCGATTGTTGGCGATGCAGAATCCGACGTTTTCGCTGCTTTCGATCAGTCGCACGTCGGGATGGCATGCGCGGATATGCGCAGCGGAACCGTCGGTCGAGGCGTCGTCGTGGACGATAATTTCTACTTCCGCCGATGTTGTCTGCGCGCGCACCGAAGCGATGCAGGCGTCGATCATGTCGAGGCCGTTAAAGTTGGGAATGCAGACGGAGAGGAGCGGCGCGCGGGTCATGGCGAAAGTCGGCGCTGGCGGGACGGCGTCACCTTGCAACAGGCGGCCATTGTCGTGCGGTGTGCGCCAGAGCGAGTATCCAGGCGGTGTCTTGCTCGATCTCGTAGACCAGGCAATAGCTCTTGTGCGCGATTACCTCACGCGTACCGGGAATGCGCCCGGCGCGGCCGAACCCGGGATGATCGGCAAGTCGGGCGGCGGCTTTTCCGAATACCTCGTCCATCTTGATGGCGGAACGCGGACTGTCGGCGGCGATGTACTCGAAAATAAGGAGACGGTCGCTTTCCGCCTCTGGCGTCCAGCGGACTTTCACGACCCGGTTGCGTTGCTTGCAGCTGTCGTGCGCCGGGCGGCGAAAGTCGCCTCGACCTCCTCATTGGAACGGCCGCGGCCGGCGCGCATCGATGCGCGGCCGGCGTCGACCTTGCGGCGCAGATACTGGTCGTATTCTCGCGAATGGCGCTGACGTTCAACGAATTCGCGCATCAGTTCGCGCAGTACCTGAGAGGCAGGGCGATCACAGGCTTGCGCTTCGGCCATAAACGCGGCGCGCAACTCGGGTTCAAGCTTCATGGTGAATACGGCTTCTTTGGGCACGGTGCAAGCTCCTGAACGTTGGCAATCGACGACTAAGGAAACGCGGAACAACCGCCTCGAAGGCGATCTGATTCTGCACGCTCATTAAATTTCTGACTAAAACCGCTTCGAAACTCTGTTTCTGGGCGGTTTTCTCCCGTGCACCGCTGTTCCGGTGCTCGTTTTGCCCATTT
>JAUXXJ010000024.1 GCA_030681195.1 Rhodocyclaceae bacterium
TGCGGAGCAGTTGAATCCCCAAGCGGTCTGGCTTCGCGTTTGCGATCATCTCAAACAGACTCTCGCCGGTATCGGTCCGCCACCAATCCTCCGATTGCTCGCAAATCATGCAAACGGTATCGGCTAACTGCGGTTTTTAGGGTCATATCCCCGACATGATAAATATCAATATCGTCACGGGTTGTGTAGGAGTTTCATGGGTTCAGCGAGCGAACAAGGCGTTGAATAACATTCCAAGGTATTCGTGCAAGGCGGCTGAACTACGCCCCAGTCCACCCGGCAATAGATTGGCCAGCAGCGATGGGGACTGGGTACTGAATCCGGTCGGGGCCGGGACGACCTCAAGGCCCTCCTTCTCGAACAAGGGGATGGCGCGCGGAAGATGCAGGCCATGACTGAGCAGGGCAATGCGCTTGATCCCGTCGGCCCTCAGCAGCGGCGCAGAGAGAGCGGCATTCTCGGCAGTATCGCGCGACGCGCCTTCTACCCAACGCACCTGGACGCCGAACTCCGTTTCCAGTGCTTCCGCCATCAGTTCGGCTTCGGGGCGTCCGCCGTGCGGTGCGCCACCAGTGACGAGCAGTGGTAGGCTGGTTTGGCGTGCCAGGTGCGCACCGTAACGTATGCGTTCCAGCGTCGCTACGCCAACTGTATCCCCACCGTATTCAGGCGCTGCGTAATAGGTTCCGCCACCCAGAATGACGAGGGCCTGTACCTGCTGCAATTGCGCCACCGTGATCGGTGGGTAGGGCTCGAGTGGGACGACCAGCGCGCGACTGACCAAGGGTGTGTTCAAGAGCAACAGCGACACTACGGACAGGATTGCCAGCAGAAAACCGCCGTCCCGCCAGCGCCGACTTTTGGCGCGCATCATCCACAAGCCCAGCAAGGCCAACAGCAGTAGGCTGGTGGGGGGCAGTATGAGCGTGGTGAGGAGTTTTTTGAGAAAGAACATGAGCAAAACAGCGGGGAGAGCTAAGGTTGGCGAGTTCTACAGCGCAAGGACGTGCCTCACCCCGTCCACTACGCAGTAAGCCCCAACGCCCGTACCTCGGCCTCCTGCTCCAAATAAACCCAGTCTACAATTTCATCGTTCGGGGTGTAGCCCGATATCAGTTGCTGCATCATCAGCCGGATGACACCGACGTCATTGACGTTGAGGGCCATTTGAAGCGCATTGAGCTTGTTCTCTAAATCTGCCCACAGAATGAACTCCTCATGCGCTTTCATGATTCTCGCGTGGGAGGTGGGTTTGGGGTTATCACCGATGAGCAGCTCTTCGTAGAGTTTCTCACCGGGACGCAGACCACTGATCTCGATCTCGATGTCACCATCGGGGTTTTGTTCATCTTTGACGGTCAGGCCCGAGAGTTCGATCATTCTTCGTGCCAGGTCCATGATCTTGACTGACTGGCCCATGTCGAGGACGAACACATCGCCGCCTTTAGCCATGGCGCCCGCCTGGATCACCAGTTGGGAGGCTTCTGGAATGGTCATGAAGTAGCGGGTGATGTCCGGATGGGTGAGTGTAATCGGGCCGCCGTCACGGATTTGCTGCCTGAACTTGGGCACCACCGAGCCTGAGGAACCCAGCACATTGCCGAATCGCACCATGCTGAACTTGGTGCCGGGGTTGGTGGCAGCGATTGCCTGCAGCACCATTTCCGCCAAACGCTTGCTGGCGCCCATGATGTTAGTCGGACGAACAGCCTTATCGGTGCTGATCAGCACAAAGTCTGAGACGCCATTTTCAGCAGCGGCTTGTGCGGTGCGCAGTGTGCCGAGCACGTTGTTCTTGATGCCTTCAGCAGGGTTGTGTTCGACCAGCGGTACATGCTTGTAGGCGGCAGCGTGATAGATCGTGTCGGGGTGCCAGGTGCTAATGATTTCGCGCATGCGGTCGCTGTCCTGTACTGAGGCCAGGAGAGGTACCAGCACCGTTTCACGGCCAGTGCGTTTTTCTTCGAGTTCTTGGTGAATGGCATAAAGGGCGAATTCGCTTTGTTCGATCAACAGCAGTTTGCTCGGGCCGACAGCGAGGATCTGGCGGCAGATTTCACTACCGATCGAGCCGCCGGCGCCTGTCACCATGACGACCTTGCTGCGCACGTTCATCGCCAGCAGGATGTGATTGGGCATCACAGGTTCGCGGCCGAGCAGGTCGTCGATGTCCAGTTCGCGCAGATCGGAGATGCTGACCTTGCCTTGGGCCAGGTCGGTCATGCTGGGCAATGTGCGAACGGCCACATGCGCCGTGCGAATCTGGGTCAGGATCTCGTTGCGGCGCTTGCGATTGAGACTGGGCATCGCGAGAAATACGTCGCTGATGGTTAAGCTTGTGACCAGATTGGCCAGATCAGCCGGGTTGTAGATAGGTTGGCCATTGAGCACATGACCATGCAGGCGATCGTCGTCGTCGAGAAAGCCGACCACTTGCATCTCGTGACTATTGGCCATGGCGGCGACTAATTGACGTCCAGTGCTTCCTGCGCCATAGATGAGCACCTTGGGTCGAGTGGCCCGTTTCAGGATGCTCTGGTACTGGTCACCCAGCCAGATGCGGGCCAACGCCCGGGATGCGCCGACGAACAGGAGCAGCAGGATGGGTTGAATGATGCCGACAGTACGCGGTACGCCTGCGACGCCGATGGCTGTGAAGATGGAGGCATACAGTAAGCCGTAAATGCCTATTGCTCGAGCCACCGCCAGTAAAGCCGGCCAGCCGCTGTAGCGAAAAATAGCGCGGTAAAGCCCCGATACAATAAAGATGGGCAGTGCGATGCCAATGGATGCCCCAACGGCCCACAGGGCATTGCCTGAAAGCGACACAAATTCTCCTAGTCGCAGGTAGTAGGCAAGCCAGACGGTTAGGATGCAAAGTCCCAGATCAACCGACAGCACTACGAAGCGCTTCGCAAGTCTTGGCAAACCTAGGATGGGAACTGCCAGCTTAGACAGGGGTTGTTTCATGGCGTGTAGTCCCTGAGTCCTGAGCCTTCAGAATGATCGATGACTTTCTTCAATGTGACACTCCGTCCCTGGCAACCACTTTCAAAGTGGTCATCCAGATTATCTTTAGATCAAACAGAAATGACCGCCGCTGCAGATACTCCACATCCAACTGAACTTTTTGGGGGATGGGGAGTTCATCCCGACCATTCACTTGTGCCCATCCGGTGAGGCCAGGCACCAGCATATGAACCCCCAATTCTGTTCGAAGTGCAACCAGATCATGTTGATTAAACAGCGCCGGCCTCGGCCCTACCAAACTCATATCCCCTTTGAGAATGCTCCACAACTGAGGCAACTCGTCCAGACTACTTTTCCGCAGAAATGATCCAATGGGCGTCAGCCATTGATCTGGGCTCTGCAACAGGTGTGTTGCGACAGCCGGTGTATCAATCCGCATGCTGCGGAACTTCGGCATTGTGAAGATGCGGTTATGACGCCCTACTCGATTGCTCCAATGGAGGGCTGGGCCTGGCGAGGTTATCCGAACCACAAAGGCGATGATGAGGATCGGCAAGGCTAATGCCACGGCGACCGCAAAGGCGACAGCGAAGTCAAACAACCTCTTCATGCGTTGGTCCGCTGGGCTGCGCGGCGTAAGCCTTCGTCTACCGACACCAGAGGTGTCCAGTCCAGCATCTGCCGCGTTTTGCCGATATCGACCTGGAGCGAACCACAGAGCCGCTGGTAAATGCTCTGCTTGCCAAGCATTTCCGCTCCCAGCTTGAGTGCAGCGGCGGGCGTGTAAAACAACCGCGCGGGGGTTCCCTGTGCATCACCCATCCGCCTTAATAGTGCAGCGGTTGATAGATCTTCGCCATCACTGACCAAAAAGGTCTGGTTGGCTGCCGCTAGATGCTTAAGACAGGTCACAATCAAATCAACCAGATTGTCCAATGCGACCAGGCTGCGACTGTTTTCAGTGACCCCAGCAAGGGGAAGCGGAATGCCCCGGGCGAGCCAACTCATCATCAAGCCAAAGTTAGCTTTCACGCTTGGCCCATACACCAGTGGCGGGCGAATAATCACTACTTCCATACTGGTTTCGGCGGCGATACGGCGTAGCGCCTGTTCGGCCTCATACTTGGAGACGCCATAGGGATCTTCCGGCGAGGGTACATCATCAGCTGTGAAAGGCTGCCCAGTCGTCGTGAACTCGCCATTGACCTTGATGGAACTCAGGTAAACGAAGCGTTTTACGCCTGCAGTTGCTGCTTGGCGCGCGAAATTAGCGGTTCCCGCCACATTCACACGCCGAAATTCGGACAACGGGTCCGGGCATTTTTCGTCCATCACATGCACTCGTGCCGCCAGGTGCACAACCTGTCGCACACTTCTCAGCGCACACGTCCAATCGGTCTCTGAAAAAAGGCCGCCGATCGCGACTTCCTCAGCGCCATCCGGCTGTGACTTCAGCGTTCTAACCGCACCACGCACAGAGACCCCGTCTTTACGCAGCCTTGCGCAGAGTGCCGAACCAACGAACCCGTTCGCACCCGTGACCAGCGTTGTCATGGCGTTATAAAGCCTTGCGCCAAACGGTCCGGTTGACGTAGTCGGTATAGCTCAGCACGATGCGCAGGATTTTTTTCGAGACAGACTGTGCTTCGTAGTCTTCGACTGGCGCCATCACACGAATGTTGCGATCATGCTGTGCAATGATGACGCGCACGGCATCAAGCACACGTTCCTTTTTCAGCCCCGCCATGATCAGCGTGCCGACATCCATGCCTTCTGGGCGCTCGTGCGCATTGCGAATGGTTACTGCTGGCAGGTTGAGTAGGGAGCCTTCCTCAGTGATGGTACCGCTGTCCGACACCACGCAAAGCGCTTCCATTTGCAGCTTGACGTAATCGCAAAAACCGAAAGGCTTAAGGAACTGAATGCGACTGTCCAGCTTGTCCAGGTTAAGCGCGTCCAGACGCTTTTGGGTGCGGGGATGGGTTGATACGATGACCGGAATCTGATAGTGCTCTGCCAGTGCATTCAGGGTCTGCACCAAGTCGGTCAAGTTCTCCGGCGTATCGACGTTTTCTTCGCGGTGCATGCTGACGATGAAGTAACGCCCCTGTTCCAGCCCCATACGAGCAAGGACATCGGACGCCTGAATCTTAGGCATGTAGTAGTCCAGCACTTCACGCATGTGCGAGCCCGTCTTGATGATGGTTTCTGGACGGACACCTTCAGCAATCAGATAGCGACGCGCATGCTCGGTCAGCACGAGGTTGATGTCGCTTAAATGATCCAGCACCTTGCGGTTCAGTTCTTCTGGCACGCGCTGGTCAAAGCAGCGGTTTCCTGCTTCCATGTGAAACACGGGAATTTTGCGGCGCTTCGCCGAGATGACTGCCAGGCAGGAGTTGGTGTCCCCATACAGCATGACTGCATCGGGCTTTTCCTGCTCCATGACCTCGTCCGATTTTTCGATAACGCGGGCAATGGTCTGTGCCGCATTATCGCCGACGGCCTCCAGGAAATGGTCTGGTTTACGAATGTCCAAGTCTTCAAAGAAAAGCTGGTTCAGTTCGTAATCGTAGTTCTGGCCAGTGTGCACTAGGACATGCTTGGTATTCATATCCAGTTCGGCAATTACCCGGCTCATCTTGATGAGTTCGGGGCGCGTTCCAACAATTGTCATTACCTTAAGCATCTAGCTCTTCCTTGATGTAGTCCAGCTTCAACAAAAGTTCCTTGACCTCCTCCACATTCAGCCGAAGCGTATTGTGAGATGTGTAATCCTCGAAATGTGAGATTTTTTCCTCACCTTCGCTGAAGTACTTGGCGTAATTCAGGTCCCGGTTGTCGGCAGGAATACGGTAGTAACCGCCCATATCCGCCGCATGCGCCATCTCTTCACGGGATATCAGGGACTCGTATAGCTTTTCTCCGTGGCGGGTACCGATGACCCGCATCGCCGCCTCTGACTTGAATAACTCTCTGAGCGCCTGGCCAAGATCACCCACTGTTGTTGCAGGAGCCTTCTGGACGAAGATGTCGCCCTGCTGGCCATGGGAAAACGCGTACAGCACCAAGTCGACGGAGTCTTCCAGCGACATGAGGAAGCGGGTCATGTTCGGATCGGTGACCGTGATTGGTTGCCCAGTCTTGATCTGCGATACGAACAAGGGTATGACCGATCCGCGCGAGGCCATGACGTTACCGTAACGCGTGGCGCAGAACACAGTTTCCCCGGGCTGTTGCATACGTGCCTTAGCCACCATCACCTTCTCAGCCATAGCTTTGGAGATGCCCATGGCATTAATCGGGTATACGGCCTTATCAGTACTCAAGACTACGATACGCTTGACCCCTTGCGCCGAGGCCGCGTTCAGCACATTCTCCGTCCCGAGCACATTGGTACGCACCGCCTCCATGGGATAAAACTCGCAGGAGGGCACCTGTTTCAGCGCCGCAGCATGAAAGACAAAATCGACGCCCTTCATCGCTTGCACCAAACTATCGTAATCCCGCACGTCTCCAATATGGAAACGTAATTTGCTGTTATTAAAAGCAAGCCGCATGTCTTCCTGCTTCTTCTCGTCACGGCTGAATATACGGATTTCCCGGACGCCGGTACCCAAGAACCGGTTCAGTACCGTCTGGCCGAAGGAACCGGTACCCCCGGTAATCATTAGCACACCGCCATCAAACATTTGCGATTCCTCCCGCCAACCAGTCATCATGCATTTCCTTTATCAACGTGGTCCAATCGGCAGCTCGGTAACCGGTCTCCGCTGAAAATTTTCTCGAATCGAGACTGCGGTCGATCACAACCGAATCATCCGGCTCGATCTCAGTGGTCAAACCATACTCTCGCGTAATCACGCGGAGCAAACACTCCTTGTCGATCGACTCCGCACCGACATGATAAAGGCCGGAAAGCGAACCATTAGGTATCACGATGTCGCGAACCACACGGGCAAACTCCACGGTCGGCAAGCCGGAGAAGATCGCCCGGCGATACCCTTTGCACCGGGACTGGGCAAGAAACCACTCGAGCAATCCCAATCGCGTACCGAGTTCATGCCCTATGGTGGATGTCCGCAATGTTATCGAACCCAGGGACGCAACTTCCCCGAGATGCTTGGTTTTGCCATAGACATCCCGGGCGTCTGCCAAATCAGCTTCAGAGTAATTCCCCTTGCTTCCGGAAAAAACGCAATCCGTGCTGACATGAATCAAGCGCGCACCAGAAACACCGCACAACTCGGCCAGGCGATGTGGGATTAAGGCATTCATAGTCAGCGCCTCAAGTGGATCAGTGCCTCCCGGGACATGCTTCGTCAGCCCCGCGCAATTCACCACAACATCCGGGGAACACTTGCGGAACAATCGGATAAGGGCATCGCTGTTGGTCAAGTCGACGCCTGAGATGAGCCGCGAAGCCGTCTCCAAAGGCACTCGTCCGAGTGCTGATTCGGACCGTACTGTGCCAAATACCTGCCACCCTGCCTGCCAGGCAAGTATGCGCAGCATAGTGCTGCCAATCATTCCGTTGGCCCCCAACACCATAACTTTCATATATCACTCCCGATCAACTTATTCATATGCCCTATCAATTCCGTAACTAACTTTTCGTGATCGAAGTGCTCGCGGTAATAAGCTTGCGCATTTGCACCCAGACGCGCGCGTTGGCTCTCCGACATCCCATACAGACGCAATACTGCATCTGCTAGGGCACCGGGGTCTTCTGCCGGCACTGCAAGGCCGGCATCGGCATCGGCTATCAATCTCGCCCCTTCGCCATTCATGCACGCAATTATCGGCCGTCCCACCGCCATATAGGCCTGTATCTTGTTTGGCACCGTGGCGGCAAAAATCGGTCGATCCGCCAACGTCACCAACAGGGCGGAAGCCTTCGCCAAAAGAAATGGCATGGTCTCGACAGGAAGTCGTCCGGCGAGGTGCAGATTGGTCAGTTGGCGTCGTTCGGCCTCCAAGCGCATCCAGTCCAGTTCGCTCCCGGAACCCAAGATCACGAGGTGAATATCGCGATGTGCTAAGAGACGTGCCGCCGCCTCAACTATGACCTGAACTGCCTGCGCCGAACCGACATTTCCAGCAAACACGACACAGAATCCTTGTTCAAGTACTGGCAACTCTATCCCGGCCGCTGCACTAGGGTCACAGAATGATTTATCCACCGAATTAGGGTAATAGGCAATCCGCACATTAGGTGCAAGACGCCGGACCGAATCAATAAACGGCCGAGATGAAACCAGAACGAGGTCGGAATGGCGATAGATGAACTTCACCACGCCTTCCACGGCCCCGAGGATCCAGCGGCTTCGGACATAACCTGTCGCCTCCAGGCTCTCAGGCCAGAGGTCTTGCACGTAAGTGACGACGGGCACCCGCTTTATCCACCCAATCAGCAGCGCCGGCAAGGCCTGAAGGAGGGGCGATGGGCAATAGACGAGGATGATGTCGGGACGTACGCTGCGCAACAACCAAGGGCCAAACAACGCCCCCGAAATTATGAAGGAAAAATAGTTGAGCGCCAGACGGGGGGCACTGCGTTGTCCGCGAGGATAGAGTGGAACACGCAGTACGGGCACTCTTCCCATGAACTCGGCGAGGCAGCCGCCCGCCTTGTAGCCTGAATAAATTCGTCCCTCCGGATAATTCGGCTTGCCAGTCAATACAGTCGTCTCCACACCTCGGTCAACCAGCGAAGATGTCAGTTCGTTGATCCGGAAACCCTCTGGCCAGAAATATTGAGAAATCACAAGTACCCGCATTTGTCGTCACCCACTCACTTCAATCTTTCCTTGGCGACAATTTTCTGCAGATAGCCTCTCAGTTTGAGCGTTAAATCAGTCCAAGAATAACGTTCGCGAACCATCGTTTCCCATCTGCGCCCCCACTCCTCAAGCTGTTGTCGATCAGACAGCGCCATTCGCAAGCCATGGGCCAAGCCTTCTGCAGTTGCGGGAACAACCAAACCCGGATCAATTTCCGCTAGCTCGTCAAGGCCACACTGGTTGGTCATCAACACGGGGGTTCCACAAATCCCTCCTTCCACAGCGACGATGGACATCGCCTCATGTCGTGAAGGCACTACCAATAAGCTTGCCGACCGGTACGCAAGAGACTTATCGATCCCAGAGACAAATCCAAGAAAGTGGACTCTATCCCGCAGACCATGCATTTCCGCCTCTTGGGCCAGCGTGTCACCGAGCCCTTCGTCGGGACCCGCAAAAACCAATTTTGTATCCGGAAACTCTGCAGCTACCTGAGCGAAGGCTTCAAGTAGCAAGTCGGGGCCCTTAATCAGATTTAGACGGCCCATGAAAAGAATAAGCGTCCCAGACGAAACCTTCCTGTCATCAGACTTTGAAGGTCCATTAACAGCAAAGTCTGCTTCATTTACACCGTTGGGCAACACCTCAATTTCGCCTGGAGGAATACCGTAAGGCATGAAATCCGCACATTCCGCTTTTGTAATGGCGATCCACCCTGACGCTTTGCTGATTAGCTGCCGACCGACGATCCGATTGAAAATCCGCTTGAGCCAACGCGACCGGCCAAAAAGCGGTAGCGCACCAGCAGGACTTACCACATACGGGACACCAGCACGTCGAGCGGCGACCGAAACCATGACACCCAAGATACTCCAGTAGCCCATCAGATGAATCACGTCGGTCTGCCGCACCAGATCTTGGATTAACCGCCATCCCCCTAGAGGCAACTGAAAGCGGCTGTTTAAACATGAAACCAATGCTAATTTCGCCCCGCCCAAATGACTAATTCTCGTGGCAGGATTACCGATCCCTAACGTCAAGACAATACATTCCGCCCCAGTCTCTGCTAGTGCTTTAGATAACTGAACCGTCCGTTCTCCGTTGCCGCCCCCCTCTCTAGCGGAGATAACAGAAACCACATTAAGCACTCTCATAAGATCTTCACGACGATGCACCGCTTTCGCTTGATCGATAGAGTGAAGCAGCGAATTGACGCAAAGCCACCTCGAAACTGATTGGTCGGACAAATTCCCAACGGGCGAGCTTCTCACAGCGATACTTGCATGTCGGACTAATGTCACTTCTCCCACGCAGTCTAAGAAGTCCCTTAAGTACTTTTTCTGGTATCGGGATTCTGGGTATCGAGTAATTTGGTAACCTCAAACCCTCCATCAAAATTCGCTCAACGTCCTGAAAATTATTGAGTGGGTCATCGTCCTCTGATACAACAAATATGTCGCCGTCCAGAACTCGTCGGGTCTCACACAGAAACCGCAATGCGCCAACCACCGTTTCCACAGGTACGAGATGCATATTGCGTCGACCGAACAACGACGAGCGGCAGTAGTTAACCACACGGGTCCCGCCGACCAAGCTGTCGCAAAGGGATCGAAGTGCCTGCCCGCCCGAACCAAATATGACTGACGGACGCAGAACCGCCAACTCAAAACGACCATCGACCGAATCATAAAGTGCACTTTCGATCGCAAGCTTCTGCCGCCCATAATTGTCGATTGGAGTGCATGGTGTTAATTCAGTATTTACGTCGCTGGCAGTCCGCCCAAACACCGAAATGGAGCTGCAATGCACTAACCGCGCGATCTTAGTTTCGGAACACGCCGCAACCATCGCCCGCGTAGCTGCAATTGCAGCTGCGAGGTCCATCTCTTTCGGATAGGCAAGGTTGATAAGAGTGCACCCCGGTTCGATCAGTCTATTCCAGACGGTATGGTCGGTCAGATCGCCGACGACCCATTCGACGCCGCAATCGTTCTCACCAAATGATCGCGGCATTCGTGTCAGCGCGCGAACACGTGAGCACCGCGCCCAATTACTTGAAAGTAGATTCCGGCCGAGAAAGCCGCTCGCACCGGTCAATACGGTTAAGCCCATTGCTGTGGCACCATTTGATTCAGCAGGGACTCATAAAGTCCCGCCACATGCTCACCAGAATACCGACGTCGTACTCTTTCGACGGCCCGCTTATCAACCGGAGCAGAGTTCAGCACGAATGATCGCATCGCTTCCACAACTTCGCTCCGAGGCACGTTGCCAGCCCGCTCGATATTCAGCGTAGCTGGATAGTCCACTAGCGCATCAAGTGAGGTATCAAGTGAAATACTCGTGAAATTTAGGATTGGCTTACCTACCGCCATGTACTCGACAACCTTGCTCGCCAACTGTGACTCGGAGTTATTCCCGATATTAATCAGCACGTCGGCGTCAACCATTGCCTGAACAACTCTTTCGCGGCTCACCATTCCATGGACAAGCACGAGGGATTTCATGGATTCCGGTAAGGATAAAAATTCGCCTCCGCAATCGTTGATATTCCCATAGAAGTGCAACTCGATGCGTCGTTCTGGAAGTGCTTGGCTTAATGCAGCGATGCAAGCGAGCAGGAACTTCGGGCTACGGAGCTTTTGGTAGAGGGTACCGACGAACACCAGTCGAATCGTTCCGTCGCTTTTTCTTTCTGGGGGAGAGGGTAATTCAGGCAACGACAGCAGGGGCGGAATCACGTGCAGCTTCCCGATCGATCTCGGAAATGTTGCCCCGTATAGGTGGCGCGTTGAAACGGTAGTCACGCTGATTGCATCAGCATCCGCAACGACCCTGCCCTCGATTGTCCGGTTGAGCCAGGAATAGACGTGGCGATTATTCGGGGAAGGCTCATTCATATGGGAGTAAGGGTCACCTATGTCGACAAGCCATCTTGATCTTGGCGAGCACGATTTGGCAAGCATCCCGACTACATGACCCGTGAAGGGATGTGAAACCGAAATAATCCAGTCGTAATGGCTCACCTTACAGAGCGCGCGTGCTGTCCGGGTCGCAGGAATGATCCATCCGCATGCATAGTCCGGCCAGTGCGTCGAACGCCAGATCGCGCGGATAGTTTTCCGTAGAACAGCGTGCAGAAATCTACTTCCCCCAACCTCCGCAGACCCCGCAGTTCCGGCGCCGGGCGTTACGCGGGCGGAAGCATTGAGCAGCCAATCTCTCACCCGATAAACGGTAACGCCATCGCTGTCCATAGCAACATCGGCCCCAGGAAGGGCAGCACAAAGCACGTGCACCTGATGCCCTTTTTGCACCAACTGTGAAGCAACCGCAGACCAGCGAAACGCCCGTGGCGTCAAGTCCGGAGTGTATGAATAAGTAATGATTAGTAGCTTCACGATAACTGGGGCGAACTAGACCGAGATCGTACGGCCGTAGCCCGGCGAAAACGGAAGCGGATCCGGGGTCGGGTCGGCTATTGACAAATTTCCCTCGGAAAAGTCATACACCACGATTCTCTCATTTTCCAATGCGACAATTCGATAGACCCATGCCCCGTAGCCGGCGTGACGCCCAATAAACCCTCGTGGTCCGAAATACAGGCACTGGCCTTCAGCGCAGTCTCTAAGATCAAATACTCCACGCGTTAGATCTGCGGGTTCAAGCCCTTGGATGCGAGGTACATGGTGAGCCATTGCAGAACGGTAGGTGTTCCGCTGATCAGGCAGAGGTGTGTAAATCAAGGTTCCGGGATCACGTATCCTTGTTATTCCATCAATGACGAGTTCAATCGCTAGCTGATCACAATGTGTATGCCCCCCTAGGCCAGCGAGGCCAATTTCCCCGCATCGCACGGCAACATAAAAGCGGGGGCTTTGCATTACGTAAACACCGATCCCAGGAAATGCAGCGTATTGAATTTTGTCCAGCAAGCCGGATGCGTTCGCTTTGAATGTACTTGTGAAGCGGCTGATACTAGGAGTCTTGGCGACACGATCAATTAGTTCAAGCCACACTGCTTCATTCGTATTCGATTCATAACTTTTCCCTAATATAGACATCGAACTGATTATGGTCAGACTTCTGCCGGTATCACCCCGGATGGCACTCAGAAATAACGCTGCTGGATCAACGATCTCTTCTGTCATACCGATTTCATAATCAACAACTGCCCGAACCCCGGCAATCAGCGAACGGTGATCCAAAGACCATAGTGGCGACGATGAATCGTTCCCCGCCCGCAGCTGCTCACCACTTCCCAACACAATGAAGCGACCACTATCGTTATCACCAAACTGCACAACCAATCCATCAGGCTTGGTCATCGCGTTGGTAAAAGTTGCCATCCTGGCTAGTCGCTCCCAAAACCATTCCGGTAGTGGACTGTCGCGTTGAGCCCCGGGAATTTTATAGAACTCGATTGCCCGACTTTTGAGTTGGCGCGACAGATGCTGCGTCCAACGAACAGGATTTCTTAGAGCAACCCGCTTCTGGGGTACCAGATTGCGGATCAATGCTGATGCCCAAGTAACCATCTCAGCGGATAATCGATGGTAGCAAACCGATCCTTCAAAGTTGCTTCCATCTTCATGGAACTGGTAATCAACCTCGGAAATCAACTCGTGGATCGAGAATGCCAGCCATGTGTTCGTTTCCTTGTCACATGGCAAATAAATCGACGAAAACAGCAGCCCCAAGATGTTAGCGATGTAATGGTTCCCACGAACTGTCGGCGACCATTCTAGATTGGCTGAAATATGTCGTGCATGCGTTCTAACACTTGCGGCGAAAAGTCCATCAAACTCATCATCGAACCGAATGCCACTTGCGGCAATGATGTCGTACGCAACTAACCAATTTGCAACGCGAATCGCTACATCCATCGCGCACGCCCAATTGACACCAAACCGCGGTGGATTTGTAGCGATAAAGTCGAGTATCTGATTGCGAAATTCGCGAGCGTATCGATCTGGTGCCTCAAAGCCATCAAATCCTGCCGAAGCGAAACACGACGCCAAAGCTAATGTTGGGAGATGCTGCATCCGACTCAACTCCCATGGCACCTTCACATCAACGCCGGGAAGATTACCGAAACCGACATCACGGTACCAAGTACGCTCACTCCAGCGAAATCCAGATTTGAAGTCGATCTGCCAATCGATCGGTACATACCCCTCATCCACCCGTCGCCAGATTTCTTTCGCCACTGATCGGTTAGATCGGTTGATTCCTCTTCCGAGCCAGTCCCCGAACTGATCACGGGATATCGCCGGCGACATCGTGTACGAGTACCCGTTCAGGCCTGGGCACCTCATTCCATGCCTGACAACAACCGGCCCCGAACCGAGGAGGTCAAAGCGATGCGCCATCGAATTCTCCGCTTGGCCTCTTACCAGTTCCGGATAATCGGGAAATTTACTCCCTAGCCGCTCAATAAACTGGGCATTGGCGAAAGAGAACAGATGGGCGATTTTATCGGCGCGGACAGCAGGATCGCAATAGGTCGAAATGAAGCAATCGTACGCCTTTAGCATCAGCGCGCGAAGGTCGCGACGCACGCGTCGAACGAGGCGGTAAGCGAGACTCTCCAACAGACTAACTCAGTTCATGTGCCTGATCTACAACAAACCGCTGTCGATTCAGGTGGTAACCGGCAGCACGCGGCACCAAGCGCTAACCACAGAATAGTCCCAGTAATTGGCTCGTAAACATTAGGATAACCAAGCATATATAAAACAACGATTAGTAGCGGAATTATCAACACGCCCGAGATAGTCTTTTGAAAAAGCAAACGCTTCCCTAGGACATAGCCACCGACGCATAACATTGCACAAAATATACCAAGAAGAAATATACCGCCAACCATAAAAAGCTCCAGATACATATTGTGCGGAAGAAATGCATCCTGGATTCCAAGATCAGCGGCGGCGCTACCCGCTCTAGCAAATGACTGTCCGAATAATAAATGTATAAAACCTCCAGTTTCAAAGAGACCAGAGTATTCAAACTGCATTCGATTAGTCAAGTCAAGCAAGGCGCTTGGCGACTCTTCGTCCGCACCAAACAATGCCAACACGCCAACTGAAATATAATTACCACCAAGTGGAAATAAATTAATAAATATCAACCAAACTGAGGCACCAAGCAACGAAATAATAACTTTACGTAAAAAATTTAAATCTCGAAATGCAAACCACTTCCACGATGCCACCAATATAAAAATAAAACCAGAGCCAAAAAATAAGATTAAAGCGGATTTTGATAAAGAAAATACTACCAGGAAAACGGATGCGCCAATGCATGCCATTTTAACAATACGATTATTTATATAGCCAATACTCAGAATGAAAAATATAACGCCTGCCAAACCTCCCACATTCGGTTCGCCCAATAACGACTTGTATCGCAATAGTCCTCCTCTCATTGCGAGGTAGTCCCCCAACAGCCACTTCAGATCAAATTCAAGCAATTGGGCAAATACGGTGATGGCCCCCAATAGCACCACCGCCATCCAAGTATAGATAAGCGACCGCACCTGTGACTCTCGAAAAACGATTAGAGCAACCAATGGTGCCAACAATGCCACATGAATGAAGCGTGTGAATCCAGCCACCGCGACGACGGAATTAGTGACGTACCATGTATGGATTGCAATAAGCAAAGCTAACGTCAAGAAAAAAGTGATAAGCTTGAATAGAGCGTGATCAGGGAAAGGGTATCGGAGTGCAACCCTGAAATAAAGGTAGGCGTATAAGATTTCTCTGAGATGGTATGTCTTATATAGAGGAAACAGGTGCTGCAACTGATACAAGCCTAAAGCCAGAACCAACAGGTGCAAGGCAATCAGGTCGGCAACTTCGTACCGATCAACGCTTCGGGTTTTTTCCGACATTGCTGCTTGCATCCTGATTACCCGAGTAGACGAAGCAAATTCAGCGCCAAACGGATCGTACCAAGAATCTCCCAGATCAAAGTCATCGTGTGAGAAAACTCACAGAAGCCCCCAACGCCGCTCATTGAGGTACCGCCTGACTCGCGAATACAGATTCCGAGAAAACGGCCGAGGATGCGTCTCGGCACTCGGTTTCAGAACAAACATCCACGCGCTCACCAACTGAGGCGGCAAGCGATCAGCGATCCCGCAATTCCATGAAATAATGGACTTCGATCGCATGAGGTGATCGAAACCAAAACCACAAAGAAATGTTCTTGAACGAAAAGTAGAAATCCGAAACCCTGCCGCAATCAATAGCGACCGCACCTGCCCATAACCAAAGAAATTGATATGTGGACTAACTGCCAATGTGTCGGCAGCGGGGATATCCGTTTGAAGCATGTGATCACGCTGCCGAACCGCATGCAGGAAGCGATAGCCGCCACTAAAGAACCACAACGACTCAATAAACGATGCCCACTCAAAGGGGCCATAGCCGTTTGGGAGTGTAATTACGGCGGTACCTACTTCTGATAAATGGCGCCGGATTGATTTCAAGAATTCGATAGGGGCTTCAACATGCTCGAGTACTTCCGAAGCGATGACCATATCGAAGACACCCAGATCTCCAGCCTCCGACTCGTGGATATAGGTCGCATTCGGGCATTGATTGCTGCGCTTGGCAAAATCGATACTTGCCCGATCGCTATCGATGGCGACAAATTCGATCTGCTGGAATCTGCCAGCAAGCGGCCGGGTTAGATTCTCACCCGTACCACATCCAAGATCGAGTACCCGACGTGGTTGCGCATCCTGAATAGCTGATCTGATGAACTCCAGGCGCTTTACGAAACCATAGGTGTTCTCAGTCACGCACGTATTCTTTCCACCATAGGGCCAGATTGAATAGATACCACGCTTGTGCGGATCGGCCACGATTCATGAGGTTCATGACCTCACCTCGGTCGAAAAAATCTGTTTCGTCGCAAAACTGATGCATCACCTTACGAATTTCATTGCCCAACTCATCGAGAAACCAATCGTGAACTGGAACGCCGAAGCCCTGTTTGGGTCGGTCGATGATGCGGTCCGGGATTATTCCGCGAACCGCTTTCTTCAAGACAGCTTTCAGGACTCCATTTCTCATCTTGACTTCATCCGGTATGCTCATGGCCAGTTCTACCAGCTTGTGATCCAAGAAAGGGACTCGTCCTTCAAGACTCACGCCCATGCTCATCTTATCTACACGCATCAGCAGTAGTTCTGGCAACCTTAAGTTCAAGTCCAGATACGTCATCCACCCGAGGTTCGATGGAACCGGTGCTTTCGCTTGGTATCGCTCATAGATAGGGCGAACCGACTCCCATGAAGATCGGCCTGCCAGCTTTTTCCTGAGCCGTGGAGATAGCAGTTTTTGCTTGTCCTGTTCGGTGAAGGCTTCCGCCCCACCCCAGAAAATTGGTTGCCCCTCAGCGCCCCGCCGTAGCCACTCATACGAGAAACCTCTGTCCTTCCCCAAGGCACGCATGACCCAGAGTCCAGCATGCTTCATGCTCGCAGGGATGGGCAGTTCGTTGAGCGATTGAAGCCGGAGCGAAGTTTTCCATCCCGGATATCCCCAAAACAGTTCGTCAGCACCCTCGCCAACTTGACACACGGTAACACCATTGTCTCGGGCAAGCTTAGATACAAAATACACCGGAAAACATACCGGGTCGGCAATCGGCTCATCCTGTAGCCGGACCATGCGTGGCAGAAACTCGATCAAATCACTGACCGTCAATAATTTTTCGTGGTATTCAGCACCCACTTGGCTCGCGACGTCCTTTGCATACTCAAGCTCGTTGCGATAGCTTTGATGGGATCCCTCATAGCCAATGGTGAACGTCTTTACCTGGCCGCATGCGTCTTCAGAGAAAAGCGCAGCATTGGTACTTGAATCGATCCCGCCGGAGAGGAAAACCCCAACGGGGACATCGCTTACCTTCCTGAGCCTTACCGCCGTTCTGAGTTCCGACAGCACCATGGCGGCGAGTTTCTCGTCCGGAACATCCTGTAAGGGAGACACATGATCCAATACGTCCCAGTATCGGTGCTCAGTGCTCGTACCATCTGGGCTGACTCTTAACCATGTCGCGCAAGAAAGCTTCTTGATCCCGGAGAAAAGCGTGTTCGGGGCCGGCGTAGTCAAAAAGGACAGGTAATCCAGTAGGGACTCTTCATTAACCTTGCGCTCCTGGTCGGGATCCTGAAGTAACGCCTTTATCTCAGATGCGAAATTCAGTCGCCCGTGATGCACGCTGTAGTAGAGCGGCTTGACACCTAACCGGTCGCGTACCAACCATAACTCTTTCTTCCTGGCATCCCACAAAGCAAAAGCGAACATTCCGCGAAACTTGTGGATGCAATCTATCCCCCATTGCTCGAATGCATGAATGATGACCTCGGTATCGGAATGATCCGTTATCCAGCGATGGCCACCGATGAATTCCAACTCCTTACGAATTTCGGCATGGTTGTAGATTTCCCCATTGAATACCAGGCGAAGCATACCGTCTTCGTTGCTCATCGGTTGCGCTGCCGTGTCCGAAAGATCGATAATCGCAAGCCTGCGATGTCCGAGGCCTACATTCCCGTCGGGCGACACCCACACTCCGGCGCCATCAGGACCACGATGAATCATTGTGTCGCGCATCCTGACGATGAAGTCCTCAGTAATGACCGTGCCTGAACCGGACAAAACCAAGGATCCGACAATGCCACACATTATTTTCTGGCCCTAATGCCGATGTACCAACCCCATTGCGCAGGAAGAAACTTGCTGATCCAGCGTGGCCAATGATCTGTGTCGGACTTTGTAAGCATCGGAATAAGTTCAATATCAGTGAAGTCACGAAACATGGCATACAACTCATCATTGGTATAAGACTTGGTTCCGACGCTTTCCACTTTGTCCCAAACGACATCGGCAAAGCTTAGCCAGGGCTTTCCACCAAGAAGGGCGTGCCTTACCCAAAGCTTAAATACAAACGACGATCGTCGTCCGTACATCATTCCAATAAACACTCCACCCGGCTTAAGTACTCGCCGGATCTCACTGACGATGACTTCAGGCTTCTCCGAGTGGTGGATGACACCCCATGAATACACGATGTCAAAACTCTGGTTGGGAAACGGAAGGGTTTCCGCATCGAGGCGTTGTAGGTTGGAGTTGAATCCGTAAAGGGCAAACCGCGTCTTGGTTGCCTCCAGAGCGGCTTCAGTGAGGTCGACACCGCAACACTCGACACCTGATCGAGCCCATTGCAAGTGATCCGTACCAGCCCCAACACCCACCTCAAGGAGTTTCTTGCCTGTGTGTCGGGGAAACTGGGCGATTGAAAATATAAAGGGCTCGACCTCATAACGGTATTGCTCGATTCGTTCATACCATTCCTTCGTCAATGGCTCCAGTTCGCCAACGATAACCTTGCCGCTACCACATGCTCCCTGCTCCCAGAACACCCTGACTTCGTCATTTAGTTTCATTGCTTATCTTTCGTTCTCATCTTCGGCGAGGTAATGAATTTCCGCAGTCGCCAAAAAATTAATTTAACCTGCCAATGGCTTTAGCAAACGGTCTACCTCAAAGCTAATCCGCGTTGCCTGCAACTGTTGCCACAACGGAATGGGCCACTCGGTCTCCCCCTTTATGGCACGTGCAAAAGCGACCAGTTCTTCTTTCTGACCTTTATCAGCAGAGCGTGTCTTCAATGGCTCCTGCTTGAGGCCCACGACCGACAAGTGGCGGTAATCATCAAGCGAGATCACCATGCCATCGACAAATACGTCCATGGTTTCTTTCGAGAATTCATTCGAGCCGAGCGCCGTGTAGGTTAGCGTTGCGACTGAGCCATCCTCGAATGAAACAACGGTTACAAAATTGTCCGATGCAGAGTAATAGCCAGATTTGGGGACAATCGCGCTAGCATTAATTTTTGTCACCCTTGCTTTCACAAAGAAAGTGAATAGATCATATATATGGCAGGCTTCTCCCCGGTTCCGCCCGCCCCCCTCTGAAGAGTGTACCCAGTGATCGAGCGGAATGTACCCCGCATTCATGCGGTAGTTCATGATTGCCGGATTCGACCGCTTTCCCATCAAGTCTGCAATACGTTGTGCATAAGGCGAAAACCGGCGGTTGAATCCAGTAAGCAATACGGGTTTTGGGCCGGATCCTTCCGAGAAGAATGCCTCAATGGTGGCGAGATCCGACTCTTCTAGGGCAAGAGGCTTTTCCAGCAAGACATGTTTTCCCGCCTGTAGTGCTTCAAGGGCGATCGATGCATGCGTGTCATGCCTAGTTGCAATTACAACGGCATCTACCTCCTTGTCATCAAGGACTTCTCGATAATCGGTAGCGCAATAGTCGGCTCCGAATCGCTTGCCCACTGATGCGGCATTATGGCCCGTGCGGCTAACGATGGCTCGTAGTCGAAAGTGCGATTCAAGTTCGATGAGATTGGGCAAATGCATCCCCTTGGCGAAGCTACCTGCGCCGATCACCGCAATGCGCAACGCGGCGCGGGAGAGCTTCTGAATACGCGGCGATAAGGTGACGCGATTGCTCCTATGGTCATGCTCTCGGGGATACGAAAGCAAGGCCATCAACGGCTTATCCTGACCGGACCGAAGCCGACGATATGCGTCGCCCACCTCGTCAATCGGATGCACGGCCGAAATCATCGACTTGATGCTGATAGTCCCGTCAGCAAGAAGCCGGAGGTATTCGGCCATGTTTCGGTTCTCAGTCCATCGAACGTATCCCAACGGGTAGTCAAGCCCATCGTCCTCATAGTGAGCATCGTAGCGTCCGGGCCCGTAGGACGTCGATATCAAGAAGTCGAGTTCCTTTGTGTAGAAATCTGCCCGCTGCAGATCAAGCCCAACATCCCCTACAAGTACCACCCTGGCCTTCTTACGGCACATCCGGAATGCGGTCGATACGATTGCATCGGAAGGACTTGCGGCAGTAACTATCACACCGTCTGCACCGGCACCATCGGTGAGCCGTGCGACTTGGGTGACATCGTTACCATCGTCTGGATGAACCCCCCAATGCGCCCCATGGTTCACTGCCATCGAAATCCGTTCACGATCCAGATCCACAGCGATAACGCGACAACCGTTGGCACGCAGGATCTGAACAGTCAGTTGTCCGAGAATGCCGAGACCAATCACGACGAACGTTTCACCCAAGGTTGGACTGGCTCGCCTGACCCCCTGCAAGGCGATTGCACCAAGAGCAACTGAGGATGCTTCATCAAATCCCACGCCATCAGGAATGCGGATAACCAAATTTTTGGGTATTCGAACCACTTCGGCGTGAAATGCACATTGCGATCCTGCGCACGCCACTCTATCCCCCGGAGCGAAACTATCGACTCCGGTACCCACCTCAAGTACGATGCCTGCTCCGGAATACCCTGTGGGCAGTTCCAATGCCAAACGTTCCTGAACCACGCGACGAGTCTGTGAGAGACCGTCCGATAGAAGCATGTCTACGACCTTGCGAACATGTTCCGGCTGCTGCAAAGCACGCTTCCAAATGGGAATACCTGACGACTTAACGCCCGACATTTCGGTGCCTATGGAAATGCACGAGTGATCCATCTGGACCAGCATAGTACTAGGCTCTACAAGCGGTGCGGGTACTTCTGCAAGAGTGGCGGTGCCACCGCTGACCAATACCTGTTTCATCGCCAAATACCTCGCGTGTCAATCACCGTCCTGCCTTCGAGAGCCTCTCGCGCCACCGACCTAAACTGGACGTGATCGACCAGCAGGACAACGACATCAGCCTCTGTCAAGGCCACGTCAAGTTCAACTAACTCGACTAAAGCGTTTGCCGACAACGGGATCGGCAGTGCCTCCACATAGGGCTCGACGACTAGCAATCGACACGCCAGCCGCAGTTCAGCGATCCGTGCCACGATTTCGAGTGACGGACTTTCGCGAAGGTCATCGATGTTCGCCTTGAATGCCAGCCCCAAACATGCGACAACAACCTCCCGACCAAGACGGTGCCGCGCGAGTTCCGCTGCCGCAGCGACTTTCTCGATCACCCATTCGGGCTTGCTGTTATTGACTTCACGCGCCACTCGGATCAGGCGTGCCGAAGCGGGTGCCGAATCCACGATGAACCAAGGATCGACGGCGATACAGTGTCCGCCGACACCGGGCCCCGGCTTGAGCACGTTAACGCGCGGATGTCGATTCGCTAACTCGATCAGTTCCCACACATTGATTCCCAACTCATCGCAAATAAGCGACAACTCGTTGGCGAAAGCAATATTGACGTCTCGGAAGGAGTTCTCAGTGAGCTTGGTCAATTCCGCCGTTCGCGCATCTGTCTCGATACATTGCCCCCGAACGAACGACTCGTAGAATTTTCGGGCGCGTGCGGCACATTGTGGTGTCAGTCCACCAAGTACGCGATCATTATTTACCAACTCAGAAACGATACTACCGGGTAATACGCGCTCAGGGCAGTAGGCCAAGTTGATGTCTG
Organism: Rhodocyclaceae bacterium; assembly: GCA_030681195.1. Classification (GTDB taxonomy): domain Bacteria; phylum Pseudomonadota; class Gammaproteobacteria; order Burkholderiales; family Rhodocyclaceae; genus Sulfuricystis. The sequence continues at coordinate 22,241 of JAUXXJ010000024.1, forward strand.
CGAGAGACTGCGGGCCTGAGGGAAATGCAAGGTCAGATCGCTCAGCAGCAAGCCATGCGGCCAGCTTTTCGGTGGTCCCTACCGGGGATGTCGACTCCAAAATAACAAGATTCCCCGAGCGTAAATGTGGCGCGATGGCTCGGGCCGCTTCCTCGATATAGGTCAGGTCAGGCTGATGGCCATTCTTAAACGGGGTCGGCACCGCGATAAGATAGATATCGGCAGGCTCCGCCACCAAGACAGCGCGCAAACGCCCCGACATCACCGCGCTGCGTACCAAGCCATCCAAGTCTGGCTCAACGATATGTACCTCACCGCGATTGATACCATCAACAACTCGCGGGATGACATCCACCCCCACCACTTCATGTCCCCCACTTGCAAGGACTGCTGCAGTCGGGAGGCCAATATAACCGAGCCCGACGATCGCAACTTTCGGCTTATGCAAACTCATTTATATCTCCCTGCCCTTCAATCACATTGGCAATCCTATCCGAAGCGTGACCATCGCCGTAGGGGTTATGAGCTGTCGACATCCTCCGATAGAGTTCGCTATCGGACAGAAGTCGCTTCGCTTCGTTGAAAATCCGTGAGGCATCAGCGCCAACCATGCGAACAGTACCTGCGGCTACAGCCTCGGGCCGTTCTGTGACATCGCGCATCACAAGTACCGGCTTACCCAACGACGGGGCCTCCTCTTGCACGCCTCCGGAATCTGTTATGACTAAGTATGCATTGCTCATCAAGAATACAAATGGCAAATATTCCATTGGCTCAATTAGATGTATGTTCGAAAGCCCATCCAGCATACTGTGCACGGGCGCCATCACATTCGGGTTCGGATGCACTGGATAAACAATTTCCACGTCCTGCTCAAGTGCCAACCGACGAAGCGCCTGGCAAATTTCTTCGGTACCATGGCCAAAGTTTTCTCGCCGATGACCGGTAACGAGCACAATGCGGCGTGAGGGATTATCCAGCCACCGCATTCCTTGCGCGAGTTCAGTTGCAAGTGATGTGTTCGCGGCAATTCGGCCAATGATGTTCTGTAGCGCATCAATGACTGTATTGCCGGTAACCCAGATCGTGTTGCCGGGAATCTTCTCGTTCTCGAGATTCATCCTAGCGGCAGCAGTAGGCGCGAAATGTAGCGCGGCGAGTTGTCCTGCAAATCGTCTATTCATTTCCTCGGGCCAAGGCGCTTGCAGATTACCAGTCCGAAGACCGGCCTCGACATGCCCAACCGGGATCTTTTGATAAAATGACGCAAGTGCCGCCGCAAAAGTTGTTGTTGTGTCGCCGTGAACGAGGACGAGTTCAGGGCGAAAGTGTTCGAGAATCTCGCTCACTCCTTCGACTATCATAGAAGTGAGCCCAGCTAGAGTCTGATTGGGACGCATTACGTCGAGGTCATAGTCAGGACTGATAGCGAATAGTTGCAATACCTGATCGAGCATTTGGCGATGCTGGGCCGAGACGCACACACGGAGCTCGATACCGGGTGAATGACTGAGGCGCTGTATCACAGGAGCCATTTTTATTGCCTCGGGGCGGGTTCCGAAGACAACTAAAACGGACTTATAGCGAAGTGGCATGTCAGCTATCTTTGGTCAGGTTTGATGAGTTTTCAAGCACAGATTGGAATCCGTATCGCACAATGTTAGCGTCATGCCGTTGAGCAGCACTTGAACGCGCGCACGATGAAAGCCTTTCACGCAATGGAATATCTGTAGCAAGTTGCCTAAATGCTTGCTTTAACATCTCACAATCACGGACTTCTACTGTCATACCCCATCCTCCCTTATGAGCATACGAAATCTGGGCAACACCACTCGGACCATACGCCAGAATTGGAGTACCTACCGTAAGGTAGGCTGGAATTTTGGTTGGCATGGAATAGCGGATGAATTCGACGGTATATCGATCAAAATTAACAGGAAGAATAAGAATGTCTACTGCCTGTAATGTTTCGAAGAATATCCTATCATCCGAAATTGTATCGCTCAACGAAATCGCCATCCCGACAACCAATTGCTCTCGATATTGTTCCGCAAGATGTTGCGGACTATAGATTTCTAGCGAGATTGGAAAACCCTCTTCATTCATCTGCTGTATTGAATTACAGCAATCAATAAGACTGTCAAGTTGTGCATACGGAAAAATTGAACCTATGTAGGCCACTCGAATGGGAGAACCAACAACACAGGGGTCCTTAATGAAATCCCGCCATGTATTCACGTCAATCGTATTCTGAAATGAAGTGAAGGGTTTTCCATACCTACGCAGATATGCCTCTGCCATCTCTTCGCATATGGCAATTCTGGCCGTTGAAACATCCACCAGATGCTGAAATAGCCGATCTTTCTTTTTCCTTTGCCAGTGAGAAAGAAGGCCTCCCCGATAGATTACGGAAACCCAATCGTCCATGATATGTACTACAAGTGGCAGTCCAAACTGGACTCGCAACCGTTCTGCCATTTCCATCATGGCATTCGATCCTAGAGTCGTGTAAAGAACCGTGGGGTGAAATCCATCAATCCAAGCACAAAGTTCAGGAGTAAGGTGCACCTGCTCTGGAATACCGTCTCCAAATATCATGGTTTTGATAAATTTTATTGCGGATATCACCCATCTGCGACCATTCAATTTGCGAGAGTATAATTTCATATGTTTCGAACGTGTTTTTGGTAGAAGATACCTCAACACACCCCAGCGATGAATTTCATTTTCAGTCAAATTGTAATAATGATTGCAAACGTCTTTTGCTTCTGGCACACAATCACTGTGAATAGTTGCGATCTTATCTATCGGCCAGCCAGCGAATAAATTGCTGAGGGTAATTCCTCCACCTGTCACCCTGTTAAAAGATTCTGGTGTGAGCAATAGCACGCGTGCTGGATTATTGCTATTGCGACCAGGAGGCAGATCTTGAGATTTCACATTGAGCACCTTAAATAATAGCTATGGGCCTCGCTCCACTACCTATATAATAGCCGGGAGCTTTGTAGTGAGGATTGTTGTGATTGATTTTTCGATCAAACACTCGGATAGAATGACCCTTTAGTGAATTTGAGATGCAATCCATGAACCGACATACTGAGAACCACTGTAACTCAGATGGTTACTGTCCCGATAGAGCAGTCTTCCACTATCAACCATTGCGCATTCTCGGTCATTGCAAAACAAGTTTGATACATCAATAACTTTTACTTTTTCGTTATGTTCTTCAATATTTTTAAGTGACCTAATATATATATCTTTTTGGCCGTCAAAGTAAGATTTGTCCTCAGTGCATTTTGGTGGTCGCCCGGGTAATCTCGAATATTGACATTGTTCTGGCGGGAAAGAAAAACTTGGATTATCGACAATTAGGTAAACATTCTTTCCTGATCGCGTAATCAATTCGACAGCTTTTCCTAGTTCAGACTCAAGGCTCGAGCCTTCAGGAACGGCATAGGTAGTGGCAGTAACCCAGTAGGCAGCGAAAACTACCACTTTAATATTTCGATCAGCCTGAATTTCCTGAAAGAATGGAGCGAATCCAGAATTTCCCAGTATTGGCGCATACCCTGATACGTAGTAGCTGACATTATGATCAGTGAGATTTGATGCCACCCCAGGATATATAGATTCGGCATGACTGTCACCGACTACAATCGCTGTAACTGGTTCTCCTATTTTTGACTGGTAACATCGTGTAGTACCCTCGTACTTGGGTGCGCGTGCGAGAAAAGTAATGTTCTCACATGGATAGAAATGTACTCCCATTTTCTCAAAAAATGCTTTGTTATCGAAGTCTCCGTCAAGAATTTTCGTGTACAGACGAAGTATAGGATATGAGGTTTCACCCTTGCCAATATGAGTTCCGAAACCAAATACGGCTACAGCAACCATGGCCAACAAGAGGATAAATAAATGCTTTCGTCCCTTACTCGCCCTAATAGGCTTCTCTATGTAGATATAGACAAGGACCGACAGCACGACAGCAAAACCAGCCAACGCTAACCGAATAACACCTGAAGGGTTATCACCATAGACGACCCTAGCAAAAGCCAGAAGTGGCCAGTGCCAGAGATATAGGGGATAGCTAATCAATCCTATAAATACTGCAATTCTGTTTGCTAGAAGATATCTGCTTATTGCATTCCTTGACCCCGAATGAATCAGGAGTACTGCTCCTACAACTGGAGCAAGAACAACATAACCTGGGAACTGCAAAGTATCAATGCCTCCAAAAACTGCTGCCCCAATCAACACAATTCCTACAAGTGCGGAATAAATTGGAGCGTATGAGGTGTCACTTACTTCTTGCTTATTTCGCAGCATGTAAGCTGCAAGCAGTGATCCTGCAAGAAATTCAAACATCCTGCTAATTGGAGAGTAGAAGTTTGCCGCCGACGATACGTTTGTTAATACAATATTTATGCCAAAGGAGGCAATGGCCAAAACAGAAAGCATTAGGGTAATAGAAATGCATTTTCTATATATAATTAGGAATACAACCGGCACTAATGCGTAGAACTGCTCTTCAACTCCTAAAGACCAAAGATGTAAAAGTGGCTTGGTTTCCGAGCTGACGTCGAAATAACCACTCTCACTCCATAAAAGTAGATTCGATGCGAAAAACGCTGCGGCAACAACGTGTTTTCCTAAAAGGGCATTTTCCTCGGGGGTTAGAGCTAACCAGCCAAATATGCTGCATGTAGCAAGCACTACAAGAAGAGATGGAAATATCCGTCGGACACGCCGTGAGTAAAAATCTAAAAACGAAAAGTTTCCGCACTCCAGCTTCTCGAGGATAATTTTTGAAATTAAAAATCCTGATATTACGAAAAATACATCGACCCCTACAAAACCACTCTTGAAGATACTTGGAAAGGCGTGAAATCCCACTACCGAAAGTACTGCCACCGCTCTCAAACCATCAATATCCGGGCGATATTCAAGATTGGAATTGGTTCTATCTTCTCCGTGGGAAGCCGAACAGGACAGGATGCGTTGCTTATACCGAACGTCTTCAGCAGCGGGCAATTATTTCACCATAAAGGGCATCAAACCGATTAGCCTGAATCGAACTTGTGAATTCCTTTTCGATTAATTGACGTGCCATAATGCCCATCTTCACTCTTATGTCATCATCTCTCATCATCTGTTCTATTCTTGCAGAAAATCCAGTGATGTCTTGTTGATCAACAAGGTATCCAGTGGCACCTTCGTGCACGGCATCAATTACGCCTCCCGCGTCTAGAGCTACAGCAGGAAGACCGCAGGCCATTGCCTCCAACAAGGTATTTGGTAGATTCTCTACGGTCGACGGGATTACTATGATGTCGGCACACGAATAAAGCGTCGCCATGAGACGGTCGTCGGCAATGTATCCCGCCCTACGAACAGGAATGGGCAACTCCGCCTGCTCCCAAGTGTAGCCGCCGACTCCTGCGAGCAGCAGTTCAACGCCGGGCTGTGGCCCTATCAATCTCAAAGCTTCCATGAGAACCCTTCCACCTTTGCGGAAATTGTTGTCTAAGCCGTGAGCCACAAATAGAATCCGCTTAATGCTCGGATCATAGCCCATGACTTCGCAAGCCATAGCACGTGGAATCGGCCTGAACATCCGAGTATCCAAGCCATTAGGTATTCGATGCACCGGAAACTGCCCGAGCAAAGGACTTTCGCGAGCAAGTCGCTCAGTCCAACTGGAAGGCGCAACAACCGTTATGTCGCACTTTGCATACAGCCTTGCCTTCTGCTTCCATAGGAGCGCGGATGTATCGATGCCAAGTTCAACATAATCTTGCGGGACTGGGCATTTGCCGCAGCCGCTTTTCCATCTTGTACACTCACCGGAATACACACAATGCCCAGTCATGGCCCACATGTCAGAGAGGCGCCAGACAATCGGTGCGTGCCGCGATAACGCCGGAAGCAGACCGATCGGGAAGTACCCCCCATGCAAATTGAAAAGCTGAATTATGTCAGCGTCCTGAAACCATGGATTACCTGCCAGACGGTTTGACCAAGGGAACCACTGGTAGCTTAGCCCTAACTGCCTAGTCATCTTATCGATAAGGTACCCTGACCACCTAGAGGCCTGGCTACTGCCGAAAACCGTTTCAACATCAGGATCATTGGTCCCTTTCCTACCGACCAGCATGCGTGACTGCCATCCCAGTTGGCGCAACCCCTCATGAATCCGATAAGCAGCACGGCCGGATCCGCCATCATTGTCGGCAGTGGAAAGGTGCACCACTTTTCCGCGATGACTCATGAAGCGATATCCTGAATGCGATACGCGGGACGCTCACCCCGCCCCTCAATGAAGACCAGATGCCACAACTGAAACATCAGCGCCGCCCACACAATGTTGGTGAAGTCCGCCTGCCCGTCGATGTGCGGCCGTACGTATCGCCCATGGAACTCCGACTTGAACAATCCTTGGGAGGCGAGACGCCCCGGTGCCAGCAACATTTCGACGAGGGGACGCAAGGTGCCGCGCAGCCAGATCGTCAGCGGGATGACGAAGCCGCGCTTGGGCGCATTGACAAGTGCAGGGGGAAGCAGATCCGCAATGGAGGACCGAAGCAAGCCTTTCAGGTCACTGCGGCGGGTCCTGAGTTCCGCGGGAAGCCCCAGCACCAGTGCCGCTAGGTGGTGATCAAGGAACGGGGTTCTGGCCTCAATCGAATGCGCCATCGAGAACCTGTCAGTCATCATCAGAAACTCTTCCGGAAGCTGGGTTTCAATATCGACGGCGGCGCACCGATCGCGCAAGCTGAGGCCATTGGCCTGTTGAAAAACGTCCCGATACATCCATGAGGCCGTATCGTATTCCTTCGGGAAATCCTGAAAGACCGATTCATGCTTGAGACTGTCAGAGAGGTAATAGTGCCTGTCGAAGAAGTGTTTTCGAAAGCGTTCAAGGGTAACCGACGGATCGGTGAACTTTCGCCTCAGCCACCCCCCCTCCAACCCTCGCCACTTCCCATAATTGCCGAATAGCTCATCGCCGCCTGTCCCCGTAATCCCAACCTTGACGCTGCCCGACATTTGTTTGAACACGGCCCAGGACGGCAAACCGCCACCATAGGGTTCGTCGAGGTGCCAAACCATTTCCATCAGGTCATCAAGCAACTGAGTCGGATCGAGTACGATCTCTTCATGTTGAGTGCCCCAGCGTTCTGCAACAAGACGCGCAAGCGGTAGTTCATTCCAGAGCGCCTCGCCCTGCCCGGAGAACCCCACGGAATAGGTGTGCAGCTTGTGCCCCTTGCTCGCCAGCAGGCCAACGATCGCCGAGGAATCAAGGCCGCCGGAAAGCGAACAGCCAATCGGGACATCCGAAGCAGACCAGCCCGCAACGGCTTCTTCCAGCGCCAATCGTATCCTTCGGCAAGCTTCGGTCCGCGGCATCGTGTGGCCATCGCCTATGCGAGGTGTCCACCACTTACCTTGCTCGAATGAGCCATCGGCAACTTTCACTTTGATCCAGCTACCTGCAGGTAGCCGGGAAACGCCAGAAATGGCCGTGTCAGTACCTGGTATGTACATCAGACTCATATAGTGAAAAAGGCTACGGCGATCGACAGTCCGCTCCACCCATGGCAAGGTGAGCAGGCTCTTCAGTTCCGAAGCAAAGGCGAACTGGCCATCTTGGGTAACGTGGTAGAAGGGCTTGATACCAAAACGGTCCCTGGCGCAAAGTAGTTCCTGGTGCAAGTTGTCCCAGAGTGCAAATGCGAACATGCCGTTGAGGCGCGATAATGCCAGCATACCTTCCCGCGCCAGCATTTCAAGCAGCACCTCGGTATCTGAATGATCTGTGGCGAATTGCACGCCGCCGGCCTCCAGTTCGCGCCGCAAGGCGGGGGCATTGAATATCTCGCCGTTGAACACGATGGTGAAACGTCCGTCCGCAGTCGACATGGGCTGGTGGCCATCCGCGACATCGATGATCGCCAGGCGGTGCATGGCCAGCGTTACATTCGCCGCGCGATCGTGAAAGACCCCTGTGTCATCGGGGCCTCGATGGATCATCGCACCACAGAGTCCGTCAATCCACTCGTCTGACTGCCTGCCCAATAGACCTACGATGCCGCACATCGACTGCTACCTTTCCTTCCGTCCCACGTATACCAGGTGCGGATTCTTTCTGCCGACATACGGGCGCAAGGCCGCCTTGAGCCGTTGATTGAGTCCCCTGGCGGCGAAATCTGTCGTGAATACTTTCTGGGTTGATAGTCCTCGCTTCTCCATAAGGGATCTCAGGAGTTCGGCATCAAATCGCCTGACATGCTGCCAGCGATGAAACACTGAATCGCTCTCAGGACAATAGATTTCGTTGAGAGACAGGTCTTCCTCGTTGGGAGTGGTGATGATCGCGATTCCGCCGGGGTTCAAGAGTCTCCCTACATCGTGGAGCATCTTGTCCAACTGATCGTCATAGAGGTGTTCGATAACCTCCACTGCGACTATCGCGTCAAATTTCCTGCTGCTGGCCATCAATTCCTCGACGCTCCAGGCGCCAAGAAAATTACTGGTACCACCACATATTTCATTAACCTTTTGGAGACTTTCCCCTGATACGTCAGCGCCGGCTACTTCTGTCGCATATCGGGCGAGATGCGGTAGCAGGAAACCCATGCCACAACCGTAGTCAAGAACCCTGGCGTGACCACGCAGCAGAGGCGCCAGCGAAAGTGCGATTTCTGCGCCAAACTGGTTTGTGAAGTAATTTCCCGGAAACCGGGACTGGTAGTCCCAGAAGCGCTGCACCAACTGCGGTGTCCATCGCAACTCCCTAGGTTTGTCTTTCATGGGTTACTCCAGAAAATTGTCAGGTGCGGTCGCTAGCAGGTCCGATACTCTAGAACCCCCTGCCCAACTCGCAATCTCAGCGAGATCGCGGGTCAGCGGCCACTGCGAGATTAGGCCCGCATCTAGCACGACGTTCTGCTTGAGTGCGGCAACGCCGAACGAACGTGCATGAAAATCCAACCGGAACGAGACTGTGGGGTAGGGGCGCAGAAAAAATGCGCCGAACGCATACTGTCGCGCCCGGCGCTGTTGCTCATCGTTTAGTGGCGCCTGCTCGTGGAGTCGGGACAGTGCTTCCTGATACGCTTCGCGCGACTCCGGATCGATGGTGAATCCATGTCCTGAATAGCGGCCGGTTCCCGCCGTCACCACCGGCACACCGAAGCAGGGCAGTTCCATGCCGATAGTGCCGCGCACGGTCAGGCCGAAATCAATTGATCCAAAGAGGGAATAGGTATTGATCTCGGTATTGGCCGGCATCAACGATACATGGGCCGGCAACTCACCGAACTCGCGACGCAGAACCTGGGCCTCGATCTGCTCCATTGGCACGCCGTCCATGCGAGAACGCCAGACATTAACCGGATGAACCTTGACCACCCAATCCAGTTCTGGATTGGCAATCGCGCCGCGAACGGTTTCGATCAGCCACTGCTCGTAGTCGGGGTAAAGGCTTTCGCCATAGAAAAACGTGGCGTCGTAGAGAATATGGGCAAAAATCACCGCTACCTTGCGGTCGGGCCGCACCTGCAGCGTGGACCTCACCTCTGCCGACGGCATGATGCGTTTGTCCGTTTGCAGTTGCTGGCGGTTGTACCAGGCGCCGCTCCGATAGTGGCTGGCAATCCGGTCCACCACCAATTGGTCCTGCACCGGCGACCACGGTGCCGATTGCAGTCGCTCCCAAGTGTCGGCACCGAGCGCAAAGGGGTGATCAGCTCGGGTGGCTAGGGAATAGCGCTTGAACAGCAGATGGTCAGACTGTGGCGCACCGAGCCATTGAATCGTGTCCACTCCCTTCAACAAGCAGGCATCATAGACTTCACCGGTCGGCGTGTAACCCTTCTCGAGGAAGACGGCCAGATCCGGCTTCAGGTCGTCGAGCAGGCAGCTCGCGACTCGGCTGACGGCGAGCGATTCGGCCATGACAAGACGCAATTCTTCCATCTGTTCCGGACTGCCTGCATCGAGGCGACCGACACGGAATTTTCGTACAACACGCGACTGCACGTTGCGGCCGGTGCGAAAGCCGTTGATTTCCAGGTTGGCCAACGCGTCGGGGTCCGATGCGTCGGCAAGCACACGTCCAGCCTCGACTTTCGCCTCGGCAACGATCTCAGGCGTGAGCAGTTCGTTCAAATAAATGAATTCCACATTGCCACAGGCCGAAAACACTCGCTCGATCAATGTGCTTCTTTCCGGCAGCAGCACCACGGATCGGTAAGTTCGCTGGGCGAAAGCCGCAGCAAACAGCGCCTCGACCTTAGCGATTGAATACATGGCCATGAGGTCACAAAAAAGTGCGACCTTGTGCGGTGGTGGGCAGGGTATGCTCCGAATCGACGCGGTAGTTTTCCTCCAAGCAAACAGATCGGCCTCAACCAGAGCGCGGTTCCAGACCCGGCGCACAAGGCCCGTCGTACTCATTTGGTGAATTGTCCGGCGAGCAGGCGCTCGACAGCGGCCAAATCGGCTGGACAGTCGATGTCGGTGGATGCTGCCTCGGGCATCATGTACGGGATCAGCCGCCCACCGAAGATGAACGTGCCCAGCCTTTCCGTACGCGTGATGTAGATGGCCGCGCCGTTGCGGGCGAAGACAGGTTCCTTGTCCTGGCGACGTCCCGGTTGCGGCAGATCGAGAAATGGGACCAGATAGCCCTCGGCCGTTCGCCGCATCACCGAGCGCGGGTGAAAGACATGGGGCACCTCGATGCAACTGACCAAGCTATCGGCAAGGGGGTCGTTGGCAAACGCCCGCGCTGCCTCATCGATATGCACGCTTGTGCGCAGCGGCGAGGTCGGCTGCAAGGTCATTACCGCATCCGGGCGATAGCCCGCTCCCGCCAACTCGGCGACCACATGCTGCAGGACCGATAGCGTGCCGGATTCATCACTTGCCAGCTCGGCCGGCCGCATCACCACCTCGGCACCGAGGCTGCGGCTTACCGCCGCAATTTCCGCATCGTCGGTGGACACGACAATGCGCTCCAGGCTTGTCGCCGCCCGTGAGGCATCGATGGTGTAGGCGATCAATGGCCGGCCCCGCAGCAGGGCAATATTCTTGCGGGGGATGCCCTTGGAGCCGCCCCGCGCCGGAATCACGGCCAACATTCTCATCGTGACAGTCAATAGGTGATTCGCTTTTGCACTTCCACCGGCCCCAGGGAAGCCAGCGTTTCCGCAATCTGTACGCCAGCATTGCCGCTGCCATAGGTGTCTTCCATGGCGTAAGGTCCATGAGCAACCTGCGCCCGCATTGCCTTGAGTATTTCCGCAGAATCATGTCCGACGTCGAAAATGTTTGAGCCGCGTTCGCGCGCCGTCTGTCGACTGCCGATATTGACCACCGGCGTTCCGATGTAGGCTCCTTCCCGGATGCCGCTGGACGAATTGCCGACGAGACAAGCGGTTTTCTTCATCAGCCGGATGTAGGTGGCCGTCGGCAGGTTCTTGAAGAAATGCATGTTGGCGGCCATGCCGTGCTCGCGCAATTTCCGCATGCCGCGAGAGATATCCTCGGATCCCGCATCGGCATTCGGCCACAGCACGATCGCCTGCATGCCGCTGTCGCGAACGGCAGAAAGCGTTGCGGCGATCTGGCGCTCGCCCTCGCCGTATTCGGTTGTCACCGGATGCTGGCTGACCAGAACGAAGGGCTTGGAAAGGTCGAGGTTGGCACCGACACCAAGGTCGAACATGTGGCCGTCTATTTCACTGGCGGAATCCGCTAGGATATCCGCCACTAGGTCAATCCGCGGGCAACCGACACGAAAGACCATATCCGGACGCTCTCCCAGCTTGATGATCCGCTCTGCCGCATCCCGGCTGGCCGGAAAATGGATGTGTGCAAACTTGGTCACCGCATGGCGGATGCTTTCATCGATGGTGCCGGACACTTCCCCCCCCATGGTATGTGCGACCGGAATGTTCATGTAGGCGGCAGCCAGCGTCGTCGCCATGGTTTCAAAACGGTCGCCAACAGTAACGACCACGTCAGGCTTGAGGCGCTCGAAGGCCGACGGTAGTTCGATCAAGCCAACTCCGGTGGATTTCGCCATCGTTGCCGGTGTTTCACCCTCGATCAGGATGTGTAACCGCTCATTGATCTCGAAGCCGTCCTGTTCGATCAGGCGGACTACCTGTCCATAACGATCGAGTAGCGCCGAAGCCGCAGCAATGACCTGCAATTCAAGGTCGGGATGTTGCTGGATCGCGCGCATCGCCGACTTGATGGAACTGTAGTTTGCGCGCGAGCCGATTACGGTGCATATCTTCTTCATTGCAGGTCGCCTTCTCGAAGCTTGTGGTCGGCAAGCAGATCGACGATCACGCGGCGACCAACGAATTCCATGTACTTCGCCGCAGAAATGCCATCGCCGGGTTTTTTGAAGGCAAGGTCCTCACGACAGATCACACTGCCGGCTGCCAGCGGCCGCGCTGTAACGATACTTTTCTCGAATACCTGCTTCATGTCGAGGTAGTCAGACAGGTCGTCTTTATCCACTGGATGCTGCGTCATGGTCCAGACGTCACGGAGGCTGCGGCAGTATTTTTGGAAGTCTGTCGGTTCCATACCGTTAGCCGCATCGCTGCCATACATCTGGCGCGAAAACGTCAGGTGCTTCTCAATCACCGTTGCTCCCATTGCCGCCGCTACCAGCGCGGCGGCGAACCCATCGACATGGTCCGAAAAACCAACCGGCAAGCCATAGCGCATCGCTATTTCACCAATGACATTCAGACCGGCACGCTCCGGCGGACACGGGTAAGCTGAAGTACACTGCATTATCGTCAGAGGCCCCCCTTTCCCAAGCACTGCCACCGCGGCATCAAGTTCTGCCCAATTGCTCATGCCGGATGACAAGTAGACCGGTTTTCCGGTTGCCGCTATCCGTTCAAGCAACGGCAAATTGGTAACCTCGCCGGATGGGATCTTGTAGCTGCCAACACCTACGCGTTCGAGGAGATCGACCGCCAGTTCCGAGAAAGGTGACGACAAGAACTCGACCCCGGCATTCTCGCATGCCGCCTTGATGCCGAGCCACTGCTGCTCGTTGAAAGCCGTGCGCTTGAAGTAGTCCCAGCGCGGCTCACCGCGAAAATAGGCAGGAGCAGGAGCGTCGCGCAGTGTCTCCGCCTCCGCGATGTGGGTCTGGAATTTCGCCACGTCCGCACCGCAGGCCGCAGCAACCTTTACTAGTTGGCAAGCGTTGCCGAAGGAGCCATCGTGTACCGAACCGATCTCAGCGATGATTTTCGTCATGATGTCTTTCGTCCCGCATAGATATTGAGCGTGGTTTCGGTGCATGCAAACCCGAAAAGCGTGATTTTCCCGCTTGGTTCAACCGTGCGACCAAGGTCTAGCAAATGAAGTCCGGCATCTTCTATGAGAGTAACCAGGCCACGAGCACTGTAGAGATGATGATGGAGGGAACCGAGAATATTGTCGCTTGGCGGACGGCGATCGATAGTCAGGACATCCGGTACTTCAACGTAAACGATTCCACCCGCTGGGTCCAGGGCTTGCCCTGCGCTCGATATCAGTTCACCCGGTCTCGGCAGATGTTCGATCACCTTATTCATGGTGATCAAATCGTAGCCCCGCATTGCCAGTGTGGCATCAAAGACGCCATGAATAACCTCGAAGCGCCCCAAACCGACCAGATGCGCTGCGGCGACCGAGTCTGGCTCTATGGCCGTCGCCTTCCATCCCGCGACGGTTCGCATCTCGGACTGAAGCAGTTTTGCGAGGAAAACTCCGGTACCGGCGCCGACATCAAGAACAGTGACAATGCTTCGGGGCTGACCCAGCGCCTGCCGCCAGGCGTCCAGTCGTTCCGTTATTCTCTTTACCCGCCCCACATTGTCGGATTTCCCCTCTGGCAAAGCCATCACCTTGGCAAACTTCTCACCGACGCTTGAATTGGCAAAGTCGACTTCGTAGTAGCCGTCGGCAAGTTGTGCCAAGCGCGCCGCGTTAGTCGGGTCCATTATGTTGGATGCCGACCCGCAGTTGACGCAGACTTTCCAGCAGCGTGAGTAATTCTCGGAAGAGATGCCCAAGTGTGCTTCAAAGCGGTCAGGTATTGTATGAACGGCTAGAACAGAATCAAGCCGGCCGCCACATATTCCGCAGGTTTCAATAAAATTCATTTTGTTAGATGGTGCTCAGATCACGGTTATTCGATATCGAAACCAAACAACGCACGGTATTTATCGTTTGATGCAAATAATTCGGAGTGACTTCCAGTGGCGGCAATCCTGCCATCTTCGACAAGATAGACTATATCTGCATGCTTGATGGTATCAAATCGATGCGCAATTATTAACATCGTGATCTCACCATGCAGATCGTTCAGCGCGTGTTGAATTTCTTGTTCAGACTCTGAATCCAACGCTGAGGTTGGCTCATCGAGAATGAGAAGTCGCGGGCGCTGCGCTAGCCCGCGAGCGAGTGCAAGTCTTTGTCGCTGACCGCCGGACAGCCGGATTCCCTTTTCTCCAACCATTGCATCCAGACCTTCCGGTAGGGCCATGACAAAATCGAGCGCATGCGCCTGCCTCAATACGCGCTCCAATTCGTCGTTATCGAGCAAATGGGGTAGCCCAAATGATATGTTCTCGCGAACCGTTGCATCAAACAAGAATGATTCTTGGGAGACTACGGCAATCGCTTTTCTAAGCGGGTCGATTTTTAAGTCCCTCAATGGCGTGCCGTTTATGCGAATCTGTCCGCGTTCAGGTTCATGGAGTCGCGCCAGCATATCCGCGATTGTCGACTTTCCGGAGCCCGAACGCCCTATCAGAGCTACGACTTGGCCTGTGTGAATCTGAAAGGAAATCGAGTCCAAGGTTCGAGTCGTCGATTCTGGATAGGAAAAACAAACCTCCTCAATATTTACGTCCATTCGAGGTTCGGCGACGTCTTGCGATCCGGAGAGAATCCTCTGCTCAGCCCGGGCGGCTTTCAGAGCAGCCTGATACAGTTCCAAGCTAGGGGCGTAGCCGTGCAGCGTTGATCGCAAGGTATTCAGCGAAGCCAAAACAGGAAGCAGGCGTAACATTGCCAAGGCAAAAGTTCCCAGTTGGGCCGCAGGCGTTTGCATCCAAACCAGCGCAGCGTATACAAGTCCCAAACCAGAAATCATCAGTAGCGGGGTAACGGTCGCGGCAACCATCGACTGCGCAAGAAGCACCTTGGAATACAGCTCGACATTCTTCTTAGTTGTCCGAAAAAATTTTTCCGACATGCTTTCTTCTTGGCCGCGCAATTTAATCAGTCTGATCCCATGCAGTTGCTCTATCAATAGCGCATTCTGAACGGCGGTCTGTTTCTGGTAGGCCTCCGATGCAAGTCTGGCCCGATTCAATAGACGTCGATATGAGCCAAATATGAGAATGAAAAGAATCGAGCCGGCAATTGCCAATATCGGTGAAACAATAAGCAGCAATGCTGCATACGCGAAACATAGCAGGAACGTAACGAGCAACTGAGCCAACATCAACATCATTCCGCCGATTTGTTGCGGATAACCAATTACCGACGTGAATCTATTTCCCGATTGATTTTGAGTGTGGTGGGATAGGTCGCTATTCAGGAGTTCCCGATGAATAACGCTCCTGAGGTTGATCGTTGCCGTGGCTGCCATATCGATCGACAACTGAGCCTGGCTGTAGGACATTATGTACCGAAAGCACATCAATGCCGTTGCGGCAAAGAGCATGGCCGGCAGCTCAACCCCGGCGACGGAGTCCGAAACTAAGGTATATAGAATTGAAAGCGGGGCTGGCAGACGGGACTGCAGGGCGCTGGCACCGCCGTCAATATATAGAAGTATCGGCAGGAATATCGAAACCACCAACGTGTCGAGCGCAACTGTAACTGCCGACAACGCAATCAACAGTGCCAACCTCCGACGTCTCAGACCGGTGAGACAAAACGCCTGCCACGCCCAGGATATTTCTTTTATCATTTCCAATAGCTTGTGAGTCTATGCGCGCCTGAGGCCACATAGTTTGTTTGAAATAACCCTGCCCCGTAACCTCCGTTTTCCGATTAACCGGAATTTCAGTCGAATTCGGGATTGTTTGGACGTACTTGACAGGATGTTGAGTCAGGGCGATAGTGCGCCCGCAAGATTTATATAGAATTGGCCCGTCGAAATGAGATTCATTGGACGCCGACGTTGTGCCAATAATTCGTCGGTCTTAATCGGGGAACGGGCTATGTGGACGGCTAACCACTTCGAAAACTCTTCTGGATCGACGATATTTGGATATTCATCGGGTAGGGCTATCCGGACGTTGTTCGGGTTGAACTGGAAATTCATAGTAGGGATCCCGATCGCCATCGCCCATCGCAGAACCGAAGAGTTGTCTGCGCCCAAAAAAATGTCGGCGATAGTGATTGAGTCGATCAACTGTCCGTCAAGAAAAGCTAGCGAAAATTGGGTGGCAAGTTCCTGATAGTCCTCTCGAATTGAAAGCGGGTGCAATGAGATGACTACGTTTGCATCGAACTGCGCAAGCAAGGTGAATGCCCCTCGGAGGTAGGAGAATTGCTGCTCGTGGGTCCACATTCTGTGTTCCCACCCGGCCGGTATGGTGAACAAGATTAATGGCTTATTTTTGTCCAGTTTCAGTTGGCGGCAGATTCTGTCCCTTAGCGCATCACGATTTTTGAGTGCGGCGTAAGCAGTCTCAAACGGAACGCACCCGATCGGGAGAATTTTTCTGTCCTCAACCCCGTAGGACTGAAGGGCTTTGATTTCATCATCTCCCGATACTACGATGTGCTTGGTCCATGGCATCCCAAGATGCCAAAGATGTGGAGCCTGGATTCCAGCCATGGCAAGGCTGACTATGCTTGCAGGATCGTAAGCAACCAGCCTTCCCCAGATCGTGTCATTTACGTGCGTTGGAGCGAATTGCTTGATAGTCCAATTCACCAAGGCTCTGGCAAGGCTGTCGGCTTGGTCCACATGCATTTCGGGCATTCGTGCACGCATCCCATGTTTAACGCTGTTGCGGTAGCCATCCGACTGCTCATGAAAGTAAATATTAGCTGAACGAGCAAGGATTACTGGGAGATTCCGCAGTTCTGCGGCTTTCAGCGTGGGCAGGTATTGGAGGGTGGTGTCGTTGCACGTGATAACGGAGTCGATTCGATGCTCGGCAAGAAAGCGTTCAGCTTCCAATCGGTTATGCCTCCAGTACAAGGCGTCCAACAAGATTCGTCGTAGGAGCCGCAAGCTTGCCAGGGGCTCGTGATGCGCATGTGATCGAAAGACTGTTTTGATGCGGCCATACAAGCTCTCCCCCAGCCAACCCTTTGGAGCGGATTCCTCCGACGTTCCTTCTGAACGGACAGGCAAGTGTGGAGGCCTCTCTTGGGGTAGCGCGTTTCCTGAAATGCCCGGACAGAACACCTGTCTTCCCTGCGCAAGCGCACAAGTGAAGAACTCAAAGTCTCCCACCTCGGACAAACCGCTGGCCAAGTGCCGCATTTGGGCAAGGTCGGTGCTCGACATGAAGATAAGGAGCACACGATGTTTATCCTGATCGGGGGGGGCCACGGTTTATTTCAGGCGGGCCAGAACCATCATCGTATCGTTCATTCCCTGCTCGTCGATAATATGCTGAAAAGCGTTGAATTCTCGGAGCATGCACTCATAGGCCGAGGAGTCGACGAAACCGGGCCGAGCAAGAGACATTGTCGCAAGAATGTTGTACATATCGAGGCCAAAGCGCCACTCCAAGACAATCTCAAAGCCAGAGTCGCCCAGAAAGCGCTCGATTGACTGGCGCGTAAAGCTGCTTCGCTGGCCGGCATTGAGATAGCGAATAGCCGTTTCTGGAAATCGCCTATTCAGATCGTGGGTCACCGAGTCAAAATGCGGCTGGTGCATACAAATGAAACCGCCAGGACGCAACAGGGACTTGATTGTTTTCAATGCCTTGGTCGGCTCAGTCAGGACATCGAGATAGCCAAAAGCCGTTATCACGTCAAAGTGTCTTTGATCCTCCAAACTCTTGAACGGTCCTTCAACAAAGCCTTCCAAGTCGGTGCAGTAGGCCCGTAGACCCGCCCGTTCGGCAATCTTGACACCGGCCTTCCCGATGTCGAATCCGACAGCATCCCAGCCCGACTGCTTCGCCACATAGAGCATGTCGCCAGACCCGCAGCCACAATCAAGCCAGCGCCCCGATGCGACATCCACTCCGAGCTCGGACATTCGGTCAAAAATCGCCTGCACTTTCGGGCCAGTCAATTCGTTGATGCGGTATTCGAACTGGCCATCAGCCACATGAACATTGATGTCAGTGTCATCGGCAAAGTAGTCACGAAGCGTTTCGTAGGGAATGACGTGCGACTGAAACACATGCGTGCAGCTACGGCATTGGACAAAGTCTATTCCGTGTATTGATGCTACCGGAAGCGCATCCTTCGAGCCGCATACCCAGCAGGAGGACGGAGCGCCCCGGTGCGGTGCAAGGGCTTCGTTCATGACCTTGACCTGCTCTACTGCTGCCCTGAAGGCCTTCATACCGACACCCTTCAGACGTGCCGGATCGACCGGTTTAGAAACAACTATCTTTTTTTCCATTAAGATTTCTCCGAATAGGTATTGAGCATTTGCGCTGAAAGGTTTCAGTCAATGGTGGCGACAAGTCAAGCCATCGATTGTGGGTGACTGCCGCGATGGTGGGGCAAAAATTGAATGGCAGAACGAGGATGGCGAAAGCCCCTAGTCAAGTTCGAATTGGTTCTTGTAGTTGATTGCCAGAGCGCTATCTTGGTCTTCTTTGCGAAGTACGCAATTTCCGACAACCAGGATGTCGAGGTCGGTTCCCATGAAACAGCGAAAAGCATCCTCCGGCGTGCACACTATCGGTTCGCCTCGCACGTTGAAACTTGTATTGGCGAGCACCGAACAACCAGTCCGTTCCTTGAACATGGATAGCAACGCATGCAGCTTCGGATTGGTGTCCTGCCGAACGGTTTGCACCCTGGCGGAATAGTCGACATGTGTCACGGCGGGAATGTCGGAGCGGGGGACATTGAGCTTCTCGATGCCAAACAAAGCAGCCTCTTCGGCGGAGACCGGCCTGCGGCGCTCCTGCCTGACCGGAGCAACCAGCAGCATGTAAGGACTCTCCACGTTCAGGTCGAAGTAATCTGCAGCATCCTCAGCCAGGACAGCGGGTGCGAAAGGACGAAACGATTCGCGATACTTGATTTTCAGATTGAGAATCTTCTGCATTGCCGGAGAGCGTGCATCACCGAGAATGGAGCGGTTGCCTAGGGCCCGTGGCCCAAACTCCATTCGACCCTGAAACCATCCGATCGCCAGTCCCGCAGCCAAACAATCCGCAGTCTTGGCGAACATTTCGGCATCGGTCATCTTGACGAATCTGGCACCGACACGGTGCAGTGTGGTCTCGATTTCGTCATCCGCGTACGATGGCCCCAAGTAACTGCCATGCATCGAATCTGGTGACACCACTTTCCGTGGAACCCCCAAGTGCATGAAGCTGGCTGCCAATGCCGCGCCCAAGGCTCCACCAGCATCTCCAGAAGCAGGTTGGATCCATATCTTGTCAAAACACCCATCACGAAGCACTTTGCCATTTGCAACGCAATTCAATGCGACCCCGCCCGCGAGGCAAAGGTTTCGCATCCCGGTCTGGGATGCAATGCTCCGGGCAAGGCGCAGGACGACGTCTTCCAGAACGAACTGTACCGACGCCGCCAAATCCATGTGCCTTTGCGTCAGGGGATCCTCCGGGTTCCTGGCAGGTCCCCCGAAGATATGATCGAACCTTTGGCTTGTCATCGTCAAGCCTGCGCAGTAGTCGAAGTATTTCATGTCAAGACGAAAAGATCCGTCCGGCTTGACATCGATCAGGTTCTCCAGAATCTGGGAAACGTACTTTGGCTCTCCATATGGAGCCAAACCCATTAACTTGTATTCGCCCGAATTAACTCGAAACCCAGTGTAATAGGTAAAGGCTGAATACAGCAGCCCCAAGCTGTGGGGAAAATGGATCTCTCTCTCAATAGTCAGCGCGTTGCCGTGCCCGATTGCAAGCGAAGTAGTTGCCCATTCACCTACCCCATCCATCGTAAGCACCGCAGCGTCCTGAAAGGGGGAAGCGAAGAACGCCGATGCGGCATGGCTCAGATGATGTTCCGAAAAAACAAGCTTTGCGTTCCAATCCGCCTTAACCAAGGCATTCAACTCGGTTGATAGAAGATCCTTTTGGTAGAGCTTCTCCCGCATCCAAAGAGGCAAAGCCATTGCAAACGACTTGAAGCCACGCGGAGCCATCGATACATAGGTCTCAAGCAACCGTTCGAACTTCAGAAATGGCTTTTCGTAAAACGCCACGTAGTCAATGTCGCTCGGCGTCAAACCACCGGCAGAAAGTACGTAATCGATTGCATGACGCGGATAACCCGCATCATGTTTTTTTCTCGTGAATCGCTCTTCTTGGGCCGCCGCGATAATTTCACCATTGACGACCAACGCCGCAGCGCTGTCATGATAGAAAGCAGAGAGTCCCAAAACCTTCATAATATTGACTACTTAGAACAGCGTGTAGATGAACGGTGCGACTGCCGACCCTTTTGTCAGAAGAATTAATCCTCCAAGCAACGCAGTCACGATCATGATAGGAAACAACCAGTATTTCTTCCGCACTTTCATGAATACAAGGAACTCACCAAGAATCTTAAACATAAGCGCTGTACTCCGGATCAAATTTCGACATAAACATACCTCTGGCCAATAGAACGCCGTTAGCATCGCGCATCCTTTAGCTTCATCAAGTGCAAATTTTACAAGACATTGCAGTCTTATCGAGTTTTCATCTCTTCATCAGCGCCGCCAGCCTAGAATTGATTTGACATTGAATGCGGTAGATCTTTTTTCCGCGTTATCCAATAAGTCTCGGCCTGTGTGCAGAATTTTAAATTAAGAGGATCTTTTCCAACAATTCGCAGAAGAATTGCGATGGGGGTAATAGTCCCGTAGAAAAGAATTCCCAAGATTATAGGTTGCATGACCTTGTGAAGAAGCGCTCCAAGGCCCAACCAGAATCGATTCGGCCAGCGAAGAAGATTGGGGATCCACAATGCGACCACAAGGAATCCTATCGATGTAGCTAACGCCACTGCCCAATATGCGCTCCCCATCCAATAGAGGACAGCACCTACGATTGCGGAAACGACTGCAAAGACTAGTCCAAATTGCCGCTCTGTCCCAACCTTTTCCTTTTCCTCTCTGCTGAAATCCTCGTGCAACCCTTTCGGGTGGAGGCGCTTCTCATTTTCCATGCTGCCTACCTTTCCTGCGTTGTTGTCCCGGACATAGCCATAAAGCATATTCCAAATAAAGTCAGCATCCCTTCCCCTTCTGCTCACACAGTTTCTGAAGTATCGGAACGAGACTGCGAACCATTGCTGTAGCAAATAAGTCGTTGGCCTTTCCATTGGGATGAGGATCAGGTACCGTCACCCAGAGACTGGGCGGTTCCTGACCCTCAACCGCAGGCAGCAAATCGATCAAGGGGATATTGTTGGAGCGCATCAAGTCCGTGATCTTTTCATTGATGTCCACAAATGGGTATGGCTTGAGCTCGCGGAGCTCCGGGATGTTGAAGGCGATAAGATCGGCACCGCTGGCCCGCACCGTCTCTGCCAATTCCTTCGTTGCTCGGCGGGTGGAGTCCCACCCCTCTTCCCCGTTCCGATACAGTCCGCGATAATACTCCTTCCAATCCTGTCGCGATCCGCCACTACGTAGGACGGAGTCTGCACGATGGGCCAGTACGGTCCAAGCGGCCGAATGCCAATCGAGCCAGCCGTGCTGGTTGTACCGGGGAAGGGGTTCCGCATCATTAATGAAATAGGCGAGGACAACAATATCGGGTTTCATCTCCAACCCGACGGCTTTGAACAGGGCTAGCTCCTGGCTTGTATTGAAGTTGCCCACCCCCAGATTGAAGCCGTCTACTCGGCGCCCGCGAGACTGCAAATCATTCACAACCCTGCTCGCAAAGGTTTCCTCTTCCGCAACCCCCCAACCGAACGTAATCGAGTCGCCAACAAATGCGATGCGAGCAACACCAGAGGTCGGTGTTCCTGGAATATCCGTCCCGCGAAAACCGTGCGAATCAGTCCTCACCTGCGCACCCATAAGCAGTGCTGCTGCATTCGGGCGATGCTGATGGCCTATGCTCGGATCATCTGAGCGTACTTTTACTGATTTTGCGTACTTCCACATTTCAAGCTCATAGACCATGCCATCATCCACAACAACGCGAAATACACCCTCCGCCAGAAGTGCCGATAGCGCCAGTGAAGCAAGGAAAAGTACAACATTGGTCAATCGCATTTGTTACAGTCCATCAATTTCACTTCCGGTAATTCGCCATGGGACATCATGCTTGTGCAGCCTTTATTTGACGGCTGGTATTACTGACAATTCCTTGTAAATGCAGCCGGCTATGATTTCATTCCCCTTTGCATTCAGATGACTAACATCTCGGAATACTGTTTCGGCGGATTCTCCGAAACAGTTTCGCAGATCAAAATAATGTGCGCGCGGGGGTACCGTTCTGAATCGTTCGTGCATTGCCATCTGTGTCAGGCTCAACGCCAACTCAGCCTCCGGCGCCATTTTTCGCGCGATGTTCACAATGCCCATTTCACTCTCGGAAAGCACTTTCTTTGAAAACACAGACGGGTAGTTGAAAACCACCAACTCAAAGCCGTAGCTGCTCGAAAGCTCTGCCAACATCTCAGCCTGACCGAACATATCGGAAGCAACGGCTTTGGCTCTTCTTTCCATGAGTTCACTTCGGGTCAACTCCTTAAAGGATCCCACAAATACAGCCGGTTTATAGTCATCGCCTTCAACAAATAGATTGCTCATAATTGGCTGCTCCCCGCTCAACCAACGTAGAACAGCACTCCGTCCCAGTAAGCTGTTTCGAATGGAATGCCGAATCGAATACTTGCCAGTCGCTCCGATTGAGTATCCACCGTAATTAAAATGGGGGGACGCCGACAAAACACGTTGCAGCGCGTCATTGTGGCCCTGATAGAAAACCACGATGCGTGGTCGATATCCGTTTCTAAGCTGGCTTAACAGGAGCAAGAATTGATTGTAAGAGACGAAGGCGGACTGGCCAAGGTTGTCTACCCGCGGCTTCGAACCTGCGGTCGCCCGAATAGTTGCAGGCACATCACTTGCGAGGAGCCGCTGCAGTTGGCTTGGAATGGTGTTTTCAGGGCATCGCAGTCCATCGCCCGCGATGGTGCTTGACCCATACACTGCGATCGCACCGGTGGAAGATTCCGGCTGGAAAGCCCCATGTGCCCAAGTATGCATCATGAGTGAATCCGGCGAATAGTAGGAGCCAAGTGCCAATTTGTTTAAGTCACGCCCCAACGGCTCGGGTCTACCGGGTGAATATCGTTCGGGCGGTGGTTCTTTGGCCTCATGCACGCACTTTTCCTCTTCGACACGACCGGTCCCTTCGCCGCCAGCTGTGCCGATTAGGGCATCGATCAGCGACTGCATTTCGACCTCTGCACGAGGCGGCTCAAACCACCTCGCAACTCCTTCAAGAAGGAAGAGAATAGCAACGGTGATGAGAGCCATTCTTAGGGCCGGCGATTTCATGCTTAACTCCGACATCACCACGCTATCGAATTCTCGGTCGATCGCTCCCGAGGACGCCATACCAGCAAAGTCGTTGGGTTATGCGCTTGCGACCCGATAATACGCGGATCAAGGGCTACGACCTCAATAAGCCCCTTTGCCTCGGCACTGCGTATCGTCGCCATGAACTCCCTGTTGTAGTCATTTATTTCCGCATATCGCTTGCATTCGGCTGCAAACTGTCCTCCCGGAACATGCAGAGGTTCCATGTGGATGCCAACTTTCGGCGGCAACTCTTCGTCGAGAATTCGTTCAATCCAGGAGACATCGATCTCCGGCGTTTGCTCTATGGAATGCACAGTCATCAATCCCCAGTCCTCCCCTTTGGCAAGATCGGAAATACTGTCCTTCATGTAGTTTCTTCGTACTGCCTCAATCGGTAATCCGGTGTCCGAGGCAATCTCGCCAATCAGGGAAACCGCGGCTGGCGACAGCTCGCATCCAACTGCCCGGATTGCGCAGTTGGCAGCGATATTGATTAGATTGATTCCGGCGCCGCACCCTAGCTCCACCACGACGCGGATTGCTCCCCGATCAACCACGCGCTGAACTGTCTGGACAACTAGCTGGCGAAAGAAGGCCTCTGCGACGGGAAGGCTACCCTCGTATAGCTCGTCTTGGAAACTCAACAGGAATCGATCAAGGTCGACCTGGCCATAGACACCCGGCAACGCCTGCATCTGTGCCCAGTTCTGGCGGTTGAGCTTATGCACGAACGACAAGGGCAACAGCGCCGGCGATAAATTGGGGACGCTCTGCTTGTGCCGGCCCCAGAGTCTCTTCATCTCAATGTATCTCGCCTCGTATTCAGACTCGACACTAGACGCGTTTCTGGTTTTCTGCCAAGGTTCCAAGCCATCAATTCTGTCTGGCCAAGGAGAAATTCGGGCTGCTTCTTCGCGTGTAATCTTTCGGAACATAATAGAGATAATCAGGTTGTTAGACTTCGTGTCACTGGCATCTAAGGGGCGTTAGCTTGCAACGCAATTGCTATCCGATGTCGGTACGATTCTTTATGATGCTGAAATCGGATGTCGCCAAACAATCCTGACAAACGATGTTCAGTTTTCCATCCATATGCTGCTTGCGCAAGCGGTTCATTTTCTCGCCCGTCCATATTTCGCCGATGGTTTGCTCATTGATATTACCGACTATGAGATTCTTGCCTTGGTAGGCACAACACGGTCCGACGTTTCCATCGCTCCAGACGGCGAGCGTGTCGAATGGGTAGTGGCAGTACCGCTCTTCCGGCGACAGGCGAAGATAGTGGTCCGCAGGCGCGCGGGCTTCCCAGCGCTCTTCTTCACTCAGTAGTTCCAGCGTTTCAATTGAGGAATGGGATGTCAGCCGTTGAAAGTCGACGGCATCGACGACATCTATCCATTTTTCCTTGAATGCCGGTATTTCGTGCGCGTTCTCCGCCTGCATCACGAAGGATACGCGAACGATCGGGAGTTTCAACCCCAACTCTTCGCGCCGCGCTACCAGATACCTGATGTTTTCTTCCACCTCGTGAAGCCTGCCTTCGTGACTCGAACGGTCAGTCCGGCTCCGGCGAATCTTGTCGTAGGTCTCTTCAGTAGAGGCGTCCAGGGACACGAAAACACGCGTGATCCCCGAATGCAAGATCTTTTCCACACGGCCCTTGTTCAAGAGTTGCCCGTTGGTAAACAGCAGCAAATCCATTATTTTGTGCTTTACGGCTTCGTCGATGAGGCGATCAACGTCCTTGTATAGGAGTGGTTCGTGGCCGTTGCCAATAAGGATCGCCGGAACTCCAATCGCTTCGGCTTCCTCAAATATCTTTACCAGATCCCCTGCGGTGAGGGTTGTTTTCTTCTTTTCAAAATGGGGCAAATGACACATGACGCATGCCAGATTGCACCGATTTACTGTTTCGATAGTCAACGTCAACGGGTAGGGTAATACGCTTTCGTTCCCCTTTCCTGCGGCAATTCGGTTGTAGTCAGTTCGATAGTCGGCAAATCGCTGTCCAAACTTTCTCCCCACAGTCTCCATTAGGTCTGCTTCAATGTCTCGTTTTGCGACTCGCCTGATATGGACTGGGCCGGTTTGTTGTGTCATGGATGGTATCTCGCTAAGTCGTGTTTCGATTCAAAGGATTCGGACCGTAAGACGTTTATGCGACAAAATCAAGGAAGGTCCGTATCGTAAATTTTCCGCTCGGCTCTCGTAATCTCTGAATACGAACGACCCTTAACCCAGCACGCTCGGCCAGCATTGCTGTAGAAGCGATGCTGAAAACATGATGGTGTTCGACGAAAAACTCTTCTCGTCCCGGACCTTCCGCAGCAGCCGCTTCGGCGTCGGGAACTTCGAAATAGACAAATCCCCTTGGGCTAAGCAGCAACTTTGTTCTCGCAAGCATCGCCAGCGGGTCTACAACGTGTTCCAGAACTTTATTCAGTGTTACGACATCGAAGTGGCCCAGTTCGGCAGTGTCCAACTTCATGAAATCACCAGTCACCGCATGCACGCCTACAGTCTCGCGAGCGTGCTTCGCCGCCCGCGGGTCCGGATCAATTACCGTACATCTCCAGCCCGCTTCCTTCATGCGATACGCAAATACGCAAAGTCCTGAACCAATGTCGACTAAGCTCGGAACGTAGCTTGCACCGAACCTCTCGCCAGAAAACTCTAACACGGTAGCAACGCGCCCTGTGTTGTCCGAGTCCTGAGGAGGCAATGCTAATACACGTTCGAAGGTTTCTTTCAGGCGATCTCCGTATGTAACGTCCACATAGGCGCCCCCATAGAGTTCACTCAAGTCCATGGGGTTTACCGAAAAACGGTGCCCGCAGAGGCCGCACTTTGAATATGAGCGATTATATGTTTGGTCCCCAATATCAAAGGAAGTTTCTCCGACTGGCGGCGCGTCGTAGGAAAACTCGGATTCCAAGTGAGCGCCATTACACGGGCACTGAATTGTCGGAAGTATCATTCTGGTGCCCCCATTTTAGTTGCGAGGTCATCTAGCGCTTCCATGCTGTCCATCCACACCACGACACTGAGATTTTCCCGAATGCAATATTCGTCAAAAGGCTTTTCCCGCCCACGTTCAACCAAGAAGACGAAATAGCGGCCGGTGCCCCGGTTACGAATCAGCACGCCGCGCAGGCCGAACTGCTCCAACCGCCCGTTGAGCGACGGCGTGGCGTAAAACCCCCAGTCCTTGGCCGCGACGTCGTATTCGGCGCCGGATGCCGTGACGAAGGTGACCTGTTCGTCGGGATCGAGCCGCAGGTTGCCGCAGTCCCGCATGTCGAACTTCACCGAGTTACCGACCGGGAATCGGCGCGGCGGATCCTTGGGCTCGAACTTCACGACCAGCTCCAGTCTGCGATGAGGAAATCCGGGATGTACCAGGTGCCATCGTTCCGCTGCTGCCAGATGTCGCGGTTGCGGAAGGTTTCGGCGATGTCGAAGAAGCGCTCGCGGGTGATGTCGGCGAAGGCGCAGAACTTGTCGATGTCGGCACGGGGCGTCTGGTCGCCCTTGTTGCGGATGATCTGCAGCGCATGCTCCCGCGTCATGCGGCCATTGCGTATTTCCAGCGACAGGTTGTCGAACAACCGCGTGAAGCCGAACTTGTACCACTTCATCCAGTGATGCAGCGAGATGAAGTCGTCGTCGATATCGGCGTAGTCGTAATAGCCGGTGCGCGCCGCGCCGGCGTTGTACTTGAAGCCGTGGGCGGCCGCAACGGCCAGGCTGGTTTCCGGGTCCCACGGGAAGTAGTAGCCGAGGAATACGGCGCGCTGCGCCTGCGCCTCGACGCTGCTCTCGTCGGGGCCGAAATAGGCTGCCAGATCCTTGCGCGAGAAACCGTGCTCAAGCCAGTCCTCGGCGGTGGTGCCGTGCATCACGCCGTACTTCTTCAACCAGGCACGGTCGAGCCGGAAGCCGGTGAGTGATTCGTCTTCGGTGCCGTATTCGAATGCGGAGTTCTCGCCCCACACGATCAGCGGAATGCGGAAGCGTGCGGCGATGGTGAGCGGGATGTTGAACAGGGCCATGTGCATGGGGATGGCCGTCGAGCCGAAGCGCTCAAAGGCCTTGATCATGAAGCGGGCCTCGACCTTGGGATTGATGCGGTAGTCGATGTGGTCCACGCCCAGCGCCACGAGGTTGTCGAGGTTGCGCTGGCCGATGGGAGTGCGCGCCGGGGTCTTCCAGGTCACGGCCAATGGCGTGAGGCCGTGCTCCAGGCACTTGATGACCTGCCAGGTGCTGTCCTTGCCGCCGCTGACCGGGATCAGGCAGTCGTAGCCGTTCGCGGCTGCCTTGGCATTGGCAACGACACTCTCGAACGCGGCCTCGCGACCAGCCCAGTCGATGGCGGGCTTGCCGCCGTGGGCCTTGCAGGCATTGCAGATGCCGTCTTCGCCGATGACGAGGTTGGGACGGCTGTCGGGCAGCACACAGCGGCGGCACCACTTCATGCGCTGCCTCCGTCGCCAAACTCTTCGAGGAACATGCGCGCGTTGAGGAAGTAGAAGAGAAACTTGCTCTGGCTGTTGGGCAGGTCCGGCCTGTCGATCAAGTCGGCGATGGGAGTACGACGAACATGCTCGAAGATGGGCCCATCGTCGAGGATCTGCGCCCGCACCTGCGGATCCGCGACATCGAGATAATCGAATATCGGGACGTTGAAGCCGACCTTGCGTGGGTTGTCGATGACGGCGTCGGGCGCGAGGCCGCGCACTGCCTCGCGCAGGACGGCCTTGGCCTTGGCGTCACGAATCAGGTGGCGGGTCGGGATCGACTGGCAGACTTCGAACAGGCGCCGGTCGAGGAACGGTGAGCGGTTCTCGATAGAGTAGTACATAGCGTTGAGGTCATCCTCGTGAAGGATGGGCGGCACGGATTCGTGGAACAGTTCGTTGTTCATCCGGTTGCGCAACGGCACCCGGCTGTAGGCTTCTTCGGCGAAGGGCTCGCTCCACGGCTGGGCGAGGAAGGCCGAGAACGTGTCGGCATCGAGGTAGATGTGGTCGCGCAGGGCCGGGTTCTTGACGAAGCAGTCCGGGTCCTGGAGGACGGGGTTGCGCACGATGGGCCCGACCACGCGCCGCCAGTTGTCACGTGCCTGCGACTGCGCGGCCGGATCGTCGGCGAGGGCCTGGATGTAGAAATTCTGGTGATCGAAGTAACCGCTGAAGAGTTCATCTGCACCGGTGCCGCTGACAGAAACCTTGTAGCCCGCTGCCGCCACGGCGGCCATCAACTGCCACTGGGCGTAGTAGGTGATGGTGCACACCGGTGCGTCATGGTACTGGATCTGCCGGCGCAGATTGACAAGAAAATCCTTACGCTCGACGGGAATGGAGGTGTGATGCAAGCCCAGTTCGGCGACAGCCGTCTCCACCATCGCCCGCTCTTCGTAGCGCTCGTCGGTGTTCATAATAGTGAAACCATGAACCTCGTGGCCGAGTTTGCGCTTGGCAATCGCGATCAGGGCATTTGAGTCGACGCCCCCGCTCAGGCAAAAGGCGATGGGCACATCTGCGCGCAGGCGGATGCGCACGGATTCGACGAGGGCGTCGCGTGCCCGGGCGACCGCCTCGTCGAATGTCATCGATTCGTCGGTAGCATCGAAGCGGGGCGACCAGTAAGAGGCGTCTTGGCGCTGGCCGCGACGGTCGAAGCGCGCTGTCGTGCCAGGACGAACTTCGCGCAGGCCGGCGAAGAAGGTATCGCCGGTCTTGTAGAGGGCCTTGTAGCCGTTGACTAGGTAGCGGCGCAGGTGGTTGGCATTGACGGGGAGCCGCCGACCGAGCAGGGCAAAAATGAACTTGGGCTCGGAACCGAAATAGACGCCGCTGTCGTCCTCGAACACGTACAGCGGCTTCTCGCCGAAACGATCGCGGCAGAGCAAGAGGCCGTTGTCGTCCAGCCAGGCAAAGGCCCACATGCCCTCGCAGCCATCAAGCCCGGCGCTACCCCGGGTGGCGAGCAGGCTAGCGAGGACTTCGGTGTCGCTCGCGGTGGTGAACGCCTGCCCGTCTCGCACCAGTTCGGCGCGCAGTTCCAAGTAATTGTACAGCTCGCCGTTGTAACTGAGATGTCCGCCGCCGCGTGCGAACGGCTGGTTGGCGCGGGCATCGAGGTCGATGATGCGCAGGCGAGAATGCAGGAGGTAGCCATTGCGCTCAACGCCCACCACACGATGGACGGAACCATGGCCGTCCGGTCCGCGCCGCCCCATCCGCTCGAAGCACTGCGCAAGACGTTCCGGCGGCAGCGTGCGCGTTCCGTAGTAGCCGGCGATGCCGCACACGTCAGGCCACCATGTCCGGCTTGATCATCTCGCCGCGCGCCACTGCCTGGTTCAGGCGCCGGCCGAGGATGAGCCCTTCCAGGCCGGGTGCCAGCCCGCCACCGGGGCGAAGCCAGTCGAGATCCGCATCCGCGAGCAGATGCCCGGCCGGGAGCGCGGCGCGCGCCACGATGGACCGTCGCGCGGCAGCCGCAGTCGGCATCTCGCCGTCCTGCAGGATCTTTTCGCCGGTGCCAAGGAGGGTTTGCGCCAGCCGCACCCGTCGCACGAGTTCTGCCATCTCGGCGGGGTCGGCCGACAGGGCGTGGTCCCTGAAGTCGGACTGTGTCTTTGATAGCGTAAAGTGTTTTTCGATGATGCGCGCGCCGAGCGCGACGGACAGGACCGCGGCATCAACGCCAAGGGTGTGGTCCGAATAGCCGACCACCTTGCCGGTTTCGCGTGCAAGCGTGGCAATGGCGCGGAGGTTTGCTTGTTCAGGCGATGTTGGGTAGGCGGAGACACAATGCAGCAGCGCAATCTCGCCGGCCAGCACTACATTCCCGCTGGTCCGCGCGGCATTCTCGATGATCTTGCAGGCCTGGTTGATCGCGGCGAGATCGGTCATGCCGGTGGAGAGCAGGATGGGCTTGCCCGTTGCGGCAACCGCCGCCAGCAATGGCGTGAAGTTGTTGTCGCCTGAGGCGATCTTGAAGGCCGGCACCAGAGGGTCGAGCCAAGGCACGACGTCGGGAGTGAATGGCGTGGACAGGAACATTGCGCCGGCCGCGCTCGCGACCCCGGCCAGTTCGGCAAACTGGTCGCGGCTGAAGGCGTAGCGGCCCAGCTGCTCGATGCGCGCTGCCTGCGTTGCGGAAACCAGCCGCGCGGGCTGGATGGTCTGGAACTTTACTGCCTGGGCACCCGCCACCGCAGCCGCGTGAATCATCTCCACGGCGAGACCGAAATCACCTTCATGGTTGTTTCCGATTTCGGCGATCACCAATACTTCACATGACAGGTCGACGTCACCGATGTTCATTTTTTATCCATTGCTACACCGTGAAAGTGCATTACGTACTGGGCCGAGGCCAGACGGAAACCCAAGGATTCGTAAAGACGGACAGAAGGGGCATTGGCTGCTTGGGTGCCCACCGTCATTCCCGCTGGAACGCGGCCATCGCCTGTACCATGCCGGGCGGCGTAAACAATCATGTCCCGCCCGATTCCTTGTCCCTGCCACGCAGGATCGACACCAATGAGGTCGATCACCAGGGAATCTGGCGCAGTCCATATAAGTTGCAGAAATCCTACGATACAGCCATCGCGTTCAGCCACCACCATGCCGTCACCGCGCCTACCCTCAAAATAGTTGACCGCCCATGCTGACTTGATAGTGTCTGCAATACCATTCGGCACGAGGGGGTCGAGGTGGAAACGAGAGAATCGGAATGCGCCTCTGGCAACGCGGGCAACCGCTTCGCGATCTTCCGGAAGCGCTAACCGCACTCCGTCTGAAGCGGAGGTGGGGGCGATGATCCCCGCGTCGAAAGTAAGCGCTACATCTACGACCAGAAAACCTGAGCCAACTAGTCGCGACACGCTGGCAATATCGCTTGCGCCAACTTTTGCATAAGCAAAAACGGGGATATCAGACTCCAATGCGGATAGCGATTCGCCATCCGATGCGTCCTCAATTCTCCAAACAGGGTAGCCCAAGATACCCGCGAGCCATAAATCTGCCTTCATACAATTGGTTTGCGTGACTGTCGCGGACCTCACTCCTCACTAAACAGTTCTGGCTTGGTTGCCGCTAGCTGCTTGTACCACTGAATGTACTGTACGAATCCCTTGTCTACTGGGAACTGGGGATCGTAGCCTAGAAGGCGCCGCGCCTTATCGATGCTCAATGTTCCACGCTCAGGCATCAGGGCGTCACGCGGGTTGTGTATCACGTGCAGACCAGGGAAATACTCCAGTACCAAGCCCGCCAGATCGTTGAGTGAGCGGGCGCTACCGAAGGTGATGTTAAATATCTCGTTCCGAGCTTCCGGTTTAGCAATGGACAGCAACACTCCTTGACAAAAATCCTTGATGTAGGTGAAGTCTAAGCCATCGGTGCCATCACCGTTAATGCTTAGCGATTTGCCACGAATCGCATTTTCGATGAAGGCCTGTCCCACGCGACGACTGACGCAGCGCTCACCATAGAGGGCGGACGGTCGAATAATCGTATAAGGCAACTCAAAGACTTGGTTATAGGCGATCACTAGCTTCTCGGCACCGTATTTCAGGGCACCGTAAATTCCCATTGGCTCGCAGCGCCGGTCTTCGGTAACGGCATCCCCATCGAAGTTGCCGTAGACCATCGATGAAGACAGGTAGATGACGTGTGGCCGATCCACTCTGACCGAATCGAGTACATTTTCCAGCGTTCGCATGCTGTGGTCGAACGTGCTAAAAGGATCCTTATTCGAACGATTTGCATGCGCCACCGCAGCCAAGTGAATGACAACATCAGGCTTGATGGCATTCAGGCAGGGGCTAAGCACATGGTAGTCACGAGCGTCGATTATATGCAATGGAATCTTGGCCTGGCGCAACAGATCAAGGCGCAGATGTGCAAATCCGACATACAGATTATTGTTCGGATTCGGGTTGAGGCCGCTCGTAAAGGCACCGAGATTATTGACCTGAAGTCCGTCAATGACATGCGGCTCAGCACCGAGAGCCTTTAGTTCCAACGCAAGATTATGGCCGATGAAACCAGCGCCCCCGACCAGAGCAACTACTTTGCCTTTGAATGCATTCGTATCGATCATTTTAGAGCTCCAAGAATTTGCTTCAACACCCTGCCAACATAGATCATATCTTCCTCATCCAAGTGAGGGCCCACGGACAACGCAAGGGACTGATTGCTAATCCGTGTTGCATTGGGGAAATCCACTCGACCCAAGTCATACTTTTCTCTGTAGTATCTCAGATGAGGTACAGGCCCGGGGTAGTAAACGCTCGTACCAACGCCCATGTCACGCATGCCATTAATGATGTCGTACCGCTTTTCGGCAACAGTTTCTCCTAGAACGGCGACGAGGCAGTAGTGTGCGTGTTCGAAGTCACCGCCACCCGCCGAAAGGCATGTGATTTCATCTATGCCCTCCAGCGCCTTGCGCAGGGCCGTATCATTTGCGGCGCGCTTCACGAGGAATCCGCCGACCCGCTTCAGCTGCTCGACGCCGATAGCCGCTTCAATTTCATTCATCCGATAGTTGTAGCCGAGCAGATCAACATCGTACAAACCGGGAACCACCCGCTCGCCGACCATCTTGTCGTAGCCGAAGGCCTTGAGCCTGGCGACTTTTTCTGCCACATCGGCATGACGCGTGGTAAACATGCCGCCTTCCGCCGTCGTAATGTGCTTCACCGGGTAGAACGAGAACGAGCCGACATCTCCCATCAACCCAGCGTGCACACCTTTATAGCGGGCACCCAACGCTAGGGCAGCGTCTTCCACAACGAACAGGTTATGTTTCCTGGCCAGGGCATTTACTTTGTCCATGTCGACTGGCAGGCCAAGATAGTGCACTACGCTGATCGCCTTGGTGTGCGGCGAAATTGCAGCCTCAATTCCATCGATGTCGATATTGCCGGTAGTTGCGTCCACGTCGACAAACACCGGGCGCGCACCCGTGTACTCGACCGAATGGGCCGTTGCGACGTGTGTTTGCGCCGGTACTATCACCTCGTCACCGGGGCCGATGCCGAGGTATATGTAGGCAAGATGAAGGCCGGCGGTGCAGGACGCGACGGTATGCGCATAGCCGCCGCCGATAAAGCCCGCGAAATCCGCCTCGAACTTCTTTGCGAGCGGGCCATGCACAAACTGGCTGCCCTTCAGCACTTCCAAGACAGCATTCCGCTCTTCGTCGCCGATTATCGGCTTGCCAAATGAAATATTTCTCATAATATTTATCGATATCAATAAGTTTCTACAACTTCTGGCTTCCCGGTTCTGAGCGATTTGTCGATTGCAAGGCAAGCAGACATTGTCTTGAATACATCCAGTTCTTCGACCGCCGCCTTGCCCTTTCCGAGAATCGTGTCGATGAAGCCCGGTATCAGGTCGCCCTTTGCCATTCCAGGATAGGCGGACTTTATGGATTGAGGAGGCGCTTGCGGGTCGCGGCTTCGAATCAAAACTCCACCTCCAATACCGTTCTCAAATGTTCCCTCAGTACCGTAAAGCGCAATCTTGTGGAAATGCGGATAGACACATCCGAAGTTGGCTCCGACTTTTCCGATTGTTCCATCGTAGAAGCGCAACCACGCCATGACCATGTCGGGGGTTTGAAAATAGGAGCCAACGCTGCAAAGCTTGTTGCCCACTGCACTGACTTCAATCACCGGAGAATCCACCATCCAAATTAACAGGTCGATCATATGGATCCCGCCACCGAGCATTACCGAATAGTCGACAATTTCTCCTCGCCAGCCTGTCATGATTTTCTGAAGACGGCCATAATTATAATCCGCCTCGACACAATATAGCCGGCCAAGCTCGCCGGCTCTAACGCGCCTACGAATATCGCGAAACCGCTCACTCATGCGAAGAATTGTATTCGTCGACAGGCGAACTCTTGGATTTCGTTTAAGTGCATTACGAATATCATCCAGTTCGTCCTCATTCATGCATATAGGCTTTTCTGAGAAGACGTGCTTACCTCTCGAAATTGCGCGAACGATCTGCGTCGCATGATGATGGTCGTAGCTCGCGATAGAAACGACATCGACATCATCGGCATCAAGGAGTTCCTCTGCCGTTTCATAGATTTTGCATTCTGGATACAACCTGGCCGCATCGGCACGCTTGTCCGTGCTCATGTCACACAGCGCTACCACTTCCACACCTGCGGCCCGATAACCCAGGATGTGCTGTTCGCCAACACCCAGCCCGATAACCCCTGCACGAAGCATTTTTATGCCCCCCCCCCATCCAAGAACCTCTTCGCCGCGACAACGTCCGCTAGTCCATGGCGCCAATAGGGGGCACCCAAGATATCAAGCAAGGCTTCGAAGCACAACATGTCCTCTGCCGAATCTACTGACAACTGCATGTCACCAAGCGGCTCTGTATGTTCCACATTGACGATGCGAGCGCCATTGGCATGTTTGTAGAAATTCTCAGTCACATGCTCTCTTTCGGTCGGTGTCATTCCGTTAAGAACCCGGGACCGTAGAGCATCCATAGATATGACTTCGACCGATTGCCCCTTAGGGAAAGTCCGCTTTGCGACATTCGAGACTATATCTGGGCGATCAGACTCGCGAAAGACCAACACCAACCGGTCAACCAATGCACTGTCAATCAAAGGGCTGTCACCACATATGCGCACCAGAGCCTGTGCATTGGCAGTATCGGCTGCTCCCAACAAACGGGCGGCCACATCGTTTAGCGGCCCACGATAACAAGGTAGGTCGATTGTTTCAGCAAATGCCGCGATCGGATCATCGCTTACTTCGTTGGAGGTAGCCAGCACGACCCCATCCAGTTGGCGACATCGGCGCAGTCGCTCCACTACGTATGCAAGCATAGGTTTTTCGCGCACAATTTGGAGAACCTTACCAGGCAAACGCCTCGATGAAATGCGTGCCTGAATAACAGAAACAATCTTCATCTCAATGCATAATGTACGATTATTCGTGGTAATCCATCGTCCTGTACCCATGGTGTTTGACCAGTTCATCCCGTTCGGCTGAATCGAGATCCTCCCGAACCATTTCGGCAACCAGCTCATCAAAGCTGATTTTCGGTGTCCAGCCGAGTTTTTCCCTGGCCTTGGTAGGATCGCCCAGCAAGGTTTCCACTTCCGTGGGACGGAAGTAGCGGGGATCAACCGCGACGACCTGCTTGCCATTGGCGTCAACTCCCTTTCCGTCGACGCCCTCCCCGGACCAGTTGATCTGCATGCCCAGTTCCGTTGCGGCAGCATTGACGAAATCACGCACGCTGTATTGCACCCCGGTGGCGATGACGAAATCCTCGGGTTGATCCTGCTGCAGCATCAGCCACTGCATTTCAACGTAATCCCTGGCGTGCCCCCAATCGCGCTTGGCGTCGAGATTGCCCAGATACAGGCAGTCCTGCAAGCCAAGCTTGATGCGAGCCAGAGCCCTCGTAATCTTGCGGGTGACGAAAGTTTCGCCGCGCAGGGGGCTTTCGTGATTGAAGAGAATGCCGTTGCATGCGTATATACCGTAGGCTTCGCGATAGTTGACGACTATCCAGTAACCATACATCTTAGCAACGGCATAAGGGCTGCGAGGATAGAAGGGAGTAGTTTCCTTCTGCGGAACTTCTTGAACCTTACCGAAGAGTTCAGATGTGCTTGCCTGATAGAAGCGGGTTTTTTTCTCTAGCCCGAGGATGCGAATGGCTTCGAGCAATCGCAACACACCGAGGGCATCAGAATTAGCGGTGTATTCAGGCTCCTCGAACGATACTGCAACGTGGCTCTGAGCGGCAAGGTTGTAGATTTCATCAGGTTGAATCTGCTGGATGATGCGAATCAGGCTCGACGAGTCGGTCATGTCGCCATGATGCAGGATGAATTTCCGGTTGTCGACGTGTGGATCCTGGTAAAGATGATCGATACGGTCCGTATTGAACAGGCTGGTGCGGCGCTTGAGGCCGTGCACGGTGTAGCCTTTCTTGAGAAGAAAGTCGGCAAGATAAGCACCATCCTGGCCGGTTATGCCGGTAACAAATGCAACTTTGTTCTGTGGGTTCATGAGTCTAGTTCCCTAAGGATGCGCAATATGCGGCGTAGGTCTCTTGAATTCCGTCACGCAAGGATGTGTTCGCCTCCCATCCCAGGTTTTTCATCCGCGAAACATCAAGCAACTTTCTTGGCACTCCATCGGGCTTGGTAGTATCAAATGAAATCCGGCCCTTGAAACCAACGATATCGGTGACAACCCCAGCAAGCTCTCTAATGGTCAGATCGAGACCACTGCCCACGTTGTAGAGGCCAACACTTATGCCCTTCTCCATCAGGAAAACACAGGCGTCAGCCATGTCGTCCACGTAGAGGAACTCACGCTTTGGAGTACCTGTGCCCCACACAACAAATTCCTTGGCACCATTCAGCTTGGCTTCATGCGCCTTGCGCATCAATGCCGGAAGAACATGACTGTTAGCCAAATCATAGTTATCGCCAGGCCCATAAAGATTCGTCGGCATAACGCTCACGAACCGGGTACCGTATTGCCGATTGCAACTTTCGCAAAGCTTTATACCGGCAATCTTGGCGATTGCATACGGTTCATTGGTCGACTCCAATGGCCCCGTCAGTAAATATTCTTCCCTGATGGGCTGCGGACAGTCTCGCGGATAGATGCAGCTTGATCCCAGAAAACACAGATCCTTGATTCCGGCCTCCAGGGCTCCGTGAATCAAGTTGTTCTGTATCTGAAGATTTTGATAGATGAAATCGGCGCGGAAAGTATTGTTGGCTTGGATGCCCCCGACCTTAGCGGCAGCGAGATAGATGTAATCCGGCTTCTCGATCTTGAGAAAATCAGCCACGTCTTTCTGGTCGAGAAGATCAAGTTCCTGATGGGTGCGACTAATGATCCGGGAATAGCCCCCGGACTGAAGGCGGCGCACTAGTGCAGAACCAACCATCCCGCGATGGCCGG
The DNA here is from genome assembly GCA_030681195.1 of Rhodocyclaceae bacterium. Lineage (GTDB taxonomy): Bacteria > Pseudomonadota > Gammaproteobacteria > Burkholderiales > Rhodocyclaceae > Sulfuricystis. Next base: position 59,986 of record JAUXXJ010000024.1, read on the forward strand.
CCACATATATCTTTCTATCGTCCATAGCTGTCCTCAAACCGGACAATGTCATCCTCGCCCAGATAACTCCCGGACTGCACCTCTATAATTTCCAAGGGAATGGTTCCCGGATTGGCCAGTCGATGCACTTCGCCAAGAGGAATATAGGTCGACTGGTTCTCAGTGAGCAGGATGGTCTTGTCACCGTTGGTGATCTCGGCAGTCCCTTTCACCACAATCCAGTGCTCGGCACGGTGATGGTGCTTCTGCAAGCTCAGGCTCGCCTTGGGGTTTACCTGGATGCGCTTGACCTTGAAACGCGGGCCTTCATCGATGCTGTCGTACCAACCCCAGGGACGATGAACCTTGCGGTGCAACGTGTGCTCTTCTCGCCCGCTGCGCTGCAGTTCGGTGACAATGGCTTTCACCTCCTGGCTGCGCGCACGGTCTGCCACCAGTACGGCATCCGGGGTTTCGATGACGACAAGATTGTCGACTCCCACCAGGCTGACCAGACGACTGGTAGCCTGCACCAGCGTATTGCGGCTGTCCGTCATCAGTACATCGCCGACATGGGCGTTGCCAGCGGCATCCTTCGGCAACACCTGCCAGACGGCATCCCATGCGCCAAGATCACTCCAGCCTGCGTCAAGGGCGGTCATGCGGATGGTGAAGGCACTGCCAGGGCAGCGTTCCATGACGGCATAGTCGATGGATTCGGAGGGAATGGCCGAGAATTCAGTCTTGCCGGGGCGAACAAACTGGGTCGCCGGATTGGCATCGGCATGGCGCGCAGACCATGCGGCACGGACAGCTTGCGCAATATCGGGGCGGAAGCACTCGAGGGCCGCCATCCAGACCGACGCCTTGAGCACGAACATGCCGGCATTCCAGTAGTAGCCACCTTCGTCGAGATAGCGACAAGCGGTCTGCGCATCCGGCTTCTCGACAAAACGTTCAACCAAAATAGAAGTCGGCGTGACCGAAGGGAATCCCCTTTTCGGGACTGGTGGGACGGCGACGGCGCCCTTGATGTAACCATAGCCGGTTTCGGGTCGATCAGGCGCAATGCCGAGAATGACAATGGCACCACTGGTCGCCTCCCGAATCGACATTTGCATTGCTGCAGTAAAGGCGACCAGATCGGCTACCGTCTGGTCGGCAGGAGTGACGACCAGAATGGGGTCATTTCCATTCTCGAGGGCCGCCAGCGCAGCCAATGTCAAGGCTGGCGCGGTATTGCGGCCGATTGGCTCCAGCAGCGTGGCACCCGGCTCAATGCCGGTTTCGCGGAGTTGTTCGAGTGCTAGAAAGCGATGCTCTTCGCCACTGACGATGAAGGGTGGCAAAACGGCAATATCCTCGGCACCCATCCCGTCCAACCGCCTGGCTGCTTGCTGGAACAGGCTGTCTTCTCCCGTCAGACAAAGAAACTGCTTGGGAAAACCGGAACGCGACAACGGCCACAGACGGGTTCCCGATCCTCCGCAAAGAATGACAGGTTGAACGCTATGCATGGTCAGAGACGCCAGACGCGAAAACCTTTCTCTGTGATGGTTTGTTCGGGAAAAGCGGATTTGACATCGGCGAACACGCCGGCGGGTTTGAGTTTTGCTAGCAGATCGTCTAGGGGCATCTCCAAATACTGCCGGTGCGATACGGCCGCAACCATTGCATCGGCCTGTGGAAGTTTGTTCCAATGCGTCAGCGTAATACCATACTCGTGTTTCGCCTCCGTAGCTTCGGCAATGGGATCATGCACTAGGATTTCGCAGCCATAGTCCTGAAGTTCGTGCACAAGGTCAGCAACCTTCGAATTGCGGATGTCGGGGCAGTTTTCCTTGAAAGTGAGTCCCAGCACGACTACCTTTGATCCTTTGATACAGCTCCCGACACCGATCATCCGCTTGACGGTCTGCTGGGCGACGAACGCCGCAATCCCGTCGTTGATGCGCCGACCGGCGAGGATGACCTGAGGATGGTAGCCAAGCATCTCGGCCTTGTGTGTAAGGTAGTATGGATCGACACCGATGCAGTGGCCGCCGACGAGTCCTGGCTTGAACTTGAGGAAGTTCCACTTGGTGCCCGCCGCTTCGAGGACCTCTGTCGTATCGATCCCCATCTTCTCGAAAATGATGGCCAACTCGTTCATCAATGCGATGTTCAAGTCGCGCTGGGTGTTCTCGATGACTTTGGCGGCCTCAGCGACTTTGATGCTGCTGGCCCGGTGCACTCCGGCCGTGATCACTGACTCGTAGAGGTCGCCGACGGCTTCCAATGTTGCCCTATCGTCACCAGAGACGACCTTGATGATCCGGGTGATCGTCCGGTCCTTGTCACCGGGATTAACGCGTTCCGGGCTATAGCCGACATGGAAGTCTTTCATCCATTTGAGGCCGGATTCTCTTTCGAGGATCGGAATGCAGACTTCTTCGGTGGCGCCGGGATAGACTGTGGATTCGTAGATGACGGTGGCTCCGGCCTTCATGTGCCGGCCGACGGTAGTACTGGCACCAACGAGAGGAGAGAAGTCGGGGATGTGGGCCTCATCCACCGGGGTGGGCACGGCGACGATAAGGAAGTCGGCGCTAGCAATACGGCATGGATCAGTTGTGACTTCGAGTAGGGTGGAGGCCATGAGGTCTTCGCCGCTTAACTCTCCGGTGGGGTCGCGATACTCGCGATAGGCGGTGATTTTGGCTTCAGAAAGATCGTATCCGATGGTGGGGTATTTTTTGCCAAACTCGACGGCCAAGGGCAAACCGACATAGCCGAGGCCAACGACGGCAACCGAAGTCTTCCGGCTTAGCATGTGAAGTACTCCCGATACCAATCTACAAAGTTAGACACCCCCTGCTCTACGGATGTCGCCGGCTTGCAGCCAAACTGCTCGACCAAATCGGTGACATCAGCATAGGTATCCGGCACATCACCAGATTGCAGTGGCAACATTTCCATCTCTGCATTTTTCCCTAGCGCATTCTCCAGCGCAGCAATGAAGTCCATCAGTTCGACCGGGCTGTTGTTACCGATGTTGTAGACGCGCCAAGGCGCACTGCTGGACCCGGGATCGGGCTTTGCGCCACTCCATGCCAAATTCGGCGGCGCTGGGCGATCAAGGATGCGGATAACACCCTCGACGATATCGTCGATGTAAGTGAAGTCGCGGCGATGCTTGCCGTAGTTAAAGACCGGAATCTTTTCGCCGGCGAGGATGGCCTTGGTAAATTTAAACAGCGCCATGTCCGGCCGGCCCCAGGGGCCATAGACCGTGAAGAAGCGCAGACCGGTCGTCGGTAGGTTGTAAAGATGACTGTAGGTGTGGGCCATCAGTTCGTTGGCTTTTTTGCTGGCGGCGTAGAGGCTCAGAGGATGATCAACGTTGTGATGCACCGAAAAAGGCATGGTGGTGTTGGCACCATAGACGCTGGAGCTACTGGCATAGACAAGATGCTCGACGCCGTTATGCCGGCAGCCTTCGAGGATGTGGGCGAAGCCGACGATGTTGCTGTCGATGTAGGCGAGCGGGTTCTCGATCGAGTAGCGCACCCCCGCTTGGGCAGCAAGATTCACCACGCGTTGCGGCTTGTGGGTAGCGAAGGCTACTTCGATTGCCTTGCGGTCGGCCAGATCAATGCGCAAATGAGTGTAGTTCGGGTGCTTTGCGTGGCGCGCCAAGCGCGCTTCCTTTAAAGCGGGATCGTAGTAGTTGTTGTGGTTATCGATGCCGATGACACTATCACCCCGCTCAAGCAGACGCAGAGCTAAGTTGGAACCGATGAATCCGGCGGCACCAGTGATGAGAACCTTCATGAGATCACCTTAACGATCTGCGGCATTTCGGCCTTAAGTTGCTCGATTTCCGCGTACAGCGTTTCATACTCCTCAAGCTTGCGCTTGAGGAACCGTGCCGTCAGCACCGACTTTTCTGCGAGTCCGGCCGGCGTCAATAGATAGGCATAGCCCATCTTGTGCTTGCTCTGGCTGAAATTCTGCATCTTGACCCAGCCCTTCTCCGCCAGCGCCTGAAAGCAGAAGTTGATGCTGCCCAAGCTGATGCCCAACTCTTTGGCCAGGGTGCGCTGACTGACATCCGGGGTTTCATACAGGCGTCGCAACACCTGAAACTGGATGTCTTCTTGAAGTGAGATGCGTCGAGTCAATGAAAGTGAGGCGCTTCAGGCACGCTACCGCCATGCTGTTTCACGTTCAGCAAGCGCGGTCAGGACGATTCTTTGGGAGTCCGCGGCAAAAAGTTGTTCAACGGACGAACGAATTATGCCACAGGCCCACAGGGTTTGTGGTCTCTCTCAAAACCAATGCGCTGGGATTTCTTCGCGGGCCTCAGGCCAGCTTGCGCAAGCTGGCAGGAGCAACATGCAGTTGCACCGGCTTGGAGATCAACTCGATCAGCACCATCACGCGCCCTTCTCCATCGGCCATCTGATACATCGCTTCCAGCCCCGCAAATGCCCCGTCGGCGATCATGACCCGTTCGCCTTTGGCAAACAGCCGCTGCGGCTGCGTCTGATGGGCATTTTCCTGTGAATGCAGCAGATGCACCAATCGATCATCGATCTTGGCAGGCTCGTTGCCAAAGCTGACGAGCCGGCTCACGCCCTTGGTGGAACGGATCGGCCCCCAGCCCTTGGCCGAAAGCCCCGTATCGAGACGAATGAAGAGGTAGCGGGGAAACAGCGGCTCATCAATGACGCTGAGAACGCGCTGCCGCAGCCTTTCTGCGGAAAGCATGGGCAAGTAGCACTCGTAACCCTGCCGTTGGAGGTTTTCCAGAGCGCACTTTTCCTGTCTGGGCTTGGTATGAACGAGATACCAGTGCATCGCCACCTCCGAAGGTTATCGTTATCGGCGGCATTTTACCCTTCGGTATTGCGGCGCGGCAATGACATTTCCATCGCTCTGCTCATCTGGTTTTTCTATTCAGTGGTGGCGTTGTCTCCTGACACTGGGGTTTCGTTGCCATTTTCGGAATCGGGGTGGGTATTTTCAGGGGCGGATTGGTCGTCGCTGTCGGGATCCTCTTCGAACTCCCCATTGGCCTCGAGTTGCTGCTGCACCGCCTCTTCCATGCTGACCGTGTTCACCACCAGTTCGAAGTGCTCGAGAATTTCCGGCTCGTGCCGGGTGATGTAGCTTTTGACAGCATCGTTGCCGAGCAGCTTGGTCAGGTAACCCTTGGCCACCACCAGATTCAGCAGGTCGGAACCGTAGTTTTCTTCGGCGTCCTTGTACTGGGTCTGGACCTGGCTCATTTCCTTTTCCAGTTTGACGATCTGCTCGATCGGCGCCATTTGCTTGTCACGCTCGGCGGGTTTGAAGTCGGTGCGCTGCTCCGGTGGCGTGGCTTTGAGCAGTGCATCGGCATGCGCCACGGTGATGGTGTTGCTAGCGACCATCAGTTCCACCGCCTCCACCTGCCGGGCGGCCTTCATGTTACGCAGCACCCGCGTGACATCCGGCGTGAACTGCTTGTCCTGCAGCCGGGCAATGGCCTCCGGACAGATGCCTTCGAGCAGGTTGATGCGCCGGTTGATCGAACCCAGGTTAACCCCGAAGGCCCGGGCCAGGCGTTCCTTGCTCACGCCCTTGTCGATGGCACGGCGGATCATGTAGTGCTCCTGAATGGTCGAGAGCCGGTTGATACGGTGATTGTAGGTATAGGTCTCGTCATCCTTGGCCAGCAGGCAGGGCGCTTCATGGACGCCCAGATCCTTCAAAGCCAGCACCCGCAAATGCCCATCGAGCAGGATGAATTCTGATTTGGCCGGGTCGTGCCGGATCACGGATAGGGGTTCGATCAGGCCGATTTCATGAATGGACGAAACGATCTGCTTGTATTTGCGGGTGCTCATCACCCCTTCCGGGATATGCTTGCTGGGCATCAGGGTGTCGAGGGGAATCTGGTAGGTCTCCAGATCGAAGCCGAGTAAGGTGTTGAGTGGGGCCGTGGGCAGATTGGGGCCCTCATCGGCCTCGTCGGCCTGATGGATGCCGGGGTACATCGGCGTGATCTTGGGTTGTGCATTGCTGGCGGGGTTCATGCGGTGGCTCCATTCAGGTTGTCGATACGCTCAGCGAGGTACTTGGGCAGGGTGTCCAGCCCCTCAGCGCGCAGCAGGTTGACGAAATGCTCGTCGGCAAACAGCTTCTTCAGCCCTTGCACCACCAGCAGCAAGCGCTGGTGGGCGTGTTCGGCTTTCAAGACCATCTTGCGTTGCCGCTCCACTTCGCGCTGGTAGGTGCGCACCAGGCTGTAGCTGGAGGTGGGTGGTTTGATCGGGTCGGGGTTGGCGGAACCGGTGCCGTGTTCCTGGCGTTTCTCAACCAGGCGCTTGGTTTCAATGA
>JAUXXJ010000025.1 GCA_030681195.1 Rhodocyclaceae bacterium
TGCGGAGCAGTTGAATCCCCAAGCGGTCTGGCTTCGCGTTTGCGATCATCTCAAACAGACTCTCGCCGGTATCGGTCCGCCACCAATCCTCCGATTGCTCGCAAATCATGCAAACGGTATCGGCTAACTGCGGTTTTTAGGATTAATTATTCTTGCAGGCGTCTGGTCTCTGGCAGCCTGGTTTGCCTCTGGTCACTATGCCGAGCAACGCGAAGACGCATTGATAGCGCGACAACTTCATGCAGCGCAGTCCAGCGCCGATTCAATCAGCGCCAGCGTCACCCGCCAACTTGCCCTCACCCGCGGGATACCTATCGTGATGGCGCTGGAGCCTTCGCTGGTGCAGCAGCTATCGACAAGGTTTGGTCCTGGCGTGCATCGGTCGACCCTGTCGGTAGATGAGCAGGGCAACATTTGGCGGGCTGACCCGCAGTTTGGACAACTGGCACGCGTACTTCAAGACATTGTGGATCGGCTTGAATTAAGCAGCCTTTTTGTGGTGAATGCCGCAGGTGATTGCATTGCCGAAGGCCATTCGGGCGATGGCAAGAGCTTTACCGGCGTCAATTACGCCGATCGGGATTATTTCCGGGATGCTCAAAAGGGCTTGCTTGGACAGCAGTTCGCTGTGGGTCGGGTTTCCAACGCCTATGCCTTGTTCTACTCGGCGCCCGTGATCTCGAAAAACCAATTTATCGGCGCAGTAGCGACGCGGGTCGATCTGGAGAAAATCACCCGATCGATTGCAGAGGAGGAATTCTTTCTTACCGACGAGAACGGTGTAATTGTCCTTGCCAAAGATCCCGATCTCCTGATGCGCGCCTTACCAAACGCGAAGATCTTTGAGATTTCAAATAAAGATCGTGAGGCCAGATACAAGCGGCAGCAATTTTCGACGGTGGAGCTTCAGCCTCTTGGAGGTAAAGAACCTGCGCAATTGTTCCGCTGGAATAACGCAAGGCAGCCTTACGTTCTGGCTACGCAAACTATTTCGGACAATCTTCTCACCGTTCACGTCCTGAATGATATGGATGCGATCTCCCAGATTCGCCGCGAAAGAATCGGCTGGTTTTCTCTGGTGACATTGCTGGGGTTGGCGATGCTGTTGCTGGTGGCTGGGGCATTGCATCACTACCGAAACCTACTCCAACAGCGCAGACAACAGGAGCAGCTGCTCACGCGACTGAAGGAGTCGAACGAGCGCAGCACCGCCCTGTTCAACGCCACCCATGACGCGGTGATTCTGCTGGATGGCGAACGCCTGGTGTCGATCGATTGCAATCCCCAGGCGCTGACGATGTTTGGCGCCACCGATAAAGAAAAGTCGCTCGGTCTGCCGCCGTGGTCGCCGCTGTTTACCCCGCCATTCCAACCCGACGGCGCGGCATCGGAAGCCTACGCACGGCAGCAGGGCGACGAGGCCTTGCGCCACGGCACGCAACGCTTTGACTATACGTACAAGCGCATCGACACGGACGAGAACTTCCAGGTGGACGTCATGCTCACCGCCATCCAGCTCAATGGCAAGCTCATCCTGCAAGCCGTGCTGCGCGACATTTCGGAGCGTATCCGCTTCGAACGCCAGATCCAGTCGGCCAACGCAGAACTCTCCCGCCGCAACGAAGAGCAGGACCGCTTTCTGTCCATGTTGAGCCACGAGCTCAAGACCCCGCTGTCCGTCATTCGCATGTCGCTGAGCAATCATAATGAGACCATCGATAGTGCCAGCCGCACACGCCTGATTCGTGCCGTGGCCGATATCAATGCCATTGTCGAGCGCTGCCTGCAAACCGATCGCCTGGCGCATGGCCGTGTCGAACTCATGCAGGCCCGCTGCAATCCCGGTGACATCCTGCACCAGGTCGTGAGTGCCTGCAGCGAGCCAGCGCGGGTACGGGTCGAGGCTGCGCCGCTGCCCGACTGCCTCACCGACGCCCAACTACTGACCGTCATCTTCGCCAACCTGATTGATAACGCCCTGAAGTACAGCCCGGCGGATGCCGCCATCACCATCCGCGCCGAAGCGCTGATGCGCGATGGGCAAGCCGGCCTCTCCTTCCGGGTGACTAACCCGCCCGGCAACGCCGGCATGCCCGACCCGCAACAGGTCTTCCGCCGCTATTACCGCGCCCCCGGTGCCCACGGCAAGACCGGTTCCGGTCTCGGTCTGCACCTGGCCGAAGGATTCACCCGCATGCTTGGCGGCGACCTGTCTTACCAACCCGAAGCCGGCACGGTAAAGTTCGCGCTATGGATACCCTGCTGAACATCCTCGTCGTCGAAGACCACGACGACCTGCGCGAAGCCACCGTCGCAACGCTCGTCGCCATGGGCCATGCCGTACACGGCGTCGATTGCGCCGAAGCGCTCGACGACGCCCTGGTCAGCTTTCGCCCCGACCTGCTGCTGCTCGACCTCAACCTGCCCGGCGAAGACGGCCTCAGCATCGCCCGCCGCATGCGCGCCGCCGCACCGGAGATCGGCATCATCATGGTCACCGCCCGCAACCAGGTGCGTGACGTGACCCAGGGCTACAGCAGCGGCGCCGACATCTACGTCACCAAACCCACCGCGCCCGAAGAACTCAGCGCCGCCATCCATGCCCTCGCGCGCCGTCTGCGGCCACCCGCCCGCGCCGGCACCCAGTTGGTGCTCAACACGCATGCGCTGCAGCTTGAGGGGCCGCAAGCCAGTATTGCCGTCTCCGGGCATGAATACCAGCTGCTAGCCGCCTTGGCTCGCGCCCGCGACCATCGCCTGGAAACCTGGCAACTGCTCGAACTCCTCGGCAAACCCATCGAAGAACAGGAAAAGCGCACCCTCGCCGTGCAAATCGTGCGGCTGCGCAAAAAGCTGCTCGATGCCGGCGCCAGCGAGCCGACCATCAAGGCGCTACGCGGCACCGGCTACCAGCTCTGCATTGCCCTGGAGCTGCGCTAAGTCGCCAGCTGATCGCACCGTCCCCCAGCGCTATACTGTGACCATAAGATGTGACCATGGAGAGAATAATGGAAACGACGATAGGCGCTGGAGACTTCAAAGCGAAGTGCTTGCAGATACTGGATGCCGTAGCGGAGCAACGCGCATCACTGGTAATTACAAAGCGTGGCAGGCCGGTGGCCAAGTTGGTGCCCATTCAACCTGAAACCGCTTTGTTTGGCGCAATGGCCGGCAGTGTGCGGTCTGAGGCGGATAGTGTTTCACCGCTCGACGTCGATTGGACTGCAGCGCAGTGAGGCTGGCGTGAGCTTGGTGTTATTGGATACCCACGCCTGGGTTTGGCTCATGAATGGCAGTCGCCAACTGGGCCCCAAGGCCCAAAAGGCAGTCTTGCGATCCCTCGCGAGCGAAGCGGTGTTGGTCGCCGCCATTTCTCCTTGGGAGGTTGCCATGCTGGTCAGCAAAGGGCGCTTGGTGCTTGACCGCGATGTCGGCGAATGGGTCCGGGAGGCGCTTTCCCAGCCCGGCATTCGGTTGGAGGCGCTAACGCCAGAGATTGCTGTGGCGAGTACGCGTATGCCTGGCGAACTCCACGGCGACCCGGCAGATCGCTTGCTTGCTGCAACGGCACGCCATCTCGGCGCGACACTCCTGACCGACGACCAGTTGTTGCTCGATTACGGCAAGGCAGGGCATATCAAAACCTTCAAGGCGGGCCTGTAGATTGAGTGATTCATCCCGAAGCGGCCCGCTCGACCGGGTCGACGCAGGATTCGACACCAAAGGCCAGCTCGCCCAGCGAGATTGCCGAGACAAACACCAGCGCGTTGCTGGTGGCGGCAATCACGCTTGGAGAGTCCACTTGACCAGACGTCAGGGTCGGAGTAGCCCCGTCAAAGCCTGGGGCGCCGTCATCGCCGGTTCGGACGGCACGATACGGGCAATCGTGACGTAATTGCGCTCGATGACAATTGTTTCGCCGTGGGTCACCACGCTATCCAGAATCGCCCGCGTATTGCGCACCGATCCCGTAACACTCTGTAGTAATCCGTAGCAATTCGTAGGCTTCGGAAGTAATCGGTAGTAATCGATTTTCCGACTTTGCCATCATCGCGGCCATCATGAATTCGGCCGCGCTCTCTTCCCCCTCCCTCGCACTCAACCCCGGCACCCTGCAACTCGGCGGGCCGCTCGGCTGGGTCGACGTTTCCGACCCGGAATGCACGCTGCTCAAGGCCTTCGCGCACAGCAGCAACCAGCGCATCACCACAGACGTCATGCTCGATCTGGTCGGCAAAGCCGCCAACGATCTGGGCAAACGCGCCCTCGAAGTCCAGATCGTGCGCCTGCGCAAGAAGCTGCAGCTGGCCGGCGCACCGGCCCCCACCATCAAATCCATCCGTGGCACGGGCTATCAGCTTTGCATCCCTGTCCAGATCGCTCATTCCTCTTTCTGAGAGTCATCATGCACAACCCCAGTTCATCACTGCTCGCCGTCGCCCTCGTGCTCGCCACAGCATCCTTGGGCGTCCACGCCCAAACCCCACCCGACGCTGGCGCCCTGCAACAGCAGATCGAGCGCGAACGCCAGCAACAGATGCCCAAACGCATCGCCCCGGAAAAACCCGCTGCGCCAGCCGCCATGCAGCCGGCCGCAGGGGTCGCCATCACCGTCAAACAGTTTCGCTTCACCGGCAATACCTTGATAAGCGCCGAACAACTGGCACCCGTCGTCGCCAACTTCCTCAACCGCCCGCTCGACTTTGCGCAACTGCAAGCCGCCGCCGCCGCCGTTGGCGAGGTCTATCGCGCTGCCGGCTGGGTCGTCAATGCTTACCTGCCGCAGCAGGACATCAAAGACGGCATCGTCACCATCCACATCATTGAAGCCGTCTTCGGCAAACTGAAGACGGAAGGTGTGCCATCGAAACGCGTCGCCTCCGCTCGGATCGAAGCCATCTTTGCCGCGCAGCAAGCCAGTGGCACGAGCCTGAATGCAGATGCACTGGATCGTGGCCTGCTGCTGGCCGATGATCTGCCCGGCATCGCCGTGGCCGGTAGCCTCGCCGCCGGCAGTCGTGACGGCGAAACCGACCTCATCCTAAAGATGGCCGACGAACCCTGGGTAATCGGCGAAGTCGCCATTGACAACACCGGCGCCCGCTCCACCGGGGCTGATCGACTGACGGCCAACATCAATATCACCAGCCCACTCGGGATTGGCGACCTGCTCAGCGCCAACGCCATTCACACCCGCGGCAGCGACTATCTGCGCATCGGCTACACCCTGCCGGTTGGCAGCGATGGCTGGCGTGTCGGCCTGAATGCCTCCGGCCTGCGCTACAAACTTATCACTCTCAATCCGGATCAGGACAAGGGCACCTCCAGCGTCGTCGGCCTCGAAGCCAGCTATCCGCTCATCCGCTCGCGCCTGGCGAACCTGTATCTCAACCTCAACGCCGACCACAAAAAGTTCGACAACCAATTCGGTGGCGCCACGTCCTCACGCTACAACATCGACAGTACCAGCATCGCGCTGAACGGCAACCTGTTCGACAACTGGGGCGGTGGCGGGGCCAACAGCGGCAGCCTGACATGGACGGGCGGCAGCCGTGACAATGAGGTCGGCACGACAAACCAGCGCTTCAGCAAGCTGCGCTACAGCCTCTCGCGCCAGCAGGTCATCAGCAACGATCTGTCCTTCTTCGCTCAAGGCTCAGGCCAGGACTCGGGCGACAAACTCGACAGCTCAGAGAAGTTCTACCTCGGCGGTGCCGGCGGTGTCCGCGCCTACCCGAGCAGCGAAGGCGGCGGCGACAGCGGCGTGCTGGGCAATCTGGAACTGCGCTGGAAGCTGCCGGAAGGCTTCATCCTCACCGGCTTCCACGACTACGGCCATGTCCGCAACAACGATGGCGCCATGAGCTACAGCCTCCAGGGCTACGGCCTATCGCTCGGCTGGCAAACACCGGTTGGCGTGAACCTCAAAGCCACCTGGGCGCACCGCCTCGGCAAAAACCCCAACCCCACGGTCACCGGCCGCGATCAGGATGGCAGCCTCGACAAAAACCGCCTCTGGCTGTCTGCCAGTCTGCCTTTTTAAGGACACACCATCATGAACAAAACCTATCGTCTCGTCTGGAACGAAGTCCTCAGCGCCTGGGTGGCTGTGTCCGAAATCACCAAGGGACGCGGCAAGCGCGCCTCGAAAGCGCTGCTGCTCTCGGCA
>JAUXXJ010000020.1 GCA_030681195.1 Rhodocyclaceae bacterium
GAGGGCCTCAACAACAAGGCCAAAGTCACTATGAGAAAAGCCTACGGCTTTCGTACCTTCAAGGCGACAGAACTCGCTCTATATCATGTACTTGGCAAACTCCCCGAACCACCGCTCGCCCACAGGTTTTACTGACGAACCTATTTTTATGTGGATTGCTGAATCAGGTGCGTCGTTCTGAAAGCAGTTTCTTCAGACCGGCGACATCCAGGATCTGGATGTGTTTTTGATGCACGGTGATGAGACCTTCATCCTGAAAGCGAGAGAAGGCACGGCTGACGGTCTCAAGCTTGAGCCCCAGGTAGGAGCCAATTTCGTTGCGCGTCATGCGCAGGTTGAATTCAGTCGGCGAATAGCCACGGGCGGTAAAACGCTGCGAGAGATTGAGCAGGAAGGCGGCCAGCCGCTCTTCGGCACGCATGATGCCGAGCAGCATCATCACGCCGTGGTCACGCACGATCTCGCGCGACATCACCTTGTGGAAATGGTGCTGCAGAGCGCCGATCTCGCGTGAGTAGTTTTCCAGGTCAATAAACGGAATCACGCAGACTTCGCTGTCTTCGAGGGCAATCGCATTACAGGTATGCTTTTCGGTGCCGATGCCATCCAGGCCAAGAATTTCGCCGGCCATCTGAAAGCCGGTGACCTGATCGCGGCCATCTTCGAGCAGCACGTCGGTCTTGAAGAAACCGGTCTTGATGGCGTAGAGCGCCTCGAAGGTGTCGCCACTGCGGTAGATATGCTGGCCGCGTAGTACCCGCCGGCGCGTCTCCACCAACTCATCGAGCTGCGCCAACTCCTCGGGGGAGAGCCCGACGGGCAGGCATAGCTCACGTAAATTGCATTGTGAACAAGCCTCGCGCAAGGCAGGGACTGACAAGGGGATTACCTGAGCGTGCATGTGGCTATTCCGTGTGCAAATACGTGAGCCTTGATCTGCGTCAACGTGAACTGGCTGCGATTGTTGCATCCTGCACACCTCGCGAGTGATCGTGAGTATTTGGGGTTGTCAGTCAATTTCGATGTCGTTGGACAGTGTTTGTTGTGACGGTACTTCTGTGAGCCACTATCAAGAACTAATTTTCGATCCGCAAGTCATTCGTCGTTTCGATGTCAGCGGCCCGCGCTATACGTCTTACCCGACGGCCGATCGCTTTGTCGAAGCCTTCGATTCTGCCGCCTACAGCTCATGGCTGGGCAAACGGACGATTGGCGGGATTGGTCGAGCGCTCTCATTATACTTTCACATCCCGTTCTGCAATACCATTTGCTATTACTGCGCCTGCAACAAGATTATTACCAAAGATCATGGTCGTTCGGCCAAGTATCTGAAATACCTTGGTAAGGAAATGGCTTTACAGGCCGCGTCGCTCGATGGTCCGCGCGAGGTCATTCAACTGCACTGGGGTGGCGGCACGCCCACCTTCCTGTCGCACGACGAAATGCGCCACCTGATGGAAATGACCTGGCAGCATTTCAAGATGCTGCCCGATGGTGAATATTCAATCGAAGTTGACCCAAGAAAAGTCGATCGCGCAACGGTCAAGCTGCTGTCAGAACTCGGTTTTAATCGCATGAGCGTCGGCGTGCAGGATTTCGATCCGCGCGTCCAGCAAGCTGTCAATCGCATCCAGAGCCTCGACGAGACCAAACTCGTCATCGACTCGGCGCGTGAATTCGGTTTCAAGGGATTGTCAGTCGACCTGATCTACGGCCTGCCCAAGCAGAACGTCATCAGCTTCAACCATACACTAGACGAGGTCATCAAGCTCTCGCCCGATCGTTTGTCGATCTACAACTATGCCCACCTGCCGAATCTTGCCAAGCCGCAACGGCGCATTCAGGAAAGCGAACTGCCCTCGCCCGAAGCCAAGCTACAGATCGTCCAACTCGCCATCCGCCGTCTGACTGATGCCGGTTACGTCTTCATCGGCATGGACCACTTCGCCAAGCCTGACGACGAACTGGCCGTGGCGCAGCGCCAGGGCCGCCTGCACCGCAACTTCCAGGGCTACTCGACCCATGCCGAGGCCGACCTGCTGGCTTTTGGCGTCTCGGCCATCGGCAAGGTCGGCCCGACCTACTGCCAGAACTACCGCACCCTCGACGAGTACTACGATGCGCTCGATCAGGGCATTCTGCCGGTCATGCGCGGGCTGGAACTGACTGCGGATGACCTGCTGCGCCGCTCGATCATCCAGGCGCTGATGTGCCATTTCGAACTCTCGATCGAGTCCATCGAGATTGCCCATCTGATCGATTTCAAGTCCTACTTCGCCGCTGAACTCGCCGACCTGCGCGAGATGGAAGCGGCCGGCCTGCTCTCCATCGACGATCAGTGGATCACTGTCGAGCCGAAGGGCCGCATCCTCGTGCGCGTCATCGCGATGGTGTTCGACAAGTATCTGCGTTCCGACCGCGAACGCGTGCGCTATTCAAAAGTCATCTAGTTGCCGGACTCAGGTTTTCTTGCGCTGTTCATCGTCGGCCTGCTCGGCGGGGGCCACTGTGCCGGCATGTGCGGCGGCATCGTCGGGGCTTTAAGCCTACAAGCAAGCGCCGGCACGCCGGCCTTTTCGATCCATCTTGCCTACAACCTCGGTCGCATCGCCAGTTATGCGCTGGCCGGCCTGCTGGCCGGTGCCATCGGACAAGTCGCCGGCTCGCTCTTACCGCTACAGCATGGCCTCTACCTCTTCGCCAGCCTGATGCTGGTGGCGTTGGGGCTTTATCTGCTGGGCGTGACGCAATCGCTGGCCTGGGTGGAGCAGGGCGGTCAGGCCATCTGGCGGCGCATCCAGCCGCTCACCAAACGCTTTCTTCCCGTGCGCGGCATGGCGCAGGCATTTCCCCTCGGCCTGCTGTGGGGCTGGCTGCCCTGCGGATTGGTGTATAGCGCCCTTACCACGGCCCTGGCCAGCGGCTCCGCCGGCCAGGGTGCGCTACTGATGCTGGCCTTCGGCTTAGGCACCCTGCCTAACCTGTTGCTGGCCGGGCTGTTGCTGACCCGCTTCCGCCGCTTCGCCCAGGCCCGAGCCACGCGCGTGATCTCCGGCCTGCTGGTGTTGGGTTATGGGATTTATGGGTTGCTGAACAGCTTCGGCGTGTAACGCAATATTCGTAAAATCGTCCATTCAATGGATGATTTTAATGCCATAAAGAGGCCATGCTTTCCCGTCACATCGAACCTTTGCCGATACGCCGGTGGTGGTGCTGAATGGCGCTCGCCAGACCGGCAAGAGCACACTGGCGCAAGCCATCGCCGCTCAACTTCGCCGAAGTGTCGCGCAGGTTGGCGCAGCGTGCGCGGATCGTGTTGTTGGCGGACAAAGGTAAGCAGACGATCGTTATTGCTGCAGAGCTTGGAATTGGCCGTGTGCAGGTGGCGCGCTGGCGCGAGCGTTATGCCGAGAGTAGGTTGGCGGGCATTGAGCAGGACTTGCCGCGCGGTGCGCCGCCCGTGAAAGTAGATGTAACTCGACTGGTTGAACTGACTACTCAAAGCAAGCCGGAAGCGGCGACGCACTGGAGTACGCGCAAGATGGCCAAGGAGTTGGGCGTGAGTGCTGCCAGTGTTTCGCGTCACTGGCGTGCTAACGGGCTCAAGCCACACTTGGTGCGTGGCTTCAAA
Source organism: Rhodocyclaceae bacterium (assembly GCA_030681195.1). Classification (GTDB taxonomy): domain Bacteria; phylum Pseudomonadota; class Gammaproteobacteria; order Burkholderiales; family Rhodocyclaceae; genus Sulfuricystis. The sequence continues at coordinate 3,632 of JAUXXJ010000020.1, forward strand.
GTGTCGCGCGACCCCAGGTTTATCGAGAAACTGGAAGACATCGTCGGTCTGTATATGTCGCCGCCGGAGCATGCGCTGGTGTTGTGCTGCGACGAGAAGAGCCAAATTCAAGCATTGGATCGCACGCAACCCGGATTGCCGATCAAAAAAGGGCGTGCTGAAACCATGACGCACGACTATAAGCGCAATGGGACCACGACCTTGTTCGCTGCCATGAACACGCTTGATGGCACGCTCATTGGCACCTGCCAGCAACGGCATACCCATGTGGAGTGACTGAAGTTCCTCAAGAAGATCGACCGCGAAACGCCGAAAGACAAGGCGCTGCATCTTATCGCCGACAACTATGCCACTCACAAGCATCCGGTCGTGCAGGAATGGCTGGCAAAGCACCCGCGCATTACAATGCATTTCACACCCACCTCGGCATCGTGGCTGAATATGGTGGAGCGTTTCTTCCGCGACATTACGACCGACCAGTTGCGTCGTGGTGTATTCACCAGCGTCCCGGAACTGATCGCCACCATCGATGCCTACATCGCGCATCACAACAAAAATCCAAAGCCGTTTATCTGGACAAAATGCGCCCGCGATATCTTGCAGAAGGTCATCCGTGCCAATGATCGCTTAAGTTCTAAACAGAATGCAACACTACACTAGCGGTTCAATTAGCGCCCTCCGAGTAGGGTTCATCAAGTCCCCAAGCTTGGCCTGCAACTCACCAGCCTGATACATCTCGGTCGTGATATCGCAACCGCCGATAAGTTCGCCACGGATATAAACCACCGGGATCGTCGGCCAGTCGGCGTAGTCGCGCAGTTCCGGCACCGTGTCGGCTTCGGCCAGCACATTCACATCGACAAAATCTACGTTGCAGGCCTTCAGCACCTGTGCGGTGCGCCCAGAAAAGCCGCACTGCGGAAACGTCTTCGAGCCTTTCATGAAAAGCACCACGGGGTTTTCGGTGACGATCTTGTGAATTTGTTCCTTGTTCATGCTGGGGCTCCTTATTGCATAGTTATTTAGTTGGTTATTCTAGCACCGGCGCAGCGGACGATGCCGGCGAGGTCGTGATGCTGTTCGATGTCGGTAAAGCCAGCGGCCTGCAGCAGATTTCGTACGGCACCGGCCTGATCGTAGCCATGTTCGCAAAACAACCAGCCTTGCGGTGACAACCACGTTGGCGTATGGGCGATGATGTGGCGCAACGCAGCAAGGCCATCAGCATGATCCGTCAGGGCGCCCTGCGGTTCGAAACGCAAATCACCTTCCGACAAATGCGGATCGCCTGCCGCCACATAGGGGGGGTTGGCGACGATGAGATCAAACGCTTGTGCGGGCAGCGCGGAAAACCAGTTACTCTCGACGAAACAGACGCGCGCATCAAGCTGCTGCGCGTTCCTGCGCGCCACGGCAAGCGCCGGGGCAGACACATCCACCGCAGTGATTTGCGCATTCGTGCATTCAAGGGCTAACGTGATGGCAAGACAGCCACTCCCCGTGCCCAAGTCGAGAATGTGCGCCGTCTCGCCAACGCCGACTTTTTCTTTGACAATATCGACCAGCAGCTCGGTCTCGGGACGGGGAATCAGCACATCCGCAGTAACGGCAAAGTCGCGGCCATAAAACTCGCGCACGCCGAGCAAATAGGCCATCGGCTCGCCCGCACTGCGCCGTCCCACCAGCGCCGACATTTGCCGATCAACAGCTTCGTCGACCGGCTCGTCGCGATGCGCCTCAAGCCAGGCGGTGGAGCGCTGCAGCAGATGCCCGAGCAGTAGACGCGCTTCAGCCGGGGCAATGCGCGTGCGTGCCGTGGCCAGCAGCGCCGCTATCGTAGTAATCGTCGTGGCGGTCATTCCTCGCCGGCAAGTGCCGCCAACTGGTCGGTCTGGTGTTCGGTTTGCAGCGCACCGATCAGTTCGTCCAGATCGCCTTCCAGGATCGCGTCGATCTTGTAGAGCGTCAGGTTGATGCGGTGATCGGTGATGCGTCCCTGCGGAAAGTTGTAGGTACGAATGCGTTCCGAACGATCGCCGCTGCCCACCAACGATTTCCTCGTGCTGGCGATCTGCTGCTGCTGTGCGCGCACCTGCATGTCATTAAGGCGTGCCGCCAGCACACTCAGTGCCTGTGCCTTGTTGCGATGCTGCGAACGGTCATCCTGGCATTCAACAACCAGGCCGGAGGGAAGGTGGGTAATGCGCACGGCCGAATCGGTCTTGTTGATGTGCTGACCGCCCGCGCCAGAGGCGCGGAACGTATCGATACGCAAGTCGGCCGGATTGATCGTCACATCATTGACGGCGTCCACTTCGGGCAATACGGCAACGGTGCAGGCCGACGTATGGATGCGCCCCTGTGCCTCGGTTTCCGGCACACGCTGCACGCGATGGCCACCCGACTCGAACTTGAGCCGCGCATAGGCGCCCGTTCCCTCGATGCGCGCGATGATTTCGCGATAGCCACCTAGATCGGATTCGTTTTTCGAAACGACTTCAACCTTCCAACGCTGGCGTTCGGCATAGCGCGCATACATGCGGAATAGATCGCCGGCGAACAGGGCCGACTCATCGCCACCGGTACCGGCGCGGATTTCTAGGAAGATGTTCTTGTCGTCATCGGGGTCGCGCGGCAGCAAGGCGCGCTGCAGATCCCCTTCGAGCCGAGCCATGGCTTCACGCGCCGCATCGGCTTCGGCACGCGCAAACTCGCGCATGTCTGTATCCGATTCCATTGTATTGGCCGTGGCCAGATCATTTTCGGCCTGTCGATAGGCGGCAAACAGATCGACCACCTCGGCGATGTCGGAGCGCTCCTTGTTCATGCGCCGGAAGGCTTCCATGTCGCGCGCGGCCTCTTGTGTACCCAGCAGGGCATCCACTTCGGCAAGGCGATCTGCCAGCTGCTCAAGGCGCTGGCGAATGCTCGACTTCATCGACTAATTCTCGGAAGACAGGCGCCAGATGCGCGAGATGAGCTGGGCGACTTCGCCCCGCTCGGCGCCTTCGGCGAGATTCAAGGCCTGGGTAGGCGGATGCAACAGCTTGTTGGTCAGGCCCTTCGAGAGCGCTTCCAGCACCATAGCAGGATCGTCGCCGCGCTGCAGGAGCTTCATGGCATGCTCCAGTTCATGACGCCGCGCACGCTCGGCCGCATCGCGTAGTGCACGAATCGTCGGCACCGTCTCGCGCGACTCAACCCAGTGGAGGAAGTCATCGACGCGATTCGTGATGATTTCCTCGGCTTCGACGATGGCGGCCTGACGCGACTCCTGCCCGGATTCGACGATCTGACCCAGATCATCCAAGGTATAGAGAAACACGTCGTCAAGCTTGCCGACTTCGGCCTCGATGTCGCGCGGCACCGCCAAATCGACCATCACCATCGGACGATGACGCCGCGTCTTCAAGGCGCGCTCGGCCATGCCCAATCCAATGATCGGCAAGGTACTCGCGGTACAGGACACGACGATATCGTATTCCGCCAGACGCTCACTGACTTCTTCGAGACGTAAGACATCGCCGCCAAAGCGCTCGGCCAAACCTTCAGCACGCGCGGCGGTGCGGTTGGCGATCGACAAGCGCTTCGGCTTCGCACCGGCAAAATGCGCGGCACACAGTTCGATCATTTCGCCCGCACCGATGAACAGCACCTGCTGATCGGACAGGCGCTCGAAAATGCGCTCCGACAAATGCACGGCCGCAGCAGCCATCGACACGATGTTGGCGCCAATCGCGGTGGTCGAGCGCACTTCCTTCGCCACCGCAAAAGTGCGCTGAAACAGTTTGTTGAGCAGCGTCCCCAGTGTGCCGGCCTCGTCAGCAGCCCGCGCCGCCTGCTTCATCTGGCCGAGAATCTGCGGTTCGCCGAGCACCATCGAATCGAGCCCGGAGGCGACGCGGAACATGTGGCGCACCGCATCCTTCTGCGGATGCTGGTAGAGATAAGGCTCGATACGGCGTGGCGGCAGTGCGTGGTATTCCGCCAGCCAGCCAGCCGCAGCCGCCGGTGACTCGGCGGCACAATACAGTTCGGTGCGATTACAGGTTGACAGGATCGCCGCCTCGCGCACCGAGCGCCCACGCAACAGGTCGTGCAACGCCGCACCCAGGCGAGCCGGGTCGAACGCAACCTGCTCGCGGATATCGAGCGGCGCCGTATGGTGGTTGATGCCGAGGGCGTAAACCTGCACTGACATTGAATTCAAGGGGTGAAACGTGCCATTAAAGACGATTTACCCTTTGCAGGCAACCGCTTGGGTCAAGAATTGGGCCAAGAATCCGTGCCCGTCGCTGACCAATGGTCTTATCATTGACGCCAAACCATTCCCGCAAGGTACTGCCATGAGCCATAAACATGCCCACTTGCTGCAGACAATCTTTACCGACCCGCTCAGCGCCAATATCCACTGGCGGGAAATTGAATCTCTGTTGCTTCATTTGGGAGCAAGCGTGGAAACCGGGCATGGCGCACGATTTCGTATTATTTTGAATCGTGTCGAGTTTTATCTCCACCACCCGCACAATAGCAATACGTGTTCGAAAAACGATATCAAGACATTACGCGAACATCTTGCCCATGCCGGCGTAACACCCTCGGCATACGAAAGCAAATAATCAATCTTTTTATTTAATTTTGATTTATTATTGCGCTGGTTGTAACAAAAACAAATAAATTAAACAGTAGGAGATTTATTGATGCCGCGTACCAGTGTTGAAACGCAACTCGCCAAGCTCCGCAAAGCCAAAGCTGAAATCGAAAAGAAAGAACAAGCCTTGCTGAACAGGTCGCAAGGAAAAGTGATCGATAAAATTGTCCAGCTTGCCGTCGATAATAAAATCAGCGTGGCGCAAATTACCGAGGCGCTTAAATCCGGCAAACCGGCAAAGGCCAAGCGTACCGCCAATAAATCAGGCGCAACACGCGGCAAGGTTGCCCCCAAATACCGTAACCCTGCCAACCCGGAGCAAACCTGGACAGGACGTGGTCGCTCGCCATTATGGGTAAAGGATCTGCAAAAAACCGCAACACTTGAATCCGCGCTGATTAAATCCGCTGAATAAGCTCAGCGCGGTTTGTTACTCTAAGCTGAAAAACGGCTTCCATTCACGGAAGCCGTTTTAGCATTCGGCGGTATTATGCTTCCTCGGTGCCGACAAGCGTATCCATCGCACCGGCAACCACTTCCAGTGTCGTCGCAACCTCTTCAAGATCAGCCACCAGCTCGCGGCGCTCTTCCGAATCCTCTGCCGTGTCATTGATTTCTTCTTCAATGCATTCGCCCGTGAATTCCAATGCGTCGGCAATCACTTCCAGCTGTTCCAGCGTCAGGGCGACGTTGATCGTTTCACTCATGGCAATACTCCTTTGTTGTATCGGTTGCGTAGGTATTCAATTATTTTTCCTGATTCATAGAGCCAAGACTCAGTGCCATTCTCCTCCTTGATGCTGAGGCAGGGCACCCTGACTACACCGCCGCCACGCAGCAGTGCGTCACGATGTATCCCTTCCGGTTGGGCATCCAGGCAGCGGATATTAAGCGACAGCCGTCGCATTTCCTGCCGGACTTTGATGCAGAACGGGCAGGTTCTGAACTGATACAGCGTGAGGTTCTGGCATTCCTGATCAATGGCCTGCTGCTCTTCAGGTGTACGAACGATACCGCTCGGCCTTGTCAGATACTCCCAGAGCAACATGAACGGCCCGAGAATCAGGCGCAGGGTCTTGAAGAACATTCTAATTATCGATTTCATGCTTGTCCCTCATACAACGTCTTGAGCATATGAAGATGCTTATCAGGTTTGGGCCAGCAGGGTGTTGGTGCGCGCCAGACGTGCGGCCAGTACCAGCAAGAAGCTCTGATAGAAGTGCATGCGACAGGCCTCCGAAGCGTGGCGCAGCGAGGTGCCGGGGACGGTGACGATGCGCGTCTGGATTTCTGCCCGGACATCCGCCACGCGATAGGGGTGGCGGCGGTCGAGCACGGCCATCTCGCCGATGATTTCGCCAAGGCCGAGTTTGCCGAGCGTGTGGCCTTGCTTGGATACGCAGAGTTCGCCGTCGAGGACGAAACAGAAGTAATCTCCCGGCTCGCTGTCCTTCATCAGGCAGGTGCCAGCAGCCACCTCTTCCCAGCGGGCAAAGCGCACGATCTCCCAGATTTCCACGTCGGAAAACTCATCGAAAAAACTGAGTGAACGCAGGGTCTCAAACTTCTCGCTGTCCGGTACCTCCTGCTTTTGCGACGCCAGCTGCTGGTTGCGAAAGGCCTGCGCCAGATCATGCGAGAACTCAGCCCAGCTGGCATAGCGGTCCGCGAGTTGTTTCTGCATCGCGCGCGCGACCACGGCGTCGAGTGCGGGCGGGATGTCCTGACGGAAGGTCGACGGTGCCGGCGGATCGATGTTGCAGATTTGATAGATCATGCCGTAATTGCTGCTCGCCTGAAAGGGCAGGCGCCCGGTCAGCAATTGGTACATCACCACGCCCAGCGCGTAGATGTCGGTCTGGTGGTTGAGTGTCTGTTCCTGCACCTGCTGCGGCGACATGTAGGCAGGGGAGCCGACGCCCATGACTTGAGTTTGTGTCTGACCCTCAGTCGTCTGCATGCAGGCGCCGAAGTCGGACACCTTGATGTCGCCGCCGGCCAGCTTGCCGCTTTCACTCGCCTCTCCTGACTGGGCCAGCAGGATGTTGGCGGGCTTGATGTCGCGATGGGTGATGCCGAGGCGATTGGCGTATTCAAGCGCACGCGTGCATTTGAAGATGATTTCGACCACACGCTCAATGGGCAGCAGCGTGTCGTGGCTGCAGAACTGCTCCAGCGTGCCGCCCGGCACATACTCCATGACGATGTAGCTTTCCTCCTCGCCGACCACCGCGTCGTAGATCTGCACGATGTGCGGATGGATCAGTTTGCCGGCCAGCGAGGCCTCGTTGATCAGCATGTGGCGGAACTGCTTGCCACGCTCGCGATCCTTGAGGACATCGGGGAAGATCAGCTTGATGGCGACTTCGCGCTCGGCGAAGGGGTCGTAGGAAAGATAAACGGTCGAGGTCGCGCCCTCACCCAGCTTGCGCGTGATCTCGTATTTGCCGCCGATTTTTTCCATCAAACTGATTTCACAGGCTGGCGCGCAGACGGGCGATGGCCGCTTTGACCTGATTGGGGGCCGTGCCGCCGACATGATCGCGCGCGGCCAGCGAGCCTTCGACGGTCAGAACGGCAAACACATCGTCCCCAACCAGTGGCGAGAAGGATTGGAGTTCGGCGAGCGAGAGATCGACGAGATCGCAGCCCTTCGTCTCGGCGGTACGCACGGCGCGCGCGACGGCTTCGTGCGCATCGCGGAAGGGCAGGCCCTTCTTGACGAGGTAATCGGCGAGGTCGGTGGCGGTGGCGTAGCCCTGCTTCAGGGCGGCGGCCATCGCTTCCGGCTTGACGCGGATTCCTGGTGCCATGTCGGCAAAGATGCGCAGTGTGTCGACCAGCGTGTCGGCCGTGTCGAACAGCGGCTCCTTGTCTTCCTGATTGTCCTTGTTGTAGGCCAGTGGCTGGCCCTTCATCAGCGTGAGCAGGCCCATCAGGTGGCCGAAGACGCGACCGCTCTTGCCGCGCGCCAGTTCGGGCACATCAGGATTCTTCTTTTGCGGCATGATTGATGAGCCGGTGCAGAAGCGGTCGGCGAGGTCGATGAAGCCGACGCGCGGGCTCATCCACAAAATCAGCTCTTCCGAGAAGCGTGAGATGTGCACCATGGTCAGCGACGCGGCGGCGCAGAATTCGATGGCGAAATCGCGGTCAGAAACCGCGTCGAGCGAATTCTGACAAACGCTGTCGAAGCCGAGTTCCTGGGCGACGAATTCACGATCGATCGGGTAGGTCGTACCGGCCAGTGCCGCCGCTCCGAGGGGCAAGCGGTTAACCCGCTTGCGACAATCGGCAAAGCGCTCGCGGTCGCGGCGCAGCATCTCCACATAGGCGAGCAGGTGATGACCGAAGGTGACCGGTTGCGCGACCTGCAGGTGCGTGAAGCCGGGCAATGGGGTCGCCGCATGCGTTTCGGCCACGTCGAGCAGGGCGCGGATGAAATCGATAAACAGCGTGTCCAGTGTGTCGATGGTGTCGCGCAGCCAGAGGCGGATGTCGGTGGCCACCTGGTCATTGCGCGAACGGCCGGTGTGCAAGCGCTTGCCTGCATCGCCGATCAGCGCAGTGAGGCGCTTCTCGATGTTGAGGTGCACATCCTCGTCGTCGAGGTTCCAGTTGAAGGTGCCGGCCTCGATCTCGGCGGCGACTTGCGCCATACCGCGTTCGATGGCGGCAAAGTCGTCCTGCGAGATGATGCCCTGGCGTGCCAGCATCTTCGCATGGGCAAGCGATCCGCGCATATCCTGCGCGGCCATGCGCTGGTCAAAGAACACCGACGCGGTGTAACGCTTGACGAGATCAGAAACGGGTTCGGAAAAGCGGCCGGACCAAGTGTGTGTAGTCATAAACAACCCATTGATTTTTTATGTAAAGAGACAGGGGCGGAAGTATACGGGAAAACCCGTTTACCTCATGACGCACAACAAGGCTTGGAACGGCTGCTTGCTAGCAGATCGCTGCTTTTTTCAAGTGGGCATTCAGCGCAGGATATCCTCGACTGCATCGATCACCATGCTTGTCCCGACGGCAATCATCAGGACATCGCCCGCGACCTGGACATAGCGATGTTGCGGCGGCGGCGGCGGCAGACGCCGCAGGAGATCGCGCGGCAAGTCGTAATAGCGTAAGTCGGACGGCAGCGGATGGCCCTTGGCCCACTTCTTCGCTTGTCCAGGCGGCAGGCAACCATTGTTTTTCTTTGCCAGGCCGGGGGGGCATTTCCCGGCGCGTGCCTGCTTGCCGTAGTAGTCGCCGATGATGACGCGAACATCCGCATTGAAATGCGAGCCGCTGGTTGCACGCGCATCATGGCGCTCCTCGACATGCTCGTCCTTCTTGCCTGGTTTGCCGCCCCCCGCCCAAGAAGGCTTTTCTGCAAGTGCCGTTCCGGTCATGGCGAATATGCCGGCCATACATAGCGCTGCACAGGTCAGTCTGGTTTTCATGGCAATCCCTCTCTTGTCGGACAACCCGTGCCGTCTAGCCAACGCCGACATTTACACGGATAGCCGTTGTTCGAAATCAAAAAATTCGCCACTGCCGGGTTCAACCGCCACATGCTCCACCACGGCAGCCGACGGGCCACGCCTGCACCAACTCATCATCGCGGCCACTTGATCTGTGGAACCTGAAACCATCGCTTCAACGCTGCTGTCGCTGCGGTTGCGTACCCAGCCCGTCACGCCCAGCGCCTGCGCTTCACGCGCCATGCTGGCACGGTAACAAACGCCCTGCACCCTGCCGGAGATGACAAGGTGGCGAATTTCCATGTCTACTTGACCTGCATGCCCGGCGTGGCGCCGGCATCGGGGGAAAGGATGTAGAGGCCGCCGGTCTTGCCCTCGGGGTCGGAGGCGGCCAGCACCATGCCCTCGCTCATGCCGAACTTCATCTTGCGCGGCGCGAGGTTGGCAACCATCACGGTGAAGCGGCCGACCAGCGTCGCCGGATCGTAGGCGGATTTGATGCCGGCGAAGACTTGTCTTGTTCCCAGCGGGCCGAGGTCGAGCGTCAGTTTGAGCAGCTTCTCGGCACCTTCAACATGCTCGGCGTTGGCGATGCGCGCAATGCGCAAATCGACCTTCATGAAGTCGTCGATGGAGATGGGGTTCGTCGATTGCATCTTGTCCTCGGCATTCTGTTGGTGCTGCGCGTGGCGTTGAGGTGATTGCGGGTCGGAAGTCGGCGCTGGCGGGACGGCGGCCAGCGACTCCCGGTTGGCCGCGAGCAGAGCTTCGATCTGCTTGCCCTCGATGCGCGTCATCAGGTGTTCGTAGGCGTTGATGGCATGCGCCGGCGGCAGCAGGTGGGCGGCATCTGCCCAGTGCAGTGGGGCGACGTTGAGGAATTCTTCGGCGCGCTGCGCCAGCTTGGGCAAAACAGGTTTCAAGCAAACAGTCAGGATACGGAAAGCGTTGATGAGGATCGAGCAAACGTCGTGCAACTTCGCGTCCTGGCCTGCCTGCTTGGCGAGTTCCCAGGGCTTGTTCTGATCGACGTACTGGTTGATCTGGTCGGCCAGCGCCATGACGCGGCGCATCGCGCGGGCGAAGTCGCGCTGCTCGTAGTATTCGGCGATCTCGCTGGCGACTTCGCGCAGATCCGGCAACGCGGCATCGAACTTTTCGGTCAGGTGCTCGGTGACCAGCTTGCCGTCGAAACGCTTGGCGATGAAGCCGGCGGCACGACTGGCGATGTTGATGTACTTGCCGACGAGGTCGCTATTCACACGGCTGACGAAGTCGTCGAGGTTGAGGTCAAGATCCTCCATCGTGCCGTTGAGCTTGGCAGCGAAGTAGTAGCGCAGCCATTCCGGGTTGAGGCCCTGCGTCAGGTACGACTCGGCGGTGATGAAGGTACCTCGCGACTTGCTCATCTTGGCGCCGTCGACCGTCAGGAAGCCGTGGGCGAAGACGTTGGTCGGCGTACGGTAGCCGGCATGCTTGAGTTCAGCGGGCCAGAACAGGGCGTGGAAGTAGAGGATGTCCTTGCCGATGAAGTGGTACAGCTCGGCCTTGGAATCGGGCTTCCAGTAATCGTCGAAATTCAGACCCTTCTTTGCGCAGAAGTTCTTGAACGAACCCATGTAGCCGATCGGCGCGTCGAGCCAGACGTAGAAGTACTTGCCTGGGGCGCCGGGAATCTCAAAGCCGAAGTAGGGCGCATCACGCGAGATGTCCCAGTCGGTGAGCTTGTTCTCCCCCTCATCACCGAGCCACTCGTGCAGCTTGTTGGCCGCCTCGGTCTGCAGGCTGCCCTGACGCGTCCATTCGCGCAGGAAGGTCTGGCAGCGCGGGTCGGAGAGTTTGAAGAAATAGTGATCCGAGCTTTTGAGTTCCGGCTTGGCCCCGGAAATTGCTGACACCGGATCTTTCAGGTCGGTCGGCGCGTAGGCAGCACCGCAGGCTTCGCAACTGTCGCCATATTGATCTTTTGCGCCGCACTTCGGGCACTCGCCCTTGATGAAACGGTCGGGCAGGAACATCTGCTTGACCGGATCGTAAAACTGCTCGATGGAGCGGACTTCGATCAGGCCGGCGGCCTTGAGTTTGCTGTAGATATCCTCGGCGTAGAAGCGCGTCTCGTCGGAGTGCGTCGAATGGTAATTGTCGAACTGCACATAGAAGCCGGAGAAGTCGCGGCTGTGCTCGCCATGCACACGCGCGATCAGCTGTTCCGGCGTGATGCCTTCCTTCTCCGCACGCAGCATGATCGGTGTGCCGTGGGTATCGTCGGCGCAAACGTACCAGCATTCATGGCCGCGCATTTTCTGAAAGCGCGTCCAGATGTCGGTCTGGATGTATTCGACGAGGTGGCCGAGGTGGATGGCGCCGTTGGCATACGGCAGGGCGGAGGTAACCAGAATCTTGCGGGGGCTCATGGCGGCGGGAGATTGGATTTATGGGCCAATTCTAGCAGCGGGGCAGGCGTGGCGCGGCTTTCATGATGGTGACGCAAGGGTTGCGCCGTCCTGCCAGCGCCGACTTTTATGTGTGCCGATGCAATGCAAGTTCGTCACCCCGGCACAGGCCGGGATCCAGGGGGAATTATTTGTGGTCTGCTGACAGAACAATCCAAGCCGCCAGACCGCCGCCCGGCCGCGGTTCAAGCTGGACCTCCCAGTTGTTGGCGCGCGCCAGTTCGCGCACGATGGCGAGCCCGAGGCCGGCGCCACCGGTGTCCGGGCTGCGCGAAGGGTCGAGGCGGTGGAAGGGCTGGAACATTACTTCGATCTGGTCGGGAGGGATGCCCGCGCCGCGGTCGAGGATGCCAATGCGGCACTGCCCGGCGTCCTCGATGCAGACCAGTTCCACTGGTGCGCACGGGGCATGGCGCTGCGCATTCTGCAGCAGATTGCCGAGGGCGCGCCTCAAGGCACACGGCGGAATGCTGCACTGGCAGGGCGGGCAGCTCAGGGTGACAGTGTGCTCCGGCGTCCCAAAATCGGCGGCGAGATCGCCTAGCCAGTCGGCAAGGTCGACCGTGACCGGTGGTTCGCGCTCCAGTCCGCGCGCCAGATCGAGCAGGGTGGCGATCAACCCGTTCATTTCCTCGATGTCGTTTTCCAGCCGTTCAATCAGGGCCGGCGTCGGGTCGAGTTTCAACAGTTCCAGCGCCAGGCGCATGCGCGCGAGCGGGGTGCGCAGATCGTGCGAGACCCCGACCAGCAGCGTGGTGCGGGCCTGCAGCAGTTCGCGCACCTGTCGCGCCATGGCATTGAAGCGGCCGGCCAGCGTCGCCAGTTCGGTCGGGCCGGTTTCCACCAATAATTCCGGACGTTCGCCCTGACCGATGCGTGTGGCTGCCTGCTCCAGCCGTGCCAGCGGCGCCGTGATGCGGCGCGCCAGCCAGACAGCAACAATGCTGGCCAGCAACAAGCCGCCGAATAGGGCAATCAGGAAGGCGGCCCACGGCTGGGCACCGATGCGTTGCTGCGACAGCCCCACCGCCAGATGGCCGTTGCCCGCCGGCAAATATGTCCAGTACCATGTTGCATTACCGATGCTTTTGGGCACCAGATGCTGACGCATGCCGCTGCGGTTGGCCAGCGCATCTTCCAGTAGATAAAAATAGGGGGGGTGCCATTCATCGACCCCGACGCCCGGTGACTCGGTACGTAATGCCAGTGCGTGGTTCGCCAGCAGTTCGAACTCGAAATCGACCCGCGTTTGCGGCGGCAATTCGGCCCAGGTCTGCGCCGACAGGATCATTAGCCCCGCCAGGTCGTCGGCCGAACGCCGCGCCAGCGGCAGCATCAAGTACACCGACAGGGCGACCGCAGCCAGCAACTCGATGAGGATGAATGCAGCGGCCAGCAGCAGCGTATTCTGGCGCGCCAGGCTGGTCGGTTTTTTCACTGTTAGCCTTCCGGTGGTGGGCGCTAACTCTGGTCGCCGCGTGGGGTGAACAGATAGCCCTCGCCGCGCACGGTGCGGATGTAGACGGGCGCGGCGGGATCGGTTTCGATCTTGCGGCGCAGGCGGGTGACGCGTATGTCGATGCTGCGGTCGAAGGGCGCGCGGTCGAAGCCCTTCAGCAGGTCGACCAGGGCGTCGCGCGAGAGCACCCGGTTGGGCCGGGCAAGGAAGGCGGCGAGCAGGTCGAATTCGGCGCTCGTCAGCCGGATTTCCAGGCCGTCCTTCAACAGGCGGCGACTGGCGAGGTCGAGGCTGAAGGGGCCGAATTGCTGTTGTGGCGGCAGGGGGGTGGCCGCAATCTGTGCGGTTGATGCAGGCTGGCCGCGCCGCAACAGGGCGCGCAAGCGCGCCAGCAATTCGCGCGGACCGAACGGTTTGGCCAGATAGTCGTCGGCGCCGACTTCGAGGCCGATCACCCGATCCACTTCCTCGCCGCAGGCCGACAGCATCAGGATCGGCACCGTCGATTGGGCGCGCAGCAGGCGCGTCAGCGCCAGCCCATCCTCGCCCGGCAGCATCAGGTCGAGGACGATGGCGTCAGGCATGCCATCGTCTAGGGCGGCGCGCAGCGCCGCGCCATCGCCGACCGCTGTGACGTCAAAACCGTTCACAACCAGATAGCTGATCAACAATTCCCGCAAGGCCGGGTCGTCGTCGACGATGAGAATGCGCGGAAGTTCTGGAGTGGTCATGCGGCCAAGTGTAACGCTTGGGATGGCCTCCCTGATCGGCCGGATACGCAGCGATACCCATGGAAACAAACTGAAACAGTCAGAGGCGGGCGAGACATGGCACTGTTACGCACCACGCAGATAATGATGGCACCGAAACACGGACACCATGAATACCAAAACTTTCAGCCTACAACTATTGCTGCTGGCGCTGGCGCTGCCCGCATGGGGACAGGAGTCCCCTGCGGCACCCGCAGACCGGGTTGCACGGCCCTTGAATCTTTCACTGCCAAAGGATGTTCTTCGCTCAAGCCCTGCGCCGTTTCTGGGCGAGGCGACGGACAGTGCGGTGGCGCGCAACTTGAGACCGGAAGCTGGGCGTATGCCCTACGGTAGCGGTTACGAAGCCCGCCAGCGTGAAACAAATTCGGGAGACGGCGCAGGTCGGGGTAACGGCGGTGGCGGCAGAAGTCCTGGTGCGGGAGTCAGCGGCAGTAGCGGAGGTGGTGGCAGAGGTGGACGTGGGCGGTAACGACTTTTCATTCATTCCAGAGGAGAAACACCATGAATACATTGAAAGTACTGGCGATAGTGATGGTTTCCGCCAGCGTGACCACGGCGGCTTTTGCTCGGGGCGGTGGCGGTGGCATGGGCGGCGGATCGGGTGGTGGCATGGGCCAGGGCTCGGGACAGTCCCAATACGAAAATCAGTACCGCAACCAGAACGGTCAAGGTGCCGGGCAGGGCACGCAAACCCGTACCCAGACGCGCACCCAGACGCGCGATCAATTCGGCAATCCGACCGGACAGCAGGCCCAGACACGCGACCGTGACCGGATTCACGTACCGGCCACCGCACCGACCAACTGAGTATTTCGCTTTGTTGCCTGACTTTGCCCCATGCAGCCACAAGGCTGCCGGTCAGGTCGGGCAGGTTGCCGTTTCGAGCTCAGCCAGCCAGGCCAGCGCTTGATCGCGCGTTGTGCAACACATTTCTGCCGACGGCTGCAGACCGGCGCAACAGGCGGGCCGTTCCGGCTGGCCAAACAAACCACAACGCAGCTCAGTGGTCAGGCGGTCGCAGGACACGCCGGCCGGCTTGGCCAGCGTCGAAATCGAGGGGGCGATGCAGCAGGCGCCGCAGCCGGGGCGACATTCCATGAATGGGCTCATAAGGGGTATTGTCTCTTGAACGAGGTCAGATTGCCCCTATTTGCGGTTGATACAATCTGCCCTCCCGATCCCGAAAGGCTTTCCCATGTCGCTCACCGAACAATCCGTCCAAGAGGCCCTCGTAGCCGTTGTCGATCCCAACACGCAAAAAGACCTCATCACCAGTCGCAGCGCCAAGAACATCAAACTCAGTGGCACCGATGTCTCGGTCGATATCGAACTGGGCTATCCCGCGAAGAGCCAGATCGAACTGATCCGCAAGATGGTCATTGATGCCATCAAGGGTGCCGGGGCGGGCAATGTCTCGGTCAACGTCTCCCAGAAGATCGTCTCCCACTCGGTGCAAAAGGGCGTCAAGCTGGTCCCCGGGGTGAAGAACATCATTGCCATCGCCTCTGGCAAGGGCGGCGTGGGCAAGTCGACGACCGCGGTTAACCTCGCGCTGGCCTTGGCCGCCGAAGGCGCCACGGTCGGTTTGCTCGATGCCGATATCTATGGCCCCTCGCAGCCACAAATGCTCGGCATTGCCGACGGCCAGCCGGAATCGGGCGATGGCAAGAAACTTGAGCCGATGGAGGCGCATGGCATCCAGGCCATGTCGATCGGCTTCCTGATCGACCCCGAGACCCCGATGGTCTGGCGCGGCCCGATGGTCACGCAGGCGCTGACCCAATTGCTGGGGGATACCAATTGGCACGACGTTGATTACCTTGTCGTTGATCTGCCGCCCGGCACCGGCGATATTCAACTGACACTGGCCCAGCAGGTGCCGGTGACCGGCTCGGTGATCGTCACCACGCCGCAGGACATCGCCCTGCTGGATGCCCGCAAGGGCCTCAAGATGTTCGAGAAGGTCGGCATCCCGATCCTCGGCATCGTTGAGAACATGAGCATCCATATCTGCTCGAAGTGCGGCAATGAGGAACATATTTTCGGCTCCGGCGGTGGTGAGAAGATGTGTGCCGACTATGAAACCGAATTCCTCGGTGCCCTGCCGCTCGATATCAAAATCCGCGAACAGGTCGATGGTGGCAAGCCTTCCGTGGTGGCCGACCCGGATGGGCGCGTCGCTGAAATCTACAAAGGCATCGCCCGTCGTCTGGGCGTCAAGATCGCCGAGATGGCCAAGGATCACAGCGCCAAGTTCCCGAGCATCGTCGTGCAAAACACCTGATATTTCGCTGAATTATGGTGTAATTCGCAGCGCCTCCGCCCCGCGGGGGCGTTGTCATTTTCAGGAGTCACTCGGATGAGCATCAAGTCGGACAAATGGATTCGCCGCATGGCACAGGAGCACGGCATGATCGAGCCCTTCGAGCCCGGTCAGGTACGCGAGGCCAATGGCCAAAAGATCGTTTCCTACGGCACATCGAGCTATGGCTACGACATCCGCTGCTCGCGCGAATTCAAGCTGTTCACCAACATCAACAGCACCATCGTCGACCCGAAAAATTTCGATCCGAATTCCTTCGTCGAAGTGGATGCCGACTACTGCATCATCCCGCCGAATTCCTTCGCCCTGGCGCGCACCGTCGAGTATTTCCGCATCCCGCGCAACGTGCTGACCATCTGCCTTGGCAAGAGCACCTACGCCCGCTGCGGCATCATCGTCAATGTCACGCCGTTTGAACCGGAATGGGAAGGGTTTGTGACGCTGGAGTTTTCCAACACCACGCCGCTGCCGGCCAAGATTTACGCCGGCGAGGGCTGCGCCCAGGTGCTGTTCTTCGAATCTGATGAAGTGTGCGAGACCTCCTACAAGGATCGCGGCGGCAAGTATCAGGGGCAGGTCGGTGTGACCGTGCCCAAGATGTAGCAAAAGGAGTCGGCCATGCGTTTCCACTTCCCCATCATCATCATCGACGAAGACTTCCGTTCGGAAAACGCTTCCGGCCTGGGCATTCGTGCGCTGGCCGACGCCATCCGGAAGGAAGGCATCGATATCCTCGGCGTTACCAGCTACGGCGACCTGACCTCCTTCGCCCAGCAGCAGAGCCGCGCCTCGGCCTTCATACTCTCGGTGGACGACGAGGAACTGGCCAACGACGAGGAAGCCACCATCGCCGAATTGCGCGCCTTCGTCACGGAAATCCGCTTCAAGAACGCCGAGATCCCGATCTTCCTGCACGGCGAGACGCGCACCAGCCGCCATATTCCCAACGACATCCTGCGCGAGTTGCACGGCTTCATCCACATGTACGAGGACACGCCGGAATTCATCGCCCGCCACGTCGTGCGCGAGGCGAAGAGCTACGTCGATTCGCTGCCGCCGCCTTTCTTCCGCGCATTGACGCACTATGCGGCCGATGGCTCCTACTCCTGGCACTGCCCCGGCCACTCGGGCGGCGTCGCCTTCCTGAAATCGCCGGTCGGCCAGATGTTCCACCAGTTCTTTGGCGAGAACATGCTGCGCGCCGATGTCTGCAATGCCGTTGAAGAACTCGGCCAGTTGCTCGACCACACCGGGCCGGTGGCTGCTTCCGAACGCAACGCCGCGCGCATCTTCAACGCTGACCACTTGTTCTTCGTCACCAACGGCACCTCGACCTCGAACAAGATCGTCTGGCATTCGACCGTCGCGCCGAACGACATCGTCGTCGTCGACCGCAACTGCCACAAGTCGATTCTGCACGCGATCATGATGACCGGGGCGATCCCCGTCTTCCTGATGCCGACGCGCAACAACTACGGCATCATCGGCCCGATTCCGCGCAGTGAATTCGAATGGGAAAACATCCAGAAGAAGATCGATGCCAATCCCTTCATCGTCGATAAGACCGCCAAGCCGCGCGTGCTGACGATTACCCAGAGCACCTACGACGGCGTGCTCTACAACGTCGAGGACATCAAGGAAATGCTCGACGGCAAGATCGATACGCTGCACTTCGACGAAGCCTGGCTGCCGCACGCCGCCTTCCACGATTTCTATGGCGATTATCACGCCATCGGCGCCGACCGTCCGCGCTGCAAGGAGTCGATGATCTTCTCCACGCAGTCAACCCACAAGCTGCTGGCCGGCCTCTCGCAAGCGTCGCAGATCCTGGTGCAGGATGCCCAGGAGAACCAGCTCGACCGCGACGTGTTCAACGAAGCCTACCTGATGCACACCTCGACCTCGCCGCAGTATTCGATCATTGCCTCTTGCGATGTAGCGGCGGCGATGATGGAGTCACCGGGCGGCCCCGCGCTGGTGGAAGAATCGATTGCCGAAGCGCTCGACTTCCGCCGCGCCATGCGCAAGGTGGATGAGGAATGGGGCGCCGACTGGTGGTTCAAGGTCTGGGGACCGGATGATCTCTCCGAAGAAGGCATCGAGGAACGCGAAGCCTGGATGCTCAAGACCGGCGCTCGCTGGCACGGCTTCGGCAATCTCGCCGAAGGTTTCAACTTGCTTGACCCGATTAAGGCCACCGTCATTACGCCGGGCCTTGACGTCGATGGCGATTTCTCCGATGAAATCGGCATGCCGGCCCTGATTGTCACCAAGTACCTCGCCGAGCACGGCGTGATCGTCGAGAAGTGCGGCCTCTACAGCTTCTTCATCATGTTCACCATCGGCATCACCAAAGGCCGCTGGAATACGCTGGTCACCGCCCTGCAGCAGTTCAAGGACGACTACGACCGCAATCATCCGCTGTGGAAAGTGCTGCCCGAGTTCGTTGCCAAGCATCCGCGCTACGAGCGCATCGGCCTCAAGGACCTGTGCAACCAGATCCACGCCGTCTACAAGGCCAACGACATCGCCCGCCTGACCACCGAAATGTACCTCTCCAACATGGTGCCCGCGATGCGACCCGCTGACGCCTTCGCCAAAATGGCCCACCGCGAGATTGAGCGCGTGCCTATCGACCAGCTCGAAGGCCGCGTTACCGCCGTGTTGCTGACGCCCTATCCGCCCGGCATTCCGCTGCTGATCCCGGGCGAACGCTTCAACGGTACCATCGTGCGCTACCTGCAATTCGCGCGCGAATTCAATGCCAAGTTCCCCGGCTTCGAGACCGATATCCACGGCCTGGTGAAGTCGCAGGGTGACGAGAATAACGGCTACTACGTGGATTGCGTGCGCGCCTAGATGCCCCTCCGCTCAGGCCATCGTTTGGCCAATATGCTGGCTGCGGCTACGGCCGCTTATCAGGCGGCGGCCATCAACCCACACTGCGGGAAATGCACAAAGCCTTGCTGCCGGCTCGATCCCCTCGTCCTCGAACTGGACTGGCAACAGCTCAAGGGGATCTGGCAGCTCGACGAGTCGCATCGGGCCTTTGACAGGCGACTCGCCGCAGGCAAAGGCCCGCAGGAAATCCGGACGCGGGACGGCATCTACTACGCCCACCGCAAAGTCTGCCCCGCCTACGACGAAGCGCGCCACACCTGCCGTGTTTACAACCAGAACATCAAGCCACCGGGATGTACCGACTTTCCGGTGTACACAGATCAGGACTGCGTCATTGCCGACCTGCGCTGCGAAGCCGTAGACCTCGCCGCATTGACGGACTGGCTTGTCCGCTCGCTTGAAAAAGACCTGCGCATCGTCCCGTCCGCCGATGCGGAGTTTCCCTTTTTGGTCTCATTGTCCGTGACCAGACCTTAGGTCCGCTCGTAGGTCACGAAAGCGTAGCCCAGGCCATCGGCACTCGTTCCGGCTTCGCGCCCGACCTCTTGCCATGCGCTGCGGTCAAAGGCGGGGAAGCACGCATCGCCATCAATGTCGGCGTCGATCTCGGTCAGTTCCAGCCGCTGCGCAATCGGCAGTGCGTGGCCGTAGAGTTCCGCGCCACCGATGAGGTAGGCCGTCTTGCCAGCACCGACTTTTTGCAGCGCGGCGCCGAGCGTGTGCGCTACCGTTGCACCCGGTGCGTCGAAGCCGGCGTTGCGCGTCACCACGATGTTGTCACGTCCCGGCAGCGGCCGAAAGCGCTCGGGCAGCGATTCCCAGGTCTTGCGGCCCATGATCACGGCCTGCCCGGTGGTCAGTTGCTTGAAGTGTTTCAGGTCTTCGGGCAGATGCCAGGGCAAGGCGTTGTCTTTGCCGATCACCCCATTCCTGGCGACGGCGGCGATCAGGGTCATCATGCGGAGAAAAGGCTTTCGTAGAGATCGCGGTAGCGTTGCGCCGGCCCGGTCCAACTGTAGTCGCCGGCCATGGCATTGCGCTGCAGCGCTTGCCAGCGGGGTTTGTCGTACCACATGCCGGCGGCCCAGGCGGCCGTGCCGAGGATGGACTGGGGATTGGCGGCATTGCAGACAAAGCCATTGGCGCGGCCTTCATGCAGCGCCAGTTCGGAATAATTCACGACGGTGTCGGCCAATCCGCCGGTCGGGCGCACCAGCGGCAGGGTGCCGTAGGCGAGGCTGTACATCTGGTTGAGGCCACAGGGCTCGAAGCGCGACGGCATCAGGAAGATGTCGGCCCCCGCCTCGATACGGTGTGCCAACCCTTCGTTGAAGCCGATCGTCACGGCCACCTGACCGGGGTAGCGTGCCGCCAACTGGCGGTAAGCCGCTTCCAGTTCGTGGCTGCCGCTGCCGAGCACGACGAGTTGCGCGGGTAACTGGATCAGACCATCGCCAATGGCGGCGACGAGGTCCAGCCCTTTCTGGTAGGTCAGGCGGCTGACGATGCCGAACAGCGGACAATCGCTGCGTTCGGCCAGCCCCATTTCCCGCTGCAGGGCCTGCTTGTTGAGCTGCTTGTCGGCCAGATGATCGCGGTCGTAGGGCGCAGCCAGATGAACGTCCGTGGCAGGATTCCATGCGGCGGGATCGATGCCGTTGAGGATGCCGACGAGATCGGGGGCGCGCGCTTGCAACAGCCCCTGCATGCCCATGCCCTCGACCTTGGTCTGAATCTCGCGGGCGTAGGACGGGCTGACGGTGGTGAGTTTGTCGGCATGGCGCAGCCCGGCCTTGAGGAAGGACATGCCGCCGTAGTATTCGACGCCATCCATGTGCCAATCGCTTTCGCCAAGCGCCAGTTGGCCCATCACATCAGAGGAGAAGTCGCCCTGGAAGGCGAGGTTATGGATGGTCATGACCGACTTGGCCGCGCCATGCTCATAGAAGCGCAGGTAATACGGCGCTAGACCGGTCTGCCAGTCGTGGCAATGGAGCACATCCGGCCGCCAGTCGAGCGGGCTGGCATGACTGGCGAGGCGTGCTGCAACGCGCGACAGCAGGCCGAAGCGCAGCGGATTGTCGAGCCAGTCGTGGCCTTCGGGGGCGAGATAGGGATTGCCGGGACGCTCGAACAACATCGGACAGTCGAGCAGCAATAGCGACACGCCTTCCGGCGTTTGAGCGGCATACAGATCGGCACCGGGCAGGTGCCCACCCATCCAGGGCAGATGCACGAGATGGCCGGCGTCCGGGAAGGCCGCGCGCAAGGCCGGATAGCGCGGCACCAGCACACGCACATCGCAACCGGCCTGGCGCAGGGCGACGGGCAGCGCACCCGCTACGTCACCCAGCCCACCGGTCTTGACCCAGGGCGCGATCTCGGAAGTTGTGAACAGAACCTTCATGACTTGCAGGCCGCAATCAGGCCAGCGGTGGAACTATCCACATCGGCGACCGGTGAAGTGCCCTCAATCATCGGCAACAGCGAATTGGCAATCTGCTTGCCGTACTCCACGCCCCACTGGTCGAAGGCATCCAAGTGCCAGAGCACGCCGAGCGTGAACACCTTGTGTTCGTAGAGGGCGATCAAAGCGCCGAGCGTGTAGGGATCGAGGCGCGGCAGCAGCAATGTGGTCGAGGGTTGGTTGCCCGGAAAAATTTTGTAGGGCGCGAGAAAAGTCGGCGCTGACGGGACGGCAGTCAACTCCTGGCTTGCCTCTTCCAAGGTCTTGCCCTTCATCAAAGCCGCACTCTGCGCAAAGCAGTTGGCCAACAGTTTCTCGTGGTGGCCGGGCAACGGGAAGTCCGCCTCCTTGCAGGCGATGAATTCGCAGGAGAGTGCGCGCCCACCCTGATGCAGCAACTGGTAGAAGGCATGCTGGCCATTGGTGCCCGGTTCGCCCCAGATAATCGGCAGGGTAGGGCAGCCGACAAGCTTTCCGTCCCGGTCAATCTGCTTGCCGAGGCTTTCCATTTCCAGTTGTTGCAGGTAGCGCGGCAGCAGGCCGAGCGACTGGCTGTAAGGCAACACGGCGCGTGTTTGCAGGCTGATGAAGTCGGCATTCCACAATTCGATCAGCGCCAGCAGCGCGGGCAGGTTTTCCAGCGGTGGGGCGGTGAAGAAGTGGTTGTCCATTTCCCGCGCTCCCGCCAGCAGCGCTTCGAAACACTCAAAGCCAATCGCCAGCGCCAGCGGCAGGCCGATCGCCGACCACAGCGAGAAGCGGCCACCGACCCAGTCCCAGAAGGCGAAGGCGTTGTCTGTGTCGATGCCGAAGGCGGCCACCTTGTCGAGCGCCGTCGACACGGCGACAAAGTGGCGCGCCACAGCCGCCTCACCCAGCGTGGTTGTCAGCCAGTCGCGGGCGGAACGGGCGTTCTGCATCGTCTCTTGGGTGGTGAAGGTCTTGCTGGCGATGATGAAGAGCGTGCGCTGCGGTGAGAGTCCGTGCAGGATCGTCGCCAGATCGGCACTATCCACGTTGGCAACGTAGTGCACCCGCAGATGGCCGAGGTGATGGGCCGCCAGGGCTTGCGTTGCCATGCGCGGCCCAAGGTCGGAACCGCCGATGCCGATATTGACGACATCGGTGATGGTTTCGCCGGTGGCACCACGCCACTGACCGGAATGGACGGCACGGCAGAAGTCGCGCATCTTGGCCAATACTGCCTGCACATCCGGCATCACATCGTGCCCCCCGACCTTTACAGGCCCGCCAGCATGGCGCAAGGCGGTGTGGAGAACGGCACGTCCTTCGGTGTGGTTGATCGGCTCGCCAGCGCGCATCTTCGCGATCCAGCCGGGAACGTCGGCGCTCTCCCACAAACCGGCCAGGATCGGCAGGGTCTCGGGGGTGATGCGCTGTTTGGAAAGATCGAGTAACCAGGATTCACCAGCACCGGGATTCCAACGCACCGACAGGCGTGCGAAACGGGTGGGATCATGGGCAAACAGGTCGCGCAAATGCACATCGCGCAAGCCGTGCGCATGGCGTTCGGCGTGCTTCCAGGCGGGGGTATTCAGTATGGGTGTCATGAGATTTTTACAGCCAGAGCATCATCCCCATTTCGAAGGGATGCGTTAGCAAGTCGTGGTGGGGATAGATACGAATGCGGTAGTCAATTTTGCCGCAGACATCCGGGGTCAGCATCAGGACAAACAGATCCTCGCCATTTTCACCTTTGTCGATGGGGCCCTGATGCTCCAGAAACAGGCGGCGAGGTGAGCGGGCTTTTTCGGTCGCGCCCGGACGGGCCATCAGCATTTCAACCGTGATGTCGTCGGGCGACAGACCGTGCAAACGCACAGCGACCTCGAAGCGCAGGCTCTCCCCGTAGGCAATCCGCTTTTGCGGATTGTCGATGCGGCGCAGCGCCACACTTGGCCAGGCTTTCTGTACGCGCTGCTTCCAGCCGGCCAGCAGGCGTGCGGCCGCATACTGGTTAGCGCTCTTCGTCCGCCACTGCTGATCGGCCTGCGAATAGTATTTGCTGACGTATTCGCCGACCATACGCTGCGAGGTAAAGCGCGGCGTAATCGTGGCAATCGAGCGCTTGGCCATGCCCACCCAGCCTGGCGAGTAGCCCATTGCGCCGCGCGCGTAAAACTGCGGGATCACCTTGTCTTGCAGCAGTTCGTAAAGCGAGCGACCTTCCTCTTCGTCGCGCCGTGCTTCGTCATGAATACTGGAAGCCGGCTTGATCGCCCAGCCGTTGGCACCACTCTCATCCTGCTGGAAGCCCTCACCCCACCAGCCATCGAGGACCGAGAGGTTGATGACGCCGTTGATCGCGGCTTTCATGCCCGAGGTGCCGGAAGCTTCGAGCGGATAGATCGGATTGTTGAGCCAGACATCGACGCCGGACACGAGGCGCCGCGCCAGACGCAGGTCGTAGCCTTCGACGAGCAGGAAGTGCCCCTCGAATTCCGGCATCTGCGCCACTTCATGGATGCGGCGGATGAAGGCCTGCCCCGGCTGGTCAGCCGGGTGGGCCTTGCCTGCAAAGATGAACAGCACCGGACGATCCGGATTGCAGATCAGTTGGCGCAGCTTGTTCAGGTCACGGAACAGCAGCGTGGCGCGTTTGTAGGTGGCAAATCGCCGTGCAAAACCAATCGTCAGCACATTGGGGTTTTCCGGGTCGGCCAGCCGCAGCAGACGGTCGATGTGTGACTGCGAGCTTTGATTGCGTACATGCTGCTCCGACACGCGGTGGCACAGCAGGTGCAACATCTGCGACTTGATCGACTGGCGCACACTCCAGAAGCTGTGGTCGGGTATCGCATGAACTTCTGCCCAGCATTGTGGGTCGGTCAGGCGTTGGCGCCAGGCCGGGCCGAGGACGCGATCGAAGGTGTCGTGCCACAGGTCGGACAGGAAGGTAGGCACATGCACACCGTTGGTGACATAGCCGATGGGATTCTCGGACGGCTCGATCTGCGGCCACAGATCGGCGCAAATCTCGGACGAGACCGTGCCGTGGATGCGCGAGACGCCGTTCTGGAAGCGTGAGCCACGGATCGCCAGCGCCGTCATGTTGAACTCGGGATCGTGGTCGATGCGGCCGAGCGCCAGCAGGCTGTGAATGTCGCAACCCATATCGTGGCAGCACTCTTCGAAATAACGGCGGATCGTGTCTTCGGCGAAGTGATCGTGACCAGCCGGCACGGGCGTATGGGTGGTGAAAACGGTATTGCTGGCCACGGCCTCAAGTGCCGTATTGAAATCCAGTCCGCTCTTGATGAGATCGCGCATGCGCTCGAGAATCAGGAAGGCGGCATGGCCTTCGTTGATATGCCAGACGGTGGGCTGCAGGCCCATCTCGGCCAGGGCACGCACGCCGCCCATGCCGAGGATGATTTCCTGCTCCAGGCGCAGGTTGCGATCCCCGCCATAGAGCTGGTGAGCGATGTTGCGGTCGTGTGGCGTGTTTTCCTCAAGGTCGGTATCGAGCAGATACAGGGTGATGTGGCCGACACGCGTCGACCAGACGCGGGCATGCACATCGCGCCCAGGCAGGCGCACGCTGACCTTGAGGTTCGTGCCATCCGGGCGCGTGATCGGCTTGACCGGCAGGTCATCGAAATCGGCATCGTTGTAGAGCGCATGCTGGCGGCCCTCGCTGTCGATACTCTGCAGGAAATAACCCTGACGGTAGAGTAGACCGATGCCGACAAAGGGCAGGTGCATGTCGCTGGCGGTCTTGCAGTGGTCGCCGGCCAGAATGCCGAGGCCGCCGGAGTAGATCGGCAGACTTTCATGGAAACCGAATTCGGCGCAGAAGTAGGCGATCAAACCACCTTCCGGCAAATGCGGGCCATGGTCGCGTCGTGTGCTCTCGTGATAAGTGTCGTAGGAGGACAATACCTGCGCCAGCGCGCCGAGAAAGACGGGATCTTCGGCGGCTTCGTTGAGGCGATGCTGATCGACGCGCTTGAGAAAAGCCTTGGGGCTGTGGCCGACGGCGCCCCAGAGTTTCTGGCCGAGGCGGGCAAACAGGGTGCGGGTCGGGCGATCCCAGCTGTACCAGAGGTTGTTGGCGATTTCGTCGAGACGCGCCAGACGCTGGGGCAACTGGGGATTGACTTCAAGTTGATAGATAGTCCCGGCCATATTGGTCTCTTTCATTAATTTTTAGGGGTTGATTTTAGCTAGTCGCTGCCACGGCGCATGGTGCCACCCGTGGCAACCGTGATGCCATCCACACGTCCGGCCGCGATGGCTTGATCGAGTTGGACGGGCGGCGCGAGATTGAGGCAGCGGTAGAGACGCGCAAGATTGCTGCGAAACAGGCGATCGAAACTGGCCACGGCCGGCCCGGGGTTGTAGTCGCCAAACCACCAGAACCAGTCGGAGCTTTCGCATACCGCCAGCTGCGCTTCGGCGGCTGTCTGCTCGGTGGGCGAAAGGCGGCCGCTGGCCATCACCTGGTCATAGCTTTGCTTGGCGGCGCAGAGCAGATCCCACGCACGGTTCTTGGCCGGATCGCCAATCCAGGTCGAGAGCGTGCCGTGTACCCAGCTGCCGGCGACCAGTTTCGATAATGTCGGCGCTGGCGGGACGGCACCTTTGTCCATGTCATCGACAATATTGGCAAAGGTGCGCGTACGAATCACCGGATGCTTTTCCAGCAGGCCATACAGGTCGTCGAAGAAGTAATAGCCGTTGTAGGGATAGTATTCCCAGGCATTTTCGCCATCGAGGATGACGCTCACCACCGGCGTTTCGCCGGCCGGTGCTGCGGCTGCGATGGCTTCAAGCTGGCGCACGAAATCGGCTGCGGCATCGCGGCCATGCCACTTGGCATATTCAAAACCGATCATGTCCGAGAGGCGATCGTCGCGGAAGAAGATCAGCGGAGATGACACATCACCATGGCGCCACGGGTGGTAAGCACTGCCGGGGACGGTCTTGCCGAGGCTGTGCTTCAACACATTTTCGCCCGTCGCGAGCCAGCGGCAACCCGCCTGTGCCGCCGCGCCGACGAAGGCGGATGACAAGGCCCCTTCGGCCGGCCATAGGCCGATGGGGGCCTTGGCAAAACGCCGGGTGTGACTTTCGCGCGCTTGTTCAAGCTGTTTGCGTACCCGCTCGCGCCCCCCGGGATACGCCTCGGCCTGGGGCAAGGGCGCGTACGGCAGGCTCTCGCGGGCGACGCGGAAATCAAGTAACAGGGGCGACAGGGGATGGGTGGCCGGCGTGGTCGATAGCTCAATCTGTCCGCGCGCCAGCAGTGCCTGATAGCGCGGCAGCAGCCCGGCCAGCGTACGGCCAATGTAATCGAGCAGACGCAGCCGATCGGCATGATCGAAACCTTCGCCCTTGGCCATCAACTCGGCCAGCAGGGGTTCCTGGCGCCGCGCCGTTTCGCCGGTCCAGGCGAGCAGGTACCAGACCAGCAGGTCGGCGAGGTAGGCGCCCGACAGATAGCCGAGCGCGGTTTCGCCTTCGTGGGCGAGATTTTCGTGGAGAACTTGCAAACGCTGGTAGTGCGGAAAGGCGGCCAGCATGGTGGTTGGATTGCTGCGGAAACCACCGTCGAGCAAAAGTCGGCGCTCGCTGGACGGCAGACCATCCAGTTCGGGCGCCGCCAACCAGCGCAGCCACGGATCGCGAAACTGTTGCGTGGCGCATTGATCGACGTAATCTTCGATCTGGTCGAGCAGGACCGGGACGAAATTCACCACGCCATGAATCGACGGATGGCGCTCGAAATGGCCGGCCATGTCGGTGTAGTCCTTGAGCGCATGCAGCAGCGTCCAGGGCATCACGAACAGACCGGTTTCACGATCGCGGTAATCCGGCTGGTGCATGTGCCAGAGGAATACCAGGTCGAGCCGCGAGGCAGGCATGGCAGAGGCGATCAGCGGATGTGGTGGATCTGTTGCCCCAGCATCTCGGGTGTCACCAGCGTGATGCCCTTTTCGGTGACGTGAAAGCGCTTCTTGTCGGCCTCAAGGTCGTAACCAATGATCATGTCATCCGGCACCTTGCAGTTCTTGTCGATCACCGCACGACGGATCTTGCAGCGGCGGCCAATCTCGCTGTTGGGCAGGAGCACGGAGTCCTCGACTTCCGCCCAGCTGTGAATGAAGACCCGCGAGAACAGCAGCGAACGCCGTACTACGGCACCACTGATGATGTCGCCACCGGACACCAGCGAGTCGATCGCCATGCCGCGTCGATCCTCCTCGTCAAAGACGAACTTGGCCGGCGGCAACTGCTCCTGATGCGTCCAGATTGGCCACTCTTCATCGTACATATTGAGTTCGGGCGAGACCTTGGTCAGTTCGATATTGGCCTCCCAGTAGGCATCGACGGTACCCACATCGCGCCAGTAGGGCACACCATCTACCGGTATCCCGACACAACTGTCGGCATAGCTGTGGGCGAAAGTGCGATAACGCGAGATGATGTGCGGGATGACATTCTTGCCGAAATCGTGGTCGGAATGCGGATCGTCGGCATCGCGGATCAGTTGCTCGAACAGGAAGGCAGCGTTGAAGACATAGACGCCCATATTGACCAGCGAACGATCGGGGCGTCCGGGCATGGCGGCGGGGTTCTTGGGTTTTTCGACAAAGCTGGTGATGCGATTGTCCCCGTTCACGCCGACGATGCCAAAAGCGCTGGCTTCTTCAATCGGCACATCCATGCAGGCAATGGTCAGATCGGCCTCGGTCTGGGCGTGTTGCGCCAGCAGGCGGCCGTAATCCATCTTGTAGATATGATCGCCGGAAAGGATCAGCACATACTTCGGGCCGTGGCGACGCAGCAGGTCAAGGTTCTGGAACACGGCATCGGCCGTGCCCTGGTACCAGTCCTCGCCGATCTGCTGCTGGGCCGGCAGCAGGTCAATGAATTCATCAAAGCGGCCGTCGAGGAAGCTCCAACCCCGCTGCAGGTGCTGGATCAGGCTCTGCGCCTTGTATTGGGTGGCGACGCCGATACGGCGGATACCGGAGTTCACGCAATTGGAGAGCGTGAAGTCGAGAATACGGAACTTGCCGCCAAAGGGAACCGCCGGCTTGGCGCGCCAATCGGTCAACTGCATGAGGCGGCTACCACGACCCCCGGCAAGGATGATGGCATAGGTGGAACGGGTCAGATGGCTGACAAAACGACCCTGCATGCCCTGCGGGTCATTGAGTGGCGTTTCATGTTGCATGATGAACTCCCTTGGTTGCCTGTTTGTTGTGTGCAACCCCCGCCCCTTGTCTTGTTATGTTGCCCATCGCTGTGAGCAGACTCCCTCTGGCGGGCGGGAGCGGCAATGATGCCGCCTATTATGGCTTGAGAATGCCTTCGCTCAACAAACGATCGATTTCTGCCTCAGCCTGTGCCCAGTCATCCAGTGCATTGCCGCCAATGAAACCACGACGTTCGGCAATGTGATACGCGGCCACTTCGACATAAGCGCGATACTGCTCGGTCGTGATCTTCGGCTTGGCCGACGACTTCTTCGGCGCTGCCTTGGCGGGGGCGGCCACTTTCTTGACGGGTGCCGCAGCTTTTGGCTTGGCGACCGCCTTGGGGGCGGTAGCACTGGCGACTTTGGGTTTGGCCGGTGCGGCTTTGACTGCCTTGGCTGGCGCGGCCTTGGGTTTGGCTGCAGGTTTTGCCGCTTTACTGGCGGCAGATTTGCTGGTTGTTGCCACGATGCTCTCTCCTCATGCTGGGTTGAAATTGCTTATTGGTGGCCAACTTATACATGGCGCATGTTTCAACTTGTTGACCTCGAAGCGATTATGACAGAGCCGCGAGCACCGCGGCACCAGATAATCCGATGGCGGTATCAGTCAGGACATGCACCGGCATTTGCGCCACCAGGGCCGCATGTTCAGCCTTGGCATTGAACGTCGCGAGGAATGGGCTGCGTTCGAGCAAGGGCAACAGCCGTTGGGTGACCCCCCCGGCCAGATACAGCCCGCCACGCGGCAGAAAGGCCATGGCCATATCGCCGGCAAAGGCAGCATAGGCCGAGAAAAAAGCATCCGTAGTGGCCAGCGCTTCCCGATCATCGGCCATGGCACGCTGGGCAATCTCGGCCGGATCGAGGCTCTGCCCGGTCAAGACCTGATGAATGGCATGCAGGCCGGGACCGGAGATCACCCGTTCGGCGGTGACGCGGCCATGGATCGCCAGCAGTTCGGCATGAATGCGCGCCTGGGTGGCATTCAGTGGTGAAAAGCCGACATGCCCGCCTTCGCTCGGGAGGATGCGCAGGGTCGTGCCTTCGCCCAGCATGGCGGCCACACCCAACCCGGTGCCGGCACCAATCACCAGACGCAAGCCATCGGGAAGCGGCGTCCCCGCCTGCAACGTGACCAGTTGATCGGCCGCACACACGGTGACGCCGGCGGCCACCGCGGCAAAGTCATTGACCAGCTTGACCGGCATGCCGGTACAGGCAGCCAGCACCGCCACATCGGCCTGCCACGGCAGGTTGGTAAATCGCGCCTGGCGCCCATCCGCACTGATTGGCCCGGCAACGGCCAGGCAGGCTTGGGTGACGCCATGCAGCGCCTCACCCGCCTCGGCACAAAAACTGGCCAGCAATGCCCTGCAATCCGAAAAATCGGCGCTGGCGAGACGGCGGGTGTGGGTAAAAACGGGCGTCTGGCCCGGGTCGATCATGGCGATGCCGATGAGCGCCTTGGTGCCGCCCAGATCACCGGCCAGGACTTTCATACCGCGACAGGAGCAGCGATGTGCGGGTGCGGGTCGTAACCCTCAAGCGTAAAGTCCTCAAGCGCGAAGGCAAACAGATCCGTCACCGCCGGGTTGATGCGCATCGTCGGCAGGGCGCGTAGTTCGCGCGACAACTGTAACTGTGCCTGCTCAAGGTGATTTGAGTACAGATGGGCGTCGCCCAGGGTATGCACGAAATCGCCCGGCTTCAGTCCCACCACTTGCGCGATCATCATCGTCAGCAGCGCGTAGGACGCAATGTTGAAGGGCACACCGAGGAAAATGTCGGCGCTGCGCTGGTAGAGCTGGCAACTCAGTTTGCCATCGGCCACGTAGAACTGGAACAGCGCATGGCAGGGCGGCAGCGCCATGCGATCGACATCGGCGGGATTCCAAGCGGTGACAATGTGGCGGCGCGAATCGGGGTTCTTCTTCAGGCCTTCGACGAGCTGCGTGATCTGGTCGATCTCGATGCCGTCGCGCCCGGGCCAATGGCGCCACTGGTGACCATAGACGGGGCCGAGATCGCCATTTTCATCGGCCCATTCATTCCAGATCGAGACCTTGTTGTCTTTCAGAAACTGGATGTTGGTTTCGCCGCGCAGGAACCACAGCAATTCGATGATGATCGAGCGCAGATGCAATTTCTTCGTCGTCAGCACCGGAAAGCCGGCGGCCAGATCGAAGCGCATCTGCCAGCCAAACACCGAACGCGTGCCGGTACCGGTGCGGTCGGATTTTGTCTGCCCGTGCTCAAGCACGTGGCGCATCAGGTCAAGGTATTGGCGCATGGACGTTAGCCTGGTTTGACGGCACTCTTCGGACGAAAGGCTTTGAGCACGTCCTCGTGCGTTTCGATATAGGGGCCGCCAATCAGATCGATGCAGTAGGGCACGGCAGCGAAGATGCCGTCGAGTGTTTCCTTGATCGCCTTGGGTTGCCCCGGCAGGTTGAGGATCAGCGATTTGCCTCTGATAACGCCGACCTGCCGTGACAGGATCGCCGTCGGCACGTATTTGAGGCTGACAGCGCGCATCTGCTCGCCGAAGCCCGGCATGACCTTGTCGGCCACCGCGAGTGTCGCTTCGGGCGTCACGTCGCGCGGGGCCGGGCCGGTGCCGCCGGTGGTCAGCACCAGATGGCAGCCGGCGACGTCACACAGTTCGATCAGGGTCGCTTCGATGACCGGCCGTTCGTCGGGAATCAAACGGGATTCGAGCTGCCACGGGGTGGTCAGCGCTGCGGCAAACCATGCCTGCAGGGCCGGGATGCCTTTGTCCTCATACACTCCCGACGAGGCGCGGTCGGAGATGGAGACCAGCCCGATACGCAGCCCAATTGAGGGTTCATTCGTCATGGTCGATTGCATCACTGTCGTTTGCCTCATCGGCATTGCCATCCAGCTCGCGCAAGCGGCGATACAGCTCGCGGAAGGCTCGCGGCGGTTTGCCTTGTTCCCGTTCCTTCAGCGCATTGCGGCGCAATTGGCGCAGATACTGAAGATCCGCACCCGGATGTGCATCGGCAATTTCACCAATGACCTTCTCGTCTTCGAGAAAGCGGCTGCGCAGACGTTCCAGTGCGTGCATGCGCGCATTGGCGGCCGCGGAGAGGCCGTTGATCTCATCAAGCGCCGCCTGAATCGGTGCCGGATCGATATTGCGCATCAGTTTGCCGATGTACTGCAGCTGGCGGCGATGGGCGCCGTGCTGGGTGAAGCGCTGGCAATCGCGCACGGCTTGACGCAAGTCGTCGGGCAGGTCAACTTTCTTGAGCTGGTCGGTCGACAGCGCCACGAGTTCGGCGCCGATCGACTGCAGGTCGAGCATCTCGCGCTTTTTCGCGGATTTACTCGGTCTATCGTAGGGGTTGTCATCGGTTTCCACGGGTAAGATTATAGCTTTCGACCTTTAGATAATCGCCCATGTCTGCCATATCCGATTTTTCCTTTACGCCCGACCAGTTTCGCCAACTTGCCCGTGATGTGCTGCGCCATGCTGAACGTTGCGGGGCAACGGCCTGCGAGACCGATGTGTCCGAGGGGATCGGCCAGTCGGTGACGGTGCGCAAGGGGGAAGTCGAAACCATCGAATTCAATCGCGACAAGGGCATCGGTGTGAGTGTCTATCTCGGTCAGCGCCGCGGCCATGCCAGCACTTCCGACTTTTCGCCGGCCTCGCTGCGGGCGACGGTGGAAGCGGCGCTGTCGATCGCCCGCTTCACCGCCGAGGATGAGTGTGCCGGCCTGCCTGATCCGGGCCTGTTGGCGCGCGGATCGATGGATCTCGATCTGTATCACCCGTGGGACCTGTCTGTCGAGGAGGCGATTGACATTGCCCGCCGCAGTGAAGCCGCCGCGTTTGCCGTCGATCTGCGCATCAGCAACAGTGAAGGGGCGACGGTGTCCACCCATGCGGCCCACTTCATGTCGGCCAACAGCCTCGGTTTCATGGGCGGCTTCCCGACCACGCGCCATTACATTTCCTGCGTGCCGATTGCCCAAAGTGGCAAGGGGGGCAAGGACATGCAGCGCGACGACTGGTATTCCGGCTGGCGCGATCCGGCGCAACTCTCCGCGCCCGAGATCATCGGCGACTATGCCGCACGGCGCACCCTGTCCCGCCTGGGGGCGCGCAAGCTCAAGACGCGTCAGTGCAAGATCATGCTGGAGGCGCCGCTGGCCACCATGCTGATCGGCAGCTTCGTGCATGCCGTCAGTGGCGGCAGTCTTTATCGCAAGTCGAGCTTTCTGGTCGATTCGCTCGGTCAGCGCCTCTTCCCCGAATGGATGAGCATCGAGGAACGTCCACACCTGCGCAATGCCCTTGCTTCCACCCCCTTCGATGACGATGGCGTGGCAACACGCGACCGTACCGTGGTGGACCGTGGCGTGTTGCAGGGCTACTTCCTGTCCACCTACACGGCCCGCAAGCTGGGTATGCCGACGACCGGCAACGCCGGGGGCAGCCACAATCTGTTGATTGCGCCCAGCCCGGATGCACCGGCCGACTTTGCCGGCCTGCTCAAACAAATGGGGACGGGCTTGCTGGTCACCGAACTGCTCGGCCATGGCATCAATTATGTGACGGGGGATTACTCGCGCGGTGCCGCCGGCTACTGGGTCGAGAATGGCGAGATTGCTTATCCGGTCCATGAGGTGACGGTGGCGGGCAATCTGCGCGACATGTTTGCCGGCATCGAAGCCATCGGTCGCGACACCGTGACCCGGGGCTCGCGCACCGTCGGTTCGATTGTCATTGA
This sequence comes from Rhodocyclaceae bacterium, assembly GCA_030681195.1. GTDB lineage: Bacteria > Pseudomonadota > Gammaproteobacteria > Burkholderiales > Rhodocyclaceae > Sulfuricystis. The sequence continues at coordinate 37,116 of JAUXXJ010000020.1, forward strand.
CCGCATGACGGTGGCCGGCAGTTAGCCCAATAACTTTCTCTATGATCCCGCTTTGCCGTCCTGCCAGCGCCGACTTTTTTGGGTGTAGGATTACGCGCACGTCCTGTCAACGGGATGCCCGAAAACAACCCCACTGAGGAGTGACTACATGGAACGTCGCAAGTTTCTACAGAACGCTGGCATTGCCGGCATCCTAGCTGCGGGTGCCGCCCCGGCCGTCGTCAATGCGCAAACTGCGGTGCGCTGGCGCCTGACGTCCAGCTTCCCGAAGAGCCTGGATACCATTTATGGCGGTGCCGAGGTGCTGTCCAACCGCCTGAAGGCCATGACCGGCGGCAAGTTCGAAGTGCAGGTATTTGCAGCCGGTGAAATCGCCCCCGGCCTGCAGGCGCTGGATGTCACCCAGAACGGTACGGTTGAGTGCTGCCATACCTGCTCCTACTACTACGTCGGCAAGGACAAGTCCTTTGGTTTTGGTACTTCCGTTCCTTTTGGCATGAACTTCCGTCAATTCAATGCCTGGTTCTACTATGGGGGCGGTGACAAGATCCTGCAGGATTTCTACAATAACTACAACGTGGTGCATTTCCTCGGCGGCAACACCGGTGTGCAGATGGGTGGCTGGTTCCGCAAGGAGGTCAAGACGCTGAAGGATGTCAAAGGCCTCAAGATGCGCATCGCTGGTCTGGGCGGTACGGTCTTTGCCGGTCTGGGTGCCGTGCCGCAACAGATCGCCGGTTCCGACATCTACCCGGCGCTGGAAAAGGGCACCATTGATGCCGCAGAATGGGTCGGCCCCTACGACGACGAGAAGCTGGGTTTCTACAAGGTCGCCAAGAACTATTATTTCCCGGGCTGGTGGGAACCGGGTCCTGGCATCAATTTCTTCATCAACAAGGATGCCTGGGCCAAGTTGCCGAAGGAATATCAGGAAGCCTTCCAGGCAGCCGCCTATGAAGCCAACGTCACCATGATGGCCGCGTATGACCACAAGAACCCGATCGCCCTGCGCAATCTGGTCAAGAATGGTGTTAAGTTGCGCAGCTTCTCGCAGGAAATTCTCAAGGCGGCCTACAAGGGATCACAGGAGCTTTATGCCAGTGAGTCTGCGTCGAACCCGGCCTTCAAGAAGATTGCCGACCACTACTTCAAGTACCAGAAGGATCAGAACCAGTGGTTCGGCGTGGCCGAGGCCAGCCTGGATCGTTTCCTGCAGACGATCAAGTAAGCCGGCATTCTCTGCAATAAAAAATCCCCGGCGGTTACCCGCCGGGGATTTTTTTGGCCACGCTATTTTTTCTTTGCATCTTCCTCATTTTCTTCGAAGGACTTGTTGAGGGCATCGTCCTCGGCATCTTCGTCGCCAGCATTCTCCTCTGTGGCTGACGCATCTGCAGCCGCATCCTGTTCGATCATCTGGTTGATGTCGATTTCCGGGCCGCCCGCCGTATCCGGCGTGGGGTCGTGCCCCACCAGTTGCGGGAAGGCGATGATCAACGCCACCATGATGATCTGGATGACCACGAAGGGAATCGCGCCCCAGTAGATCTGCCCGGTAGTGACGGGAGCGGTTGTCTTGCCAGTGACGTGATCCTTGTAGGGTGAACTGGGGGCCACCGAGCGCAGGTAGAACAGCGCAAAACCGAAGGGCGGGTGCATGAACGAAGTCTGCATGTTGACCGCCATCAGGATGCCGAACCAGATCAGGTCGATCCCCAGTGCTTCTGCAGCGGGTGCCAGCAGGGGCAGCACGATGAAGGCCAGTTCGAAGAAGTCGAGGAAGAAGGCGAGCAGGAACACCAGGATATTCACGACGATCAGGAAGCCCGTTTCGCCACCAGGCAGGTTGGCGAGCAGGTGTTCAACCCACTTGTGGCCATCCACGCCATAAAAAGTCAGCGAGAAAACGCGCGCGCCGATCAGGATGAAAATGACAAAGGTGGTGAGCTTGGCGGTCGAATCCATTGCCTGCTTGAGCAGACTGACGTTGAGGCGCTTGCGTGAGAGCGCCATGATCAGCGCGCCGGCAGCGCCCATTGCGCCGCCCTCGGTCGGCGTGGCAATGCCGATGAAGATGGTGCCAAGCACAAGGAAGATCAGCGCCAGCGGCGGGATCAGGACAAAGGTGACTTTTTCTGCCATCTTCGACAGCAAGCCAAGCTGGGTTACCCGGTTGGCGACGGCAGTAACAAAAGCGACAGCCATGCCGATGCACATGGCAATGACGACCAACTCGTCGGTTGGCTTGTCCTCGGGCTGCGTCGAGATCCAATAAAAGGCTACCGCTGACGAGATTGCCGTCAGTACCAGCAAGGACGATACGCCGGTCTTGCCGTTCGGTTCCTTAAAAATGCGCGCCTCGGGGGGTAGAGCCGGCGCCGACTTGGGGTAGATCATCGCCATGCCAACGACGTAGAGCAGATACAGGCCGGTGAGCACAAAGCCCGGCACGAACGCCCCCTTGTACATGTCGCCGACCGACTTGCCGAGTTGGTCGGCAATGATGATCAGCACCAGTGAGGGCGGGATGATTTGTGCCAGTGTCCCAGAGGCAGCGATGACCCCCGAAGCCAGTCGTCGGTCGTAGCCATAGCGCAGCATGATCGGCAGTGAGATGAGGCCCATCGAAATCACCGAGGCGGCGACCACGCCGGTAGTGGCGGCGAGCATGGCGCCGACGAAGATTACGGCAATGGCCAGACCACCACGGATCGGGCCGAACAATTGGCCAATGGTTTCGAGCAGATCCTCGGCCATGCCCGAACGTTCGAGGATCAAGCCCATGAAGGTAAAGAAGGGGATGGCCAGCAGCGTGTCGTTGTTCATGATGCCGCCGAAGATGCGTTCTGGCAGCGCTTGGAAGAAGGCCGGGGTGAACAGGCCAAGCTCGATGCCGATCCAGCCGAAGATGATGCCATTGGCGGCCAACGCAAAAGCAACCGGGAAACCGAGCAGCAGGAAGATGACCAGCGAGCCGAAGATGATCGGCGCCATGTTGGCGATGAGGAATTCCGTCATTTCGCCATGCCCTGTTGGGTCTTGGCCAGCACATTGGGGCCTGCGCCTGTCAGGAAGGCAAACCGTTTGATCAGTTCCGACACCGCCTGAAGAATCAGCAGGGCAAAACCGACCGGCAGCAATAGTCGCACCGGCCAGCGGATCAGACCGCCCGGACTGGGCGAGCCCTCACCGGAGTGCCACGCATTCATGAAAACAGGCCAGGAGAGATAGGCAATCATCAGGGCCATCGGCAACAGGAATACCAGAATGCCGAAAACATCGATCCAGTTTTGCGCACGTTCGGACAGGCGTCCGGCAATCACGTCAATACGGATATGCTCGTTTTTCTTCAGCACATACGCCGCGCAGAAAAGAAAAATCGCCGAGAACAGATACCACTGGATCTCGAGCATCGCATTGGAACTCAGGTTAAAGGCAAACCGCGACATCGCATTGCCGGCCGAAATCAACACAATGATCATGATCAGCCAGATGGCCGCGCGACCGACTGCTTCGCTGATGGCGTCGATCAGACGCGAGAATTGCAGCAGGGTTTTCATCGACTCAACTCCTCGGGGGATGATGGGCAGACGCCTATAATTATTTCGCCGCATTCTAGCCGCTGACATCCCGATCAACCATGTATCCCTTCGCTCAACCCACCCGCCTGTGTTTCATCCGCCACGGCGAAACCGACTGGAATGCCGGTAAACGCGTCCAGGGCCAGATCGACGTGCCGCTGTCGGCGGTCGGGCATGCGCAGGCCCGTGCCACTGCGAATGCCTTGAAGGATGAGGGCCTCGCCGCGATTTACAGCAGCGACCTGATCCGCGCACACCAGACGGCCGAAGCCACGGCCCATCTGGCCCATTTGCCTGTGCAGTTGCATGCGGGGCTGCGCGAGCGCCACTACGGCGTGTTTCAGGGGCTGACCTACGACGAGGCCAATGAACGCTACCCGGAAGAATATTTGCGCCACAAGGCGCGCGATGTACGTTTTGTGCCATCTGGGGGCGAAAGCCTGCTCGACTTTGCGATGCGGCTTGAACAAGCCTTTGATGAGATCGTCCGCCGTCATGTCGGTCAGGCCGTGGCGATTTTTACGCATGGCGGCGTGCTTGATATTGTGCATCGCCAGGCAAGCGGCAAGCCGCTCACCACGCCACGCGATTTCACCATTCCGAATTGCGGCCTCAACTGGTGCGAGGTCTTCAACGGTTGCTGGACGCTGCTGAGCTGGGCGGAGCGCGATCATCTTGATGGAACGCGCGACGAGCTATAGACCTTGGCCTGCTAAAATGCTGGTTTCGCCACCGACTAAGCCGACAAAAGGGCCAACACCATGTTTTCAAAGCAGAATACTCTCGCCAAAAGCGATCCGGAACTGTTTGCCGCCATCCAGGAAGAAAACCGTCGCCAGGAAGAGCATATCGAGCTGATCGCCTCGGAAAACTACGTTTCCTGGCCGGTCATGGAGGCGCAGGGTTCGCAATTAACGAACAAGTATGCCGAAGGCTATCCGGGCAAGCGTTACTACGGCGGCTGCGAATTTGTCGACAAGGCCGAGCAACTGGCCATTGAACGTCTCAAGCAACTGTTCGGTGCCGAGGCCGCCAACGTGCAGCCAAACTCCGGCTCGCAGGCCAACCAGGCGGTGCTGATGGCTTTCGCCAAGCCCGGTGACACCATCATGGGCATGAGCCTAGCCGAAGGCGGCCACCTGACGCACGGCATGGCCCTCAACATGTCCGGCAAGTGGTTCAACGTCGTTGCCTACGGGCTTGATGCCAACGAGGCCATCGACTACGAAAAGATGGAAGCGCTGGCGCGCGAACACAAGCCGCGCATCATCGTGGCCGGTGCCTCCGCCTACGCCCTGCGCATCGACTGGGAGCGTTTCGCCAAAATCGCCAAGGAAGTTGGCGCCACCTTTTGGGTGGACATGGCCCACTATGCCGGCCTCGTTGCCGCCGGCCTGTACCCGAACCCGGTGCCGCACGCCGATGTCGTCACCTCGACGACGCACAAGACGCTGCGCGGCCCGCGCGGTGGTGTCATCCTGATGAAGGCCGAGCATGAAAAGGCGCTCAACTCCGCCATCTTCCCCGGTCTGCAGGGCGGTCCGCTGATGCATGTCATCGCCGCCAAGGCGACCGCTTTCAAGGAAGCAGCGACGCCCGAGTTCAAGGCTTACCAGCAGCAGGTAATGGATAACGCCCAAGCCATGTGCAGCGTGCTTCAGCAGCGCGGCCTGCGCATCGTTTCCGGTCGCACCGAGAGCCATGTCTTTCTGGTCGACCTGCAGCCCAAGAACATCACCGGCAAGGAAGCCGAGGCCGTGCTGGGCAAGGCCCATCTGACCGTCAACAAGAACGCCATTCCCAAAGACCCGCAAAAGCCGATGGTGACGTCCGGCATCCGTATCGGCACCCCGGCGATGACCACGCGCGGTTTCGGCAAGGCGGAAGCGGAACAGATCGCTCACCTGATCGCCGATGTGCTCGACGCGCCGGCCGACGAAGCTGTGCTGGCCAAGGTGCGCGAGCAGGTAGCGGCGCTTTGCAAGAAGTTTCCGGTTTACGGCTAATCTGCGATGCGCTGTCCTTACTGCAACGAGGACAACACCCAGGTCGTCGACACGCGCGAGAACGAGGAAGGCGATACCGTCCGACGGCGTCGCCGTTGCCTCGCCTGCGACAAGCGTTTCACCACCTATGAGCGCACCGAGTTGCAGTTGCCCTTGGTGGTTAAAAAGAATGGCAGCCGCGTCGACTTTGATCGGGAGAAATTGCGCTCAAGCATGATGCTCGCCTTGCGCAAGCGTCCGGTGACCACCGAAAGCGTCGAAACCGCTCTCGATCGCATTGAGGAAAAGCTGGTGCAACTGGCTGAGCGCGAAGTGCCGTCGGATCGGGTCGGCGAACTGGTGATGCGCGAACTGAAGAAACTCGACAAAGTCGCCTACATCCGCTTCGCCTCGGTCTATCGGAACTTTGCCGACGTCGATGAATTCTCCGACGCGATCCGCGAAGTGAAGCCCGCCAAGCGGCGCAGTACCGACAAGTAAGCTGCCCGTGGCCTTCTCGGCGGACGATCATCGTTTCATGGCGCGGGCGCTGCAACTCGCCGCACTCGGCATGAATACGACGACACCGAATCCCCGCGTAGGCTGCGTCATCGTGCGCAATGGCGCCGTGATTGCCGAAGGCTGGCACGAGAAGGCCGGCGGGCCGCATGCAGAGGTAATGGCACTCGCAAAAGTCGGCGCTGGTGGGACGGCAGGCGCCACGGCGTATGTCACCCTCGAACCCTGTAGTCATCATGGCCGCACCCCGCCCTGTGCCGAGGCGCTGATCGCAGCAGGTGTCGCCCGTGTGGTTGCGGCCATGCAGGACCCGAACCCGCTTGTCGCCGGGCGCGGGCTGGCGCGCCTGCAGGCAGCAGGCATCGAGACGCACAGCGGTCTGCTGGAAAACGAAGCGCGGGAACTCAACATCGGCTTCATCTCGCGCATGACGCGCGGCCGTCCCTGGGTGCGCCTCAAGGTGGCGACCAGTCTCGACGGCAAGACAGCGCTCGCCAATGGTCGTTCGCAGTGGATTACCGGGGCCGATGCCCGCCGCGACGTGCATGCCTGGCGCGCCCGTAGCTGCGCGATGCTGACCGGTATCGGCACGGTGCGCGACGACAATCCACGTCTCAATGTACGTGACGTTCAGACAACCCGACAGCCCCTGCGCGTGGTGGTCGATAGCCGGCTGGAAATGTCACCCGAGGCGGCGATTCTTGAAGGGGGCAATTGCCTGATCGCGGCTGCGATCAATCAGTCGGACAAAGTGGCGCAATTGCAGGCCAAGGGCGCTGAAGTGATCTGCCTGCCCAACGCACAAGGCAAGGTCGACCTGCCTGCACTGATGCTTGAGTTGGGACGGCGCGGCATCAACGAGGTGATGGTCGAGGCTGGCCTCAAACTGAATGGCTCCCTGTTGCGTGAGGGTTGTGTTGATGAGTTGCTGCTCTATCAGGCCCCGCTGTTGTTGGGCAATGCCGCACGCGGCATGGCGGATATTGGCGAACTGGTCGAGCTGACGCAAGCACAGCGCCTGACGGTGATGGAACGCCGTCCTGTCGGCGCCGACTTTTTCATGCGGGCGAGGCTCACGCCATCGGTAAGTGGCAACGACTAGTCGAGAGCCGTAGCCTGCTGGTGCAGCGAAACCAGTTCGTGTCGCTGGGTTTCCTTGTAGCGGCCTTGATGACGCCCACGCACGATCCAATCCCGTCTGACCGGGACGATCAGGCCCGGCATCACCCACAAATGAATCTCGAGCTGGTAGCCGACCGTATTGTTCCACCCCAGGCCATCGATGCGAAAGGCATCGAATTCTCCGGCCGGTACGCGCACTTTTTCGCGAGCGGCGATCCGCAAGTCGTAGTAAGCGTTTGAAGAGCGCCCACGGGCAGTGAGCTTGAAGGCGGCCGTCCATGTCTTTCCCACCTGCAGTTCGGCCGGATAAAGCTGTAGAGGAACGTCATATTCGCGATCGCCGACCTTTATTGGATTACCCATGAGGTCCCAGATACCGGCACCGTCATTAATCTCGACGCGGTCGGCCACCACGTCCACACGGGTTACGCGCTGCGTGAAGATGCGGACCTCGACGCCAGTCAGCAAATCGGACTCACGTATCGTCGCCTCATCGCCGACCGAGTAGCGACGGCCGAGTGGGAAATATCCTGATGAATACGGGTTTGCCGATGAGGCAAGCACCTGACTGGCAGGATGTCCCGGCGCCAGCTCGATTGCCGGATGCGTTGGTTCCTGCGACGGTGATTTCGGGACAGCCGCTGTCTTGCTCATACGATTCGCAACCAGCAGTCGGTTGAGACGAGCCTGGGCAATTTCTGCGAAGCGGCCATTGGGATAATCGCGCAGATAAGTCACCCACTCATCGATGACCACCGAATTCTTGATGCGGTTCCAGTATTCGATTTCGCGTTCAAGCAACTGCTCCATTTCCGTGTCAGCAAGCTTTTGGGGTCTCGTGCCAAACAGCATGATGTCGCTTTCTAGCGACGTGGTCTCCCACGGGATCTGTTCGCCTTGTGATTGCAGACGTACATTGAGCCGCACACGCTTGAGCGCATCTTCGATGCGTACGTTATGCACGGCAAATTCGCGCAGCAGATGCTCGGTATAGAGCCCATGCGCGCCCTCGCCATCTGCGGCGGCGCGGCCGGGGGCAGTTGCGTAGGCCAGCAGACTGCCAACCGGCGCATCGAATTGCGAAAGCCCTTTCCTGTCCGGCTGATAACCGAGGCCGAACGGGTCATCACGGCAAGCATCAAGAAGGATGACGAAGCTCTTGGCCTGCCCTGCCACCAATTCACCGAGCAGCAGGCCGAGGTCGACACATCGTTGTTTGATGTGCTCCTGTTTTTCCACTACGGCATCAATGGGCAGCAGGTAATTGCGCCAGTCGAGTTGGGCCCCGTGGCCGGCATAGTAGAACACCGCCAGCCGGGTTTCAGGTCGGTTGGCTGCGGCACCGAAGCGTCTGATGGCACCGATCATCTCGTCGCGCCCGGCATTTAAGTGTGACTGGATGCGAAAGCCCGCCTGCTCAAGTAACTTGCCCATGGCCTGCGCATCGTTCACCGGGTTGCGTAAGGGGGTGGTGCGGTAGTTGGCATTACCGATGACGAGTGCCAATCGAGACGCTTCGGGCGTGGCTGCCAGAGACTGGGAAAGCGCCAGGGCAGGAGGCAACGCCGCCATGGCCTTGACGAATTGGCGCCGCGTAGTCATGGCTGCATCAGCGGGGACGAGCTTGCTGAGTGACGCGTTCAGCGAGGGCACGCACGTCGGCATGCTCCGGCTGCTTTTTCAGCATCGCCTCGACATAAGGCTTCAGCAATGCCGGTTCGCGACGCTCTTGCAGCAGACCGATCATGTACAGCTCGGGCAGGATGTCATCGGCCTCGGCTGACGCGACCCACGCTGCATAGTCAGCCTGTGCCTGCGCCACGGTGGCATCATCGGGAATGCGCCCCGGGGCACTCCGCAAGGTCAGCCCGCCGATGCGTTGCACGTTGCCTGCGGCTGCCAGCGACACGCGGCTCGGTGCGCCTTTGATGTCGATCGCTTGTGCTGCCTTGCCGGTCAGCACTTCACCCCCCGCCGTGCGCAGGCGGAAACTGGCAGGGCCCTGCCATGGTTCGCGGCGACGACTCTCGAAGAGCACAATCTGCATCTCGGCGCCAGCGGCCAGCGTGATTTCATCCCCTTCGCGCAGGCGCGAAAAAGCACTGGGCTCAAAGCGATTGCCTGCGGCACTCTTTGCCGAGACCTGCCCCGAGAGCCGGTCGATGAGACCCACGTAGACGGGGGCTTGCGCCTGCACCAGCGGCGCGAACATAACCATCAGGAGCAGCAGTATGCGGGGCAATGACATGATGATTCCTTTCAACGTTCCAGCTAAAGAATTTCGACAACCTCGATGGGCAGCTTTTTCCCCTTGACGCTAATCTGGGCATGCGCGCCTGTCCGCGCTTCATCCGCCGTCGCGCCAGAGGAAAGGGCCGCGTTCAACGTGTCACGACTGGCCACAATACGCCAGCCGAGCTCTTTGGTGGCCGATTCCAGACGCGAAGCCAGGTTGACGGCATCGCCAATCGCCGTGAATTCGACCCGGCGTTCCGTGCCCAGGTTGCCGACCACCGCTTTGCCGCTGTGAATGCCAATGCCGATGGCAAACGGCGGCAGGCCACGATCCTGGAATCGATTGGCCATCCAGGGGGCAAACGCCTCAGCCGCCTGGATGATGTCGCGTGCCACGACCAGTGCGCGGCGTGCATGATCCGGCTGATGCACCGGCGCGCCGAACACGGCCATGATCGCATCGCCGATAAATTTGTCGACATTGCCGCCCTGTGCCAGGATCGGCGCACAGGCATGCGGTAACCAGGCATTGAGCATTTCGAAGACTTCGCGGCTGCTGAGCTTTTCAGAAATGGCCGTGAAGTTGCGAATGTCGAGGAACAGGATGGTTAGCTCAGCTTCGCTGCCCCCGGTGTCTGGGAGATCACCGCTCACCGCCAGGTCGGCCACATCGTCCGATACATAGCGGGCAAACAGCGACCGCAGGCGGCTGCGTTCGCGCGCCTCACGCCCGGAGCGGGAGGCCATGGCAGTTGCCCAGGTAAGGCCACTACCGATCAGCAGCGGCGCGGGGGCAAGCCAGATATCGGCGCCAAATAACAGCAAGCTCGTCAGACCCGTCGCGGCAAAAGCGCCACCCATTGCAACACTCGAACGCAAGGGGGAATAGCGGGCGACAGCCAACGCCAACAGCACGCCGAGCAGTGCCGTTGCAAGCACGCTGGCGACCGGCGGCAGGACGGTGATGTGCCTTCCGGTCAGCAGGGCCTCCACCGTTTGCGCATGCAACTCCCCGCCGCTCATCAATTGCGGCGACGTTCCCGGCAGTGTGCGTGCATACGGCGTCAACTGAACATCCTGCAAGCTGGTGGCCTCGGGGGCGATGATTACGACTTTGCCGCGCAATGCCTGTACTTCCTGGCGTTGCAGGGCATCGGCTGCCGTCAGGGTGGCAAGTGAGACCCGCGATACTCGCCCCGGTGGGCCGGCAAAGGGAATCAGGCGGGGAACTTCTGGCACACCGCCGAGAAGCGCCTCGATGGCCGCGCCATCCAGCCGGCGCTTTTGTGCGGCCAGCGCCAGCCGCACGGGAAATGACAGCGTCGGTGCCTGGCCCTCAAAGCGTGGTTGAAAGCGCCGGATGACGCCATCGGCATCGGCATGCAGATTGACCAGCGCGGTATCTTCGAGGCCACCCGGCAGCAGCAGCTGGTGCTCCATCGGCGGCAACAAATCGCCCTCGCTGCCACGTGCCGCCGCAAGGATGACATCCCCTTCAATCAGCGCGGCACGAAACGGGGCTTCGTAGCCACGGCTCAACGCCGTCTCGCCAGCGCCGACTTTTTCCAGCCAGCTTTCCGCACTGGTCGCCTGAATCAAGTCGACCCCGATGGCGACTACCCCGGCAGCCCGCAGGGTCGCCATGGCGGCACCGAGCTGGGGTTGCCAGAAGGCCAGCGGGGTATCGCGAAACTGGATCAGGCTGGCATCGTCAATGGCCGCGATCGCGACGTGCTGCAATGGTGCGCGATTACCGCTGAGGCGATGCCATGCATCGTAAGCCAGCTGATCGATCGCCATGGACCAGGGCATGATCGAGGCCAATGCTGCCAGAATGCCGGCCAGCAGGCCGAATGGCAGCAGCCGGAGGCTGGCGTTGTTAGCGGACACCACCACACGCGCTGCACTGCGGATCGCGCGGCACAGCAATACTGCGCCATTCCATCGCCAGTCCATCGAGCAACAGCAGGCGACCGGCCAGCGATTCGCCACAACCGATCAGCAGCTTGAGCGCCTCGGCGGCCTGCAGGCTGCCGATGATGCCGACCAGCGGCGCAAACACGCCCATGGTCGCGCAGCGGACTTCCTCGACATCTTCAGCTTCAGGGAAGAGGCAGTGGTAGCAGGGCGCGTTCTCCTGCCGACTATCAAACACGGCCACCTGACCATCGAAGCGTACGGCGGCGCCGGACACCAGTGGTTTGCGCAGTGTCACACAGGCACGGTTGACCGCGTGACGCGTGGCAAAGTTGTCGCAGCAATCAAGGACCACGTCTGCGGCAGCGACCTCCGCTTCAAGGCGTGCGCCGGCCAGTCGTTCCTGTAGCGGGACGACATGGCAGTGCGGGTTGATTTCAGCCAGTGTGGCCACACCCGATGTCACTTTCGGCTGGCCGATCGTCTCGGTGCGATGCAGAATCTGGCGTTGCAGGTTAGTCAGGTCAACCGTGTCGCCATCGGCCAGCACCAGGGTGCCAATGCCGGCAGAAGCCAGGTAAAGCGCAGCCGGAGAACCGAGTCCGCCGGCGCCGATGATCAGCGCACGGGCGCCGGTGATGCGCGCCTGTCCCTCGATGCCGATCTGGGGCAGCAGAATGTGGCGGCTGTAGCGCAGCAACGCCTCATCGTTCATTTGTACTCGCGTAATTCCAGGGGCGTTTCGTCTTTGTCGCCGTGCGGGTGGTGTTCCCAGGCTTGCGAATAGACTTCGTGCGACTTTTTGATCAGGCGCTCGGGTTGGACCATGTTGCGCCGCTGGGTTTCCTCGGTGAAATAGACGAGGGCGCGGATCAGTTTGCAGTAAAGGGTGTTTTCGAGATGGAAGCCGCGATCTTCCAGCAGCTTTTCCAGCCCCTCCATGCAGTGGTCGCTGATTTCGTACCAGACCGACACGCCGTTCGGCAAGGTGCCGGGGGCCACTTCCAGGTGTGGTAGTGAAGACAGTAGGGCAATCGCGTCGGCGACCAGCTGATCCTGTTTCAGTTTGCAAAAACGAATCTCGCGATGCTTGCGCGTGCCCGCCTGCGGCGCCAGGGGATGCGGCCGGTGCATGCCGCGCTCCTGGTCGCGTAGGTGGCGCGCGCGCTCGGGGTTCATTTTTTGATGACCTGCAGGGCCTTGAGGAGGTTCATGGCCTGGGTCAGCTGGTAATCATTCTTCGAGGCAAATTCGAGCGGGGCAGCATGGGCTTCGTCGCCATCTCCCTCCTTGCTGTTGGTCTTCGACTTACTCTTGTCGATCTTGGGCACTGCGGCGGGCTTTTCTTCATCCTTTTCCTTGCCATTGGAGAGGTGGCGCTCCAGGTCAGCCTCGCGCATGCGTTCGCGCGAGCCGCCGTTGGCGGTTTCCTCGACAATGATGTCGGGGGTAATACCCTTGGCCTGGATCGAACGGCCATTCGGCGTGTAGTAGCGCGCCGTGGTCAGCTTGATCGCCGTCTTGGCCGACAGCGGCAAGACCGTTTGTACCGAACCCTTGCCGAAGGTCTGGGTGCCCATGACAACCGCCCGCTTGTGATCCTGCAATGCGCCCGCGACGATCTCGGAAGCAGAGGCCGAACCGGCATTGACGAGCACGATCATCGGCACGTTGCGCACGCCTTCCGGCAGCTTCTTGAGAATATCTTCACGCTGGCCGCGAAGATAATCTTCGGGCGAGGCAGTGTATTTGCGCTTGGCATCCTCGACGCGGCCATCGGTGGTTACGACCACGCTGCCTTGTGGCAGGAAGGCAGCAGCGACGCCCACGGCGCCATGCAGGAGACCACCCGGATCGTTGCGGAGATCGAGTACCAGACCTTTCAGACTGCCCCCTTTTTCTTCCTTGTAGAGCTTGTCGAGATGCTTGACGACATCGGCGATAGTCTCTTCTTGGAATTGCGTTACGCGCAGATAGCCGTAACCCGGTTCCAGCGACTTCGACTTGACGCTCTGTACCTTGACCTTGTCGCGCTCAATGGTGATCTCCAGTGGCTTGGTTTCACCCTTGCGCAGAATGGTCAGCCTGATCGAGGTCTTCGGCTTGCCACGCATTTTTTTCACGGCATCGTTGAGGGTCATGCCCTTCACGGGCGTATCGTCGAGCTTGAAGATCAGGTCGCCACTCTTGATACCGGCGCGATAAGCGGGGGTGTCTTCAATCGGCGAGACGACCTTGACGAGGCCGTCCTCCATGCCCACCTCGATCCCGAGGCCGCCGAATTCGCCCTGTGTGGAAACCTGTAGATCCTTGAAGGCATCCGCATCCAGGTAGGCCGAGTGCGGATCGAGATTGGCCAGCATGCCGCTGATGGCGTGGGTGATCAGCTGCTTGTCATCGACCGGTTCGACATAGCCCTGCTTGATGGCACTGAAGACATCAGTGAAGCTGCGCAACTCCTCAATCGGCAACGGCGCGCTGTCCTTCTGGGCAATGGCGGAATAATTGACGCTCAACATCACGCCGGCGATGAGGCCGACGAAGACGAGACCGATTTGTTGGAGTTTGCTGCGCATGAAGTCCCTCACTAATGCCATCACTACTTGAGCCACTTGCCCGGATCGAAGGCTTGCCCACGATGCCTGAGTTCAAAGTATAAACCCGATTCCACCTGCCCTCCGCCGGTGCCAATACCGGTGCCGGCAGTCCCTACCGTCCCGCCAGCGCCGACTTTTTGGCCGACATCGGCCAGCAGCGTCTGATTATTGCCATAGACGGACAGGAAATCGTCGTCGTGGTCGATGATGATGAGGTTGCCATAGCCGCGCAGCCAGTCGGCAAAGACCACGACGCCGGCGGCCACGGCCTTGACGCTGGCCCCTTCCGCCGCGCGGAAAAACAATCCCTTCCAGATCGACTGACCATCGTCGCGCCTGCTGCCAAAGCGAGCGGCCACGGTGCCGTCAATGGGGCGCAGCAGCTTGCCGCGCAGTTTGGCGAAGTCGCCGCCGGCATTGACGGGCTCGGCGGCTGGTGTCTTGCCGGCGACGCGCGGCGGCGGGGCCTTGGTGGCCGGCTTGGCGCGGGCGCTGCGTTTGATGATGCTGTCAATTAGGTTGGCGAGCCGCTGCTCATTTTGCTTGAGTGTCTCGATTTTCCGCTGCGTTGTCTTGATCTGCGCGGCGATCTTGGCCAGGACGATCTGCCGTTCCTGCTGGCGCTGGCGCAGCGCCGCCCGCTCGGTTTCTTCATGGCGGGCCAGTTCGGCGAGCTTTTCACCCCGCGCCCGTACGGTTTCGGAGACCTGGCGGATCTGCCCGGCATCGCGGCGCAAGCTGGCAATTAGTTCGGCCTTGGCCTGCGACAGCAAGGCCAGGAAGTGGCGGTCGCGCGCTGCCATGTTCGGGTCACCACCAGCCAGGAGGACGCTCAAGGCATCGGCTTCCCGGGCACGAAACTGGTGGCGCAACAGCCGGGCCAATTGCGCCTGACGTGTTTGTTGCTGACGTTCCAGTTGGGTGAGCTCACGCTCATGTTCACCGAGTTCTTGTTGCGCCGCAGATCGGGCATTGCTCAGATCGCGCAGTTTGCGTCCGACGGTCGAAATAGCCTGCTCGGTTTCACGCAGGCGATTGGCGCTTTCAGTACGCGAGTGCTCGCTTTCCTCAAGTTTCTTCTCAAGCGTGGCACGCTGCTCGCGCAGCGTGTCGAGTCGGGCTTTTTCTTTCTCCCCGGCCGCCAGGGCGATGCCTGGCAGCGCAAGGAGGAGAAGGGTGGCAGCAAGCCGGAAGGTCAACCCTTGGCTTTGCCTTGGTTGGCCACGGCAGCCTGCGCAGCGGCAATCGCGGCCGGGTCGCCCAAATAGTAGTTGCGCAAGGGCTTCAGGTTGGCATCGAACTCATAGACCAATGGCTGACCGGTGGGGATGTTGAGGCCGACGATGTCCTTGTCGGAGATATTGTCGAGATACTTGATCAGGGCGCGCAGACTGTTGCCGTGTGCCGTGACCAGCACACGCTTGCCGGACTTTACGGCTGGGGCGATGGTGTCAAACCAGAAGGGCAGGAAACGATCAACCGTGTCCTTGAGGCATTCCGTGGTCGGAAACAGGCCCGGGGCCAGATTGACATAGCGCGGGTCGTTGCTGTCATAGCGCGGATCGGTTTTTTCGAGCGCGGGCGGCGGCGTATCGTAGGCGCGACGCCATACCATGACTTGCGCTTCGCCGAACTTGGCGGCTGTTTCGGCCTTGTTGAGACCCTGCAGGGCACCATAATGGCGTTCGTTCAGGCGCCAGGAGTGCTGTACGGGCAGCCACAGGCGGTCCATCTCTTCGAGTACGGTCCATAGTGTCTTGATGGCGCGCTTCAACACCGAGGTATAGGCGATGTCGAAATCGAAGCCCTGTGCCTTGAGCAGCTGACCGGCCGCTTTGGCCTCCGCCAGTCCCTTTTCGGTCAGGCCGACATCGGTCCAGCCGGTGAAGCGGTTTTCCTGATTCCAGGTAGATTCGCCGTGGCGAAGGAGAACAAGTTTGTACATGATGGGTGCGGAAGGAAGTTGGATCGGCCGTAGGGCACGGCATCGACAGGCCATTTTAATCCAAGTATGATCGTCGCCGCTGCCGATACGCTGGCCCGGGAAAAATGCTGACTTACTTAAAAGACTACACCTACAAGAGCGAAGTTTCGCCAGAGTACTTTGCCCACATGACAGACTGGTTGCTCAACTGGTGCAGGCGCGAAACCGGCATGTCGTTTTCGTTGGTGCTGATTGACTTCAAGAATCCGTCTGCACTCGGCGATGTGCTCGGCGCGAAATACGCCATGGATCTTGTCAAGCGGGTCGGCAAGGAAATTGAATCTTCGCTGCGCGCCACTGATCTGCTCTGCCGTACCCGGGTGAGCAGTTTCTGGGTACTGCTTCCCAAGGGTGAACCCGGGATTGTGCTCAAAAAACTCGATCCCATACTTTCTGCGGCGCAGATGGATGGCCTTGATGCCACGCAACTCCATATTCGCAAGTTGCAGATCCCGGGCGAAGTTGCCACTGGTGTCACAGCGACCGAACTATTCAGGCAAATGCAGATTGATGGAAGCTAGGGGCCATCGAATATCCATGAACGGCATGAAAGACAGCACCAGTTTTTCCGAACTGATTGACCATCAAGAACAGGTGGAAGTCGCCGCCCGTGCGCTGAAGGCGATCTCCCATCCGCTGCGCCTGAAAATTCTCTGTGTCGTGAGTGATCAGGAAGTCTGCGTGCAGGACATTGTCGATGCCGTGGGCACCTCGCAGAGCAACATATCCCAGCACCTGGCCATCCTGCGCGACAAGAATGTGCTGGCCACACGCAAGGACGCCAATCGCGTTTTCTATCGGGTGGCCGACAAGCGTACCCTGCAGTTGATTGTCATGATGCGCGAAGTCTTCTGCGGCATTCCCGCTCAACCCGCCAATAAAAAATAGAAAGAAATCTTCGATGTCCATGGAATTTATCCAGCAAAACTTGATGTGGGTCGGCCTCGCCGCAGTAAGCGGCGGCATGCTGATCTGGCAAACCGCCAGCGGCCGTGGGCGCAACAATATCTCGGTCAATGAGGCCACGCTGCTGATTAACCGTCAGGATGCCGTTGTCGTCGATGTGCGCGAAACCGCCGAATGGTCGTCCGGGCATATCCCTAATGCACGGCATATCTCGCTCGGCCATTTGTCCAAGCATCTTTCCGAGATCGAGAAGTTCAAGGAAAAGCCGGTCATCGTCGTCTGTGCCAGCGGTAACCGTTCCGGCTCGGCCTGCAATGTGTTGCAGAAGGCCGGCTTCCAGCAAGTATTCAATCTGGCCGGCGGCATCCATGCCTGGAGCGATGCCGGCCTGCCCATGACCAAAAAATAAGGGGTCGCGTCCATGCCCAAGATCGAGATGTACTCTACCGCCGTGTGTCCCTATTGCGTTCGCGCCGAGCAACTCCTGCAGCGCAAGGGCATCACCGAAATCGAGAAGATTCGTGTCGACCTCGATCCGGCCAAGCGTCAGGAAATGGAAACGCGCATACCGGGCGCCCGTACCGTTCCGCAAATCTTTATCGATGGCCTCCATGTCGGCGGCTGCGACGATCTTCACGAACTCGACCGCCAAGGGAAGCTCGATCCCTTGTTGGCCGCCTGATTTTTACCCATCTGACACCAAACCATGACCGAACAAGCCCAAGACAACACGCCCGTATTCAGCATCGAAAAAATCTACGTCAAGGACCTATCCCTCGAGGTTCCCAATGCGCCGCAGTGTTTCCTTGAGCGCGATGCGGCCGAAATCGGCCTGCAGATGCAAACGGGTGCCGAAGCTGTTGGCGAAGGTGTGTTCAATGTCGTGCTGACGTTGACGGTGACGGCCAAGATCGGCGAGAAAACCCAGTTCCTCATTGAGGCGGCGCAGGCTGGCATCTTCCAGATTCGCAATGTGCCGAACGAAGAACTTGAACCCATCGTCGCCGTCGCCTGCCCGAATATCCTTTTCCCCTATGCGCGCGAGACCATTTCCGATGCCGTGACCCGTGCCGGCTTCCCGCCGGTCCTGCTCGCACCGGTGAACTTCGAGGCGATCTATCGCGAGCGCCAGCAACAGCAGGCCGAGCAGGCCAGCACCCCGCTCCAGTAATGCAATCCGGCGCGCTTGCCCTGCTGGCGGGTCTGGCATTGCTTTTGCCCGGCATGGCGGCCGCGCTCGATTACCGTTCGGCCGGTGAAACGGCGGTGCTCTACGACGCGCCCTCACAAAAGGCCAAGCCCCTCTTTGTCATCGCAGCGGGGACGCCCGTCGAAGCCATCGTGACGCTGGATGCCTGGGTCAAGGTACGCGACATGAAGGGTGACCTGGCCTGGATCGAGCGGCGCCAACTGGCCGATCGCCGCACAGTGCAGGTGCGCGGCGAGACCGCACAGATTCATGCGGAACCGAGCGAATCGGCTACGGTGGTTTTTGCTGCAGAACCCGATGTCCTGTTTGACTATGTCGCTCCTGCCAACACCGGCTGGATCAAGGTGCGACATCGTGGCGGCCAGCAGGGTTTCGTCAAAACCAGTCGAATTTGGGGTCACTGAGGGGGCCACTGAAGATGCGCATCGCTGTATTGGGGGCTGGCGCCTGGGGTACCGCACTGGCCCTGAATTTTGCCGCGCGTCATCCGGTCGTGTTGTGGACCTGGCAGGCTGAACATGCGGCAGCGATGCGCAATGCACGGGAAAACACGGCACTCCTGCCGGGCTATGCCTTGCCTGGGGAACTCGACGTCACGGCCGATCTGGCTACTGCCCTGCAGGACGCGGATCTGGCGCTGATTGCCACGCCAATGGCAGGCCTCCGCACCACGGCGGCGCAACTGGCCGCCTTGCAGCCGAAACTGCCCTTCCTGTGGGTCTGCAAAGGCCTGGAAACTGGCTCGGGCCTTTTGCCGCACCAGGCGGTCGCCGAGGTGCATCCAAGCGCCTGTTGCGGCGCCCTGACGGGCCCCAGTTTTGCCGATGAAGTCGCGCGCGGCCTGCCTGCGGCGGTGACGATTGCTTCTGCCGATGCCACCTTCGCCGAAGCCATGGCTCATGCGCTGCACGGGCCGCGCCTGCGCCTCTATGCCAACGATGACATCATCGGGGCCGAAGTGGGCGGGGCGGTCAAGAACGTCATGGCCATTGCGACCGGCATTTGTGATGGTCTGGGCTTGGGCCTGAATGCCCGTGCCGCGCTGATGACGCGCGGACTGGTTGAAATCACCCGCTTTGGGGTTGCCCTTGGCGCCCGTCCCGAGACGTTCATGGGGCTGGCCGGCATGGGCGATTTGATCCTGACCTGCACGGGTGACCTGTCGCGCAACCGTCGTGTGGGTCTGGCGCTGGCTGCAGGGAAATCACTGGCCGATATCCAGCGCGACCTGGGTCATGTGGCCGAAGGTGTGTTGACTGCCCGCGAGGTGGCACAGCGCGCCGTCGCCTTGGAGGTGGATATGCCGATTACTGCGACCGTCTGCGATGTGCTGGATGGCAAACTTGCCGCCCCCGGTGCCGTTGAGCGCTTGATGACACGCGATCCCAAGCACGAATGAAAAGTCGGCGCGACCGAAGGGAATCCCTTTTTCGGGATGGCAGGACGGCATATCAGCCGCCGCCCGCGAACCCCTGCTGCCGCCACGCCTCGAACACCGCCACGGCGACCGTATTGGAGAGATTCAGGCTGCGGTTGTCCGGCATCATCGGCAGGCGTAGCCGCTGTTCCGGCGGGAAACTTGCCAACATTTCGGGGGGCAGGCCCCGCGTTTCCGGGCCAAAAACCAAGGTGTCCCCCGGTTGGTAGGCCACGCTGTCGTAGCGAACCATTGCTTTCGTGCTAAATGCGAACAGCCGCGTTTCCCCCAGGGCCGTCAGGCAGGCCGTCCAGTCCGGATGCACGCGCATCTCGACAAACTCGTGGTAATCGAGGCCGGCACGCCGCAGTGAGCGTTCGCTAACATCGAAGCCGAGCGGCTCCACCAGATGCAGGCGGCAGCCGGTATTGGCGGCAAGGCGGATCACATTGCCCGTATTGGGCGGGATTTCCGGCTGAAATAGAACGATCTGGAACATGGGCTGTGTGGCAATGTTAGGATTTCCGGCAGTTTAACCAGACCGAAGCCATGGCCCGTCCCGAAAAAATCCGCCTCGGCGACCTGCTTGTCCAGCAGGACGTCATTACCGACGAGCAACTCAAGCTTGCCCTGACTGCCCAGAAGGAGAGTGGCCGCAAGCTGGGTCGTGTGCTGGTCGAGTCTGGGTACTGTACCGAAGAAGGCATCTCCAAGGCGCTGGCGCGCCAACTTGGGGCCGAGTTCATCGACCTCAAGGTGTTCCAGCCCAAGCCGGAATTCGTCAAGTTGCTGCCCGAGGCGCAAGCGCGCCGCTTCCGCGCGCTGGTGCTCGACGAACAGGCGGGGCTGTTGCGGGTCGGTATGTCCGACCCCACCGACCTGACCGCGTTCGACGAAGTCGCCCGTCTCGTCAAGCGCGATATTGATCTGGTGGTCGTGACCGAAGGTCAGTTGCTCCCCTTGCTCGACCGTGTCTATCGCCGTACTGAGGAAATCTCCAGCCTGGCGAAAGACCTCACCCAGGAGATGGGCGACATTCCGGTCGAGTTCGGCAACGCGCTCGGTATCGCGCCGGGCGCGGAAGACGCACCGGTCGTACGCCTATTGCAAACCGTATTCGAGGAAGCACAAAAGACCCGTGCTTCCGACATTCATATCGAGCCGCAGGAAAAATCGCTGCTGATCCGCTTCCGCATCGATGGCGTGCTGCATATCCAGACGGAAGCGGACAGCAAGATTTCGACGGCACTGGTGTTGCGCCTCAAGCTGATGTCGGGCCTCGACATCTCGGAGAAGCGCCTGCCGCAGGATGGCCGCTTCAACATCAAGCTGCGCGGCAGCGCGGTCGATGTGCGGATCTCGACCATGCCGACCCAGCACGGCGAATCGGTTGTCATGCGTTTGCTGGCGCAAAACACCGGCCTGCTGCAACTCGACAAAATCTTCATGCCGCCACGCGTGATGGAGCGCTTCCGCCACGCCATCTCGCGGCCCTCGGGCATCGTGTTGGTCACGGGCCCCACCGGCTCCGGTAAAACGACCACGCTGTATGCGGCGATGAATGAGCTCAACAGCTCGGAAAAAAAGATCATCACGGTCGAAGACCCGGTGGAATACCGCTTGCCCGGCCTCAATCAGGTACAGGTGCATGAGAAGATCGACCTGACCTTCTCGCGCGTGCTGCGAACTGCCTTGCGCCAGGATCCAGATATTGTCCTCATCGGCGAAATGCGCGATCAGGAAACCGCCGAGATCGGCATGCGCGCCGCCATGACGGGCCACCTGGTGCTCTCAACCCTGCACACCAACGATGCCCTGTCTACCCCGATCCGGCTACTGGACATGGGCGTGCCGCGCTACATGGTGGCGTTGTCGATCCAGATGGTGCTGGCGCAGCGTCTGCTACGCGTCATCTGCCAGAACTGCATCGAACCGCACACGCCAGAGCCACACGAGCTCGAGTGGTTACGCTACGAGCTTGGCGATCGCATCGGCAACTTCAAGTATTCGAAGGGCGCCGGCTGCGCACATTGTGCCAACACCGGCTATACCGGCCGACAGGCAATTTACGAGTTCCTTGAGATGACCAATGCGCTGGTCGAGGCAGCTAACCATGGCGATCCCAACCAGTTCATGGCGATTGGCCGTCAGCAGATGGGGGGGCATACCTTGCGCCGCGATGCCGTGCGCCTTGTCGTGAATGGCCGTACAACGATCGACGAGGCCATGCGTATCTCGACGCAGCTCGACGAATGAGGGACGCGTAAAGAATGGCCGCATTTTCCTATCGTGGCCTGAATGGTGCCGGGGAGTCTGTCACGGGGGTGCTGGAGGGCGCGACGGCCGGGGCAGTGGCCGATCTGTTGTTCGGTAGCGGCATCACACCGCTTGAAATCAAACCCGCACCAGCCCGTGCGCTGAAGAAGAAAGACAGTGATGGCGAGGGCTTCAAACTGTTTGGCCCGAAGATCGAGCACGTCGATATTCTGTTATTCACGCGCCAGCTCTATACGCTGATGAAGGCCGGCGTACCGATCATGCGCGCGCTGGCCGGCCTGCAGGAATCCAGCATCAATCCGGCCATGAAATCGGTGCTGGGCCAGTTGCGCGAAAGCCTCGATTCGGGCCGCGAGCTGTCAATGTCAATGGCGCGCCATCCCCGAGTTTTCAGCCCGTTTTATCTTGCCATGGTGCGTGTTGGGGAAATGACTGGCCGGCTCGAAGAAGTGCTCATACGCCTCTTCGACCACATGGAGTTCGAGCGCTTCATGCGCGAGCAGGTGAAGTCGGCGCTACGCTACCCGAGCTTCGTCATCATGGCCATGGGGGTGGCCATGTTCGTCGTCAACATCTGGGTCATTCCCGCGTTCTCCAAAGTTTTCTCGGGATTTGGCGCCGAACTGCCGCTGATGACGCGCATCCTCATGGGCTTTTCGGATTTCATGCTCAACTGGTGGCATGCCTTGATCGGCATCATCGTCGGCGCAGGTCTTGCCTTCAGATACTGGACGAGTACCAAGCAAGGCCGCTACCGATGGGACAAGGCCAAGATGCGCATCCCGATCGCCGGCAAGATTGTCCAGAAAGCCACGTTGGCCCGCTTTGCGCGCAGCTTCGCACTCGCCTCGCGCTCAGGGGTGCCCGTCATTCAGGCACTCACCACGGTGGCGCAGACGGTCGATAACGAGTACATCGCCACCAAGGTAGAGCAGATGCGCAACCAGGTCGAGCGTGGTGAATCCGTGCTGCGTGCGGCGATTACCG
The DNA here is from genome assembly GCA_030681195.1 of Rhodocyclaceae bacterium. Taxonomy (GTDB): domain Bacteria; phylum Pseudomonadota; class Gammaproteobacteria; order Burkholderiales; family Rhodocyclaceae; genus Sulfuricystis. The sequence continues at coordinate 59,853 of JAUXXJ010000020.1, forward strand.
CCGAAGCTTTTACGCCAGTTGTGCTGCAGATGATCGCGGTCGGCGAGGAATCCGGCTCGCTTGACGAAATGATGGAAGAAATCTCCGGCATGTACCAGAGCGAAGTCGAATACGAACTCAAGACCCTTGCGCAGCAGATCGAGCCGATCCTGATTGTTATGCTTGGCGCCATGGTGCTGGTGCTGGCCCTCGGCATCTTCCTGCCGCTGTGGGACATGGGCAGCGTGGCAATGGGACAAAAATGATGCGTTATCACGGCCGCAGCACGGCTGGTTTCACGCTGCTTGAACTGATTGTCGTCATTGCGATTATCTCGGTGCTCGCGGCAGTCGCGCTACCGCGCATGCAGGAAACCCAGCGAAACGCGCGCGTCGCCCAGGCCAAGATGCTTTACGGCGCGCTCAAGTCAGCCACGTCCTTGGCCCGCAGCCGCTGTGAGCTGGATTTTGCCTCGAATATCAAGACCCTGCCGGCGGTGAACTGCCAGGCGAATCCTTCACGCGTCAACATGGATGGCAAGGCGATCGACATGGTTAACCGGCATCCATCAGCCAGTGCGACAGGCATTGACACGGCTATCGACGTGAATCTCCAGGCCGAGCGCATTTCGATTGGCTCGACAGACTGTCCCAAGGGTGCCCGCTGCTTCGACATCACCGGTGGCCAAACCCCTTTCTGCAGGGTCATCTACATCCCCGCGCTAGTCGAAGACAAGCTGCTGATCAGCCCGGAAATATCGGTGGTTACCTCCGGGTGCTGATTTGTTATACTTTATTCATACACATTGGGAGATGTCCATGAAGATGCCACAACAAAACCTGTCGAAAAACAATGGCTTCACACTGATCGAGTTGGTCGTGGTAATTGTGATTCTCGGCATCTTGGCCGCCACCGCGTTGCCGAGGTTTGTCAATTTGCAGGACAAGGCAGGCGCTGCGGCCGCTGCGGGCGTGGCGGGCGGTATTACCTCAGCGTTTTCAGTGAATTACGCGGCAAAAATGGCAGGGGCAACGCAGGCCGTTAACTACAATCACGCGGCCGCAGACATCTGTACACGGGCTAATCTCAGCACAGTGATGCAGTCTGCCTTGCCGGATACGGGCTATACCTATGCTGTTAAAACCGGAGAGGGACGCGATTGCTCTCTAGCGGCAAGCAGCGGTCTGACTTTCACTTGCACGGTTACCAATTCGAACGCAACCACTGACGTTGCGGATGCCGTCGGTATTTGTGTGGGTGGAGCGGGTTAATCTTATCTGCTGAAACGACGACTCGGCCCGGATGAATCCGGGCCGTTTTATTTCGCACCTCTTTTTTTTGCCGTCCCGCCAGCGCCGACTTTTTGAAGCAGCGGTGCCAAGTAGTGCGCTGTATGGCCGCCAGCCTTGGCGACCACGTCTTCCGGGGAGCCATGCGCAATGATTCGCCCGCCACCGCCCCCACCCTCCGGGCCCAGGTCGACAACCCAGTCCGCCGTCTTGATGACATCGAGGTTGTGCTCGATCACCACGACCGTGTTGCCATGGTCGCGCAGGCGATGCAACACCTTGAGCAGCAGTTCGATATCGGCGAAATGCAGGCCGGTGGTGGGTTCGTCGAGGATGTAGAGCGTGCGGCCGGTATCGCGCTTGGAGAGCTCCAGCGCGAGCTTCACCCGCTGTGCTTCGCCGCCGGAGAGTGTCGTCGCCGACTGGCCTAGCTGGATGTAGGTGAGGCCGACGTCAATCAGGGTTTGCAGCTTGCGCGCGACAACCGGCACGGCCGAGAAGAACTCATGCGCCTGTTCGACGGTCATCTGCAGCACTTCGTAAATGGTCTTGCCCTTGTAGCGAATCTCCAGCGTCTCGCGGTTGTAGCGCTTGCCGTGGCAGACATCGCAGGGCACGAAGATGTCGGGCAGGAAGTGCATCTCGACCTTGATCATCCCGTCACCCTGGCAGGCTTCACAGCGGCCACCTTTCACGTTGAAGCTAAAGCGGCCGGGGCCGTAGCCTCTTTCCCGCGATTGCGGCACGCCGGCGAAGAGTTCGCGGATCGGCGTCAGCAAGCCGGTGTAAGTCGCGGGGTTGGAGCGCGGCGTGCGGCCAATGGGGCTTTGGTCGACGTTGATGACTTTGTCGAAGAATTCGAGGCCGAGGATCTCGTCATGCGCGGCCGGTTCCGTGGCTGAACCGTAAAGGTGGCGGGCCGCCGCCGCGTAGAGCGTGTCGTTGATCAGCGTCGACTTGCCCGAACCGGATACGCCGGTAATGCAGGAGAACAGGCCGACCGGGATGGCCAGATCAACCCGTTTGAGATTGTTCCCGGTCGCACCAAGAATCTTCAACTGCCGTGCCGGATTGGGGGGCGTGCGCTTGGCCGGCACCGCGATCTTGCGCCGACCGGAAAGGTAGGCGCCAGTCAGCGATTCGGCATTCGCCTCGACCTCGGCCGGTGTACCTTGTGCGACGATAAAACCGCCATGCTCGCCGGCCCCCGGCCCCATGTCGACGACGTAATCGGCTGATTCAATCGCCTCCTCATCGTGTTCGACGACGATGACGGTATTGCCGATGTCGCGCAGGTGGGCAAGCGTTTCCAGCAGGCGGCTGTTGTCGCGCTGGTGCAGGCCGATGGAGGGTTCGTCGAGGACATACATCACGCCCGTCAGCCCCGAGCCAATCTGCGAGGCCAGTCGAATGCGCTGCGCCTCGCCGCCCGAGAGGGTTTCCGCCGAGCGATCGAGCGACAGGTAATCGAGGCCGACGTTGATCAGGAAGCTCAAGCGACTGGTAATTTCCTTGACGATCTTCTCGGCCACCTGGGCGCGATGACCGGTCAGTTGCAAGAGATTGAAGAAATCGCGGCAGTCGATCAGCGACAGGCGGCTGACCTCCGTAATCGTCTTGCCGCCGACGAACACATGACGTGCCTCCTGCCGCAGGCGCGCGCCTTGGCACTCAGGGCAGGGCTTGTTGTTCTGGTACTTCGCCAGTTCCTCGCGCACCATCGGGCTATCGGTTTCGCGATAGCGGCGCTCCAGGTTAGGGATGATGCCCTCGAAGCTGTGCGCGCGATCGAAGCGCGTGCCTTTCTCGTTGAGGTACTTGAACTGAATCTGCTCGCGGCCGGAGCCATACAGCACGATCTGGCGAATTTTCTCCGGCAGCTGTTCGAACACCACATCGGTGCCGAAGCCATAGTGGCTCGCCAGCGACTCAACCATCTGGAAGTAGAACTGATTGCGCTTGTCCCAACCCTTGACCGCCCCCGCCGCCAGCGACAGATGCGGATAGGCCACCACGCGCGCCGGATCGAAGAACTGGATCTGGCCCAAGCCATCGCATTCCGGGCAGGCACCCATCGGGTTGTTGAAGGAGAACAGGCGCGGCTCCAGTTCCTGCAGGGCATAGCCGCAGTGCGGGCAGGCAAACTTGGCGGAAAACAGGTGCTCGACGCCCGTGTCCATTTCGACCGCCAGGCAGCGCCCCTCAGCATGCGTCAGCGCGGTTTCAAAGCTTTCGGCCAGCCGCTGGCGCACGTCGGGCTTGACCTTGAGCCGGTCGACGACAACATCGACCGAATGCTTCTGTGATTTGTTCAGCTTGGGCAGGGCATCAATGTCATGCACCTTGCCATCGACGCGCAGACGCACAAAACCCTGCGCCTTGAGTTCGGTGAAGAGGTCGAGCTGCTCGCCCTTGCGATTCGCCACCACCGGCGCGAGGATCATCAGCTTGGTGTCTTCGGGCAGGGCGAGCACGTGGTCGACCATTTGCGAGACACTCATCGCTTCGAGGGCCACATCATGTTCCGGGCAGTGCGGCGTACCGGCACGCGCGTAGAGCAGGCGCAGGTAGTCGTGGATTTCGGTGACGGTGCCGACGGTCGAGCGCGGATTGTGACTGGTGGCTTTTTGCTCGATGGAAATGGCCGGCGAAAGGCCCTCGATCAGGTCGACATCCGGCTTTTCCATCAACTGCAGGAACTGGCGCGCGTAGGCCGAGAGCGATTCGACATAGCGACGTTGCCCCTCGGCGTAGAGCGTATCGAATGCAAGTGAGGACTTACCCGAACCCGACAAGCCGGTAATCACCGTCAGCCGGTTGCGCGGCAAGTCCAGGTTGATATTCTTGAGATTGTGGGTGCGCGCACCGCGAATCTTGATGGTGTCCATGCAAAGCTCAGGCAAAATGCGGAACACGTCAATATACGGAAAAAAGATGCCGTCCCGCCAGCGCCGACTTTTCTTTTCTGCGCTTTTCGGCACGGCACACTGGGTGTGATTTGTGTACAATATGCATCAAAGTGCAGAAAGGATACACACCATGCGCACCAACATCATTCTCGATGACGATCTCGTCGCCCAGGCCATGAAAGCCGGGCCCTTCAAGACCCGCAAGGAAGCGGTAGATGCTGGCTTGCGCTTGTTGGCACGTCAGGCTTCCTATCGCGACATCCTCGCCCTGCGCGGTAAGTTGCGCTGGGACGACGCAGTTCCGGCCGCCAGCCACCTCGTGATGGAGCGCCCTGCAAGCTACGGGGCCGAAGCAAGCAGCCCGGTAACCAGCGGCAAATGATCCTCGCCGACGCCTCGGTCTGGATTGACTTTTTCAACGGTCGCGAAGGCGTGGCCGTCGACCGCCTTGCCGATCTGCTTGATGATGGTGCCGCGCCGCTCGAAATGGCCGATCTCACGCTTTTTGAAGTTCTACGCGGTTTTCGCCATGCGGCGGACTTTCATGCCGCGCGCCAGGCACTGGCGGCGCTGCCGGTCGTCTCCATCGGCGGCCCGGAAAACGCCTTGGCTGCTGCCGAGCATTACCGGGCCCTGCGTAGTCAAGGGATCACGATCAAAAGCCCCATCGACGTGTTGCTTGCCAGCTTCTGCATCGAGCAGGGTTACGCCCTTTTGCACAGCGATCAGGATTTCGATGCACTTGAGGCCCATCGCGGCCTGCGCGTCTGGCGACACTAAGGCAAACCATGCTTTCCCCCGTCGCCGATCCCATGACCCCTGCCGAACGGCGCACGGGTGCTGTGCTGGCCGCCATTTTTGGTCTGCGCATGCTCGGGCTGTTTCTGGTGCTGCCGGTTTTTTCCGTCCTGGCTGCCGGCCTGCCGGGCGGCGAGGACATTATGCTGGTTGGCTTGGCGCTAGGTGCCTATGGCCTGACGCAGGCTTTCCTGCAAATCCCCTTCGGCATCGCCTCTGACCGCTGGGGCCGCAAGCCCATCATCGTGGCCGGCCTACTGCTGTTTGCTGCCGGCAGTTTCATGGCCGCCGCGGCCCCGGATATTTACTGGATGATCGCCGGCCGCGTGCTGCAAGGCGCTGGCGCCATCTCGGCCGCCGTCTCTGCACTGGCCGCCGACCTGACGCGCGAGCAGCACCGCACCAAGGTGATGGCGATGATTGGGGCGTCCATCGGCCTAGTGTTTGCCCTCTCACTGGTGATCGCCCCACCGCTGGCTGCAGCCCTTGGTTTGTCTGGTCTGTTCATTCTGATAGGTGTGCTGGCACTCGCCGCGATCATCCTGCTGTTCACTGCCGTCCCGCCAGCGCCGACATTTGTACATCAGGATCGCCCCCCCTTCTCGACCGTACTGCGCGACCCCAAACTTATTCGCCTCAACTTTGGTGTCTTCGTCCTGCACCTGATGCAGACCGCGCTTTGGGTGGTCGTGCCCACCGCGTTGGTGGCCGGGGGGCTGCCCGGCGGCGAGCACTGGAAGATCTACCTGCCCGCCGTGCTGCTGTCCTTCGCCGTGATGGTGCCTGCGATCATCGCGGCCGAGCGGCGCGGCAAGGTGCGCCCAATCTATGCCGGTGCGGTCGCCCTGCTGGTGCTGGTGCAGGTCGGACTGGCGCTGTTTAGTGACGGACTGTGGCCGATCGGCATCTGGCTGCTGCTGTTCTTCGTCGCGTTCAATATCCTTGAAGCACTGCAGCCGTCCTTGATCTCGCGCCTGGCGCCGGGCGCCTCGCGCGGAGCCGCCCTCGGCATCTACAATACGACGCAGTCCATCGGGTTGTTTCTCGGTGGCCTGCTGGGCGGCTGGCTGGCAAAATATTACGGTGTCACCGCAGTGCATCTGGTTTGTGCGGTAGCCGGTATCATCTGGCTCGGGCTGGCAATGCGCGTTTCGGCACCGCCCCGGCCAACCACAAACTAGGGAGAAAACATGGCATCGGTAAATAAAGTGATCCTGGTGGGCAACCTCGGGGCAGACCCGGAAATGCGCTATCTGCCAAGCGGCGAGGCCGTCGCCAACCTGCGCCTGGCCACGACCGACAGTTGGAAGGATAAGGACGGCAACAAACAGGAACAGACCGAGTGGCATCGCGTTTCGTTTTTCGGTCGTCAGGCCGAAGTGTGCGGCCAGTACCTGAAAAAAGGCAGTCAGATTTACGTCGAGGGATCGATTCGCACGCGCAAGTATCAGGACAAGGATGGTCAGGAGCGCTACGCCACCGATATCCGTGGTGACCGCATGCAAATGCTCGGCGGACGCCAGGGCATGAGCGATGCACCGCCCCGCGAAAGCAGCGCCAGCCGTCCCGCGCCGGCCCAATCGCAGCCTGCCACGAATAACAGCAGCAGCAACTTCAACGACTTCGAGGACGACATTCCGTTCTGATGAAGCGGCCCACCTTGCGCCGGCTACGGGAGTATTCGCCGCGCGACATGCTGGTGGTTGGCTTGCCGCTGCTGCTGCTGGTGTTTGCCGGCTTCTGGCTGGCCTCGCGTTACATCCAGCCGGCCCCGCCCGATACGTTGATCCTCTCAACGGGGGGGGAGGGGGGCGCCTACCAGCGCTTTGCTGCAGCCTATAAGGACATCCTGTCCCTACAGGGTATCCGGCTCGTCGAGCGCCCTTCCGCCGGCTCGCTCGAAAACCTGGCCCGACTGCGTGACCCGGCAACCGATACCGATGCAGCTTTCGTGCAGGGCGGCGCCGCACGGGTGCAGGAAAACGATGAACTCCTCTCGCTGGGGGTGCTCTACAACGAGCCCCTGTGGATTTTTTATCGTGCCGAGCTTGGCTCGCTCACGCAACTCACCGAACTCAGGGGTGCACGCGTTGCTATCGGGCCAGAGGGTAGCGGCACCCGCCATCTTGCCCTGGAGCTGCTACACGCCAATCGCCTTGAGCCGCAACAGTTGAAACTGCGCAAGCAGGGCGGCCCGGAACTTGCCAGCGCCTTCATGAAAGGCCAGGTCGATGCCGCTTTCGCGGTTGGCCCGGTGGAGTCAGCCACCATCTGGACCCTGCTGCACACGCCGGGTCTGCGTTTGCTCAACCTGTCGCAAGCCGAAGCCTATACACGCCAATTTCCCTATCTCTCCCACCTGATACTGCCGCGCGGTGCTATCGACCTATCTACCGATTCGCCGCCGCAGGACACGCATCTGCTGGCGACCCAGGCCACCCTGGTGGTGCGCGACGGCACCCATCCGGCGCTGATCAGCCTGCTGATGCAGGCGCTGAGTGAAACTCACGACAAGCCGGGCATCTTCCAGAAAACCGGGGAGTTCCCCCGTGCCGCCAGCGCCGACTTTCCGCTCGCGCCCGAGGCCGAGCGTTACTACAAATCGGGCAAGCCGCTGTTGCAACGCTACCTGCCGTTCTGGGCGGCGACGCTAGTTGATCGCATGATCGTCATGCTGATTCCTTTGTTTGCCATCCTGATTCCGCTGATGCGGATTGCGCCGGGAATGTACAACTGGCGCATCAAATCCCGCATCTACCGGCGTTATGGCGAACTCAAGTTCATCGAAGTAGAACTGGAAGCTGATCCCGGCAGGCTCACGCGGGCCGAGTGGCATGAGCGTGTCGACGCCATCGAGCATGACGTCAATCACATGACCATGCCGCTGACCTTCACGGATATGGTCTATACCTTGCGCATGCACATCGGCCTGGTGCGCAAGGCGATTGATCGAAACGTTACAGCGCCCTGACTTTTTCCAGCAGCGCCGTCGTTGAGCGCTGGTGGATGAAGGGGATCGAGTGCACCTGCCCACCCCAGCCGAGCACTTCAGCGGCGCCGACAATTTTCTCGACCGGCCAGTCGCCACCCTTCACCAGCACATCCGGACGGCAATCGAGAATGCGTTGCAGCGGCGTGTCCTCGTCAAACCAGGTCACCAGCGACACGCATTCCAGTGCCGCCAGCAGCACCATGCGGTCTTCCAGGCCATTCACCGGGCGCTCGTCACCCTTGCCTAGACGCTTCACCGAGGCATCGGCATTCACCGCGACCATCAGGCTGGCACCCAAGGCGCGCGCCTGAGCCAGATAGGTGACATGCCCACGATGGAGGATGTCAAAACAGCCATTGGTGAAGACCAGCGGCCGCGGCAGGCTGGCAAGCCGGCTGGCCAGTGCGGCCGGCTCACAGCACTTGCGCTCGAGATCGAGCGTGGCGATGCTCACTTGACCGGAGCGGCAGGCTGGGGGGCCGTTTTTTGCGGATCCAGACGGCGTGCTTCGGCATCGCTGATGATTTCGAATACCCGCACGACTTTCATTACCCCACCGGTCGTTCGGGCAATCTCAACGGCGGCTGTCGATTCGCCCTGCGTCACCAACCCCATCAGGTAAACAACCCCGTTCTCGGTCACCACCTTGACATGCACGGGCGAGACCTGAGCGGCATCGATGAAGCGTGCCTTGACCTTCGAGGTGATGAAAACATCGTTACTGCGCGAACTTAATGAACTGTGGCCGGCAACGGCTAACTCGTTGCTGATGGCCTTGACGTTGACTACGCCAGAGACCATTTTTTCGATCTCGTCGCGCGCTGCAGCATCCGGCACCTCACCGGTCAACAAGACCGTACGGTTGTAGCTGGTGACATTTACATGGACGCGATCGCCAAACTTCTCGCGGATCCGGTTTGTGGCGCGAATTTCGATGCCCTCGTCGGTAAATACCGTTTCGGTGGCACGGCGATCTGCATAAATCAGTGCACCCGCGCCGACACCGACGGCAGCGGCGCCAATACAACCGGACAGAATCGGGACAAGCAGGGCTAGCAAGGTCAGGGTACGAACATTCATGTCGTTTCTCCTAGGATGAGTGCATCAATGCCATCACACAGGCAATGAATGGTGAGCAGGTGAACTTCCTGAATACGCGCCGTACGATCCGCCGGCACACAAAGGTGGACATCCTCCGCCAGCAGCATGCTGGCTATCTTGCCGCCATTTTTGCCGGTCAGTGCCACGACCTTGACGCCACACGCATGCGCCACTTGGATGGCCGCCATCACGTTGGGCGAGTTGCCTGAGGTGGAGATCGCCAGCAGCACATCGCCGGCCCGCCCCAGCGCCTGTACCTGCTTTGAGAACACTTGTTCGTAGGCGTAGTCGTTGGCAATCGAGGTCAGGGTCGACGTGTCGGTGGTCAGGGCAATCGCCGCCAGCGGTGGCCGTTCTTTCTCGAAGCGGTTGAGTAGTTCAGCGGCGAAATGCTGCGAATCGGCGGCCGAGCCCCCATTGCCGCAGGCCATGACCTTGCCGTCTGCCCGCAGGCTATCTGCCATCAAACGAATCGCCAACTCGATGCTGTGCGCCATGGCGGCATACGCTGCCTGCTTGGTCGCTACACTGTCCTCAAACTGGTTCTGGATGCGTTGCTGAATATTCATGGAGTAGATTCTACGCTGTGGAACAGGCGGCTAAAGCAGGACAAACACCTCGATTCTCACCCGTCGCCAAGGATTCTTATGCGCTACCAGCGTGGCAATCCGCCCGGCCACCCGTTCACCGCGATCCATGGCTGCTGCCACCGCTGCGTTTTCGGCGCGGGGCAGGTAACCAAGCATGACGCCACGCCACTCGATGCGCACCGCACCGGCATCATGGGGATTGTCGGGCTCGCGGATCAGCGTCAGTGCATCGCCCACCTGCAACCGCTCCCACAACGCGGCGCCAGCGTGATACTGGAACCCCGCCAGCGGCGAGCTTTGCACCAGTAGCTTGATCGTCTGCGCCTGTGCCAACAGACTCAGTCCGCACAGCAGACTAATCAGGGCGAAACGCATCTTTCACCCATTCCAGTTTGTCACCGTCGATCAGGATGCAGTCAAAGCGACAATCGCAATCGCCATGCCGCGCCAGCCAGTGGCGCGCAGCGAGAATCAGGCGCCGCTGCTTGGTCACCGTAATGCTCGCACCGGCACCGCCAAAGTCGGCGCTGGCGCGACGGCGTACTTCGACAAACACCGTCGTGATGTCATCACGGCAGATGAGGTCGATCTCGCCGCCCTTGACGCGAAAATTGCGCGTCAGTAGCTTCAGCCCATGGGCGAGCAGGTATTGCGCAGCGGTTTCTTCGCCGGCATCGCCGATCTGTTTGGTGGTGTGGGGGATAATGGCGACCATGAAGGCCACATTATTCATCGTCGCCACCCCCATCGGCAACCTCGGTGACATTACCCTGCGTGCCGTTGAGACGTTGCGGCTGGCCGCCGTGATTGCCTGCGAGGACACCCGCCACGCCCGCCGCCTGCTCGATCATTACGACATCCGCGCCGAATTGCTGGCCGTACACGAACACAACGAGCAGACCGCGACCGCAAAAATTATCGCACTGCTGGAGGCCGGCAAGCCGGTCGCACTGATCTCCGATGCCGGCACGCCCGGCATTTCCGACCCGGGTGCACGCACCGCCGCCGCCGTGCGCACGGCGGGCTTCCGGGTTTCCCCGCTGCCCGGCCCGAATGCCGCCGTGTCTGCTCTGTCGGCCGCCGGCCTGGCCGACAACGCCTTTCACTTTGTCGGCTTCCTGCCGGCAAAAGTCGGCGCTCGCAAGACGGCACTGGAAGCGCTCAAGGGCATTCCGGCTACGCTGGTGTTCTATGAGGCGCCGCATCGCATCGAGGAAACCGTGGCCGACCTCGCCACCCTGCTGGAACACGAACGCGAGATCGTCATCGCCCGGGAGCTGACCAAGTTGTTCGAGGAAATCGTGCGCCTGCCCCTGTCAGAGGCGCCGGCCTGGCTGGCGGCTGACGACAATCACCGGCGCGGCGAGTTCGTCCTGCTGGTTTCTGCGCCCCCTGCCCGGGAGGGACTGGATGCCGAAAGTGAGCGCATCCTCAAACTGCTGCTGGCTGAGTTGCCCGTCAAGCAGGCCGCCAAGCTCACCGCCGCCATCACTGGCCTGCCGAAGAACGACCTGTACCAGCAGGCGCTGGAATTGAAGGGCAGCTAAAATCTGACCATGCAAACGATCACCATCACTCGTCCCGACGACTGGCACCTGCATCTGCGCGATGGCGATGCCATGAAAGCTGTGTTGCCCGATACTGCCCGCCGCTTCGCCCGCGCCATTGTCATGCCCAACCTCAAGCCACCGGTTACCACTGTGGCGCAGGCTGCCGCCTATCGAGAACGTATCCTTGCCGCGTTACCGGCAGGATCGACGTTTGATCCTTTAATGACCCTGTACCTCACCGACAGGCTACCTGCCGACGAAATCGACAAGGCCAAGGCCAGCGGTTTCGTCCATGCCGTGAAGCTCTACCCGGCCGGCGCCACCACCAATTCGGATGCCGGCGTCACGGATCTCAAGCATTGCCACGCCACCCTCGCCCGCATGGAAGCCCTCGGCCTGCCTTTGCTGGTGCATGGCGAAGTTACCGATCCGGCCGTCGACATCTTTGATCGTGAAGCCATCTTCATCGAGCAAGTGCTGCAGCCGCTGTTCAAGGACTTCCCCGCACTCAAGGTCGTGCTCGAACACATCACCACGCAGGACGGCGCACAATTTGTCGCCAGCACCGGTGCCAACGTCGCCGCGACGATCACGGCGCACCACCTGTTGCTCAACCGCAATGCCATTTTCAGCGGCGGCATCCGTCCGCATCACTACTGCCTGCCGGTACTGAAACGCGAAAAGCATCGCCAGGCCCTCGTCACCGCGGCCACCTCAGGCAATCCCAAGTTTTTCCTCGGTACCGATTCCGCCCCGCATGCCAAAACAGCCAAGGAAGCCGCCTGCGGCTGCGCCGGCTGCTACACCGCTCACGCTGGCATCGAACTGTATGCCGAGGCCTTCGAGGCCGCCGGTGCACTCGACAAGCTGGAAGGCTTTGCCAGCTTCCACGGAGCTGATTTCTACGGCCTGCCACGCAACACCGAGAAAATCACGCTGGTACGCGAGCCGTGGGCCGTGCCGGCAACGCAGTCCTACCTGCCGAACGATCCGATCGTGCCGCTGCGCGCCGGTGAAACCATCGCCTGGCGCATTGGAGTCACACAATGAAACATCGCACTCTGCTGCTGGCCTTGCTGACCGTCCCCCTGTTGCTGGGCTGCGTCAAGGAACCTGCTGCCTTCCTGATTCAGGGTGGTGATCACTCACTGACGATCGAGCGCAACAAGCCCTATTTCTGGAGCGATGGCTGGGAACTTGACCTCATTACCGCCCGTTATCCCGATTGCCAGCGCCGCCATCCGCTGAAAAAAGCGGCCGAAAGAATGCGTATCGACCTCTACCGCGTCGAGCAGGGCGTCTTCATCCTCAATCAGGGCAAGCGCTGGTACATCACCGAGACGCGCGATTGCCGCATGCAGCAATTTGATGAGGAGCCGCCCGAGGCCGGTGAGTTCATCGGTTCCTTCCGCGAAAAGAACGAAGCCTTCCTCTTTGAGCCCTATGTAGAAGAGGCCAAGACGGGCAAAAACAGCAAAGCCGCCAAGAAGTAGGCGCCTATAATCCCGAGCGGAAGTTCGCCAGGCAGTCGCTGGACAAAACATCGTCTGGAGGAAAGTCCGGGCCCCATAGAGCAGGATGCCGGCTAACGGCCGGGCGCCGTGAGGCGACAGACAGTGCAACAGAAACATACCGCCAATGGCTCCGCAAGGAGATCAGGTAAGGGTGAAATCGTGCGGTAAGAGCGCACGGCCGTACTGGTAACAGCTACGGCGGGCAAACCTCATCCGGGGCAAGGCCAAATAGGGGAGCATTGGCGTGGCTCGCGTCGCTCCCGGGTAGGCTGCTAGAGGCTGGCGGTAACGTCAGTCCCAGAGGAATGACTGCCCACGACAGAACCCGGCTTACCGGCGAACTTCCACCCATCCCACTCGCAAGAACTCCTCACAAGTCACTTTCAGACTTGCTTTTGATTCATTGATTTTCAAGGAATTTTTGCGCCTACCGTTTGTACCAAAAGCACCATAAGCCCTTGTTGCACCTAAAAAAATCCCATTTTTCCTATTGACTCACTCATTTTGGTGGAATAAAGTGGGGACTTGTGGGATTTAGTGGGAGCTAGGTAGGCGTGTTTCAAGGGGCTGCACAACTGACGCTGGATGCAAAGGGACGCTTGGCGATCCCCGCACGGCATCGTGACGCCCTGGCGCAAGCGGGCAGCCATCTGGTCATGACCGCCCACCCGCACCGCTGTCTGCTGCTTTATCCCGCCCAGGCCTGGGAACCGATACGCGACAAGATTCTTGCGGCCCCGAGTTTCGACCCGCGCTCTGCCGCACTGAAGCGCATCCTGGTCGGCAATGCGCGCGATTGCGAGATTGATAACGCCGGCCGCATCCTCGTCGCCCCCGAACTGCGCGACACCGCCGAACTGGACAAGCAGGTCTGGCTGGTCGGCATGGGCTCGCACTTTGAACTGTGGAGCGATGCCGGCTGGCGTCGCCAGCATGAAACCGCCTTCGAGGCTCTGGCTGGCGATCAACCGCCGCCGGGATTCGAGGGCATTTCCCTGTGATCGAGGCGGATGACCACACATTTACCAGTGCTGCTGGCCGAAGCGGTCGCAGCGCTGGCAATCAGGCCGGAAGGCATCTACGTGGATGGCACCTTCGGGCGCGGCGGGCACAGCCGGGCGATTCTGGAAAAGCTCGGATCGACGGGAAAGTTGATCGCACTGGATCGCGACCCGCAGGCGATTGCCGCAGGCGCCGCCATTCAGGACGCGCGCTTCACGCTCGTGCATGCCGCCTTCAGTCAGTTGAACAAGGTATTGGATGCGCAGGGCATCACGCAAGTGGATGGGATTTTGCTGGACGTGGGTGTGTCGTCGCCGCAACTGGACGATGCGTCACGGGGCATGAGTTTTCGTTTCGATGCGCCGCTGGATATGCGCATGGATACGACGCAAGGGGAGACCGCGGCAGACTTTCTGGCGCGGGCGGAACAATCTGAAATCGAGGAGGTAATTCGTGAGTATGGCGAAGAACGGTTTGCTCATGCGCTTGCAAAGGCGCTTGTTATTGCTCGGCAGCAACAGCGTATTTCATCAACAGGACAGCTTGCCGCGCTCGTGGCGCAGGTCGTCCGCACGCGCGAGCCAGGGCAGCACCCGGCGACGCGCACCTTCCAGGCTCTACGGATTTACGTCAATCGTGAGCTTGAGGAGCTGTCGCTAACCCTGCCGCAAGCGCTCTGTCGCTTAAAGCCCTTGGGGCGGCTGGCAGTGATCAGCTTCCATTCCCTCGAAGACCGGATCGTCAAGCACTTCATGCGCGACGCGGCCCATCCGCCGCAACCGCCGAAGGGTGTACCGGTGCGGGCCGCCGATCTGCCCCAACCGGTGGCACGACTGGTTGGCAAGCAGATGCGCGCCAGCGATGCAGAAATCGCCACCAACCCGCGTGCGCGCAGCGCCGTCCTGCGGGTGATGGAAAAAATCTGACATGGCGCGCATCAATCTCATTTTGCTCGCCGCTGTGCTGATCTGCGCGCTGGCGGCCGTGACGACCAATCATCGCGCACGCAAGCTGATCATCGAGTACGAGCGGGAAACCAAACGCATGCAGGCGCTGGATGTCGAGTGGGGGCAGTTGCAACTGGAGCAAAGCACCTGGGCCACGCATGCGCGCGTCGAGGAAATCGCGCGCCAAAAACTGGCCATGCACGCCCCCAAACCCGCCCAGATTCTCTCCATCACGCCATGAGAGTGACGCGCAGCCCCTTGCTTGATGACAGCCTGCCATCCTGGCGGGCGCGTCTGGTGCTGGGGCTGCTGATGGTCGGTTTCATTGCCCTGGCAGGTCGCTCACTCTATTTGCAGGGTATCAACAAGGACTTCTATATCGGTAAAGGTGAATCGCGCTACGAGCGTGTCATCGACATGCCGGCGACGCGCGGGCGTATCCTCGACCGCCATGGCGATGTAATGGCCGTATCGACGCCGGTCAAATCCGTCTGGGCAATTCCCGAGGATGCGAAGCTGACGCCGGCGCAGACGCGCGAGCTGGCAGCTCTGCTGGACATGGACAGTCGCGAGGTTTCGCGCAAGCTGGCCGCCGACCGTGATTTCACCTACCTCAAGCGCCAGATCGCGCCGGATGTCGCTGATCGCATCACGGCGCTCAAATTGCCCGGCATCCATTTCCAGAACGAGTACCGGCGCTACTACCCGGCCGGTGATGTCACGGCGCATATGCTTGGTTTCACGGGTGCCGAAGATAAAGGGCAGGAAGGCATCGAGCTGGCATTGAACAACCAACTCGCCGGCAGGTCCGGCAGTCGCCGTGTCATCAAGGACCGGCGCGGTCAGATCGTCGAGGACGTCGAGTCGATTCGCGCCCCGCAGGAAGGCAAGGATGTCGTGCTGGCGCTGGATGCGAAGCTCCAGTACCTCGCCTATTCGCAGCTCAAGCAGGCCATCGCCGATCACAAGGCCAAGGCCGGTGGTATTGTCATTCTCGATGCCAAGAGCGGCGAAGTGCTGGCGCTGGCCAACCTGCCGACCTACAACCCGAACAACCGCACTAAACTCTCCGGCGCCCAGTTGCGCAATCGTGCCTTCACCGACACCTTCGAGCCGGGCTCAACCTTCAAGCCCTTCGCCGTTGCCCTGGCCCTCGACAAGGGCAATGTGCGTTTCGACACCGCTATCCAGACGGCACCGGGCAGGCTGACCATCGGCTCAGCCACCATCTCCGACGCGCATCCGCACGGCGTCCTCTCGGTGGCACAGGTGATCCAGAAATCCTCTAACATCGGCACTGCCAAGATAGCGCTGGCGATTCCTTCCGAAGACATGTGGACGATGTTCGACAGTCTCGGTTTTGGCCAGCCGCTCAAGCTCGGCTTTCCTGGCGAGGCCGGCGGCCGACTGCGGCCCTGGAAGCGCTGGCGCCCGATCGAACAGGCCACCATGTCCTATGGCCACGGCATATCCGTGACCCTGATCCAGCTGGCGCGCGCCTATCAGGCCTTTGCGCGCGATGGCGATCTGGTGCCCCTCTCGCTGACGCGCACCGAGAGCGTGCCCAGCGTCGGCGCGCGCGTCTATTCGCAGCAGACCGCCCGCGAAGTACGCACCATGCTCGAAATGGCGGTGCAACCCGGCGGCACCGCCCCCAAGGCCCAGGTACGTGGCTACCGCGTGGCCGGTAAGACCGGCACCGCCAACAAGCTCGAAGGCGGCGTCTACGCCAACAAATACGTTTCCTCGTTTGTCGGTTTCGCGCCGGCTTCCGATCCGCGCCTGATCATCGCCGTGATGGTCGATGAACCCTCGGGCGGCCGCTATTACGGTGGCGAGGTGGCGGCCCCGGTATTCTCGTCGGTGATGGGCGGCGCGCTGCGCGCGCTCGGTGTTGCGCCGGACGATACGTTGAAGCCGCTGCAGGTCGCCAACATTGTCCCCGCCAGGGAGGAAATGTGAGTATCGCCACTCGGCTCCTCGACGACCTGAAGGCAAGCGGCATCCAGCCCACGCGTTTGGCCATCGACTCGCGCCGCGTCCAGCCGGGTGACATTTTCCTCGCCATGCCGGGCGCGCAGGTCGACGGCCGCCAGTTCATCGCCGATGCCGTCGCACGGGGTGCCGTTGCGGTCATCCATGAAGGGAGCATCGCAGACATTGCCGTCTCGCCAACGCCGACTTTTGCTGTGGAAGATCTCGCGGCTCATGCCGGTGAAATCGCGCATTTAGTTTATGGGCGTCCTTCCGAACAAGTCTGGCTGTGCGGTGTCACCGGCACCAATGGCAAAACTTCAGTGTCGCAGTGGATCGCCCAGGCAATGAACGCTATCGACTGCAAATGCGCGGTAATCGGCACGCTCGGCAACGGCTTTCCGCCGCAACTGGAGGACAGTCCGAATACCACGCCGGATGCCATTACCCTGCACGCCTCCCTCGCGCGCTATCTGCGTGAAGGCGCGGTTGCCTGCGCCATGGAGGTTTCGTCGATCGGCCTCGAACAGGGGCGCATCAACGGCGCCCATGTCGATGTCGCAGTGTTCACCAACTTGACGCGCGACCACCTCGAATATCACGGCAACATGGCTGCCTACGCCGCCGCGAAAGCCCGGCTGTTCGACCTGCCTGGCCTCTCGGGCGCGGTCATCAATCTCGATGATCCCTTTGGCCGCGAACTCGCCACGCGCCTGACGGGAAAAGTCAGCCTGCTCGGCTATACGCTGGAAGCCGCCCCGGATCTTGATCGTCATGGCGACATGCGCCTGCGTGCCGAAGATATCGACATGACCGCTAACGGCGTGCGCTTCCGCGTCCGCGATGTGGATTTCACCGCGCCGGTCGTCGGCATGTTCAATGTTTCCAATCTGCTGGCTGTCATCGGTGCGCTACTGCTCGGTGGCGAGACACTGGAAGACTGCGCTTTGGCACTCAAGGCCATCACCCCGCCGCCGGGCCGCATGCAAACGCTGGGCGGCGATCAACAGCCGCTGGTGGTGGTCGACTACGCCCACTCGCCCGATGCGCTCGAAAAAGTGCTGAACACCCTGCGCGTGACAGCCACGGCGCGCGGCGGCCAACTGTGCTGCGTATTTGGTTGCGGCGGCGATCGCGATGCCGGCAAGCGTCCGCAGATGGGTGCAATTGCCGAGCAACTTGCCGACCGCGTGGTCGTGACCAGCGATAACCCGCGCAGCGAAAACCCGCTGGCCATCATTGCCGCGATTCGCGCCGGGATGGCAAAAAGCGTGGCGTGCGAAGCGGACCGCGCCAAGGCGATCATCACCACCATCACTCAAGCAAGTGCCCACGACGTCATCCTGATCGCCGGCAAGGGGCATGAGCCCTATCAGGAAATCGCCGGGGTACGTCATCCCTTTTCCGACCTGGCCGTGGCCCGGTCTTCACTCTCGGAGTGGCACGCATGCTGAAGCTTTCGGAAACCGCCGCCAGCCTGAATGGCCGTCATTGCGGCCACGATATTGAATTCACCACGGTCGGCAGCGACTCGCGCACCATCATGCCGGGCATGCTGTTCGTGGCGCTCAAAGGCGACACGTTTGACGGCCATGCCTACGTGCAGTCTGCGCTGGAGCAGGGCGCCGCTGCCGCATTGGTGAGCACGGCCTTCGCTGACGCTCACCCCACCCTGCCACTGGTTGCCGTCACCGACACGCGCATCGCCCTCGGGCAACTGGCCGCCCACTGGCGTAGCCGCTTCCACTATTCGCTGCTGGGCATCACCGGCAGCAATGGCAAGACCACGGTCAAGGAAATGTGCGCGGCCATTTTGCGCGCCGACTTCGGCCGGAATGCCGTGCTGGCGACGATGGGCAACCTCAACAACGATATCGGCCTGCCGCTCACCCTGCTCAAACTGCGCGGCACTCATCACGCGGCGGTGATCGAGATGGGGATGAATCATGCCGGTGAGATTGCCTACCTGACCGACATCGCCCGCCCCACCGTGGCTCTGGTCAATAACGCCCAGCGTGCTCATCTGGCGGGCCTGGGCAGCGTCACTGCCGTGGCACACGCCAAGGGGGAAATTTTTTCCGGCCTGACAGCGGATGGCACGGCCGTCATCAATGTCGACGATCCGCATGCCCCGCTATGGCGCGAACTCGCCGCTGATCGCAATGTCCTGAGTTTCGGTTTCGGTCCGACCGCTGCGGTTCGCGGCGAGTGGCATCCGCACGGCCTGGGCGGGCAATTGACCCTCCTCACGCCACAAGGCGAGGCCACCGTGCAATTGCCCCTCCCTGGCGAGCACAATGCCCGCAATGCCCTGGCCGCCGCCGCCGCTTGCCTGGCCGCCGGGGTGCCGCTGGCGCCGATTGTGCGCGGCCTCGAACGTCTGGAAAACGTCAAGGGACGCCTGCAACGCAAGGCCGGCCTCAATGGCGCCACGGTCATCGACGACAGCTACAACGCCAATCCCGATTCAATGCGTGCCGCCATCGACGTGCTGGCCACCCTGCCCGGACGGCGCATCTTTGTCATGGGTGACATGGGCGAAGTCGGCGATATGGCCGGCCAAATGCACAGCGAAATCGGCGGCTATGCCAAGAGCCAGGGCATTGACGGCCTGCTCGCCATCGGCGAGATGAGTGTCGCGGCGGTGCATGACTTTGATGGCGGTGGCCAGCATTTCAGCAGTGTCGAAGCCTTGGTCAAGGCACTCAAGCCGCAACTGGACCAGGAGACCACCGTGCTGGTGAAAGGCTCGCGCTTCATGCGCATGGAGCGCGTGGTGGAACAGATTATGGAGAACCCCCATGCTGCTTGAACTCTTCCAGTGGCTGGCGCAAGACACCCGCGCCTTCAATGTCTTCAGCTACATCACCCTGCGTGCGGTATTGGCGACGATGACGGCACTGACCATCTCCTTCGTGCTCGGCCCGGCGGTGATCCGCTGGCTGGCCGCCAAGAAAATCGGCCAGTCGGTGCGCGACGACGGCCCGCAAACGCACCTCGTCAAGGCCGGCACACCGACCATGGGCGGCGCCCTGATCCTGCTCTCGCTCGGCATCGCCACGCTGCTGTGGGCGGACCTGTCGAACCGCTTTGTGTGGATCGTGCTGATCGTCACCTTCGGCTATGGCGCCGTCGGCTGGGTCGATGACTGGCGCAAGGTGGTCTATCGCAATCCCAAGGGTCTCTCGGCGAAAGCCAAGTTCTTCTGGCAAACCGTGATCGGCCTCGTCGCCGCGGTCGGCATTGCTTTCTCGATCTCTGCGCCCAGCAACGAGAAAGCGCTTGAACTGTTCATGCAGTGGGTGGCCAGCGGTTTCACCCTCGACGTGCCGATGAAGACCGACCTGCTCGTGCCCTTCTTCAAGAGTGTGTCTTACCCGCTGGGTATTTTCGGTTTCATCATCCTCACCTATCTGGTGATCGTTGGCAGCAGCAATGCGGTCAACCTCACTGACGGCCTCGATGGCCTGGCGATCCTGCCCACGGTCATGGTCGGTGCCGCACTCGGCATCTTTGCTTATGTCACCGGCCACGCCGTGTTCTCGAAGTATCTGCTGATTCCCTACATTCCGGGCACCAGCGAACTGATGGTGTTCTGCGGTGCGCTGGCTGGCGCCGGCCTCGGCTTCCTCTGGTTCAACGCCTATCCCGCTGAAGTCTTCATGGGCGATGTCGGTGCGCTGGCCCTCGGCGCGGCCCTCGGCGCGGTGGCCGTGATCTCGCGCCAGGAGATTGTGCTGTTCATCATGGGCGGCGTCTTTGTTGCCGAAACCTTGTCGGTGATGTTGCAGGTCTCCTACTTCAAATACACCCGATGGCGAACCGGCACTGGGCAACGCATCCTGCGCATGGCACCGCTCCACCATCACTATGAACAATCCGGCTGGAAGGAAACGCAGGTCGTGGTGCGCTTCTGGATCATCACCATCCTGCTGGTGCTGTTCGGTCTCTCGACCTTGAAAATTCGCTGATGAACCTGAGCGGCAAACACGTCCTGATCCTCGGTCTCGGTGAATCCGGGCTGGCCAGCGCCCGCTGGTGCGTGCGCAATGGCGCACGGGTGCGGGTGGCGGATACGCGTGCCGAGCCGCCGGGATTGAGCGAGATACGCCGTCTCGCCAGCAGGGAGGCCGTCAGGCCGGAAGCGGCCCGAAGAGGCTGCGCCGACTTTTGCACAGGCGAGTTCGACAAGCAGTTGCTCGACGGTATCGACCTGCTGGTGATCTCGCCGGGCCTCTCGCCGGGTCTGATGATTGTGATCCATGCGCGTGCGCAAGGCATCCCCGTGGTCGGCGAAATCGAACTGTTCGCCTGGGCGCTGCGCGACCTCTCACCGCTTACCCCTGTGCTCGGCATCACCGGCACCAATGGCAAGACGACGACAACGACACTGACTGGTCATCTGATTCAGCAAAGCAAAAAGCGCGTCGGCGTCGCCGGCAATATTTCGCCCGCCGCCCTCGATGCCCTGATGGCGGCGCTCGATCAGCGCGTCCTCCCCGATGTCTGGGTACTCGAACTGTCAAGCTTCCAGCTCGAAACCACCGAGAGCCTCAACTGTGCCGCAGCGGCCATGCTTAATCTCTCGGATGACCATCTCGACCGCTACATTGACCTGAATGACTACGCCACGGCCAAGAGTCGCGTCTTCAATGGCCTGGGTACACAGGTACTGAACCGTGACGATGCGTATTCGCGCCGCATGGGGGTTGCCGGTCGGCGGCTGATCAGCTTTGGCCTCGACGCACCCGGCGACACCCTAGACTTCGGCCTGCGCACACGCAAAGACGAAACATGGATCGTGCAAGGCGAAAACTTCCTGTTGCCGGTTCGCGACTTGCCCATTGCCGGTCTGCACAATGCGGCCAATGCGATGGCGGCGCTGGCCCTGTGTGTCGCTATCGGTTTCGACGCCAAGGCCCTCGTCCCCGCCCTGAAGTCCTTCAAGGGCCTCGCGCACCGTGTCGAGAAGGTGGCGGAAATCGGCGGTATTACTTACTACGACGACTCGAAGGGCACCAACGTCGGGGCCACCGTCGCGGCACTCGAAGGCCTGGGTTGCAAATCGGTGGTGATTCTGGGTGGCGACGGCAAGGGCCAGGACTTTGCGCCCCTCAAGGAAGCCGTAGCGCGCCATGCCCAGGGTGTCGTGTTGATCGGCCGCGACGCACCGAAAATTCGCGCCGCCATTGCCGGATCTGACGTGCCGATGCTCGACGCTACCGACATGATCGAAGCCGTCGCCTTGGCCACGCGTCGCGCACAACCGGGCGATGCCGTGCTGCTCTCGCCGGCCTGTGCCAGCTTTGACATGTTCAAAAACTATGAACATCGTGCCGCGGTCTTTCGTGCTGCGGTTGCCCAACTGCAGGAGAGCGGCGCATGAATACCGCCCAGCTCAACCGCCGCCTCGGCGGCAGTCGCACCGCACCGGATGAGGTCGACCCGCTGCTGCTGTGGTCTGCGCTCGCCTTATTGTTGCTCGGCCTGGTGATGGTCTATTCGGCCTCGATCGCCACGGCTGAAGGCAGCGCCTACACGGGGCACCAACCGACTTACTACCTGATTCGTCATACGGTTTATCTGGCCGTCGGCCTGATTGGCGGGCTGATTGCTTTCCAGATTCCACTGCGCTTCTGGCAACAGTTTGCGCCCTGGCTATTTGTGGGCGCCGTTGTGCTGCTGATGGTGGTGCTGATTCCCGGCATCGGTCGTTCGGTCAATGGCGCGCAGCGCTGGATCGGCCTCGGCCCGATCAACCTGCAACCCTCGGAACTGATGAAATTCGCCGTCGTCATTTACGTAGCCGATTATGTGGCACGCAAGCTGGAAAAGATGGACAGCTTCCGCCATGGTTTTCTGCCGATGGCCGCCGTGATGATGCTGGTCGGCGGGCTGCTGCTGCGCGAACCGGATTTCGGTGCCTTTGTGGTCGTCGTCACTATCGCCATCGGCATCCTGTTCCTCGGCGGCATCAATGGCCGACTGTTTGCCGGCCTGATCGGGCTGATGGCGGTTGGCTTCGCCTTCCTGATCTGGTCATCGCCCTACCGGCTCGAACGCATCACCAGTTACATGGACCCGTGGCAGCATGCCTTCGGCAAGGGCTACCAGCTCTCGCACGCGCTGATCGCCTTCGGCCGTGGTGAATGGTTCGGTGTCGGTCTGGGTGCCAGTGTCGAAAAACTGTTTTACCTGCCCGAAGCGCACACCGATTTCCTGCTCGCCGTGATCGCCGAAGAACTCGGCTTTGTCGGCGCGCTCACCGTCATCCTCTTGTTCGCCGTGCTGACCTGGCGCTGCTTCATGATCGGTCGTCAGGCGCTGCTGCTGGATCGTATCTACAGTGGTCTGGTGGCCCAGGGCTTCGGCATCTGGTTCGGCTTCCAGAGCTTCATCAACATGGGCGTCAACATGGGTCTGCTGCCGACCAAAGGCCTTACCCTGCCGCTGATGAGCTTTGGCGGTTCGAGCATTGTCGCCAACTGTCTCGCACTGGCCGTATTACTGCGCGTCGATTATGAAAATCGACGCATGATGCGCGGGCTGCCCTCATGAAGCGCACCCTGGTCATCATGGCTGGCGGCACCGGCGGTCACATCATGCCGGGCCTCGCCGTCGCCGACGAGATGGCACGCCATGGCTGGCGGGTGGTCTGGATGGGAAATCCCGATGGCATGGAGGCGCGCCTTGTTCCTGAGAAAGGCTACGAGATGGCCTGGGTGCGTTTCTCGGCCCTGCGCGGCAAAGGCCTCCTGCGCAAGCTGTTGCTGCCCTTCAATCTGTTACGCGGCTTTGCCCAGGCCTTCAGCCACTTCGGACGCATCCAGCCCGATGTCGTGCTGGGCATGGGCGGCTTCATCAGTTTTCCCGGCGGCATGATGGCGGTGCTGCGCGGCATTCCACTGGTGCTGCACGAACAGAATTCGATTGCCGGACTCGCCAACAAGGTGCTGGCCCATATTGCCGATCGCGTGCTGACCGGCTTCCCGGACGTCATCCCGAAAGGCCAGTGGATCGGCAATCCGGTCAGGCACGAGATCGCCGTCCTGCCAGCGCCGACTTTTCGTTATGGCGAGCGGCAGGGAAAATTACGCCTGCTGGTGATCGGCGGCAGTCTCGGCGCTCAGGCCCTCAACGAAACCGTGCCGCAGGCACTGGCGCTGTTGTCGGCCGACGAACGTCCCGAGGTGGTGCATCAAGCCGGTGAGAAACACATCGAGGCCTTGCGCGCCGCCTATGCCGCTGCTGGCGTTGACGCCAACGCGGTGGCCTTCATCGAGGACATGGCCGGCGCCTATGCCTGGGCCGATGTCGTTATCTGCCGCGCCGGTGCCCTGACCATCGCGGAACTCGCCGCTGCCGGCGTCGCCAGCATCCTGGTGCCCTTCCCGCATGCGGTGGATGACCACCAGACCGCCAACGCGCGCTTCCTGGCTCGGGCCGGTGCGGCCATGCTGCTGCTGCAAAGTGAACTCACACCGGAACGCCTGGCGCTGCTACGCACACTTACGCGCGGACAGTTGCTGGAAATGGCCGAGAAGGCCCGCGCACTGGCCCGCCCTGATGCCACCACAATCGTGGCACAAACCTGCCGAGAACTGATCCCATGAAACACAAAGTTAAACGCATCCACTTCGTTGGCGTCGGCGGCTCCGGTATGTCGGGCATCGCCGAGGTACTGGTCAATCAGGGCTTCGAGGTCAGCGGCTCCGATCTGGCCGCCTCTACCACCACGCGCCGTCTGGCCGACAAAGGCATCCGCGTCACCATCGGCCACGCGGCTGAAAACGTCGCCAAAGCGGATGCCGTGGTCGTCTCAACCGCCGTCAAGGAAGACAACCCCGAAGTCATCGCCGCACGCGAGCGCCATGTACCGATCGTGCCGCGTGCGCAGATGCTGGCCGAATTGATGCGCCTTAAGCAGGGCATTGCCATCGCAGGCACCCACGGCAAGACGACGACCACCAGTCTCACCGCCAGTTGTCTCGCCGAAGCCGGGCTTGATCCCACTTTTGTGATTGGTGGCCGCCTCAACTCGG
The DNA here is from genome assembly GCA_030681195.1 of Rhodocyclaceae bacterium. Taxonomy (GTDB): domain Bacteria; phylum Pseudomonadota; class Gammaproteobacteria; order Burkholderiales; family Rhodocyclaceae; genus Sulfuricystis. The sequence goes on from JAUXXJ010000020.1 coordinate 84,540, forward strand.
CCGGGGCGAATGCTCGCCTCGGCAGTGGCGACTATCTCGTCGCCGAAGCGGACGAATCCGATGCTTCCTTCCTGTTCCTGTCGCCGGTGATTTCGGTCGTGACCAACATCGACCAGGATCACATGGACACCTACGGCCACGACATCGGCCGGCTCAAGCAGGCCTTCATCGACTTCGTTCATCGTCTGCCTTTCTACGGCGTGGCGGTCATGTGCATCGATGATCCCAATGTGCGTGAAGTGCTGCCGAGCATCGCCAAGCAGGTCGTCACCTATGGCTTTACCGAAGGCGCCAACATCCGCGCCGAGAATGTGCGCGCTGATGCGGGGAGGATGCACTTCGATTGCGTGCGCACCAACGGGTCGGTGTCGCGTTTTCCGGTGACGCTCAATCTCCCCGGCGAACACAATGTGCGTAACGCGCTGGCCGCGATTGCCGTCGCCACAGAAGTCGGCGCTGGCGATACGGCGATCCAGAAGGCGTTGGCGGAATTCAATGGCGTCGGCCGACGTTTCCAGCGTTATGGTGAGGTGAGCTGTCCGTCCGGCGGCAGCTTCACGCTGATCGATGATTACGGTCACCATCCGGTCGAGATGGCGGCCACGCTGGCGGCGGCACGCGGCGCCTTCCCCGGCCGCCGCATCGTGATGGCTTTCCAGCCGCACCGCTACACCCGTACACGCGATTGTTTCGAGGATTTCGTCAAGGTGCTCTCCGCTGCCGATGGCGTGCTGCTCGCCGAAGTCTATGCCGCCGGTGAAGCGCCAATCGTCGCCGCCGACGGGCGTTCCATCGCCCGCGCCCTGCGCGTCAGCGGCAAGGTGGAGCCGGTCTTCGTCGAAGACATTGCCGCCATGCCGCAGGCAATTCTCGATGCGGCACGGGATGGCGATGTCGTGATCACCCTCGGCGCCGGTTCGATCGGCGCAGTGCCGGGAAAGCTGACAGCCTGATGGAAGTCCGCGCCAACGAGCCGATGGCCAGGCACGTCACCTGGCGGGCCGGTGGGCCGGTCGCCAAGGCGGCGTTTCCGTGCGACCTGAACGACCTTGCCACCTTCATGGCGACGCTGCGCCATGACGAGCCGCTGTTGATGGTCGGCCTTGGCTCCAACTTGTTAATCCGCGATAACGGCTTCGATGGCACGGCGATCTTTACCCACGGCGCACTTGCCACCCTGCGGCTGGAAGCTGATGGCGCGATTTACGCCGAAGCCGGCGTCGCCTCGCCCAAGGTCGCGCGCTTCGCCGCCAATCAGCATCGGAGCGGTGCCGAGTTTCTCGCCGGCATTCCCGGCACCCTCGGCGGCGCACTGGCGATGAACGCCGGTTGCCACGGCGGCGAGATTTGGGCTTATGTCGAGCGCGTGCGCATGCTCAACCGGCGCGGCGAACTGATCGACCGCACACCGGACGAATTTGCCATCAGTTACCGTCACTGCGGGCTCAAGGCCGCCACCGACGAAATCTTCGTTGCCGCCTGGTTACGCTTTCCGGCCGGCGATCAGGAAACAGCGCGTGCCTTGATCAAGCAACTGCTGGAAAAGCGCATTGCCACGCAGCCACTGCAACTGCCGAACGCTGGCTCGGTCTTCCGCAACCCCCCTGGCGACTACGCCGCGCGGCTGATTGAGGCCGCCGGATTGAAAGGGGTCGACATCGGCGGGGCGAGGGTGTCTGAAAAGCATGCGAATTTCATCGTTAATCCAAACGGTAAGGCATCGGCTTCCGCGATAGAAAGCCTAATCGGCCGTATTCAGGCCGAGGTGCAGCAGCATTTCGGGATTGAACTGGTGCGTGAGGTGCGCGTTCTCGGAGCAAGCCATTGAAAGATCTTGGGAAAATTGCAGTGTTGATGGGTGGCAGTTCCGCCGAGCGGGAGATCTCGCTGATCTCCGGCCGCGCCGTGCTGGCGGCTTTGCTCGCCGCAGGCGTGGATGCGTTCGCCTTCGACCCGGCCGAACAACCACTCTGGCAACTTGCCGAACACAAGCTTGACCGCGTCTTCAACATCCTGCACGGTGGTGCCGGCGAGGATGGCACGGTGCAGGGTGCCCTCGACCTGATGAAACTCCCGTACACCGGCAGTGGCGTGATGGCGTCTGCGCTGGCGATGGACAAGATTCGCACCAAATGGATCTGGCAAGCCGCCGGCGTGCCCACCCCACGTTCGCGGCGTATCCGTTCCGCCGATGAAGGCGCCGCCATCATCGCCGAACTGGGCCTGCCGTTGATCGTCAAACCCATTCGTGAAGGTTCCTCGATCGGCCTGACCAAGGTCACCACCCCCGACCAGTTTGCCGCTGCTTATGCCGCTGCAGCGACGTTGCCCGATGGTCGTCGTGAGGATGTGATGGCCGAGGAGTTCGTGACCGGCACCGAGTACACCGCCGCAGTGCTGGGCCGTACCGTCCTGCCGTTGGTGCGCATCGAGGCGCCCGAAGCGGGTTACGACTACCAGAACAAGTATTTCACCGATGCCGTGCAGTATCACTGCCCCTGCGGCCTTGATCCCACGCTGGAAGCGCAGATTGGCCAGACGGTGCTGGCGGCATTCGATGCGCTGGGTTGCCGCGGCTGGGGCCGCGCCGACCTGATTCTGCGCAGCGACGGCAGTTTCAGTCTGCTCGAAATGAACACCAACCCGGGCATGACTGGTCATTCGCTGGTGCCGATGGCCGCGCGCGCGGCCGGCATCGATTTCCTCGATCTGATTTTGAAACTGCTGGCCGAGGCGGGCTATGGCCAAGGCTAAAGCCAAAGGCAATGTTCGCCTGCAAGACGCCGAGCCGTCCGGGCTCTGGCATCAGCCGGCTTTTCTGAATTTATTCGCTGATCTGTTGCTGGTGCTGGCCACGGCAGCCCTGGCCTGGGCGGCGCTGACCACCCTGCAGCGCCTGCCGCTGTTTCCGCTGCGTGAGTTGGTGCTCACCGAGAAGCCTGGCTTAGTCAGCAGCGCACAGCTCGAGCACGCCACGCGCGCTGCAGTGAGTGGCAACTTCTTCACAGTCGATCTGAATGCCGCCCGCAGTGCCTATGAAAAACTGCCGTGGGTACGCAAGGCGGTGGTCAGCCGTCAGTGGCCCGATGGCCTCAAGCTGACACTTGAGGAACATGAGGCCCGCGCCCGCTGGCGTCCGCTCGGCTCGTCTGCCGTCAATGAGGGCCTGCTCGTCAATCAGCAGGGCGAACTCTTTTCAGCCGATGTCCCTGTCGATGGAAAACCCGATGTCAAACGGCTGCCGCAATTTTCCGGCCCTGAAGGCAGCGCCCCGGAACTGCTGCAGCGGCACGGTGAATTCACGCTGGCGCTGGCGCCCATCCAACGTCAGGTCGAAGCGATCACCTTGTCCCCGCGCCGTGCCTGGCGCCTGGAACTGGACAATGGCGTGCGCATCGAACTGGGCCGTGACCAGGAACGTCATCCGCTCACCGAACGTCTGGCACGCTTCGTCGAACATTACGATTACATCGCGGCCCATTCGGGCAAGCAGCAAACCGTCGACATGCGTTATCCGAATGGATTCGCCATGAATGCCGCCATCAACTCCACGCTTCGCCCCGCGTCGCAGGAACGCAAGTCATGAGCAAGGAAAAGAACCGCGAACTGATCGTCGGCCTCGACATCGGCACCTCCAAGATCGTCGCGATCGTCGCCGAGCTGAACAGCGAGGGGCAACTGGCTATTCTCGGTATCGGTACGCAGGATACGCAGGAGTCGCGCGGCCTCAAGAAGGGTGTGGTTGTCAATATCGAGGCGACCGTCAACAGCATTTCAAAAGCGATTGCCGAAGTCGAGATGATGGCTGGCTGCAAGGTCAAGGAAGTGTATACCGGCATCGCCGGCGGTCACATCAAGAGCAAGGATTCCAACGGCATGGCGGTGGTGAAGGACAAGGAGGTGACGCAGTATGACGTCGCCCGTGCCATCGAGGCCGCCAATGCCACGCCGATCTCGGCCGACGACCAGATCCTGCACACGCTGGTGCAGGAATTCATTGTCGATGGCCAGGATGGCGTGAAAGAACCGATCGGCATGGATGCCAAGCGTCTTGAGGTCAAGGTGCACCTTGTCACCGGCGCTGTCACCGCCGTGCAGAACATCGTCAAGTGTGTGCGTCGCTGTGGGCTGGAAGTGGTTGACCTGGTGCTGCAACCATTGGCCTCTGGTAACTCGGTGCTGACCGACGACGAAAAGGATGTCGGCGTCTGCCTTGTGGATATCGGCGGTGGCACCACGGATATCGCCGTGTTCAGCCAGGGTGCGATTCGCCATACCGCCGTGATTCCAATTGCCGGTGACCAGATCACCAACGATATCGCCATCGCGCTACGCACCTCCACGCAGGATGCGGAAGAGATCAAGCTGCGCTACGGCGTGGCCTTGCAGCAACTGGCCGACCCGGAGGAAATGCTCGAAGTGCCGGGCGTCGGTGAGCGGCCGGCGAGCAGCCTGTCGCGCCAGACACTGGCCGGCTTCATCCAACCGCGCGTCGAAGAGATTTTTCAGAAGGTGCAGGATGAACTGGCCAAGAGCGGCTATGCCCGCCTCCTGCGCGCCGGCATCGTGCTCACCGGCGGCACGGCGCAACTGCCCGGCATGACGCAGCTCGGCGAGGAAATCTTCCACAACACGGTCAAGGTTGGCATGCCGCACTACACCGGTAACTTGCGCGACTTCGTCAAGAATCCCCGCTATGCCACCGCCATGGGCCTGCTGCTCGAAGGCGTGGCGCAACGGCAGCGTGGCATCAAGGAACAACCCATGAGTATGGGCCAGGTACTGGCACGCATGAAGGCCTGGTTTGCACGGAATCTTTAGTTTTTATTTTTGGCAAATTTTTGCACCACAAGGAGAGGCGAAATGTTTGAAATCATCGACAGGGACCCCAACGCGACGATCATCAAGGTCATCGGCGTCGGCGGGGCCGGCGGCAATGCCGTCGAACACATGATCCGTGAAGGCGTGGGTGGCGTGGACTTCATCTGCTGCAACACCGATGCTCAGGCGCTCAAGAACTCATCCGCTGGCGTCAAGCTGCAACTCGGACCAGGGCTTGGGGCGGGTGGCAAGCCGGAACGCGCACGCGAACATGCGCAGGGCGAACGCGAGAAGATCGCCGAGGTACTCACCGGTGCGCACATGTGCTTCATCACCGCTGGCATGGGCGGTGGCACTGGTACGGGTGCTGCCCCGATCGTCGCCGAAGTGGCACGCGAGCTGGGCATCCTGACCGTCGCTGTGGTCACAAAACCTTTCGAATTCGAAGGTCGCCGCAGCAAACTCGCCGAAGAAGGTCTGGCTGAACTCGCCCAGCATGTCGACTCGCTGATCGTCATCCTCAACGAGAAACTCATGGAAGTCCTCGGTGAGGACATCAGCATGCTCGAGGCCTTCCAGTCGGCCGACAACGTGCTGAAGAACGCCGTCGGCGGTATCGCCGAGATCATCAATGTGCCCGGTCTGGTCAACGTCGACTTCGAAGACGTGCGAACCGTGATGGGCGAAATGGGCAAGGCCATGATGGGCTCGGCCGCTTCGGCCGGCGTCGATCGCGCCCGTATCGCTGCTGAAGCGGCGGTCGCCAGCCCGCTGCTGGAAGGCATTGAGCTCTCAGGTGCGCGTGGCGTGCTGGTCAATATCACCGCCAGTGCTTCCCTCGGTCTCAAGGAATACAAGGAAGTCATGGCCACCATCCGCAACTACACGGCACCGGATGCCACGGTAATCTGTGGTGCCGTGTTCGACGATACGATGGAAGACCAGTTGCGCGTCACTGTCGTCGCCACCGGCCTCGGCTCAGCCGCCATGGCACGTCGCAAGCCGGAGCTGAAGACCTACGTCAATGAAGGCGCCGGTCTGCGCACCGGAACCGACAACATGATGCTCGGTACCGGTCAGTCGGCAGGAACCGCTGGCAACATCAGCATGGGTGCTGCGACCACCAGTGTGGACGACTTGTTCACCTCGGGTCGCCGCGACAGCCGCGCCCAGGCCATGTCGGACACCGGGATGGACAAGTACGATATTCCGGCTTTCCTGCGCAAGCAGGCCGACTAAGCCGCAGCCAGTCAAATAACCCCCGGGGATCGCCTCCCCCGGGGGTTATTTTTTGGCCTCGTCGGCGGAATTCGTGGGTAGATTTTCTTCTGCTAAACCGGTTTTGCTGTTGAGATGAGATATGTGAAGAGCTTGCGGCAGGTGGCGTCAAAGGAGTTTTGCTGTGCCTCCGTGATCTGAGGCCAGATCAGTGGGC
>JAUXXJ010000021.1 GCA_030681195.1 Rhodocyclaceae bacterium
GAGATGGTGATGCCGGGCGACAACGTGCAGATGACGGTCAAGCTGATTGCCCCGATTGCGATGGAAGATGGCCTGCGCTTCGCGATCCGCGAAGGCGGCCGCACTGTCGGCGCCGGCGTCGTCGCTAAAATCATCGAGTAATACTTGCATCAATCACGAAAGGGCGGCATAATCTCGCCCTTTCGTTTTAAACGGGCCAACTGCCCGGAATTGTTCTTTAAGGAATGACAATGCAAAGCCAAAAAATCCGCATTCGTCTCAAGGCGTTCGATTATCGCTTGATCGATCAGTCAGCACTTGAGATTGTGGATACCGCAAAGCGTACAGGTGCCGTTGTTCGCGGACCTGTTCCGTTGCCTACCCGTATTGAGCGCTATAACATCTTGCGCTCGCCCCACGTCAATAAAACATCCCGTGACCAGTTCGAAATCAGAACGCATCTGCGTCTAATGGACATCATTGATCCAACAGACAAGACGGTTGATGCCCTGATGAAGTTGGATCTTCCTGCTGGTGTGGATGTCGAGATCAAACTTCAATAGTTTGTTGATCTAATCTGTTTCGTTTGTTGTTAGTGCAAGTCCAGCCAATCGCAGCTGGTTCTAGGAGAATAAAATGAGTTTAGGCCTTGTAGGACGCAAGGTCGGCATGACACGCATTTTTACGGATGACGGTTCAACTGTCCCCGTAACGGTGCTGGATGTGTCGAACAACCGCGTCTCACAGATAAAGTCGCCGGATTTGGATGGCTATTCAGCCGTTCAAGTTACATTCGGGAAGCGTCGCGCTACGCGTGTCAATAAAGCAGCCGCCGGGCATTTCGCCAAGGCAGGCGTTGAGGCGGGTGATGCGATTCTGGAGTTTCGCGTCCCCAATGATGCTCTGACCAGCTTTAAGCTGGGTGACGTTTTGCCTGCTTCTATGTTCGTTGTCGGGCAAAAGGTTGATGTAAGCGGTACCTCGATTGGTAAGGGCTTTGCTGGTGCTATCAAGCGCCACAACTTCTCGTCGAACCGTGCATCACATGGCAACTCTGTTTCTCACAATGCCCCGGGTTCGATTGGCATGGCGCAAGATCCTGGTCGCGTATTTCCGGGCAAGCGGATGGCAGGCCATCTAGGCGATGAGAAGTGCACTACGCTTAATCTTGAAGTCGTGCGCATTGACGAAATGCGTCAATTGCTGCTAGTCAAGGGCGCGGTTCCTGGTGCTCGAGGTGGTGATGTCGTCATAAGGCCGGCTGTGAAGTCGTCCAGTAACGCGAATTGAGGCGCCCATGGAACTGAAAATTATTAATGAACAGGGGCAGTCTGGCTCAACGGTCAATGTGTCTGATGCATTGTTTGGCCGCGAGTACAACGAGTCTCTGGTGCATCAGGTGGTAGTTGCCTATCAGGCAAATGCTCGCGCCGGCAATCGTGCGCAAATGACACGTTCCGAGGTAAGGCACAGCACGAAAAAGCCTTGGCGTCAAAAGGGTACCGGTCGTGCGCGTATCGGTACAACCGCAAGTCCGTTGTGGCGCGGCGGTGGTCGCGCTTTTCCGAATAGTCCGGATGAGAATTTCTCCCATAAGGTCAATCGGAAGATGTATCGGGCTGGTATTGCAGCAATTCTGTCGCAATTGGCCAGAGAAGATCGCTTGGTCGTCGTGGAAAGCTTTGCGGTTGATGCGCCGAAAACTAAAATGGTCGCCCAGAAATTGAAGAACCTTGGCATCGATTCAGCGCTCTTGGTTACGGAAAGTCTTGATGACAATCTCATGCTGGCCGCACGCAATTTGCCGAATCTGTTGGTGCTGGAGCCCAAGCATGTTGACCCTCTCTCGCTGATTCGCTTCCCGCGCGTGATTGTTACGAAGGCGGCGCTGGAGAAATTTGAGGAGTTGCTGGGATGAACGCCGAACAAAATAAACAAGAGCGGCTTATGCAGGTTTTGCTTGCGCCGCAAATCTCTGAAAAGGCTACGATGCTTGCCGAGAAAAGCAATCAGGTCGTATTTATTGTGACGCCTGATGCGACAAAACCGGAAATCAAGGCGGCGGTCGAGTTGCTGTTCAAGGTAAAGGTGAATTCTGTCCAGGTGGCTAATGCCAAGGGTAAGCAGAAGCGCTTTGGCAAGATGCAGGGCCGCAGAAGTGATGTCCGCAAAGCATTCGTCTGTCTTGCGCAAGGTCAGGAAATCAATTTCGCGGAAGGGGTGGCATAAATGGCCCTCGTTAAAGTTAAGCCAACTTCAGCTGGTCGGCGTGCGCTCGTCAAGGTGGTGCATCCGAACCTGCATAAAGGTAGCCCCCATGCGGCGCTGGTTGAAAAGCAGTCGAATACTGCAGGGCGAAATAATCATGGTCATATCACCACGCGCCACAAAGGTGGTGGACATAAGCAGCACTATCGCCTAATTGATTTCAAGCGCAATAAGGATGGGATTGTCGCCAAGGTTGAGCGCTTGGAATACGACCCCAACCGTTCTGCAAACATCGCACTGCTTTGTTATGCGGATGGCGAGCGCCGTTACATCATTGCCCCAAAGGGAATGGTTGTCGGGCAGGAAGTAATGAGCGGACCGGAAGCGCCAATCAAGTCCGGCAATACATTGCCAATTCGCAATATTCCGGTTGGTAGCACGATTCATTGCATTGAGATCATGCCAGGCAAAGGCGCACAATTCGCACGTGCTGCAGGAACTTCCGTTCAGTTGCTCGCACGCGAAGGAACCTATGCCCAGGTGCGCATGCGCTCAGGTGAAATTCGTCGCATTCATGTTGACTGTCGCGCCACGATTGGTGAGGTGGGTAACGAGGAAAATAACCTGCGCAAGATTGGCAAGGCTGGTGCAAACCGCTGGCGCGGTATTCGGCCAACCGTTCGTGGAACGGCTATGAACCCGGTTGATCACCCACATGGTGGTGGTGAGGGCCGTACTGGCGAGGGACGTGTTCCCGTCAGTCCTTGGGGTCAGCCAGCCAAAGGCTATCGTACCCGCAGTAACAAGCGCACGGACAACATGATTGTTCAGCGTCGCCACAAGCGATAAGAGGTAAAACATGGCACGTTCAATTAAAAAAGGCCCATTTGTCGATGGTCATCTGCTGAACAAGGTAGATGCAGCCAAAGCCACTAATGACAAGCGTCCTATCAAAACCTGGTCACGTCGCTCCACAGTACTTCCGGATTTCATCGGCTTGACCATCGCAGTGCATAACGGCAAACAGCATATACCTGTCTATGTTTCTGAGAACATGGTGGGCCATAAGCTTGGCGAGTTTGCTCTGACGCGTACCTTCAAGGGTCACGCGGCAGGCAAGAAAGCAAAGAAGTAAGGATATGACCATGGAAACAAATTCAATCCTGCGTGGTGTAAGACTGTCCGCCCAAAAGGGACGCTTGGTAGCTGACCTTGTGCGCGGAAAGACCGTTGAGCAAGCGCTCAACATTCTGGCTTTCTCGCCTAAAAAGGGCGCTGTGATCGTCAAGAAGGTCTTGGAGTCGGCTATTGCCAACGCAGAACACAACAATGGCGCAGATATTGATGCCTTGAAGGTCACCAACATACATGTTGAGCAGGGCGCCGTATTGAAGCGCTTTACTGCACGTGCCAAAGGTAGAGGTAACCGCATTAGCAAACAAACCTGCCACATTTATGTGACAGTCGGCGAATAAGGGGCTCACATGGGACAAAAGATTCATCCGACCGGCTTCCGACTGTCTGTCACACGTGACTGGTCATCGCGCTGGTTCGCTAATTCGAAGGCATATGCCGGGATGTTGCAGGAAGACATCGCCGTCCGTGACTACCTGAAGAAGAAGTTGGCGCACGCATCTGTTGGGCGCGTTGTGATTGAGAGACCAGCTAAAAATGCGCGCGTAACTGTTTACAGTGCGCGCCCTGGTGTTGTCATCGGAAAAAAAGGTGAAGACATTGAACAATTGAAGGCCGAGCTGCAGCGTCGTATGGGTGTGCCGGTTCATGTCAATATTGAAGAAATCCGCAAGCCGGAAACTGATGCTCAGCTGATCGCAGACTCAATCGCTCAGCAACTAGAAAAGCGGATCATGTTTCGCCGCGCTATGAAGCGTGCGATGCAGAACGCGATGCGCCTGGGGGCGCAGGGTATCAAGATAATGAGTGCGGGGCGCTTGAATGGTGCTGAAATTGCTCGTACTGAGTGGTACCGCGAGGGACGTGTGCCTTTGCATACGCTACGTGCTGAGATTGACTATGGTACGTCTGAAGCCAAAACGACCTACGGCATTATCGGTATCAAGGTTTGGGTGTTTAAAGGCGAAAATGTTGCGCGCGGTGATGCTCTGATCAGCAGCAATCCGGATGGTGCCGATGAGGAAGCAAAGCGCGGACGTCGTAATGCCAACGAAGGCGATAACAAGGCTCCAGGCGCGCGCCGTCCAGCCAGGAAAGCCGATGCACCCACAGGTACAGTGAAAACGGAAAGTCCAGCCGATGGTGCCGCCAAGCCCCCGGTCAAACGAGTTAGAAAATCGACGACACCCAAGTCTGCCGGTGCGGAAGTCAAGGAGTAATGAATCATGTTGCAACCAGCACGCAGAAAGTATCGAAAAGAGCACAAGGGCCGCAATACTGGCTTGGCGACACGTGGTGCCAAGGTTAGTTTCGGTGAGTATGGGCTGAAGGCTACCGCTCGTGGCCGTTTGACAGCGCGTCAGATTGAGGCAGCGCGTCGCGCAATGACGCGCCACATCAAACGTGGCGGCCGTATCTGGATACGTATTTTCCCGGATAAGCCTATTTCGGAGAAGCCTGCCGAAGTTCGTATGGGTAACGGCAAGGGCAACCCGGAGTATTGGGTTGCAGAAATTCAGCCGGGAAAAGTTTTGTATGAAATGGATGGCGTGAATGAAGCGCTGGCGCGCGAGGCCTTTGCACTGGCTGCAGCGAAGCTGCCGATCGCGACCACATTTGTAATGCGCCACCTGGGGTAAAAAATGAAGGTTAGCGATCTAAGACAGAAAAACGATGAGGATCTGGCAAAAGAGTTGCTAGATCTGCGCAAAGCCCAGTTCTCGCTACGTATGCAACTGGCTACTCAGCAATTGAGCAATACGAGCCAGGTTGGCAAGCTGCGTAAAGACATCGCCAGAATCAAAACCATCCAGCAGGAAAGGGCGACAGAAAAATGAGCGAAGCAACTCAGGCGATGCGGCGCGTTCTCGAGGGACGTGTCGTCAGCGACAAGATGGACAAGACAGTTACTGTCCTTATTGAGCGCCGTGTTAAGCACCCCGTGATTGGTAAAATCATGCTGCGTTCGAAGAAGTATCACGCTCACAACGAGTCGCCATCAGCGGCAACAGGTGATCTGGTGCAAATTGAAGAATGCGCACCTCTGTCGAAAACCAAAGCTTGGCGTGTTGTCAAGGTGTTGGAAAAGGCACGAGTTGTTTAAATAATTGTTGACAATCGGAATCCGGCGGATTTAAAATCGTCGGCTTTCGTTTTCACAAGTTATTGCAGATGCGATAACTACGCCAAGTCCCCGGCAATTAGTGGGGTTCCAAAACTGATTCGGTACAAACTGTGCCGGGTTAAGTTGGAGAGAAAAATGATCCAGATGCAGTCTCGGCTCGACGTGGCCGATAATACTGGTGCGCGTTCGGTAATGTGCATCAAGGTGATGGGTGGTTCTAAGCGCCGCTATGCGGGCGTTGGTGACATCATCAAGGTCAGCATCAAAGATGCTGCCCCCCGGGGTCGCGTTAAAAAAGGCGAAGTCTACAGTGCGGTCGTCGTTAGGACCGCAAAGGGTGTCCGCCGTTCTGATGGTTCCTTGATCAAGTTTGATGGCAATGCAGCGGTGCTGCTCAACAACAAGCTGGAGCCGATTGGTACGCGTATTTTTGGGCCAGTGACGCGTGAATTGCGTGGTGAGCGATTCATGAAGATCGTCTCGCTTGCCCCTGAAGTGCTCTAAGGGTACGGAGAAGAGACGTGGAGAAAATTCGCAAAGGCGATGAGGTTGTTGTGGTCACCGGGCGTGACAAGGGCAAGCGCGGTGGTGTGGTCGAGTGTCTCGATGATTCGATGTTGCTGGTTTCCGGCATCAATCGTGTCAAGAAGCATGTTCGCCCGAATCCCATGAAGGGAGAGCAGGGTGGCATTATCGAAAAAGAGATGCCGATCCATGCTTCCAATGTGGCCCTGTTCAATTCGGCGACCAGCAAGGGCGACCGGGTGGGCATCAAGGTGCTTGAGGATGGTCGCAAGGTCAGGTTCTTCAAGTCCAATGGCGAACTGGTAGAGGCATAAGGATAGTCATGGCGCGATTGCAGGAATATTACAAAAGCGAAGTTTCTCCGAAGTTGCGAGAGCAGTTCGGTTATGCATCTGTTATGGAGGTGCCGCGTATCACCAAGATCACCTTGAACATGGGTGTGGGTGAGGCGGTGGCTGACAAGAAGGTGTTGGAAAATGCCGTGGGTGACATGACGAAGATCGCCGGCCAGAAGCCGGTGGTCACCAAGGCGCGAAAAGCGATTGCCGGATTCAAGATCCGTGAGGGTTACCCGATTGGCTGTATGGTGACCTTACGCGGCACACGAATGTTCGAGTTTCTCGATCGCTTGATAAGTGTTGCCATCCCGCGTATCCGCGACTTCCGTGGGGTGCCGGGCAATAAGGGGTTTGATGGGCGTGGCAACTACAACATTGGCGTTAAAGAGCAGATTATTTTCCCTGAGATTGAGTACGACAAGATCGACGTACTCCGCGGGATGAATATCAGCATCACGACGACGGCTAAAACTGATGCGGAAGCAAAGGCGTTGCTTTCTGCGTTCAAGTTCCCTTTCAAGAACTGAGGGATTCATGGCAAAACTTTCAATCAAAAATCGCGAAGCGAAGCGTACCAAGACCGTCGCAAAGTTTGCGGCTAAGCGCGCTGAGCTGATGGCTATCATTGACAATGCGCAGATAGATGATGATGCGCGGATGGAAGCCCGGATGAAATTACAACAGTTGCCGCGTGATGCGAGCCCGGTGCGCCAGCGTAGGCGTTGTGCGCTGACGGGGCGTCCGCGTGGTGTCTTCAAGAAATTCGGTCTGTGCCGGCTTAAGTTGCGTGAGTTTGCGATGCGTGGCGAAGTTCCGGGTATGACCAAGGCCAGCTGGTAAGGAGAATCGTATGAGCATGACCGATCCAGTTGCAGATATGTTGACGCGCATCCGCAATGGCCAAATGGCAGAGAAGCTTGGCGTCACAATGCCATCCTCTAAGTTGAAAGAGTCTATTGCCCAAGTGTTGAAGGATGAGGGTTATATCGAGAGCTTTGTTGTTCGCAAGGATGGTAGCAAGGCAGAGCTTGATATCGAACTCAAATACTACGCCGGCCGTCCGGTGATTGAGCGTATTGAACGAGTATCGCGCCCTGGTCTGCGTATTTATCGTGGCAAGGAAGATTTGCCAAAAGTACTGAATGGTTTGGGCGTTGCTATCGTTTCGACACCCAAGGGTGTCATGACCGACCGTAAGGCGCGCAGCGTCAATGTCGGCGGCGAAGTGTTGTGCATCGTCGCATAAGGAGTGGGTTAAATGTCACGTGTAGCTAAAAACCCAGTGAGTTTGCCGAAGGGTGTTGAAGTATCCCTGACGGATTTAAATATTACCGTGAAGGGTCCGCTGGGTAGCCTTACCCAGTTCATTCTTCCAAGCGTTGCGGTGGTCAAGGAAGGTGAAAGCCTGGTGTGTCGTGCTGTCGACGGAAAGCCAAATGCCTCAGCAATGTCGGGAACCATGCGGGCTTTGCTTGGAAATATGGTGACAGGCGTAACCAAGGGGTTCGAGAAAAAGCTCAATCTGGTTGGCGTGGGATACAAGGCACAAGCACAAGGAGCGAAACTCAATCTGTCGCTTGGGTTTTCTCACCCTGTGGTTCACGACATGCCGAATGGCATCAAAGTTGAGACCCCCACTCAGACAGAAATTCTGATCAAGGGCATCGATCGTCAATTGGTTGGTCAAGTTGCGGCTGAAGTCCGTGCATATCGTTCTCCTGAACCTTACAAGGGTAAGGGAGTACGTTATTCCGACGAAGTAGTCGTTATCAAAGAAACCAAGAAGAAGTAAGTTTGCTCGGCTAACGGGTAGGAAAACAGGGTAAGGAATCAAGACATGGACAAGAAAGAAGCTCGTTTGCGCAGGGCGCGCAAAACCCGCGCCAAGATCGCTGAGCTAAAGGTTGTCAGGTTGTGCGTTTATCGGACAAATTGCCACATTTACGCGCAGATTTATTCCGGTTGTGGGACGAAAGTGTTGGCCGCTGCCTCGACGGTAGAGGCTGATGTTCGAAAGCAGATTCCCAACGGCGGTAATGTTGACGCTGCAAAAGCAGTGGGTAAGTTAATTGCTGAGCGTGCTGTGGCACAGGGATTGAACGAGGTTGCCTTCGATCGTTCCGGGTTCAGATTCCATGGTCGGGTCAAGGCCCTGGCCGAAGCAGCCCGTGAGAACGGGTTGAAGTTTTAAGCCGCAGAGAGCGAGATCGAAATGGCTAAACCGCAAAACAAGAAACAGCAACAGGCTACCGAAGAGCGCGATGATGGTTTGCGCGAAAAGATGGTGGCTATTAATCGTGTCACGAAGGTCGTTAAGGGTGGTCGCATTCTCGGCTTTGCTGCCCTGACCGTTGTTGGTGATGGCGATGGTGGTATTGGTATGGGCAAAGGCAAGGCGCGCGAGGTGCCAGTCGCTGTTCAGAAGGCAATGGATGAAGCCCGCCGCAAGCTGGCGAAGGTCAAGCTGCGTGATGGCACGCTGCATCATTCCGTCACAGGTAAGCATGGCGCCACGACCGTATTGATGTCCCCGGCAGCAGCAGGTACCGGCGTGATTGCTGGCGGCCCGATGCGTGCGGTCTTCGAGGTGATGGGGATTACTGATGTGGTTGCTAAAGCGATTGGCTCTACCAATCCTTACAACCTTGTCCGGGCCACCATCAGTGGCTTGATGGCGATGAGTACGCCCGCCGAGATTGCTGCCAAGCGTGGCAAGAGCGTGCAGGACATTCTGGAGGCTTAATCGTGGCGGACAAAAAAATCAAGGTAACGCTGATTAAAAGCGTAATCGGGACCAAGCAGGATCATCGTGCCACGGTGCGGGGTCTGGGTTTGCGTCGTATCAATCACACTAATGAGCTGCAGGATACCCCTGCGGTTCGCGGCATGATCAAGAAGGTCGCCTATCTCGTGAAGTGCGAGGGTTAATAAGATGCAACTCAATAAATTGAAACCCGCTGAAGGGTCAAAGCACGCTAGCAAGCGTCCGGGTCGTGGTATCGGCAGTGGCTTGGGAAAAACCGGTGGTCGTGGTCATAAGGGCCAGAAATCCCGTGCAGGTGGCTTCCACAAGGTTGGTTTCGAGGGCGGTCAGATGCCTTTGCAGCGTCGATTGCCTAAGCGTGGCTTTGTATCGCTGACAGCTGGCAAGAATGTCGAAGTTCGTCTTTCAGAGATTGAAAAGCTACCCGTGCAAGATGTGGATATGCTGACATTACTGCAAGCAGGCATTATCCCTATTGGTGCATTATCAGCAAAGGTGATTCTTTCGGGCAAACTGACTCGTAAGGTTAACCTCAAGGGTATTGGTGCGACCAAAGGTGCTCGTGCCGCGATTGAAGCAGTCGGCGGTTCTGTCGCTGATATTGCTGCTGCAACCTAAGTTTAGGAAGTCATAGATCTTGGCCAATGCAACCGCTGAAGCGCTGGCGTTAGGGAAGTCGGGTAAGTTCGGCGATCTCTGGCGTCGGCTGTGGTTCCTGCTGGGTGCCTTGATTGTTTTTCGGATCGGGGCGCATATTCCTGTTCCGGGCATCGACCCCGTCCAACTTGCAGAGTTGTTTAACTCTCAGCAGGGTGGCATCCTCGGCGTATTCAATCTGTTTTCGGGCGGTGCGCTGTCACGATTTACAATTTTCGCTTTGGGTATCATGCCTTACATTTCGGCATCGATCATCATGCAGTTGATGACGATTGCGATTCCCACGCTTGAGCAGTTGAAAAAAGAGGGAGAGGCGGGCCGACGCAAGATTACGCAATACACGCGTTACGGTACATTGGTGTTGGCGCTTTTCCAAGCAACAGGCATGGCCATCGCGTTGGAATCACAAGCTGGCTTGGTTCTTGATCCAGGCATGATCTTTCGGCTTACAACTGTAATGACGCTTGTAACGGGAACTATGTTCCTGATGTGGTTGGGTGAGCAGATTACCGAGCGAGGCTTGGGTAATGGCATTTCCATCATCATCTTTGCAGGCATCGTCGCTGGCTTACCCAGTGCGTTAGGCGGATTGTTTGAACTTGTTCGCACTGGAGCAATGCATCCGCTGACTTCGATCGTAATTTGTATCCTTGTAGTTGTAGTGACTGGATTTGTCGTTTTTGTCGAGCGCGGCCAACGCAAGATTCTTGTCAATTACGCGAAGCGCCAAGTGGGTAATAAGATATACGGTGGGCAGAGTTCGCATCTCCCGTTGAAGTTAAACATGGCAGGTGTCATTCCGCCTATCTTTGCTTCTTCCATCATCCTCTTCCCGGCAACGGCAGCCAGTTGGTTTGGCGCAAGCGAGGGGATGACTTGGTTGAAGGATATTGCCGCCACCTTATCACCAGGCCAACCGGTGTATGTCATTCTGTATGCGGCCGCAATTATTTTCTTCTGCTTTTTCTACACGGCCCTGGTATTTAACCCTAAGGAAACTGCGGACAACTTGAAGAAGAGTGGCGCATTTGTTCCTGGCTACCGTCCTGGCGATCAAACGGCACGCTATATCGACAAGATTCTGATGCGCTTGACACTGGTTGGCGCGCTCTATATCACGCTGGTTTGCTTGTTGCCGGAATTTCTGATCCTCAAATGGAACGTGCCGTTCTATTTCGGGGGAACTTCATTGCTGATTATTGTGGTTGTTACGATGGATTTCATGGCTCAGGTTCAGGCCTATATCATGTCGCACCAATATGAGAGTCTGCTTAAAAAGGCTAACTTCAAGGGTGCGGGCTTGCCAGTGCGTTAAAGTCAACCGTTAGGCAGCGATGTCGAAAGAAGACGTTATTGAGATGCAGGGTGAGGTTCTCGAGAACCTTCCCAATGCGACGTTTAAAGTAAAGTTAGAAAACGGGCATGTGGTCTTGAGCCACATATCCGGCAAGATGCGGATGCACTATATCCGTATCCTGCCTGGTGATAAGGTAACAGTGCAGTTGACGCCTTACGATTTTAACAAGGCACGGATTGTGTTCCGTGCCAAGTGAGTAACAACAGGTTTTTGTGGAGATAGAGATGAGAGTTCAAGCTTCGGTTAAGCGCATTTGTCGCAAGTGCAAGATCATTCGTCGTCATGGCGTGGTCCGTGTCATTTGTGCTGATCCGCGCCACAAGCAACGTCAGGGTTGATAGCCACGGGTTTTTATTTTAGAATCGCCGGTTCGCATTTTGTCGGCGAAGCATTTTGTTAGCAAGTATGTGTCAGGTTGGGCGACCAGCCTTGCTGAGTTAAAAAAGACAAGGGAAGAAAGATGGCCCGTATTGCAGGCGTAAACATTCCGAATCATCAACACACCGAAATTGCATTAACAGCAATCTATGGTGTCGGGCGTACCCGCGCGCAGAAGATTTGTGACGCAGCGGGTGTCAAGCGGTCGACGAAAATCAAGGATCTCACCGAGTCCGACATGGATCGCTTGCGCGAGGAAGTGGGTCGGTTCGCGGTAGAAGGCGATCTGCGCCGCGAAGTCACCATGAATATCAAGCGGCTCATGGACTTGGGTTGCTATCGTGGCGTGCGCCATCGGCGTGGCCTCCCGGTTCGTGGTCAGCGGACTCGTACCAACGCCCGTACGCGCAAGGGACCGCGCAAATCGGTTGCAGGCGCTAAAAAATAATCAGCAAGGTAAATACACATGGCCAAGACAACGACCAAAGTACGCAAGAAGGTCAAAAAGAACGTTGCAGAGGGCATTGCCCACGTGCATGCGTCTTTTAACAACACGATCATCACCATTACCGATCGCCAAGGAAACGCCCTGTCTTGGGCGACGTCCGGTGGAGCGGGCTTCAAGGGGTCACGTAAGTCAACCCCTTTTGCTGCCCAGGTGGCCGCTGAAGCGGCTGGTAAAGCTGCCCAGGAATGCGGTATCAAGAATCTGGAAGTGCGCATCAAGGGCCCCGGCCCTGGTCGAGAGTCTGCTGTCCGCGCACTGAATGCGCTGGGCATAAAAATCAGCAGCATTACCGACATTACCCCGATCCCCCACAATGGTTGCCGGCCGCCCAAGCGCCGTCGCATCTAAGCGCCGCATCTAAGCGCTGATACAGCCTCAAATTAAGGAGTTAGCAAAGTGGCCCGTAATCTGGATCCAAAATGCCGTCAATGTCGCCGTGAGGGGGAGAAGCTTTTCCTCAAGGGGGAGAAGTGTTTTACCGACAAGTGTTCGATTGATCGTCGTTCGTACGCCCCCGGTCAACATGGCCAGAAATCTGGTCAGCGCTTGTCCGGCTACGGTCAGCAGCTGCGTGAGAAGCAGAAGATTCGCCGCCTCTATGGCGTCCTTGAGCGTCAATTTCGTAGGGTGTTTGGCGAAGCAAGTCGCCGTAAGGGTCAGACTGGCGAGAACTTGCTACAGCTCTTGGAAGGCCGTCTAGATTCAGTGGCTTATCGCATGGGCTTTGGTGCCTCGCGCGCTGAATCACGTCAGATCGTTCGCCATAACGGCGTGTTAGTGAACGGTAAGCGTGTCAATATTCCGTCCTACAACCTGCGCCCAGGCGATACCGTTCAGCTGACCGATGTCACGCGTGCCCATCTACGCAGTAAGGCCGCACTGGAGGCAGCAGAGTCGCGCGGCTTTCCTGCATGGATCGACATGGACGTCAAGGCAGGCAAGGGTATTTTCAAAGCCTATCCGGCGCGTGATGAACTTCCAGCTTCCGTCAAGGAAGGTTTGGTCGTCGAACTGTACTCGCGTTAATTCTTTTTCCCATGCGCCCGGAGCCAACTGGTTCTGGGCGCATTTGCTTACTTGAGGATTGAAGATGCAAAGTCTCGCGCTTCTGAAGCCCCGCATTATTGATGTCCAAGCCCTGTCACCCGTTCATGCACGTGTGGTGATGGAGCCCTTTGAACGTGGTTACGGCCACACGTTGGGCAATGCTTTGCGCCGCATTCTGTTGTCGTCAATGCCCGGCGCTGCGCCGACCGAGATGACAATCGATGGCGTGTTGCATGAGTACTCCACGCTGGAGGGCATCCGTGAAGACGTTGTGGACATCATGCTGAACCTGAAGGGTGTGGTGATGCGTCTGCATAACCGTGGTGAGATCATGCTGACCCTTTCGAAAAAGGGTGAGGCCGGCGACACGATTGTCACCGCTCGTGACATCCAGACAACGCACGACGTTGAGATCATCAATCCGGATCATGTCATTGCCCACTTGGCCCCAGGCGGAAAACTGGAGATGCAGATCAAGGTCGAGGCTGGCCGTGGTTATGTCCCCGCCAATGTGCGCCTAAACGCGAAAGAAAACAAATCGGTCGGCCGCATCCTGATTGATGCCTCGTTCAGTCCGGTACGTCGCGTCAGCTATCAGGTCGAGGCGGCTCGCGTTGAACAGCGTACGGATCTTGACAAGCTGATCATCGATATCGAAACCAATGGTGCGATCGATCCAGAAGAGTCGATTCGCTACGCAGCCAGCATTCTGATGGATCAGTTGTCGGTCTTCTCCGATCTGGAAGGCACGCCGATCTCGATCGAAATGCCGAAGCAGACGACGGTAGATCCCATCCTGCTGCGCCCGGTGGATGATCTTGAACTGACGGTTCGTTCGGCCAACTGTCTGAAAGCCGAAAATATTTACTACATCGGTGATCTGATTCAGCGTACCGAGACTGAACTGTTGAAGACACCAAACCTTGGCCGCAAGTCGCTGAACGAGATCAAGGAAGTTCTGGCCTCGCGTGGTTTGACGCTCGGCATGAAGCTCGAAAACTGGCCCCCGGTTGGTCTCGAAAAGATGGGCTGATTAGGCTCGTCTTGGTTATTAGTTACAACTCACATAAAAACGATTAACCGGCCACTAGCCTAGTGCGGTGGCCGCATAAAGTGAAAGGAATAAATCATGCGTCACGGTAACGGACTGCGCAAACTCAACCGTACCTCTTCACATCGGCAGGCGATGCTGCGCAACATGACGGTGTCCCTGCTGCGCTTTGAAGCCATCAAGACTACGCTCCCGAAGGCCAAGGAGTTGCGTCGTGTGGTTGAGCCGATTATTACCCTCGGCAAGAAGCCTTCGCTGGCCAATCGCCGCCTTGCGTTTGATCGCCTGCGCGACCGCGAGATCGTCGGCAAGGTGTTTGATGTGCTTGGGCCGCGTTTCGCCAACCGTAACGGTGGTTACCTACGCATTCTCAAGATGGGTTTCCGCGTCGGCGACAATGCACCTATGGCCTACGTCGAGCTGCTTGATCGGCCGGAAGGCGACACAACGCAGGAAGAAGCACCGACGGCTGAGTAAGCCGATCAAAGGACCATCAAGAGCCGGCCGCCAGCCGGCTTTTTTAATTCCGCCTTGAACCTCAGTGACTGAGAATCTTGGAGAGGAATTGCTGGGCACGCTCCGAGCGCGGTGTGCCAAAGAACTCTTCCTTCGTCGCGTCCTCAACGATATGGCCATGATCCATGAAGATCACCCGATCAGCGACCTTGCGTGCGAAGCCCATCTCGTGGCTTACCACCATCATGGTCATGCCCTCGTTGGCCAGTTCGACCATGACATCAAGGACTTCATTGATCATTTCCGGGTCGAGTGCCGAGGTGGGCTCATCGAACAACATGCAGATTGGGTCCATGGCGAGTGCGCGAGCTATAGCGACGCGCTGCTGTTGTCCGCCGGACAATTGCCCTGGAAACTTGTCCGCCTGAGACCTTAGCCCAACGCGATCGAGTAATTTCAATCCTCGCTCGTGGGCTTCTTCCTTGCTACGACCGAGTACTTTGGTTTGGCCAATCGCAAGATTTTCGGTGATGCTCATGTGCGGGAACAATTCGAAGTGCTGGAAAACCATCCCGACGTGGGCGCGCAATTTGGGCAGGTTGGTCTTGGGATCACCCACCGAGGTACCATTGACGGCGATAGCCCCCTGCTGAAATGCTTCCAAGCCATTGACGCATTTGATCAGCGTCGATTTCCCTGAGCCGGAAGGTCCACAAACGACGACGACATCGCCCTTTGTGATCTGGGTGCTGCAATCGGTCAATACTTGGAATTGACCGTACCATTTGCTGACGTTATTGATTTCGATCATGACAAGATCCTGGCTAGCGAATGATGGCGATACGGGATTGCAGGTGTTTGACCAAACGGGAAAGTGCAAAGCAGATCACAAAGTAGACGAAGGCGACAAAGATATACATTTCAATCGGCCGGTTGTAGTTCTTGCCTGCAATTTCAGCGGCCTTTAGCAAGTCTTTGGCGCCAATGGCATAGACCAGCGAGGTGTCCTGAAACAGAATGATGGTCTGGGTCAGCAGAATAGGCAGCATGTTGCGGAATGCCTGGGGAAGAACGACATGCCCCATGGTCTGCCAATAGGTCATACCAATCGCCTGCCCAGCCATGACCTGGCCCCGTGGAACGCTCTGAATGCCAGCCCGCATGATTTCGCTGTAGTACGCCGCTTCGAACAAGGTGAACGTAATGATTGCCGAATTCTCGGCGCCCATCGGTTTGCCCGTGAGGAGGGGAATGATCAGGAAGAACCAGAGGATTACCATCAGCAGCGGTATTGAACGCATCAGGTTGACATACCAAGTGGCCGCCATGGCCAGCGGCGCGATTGGGGAAAGACGTGCCAGCGCCAGTAAGGTGCCGAGGATGATGCCACCAGTCATGGCAATCAAGGTGAGCTTGACTGTGAACAGTAGTCCCGTCCAGATGAAGGGCAGGCTAGGGC
Organism: Rhodocyclaceae bacterium; assembly: GCA_030681195.1. Lineage (GTDB taxonomy): Bacteria > Pseudomonadota > Gammaproteobacteria > Burkholderiales > Rhodocyclaceae > Sulfuricystis. The sequence goes on from JAUXXJ010000021.1 coordinate 15,987, forward strand.
CAATGACGCTGAGATCAAGCTGGGCGAAGAAGCTCATTTGGCGGTTGCAATAAAACCGGGAACGCGCGAACGTTTTTCAATGAAGGCCATACCCCGGTTGGCAATAAACGCACAAATGAAGTACAGCACCGTAACGGCCAGATAGGCTTCAATGCCCTGCTCGGAATCTTCTTGCATTTGCCGGGCTTGGAAGGTCAGTTCCAGAACACCAATGGCAAAGGCGACAGAGGAGTTTTTGAAGACATTCATGAACTCTGAAGTTAGGGGCGGAATAATGATGCGGAAGGCCATCGGCAGGATGACGTAGCGATACGTCTGGGGCAAGGTAAACCCGATGGCGAGCCCGGCCATACGCTGGCCGTTGGGAAGGCTCTGGACGCCTGCGCGTACCTGTTCGGCAATGCGGGCAGATGTGAACAGGCCGAGACAAAGGACGGCGGTGACGAATTCCTTTGCCGGCATGTCCTGCTTGACCCACAGGGACAGATCCCGTGGCAAAAGCTCCGGGACAACAAAGAACCAGAGGAGCATCTGAACAAGCAGGGGGACGTTGCGAAACAGTTCGACCCAGCAGGTGGCAAAAAAAGCGAGGCCACGGTGCGGGGTTGTGCGCAGGGTGCCGATGATGCCACCGCAAAGCAGCGCAATGACCCACGCGGATAACGCAACGGCAACCGTCCAGCCGAAGCCGGTGATCAGCCAGTCAAGGTAGGTTTCCTCTCCAGCCTTGACCTGCTCGAAGAAGATGCCCCAGTTCCAGTGATAGTTCATAGGGTATGTACGTCGAGACAGCACACATGCCGTCTCGCCAGCGCCGACTTTTGATTACTTCTTGTTGTATTGCTCGGCAGGTGCGTCGCTAGGGTTTTGGATGAGTTCCTTGAGCTTGTCACTCATCGGGAAGTTCATGTTCGCGCCCTTGGGCGGAATCGGTGCCATGAACCACTTGGCGTAAAGCTTGCCGATTTCACCTGACTTGCCGAGGTCGCGGATCACCGTATTCACCAGGCCCTGGAATTGCGGATCCTCCTTGCGGATCATGATGGCGATTGGTTCGATATTGAGGGTCTCACCGACGATCGCATAGTCCGCCGGGTTCTTCGAGGTGACGATCAGGCCGGCCAGCAGGTTGTCGTCCATGACGAAGGCAACGGCGCGGTCGGATTCCAGCATCAGGAAGGCGTCGGCGTGATCCTTGCCGTAGACTTCCTTGAAGTCGATCCCTTTGCCTTTTTCATGAGCGCGCATCAACTGGACCGAAGTGGTGCCCGTGGTGGTCGCGACCGGTTTGCCGCCGAGTTGTGACAAGCTGGTAATGCCAGAAGATTTCTTGACGGCCATGCGTACGTTGGTGACGAAGGTCGTCGGTGCAAAGGCCACCTGGTTCTGGCGCGCGGCGTTATTGGTGGTCGAGCCACACTCGAGATCGACGGTGCCGTTGGTGACCAGCGGAATGCGGTTTTGTGAGGTGACAGCCTGATGATTGACCTTCAGGGTTTTCAGGTCCAGCTTGCTCTTGACGGCATCGACGATGCGATTGCAGATGTCGATGTGGTAACCGATTGGCTGCTGTTTGTCGTCGAGATAGGAGAGGGGATATGAGGATTCGCGGATGCCCATGGTGATGCTTCCGGAACCCTTGATCTTGGCCAGCGTATCGGCAAAAACTGGCTGCGTGAAGGCAAGGGCGGAGGCAAGGGTCAGTCCGAGGACGATGGTTTTCTTCATGGCAGTCTCCTGATGTCCTGATGAAAGGGATGGGGAGCGGTGACTATACCGCGTCCGGCGCGGGCATACTGTTTTCCTGTTGCTGCAAGGCCCACATGTGGGCATACACCCCGCCTCGCTCGAGCAGATCGCGATGCGTGCCCCGCTCGACGATGCGACCGGCATCGAGTACGAGAATTTCATTGGCATTCATCACCGTCGACAGCCGGTGTGCGATCACCAGCGTGGTGCGTCCGACAGCGGCCTGTTCGAGTTCGGCCTGAATGGCTTTCTCGGTTTTCGAATCGAGCGCCGAGGTGGCTTCGTCGAAAATCAGGATGGGCGGATTTTTCAGCAGGGTGCGTGCGATGGCGACGCGCTGCTTCTCGCCACCAGAGAGTTTGAGGCCGCGCTCACCTACCCGCGTGTTGTAGCCGTCAGGTAGGCGCTCGATGAACTCGGCCAGATGGGCGGCTCGCGCAGCCTCTTCCACTTCAGCCATGCTGGCGCTGGGGCGACCATACTGGATGTTGTAGGCCAGCGTGTCGTTGAACAGCACCGTGTCCTGCGGCACGATGCCGATGGCACTGCGCAGGGAATGTTGCGTCAGTTGACGCAGGTCCTGACCATTGATGCGGATACTGCCGCCATTGACGTCATAGAAACGAAACAGCAGGCGTGCGAGCGTGCTCTTCCCTGAGCCGCTGTGACCGACCACGGCGACCGTGTGGCCGGCGGGGATCTCGAAGCTGACTTCATGCAGGATGGCTCGGCGTTCCTCATACGAAAAGTTTACTTGGTCGAAACGAACAGCGCAGGGACCGGATTCGAGGCTGCGTGCATCAGGCCCATCCTGGATTTCCAGGTTCTGGCCGAGCAGGTTGAACAGCCGTTCGATATCGGTCAGCGATTGGCGAATTTCACGGTAGAGCACCCCGAGAAAATTCAGCGGGATGTAAAGCTGGATCAGGAAGGCATTGACGAGGACGATGTCACCGACCGTCATCGAGCCGTTGGCGACGCCTTCGGCGGCACGCCACATCATCAATGCCACGCCGACGGCAATGATTGCGGCTTGGCCCATGTTGAGGTAGGAGAGCGAGAACTGGCTGCGGATCTGAGCCGTCTCCAGCTTCAGCATGTGCTGGTCGTAGCGCGCCTTCTCCCAACCTTCATTGTTGAAGTACTTGACCGTCTCGTAATTCAGCAGGCTGTCGATGGCACGGGTGTTGGCCGCTGAGTCGAGTTCATTGACCTCGCGACGGATGATGGTGCGCCAGTTTGACAGGATGACGGTGAAGACGACATAAACCACCAGCGTACCGGTGGCGATCAGGACGAAGCTGGGTTCGTAGCGGGCGGCGAGGATGCCCAGCACCAGGGCGACCTCAATCAGCGTCGGCAGGATCGAATAGATCGTGTAACTGATCAGCGAACCAATGGCGCGCGTACCGCGTTCGATGTCGCGCGTCAGCCCGCCGGTTTGGCGCTCCAGATGAAAACGCAGTGACATGTTGTGCAGATGCTCGAATACCTGCAGGGCAATGGTGCGTACGGCGCGTTGCGTGACACGGGCGAAAATCAGTTCGCGCAGCTCCGTGAATAGCGATACCGAAAAACGCAGCACACCATATACGGCGACTAGCGCAATCGGCACGACAAGAAGGGTCTGCTGCGCATCCTTGCCGGTGGTGAAACCGTCAATGATGTCTTTGAAGATGAGTGGGACGCTGACGTTGGCGAGCTTGGCCCCGATCAGGCAGGCGAGCGCAAGCAGAATGCGACCTCGCCACTGCCAAAGATAAGGAAACAGCGTCTTCAGGGTTTGCCAGTCATGGCGTTCCTGGGCGGGCGGAGCCGGCAGGGCGATATCACGGCGCATAAGCAAATTCTACTGCGGTATGATCCGACGCATGAGCGAAGCAGTCGGTGGACATGAAGGCGTGAGCATCCCGGGTCGGGAATGCGTGTTGCGGGTGATGCCTTTGCCGGCAGACGTAAATGCGGCCGGTGACATTTTCGGCGGGTGGGTAATGGCGAAAGTCGATATCGCCGGTGCGATTCCCGCCATGCGCCGCGCGCGCGGGCGTGTGGCCACCGTGGCTGTCAATGCCTTTCGGTTTTCAATGCCGATTGCCGTGGGGGATGTGGTCAGTTTTTACGCCCGGATCATTAAAGTGGGGCGCACGTCAATCACCGTGGATGTCGAGGTGTATGCCGAGCGCGACCCGACGCATCCCATGGTGGTCAAGGTGACGGAAGCGACCTTAACCTACGTTTGCCTGAATCCAGACGGCAGCAAGCGTGAAGTGCCGCCGCTCGTGCCGCTTGAATAAATCTACCGTAAGCGCCTAGAGGGCAACCTGAGGCTGCAACGACGGGGCCGCTTGCCGTCCTGCCAGCGCCGACTTTTCCTGCGCTGCGGTCTGGGCTTCCATCTGTTCGAAAGCATCGACCTCGGGCTGCAGGATGGTGCGCGTCACACGTGCGCGCTCCGGTGTAATGCCGAAGGCCTGGGGTTGCAACACATCAATGAGGGTCAGCCGCCGATGGTTCATGAAAAAATCCTTAAAAATCAGTCAAAACAGAAGCGATAATGCGATGAGACCACGTAACTTACCAAAATGTTCCCGAAGATTATTTTCCGATGTGTAACGAGATATGAGGGCGCGATCATGGGGATCAAGCTCTCATCTTCGTGACCGGCTTCGTGACCAGTAGACCCAAGCGTGGATTATAACTTTTGCAACGTATTCCATCGGTCTTTTTTGGTGAGCGGTTTGGCCTATAAGCGGCCTGCAAGAGACCTGCAGTGGCATTGATCGCCCCGATTTACAGGGTTTGATGTGAGAAACATGGCTGAAACCGTGTCCTCCTCGGCTTTTTGGCCCATTTCAGCTGACGATATCATCGCGAAACGACCATGAATGCGTATACATGCCTCTTGCCCCCGACCTCCATGCCGCCCACGCTGGTACGCGCGCTGACGCGACCGGCCGCTGCGCGTTGATGGGTCGCGGCGATGATGGATTGGCTCTCCCTCAGCTGGCGCGACAGCATCCTGATCCTGGTCGCGGTGGCGGCTATTTATCTGGTGTTCATGCTGCTGCGCTTGATTCAGGTGGGGCGGCAACGTCAGGCTGCCCAGCCGGCGCGCCATGCACCGGAAGCGCCGGAGCGCTTCGAAACCGTTTCGCCCTTGCGTCAGCGACTGGAGCCGGAAGCCGAGGTGGCGCCAGCGCCTGCGCCACCACCACCACCAGCCGCTTCACGCAGTGCGCTTGCGGCGTATGCCGAGGCGATGGAAGATACCTCCCTCGTCGAGCCCTTTGCCGTCCGGCCAGCGCCGACTTTCGAGTGGGACGATGTCAAGGAACTGTTTGGCGACGAACCAGCGTTGCCCGAACCCCCACACCAACCGGGCGCACAGAGTGCACCTCGCAGCAGCGGGTTCGGCGAGCCTTTGGCCGCACACCTGGCACGCACGGGAGTGACAGAAGTGGAAGAGGAAATTCAACGCATGCGCGACGAGATGGAGCGCATGCGCCGCGAAATGGACGACTTGCGCACCATGCGGCGCGTGTCGCCCCAATATGCCGAGGCGATGGAACTGGCTCAGCGTGGTCTGACCGCGCAGGACGTGGCGGATCAACTGGGTATTTCGCTGGGCGAGGCAGAGCTGGTACATGCCTTGAGCCGCAGCCGGCAAAATTTAGAGGAGGGAGAGACAGATGGTGCTGAGGGAAACGCCGCTGATGACGGATTCCACGGACTCCGCCACCGTAACGCCGGCTGAGGACGATGATGCGCTGAGAAAGCGCCTGCTGTCGCGCATTGCCGTGGCCGGAGTGGCGATTGTCGGCCTCCTCGGGGGTCTGGCCGTGTTCGACTCCTTGAACCGTCCGCAAGCCCCGGCGATGCCACCGATGGCGGCGGTCCCCGCGGCAACCACGGAGCCCTCGCAGGAAGAAAAGAAAGCGACGGATGAGGAGGCCCCGGTCGTTGCGGAGAAGGCGGAAGAAGAAAAACCCGTCGAGCAGGCCGAGGCAGGCACACCGGCTCAGACAGCCGCTGCTGACCCGGTTCCCGAAAAGAGTGAGACGCCGCTCGGCCCGCCTGTGGCAGAAAAACCACTACAGCCGGCCAAGCCCGTGACACCGCCGGCGACCGCCCGGCAAGCAACGACCAGGCCCTCGCAAGCGGCAACCACACCGGCCCGACCGGACCCGCAGCAGGAAATTGTCCGCACCGTGCCGGAAGGGACATCTTCACCGTATTCGCCGCAATCGCGTAGCCAGGCAGCGTCCCGAACGCAGCAGCAGCAAGCGATTAACCGCCATGCACCGGCTTCGCGTCCGCTCTCCCAGGCGGCTGAAACAGCCCGACGTTTTCTGGTGCAAGTCGGCGTGTTCAGCAACCATACGAATGCCGAAGAGTTGATGCAGAAACTGCATGAAGCCGGCATTCCGGCCCAAATCGAATCGCGCGTTCAGGTGGGCCCCTTCGCCTCGCGCATGGAAGCCGATGCCGCCCGCGCGAAGCTGAAAGCGATGGGACTCGACGAAGGCCTGCTAGTCAGGAGATAATGCGATGAACATGAATATCGACTCGCCCCACTCCGGATCGATCGAAGTTGCCCCTGACCGCATCATCGAGTTTCCTAACGGTCTTGCCGGCTTCGAACAGTTCCGCCGCTACACCCTCTTTCATCCCGAAACCGAGGGGGACGCGCCGCCGCGCTTCTTCATCCTGCAAGCGCTGGATGATCCGTCCGTTGCTTTCAACATCGCCGATCCGGCCCTGTTCGGCTTCAATTACGAAATCAACCTGCCCGACGACGAATCGGCCGCGCTGGATCTGAGTGATCCGGCCGAGGCCGCTGTGGTGGTGATCTTGGTAAAGGATGGCGATTCCGTGCGGGCCAATCTCAAGGCGCCGCTGATCCTGAATGTGCGCGCACGGCGCGGCATCCAGCATGTGTTTGCCGGGCTGGATTATCAGGTGGCCCTGAAACCGGTTGAACCCGTCGAAACCGCATGACCCGTCAGATCATCAGCACACCGGATGCGCCGGCCGCCATCGGCACCTATTCGCAGGCTGTGCGTACGGGCGACACTATTTACCTCTCCGGTCAGATCGGTCTTGATCCCGCCACCATGCAGATGGTCGAGGGCATCGATGCGCAGATCGTCCGCGTGTTTGAAAACCTCAAGGCCGTCGCCACCGCTGCCGGCACCACGCTGGATGCGGCGGTCAAGCTCAACATCTATCTGACCGATCTCGCCCACTTCGCCAAGGTTAACGAGACGATGGCGCGCTACTTCGATCAGCCCTACCCGGCGCGTGCGGCGGTAGGCGTCAAGGAGCTGCCACGCGGCGCCCTGGTCGAGGCGGATGCCGTTCTGGTGATTGGCTGACCCAACGAAGATCCCCGGCGCAACGCCCCTTGTTGCCGCCAAGCTGAAAACCCTCGGGCTGCATTCGCAGACCGATCTGGTCTTGCATCTGCCCTTGCGTTTCGAGGACGAAACGCAAATCACCCCGATTGACGCAGCAATCCCCGGCACCTCTGCGCAATTTGATGTCACGGTGTTATCCACCGAAATTGCCTATCGACCGCGTCGGCAACTGGTCTGTCGCGCCGAAGATGATTCTGGACAACTCGTCCTGCGCTTTCTTAATTTCTACCCGAGTCAGCAGAAAGTCTTGCAGCCTGGTGTTCGGTTACGCGTCTTCGGCGAAGTGCGCGGTGGATTCTGGGGCAGCGAGATCATCCATCCGCGCTTCAAAATGCTGCACGGTGAGGAATCGCTCCCGACGGCGCTGACACCGGTCTATCCGACCACGGCTGGGCTCGGACAAGCCACCCTGCGCAAGCTCATCACGCGGGCGCTGGATGAAGTCGATCTGGCCGATACACTTCCGGATGAACTGGTATCACGACTGCAGCTCAATGAATTCAGCGCGAGCGTGCGCTCACTGCATGCCCCCCCTTCCGGCTTGTCGGCCGAGATGCTGACCGCGTGGCAGCGCCCGTTCTGGCTACGCGTAGCTTTCGACGAACTGCTGGCCCAGCAGATCTCGCTACGTCAGGCCTATGCCGCGCGCCGGGCAAGAGGGGCGCCCGTCCTTGCCGGCGAGGGCGAGCTGATCCGCCGTTTGCTGGCGCAACTGTCTTTCAAACTAACGGCCGCCCAGCAACGCGTGTGGCAGGAAATCGAGCAGGATCTGCGGCAGCCTTACCCGATGCAGCGCCTGCTGCAAGGCGATGTCGGCAGCGGAAAAACCATCGTTGCGGCGCTGGCGATGTTGCGCGCCGTCGAAGCGGGCTATCAGGCGGCGCTGATGGCGCCGACCGAAATTCTGGCCGAGCAACATTACCGCAAGCTGGCGGCCTGGCTTCAGCCACTCGGACTTGAGGTGGCGTGGCTATCGGGTAGCCAGAAGAAAAAGGCCAAACAGACCGCTATCGAAAAAGTCGGCGCTGGCGAGACGGCACTGATTGTCGGTACGCACGCATTGATTGAAGACGGGGTCGAGTTTGCGAAGCTGGGGCTGGCCATTGTTGACGAGCAGCATCGCTTCGGCGTGCGTCAGCGGCTGGCGCTCAAGCAGAAAGGCTTTCAGTCGCATCAACTCGCCATGTCGGCGACCCCCATCCCGCGCACACTGGCGATGAGCGTCTATGCCGACCTCGATGTCTCGGTGATCGACGAACTGCCGCCGGGGCGCACGCCGGTGGTGACCAAGCTGGTGAGTGCTGCGCGGCGCGACGAGGTGGTGGGGCGGGTGCGTGATCTGTGCGCAGCGGGTCGGCAGGTGTATTGGGTCTGCCCGCTGATCGAGGAATCCGAAGCCCTGCAACTCAAAACCGCCGAGGAAACCTATGCCCATCTCACGGCAGAGTTGCCGGAGCTGAAGGTGGGCCTCGTCCATGGTCGGCTCAAGACGGATGAAAAAGCGGCGGTGATGGCGGCGTTCGTGAACAACGAAATCCAGCTGCTGGTGGCGACGACGGTGATCGAAGTTGGCGTCGATGTGCCGAACGCCAGCCTGATGGTGATCGAGCATGCGGAGCGCTTCGGCCTGGCCCAGCTGCATCAGCTGCGCGGGCGGGTCGGCCGTGGCGCGGCTGAATCTGCCTGCCTGCTGCTCTATGAAAACCCGCTGTCTGAAACGGCTCGGGCGCGGCTCAAGATCATCTACGAGAACAGCGACGGTTTTGAAATTGCTCGTCAGGACCTGCATCTGCGTGGTCCGGGCGAGTTCGTCGGGGCGCGCCAGAGTGGCTTGCCGCTGCTGCGTTTTGCCGATCTGGAAGACACCGCGCTGGTCGAGGCGGCGCGACAGGCCGCCGAGGACATGCTGACGCAATGGCCTGACCATGCGGAGCGCCATCGCACGCGCTGGCTGGGCGGGCGTGAGGAATTGCTCAAAGCGTAAAATCCTTCCATGACAACGCTGGCCCTCATCAAGGAACGCCTCGACCTCTACGAGCGGTTGATGCGCCTCGACAAACCAATCGGTATCCTGCTGCTGCTCTGGCCGACGCTGTGGGCCGTGTGGATCGCCAGCAATGGTCGGCCGGTGTGGTTCGTAGTGTGGGTCTTTGTGCTCGGCACGGTGTTGATGCGCTCGGCCGGTTGTGTGATCAACGACTATGCCGACCGCGACTTTGATCCGCATGTCGAGCGTACCAAATCACGCCCGCTGGCCGCTGGCAAGGTCACGACGCGCGAAGCCTTTGCGCTGTTCGCCGTCTTGGTGATTTGCGCGTTTTTGCTGATCCTGCCCCTGATGACGACCTTGCTGTTTTGGCTGGGCATCGTGGCAGTATTTCTGGCGGTGAGCTACCCGTTTACCAAGCGTTTTTTTGCCGTGCCGCAGGCTTATCTCGGCGTTGCGTTTGGGTTTGGCATTCCGATGGCGTTTGCCGTGATGCTCGGCCAAGTGCCCGCTGTTGCCTGGTGGCTGCTGGCGGCGAATGTCTGCTGGGCAGTTGCCTACGATACCGAATATGCGCTGGTGGATATTGAGGATGATCGCAGAATCGGCATCAAGACTTCGGCGCTCACCTTTGGCCGTTTCGATATTCTGATCATCATGCTGTGCTATGGGCTGACGCTGGCGCTATTGGCTTATGTCGGCTATCAACTCGCATTTGGCCTGGCCTATATGGCAGGGCTGTGCGTTGCAGCCGGCATTGCGGGTTACCACTACACTTTGATTCGTGGCCGCGAGCGCATGCGTTGCTTCAAGGCTTTCCTTCACAACAACTGGTTCGGTGCCGCGGTGTTCGCCAGCATCGTCGCCGACTACTGGCTGCATCATCCCAAATTATGAATGCTGCGCAAGACCTTCGTGAATTCATCAGCCACCTCGAAGCCAAGGGCGAACTGAAGCGTATCGCGGTTCCTGTTGATCCTCGACTGGAGATGACCGAAATCGCTGATCGTGTGTTGCGCGCTGGCGGTCCGGCGCTGCTGTTTGAAAAGCCCACAAGTGGCGAAATGCCGGTGCTGGCCAATCTGTTTGGTACGCCGCAACGTGTTGCCATGGGGATGGGCGCAGATGCCGATTGGCAGACCTCATTGCGCGAGGTCGGTAAATTGCTCGCCTATCTGAAAGAGCCCGAGCCTCCCAAGGGCTTCAAGGATGCCTGGGACAAGCTGCCGGTGTTGAAGCAGGTGCTACACATGGCACCAAAGGTGGTGTCGTCGGCACTCTGTCAGGAGATCGTATGGGAGGGCAAAGACGTTGATCTTTCCCGCCTGCCGATCATGACCTGCTGGCCCGGCGACGCGGCGCCACTGATCACCTGGGGACTGACGGTAACGCGCGGCCCGAACAAGTCGCGGCAAAATCTTGGCATCTACCGCCAGCAAGTGATTGGCCCCAACAAGGTGATCATGCGCTGGTTGGCGCATCGCGGCGGGGCGCTGGATTATCGCGACCATTGCGAGAAGAATCCCGGCCAGCCCTTCCCGGTGGCGGTTGTCCTCGGTTGCGATCCGGCGACGATTCTCGGTGCCGTGACGCCGGTGCCGGACAATCTTTCCGAATACCAGTTCGCCGGCCTGCTGCGCGGTGGTAAGACCGAACTGACGAAGTGCATCGGTTCCGATTTGCAGGTGCCGGCGCGTGCCGAAATTGTGCTGGAGGGCGTGATCCACCCAGGCGAAGTGGCCACGGAAGGCCCCTATGGCGACCATACCGGCTACTACAACGAGCAGGCTGAGTTCCCGGTGTTCACCATTGAGCGCATCACCATGCGGCGCGACCCGATCTACCATTCCACCTATACCGGCAAGCCACCCGACGAGCCGGCGATGCTCGGCGTGGCGCTCAATGAAGTCTTCGTGCCACTGCTGCAAAAGCAGTTCCCCGAGATTGCTGATTTCTATCTGCCGCCGGAAGGTTGCTCCTACCGTCTTGCCGTGGTGAGCTTGAAGAAACAGTACCCCGGACACGCCAAGCGCGTGATGTTCGGCATCTGGAGCTTTCTGCGCCAGTTCATGTACACCAAGTTCATCATCGTGGTGGACGACGATATCAACGTGCGCGACTGGAAGGAAGTGATCTGGGCCATGACGACGCGCGTCGATGCGGTGCGGGACACCTTGATTGCAGAAAATACGCCGATTGACTACCTTGACTTTGCTTCGCCGGTGGCTAGTCTCGGCAGCAAGATGGGCATTGATGCCACCAACAAGTGGCCGGGTGAGACGAATCGCGAATGGGGCCGGCCGATTGTGATGGATGACGCGGTAAAGCGACGCGTGGATGAACTCTGGATTAACTTGGGACTATGACCATGGCCGACTTTGAACCCGATGGCACCCCGGTAAGTGTGCCGACCAACCTCGATGGCCCGCGTGCATGGGCGCACATCATGTACGGCTTGCACGCGCTCTCGGCCCTGTCGGGGATCATGACTTCGGCGACGATCATCGGTGCCTTTGTCTTCGGCTGGCCATCAATCATTGCCGTGATCATCAACTATGTGACGCGCAACAATGTGCGTGGCACCTGGCTGGATTCGCATTGGCGCTGGCAGCTGCGCAGTTTCTGGTTTGCGGCCCTGTGGCTGCTGATTGCCGGTCTGCTCGCCGCTACGTTTATTGGCATTCCCGCAGCCATCATGGTGATCGTCATCACTGGCCTCTGGGTGCTCTACCGCGTGATTCGCGGCTGGATGGGCCTGATCAATCGCGCGGTGATGCCGGTGCCCGACTGAGACACCCTGGACATCCCACACTACCGGACGCCTGACTCTCCGCGCCAGAGGGTGTCGAGCAGCGCATCAAAGGCGGGTTGTGCCTGCGCCGCGTTCGGATGATTGACCATGAACACCACGAGGTGGCGCCGTCCGGTTTTGTCGAGCAGATAGCCGGCGATGCCGCGTACGCCTTCGAGCGAACCGGTCTTGAGATGCGCCTGACCGGCGATGCCGTTGCCGTTGTATTTCTTCTTGGTCGTGCCGTCGATGGCGGCGATTGGCAGGGATGCGACCAGTTCCGGCATGATGGCGCTACGCCAGGCAAGGTCGAGGAGTTTTGCCAGACTGGCTGCGGCGATGCGGTTGCGGCGCGACAGCCCCGAACCGTTGTCGAGAATCAGTTCGGGGAAGTTCAGGCCTTTCTGTATCAGCCAGTTGCGAATAACCAGCTCTGCTTGTGCCGTCTCGCCAGCGCCGACTTTTAGATACAACTGCTGGGCCATCACGTTGTTGGAGAACTTGTTGATGTCGCGCACGATTTCGCCAAGAGCGGGCGATTCGCTGCTGGCCAGCAGTGTGGCATTGGGTGGTGTGGTGGTTTCACGCACACTGCCGGAAAACTCGCCGCCGAGTTCGCGCCAGAGTCGCGTAAAGACGCCATGCAGCAGCAGTGCATTCGGCAGGCCGGCGAGGTGCCAGCGCTTTTCGCCACAGCCACGCGGAAAGTCACCCGAGAGCGTCAGTTGACGGGTGGTGAGTTGGGCGTTGAGCGCTTCGCGCCATTCGCCGCAGCCCCTGCCTTCGGTCAACCGCAGGCGATTGACGACGGCGAAGTCCGCTGGCAAGGGTTCGGCGAAGAGCCGCACGGCGTTGCGTTCCGGCACCAGGGTGAGATGCAGCGTGGCGAAGTTGAACAGCAGGGCGTCGGCGCCGACGTTGTAAGGGCGCAGCGGCTTGGCATCAAAGGCTGCTGGGTCGTGCTCGGGCAGGGCAAAGGCGCTGCGGTCGAGCAGCAGATCGCCATGGATTTTTCCCACCCCGCGCCCGCGTAGTTCGCGCAGCAGCAACCAGAGCCGGTCGTAGGTGAATTTCGGATCACCGTTGCCGCGCAGGATCAGGTCGCCGGGGAGGATGCCGTTTTCCGGGACTGCGGTACTCAACACCTCGGTGCGCCAGGTGTAGGCCGGGCCAAGGGTGTCGAGGGCCACCAGCGTGGTCAGCAGCTTCATCAGCGAGGCCGGATTCATGGCGACCTGGGCCTGATGCTGCAGGGCGGGTTTGCCGTTATCCAGCGCTTGCGCGACCACCGCGACGGCCTGTGCGGGAATGCCGGCGGATTGCAGGGCCGTCAGAACGCTGGGTGGCAGTTTGTCCTGCGCGTGGGCAGGCAAACAAAGCAGGGCGAGCAGAATGAGGAGCAGGTGTTTCATCAGATCACAATGTAGCGGCGCGCGGACTCAAGCCGCTCAAGGGCTTCGCGCGCCTCATCCTGATTGATCATGGCGAGCATGACCACCCAACGCCGTTTGTCGCGTGCGGCCAGTTCCATAAAGTGCAGCGTGTCGCCCCCTTGCCCGCTATCCGGCCCGGCAATGATGCCGAAGCGGTCAACGGTGACGCTGACGGGCGCGAGGCTCAGGTGGGGTTCGGGATGGCTGAGTGTGTCGATCAGGGCTTCGCGCAGGCGCTCGGGTTGCAGCGCATCGCGCGATGCGTGTAAGCGCTCGCTCAGGGCTTCGAGGCGGCGCGTGTGGCCCTCAGGGGCTTGTTTGGCGCGCAGTTGGGCGTTGATGATGGCATGCTCGCGGGAGAGTCCGTCGCGCTCGGCGCGCTCGTCTGCGACGTGGGCGGCAAAGCCTTTCAACAAGCCATCGTAAAGGGTATCAACGAGTTGCCGACGTGCACCTTCCAGATCATGGCTGGGTTCGGCGAGCGTATGGTCGGTGAAGTAGAGGGTGCGCTGCGGTACATCGGTGCGCACGACATCGCCGCTCATGCCAACACCGAAGCCGGATTTCTCGCGATGGCGCATGCCGAGGATGGCACAGCATTGCCCGCTGGCAAGGCTCATCTCGGTCATGTGGTCGCGTACGCACTGGCTGCGGGCCAGCATGGTGCCGATGTCGTCGGCGCTGCCAAAAATGGCATGCACCGTCGGGTTGGCGGCGAACGCCGCTCGGGTAATGTCAACCGGGCCGGGGATTTGTTCGGCAATATGGCTGCAATGCGTCAGGGCATGCCGCACCGCTGGCGCCAGGGCACGGACGTAATTCGCTGTCTGCCGGATCAGCGGTTCGGCGGTATCGACGGTTTTTTCCACCCATCGGGCGGTTTCGGGATCGAGCGGGGGGGCAGGTTTTAGCCAGTCAAAGAGACCCATGACGGGATTATCAATGCAAAAAAGTAGATGCGCTCACTTGAAAACCCCTCTATCGATCTATATTATTAGCACTCGCTGTCGGTGAGTGCTAACGGTGTGCCGCCGAATAGTTCTAATTTGGTTTCAATTTATTCCCAATTACGAAAACACCGCCCTGGGCGGCTTAGTCTTGAAGGAGAAAACTGCATGAAAATTCGTCCCTTGCATGATCGCGTGATCGTCAAGCGTATTGAAGCCGAGCGTACCACTGCTTCCGGTATCGTCATCCCCGACTCCGCCGGCGAGAAGCCCGATCAGGGTGAAATCGTTTCCGTCGGTTCCGGCAAGATCATGGACGACGGCAAAGTGCGTCCGATGGCTGTCAAGGCCGGCGACCGCGTCCTGTTCGGCAAGTACTCCGGCCAAACCGTCAAGGTCGATGGCGAAGAGCTGCTGGTGATGCGCGAAGAAGACATCATGGGCGTGGTTGAGGCCTAATCGGTCTAATCGTTAAAGAATTCAAGGAGATATAGATTATGGCAGCTAAAGAAGTCCAATTTGGTGATTCCGCGCGTCAGCGCATGGTGCGTGGCGTGAATGTGCTCGCCGACGCCGTTAAAGTAACCCTCGGCCCGAAAGGTCGCAATGTGGTGCTGGAGCGCTCGTTCGGCGCCCCGACCGTGACCAAGGACGGCGTTTCTGTCGCCAAAGAAATCGAACTGAAGGACAAGTTCGAGAATATGGGCGCCCAGATGGTCAAGGAAGTTGCTTCCAAGACCTCCGACATCGCCGGTGACGGCACCACCACCGCCACTGTGCTGGCCCAGTCGATCATCCGCGAAGGCATGAAGTATGTTGCCGCCGGCATGAACCCGATGGACCTGAAGCGCGGCATCGACAAGGCCGTGACCGCCATCATCGAAGAACTGAAGAAGATCTCCAAGCCCTGCACCACGAGCAAGGAAATCGCCCAGGTCGGCTCGATCTCCGCCAACTCCGACGCCGAAATCGGCAAGATCATCGCCGATGCGATGGACAAGGTCGGCAAGGAAGGCGTCATCACTGTCGAAGACGGCAAGTCGCTGGAAAGCGAACTGGAAGTCGTCGAAGGCATGCAGTTCGACCGCGGCTACCTGTCGCCCTACTTCATCAACAACCAGGACAAGCAAATCGCCATTCTGGACAACCCCTTCGTCCTGCTGCACGACAAGAAGATCAGCAACATCCGCGATCTGCTGCCCGTGCTCGAGCAAGTCGCCAAGGCTGGCCGTCCGCTGCTGATCATCGCCGAAGATGTCGATGGTGAAGCGCTGGCGACCCTGGTGGTCAACAACCTGCGCGGCATCCTCAAGACCGTCGCCGTCAAGGCCCCGGGCTTCGGCGATCGTCGCAAGGCCATGCTCGAAGACATCGCCATCCTGACGGGCGGTACCGTGATTGCTGAAGAAGTCGGCCTGACGCTGGAAAAGGCCACGCTGAAGGATCTCGGCCAGGCCAAGCGTATCGAAGTCGCCAAGGAAAACACCACCCTGATCGACGGCGTCGGTTCCGAAGATGCAATCAAGGCACGCGTTGCCCAGATCCGCACCCAGATCGAAGAAGCCACCAGCGACTACGACAAGGAAAAGCTGCAGGAGCGCGTCGCCAAGCTGGCCGGTGGTGTTGCACTGATCAAGGTTGGCGCTGCGACCGAAGTCGAGATGAAGGAAAAGAAGGCCCGTGTCGAAGACGCGCTGCACGCCACGCGTGCCGCCGTTGAAGAAGGCATCGTTCCTGGCGGCGGTGTGGCGCTGCTGCGCGCCCGCGCGGGTGTCTCCGTCAAGGGCGACAACCACGACCAGGATGCCGGCATCAAGATCGTGCTGCGCGCCGTCGAACAGCCAATGCGCGAGATCGTCGCCAACGCGGGTGACGAGCCCTCCGTGGTCGTCAACAAGGTGCTGGAAGGCAAGGGCAACTACGGCTACAACGCCGCCACCGGTGAATATGGCGACCTCGTCGCCATGGGCGTGCTGGACCCCACCAAGGTCGAGCGCATCGCACTGCTGAACGCTGCCTCCGTCGCCGGCCTGATGCTCACCACCGATTGCATGGTGGCCGAGCTGGTCGAAGACAAGCCGGCCGGTAACGCTGGCATGGGCGCCGGCATGGGCGGTATGGGTGGTATGGGCGGCATGGACATGATGTAATTCGGTCAGTCCAGACCACAGGAAACCCGGCTTCGGCCGGGTTTTTTTTGGTGCGGAGAAAGGTCGGCGCTGGTGGGACGGCGGTGCGCGGTCGCCGTTCGGCGATGCAGGGTTACAATGACGCTTCCCCCCCCCACCCCGATGTATGACAACCTTGTGTTCGTCCTGCGCGGGCCATTTTCACTTTTTGATGTCGGGAGGCCACGATGGACGGTTTCGATCTCTCTTCCCTGCGCGACTGGCTACCGCTGTGGCGCACCCTGCTACGCGTTGGCTTGATTCTGCTGATTGCCTGGGTACTGCTCAAGTTCGCGCGCCGGCTGATCCGCATCTTCCGCAACTACATGGACGGGCGCGTCGTTGACCCTGAGGATCGGCGCCGCATCGAGACTTTGGCGCGGGTGTTCCACTACATCGCGTCGGTGGTGATCACGCTGGTCGCTGGCATGCTGGCGCTGTCGGAACTGGGCCTCTCCATCGCCCCGATTCTCGGCGCGGCAGGGGTGGTCGGTCTCGCCGTGGGCTTTGGCGCGCAGAGTCTGATCAAGGACTACTTCAATGGTTTCTTCCTGCTGCTGGAAAACCAGATTCGCCAGGGCGACGTGGTCGAAGCTGGTGGGAAATCGGGGCTGGTGGAGGAGGTGACGCTGCGTTACCTGCGCCTGCGCGACTTTGAGGGCAGCGTGCATTACGTGCCGAATGGCCTGATTACCACGGTGACGAACAAATCGCGAGGTTTCGCCCAAGCGCTCGTCGAAGTCGGTATTGCTTACCGCGAAAACGTGGATGAAGCATTCGAGGCGATGCGCGCGGTCGGCGCCGACATGCGCGTTTGCCCGGCGTTTTCCGACAAGATTCTTGAAGATATCGAAATTGTTGGCGTGGAGCGCTGGGACGATTCGGCCGTGGCGTTGCGTTGCCGTTTCAAGGTCAGACCGCTGGAGCAGTGGAATGTGCGGCGCGAATTCCTGCGCCGCCTGAAGACGGCCTTCGAGGCGCGCGGTATCGAGATTCCCTATCCGCACCTAACGCTGTATGCCGGCGTCGACAAGCAGGGCCACGCCCCCGCGTTCCGCCTGTCGCAGGAGACGCCATCATGAGACTTTCGCTGCGCTTCGTCCTGCCGCTTGTCCTCGTCCTGGCCGCTTTCGCCTATGCCATCGTGCCCTTGGTGGACCAGATGACCCTGCGCTGGTTCGTGCGCGACATGGATATTCGTTCGGAACTGGTCGCCAACACCATCGCCGAGCCGCTGCTCGAACAGGTGGCGGCGGGTTCGAAGGCGAAGACCAATGCCTTTTTCGTGCGGATCACGCAGGATGAGCGCCTCTACGCGGTTGGCTATTGCGCGGGGGCGACGGGTAAACCGCTCGCGTCGAGCCTGCTGCCCGCCGATATCCGCTGCGACAACCTGACACGCTTCGAGGCGGCCGGTGATCATGTGCTGAAGAGTGCCAGCGGCCCGCTGCATGTCGCGGTGAAATCGCTCACCAGCGGCGGCAACGCGGCCGGCAAGCTCGTCCTGGTGCACGACATGAGCTTCGTCGAACGGCGCAGCGAGGAAACGCGGCACTATGTCTTTTACTTCTTCGCTGGTCTGGCAGCGGTGATTTCCCTGATCACGGTGATCATCGCCCAGCTTTCGTGGCGCGGCTGGGTGCAGGGCATGCGCGCGCTGCTGCGCGGCAACGCCCAGCCCGATCAGCCGGAAACCCAGTCGACCCATCCCGCCGAATTCCGCCCGATCGCACGCGACCTGCAACGCCTGATCCGCGACATGGAAGCCGAGGCGCGCTCGCGCGACGAAGGCCAGACGACCTGGACTGCCGAATCGCTGCGCGCGATCCTGCAGGGCGAACTGCGCGGCGAGAATGTCATCGTCGTCTCGAACCGCGAGCCCTACATCCATCAACGCAAGGGCGAACACATCGAGGTGCAGCGTCCGGCGAGCGGGCTGGTCACCGCCCTGGAGCCGATCATGCGCGCCTGCTCGGGCACCTGGATCGCCCACGGCAGCGGCTCGGCTGACCGCGATGTGGTGGATGCGCGCGACCATGTGTCGGTGCCGCCGGAGAAACCCGCCTACCAGATCCGCCGTCTGTGGCTGACGCCCGAGGAAGAGGCCGGTTACTACTTCGGCTTCGCCAACGAGGGACTCTGGCCGCTGTGCCACATCGCCCACGTGCGGCCGACTTTCCGTTCATCCGACTGGGCGCATTACGAAGCCGTCAACCGCAAATTTGCGCGCGCGGTGGTCGAAGAGGCCAAGACGCCGGCGCCCATCGTGTTGGTGCAGGATTACCATTTCGCCCTGCTGCCGCGCATGATCCGCGCCTTGCTGCCGGAGGCGACGGTGATTACCTTCTGGCACATCCCCTGGCCAAACCCCGAGTCCTTCTCGATTTGCCCGTGGCGCGAGCAGATCGTCGACGGCATGCTCGGCAGCAGCATCCTCGGCTTCCATACCCAGTCCCACTGCAACAACTTCGTCGACACCGTCGACCGCCTGCTCGAAGCGCGCGTGGATCGCGAGTCCTACCGCGTCAGCCTCAACGGCCACGTCACCGCCGTGCGGCGCTACCCGATTTCCATCGACTGGCCGCCGGGGCCGGAGATGGTCGGCAAGCCGGTGGCGGATTGTCGTGCGGAGATTCGCGCCGCAAACGGGTTGTCGCCTGACACGGCCATCGGCATCGGTGTCGACCGCCTCGATTACACCAAGGGCATCGTCGAGCGCTTCCGCGCCATCGAGCGTTTGTTGGAACTGAAGCCCGAATGGGTCGGCCGCTTCAGCTTCATCCAGATCGCCGCGCCGACACGTTCCAGCATCGAGGAATACCAGTCGCATGAAGCGCAGGTGCGCGCGCTGGCGGCGCGCATCAACGAGCGCTTCAGCCCGTCCGGCCGCGCTGGTCCGCCACCGATCGTGCTCAAGATCGAACATCACGAGCCATGGCAGGTCTACGAGTGCTACCGCGCCGCCGAAGTCTGTTTTGTCAGCAGCCTGCACGACGGCATGAACCTGGTGGCGAAGGAGTTTGTTGCTGCGCGCGACGACGAGCGCGGTGTGCTGGTGCTGTCGCAATTTACCGGCGCCGCGCGCGAACTGCCCGAGGCGCTGATTGTCAATCCCTATGACGCTGACCAGTGCGCCGCCGCGTTGCATCTCGCCCTCACCATGACGGAAACCGAGCAGCGCGACCGCATGCGGCTGATGCGCCGTCTGGTGAGCGAATTCAACGTCTATCGCTGGGCCGGGCGCATGCTGCTCGACGCGGCGATCATGCGGCGGCGCGGGCGTTTACCCGAGCTGGCCGCTGTCGCCACATCGGGGGGCAGCAATGGCTAGAACCGCCCTGCCGCGCGCACGGATGGAGTGGGCCTACTTTCTCGACGTGGATGGCACGCTGATCGAGTTTGCCGACAGCCCTGGTGGCGTGCATGTCGACGATGCCTTGCTCGGGCTCGTCGCGCGCCTGCACCATGCTTGCGGCGGCGCGCTAGCACTGGTCAGCGGGCGCACGCTGGCTGACCTCGAACAGCGCCTTGGCAGCGTGCGCATCCCGCTGGCCGGCCAACACGGACTGGAACGACGCGACGCTGCCGGCCGACGCTACACTCACGCACCGCCACCGACCGCCAAGCGCGAGTTGCGCCGGCGCCTCGATGCCGTCGTCGCGCGCCATCCCGGCCTGTTGCTGGAGGACAAGGGGCTGACGCTGGCCCTGCATTATCGCCAGGCGCCGGCCCTTGCCGCCTGGCTGCATCGCCTGCTCGCCGGCTGGGTCGCTGAGGCGGATGATCTGCAATTGCAGAAGGGCAAGCGCGTGCTGGAGATCAAGCCGGCCGGCTTCGACAAGGGCTCGGCGATCGCCGAGTTCATGGCCGAGACGCCGTTCCATGGCCGCCTGCCGGTGTTCATCGGCGACGACGTCACCGACGAGCACGGCTTCGCGCGCGTCAATCTGCTTGATGGCCATTCGATAAAAGTCGGCGCTGGCAGGACGGCAGCCCGTTACCGTCTGCCGAACGTCGCCGCTGTGCGCGGCTGGCTGGTGGGCGCCCTGCAGGCACAAGGAGAGAACTCATGACACATTCACTGGACCTCGCGCTGATCGGCAACTGCACGGTCGGCGCATTGATTGACACACGCGGTGAAATGGCGTGGGCTTGCGTGCCGCGCTTCGACGGCGACGCCGCCTTCTGCTCGCTGTTGCGCGCACGCGGCGAGCCGGGCGGCAAGGATGATTTCGGCTACTTCGTGGTCGAGCTTGCCGACTTCGAACGCTCCGAACAGTACTACCTCGACAACACCGCCGTGCTCGTCACACGGCTCCATGACCGCCACGGCGGTTGCATCGAGATGACGGATTTCGCGCCACGCTTCGGCCACTACGGCCGCACCTTCCGGCCGATGACGCTGGTGCGTGCGCTGCGCCGCATCGCCGGTTCGCCGCGCGTGACGGTGCGCCTGCGGCCAGCTTGCGATTACGGCGCGCAGCGCCCGGCGGTGACTTTCGGCAGTCACCACATCCGCTACGTGAGTTCCGGCCTCGTCTTGCGTCTGACCACCGATGCCTCGATTACCGCGATCCTGCAGGAAACGCCCTTCTTCCTCGAAGACGCGGTCACCCTCATCCTCGGCCCGGACGAGTCGCTCCACGACGCTGTCGCCGACGTCGGCCGCAAGTTTCTCGAAGAGACCATCCAGTACTGGCGCGACTGGGTGCGCCAGCTGGCGATTCCCTATGAGTGGCAGGATGCCGTGATCCGCGCCGCCATCACGCTGAAGCTCAACGCCTACGACGATACCGGCGCGATCATCGCGGCGATGACGACCTCGATTCCCGAGGCGGCGGGCAGCCCGCGCAACTGGGATTACCGCTACTGCTGGCTGCGCGACGGCTATTTCGTCGTCAATGCGCTCAATCGCCTCGGTGCCACCAGCACCATGGAGCGCTATCTCGCCTACATCCTCAACATTGCCGCCGGCGCGACGGGCGGCGTGCTGCAACCGGTGTATGGCATCGACGGCCGCGCCACGCTGGAGGAGCGTGAAGTGACCAGTCTGCCCGGTTACCGCGGCACGGGGCCGGTGCGCGTTGGCAATCAGGCCTATCAGCAGATCCAGCACGACGTCTATGGCTCGGCGATCCTCGCCGCCACCCATGTCTTCTTCGACCGGCGGTTGGCGCGGCGCGGCGACGAGGCCTTGTTCCGTCGTCTCGAACCGCTCGGCGAACGCGCTGTCGCCGTGCATGATCAGCCCGACGCCGGTCTCTGGGAACTGCGCGGCAGCGCCCGCGTGCATACCTTCTCGGTGGTGATGTGCTGGGCCGCCTGCGACCGCCTCGCGCGCATCGCTGCGCATCTCGGACTCGACGCCCGCGCCGACTACTGGCGCGCGCATGCCGACCGTATCCGGCAAGTCATCGACGCGCGCGCGTGGAGCGCGGCGCGCGGTTGCTTCGTCTCGACTTTCGAGGGCGAGGGCATGGATGCGAGCCTGCTGCTGCTGGCGGAAGTCGGTTTTCTCGATGCCGCCGATCCGCGCTTCGCCGCCACCGTGGCCGCCGTCGAGCAGGATTTGCGACGCGGCGACTTCATCTTCCGCTACGTCGAGAAGGACGATTTCGGCGAGCCGGAAAATGCCTTCATCGTCTGTACCTTCTGGTATGTGAATGCGCTGTCCGCCATCGGCCGGCGCGACGAGGCGCACGCGCTCTTCGAAAAGCTGCTAGCGCATCGCAACCGCCACGGCCTGCTGGCCGAGCACATCGACACCAAGACGGGCGAGCAGTGGGGCAACTTCGTGCAGACCTACAGCATGGTCGGCCTGATCAATTCGGCGATCCGGTTGTCGATCCGCTGGGACCAGGCCTTCTGAGGTGTTTTCAAATGTCGGCGCAGCCTCTTCGGGCCGCTTCCGGCCTGACGGCCTCCCTGCTGGCGGGACGGCGTAGAATCGCCACACTATGCGGATTCTCCTCGCAGAAGATGACCCGATGATCGCTGACGGCTTGGTGCGTGCTCTGCGCAAGTCGGGCTATGCCATCGATCACGTCAGCAATGGGATGGACGCCGATACGGCCCTGGTGTCGCAGCAGTTCGATCTGCTGATTCTCGATCTGGGACTCCCCAAGCTATCCGGGATCGACGTGCTCAAGCGCCTGCGTGCGCGCAAGAACGCGCTGCCGGTGATGATCCTTACCGCGCTCGATGGTCTCGATGATCGTGTCCGCGGCCTGGATGCGGGGGCTGACGATTACCTCTCCAAACCCTTTGCGCTGCCCGAACTCGAAGCACGGGTGCGCGCGCTGACGCGGCGCGGCACGGCGCAGTCCAAGCTGCTTGAATTCGGGTGCCTGAACTATGATCAAGGCGAGCGCGTGGCGCGTTGCAATGAGCAGATTCTCGATCTGTCCGCGCGCGAACTGGCCCTGCTCGAAATCCTGATGTTGCGGGTCGGCCGACTGGTGAGCAAGGACCAACTGGTGGACCACCTGTGTGGCTGGGGCGAGGAAGTGAGCACCAATGCCATTGAGGTTTACGTGCATCGCTTGCGCAAAAAGCTTGAACCCTACGAGGTGCGCATCAATACCATGCGCGGCCTTGGCTACAGCCTGATCAAACCGGACGCAAGCCGGGATGCCCCAAACTGATCCGCTGCAAGACCAGGGCTCCTTGAGCCAGCCCAATCCGGTCAGGACACTTTCGCTGTTTGGCGAAATTCTTGACTGGATGCTGGCGCCCCTGTTGCTCTTGTGGCCGATCTCGATCGTCGCGACCAACCATGTCGCCAACCAGATTGCCGATCTGCCTTACGATCGTCAGCTGGGCGATCTGGTTGTGGCCATCGTTCGCCAGATCGACATCGACGGTGCGCGGATCAAGATTGATCTGCCTGGTCCGGCGCGCAATCTGCTGCGTGCCGACGAGGTGGATAAAACCTACTACCAGATCATCGGTTCCCGCGGCGAACTGCTGGCGGGCGACCGGGACATTCCTGTGCACACCTACCAGCCGGAAGAGCCACTGCGTGACCTGCTGTTCCGCGATGCCAGCATCCATGGCGAGGATGTGCGCGTGGCATATCAGTGGCTGCCCGCCAGTACAGCCAGCCATCCGGTGCTGGTCCAGATCGCCGAGACGCGCCACAAGCGCGAGCAACTGACCTCGCGCATCATCACGGGCATTCTGCTGCCGCAGTTCGCCATCATTCCGCTCGCGGTGGTGCTCGTCTGGCTGGGGCTCACGCGCGGCCTGGCGCCCCTCAATCGCTTGCAGGCGCGGATTCGCCAGCGCCGCCCGGATGATCTGTCACCAATCCACCTGCGCCACGTGCCGGATGAACTGCGCCCGATGATCGCGGCGTTCAACGACATGATGGCGCGTCTGGAAGACAACCTTGAGGCGCAGCACCGCTTCATCTCTGCTGCCGCCCACCAGCTCAAGACACCGCTGACAGGCCTCAAGACGCAGACCGAACTGGCCCTGCAGGAAAAAGATTGCGCACAGCTGCATGATTATCTGCAACGCATCGCCTCAGGCGTTGATCGGGCCTCGCACCTGACCTATCAACTGCTCCAACTGGCGCGTGCCGAGGCTAGCCATGACAGCGAGCAGAAAAAGGAGTTGCTCGATCTCGACGAGTTGGCGCGCGAGGTCACCGCCCATTGTGTACCCCGCGCGCTGGCACGCAATATCGACCTGGGTTTCGAGTCTGCCGGTGGTGAACTGCTGATCCACGGCATTCCTTTGCTGCTGCGCGAAATGCTCGACAACCTGGTCGACAACGCCATCAAGTATTCGTCTGTAAGAGGGCATGTCACAGTGCGCGTTAGTGCGCAGCCAGAATCTGTCCTTGAGGTTGAAGATGACGGCATTGGCATCGCCAAGGAAGATCGCGCGCGCATCTTCGAGCGCTTTTACCGGGTGCTCGATACCCAGGCGGAAGGTAGTGGTCTGGGACTGGCCATCGTGCGGGAAATTGCCGAGTTGCATCATGCGCGCATTACCGTCCTGACAAACCCGCAAGGCAAGGGAACCCTCATCAGGATCGTATTCCCCACCGTAAGCGAACTGGATGTGGCGCCACTCGCGGTGCGCGACGAATAGCGCGCGACGAATAGCTTTGACGCTCGTGGCGCTTGCGCCTATAATGCGCCGCTTTCTTTGGCCAAGTAGCTCAGTTGGTAGAGCAGCGGATTGAAAATCCGCGTGTCGGTGGTTCGATTCCGCCCTTGGCCACCAGTATTTAGCGCCCAACTGTTCTCAGTTGGGCGTTTCTATTTCTACTTCCCGCAAACCACGCGCGGTTCGCGCCCATTCTGCGTGTGCCATGGGTATGCACGGTCTGGGCCGCAGAGCAGTCGGTTCGACTCTCATTTGCCCTCTGTTCTCTCAAAATCTCCACCAACTCTTTCGCCGTGGCACACGCACATTGACCTTTATTGCAATAGCTTATGTGCGTGCCAGCTTACAAGGTTTTCCGGCTGACTTGGATAGGCGGTGCATGTCACGAACACTCTTCACCGCTTGGCCGCACACGGCATTGCATACAGCCCTTCGCGTTCCTGCGTATCCACGAGAGTTTGGTAGGCGTGACGAGGCCCCTCGTATCGCGCCGCCTTGAAGACGTCACTCGGCTTCGTGCTGTTGAGTTTGGCGCGCAGCATTACCTGCTCCCCTCGACGCCATTCACCCTTGAATTCCCATAGCGCCTTGAAGACGGCAGCCTGGCCCGGCGTGCAGTGGATGGCTCCATCCGACCAGCTATCCAACGTGACCCACCGGAAATCTGCCGAGAACGGACCAAAGACAGGTGTCGTCGGGTCAGCCACCACTGACATGCCGGCTGTCTCGGCCACCGGGGTGTAGGTGATTCCGCTGCCGTAGAAAGCGAATCGTTCCTCCAGTGACAACCACTCCACGCCATGCCCAAGTGGCTCTCCCCGCGCTTCCCTGTGCCGAGGTGCAATGACGCGGATGTTTCCATCCTTCACCCGAACCCGGTCTAGGATCGTCGGCTCGCGCCAGATCTTCATCAGGCTGCGCGCCAGCACTACCGGAGCGCTTCGTGCGTCACCCAGATGCCAAACGTCGGCCCCGAGATCGATGATCCCATCCCGGCTATTGATATCCATGGCCAGCCGCAACTTCGCCCGAAACCACTCTTGATCGAGTTCCAGCGCGGCCAGGTCATCAGCTTGTACCGAGACTTGGCCACACTCCGGACAATGGCAAGTGCGACCACCTTTCCCGTCGCCCCATATCTGACATCGATGCAGCTGGCAGTAGGGGCATAGCGTATGGGTCTGATTCAGGACTGCAGGTTTCACTGCCTTGCCTAGGGTGTTGGATGCGGCAATCTCGCTGGGTGATAACGTGCTGTGTGACAAGGGTGTGCCGCCGGAAAACAGACGGCACACCAGCGCCCATGCATCGTGGCTCGCCACTGATTATTCCTCGTACACCGGCTGCTGATTCGCGGTCTCGACGTCCGGCGGTGCCTCGTGGGCTGAGAGCGTCTGGCCCGGCTGCAGGATGCCCAACGTGACCAGATAGCCTTCCAGCTGTCCCTGCATCTCGGCATCGAACTTGTGCAGATTCAGGCGTCCCTTGCGGGTGACCTCGATGGTCACGACCTTGGGGCGCATCTTTCCAGGCTCGGGCGGATAGTAGAGATTGATGTGCGCGGCCGTCACCAACCAGCCCCGGCTCAGCGGGTTCTCGTTGGGAAACTCGTCCTGCAGCAGATCCGTCACGCAACGCTGTTCGCTGGAGGCCATTGCCGTGCAATCCAACTTCAATGCCGAGCTAGGACTGAGCACGGTGATCGACTTCACCTGCAGAACATCAAATCCGTCTGCCTGGGCGGCCGGTACGTTGAAGCCGAGGCGCAACACGGACAAGTCCAGCGTCGGCGGTTTGATGCGTTGGGCGTCGACCTTCACGCCCAGCAGATGCTCGGCGAAGGCATCGAGCAGACTCTGATGGTATTTGACGCCACCCCTCACCAGGGTTCTGGTCACGCCTGTGGCCATCGAGTATTCCAGCACCGAGTGGATGTTCGGGTTACCCACACGCCGTTTGAGGTCGTCCCCTTCGAACTCCAGTTGCAGCATTGCCAAGTCCTTGACGTGGACGCTCAGCAAAAAAACTCCAGGGCTGCGTTCCATGACATAGGCCTTACTCCGGTCGCCACATTGCATCTCGCGTTGGTAGAACGCTGACACGGCCTGGCGCAATCCTGTCATGGCCGGTTCCGAGGTGTTGGGCCGGCGACATACGCCGAGGTCGTGCTGCTGGGCCTGCCCGCCGTGACGCTCGAAATGATCAACGTCGCCAGCGCGATCGAACAAGTCTGGGTGTTTCGCGTAGAGCCAGAACGAACGGTGCATGTCGCTTTGGCAGGCCACCAATCCCGATAGTGCAGCCGCATTGCCCGTCGATACCTGGAACATCGCCTGTTTGCCGGCGGCGTCGCCCAACTCCACACTGGCACGGAGTTTCGCAGCCACCCGATCGCGCACGGTAACATCAGAGCAAGTGAGCAAGTCTTCCACCAGCGCATGGGAGGTTGCTGGCGCATCGGCCCAGGTAAACCCAGCGGGCATGGTCAGCCCATTGTCCGTCAAAAAGTCGCGCAGCCCGGCGTCCACCGGCAGTTCGAGCAGCACTTCGACCCAAGTCTTTTTCATCTTCGTAGTCCTTTCCGAAATGGCGTCGGAGGTTTGCGAACGAGGAATTCGAAGCGCTGGCCGGCGACTATGATTACTAAACTTATATCGCGCAATAGTAAAGTAGCGTGATACAGCGCAATTCTGTTCCTCCCGATTACGCTTGTCAACAAGCAAGGAACATCTGGCGCTTTTATGTATCGCAGAGCTATACTTTCAGTCCTATCAGGATTTATTGACGAGACAGGAGCATCGCCATGGCTTCGGTATTCGGAGCACGCCTGCGGCGCTTCCGTGAGGCGAACAATCTGACTCTGCAGCAGGTTGCCGACGCGGTTGGCTGCACCAAGGCCTATATCTGGGAATTGGAAATGAAGGAAGGCCAGCGCCCATCTGCAGAGCGGGTCCGCGCATTGGCCAAGGTGCTCGGCGTTACGATGGAGGACGTGATGGGAGAGCCACTTCAGAAGGTTCCCGAAGCCACCCCCGAAGACGTCCGCTTCTTCCGCGAGTACGCCGGTATGACCGACGAGGAGAAGGACCGCTACCGTCAGCTGCTCCAGATCGCGTTCCCGGAAAAGGGCAAGAGCGGAGATTGAACATTGAGTGCAGCGCAGGCCCTCGCAGGTTCGATCGCCGCCAATACCGTCCAGAAGTGGTTGCGGGCGTGGCATCAGGATGGCATGCCTGATGCCATCGATCTGGAGATCGTCCGCCAGATGCTTCCTGGCACACCTTATGGCGTTGGCGTCCGCGAGATCAAGGCGCCGATGGTGCACGATATCGACAGCTGCGAAGGCATGCTCGTTCGCAACCCGAAGGATGCCGCCGAGTGGGGCATCTTCTACAACGGCAAGGCCAGCTCCGAGCGCCGGCGTTTCACCATTGCCCATGAATTGGGCCACTTCATCCTGCATCGCGGCCAGCAGCAGAGCTTCAACTGCGACAAGGAAAGCGTCTACTCCGGCATCGACACCATCCGTGCCATCGAGCGCGAAGCCGACGAATTCGCCAGCAATCTGTTGATGCCCGGTGATCTGCTGCGCGACTGGATTTCGAACCAGCGCATCGACCTGCGCGTCCTCAGCGCCCTCGCCAAGCGATTCCAGGTTTCGTTCGAGGCGCTGTGCATCCGCTTCATTAAATTTACCACGCAGCGCGCGATCCTCGTCTATTGGGACAACGGCTACGTGAGGTACGAATGGCGAAGCAGCAACGCAGTCAGGACGCGGGCTCGCATCCGGCGCAATGGCGATCCGCAGGAACCGTTGCCGGGAACGCTAGCCGCCGATGCCAGCATCGATCAGGAATGGGATGGCACGGAAATGTCCGCCGCGATCTGGTGTCCGGAAGAGGCAGCCCATATGAAGCTGTGGGAGTTCAAGCACAGCTACGGCGCGCGTGATCGCGTCCTCACGTTGCTCCTGCTCGAAAGCGCCGAACCGCGCTCGTGGGATCGGTCGTGGCAGGACGGCGAGAGCTTCGACAGCTACGATCAATTTGTCTCGAACGGCCAGCATCCTATTCGGTGACGCCAGCGAGGAAAGCCAACGATGGAAATTCTTGAAGCGTATTGCGAAGACCTTGGGCGCGTCGTCGAAATCTACGAAGCGCAGGAAGAATACTTCGCCCAGCCAGCAGGCAATCGGCATCGCTTCCAGTTCCGTTGCTCAGATGTCGCGTGCCGCGCCGTGAACAATCCGCTCGTCGTTGGAGTGAATTACGACAAGAATGCAGAGGAGTCCGACAAGTACCAGCAGCCCCACTTCAAATCGCACACGAAGCATCCGCACATTGATACGTGTGTGTGGATGATTGGCGACGCGGGCAGGCGCGAAGAAGATCCAATCGGAGATGAGCGCGATGGCCGCCATCCCCGCCCGAAAGCAACGAACGTCGTCGATGTGTTCGAACCGCGCCATTCCGACACCTTGCTGGGCACAGCTGCCGAAAATGTTCGTCCGCCAGCAGTCGCTTCAGATGACGCTGTGCAGGAGGACGGTGGTCAAGCAGGCATTCGTACAGGGACTACGACCACATCTCGTTTGGAGAAACTGATCGACTGTTGGTCGCAGATGGAGCCAGAGGAGCGCCGCAACCATCACATCGCTATCAACGGTCGCACGCTCACCTACCATCAACTGTGCCTTCGCGTCGGCATTCTGTCCGAGGAAGAGAACGGCACGCGGGTTGTCTATGGCGGCGCTCGTGTCAGAGCTTGGCCTGAAGATGAACCCAGTCACTACTACGTGAATTTCATCGATGGATGTGATCGTTTTCCAGAAGCAGCGGGAGAAAAATCGCTGACAATTTCCCTGCCCATCAAGCGCCTGAAGCAATCACGACGCGGAGCCTTGCTGACGGATCGCATCGAGCAGGCATCGCAGCCGAACCACTATTTGAAGGTCTACGCTTGGGGAGACATCACAGCTCGCACCGGAAGCAAAAAGGGCTACGAACTGGAAGTGACTGCTTTGGACAACCTCGTGCTCAAGGTCGTTAAGAAAAACCCGGCAGGACGAAAGCAACCGCCCACAATCGATACGCCGGACTAGGCGCTTGCCTTCGGATGTCGATATATGCCATCGCCAATGCAATCTCCGCTTCCCCAATTGAAAAACGCATCAAGATGCGCAGCAAGCGGATGACCAGCGACGGCATCCATGCAATTCAACGGGCCATACAGCGCATCAGCATCCCGGTGCTTGAAAAGGTAATTCAAGCTGTTCGCCAACACGTCGGCAGCAAGCACCAAGCCGTCACTATCGGGCATTGTCACGATGGACAAGCTGTTCACCAGCGGCGAAAAATCAAGTTCGGGTGGCCTCTTCACAGTGGTCGTGATTGAACCAGTCACAACCTTTTTCTCGATAGTGTCATAGCCCGTCCTTTTCACAACGCTTGGATCGCTGTCGAGAAGGTCTCTTGCAACCACGGTGAAGCGCTTCACGAGCGGCGTGTCCACCTGATCCGTCATAATCTCGATGTCCTCGCCTTGCCGTCCACGTTCCAGAAGAAAAGCGACAAGATGCGAGTAGAGGCCGGAAAACAGTTCCACATGCATGGACGCCGGTTCTTCACGCGGGCTGCCATGCTTGATTCGAGGCTCCTCGCAGCCACGCGCCGCGCGCAAGGCTTCGCCTTGCTGCTTGAGCAGATTGGAAAAGGTCTGATGATCTGCATGTAGTCCGGCAACATGGATGGCATACCAGAAGCAGGGCAATTTCGTGTTCTTGATCGCCGCGAAAAGCTCGTTCCGCATTGCCCCTTGCTGTTCGGGAGAAAGGTCCGCGATGTGCAGCTTTCCAGACGCAGGCCTGTAGCGTGCGGCAATTTGATCGAATGTGGGCTTCACTGTCGCCAAGCATTCCTCTGGCACCATGATTCCAGCAAACACGCCGACTTCTCCGGGGGAGGCTTCGTCTTGGTTGGCGTAGCCCTTTGCTCCCGACTCATCGCAATATAGGAATACCTTTGTCATCGTGCCTCCTGTGGCCCAGATTTTGGCAGGTGTGGGGCTGAATAGAAACCATCTTGCCCAACCCGCGCACTCCCGCTAAATCACGTTACGCGAAGTGCCTCCAGTTTCTAGCATGAGCAGCGTTACCTTATGGAACGCTTGCCATCATGCACGACATCGAACTCATCTCCATCGACCGGGGTACCCCAAGCCCCCGACACGCGCACGAAGAAATTGCCGACTTGCTCTCTGCAGCATTGTTGCGACTTCGCACCAGAAATTCATCGTCAGACGATCCAGATAAATCTGGCCATAGAGAGCCGGTTTTTCTTGGCTTCTCCCACCCACAGCGCGTGAATGCGAACCCCAATCAGCAAGAAGGAGTTCGCCCATGACAACACACGCACCGCTGCCCGATACAGCAACAGTCTCGGCCCGCATCGCTCAACTTTCCCTGTTGCCCATGGACAGCATCTGGGCAATGTGGGACGAGCATTTCGATCAGCGACCGAATCACCATCACCGTACCTGGCTGGAAAGCCGGTTGGCTTACAAGCTGCAAGAGCGGGCTTTCGGCGGTCTCAAGGTATCGGTACGGCGCAAACTAGAGAGCATCGGCGAGACTGGAGTGCTGCCCAAAAATCTTCAGCGCGAAGCCGATCGCCTCCTGCCGGGTACCATCCTGACGCGCATCTATGATGATGTCGAACATCATGTTCTGGTGCGCGGCGTGCGCGACTTCGAATACCGGGGGCAGCGTTTCACGAGCCTGACGGCGGTGGCCAAGGTGATCACCGGATGCCCATGGTCAGGTCCGCTGTTTTTCGGACTCAAGGCGCGCAGTAAGCAGGAGGCAGCATGAGAGCGAACCGCACCATGGTGGCGCCTTCGCAGCCTATCGTCCCCAAAAAACGCTGCGCCATCTATACGCGCAAATCCACCGACGAAGGACTGGACCAGGAGTACAACAGCCTGGAAGCGCAGCGGGATGCCGGCTTGGCATTTGTCGCCAGCCAGCGTCACGAAGGCTGGGTTGCGGTTGGTGATGGCTACGACGACGGTGGCTACTCCGGCGGCAACTTGGATCGTCCCGGCCTCAAACGCCTCATGGCCGATATCGAGGCCGGCGAGGTCGATATTGTCGTGGTGTACAAAATCGATCGCTTAACTCGAGCCTTGTCAGACTTTGCCAAACTGGTCGACGTGTTCGACCGCAACGGGGTGTCGTTCGTCTCTGTCACCCAGCAGTTCAATACCACCACCTCCATGGGGCGGCTCACACTCAACATCCTGCTGTCCTTCGCGCAGTTCGAGCGCGAGGTCACCGGCGAGCGCATCCGCGACAAGATCGCCGCGAGCAAGGCCAGAGGCATGTGGATGGGCGGTATGCCACCACTCGGCTACGACGTCGTCGAGCGAAAGCTGATCGTCAATGCCGCCGAAGCCGAGCTGGTGCGCGGCATCTTCTGCCGATATGCCGAGCATGGTTCTGCGGCGCAGCTTGTCCGTGAGCTTGCCATCGAAGGCCAGACCACGAAGTCCTGGGTCACGCAGGGTGGCCTGCATCGCCCTGGTCGCCCGATCGATCAGCAATACTTGTTCGCCATGCTGCGCAACCGCATCTACCTTGGCGAGATGGTGCACAAGGGCGAGAGTTATCCGGGGCAGCACCAAGCCATCGTTTCTCAGGAACTTTGGAATGCCGCCCACGCCTTCATCGAACGGCGGAAGCAGGGCCCGCGTGAGCACCGCACCGAACACCCGGCACTGCTGGCGGGTCTGCTGTTTGCGCCCGATGGGCAGCGCATGATTCACCATTTCACCAAAAAGAAAAACGGACGCCTCTACCGCTATTACGTGCCCTACCTGCACAAGCGGCGAAACGCCGGAGCCACGCTACAGCCCGGGGCTACGGATGTGGGTGCACTGCCGGCAGCCGAGATCGAGGCTGCCGTTCTGGAGCAGATCCACCTGGCCCTTCGCTCACCAGAGATTTTGGTGGCCACATGGCGTTCCTGCCAGAAGCATCCTGCAGGCGCCGATCTTGACGAAGCGCATGTGGTGATTGCTATGCAACGCATCGGCGCTGTGTGGGAGCAACTTTTTCCGATCGAGCAGCAGCGAATCACCCAACTGCTGATTGAGCGCATCCAACTGCACGGGCAAGGGCTGGACATTCTTTGGCGCGAGGATGGTTGGCTCGGCCTGGGGGCTGACATTGCCACACACCCATTGGTCGAGGAGATGAAGGAGTCCACAGAGGAGGCGTTCGCATGAGGCAACCAAGCAAACCAGCCATGAAGGCCGACAATCCCAGGCTGCGGATGGTTCGTATCGACATCGGCGGCGATGCCCGCAACTACACCACTGGCCAACAGCGGGTGACGGTGGTGCCGCTCACCATCCGCCGCAAGCAGAATCGCAAGGTCATGATTCCGCCGAACGGTGATGACTCGGTGCTGGGTGCCGGTGGCCACGATCTGCCAATGATCAGGATGTTGGGCAACGCTTTCTACTGGCAGCGATTGCTCGATGAGGGGCGCTATCCCACCGCGAATGACTTGGCCCGCTCGTTGAAGCTTGAGCCTGGTTGGGTGGCGGAAGTTTTGCGCTTGACCACGCTGGCACCCGACATCATCGAGTCCGTCCTTGAAGGGCGTCAGCCTCGCGACCTGAACCTTCATACCTTGCGGGGTCGCCGTGACCAGCTGCCACGTGACTGGGGCGAGCAACGCAAAGTACTGGGGTTCGCGACCTGAACCACTTACGCCAATAAATCTGCCACGACGGCGAGCCCTGTGCTCGCCGTTTCCGCTTCTACGATCCCGGTAATGGCGAACCAGAAGTTTCCTCGTGGTTCGCCATTCCGTCCCTCTTATGTTCGCCACCGAAATTTTCCAATGACACCTGTTCCTCAACAACGTCATTGGAGGTTTATATGCCGACACCGGCAAGCAACATCCCTCGATCGACCCATCCGGCGATCAACAGCCTGGCACCTGGCGACCGCCGGGTCCTGAACGAAAACGAGCTCGCACAGCGTTGGGGTCTCAGCCCCAAAACTTTGCAGCGCTGGCGCAGCGAAGGTCGCGGACCTCGCTACCTCAAGTTGTCGAAAAGAGTCAGCTATCCCCTCGAAGCCGTCATCGACTTCGAATATAGCGCGCTGCACGACTCGACCTCCGAGCGCGTGGCGAAATCAGGAGGGCAAGCATGATGACCTCCCACACTTCACCTGTCGACATCGAGCAGGCCATGCCGTTGGCCGAAATGAGCATTGCGCAGATCGCCGCGCTACCGCCCGCGCAGATGCAGGAGGCACATACCAATCTGCTGACGCTGCAGTCCTTAGTCAAGGGCGTGCTCGATCGTTTCCATGCTGCGCTCGACCAGCGCTACTCCGAGCAGGCTGTGGCGGTGAGACAGGCCTCCGGCAAGGACTTCGGCGTCTGCCATCTCTCCGATGGCCCTCTGCGCATCACGGTCGACGTGCCCAAGAAGGTCGTTTGGGATCAGCCGCAACTGACCGAGATCGCTCAGCGTATTGCCGCTGCCGGCGACAAGGTCGGTGACTACATCGATACCGACTACTCGATTTCCGAGACCCGCTTCAACGCTTGGCCAACGACCCTCAAGGAGACGTTCGCCAAGGCCCGTACCGTCAAACCCGGCAAAGCCAGCTACCGAATTGCCTTAGTCCAGGAGGATCACATATGAAAACCCCAACCCTGCATCAATCCCTGCAAGCCAAGCTCGGCGCCTATACCGGCGAACACCTGACCGCCGCGATTCGCTATCAGGATCGCTACGGCAATCTGGTGGAGAAGCCCCTGCTCGACGCCACTCTCGATGAAGTGGCCTTCGCCATCCAGACCCTCAATGCCGAGAGCGCGAGCATCCACCGCCGCCGCAGTGCGCTCGACAGCCTCTACACAATGGCCCGTGAGAATGGCTGTCTCGGCTCTGACACGGTGGGCGCAGTCGCAGTGGAGGTGACGAAATGAACCAGATCGTCGCTTTCGACTTCGAGTCGCATGATGTGCGTGTTGTCATTGGCCAGGACGGCGAGCCGAGGTTCGTCGCTGCCGACCTGCTGTCCACTCTGAACCTCGATCGCAAGGCGCTTGAGCGCCTGGACGACGACGAGAAGGATGTGAGTTCAATTCACACCCCTGGCGGGCAGCAGGAAATGACCGTGGTCAACGAGTCCGGCCTCTTCAACCTGGTGCTCGGCAGCCGTAAACCCGAAGCCAAGCGCTTCAAGCGCTGGGTGACCCACGAGGTGCTGCCCTCGATCCGCAAGACTGGTTCCTATGCCGTGCCCGGCTCCGTGGCTGCATTGCCGGCGCCCACCCAGGACCGCGTCACCGCCATCCTGATGATCGGCGAGGCGGTGGCCAAGGTGCCCGGTGTCAAGCAAGGCATCGCCATGGCGGCAACGCTCACCTGCATCCAAGAGAACACAGGTCTGTCGGTGGAGACCATGCGCAGGGCATTGCCTGCCTGCAACGATCCACTGGCGGCAGTGAACCCGACAAAGCTCGGTGAGCAAATCGGACTTTCTGCCAGGGCGGTCAACCTCAGGCTGTCCGCTCTGGGTTTCCAGAGTCGCAACGACCGCGATGAGTGGGAACTGACCGATGCCGGCCAGGCATGGGGCGAAGCGTTGCCGTACTCCCGCAACGGGCACTCCGGCTACCAGATCCTCTGGCGGCCTGAAGTCGCCGATCTGCTCAAGGAGGCCGCGTAATGTCTCTGCCCATCATTTCAGCCGACGAGCGGATGCGTGAGCGGCACAGCGCCAAGGTCGGCTTGGTTGGTTTCCCTGGCGTCGGCAAGACCACCCAACTCAAGACCCTGCCGGCCGATTCGACGCTGTTCGTCGATCTCGAGGCTGGCGATCTCTCGGTGCGCGACTGGCCGGGTGACACCGTGCGGCCGCGCACTTGGCAAGAATTCCGCGATCTCGTGGTGTTCCTCGCCGGCCCGATGCCGACCGCTACCGCCGAGCAGTCGTTCTCGCAGGCCCACTTCGAGCATGTCTGCACCCGATATGGCGATCCGGCACAGCTAGCCAAATACGACACCTACTTCGTCGACAGCCTGACCGTGCTCTCGCGCCTGTGCTTCGCCTGGTGCAAGACCCAGCCGCAGGCCTTCAGCGAGAAGAACGGCAAACCGGATAGTCGGGGCGCTTACGGCCTGCTGGGCCAGGAAATGATCACCGCGCTCACGCACCTGCAACACGTCCGGGACAAGCACGTCATCTACGTCGCCATCCTTGAGGAGAAGACCGATGACTTCAACCGGCGCTACTACCAGCTGCAACTGGAAGGCAGCAAGACCGCGTTGGAGTTGCCTGGCGTACTCGATGAGGTCGTGACCCTGGCCATTCTCAAGGCCGACGACGGCACGACCTACCGGGGCTTTGTCACCCGCGCCGACAACACCTTTGGCTACCCGAGCAAGGACCGTAGTGGCCGCCTCGACGCTATCGAGGAGCCGGATCTCGGCAAGCTCATCCAGAAATGCCTCGGCACCCAGAGCAACTGAGGCCGCAGGCCAATCCATCGCATTGACCCAATTCAAGGAGAAACACATGAACCAGAACACATGGCAGGACTTCAACGATGCAGAACAGCAGCAGGGTTTCGATCTCATCCCCAAGGGCGCGCTCGTCAAGGTGCGCATGACGATCAAGCCGGGCGGTCACGACGATTCTGCCCAGGGTTGGACCGGGGGTTATGCCACCGAGAGCTTCGACACCGGCAGCGTCTACCTCGCCTGCGAGTTCGTCGTGCTGGAAGGCCCGTTTGCCAAACGCAAGATGTGGTCGAACATCGGCCTGCAATCCCGGAAAGGGCCAGCCTGGGGTCAGATGGGCCGCAGCATGATTCGCGGCATCCTCAATTCCGCTCGCAATGTCTCGCCTCAGGACAACTCACCCCAGGCCGCAACCGCCCGGCGCATCAACGGCTTCGCCGACCTGGATGGCATTGAGTTCCTGGCCCGCGTGGATGTCGAAAAGGACGCCAAGGGCGAAAACCGCAACGTGGTCAAGCTGGCCGTCGAACCCGATCACAAGGACTACGCGGCGCTGATGGGCATGGTGCCCAAGGTGCCGAGTGGCGGCAGTTCCGCTGCGCCAGCGCAGGCGACTCCGTCACATGCGTCTCCTCAGCGTCCGGCTGCCACTGGCAAGCCGGCATGGGCACAGTAGGAGCGTCGGCATGAACGGAAAACGTTGTGGCAATTGCCACCATCTCGATCCAACAAGTGCCAGCGACATTGGCGGCTTGCGTATCGCTCGCTGCCGCCATCCGAAAGGTGTGCGCATCGGCACGACTGCCATTCAGAACGACTATGTCGAGTTGGATGCCTTCTGCGCTGAGCATGTCGTCCGTGCCCGGCGTGGAGTGCAGCCGGGAGGTGGTCATGTATGAGCGGAAAGTGTTGGATCTGCAAACGACAGGCCAGGGGCTTCGGCTATTCCGACAACCAGCATCGCATCGGCAACCCTCGTCGCTACCCCGTCGACTGGGTGTTCTGCTCCCGGCGCTGCCAGGACGCGTTTCACGCCCTGTATGGCAACTGGCTGCGCGTAAAGGATGGCGGCAAGGACATCAGGGAGGTCGTCATGATCGATCCGTCTGATGCCGAGTTGGCGGCCATGCGCAGTTGTCTCAAAGCGTTCGGCGAGGCAGCAGGTGCAATCGGGTTCACCAAGCCGCTCGGCGAGTACTCCGAAGCCGAGGCGCTGCGCGTGATCGATGCCATCGTGACCTGCTACACCGATGCGATGGTCGTGCACCACGAGGCGACCAAATTCCCACCAGTGCGGGGCATGGCGCCTACACCCGATCCACTGGCGAGTCCGTTCGCCGATCTGGAGGATGACCTGCCCTGGGAAGACGGGAAGGGAGGTAAGTCATGATGGACTTCAACTCCTCTTCCAGCATTTCTGGACAGATCACCACATTGGTCGATGCCGGAATGCAGCGCGTGCGTTCCACTGAGGTGCAGCGTGAGTACCTGGGTGCTTCGCGTCTCGGGGCGTCA
The DNA here is from genome assembly GCA_030681195.1 of Rhodocyclaceae bacterium. GTDB lineage: Bacteria > Pseudomonadota > Gammaproteobacteria > Burkholderiales > Rhodocyclaceae > Sulfuricystis. The sequence goes on from JAUXXJ010000021.1 coordinate 53,662, forward strand.
TGCGAACGTGCCCTGCAGTATGAGTTTGCCAAGGCGCCGGTCGATCATGGCCGTGACCATGATGGCCGCTTGTTACGCATCTTCGAGCGCGGCCACGTCATGGAGGACTGCATGGTCGAGTGGTTACGTGCAGCCGGGTTCGATCTGCGCACCCGTAAGCCCAATGGCGATCAGTTCGGCTTCTCGGCGGTCGGCGGACGACTGCAGGGGCACATCGATGGCGTCATCGTTGATGGCCCCGAGGGCTTTGCTTACCCAGCGCTCTGGGAATGCAAATGCCTCGGCTCGAAGTCCTGGCGTGACCTCGAGAAGAACCGGCTGGCCGTGGCCAAGCCGATCTACGCCGCGCAGGTAGCGATTTACCAGGCCTATCTGGAGTTACATGAACAGCCGGCAATCTTCACCGCGATCAATGCCGACACCATGGAGATCTACACGGAACTGGTGCCGTTTGACGCGGCACTGGCTCAGCGCATGTCCGACCGCGCGCTGAGGGTGATCTCGGCAACTGATGCTGGAGAGTTGCTGCCACGCAGCTTTCTCGACCCCGCCCACTTTGAGTGCCGGATGTGCGCATGGCAGGACCGGTGCTGGAGGAATACACCATGAACCCTTCATCCATTACCGATGTACTTGGCGAGCGCTTGGTCGATGCAAGCGAGGCTGCCCATTGCTTGAATCTGCCGAGGTACTTGCTCACTCATCCCAAGGAGCGTCAGCGGCTTGGCATACCGCATTACCGGGTCGGCAAGCTCGTGCGCTTCAAATTGCAGGAGTTGGAAGCTTGGATGCTGGCACAGGGGGGCGCGTCGAATGCTTGATTTCAACGAAGCCCCGGTTGAGTTGCCGCAGGACAGTGGGGTGACCCGTGAGTCGTTGCGGGCCGATCTCGTCGCTCGACTGGATTCGGTCCTGGCCACACTGTTCCCTGCGGGCAAGAAACGCAAAGGGAAATTTCTCATCGGCGATGTGCTTGGCAGCCCCGGCGATAGCCTCGAGGTTGTCCTCGATGGTGAGAAGACCGGGCTGTGGACCGATCGTGCAACCGGTGATGGCGGTGACATCTTCGATCTCATCGCGGCCCACTTGGGTGCCAATGTGCAGACAGATTTTCCGCGTGTGCTTCAGCATGCGGCAGATCTGCTTGGGCAAGCGCCGCCGATGCCCTCCCGCAAGGCGAAGAAGGAGCCACCCGTCGATGACCTTGGCCCGGCCACAGCCAAGTGGGACTACCTCGATGCGGACGGGCACCTGATCGCCATCGTGTACCGCTACGACCCGCCCGGTGGCAAGAAAGAGTTTCGGCCCTGGGATGTCAGGCGCCGGAAGATGGCATCACCGGATCCTAGGCCGCTGTACAACCAGCCGGGGATGAGGGGCACGGCCCAAGTCGTACTCGTTGAGGGCGAGAAATGTGCACAGGCACTGATCAGTGCT
>JAUXXJ010000028.1 GCA_030681195.1 Rhodocyclaceae bacterium
GATGACGTTCTTGTTCTCGCCCTTGGTGTCCTTTTCGACGTCCACCTTGGCGACGAACTCGATGCCGTCCAGGTCGCTGAAATCGCGGATGCGGCGTGCGGCGGCCGCCTGCGGCGAGTTGTCCTGGGGGGAGACGCCGCGAGCGGAGTTGAGGACGGCGCGGATGAAGCTGCGTCCCATGTTGCCCCAGGCCGGCCCCTTGGCCGAGTGAAGTCCGATGTTGGACCAGAGCTTGCGCTTGGCATATTCGCCTTCCAGCACCACGAACTCGCAGGCGAGATAGACGCTGCCAGTGTCGAAACTCTCGGTGGCGTAACCCCCGGTCCAGCCCATCTCGAGGTTGTCATGGCTGCCCGGCTTGATGGTCATGCGCAGCTTGACCACCGTGCCCTTGGGGATCAGATCGAAGGAAGGTTGCTGTTCGGCGTCGTTGAAATCGTTCCAGTTGCTCATGATGGTGTCCTCTTATTGATGGATGGCGGCTGTGACGGCGGCTTGGCCGGCGCACTTGCGGATGAGTTTCAGCAGGTCAGGCTCCTCGACCACGTCGAGGTGGCCGGAGCGGTCCTTGGCGGGGAAACCCCAGGGATTGACGGTTTGGCAGATGAAGGCGCGGTAGGAAGTGCCGTCCTCGGTCTTGAGTTCAGTGAAAGTGACCACCTGGTCGACGATCCCGGGCAGTTCCAGAGCGGTCTTGCTGCCCTCAATCTGGGCCACGAAAACCTTCCTGTTGAAGTCGTCGATGCGCTCATCCAGGATGGCCACGAACACCACGTTCTTGCCCCGGGCGTGTTGCAGGTGGGTTAACGCGGTAATCATTTCCTGGCCGAGCAGGCCATAGGCGCCACGAGAGTCCGGCTTGCCGGTGCGTTCCGAGAAGGCGGCGGGCTGGACGCGCGCCCAGGTCAGCGCCAGGCGGGAGAGCACAGTGATGGAGTCGACGAAATAGGTGTCGTAACGATCCAGTTGCGCGGGGTCGCCGTATTTCTCGCAAACATGGTTGAAGTGCGCCTGGGAAAACGGCTGCTCAGCCCCCAAGGCAGGATTGGGTCCGGCCAGGAACACGACCAGATCGCGGAATTCCGGCCAGGTCTTGGGGCGCATCGTGTCGCCGCGCCAGTCCTGCACCGAGAGGTCGCCGCTTTCGCAGTCGACGAACAGGGTGGAAGTTTCCGGCAAGGTCTTGAGTTGGGTGGTTTTGCCAATGCCGGCCTTGCCCAGGAGAGCCAGCTTGACACCACGTTTCTCGGCCAAGCGTTGCTCGGCGCTGATGATCGGGAGGCCCATCACACCACCTCCGCGAAGAAACTGAGGATGGCCGTGTTCCAGCGCGGGCCCTGTGCTTCCTGCCCGATGGCCAGGGGTTTGCCGAATTGGGTAGCGCGCCACTGACCATCTGCGTGCCGATACTGCAGGCCAATCGATGCCAGGCGGGCATCGACCCGACTCGGATGCCAGGCGATCTCTTTGGCGATCTCCTGGCTGGTCAGCCCTTCAGAGCCGTCCATGGCGTTGTCGACGATGGCGATGAGTTCGGTGAGATCCAGGTCGGTGCTGGCCTCGATGGCGCGCAACGTCTGGCCGAGATAGGTGCCGGAACGCTGGTTCAGAACTCGCTCGGCGGTTTCCCCGAAAGCGAGGAAAAGTCGGGTGATGTCGGCGCGCGGCAGCGGCGGGTCGAGACGGGGTTGCAACGTGAAATTCAGGGTTTGGCTCATGGTGTTCACTCCTGGGAGAGGTCTGGGCTGGCGAGGGCCAGGCGGAAACTGGTCTTGCCCGGCTTGACGGTTCGTGCCGCCGCAAACTGCTCGCGAAGGACCGGGGGCCAGTTGGTGAAACGTGCGTCGGGAATGGAGAACTCGATGTCGAGGTAGTCCTCGACGCGCTCTCCGGAGGCGGCGATGCGGTGCGCGGTTTCGGTGAGTAGCGCCTGGTTCCAGGACACCCGCTTCGGGCTGTCGACCGTGATGCGAACACCGTCGTCATCCAGGTGGACGACACCGAAATCCTTGCCGGCGTCCAGACGCGCCTGGTGGGCACGTTCGCCGTAGCGCATTTCCAGCGCGGCGTTCATGCGGTCGAGGGCTTGCTTCACGGCGGTTTGAAGCGCTTGCAGAGAAACAAAACCTTCCTGCAATTGCGCCGGGGTCAGTTCGGTGAATTGGCTGACCGTGAGGTCGGGGATCAGGGTAGGGAGGTTCATGCCGCGCCCCCCTGGTGTGCCTTGGCGAACGGGCTGTCGTACAGGCAGTTGTTTTCGTACTCAACGACGTCAACAAGACGGTAGAGGCACTTGCCGCCGATTTTGAGGAAGCGGGGTCCCTTGCCATCGGCCCGGTAACGTTCGATGGTGGCTTCGGCCTTGTTCCAGCGTATTGCCAACTCGCGCTGGGTCAGATGCCGTGCCAGAAGCTGCTCTGAGTTCATTTGAATCTCCTTCGATGATGGGTTGTCACCGGCTGGCAGGGCTTAAATCAGCACTGCCAGGCGATGGGGCCATTTCATCGAACGGGATTCCCCAGACCGTTCCCCAGATTCCCCCTCATCGTTCCCCAAACGGAAACGGTGCCGTCAGAATGCAAAAAACCCGACTGGTTTGGACCGGAGTCGGGTTTTGTGTGAATGCTTATGAAAGTGACCAGCCGTTCTCGTCAGCCTTGACCAGTCGACCTCATCTGACTGACCGGAAAAGAATCGGATTCCTGACCTTGGCAATAGGAAGCCGAATGCACACATCTCGGCCTCAACGGTCATTCACCGGCATCGCAGAATTCTTGTCGAATGACCGCAATGTGGAAACCGGCGGACTTCATACTCTCAGCCAGCAGACGATCAGTAGTTATTGCCAGGATTGGAGCGGCTTCCCGCCCTGCTTCAAGTATCACGCTGGCGGAAAAGATAGACAGTGCCACCCAATTCTGGCGGCAGAACTCCTCGGCCAAGTCGGGATGCCTCCTTAAGTTCAAAGGCGGTCTGAGCGCGACAGTCAGCCCAGTTTCCGGACGCGAATGTGTGCCGGCTGCCGATCACAATGTACAACTCTACGTGGGGATGGGTGAACACCACTATGGTCGGGGGCGTCCTTACAGCGTCCTCCCAACTGGCTTGACGGGCCGATCCAACGCCTGATCGACCAGCGAAACCGGGTCTTCCTGGGGTTCCAGGTGAGTGGTCACATGGGCATGGGGTACAGCCCGTCGAATATCCGCCTCGATCTGCTCGCACCAGTCGTGCCCTACCTGAATCGTCCAGGCCCCCGGCGCCAGTACATGCAGCGTGATGAAACAACGGGCACCGGCTTGTCGGGTGCGCAATGCGTGGAAATCCAGCCCTTGTCGGCGGTAGCCGTCCAGCGCTGTCTCGATGGCGATCAGATCCGCCTCGGGCAGCGAGACATCCATCAATCCGCCGGCCGAACGATGCAACAACTGCCATCCGGTCCATACGATGTTGGCCGCGACCAACAGTGCAATCACAGGATCAAGCCAGAGCCAGCCTGACAACCAGACCAAGCCAACGCCGCAAATGACACCGACGGAGGTCCAGACATCGGTCATCAAGTGGTGCGCGTCGGCATCCAGGGTGATCGAATTGTGCGTCTGTCCCACCCTCATCAAAATGCGAGCCGTAGCGAAATTGACCACAGAGGCCACCACGGAAACCAGCAATCCGATACCTACTGTTTCGAGTGGTTGCGGATTCATCAGGCGGTCGATCGCGGCATAGCCAATGCTGATCGCCGCCACCAGGATCAGGAAGCCCTCGAAAGCACTGGAGAAATACTCCGCCTTGCCGTGTCCGTGGGCATGATTGGCGTCGGCGGGGAGCTCGGCCACAGTAATCATCCAGAGGGCCATCAGCGCCCCAGCGAGATTCACGAATGACTCGATGGCATCAGACAAGAGCCCGACCGAACCGGTCAGCTTCCAAGCCACCCCCTTCAACAGGATGGTGGCAAGCGCTGCGGCGATGGATAGCCAGGCGTAGCGTTTTAGCGATGGGCGCAGCATCGTTGCAGAGTTCATAACTTAGCCGCCGCGCACCATGGTCATGATCTGGCCCATATCCAGACTACCGGCCTTTTGCTGGATCTGAGGCAGATACTGGGCCTGCATCTCTTTTGCCGGGCCAAGCAGGTTCTGGAAACTATCCTGCAGGAGCTTGCTGTTCATTTGCCGTCCGCCCGCGTAATAGCGCTTGGCCACCTGGCCCAGCGCATAAGTGGTGGCAAATGAAAAAGCAACACCGGTGGCCGCCATGCCGAACTGCTTGACCAGACCGCCCGCCGCCTTGCCCAGAAGCCCGCCAAGCAGCTTGCGGCCAAACTGTTCCAGGTACTGGGAAGTCAGGCCGACCCCCAGCGTCGCCAACAACTCGCGGATATGGCCCTGATCCAGTTCGTAGCCATGTGCCTTGCCGATGCCATAAACCATCTTGATTTGCATGGGAATGACGGCCATCGATGCCCAGGATTGAGGCAGCAGTTCGAGGGCGCCATTGAGGATCGCGTAATTGAGGACGCTTCGGTCGATCTCGGCCTCCGGGATATTGGGCACCGAAGCCACCACCGGGCCGGCTGGGACAGATGCCGCGGTTGTCGTCACAGCGAGCGGCACAGCCGTGCTGGCCAGCTCGGCCATAGCCTCCGCTTGCTGATTTGCCGGCTCGGTCACGCTGCTGTCGAGACCCAGGGTTAGCGCGAGGTCAGCCAGGAATTGCCGCTCCGCCTCCGTCTGGCGACCGTCGGCATCACAAACGCAGACCGCCATTTCGTAGGCCAGCTGCCGCTGCGCTGGTTCAACCAAGGTTGCGGCGGCATCCTTCAGATTCGCTCGCTTCAGGAGCACTTGCTGATAGATGGCGGGCAAGTTGGCTGCTCCCGGCTCGCCGCCGAGGGATTCGGCGAGGCGGCGAAGCTGTTCGCGCTCCCGGTCATCGTTGGCGCCGTCGGCAAAGGCGGCGAGGAGAGCAATGGTAAGGATGGCCTGCTGTTGATCTGAGTTCATGGTGTGTTTTTCCGTCTGTGGGTTGATCAAATCAAGGTGAACACGATCAATCGTCGTCTCGCTTCTGGCGACCGTCATTGCCGCCGCCTTCGCCGTTCCCGAATCCACCGCGGATGTCATCCTCATTGGCATTGCGGTGGCACTTGACGCAATTCGTGTAATCGCGGATGCCTTCCTCGATGTGCTCGCGGCGAATGTTGTCGGGCGTGTGCTCGTGGCAGCCATAACAGGTGTATTGGCGGTAGTCGTTGCTTACATGGCAGGTCACGCAGCGGGTGCTGTGATCGCGATCGAGCGCGAAATACTTGTCGTGGTCAAACGTCGCAGGTGTCCACCTTTCCTGGCTGTGGCACTGGCTGCAGTTGCCGGAAATCTGTTTGTGCAATGCGTCGGTGGGCGATTTATGGCAGGTCTGGCACTGATCGCGCGTCGCCTTCTGCAACAAGGCATGGTTGAAATGTCCTTGCGGCCGGAAGCGTTTCACGCCGGCATGATCGCTATGACAGGCCACGCAGTCCTGGCTGATCAGCTTCTGGTGAAAAGGCGTCGAGGTGAGCGGCTTGGCGATGGTCAGGCCTTTCGTGCTCAGACGACCAATCTCGGTCGGCTTGTGGCAGGTAATGCAACGCTCGGAAGCTGCTCCAGTCAGCGGCGCGTGGCAGGCAAAGCAATCGGCCTCCAATTGCTTGTGGCCCGGAATCAGCTTGCCCGGCCCGACCATCAGATGCGGATAGACGAAAGCCAGGACCGCCAGCACGATCAGGTTGGCGGCCAGAATCAACTTGAGGATGCGGCTCATATCCAGCCCCAGAACAGGAAGATGCTGATGATGTGGCCGAGGGACAGCACCGCGAAGACGATGAAGATCGGGATATGCACCTTGCGCCACTGGGTCATGGCATCGAGCGTCACCGCATCCCAGAACACGGCCTGCTCGACCTCGCCGCGCGACACGCCGCGCAACTGGAAGTGCTCGCGCTGACCCTGTACATGTTGACGGGAACGCTTGAGGAGCATCTTGCCGACCATGCCGCTGATCACATTCACCCCCATGGCCAGCGTGGCCAGCCAGGGCAGGATGGCGTTGAAATGGATGCCGGCATGAATCAGCACCATCAGCGAGCCAAGCCAGGTGCCGATCTCATGCAGGGTCAACAAGGTTTTCGGATTGCCCGCCGTGATGACTCTGCGCTTGCGCAGCGAATAAACGAGGGAGCCGATGATCAGGATCGTTCCTGGTATGCCCAGATAACGGCCAACCCATACCAGATTGAGCCGATGCAGGAGATAGTCGCCAGCCAGGGTGGCCGCAGCGAGCAGGCCGAGCAGCAGCGTGAAGGGCAGGATGTGTTGGCGCCAGAGCGAGGTGGTCATTTATGCCTCCAGGGTCACGCTGGTCTTGGGAATGCAGACGCAGAGCAGGCACGAGCCTGGCTCCGGGTCGTAATCCGGCGCCTGACGGTAGGCCACCTCGCCACTCCGGATCGTCGTCTGGCAAGTGCCGCAGCCGCCGGCACGGCAGCCGGAATTGACGGCAATGCCACTCGCCTCGGCAAATTCCAGCAGGCTGCCGCTGCCAGGCTGCCACGGCAGTTGTTTGCCGGACTGGGCGAAGGTCACCACGATGCCGCTATCCATCGCCTGCGATGGGTCCGTCGTTAGGGTGTTTTTGCGTTGGATCGATGCCGGCCCAAACGCCTCGAAGTGAATGTGCGCATCCGGTACGCCCCAATCCTCCAGCGCCGACACCAGACTAGCCATCATCGGGGTCGGGCCGCAGATGTAGAAGTGATAGGGCTTGAGCGGCAATTGCGCGCGCAGCAGGCTGACATCGACGCGGCCTCGGTGCTGATAGTCGTGTTCCGCCAGATCGTCCGGCAGCGGATCGCTGAAGCACAGCCGCAGATGAAAGTTCGGATGTGCCGCGGCCAGGGCTTCGAGGTGGGACTTCATCACCAATTCGCGGCCATGGCGGACACCATAAAACAACCAGACTTCACGACCAGGCTGCTCCGCCAGGCACCAATTCAGCATGCTCAGCATCGGCGTGATGCCGATGCCGCCGCCGATCAGCACCACCGGGGCATCGCTGCGATCGACATGGAAATGCCCAGCGGGTGCGCGCACCTGCAAGCGGCTGCCGACCACGACCTGATCGTGAAAGAAACTGGAGGAACGACCCGGCGGATAGTCGCTGCCCGGTGGCGCTGGCACCCGCTTGATCGACACGCGGTAGGTATCGGGGTGAGGCGCATCCGACAGCGAATAACAACGGATGATTTGTTCGGTGGCCTCTACCGTCGGCACATCAAGGCGAAAGGTCAGAAACTGACCGGGCAGGAAGGGGGGCAACGGCTGCCCGTCTTCCGGCACGAGATAAAACGAGCAAACCGATTGCGCGGCATCTTCAATGACCTTGCGCTCGACCCGGAAGGTTCGGAAGCCTGGCCAGGTGGTGGTGGTCTCCTCTGCGGGCGGCGCATCCCGAATCACAGGCAGGTCCGCCGCTCGGCTGCGCAAGGCCTGGTAATCCTGCCAATGGCGCCAGAAACCGATGCCGAGATAGATCGCCAGTTGCAGCACGATACCCAGCACGATCCAGAGCAACAACGCGAGCGAGGTCATTTCTTTAAGCCCCCAAAGAACGATCCGAACCGTTCATCCAGATAATTATCACACTCGTAATACGGGCAGGCTGCCGAAGCACTTTGGTTCCATCTCCTCAATAGGTGCAGTGAGTCTGGATACCCAAGGTTAAATAGACCTTAACGACCTTTTTAAAAAATCATGTAAAGAGGGCCGTCAATATTTCAGCGTCTCCCTTGGGCGACCGGATCGCTCACCGGATGTCTGGCGACCTGGACGCTGGTGTGCCTGTTCTAATACCAACCCAACATCTTCTGCCAGTGCTGGTGGCTGTTCTGGGACGCGTACTGGACAGTCGACGCGCGTGATCCAAACATCTCTTGGGGGTTGGTACTGATCATTCGATGCCAAAGGAATCGGCCATTCGTGAACGGCTGGAATCAGGTCAGGACGAACGTCGGTTCCGGCCGAGAAGCACTCATTCCAAATTTAGCCCCCAATGTCTGCTGACTGATCTGACTGCGGTCATCGGAATGAAACAACTGTTGCGCGAACGGTGTGTCAGTGCAGCCAGTCGCGATCGTCCTCGGGAATGATCAAACGGTAATTCTCGTCGTCACGCTGATAAATGACGAAGGTGCGATAGACATGCTGCGTGGCCTCGTTCTTGTCGAAAGCCTTACTGGGTGAAAATCGCTGTGCCTGCGAGCCGCAAGCAGTCTTGATCGCATCGTTTTCCATCTCATGGTCGTGATCGTCGATCAATGCGAGCAGGATGTTTTTCTGGGTGGGATCCAGCGGATATTCAGTGCCGTCGATGAACGCCTTACCCTGGCCCTTGACGTAGCGCAGCGTGGTGCCCGGAGCCGCTTCATCCAAGATTTGCGGGCCTGGATCCGCCTGTCGATTGTGGAAAAACTCGAAGGTGTTCTGACCAACACGACCCACGGTGAACAAGGGGCGCACATCAAATTCAGTCAGGGCTGATCCGGGCGGCAGCGGCGTCTCACTGCTGGTCAGGATGACGCAGGATTGCACGGATCTATCGAGGCCGATCTGTTCCCGTAAACGGCTGGCCACCTCTGGCCGAATCAGTCGACGGGCGAAATACCAGGTCACGGCTTTGCCGCGTTTTGCCTCGGTTGAGCCCAGTCGCCAGATCAGGTCGGGAACGATCGGTTTCATGCCGTTGGCCGAAAAGCCAAGTCCGTTCAGCAGGTTGGAAACGAATTTCTGCAGCGCAATCTTGTAGGTTTCTCGCAGATGGCGTGACGCCTCGACGTCACCGCATTCCGGGCAAAGAAGCGCAATCGTTTCTTTCGATTTGTCTTGCACAACTCGGGCGGTCTGGACACCACATTCCGGACAGGTGACCCAATCCAGCAGCGCGCCATGTACCAGCACGCGTTCACGGAGCAGATGCGCTGCCGCGATTGCATCATCACCTGCATGTAAGGATTGTCCGTTGACCTCGGGTTTGGCGCGTTCCAGCAGGCGGCAAAACAGCGCGGTGGCGTCGACCTGCGGCTGACTCACGCGAAAACCTCATCGTCAGCGGGTTCTTCAACTTCAACGGGGGCCTCGTCGGAATCGATCACGTTCAAGGCGCGCAACACAGCATTGGCGATGACTTGATTGCGCGCAGACAGATTCTTGATCGTGGAGGAACCCGAGGCATACAGATTGAAACTGAAGTGCTGGGTTTTGCCCTTGGCACTCTTGCCGGTGTACACGATGACACTGGCCCCATCCATGTTGTATTCCGCCTCGAAGGAGTGCTCGACATTGAGAGAATCGAGGGCAATTCGGATTGCGTCATCATGACCTTGGTCGGGTGAAGCCTCGACCTGAAAGCCGATTGCGGTATTTCCTGCCGGGCTGAAGTGGGCCCGACGCAGGCGCACCATCTCGACACCATGGGTTGACCAATCCTCGAAGGGCTCCATCAGCCCATCGCGCAGGGCGTTGAGTCGGTAGCGTTTCTTTTCAATCTCTTCAGGCGCGATTTCTTGCCCGACGACATGCTTGCCGAATAACTGCAGGACAGCGGTGTGGTTCTTTGCGCCTCCTTTGACGATGGTTTCAACCATGCCTGTGGCAGGGTGATAGGCGATGGCGCTCTCCAGCGCGATACGGGTGGTCAGTCGCGTGAAGTTGTTCTGGGCGAAATGCGCGAGGGCAGTCACCGGGCCTTCCACATAGATCGTCAGCTGGACGCTTTCATCGACCGGGCGCTCACTGATTTCAATGTGGATGCCTTCGCCAGCGCCGTCCTTCTTGTAGAGTTGGGCGACGTCATGACAGAAGGCATCCAGTAGAGCGCGTTCGTGTGTGGGTTTGAGGCCAGGCTGGATGCGATGTTTCTTCCAGTATTTGCCATTGGTCTTGGCCTGGAAGGCGATGTGCAGTTCGGCATCTCGAAAAGCCTTGTCGCGGTAGGTCAACATCCAGAGCGCAATTTCTTTCTCGTCGCGGGATGCGAATGCCGGTTCAATTTCCGGATCCTCACCGCATGCGCTGCGGAATTCCTGGATGGATAAGCCGTTGGCCATCATGTGCGCGCGGCGCAGATCATCGTGCCAGAGCCACAAGTCCTGCTCGATGGCTTTGCGCTCGGCCGGATCGATGGCGGGATCCTGCAATAACGTTTCGATGTCATCGACCAGGTCAGCCACCGCAGTGGGTAGAAGTTCAGGTAACTGCGTCCAGTCGACGGCGAGTCGCGTGCCGAGAATATGCCCCTCGGTGAACTCCTGAAGCGTCGGCATCGAGAGATGCCGCAGAAAATGCCGTGCGTTGAATATTTTCATTGTTGTTCTCCCATTTGATGTCGACGATTTTAGGTTGCATGCGCCACCACCACATCAAAAAGACAGGTTGTGAATGCGGGGGACCGCTTGCCGGCGCGCATTTTCCAGGGCTGATTCAGGCCTTCGGCCGCCAGCCGGATTGTGCCGCGCCCGTAGGCTTGGTTGATGCTGTCGACGGCAAGCATCAAGTTCTTGTTTCGAGCCATGCCGGCGACGTCATCGAATAGCGTGGGCGCGCGTTGATTGGCGGCGATGATTTCGGTCAGCATGACCCCGGTCTTGGCATAGGCGAAGCCGGGCTTATAGAGTCGGCGCAAAACCGTAATCGCGGCGGAAACCAGCTGGCGCGTGTCATCTGTCGGATCGGCCATCGGCAGGATCATGCCCTGGCTGTACTGCGGTTCACGTTCCTTGAACGGATTCGTGCGGATGTAGACCTGTACCGCGCCAGCCAGGGAATGTTGACGGCGAAGTTTCTCAGCCGCGCGGCTCATGTAGCTCGCCACCGATTCCGCGAGTTCATCCAGGGCAAAAACGGATCGACCGAAGGAGCGGGACGACATGATCTGTTTTTTGGCCGGGGCCATTTCCTCCAGGTCCAGGCAGGATTCGCCATTGAGTTCCGCCACGGTGCGCTCCATCACCACGGAGAACTGTTGGCGCATTGCCTTGGGCGAGGCCTGGCGCAGATCGCGCACAGTGAGAATGTCCATCTGCTGCAGGCGCGCGGCGTAGCGACTGCCGACACCCCATACTTCACCTACGGGCAGATCGCCCATGAGGGCATCGATCTCGCCAGCACCAAGTTCGTTGAAATTGCATACCCCATCGAACTGCGGGCGCTTCTTGGCGACATGGTTGACCAGTTTGGCGAGGGTCTTGGTCGGCGCGATACCGACGCACACCGGCAGACCCACCCAGCGCTTGATCGCACTGCGCATCTCCTGGCCATAGCGAGTCAATCCACGGCGCTCGAAACCGGCCAGGTCGAGAAAGCACTCGTCGATGGAGTACACCTCCTGGCTGGGAGAGAACGTGGCGAGGATGGCCATCACCCGGTTACTCATGTCGGCATAGAGCGCGTAGTTGCTGGAAAACGCGATGATGCCGTGGCGCTTGGCCAGTCCTTCAATCTGGAACCAGGGCACGCCCATCTTGATGCCCAGGTCCTTGACCTCTTGCGAGCGCGCCACGACACAGCCATCGTTGTTGGACAGCACCACGAGAGGTTTGCCTTCCAGCGCTGGGTTAAAACCCGTTCGC
>JAUXXJ010000033.1 GCA_030681195.1 Rhodocyclaceae bacterium
TTGACTATCATCAAGGCGAGAGGGAGGTGAGCTACCTAGAGTGCGCGACACGTCACACTTTGTGGCGGACCATGAACAAGGGGGCCCTATGAGCGAAGCATTCACCACCTCGACGGCGCGGAACATATTTTATGGGGGGACGGTCTTCTTCTTCCTGGTGTTCCTGGCGCTGACCTATCAGACCGAACAGGTCCTTCCCGAGCGCGACAGGCGCGAAATGCTCGCCGACCCGAATGTGGTGGCGGGCAAGAAGCTGTGGGAGACCAACAACTGCATCGGCTGCCACACCCTGCTCGGCGAAGGCGCCTACTTCGCCCCCGAACTGGGCAACGTCGTCAAGCGCCTCGGCAGCCAGGAAGCCGTCATGGCCTTCATCCAGAGCCGCCCGGTAGAAGGCATCCCCGGTCGTCGCAGCATGCCGCAGTTCAACTTCACCGAACAGCAGCTCAAGGAAATCGCCGCGTTCCTCAACTATGTGGGACAAATCGATACGGCCAAGTGGCCACCGAACATCCAAGGCTAATACGGACCGACCCAGGAGATAACAATGCAATATAAATCCCAAGCCGTCGCGAAGCCGTATTTCATCGCGGCTATCGCACTCTTCGTCGCCCAGATCCTGTTTGGCCTCATCATGGGCATGCAGTATGTGGTCGGCGACTTCCTCTTCCCGGAAATCCCCTTCAACGTCGCGCGCATGGTGCATACCAATGCCCTGATCGTCTGGCTGCTGATGGGCTTCATGGGCTCGGCCTACTATCTGATTCCCGAAGAATCGGAAACCGAGCTGTACAGCCCGAAGCTGGCCCTGATCCTGTTCTGGGTATTTCTGGTCGCCGCCGGCCTCACCGTCGTCGGTTACTTGCTGGTGCCTTACGCCACCTTGGCGCAGATGACCGGCAACGATTTGTTGCCAACGATGGGACGCGAGTTCCTCGAACAGCCGCTGATTACCAAGGTCGGTATCGTGATTGTGGCGCTGGCCTTCCTGTTCAACATCACGATGACGGTGCTCAAGGGGCGCAAGACGGCGATCAATACGGTGCTGCTGGTGGGTCTGTGGGGGCTGGCGATCTTCTTTCTGTTCTCGTTCTACAACCCGCATAACGTGGTGCGTGACAAGTTCTACTGGTGGTGGGTGGTTCACCTCTGGGTGGAAGGTGTCTGGGAACTGATCATGGGGGCGATTCTGGCTTTCGTGCTGATCAAGGTGACGGGGGTTGACCGCGAGGTGATCGAGAAGTGGCTGTATGTGATTATTACCTTGGCGCTGGTCACGGGCATTCTCGGTACGGGTCACCACTATTACTGGATTGGTACGCCGGAGTCGTGGCAGGTGATTGGTTCGGTGTTCTCTGCGCTGGAACCGATTCCGTTCTTCGCGATGACGCTGTTTGCCTTCAATATGGTGAATCGTCGGCGGCGTGAGCATCCGAACCGTGCCGCCACGCTGTGGTGTCTGGGGACGGGGGTGATGGCGTTTCTCGGGGCGGGGGTGTGGGGTTTCCTGCATACGCTGGCGCCGGTGAACTATTACACGCACGGCACGCAGATTACGGCTGCGCACGGTCATATGGCGTTTTACGGTGCCTATGTGATGGTGAATCTGGCGTTGATCAGTTACGCAATGCCACTGATGCGGGGTCGCGCGGCGAACAGTAACAAGGCGCAGGTGATGGAGATGTGGGGCTTCTGGCTGATGACGGTGTCGATGGTCTTCATCACGTTGTTCCTGACGGCCGCCGGTATTCTTCAGGTCTGGCTGCAGCGCGTTTCGGACAATCCGATGCCGTTCATG
>JAUXXJ010000054.1 GCA_030681195.1 Rhodocyclaceae bacterium
AAATGGGCAAAACGAGCACCGGAACAGCGGTGCACGGGAGAAAACCGCCCAGAAACAGAGTTTCGAAGCGGTTTTAGTCAGAAATTTAATGAGCGTGCAGAATCAGATCGCCTTCGAGGCGGTTGTTCCGCGTTTCCTTAGCGAGCGTGGACTGTTGGATGCGACCAGATAGCCAATCGTTAGACCAAAAATGGCGATGTATTCAAGCGGTACCCACAGGGCGCCCAGGCTGCCGTGAACTGCATAAGTGCCGATCGAGGACAGAAGAACAATGACGTAACCGACAAGCAATAACATGAACAACCCCGGGATTGAATTCAGGCAACGCGGGCAGAGGCGCGCAAACAGGCGCCATGATAGCGGCAAATGCCGCCGCACGGCACAAATCAGGCGCCCAGAAATGGGCAAAGGGCATGAACCCTGTTACCGGGATCTCATGCCCTCTTCAAGCAGGGAGAGTAAAACTCAGGCGATCTTAGGCAACCGCAGCTTCCAGCGCGCTGGCCTCGGCAGCCCGGCGTGTCTTGCCTGCGCGGGCTGGCATGTGGCACAGTCCGCAGACATAATCCTTTTTAGGATCATGGGCATGCGCCACGAAATCACCACCACAGCACTTGCAACGCGTCATCTGCAGCATGCCGGCATCGAAGAAACGTACCATGGTCCAGGCACGCGTCAGTGACAGGACGCTTTCCATGCCGGTGCGATTGATCTGCTCGGTATAGAGGCGATAGGCCTTGATGATGCGCTCCAGAGCGTTCAGACCGGTATGGCGTTCGAGGAAGTTGTAATAGGCCATGAACAGCGAGGCATGCACGTTCGGCTGCCAGGTCATGAACCAGTCGGTCGAGAACGGCAGCATGCCCTTGGGGGGCGACACGCCGCGCACTTCCTTGTAGAGCTTGAGCAGGCGCTCGCGGGAAAGATTGGTTTCGGCTTCGAGCAACTGCAGGCGGGCGCCCAGCTCGATCAGTTCGATGGCGAGATGAATATCTTTCGCCTCCGTGATAACGGATTTATTACGCATTAAGTCCTCCGGTGTCGACGAGTTAACTGAACTGTGCGATCAGGCGAAGGTCTCGACCGGCTTGCCGGCAGCGAGAATCGCAGCATGAATGTGACCCACGCCGCGCTCGCGCTCGTGATTGGCCAGCAGATCGATCAGCAGGGCGTCCTCGAAGCGGAAGCTGCACAACAGCATGTCGGTGCTGGCCATTTTCAGGACCTGCCCCGGGGTCAGGGTTTCCAGGATTTCGGCAATCTCCTCACTGATCCCCAGACGGAATATGGCGGCCGAGCGATCGGCGCGGACCATGTTCTGTGCCAGCATCAGATAGGCGAGATTGACCTCCTTAATATCATTGTAGGTGTCGGTCGATTTCATCATTCTCTCCTTGCATTGCCGCCAATCCCGGGCGCGGAACATGGTTCGCGCATGCCCGTTTGGCAGTGATGGCATTTTCAAGAAAATTCGACAAGAAGAAAATCAACGGAAAGACCATCCTTTTGTAAGAACAGGATGGTGATGTCTTGTAAGAAAAAACCTTACAAATACCGGCTTATCCCATGTTTTTAAGCAATATTTTCTGTTAGAGAGATTTTTCAGGGGTATCCTGGACACTTGCAATGCAGTTCCTACCTCGTTGTTTTGCAAGGTAAACGCCCTCATCGGCACGCTTGATGAGAGCGTCGATATCAAGCGTACCCGTATCCCGTGTGGCATAGCCAACACTGACGCTACCGGTCAGCTTCAAGGTCCCGGCTGTCAGGCGCATGTTCGCCACAGCCCGATGGACGCGCTCGCCACAGATTTTGGCGGCGGCAATATCGGTTTCCGGGCAGATCACCAGAAACTCGTCGCCACCGGTACGGCAAACCACATCCTGCGCCCGCAGCCCGCTCTTGATGGCCTGAGCGGTCTCCTTGAGTACCAGATCGCCGATGTCATGACCGTGCGTGTCATTGATGGTCTTGAAGTGGTCGATATCGACCACCATGCAGGACAGGGGACGCTTGCTACGATTCGAGGCCAACCACTCCTGCTGGAAGCGCTCAATGGCATAGCGCCGGTTGGGGAAACCTGTCAGCACATCGGTTAGCGCCGCCTCTTGCAGGCGCCGGTTGGTCACCGCCAGTTCGGCGGCGAAGCGGCGGATTTCCTCGCGATCACGCTCGATCTCGTTCTGCAGCGTCACCACGCGCTGGCCGGCACGCAAGCGCGCACCCAGAACGCGTGACTTGAGCGGCTTGCTCATGAAGTCGTCCACGCCGGCATCAAAGGCCTCGATCAGCTTGTCCTCAGCCTCCAGCGCGGTCAGGATCAGAATGTAGATGCTGCGGCCAATTTTGGTCTGACGCAAGGCACGCGTCAGTTCAACGCCATCCATCTCGGGCATCATCCAGTCGGTCACCACGATCTGCGGCCGCACCTCCAGCGCTTTTTCGAAGCCTTGCTGGCCGTTGGTGGCCTCATGCACCTCATAACCGGAGTGCGTCAACAACGCCTTGAGAAGCGTGCGCATGCTGTTGTCGTCATCGACCACCAACACGCGCATTGCCCCCTCGCTATCGTGCGTGGCACTTGGCATGCCAGCCTGCGAAAGCTCGGGCGCCGCCGGGGGCTTGGATAACTCGTCAAAAGGCGGCACGACATTGGAGTCGACATTCAACTGCTGCGCCCAGTCCTGCCAGCCGCTCACCACGCGGTCGCACAGCGCCGTCAACGTTTCGCTTTCGAGCGACAACTTGCCACCCAGCAGGAATAGCTTGGACATCATGGCACGTCGCTCGGATTCGGCCGCCAGGCAGATATCGGCAATCAGGCGCGCCAGCGTCAGCGTCCAGGTCAGCATGTATTGCCGTGATTCGGGCGGGAAGTTGGCTTGTTCCGGTGTTTCGTGCAGATAAACCGGATCGACGAACATGCGCGGTAGGCCCCAGTCATGCAACATGGCCGCCGACAGTTCGGCATGCGTCATGACGAAGGTCGCCTGCTCAAGTACCGTCAATGACGCGGCGCGGTCCACCGCCAACTGCCCCAGCAGACGCGCATAGTCCTCGGGATAAACAGTCGCCAGCGCCAATTCGCCGATGCGACTGAGCAAACCGACACTGAAGGCCTCATCGGGCGGTGCCGCACGAATCTGCCCAGCCAGCGTCTGCGTCGCCACGGCACAGGCGAGTGAATGGGACCAGAAACGACGGTAATCGAAATTGGCGCACTGCCCCGCGCGGTAGCCGGACAGCAGCGAAAAACTCAGCGCCAGATAACGCACAGTAGGCACACCGAGCAACAGCAAAGCGTCCTGCACGGCGGCCACCGGGCGATGTGCGCCCGCCTGCGTTGAATTGGCTGCCTTGATCAAGCGCCCCACCAGAGCGGGATCGGTCTGAACCACATGCGCCAACTCGCTGATCGACACATCCTCCTTGCGCGTCAGACGCATCACGGCCAGCGCCGCGCCTTTCGGCGAAGGCAAATCTCCCAGCGATTTCAATTCCTGGAGTTTTTCGTATTTAGGCGGCAGCGAATCGTGAGCGGCGGGCATAGAGGCGACCTGCAGACAGGCGGTCATTCTAAGCCCAAGTCAAGTCATGGAAGAGCTTTGTACTGGTGCAATCGCCAGGGCTAGAATCGACAGCAATGGAACCGTCGATCAACTTCTGCTGTACCTGCGCTGCGCCGGTGAGCCTCAAGGTGCCCCCGGGCGACAGCCTGCCGCGCCACGTCTGCGAAACCTGCGGTGCCATTCACTATCGCAACCCGCGACTGGTCGTTGGTACGCTGCCGGTTTGGGAGGACAAGATCCTGCTGTGCCGCCGCGCCATCGAACCACGCCTCGGCTACTGGACGCTGCCGGCGGGTTTCATGGAA
Source organism: Rhodocyclaceae bacterium (assembly GCA_030681195.1). GTDB lineage: Bacteria > Pseudomonadota > Gammaproteobacteria > Burkholderiales > Rhodocyclaceae > Sulfuricystis. Next base: position 3,875 of record JAUXXJ010000054.1, read on the forward strand.
AACGGCGAAAGCGTCGCCGCTGCAGCGGCGCGTGAAACCCGTGAGGAGGCCTGCGCCCGGATTGAGTTGGGCGAAATGTTCTCGATGATCTCGGTACCGCACATCAGCCAAGTCCATGTGATCTATCGCGCCCGACTGCTCGACCTCGACTTCGCACCCGGCGAAGAAACGCTGGAGCTTGCCTTGTTCGAGGAAGCCGCCATCCCGTGGCAGGAGATATCTTTTCGCACTGTTGCCTTGACCCTGCGCCACTTCTTTGCCGACCGCGCCCACGGCACCTTCAGCCTGCACGCCGAAGCACTGACGCCCGACTGAACTATTCTTCCACCTCGAACACCACCGGCAACAGCACGGCGAATTGCCGATTGCGCAAGGCATCGGGCAGCTTGGTTCGCTCTGCAGCCAGACGCAGCATCTCAAGTGCCGCCGTATCCAGTTGAGCATGACCGCTCGACCGCGTCAGTTCGGTCTGGGCAGCGACACCGCTGGCGGTAATACTGACCCGCACTTCCACCGTTCCGGCCAGACCCGCGCGTCGTGCCGCTTCAGGATAGCGTCGGTAACGGCGTGCTTCGCTGGCCAGCGCCAGGCGATATTGGCGCAGGCCAGCGGCATCGGGAGCGCCTGGCTCGACAGGCGGAGGTGGTAGGGCCACAGAAGGCGACGCGACCACGGCCGCCACTGGCTCCCCCCCGGCGACCACAGATGGTGATGTTGGTTGGGGTGCATCCACCACCGCCGACTTCGTTTGCGTTGTGAGCGTCGATGACGCAGCGGATTTTGTTGATTTCGTCGGTACTGGAAAAGTCGACGTGACCGAAGGGAATCCCTTTTCGGGGACTGGCAGGACGGCAGGACTGGGCACCGGCGCACTACGCAACTGGGCCAACAGGCGCTGCGCCGGCGGTACGCCGGTTTCCCCTGCTGGCGACAATGGTGCCAAGGCCAGCAAGACCAGCGCATGCACGCCCAATGACCAAGCCAACGCACGCCATGGAATTCCACCGATTTCCCGTATGTCCTTCCCGTACTGGTGTGAACTTTCCATTGTCACAATGCTCTGATAGGCTGTAGCGCTTGGTGCGTTGTAAGCACGCATTGTAAGCAGGACATGGTTTGGAGACGATGAGTAGCTATCCACTGATCCTCACGCTCGACCCGCATGGCGTCCCCCACCGCTGGGTGACATGGCAGCATGCGTGCTTTTACTATGCCAAGGATCAGGTCGCCTGGGCCATCGGCGAGCACAGCTTCACCATTCACGGTGGCCTCAACCGCATCACCGGGCTGCGTTCCGAAATCCACGCCAACAGCATCATCGCCATCAAGGGCAAGGCACTGGCCGGCAACCAGTACCACCGCATCCCGCCGCTCGACAACCGCGAACTGTTCCATCGCGACCGTCATATCTGTGGTTATTGCGGCGACAATCTCCCCGGCGCCCGCCTCACCCGTGATCACATCCTGCCGGTCTCGCAGGGCGGCAAGGACGTCTGGATGAACGTCGTCACTGCCTGCCGTCCCTGCAATCAGCGCAAAAGCGGGCGCACCCCGGAACAGGCGCACATGCAGCTGCTGTATGCGCCCTACGTACCCAACAAGGCCGAGTACCTGATTCTCTCGAACCGGCAAATCCTTGCCGACCAGATGGACTTTCTGGCGCGGCATGTGCCGAGCCAGAGCCGCATTCGACTCTGAGTAAGCCCTGACAGTCGTCCCCGGCGGCGCGCTATCATCCGCCGTCATGACAAACGGCAATCCCGCAGCCCCCACCGGAAAACCTTTTCAGCCGCGCTGCATTGCCATCGATCTGGAAGTCAACAAGAAGGATGGCCGCCTGCGCCAGATCGGTGCAATGCGCGCCGACAGTGGCGAAACACTGCTCTGGAGCGGCAAGGAACCAAGCGCCGGACTGGATCGGCTCGACGCCCTGGTCGCCGGCGCCGCCTTCGTCCTTGGCCATAACATCCTGCGTTTCGATCTGCCGCAATTGGCGGCCCTGCGGCCGGGGCTACGGCTGCTGACGCTGCCAGCGGTGGATACCCTGTGGCTCAACCCGCTGGCCTTTCCGCGCAATCCTTACCATCACCTCGTCAAACACTATCAGGACGGCCCGCTGGCCGGCGGACATCATCCCAACAATCCGCTGAAGGATGCCGAACTCGCCCTGGAAGTCTTTCGCAGCCAGCACGAGGCACTGTCGGCGCAGCAGCAAAGTACTCCCGAACTGCTGGCTGCCTGGCACTGGCTGACGACTCAGGACAATTCGGTCTCCGGCATCAACCGTTTCTTCATGACCCTGCGCGGATGCCCGCGTCCCGACGCCAGCCCAGCCCGTGCCGCCATCGCCGCCCGCCTCGCCGGGCAGGCCTGCCGCAGCCAATGCGAGCAAATCATCGCCGAGGCCCACACCAACGGCTGGCCGCTGGCCTATGCCCTGGCCTGGCTGTCGGTGGCGGGCAGCAACTCGGTGATGCCGCCCTGGGTGCGCCACCAATTCCCGCAAGCCGGGGAAATCGTCCGCCGCCTGCGCGACACCGCCTGCACCGACCCCGCCTGCGACTGGTGCCGCGAGCATCACGATGCGGCGAAGGAACTCAAGCGCTGGTTCAACTTCGACGACTTCCGTCCCGAGCCGGCGGATGCCGACGGTCGGCCCTTGCAGCGTGTCATCGTCGAATCTGCCATGGCCGGCCGCCATGTGCTTGGCATCCTGCCCACCGGCACCGGCAAATCGCTGTGCTACCAGATTCCGGCCCTGTCGCGCTTTGACAAGACCGGCGCACTCACCGTCGTCATCTCGCCGTTGGTGGCATTAATGTCTGACCAGGTAGCGGGGCTGGCTGCCAGGAACATCCATTCCTGCGCCGCCATCAACGGCCTGCTGTCAATGCCGGAGCGCGCCGACGTGCTTGATCGGGTGCGCCTGGGCGGGATCGGCATCCTCATCATCGCCCCCGAGCAGTTGCGCAACCGCACCGTGCGCCGCGTGCTGGAGCAGCGCGAGATCGGCGCCTGGGTGCTGGACGAAGCGCATTGCCTGTCGAAATGGGGACAAGACTTTCGCCCCGATTACCGTTATGTCAGCCGCTTCATCAAGGAGAAAGCGGGCGCTGACCCGGTGCCGCCAGTGCTGTGCCTCACCGCCACCGCCAAGCCTGATGTGATCGCCGACATCGTCGATCATTTCCGACAAAAGGTCGGCATCGAACTGCTCTGTCTGGATGGTGGCGCCAAGCGCGACAATCTGGATTTCGCCGTGGTGCCGACCTCGCCCATGGCCAAGCTCGATCATGTCTTTCAGCTCATCGCGGCCGAGTTGCCGCCCGCTGTTGCCGGCGGTGCCATTGTCTATTGCGCCACCCGCAAGCAGACCGAAGAAGTCGCGGCCTTCCTGTGCGACAAAAGCCTGGCCGCCGCGTTTTTCCACGCCGGACTGACGCCGGAAAAGAAGAAGCACACGCAGGAAAGTTTCATCCGTGGCGATCTGCGCGTGATCGCCGCCACCAACGCCTTCGGCATGGGCATCGACAAACCTGACGTGCGCCTGGTGATCCATGCCGACATCCCCGGCTCGCTGGAAAACTACTTGCAGGAAGCCGGTCGCGCCGGGCGTGACCGGCTCTCGGCGCGTTGCGTGCTGCTCTACACGCCGGAGGATGTGGAGCGCCAGTTCGGCATGTCGGCCCGCTCGCGGCTGACACGCAAGGAAATCCAGACCATCCTGCGCGCGCTGCGTACGCTTGACCGCAAGAAAAGCGGCGACGACATCGTCGCCACCGCCGGTGAAATCCTGGCCGAGGATGAAGACGCCGGTTTCACCCGCGATGCCGCCACCGACGACACCCGTGTGCGCACTGCCATTTCCTGGCTGGAAGAAGCCGCCTTGCTCTCCCGCGAGGAAAACCGGGTGCAGATTTTTCCGTCATCCTTGCGCGTGGGCTCGGTCAAGGAAGCACGGGAGAAGCTCGCCGGCAAATCCACGCCGGAGGATTACAAGAAGCAGTTGCTGGCTCTGGTGGACGCCTTGATCGCCGCCGATGCCGATGAGGGCATTTCCACTGACGAATTGATGGGCGTCGCCGGTCTCTCCTCGGCCGCACTGCGCAAGGCCTTCGCCGATCTGGAAAACCTGGGCCTGGCGAGCAACGACGCTGCCCTGACCGCCTACGTCCACGCCGGCGTCAAGAACAGCTCCCGCGACCGGCTCGAGACGGCGGCGCAACTGGAATCCGCCCTGATCGCCGAACTGCGCGAACTCGCGCCCGACTTCGGCAAAGGCGACAGCGCGCCGCTGCACTTGCGCCTGGCTGCGCAGCGACTGAAGAACGCCGGACACGCCAAGGCCCTGCCGGAAACCTTGCGCCGCCTGCTGCAAGGCCTTGCCGCCGACGGCCGCGACGACAACAAGGGCGGCGGTAGCCTGGCGCTGCGTCGACTGGATGGCGAAAGCCTGCAAGTCACGTTGCAACGGGAATGGGCCGCGCTGGAAAAGACCGCCCGCCTGCGCCGCGTCGCCGCGCAGCGCCTGCTTGATCACCTACTGGCCAGCCTGCCCGCCGGCAGCAAGGGCGCCGACCTGCTGGCCGAGACCACCATGGGCAAGCTGGGTGATGCCATCGCCATGGATATGGAACTCAAGGCCGAGATCAAGGAACCGCAGAAGCTGATCGACCTTGCCCTGCTCTGGCTGCACCAACAGGAAATCCTCCGCCTCAACAAGGGCCTCGCCGTGTTCCGTCCGGCGATGAGCATCCGCCTTGATGGCGACTGGAAGAAACAGTTCAACCAGCCCGACTTCGCGCCGCTCAAGCTGCACTACGACGAACAGGTGCTGCAAATCCACGTCATGGCTGAATACGTACAGCGCGGCCTGGAAAAAATGGCCGATGCCCTGCGCCTGGCGATGGACTACTTCGCCCTGCATCAGGAGGACTTCCTCCAGCGCTGGCTGCCCGGCCGCGACAAGGAACTGCAACGCCAGACCACGCCGGAATCCTGGCGCGCGGTGGTCGAATCCCTGGGCAACAAGGCCCAGCGCGGTATCGTCGCCGACGAGCGCGAAACCGCCAATGTGCTGGTGCTGGCCGGCCCCGGTTCTGGCAAGACCCGCGTCCTGGTGCATCGCATCGCCTATCTGGTGCGCTGCCGCCGCGAGAACCCCGGCGGTATTCTCGCCCTGGCCTACAACCGCCACGCCGCCGCGCAGATACGCCAGCGGCTGGCAGCGCTGATCGGCGACGATGCAAGGGGCGTCATCGTGCTCACCCTCCATGCCCTGGCCATGCGTCTGACCGGTACCAGCTTCGCCGAGCGTGCGGCCCCCATCGACGACAACAGCTTCCGCGACATCCTGCTCGACGCCATCGCCCTGCTCAAGGGCGATGGCGAGGAAGAGGCTGCCGCGAGCGACGACCGCCTGCGCGAGCGCCTGCTCGGCGGCTTCCGCTGGCTGCTGGTGGATGAATATCAGGACATCGGACCCGAGCAATACGAACTGATCGCCGCCATCGCCGGCCGCAGCCGGAATGATGACGAACGTATCAACCTGCTCGCCGTCGGCGACGACGACCAGAATATCTACGCCTTCAACGGTGCTTCGGTGGACTTCATCCGTCGCTTCGAAGCTGACTACAAGGCCAAGCCGGCCTATCTGGTGGATAACTACCGCTCCACGGCCCACATCATCGCCGCCGCCAATGCCCTGATCGCCCCGCTGGCGGATCGCATGAAGGCGCAGCATCCGATCCAGATCGATGCCAACCGCAAAAAGTCGCCGCCCGGCGGGACATGGCAAGCGATGGATAGGGTGGGCCAGGGCCGCGTGCAAATCCTGCCCGTCGGCGCAAATGCCCAAACCCAGGCCATGGCAGTAATGGCCGAAATGGAACGCCTCGCCAGCCTCGATCCCCACTGGGACTGGGCGCGCTGCGCCGTCATCGCCCGCCAATGGAAATGGCTGGAACCTCTGTGCAGTTACTGTGAGTGGCGCAGCATTCCGGTGCAGATGGCCGGCGAGGACAGCGGGCAATTCTGGCGTCTGCGCGAAACCCGGCAGTTGTTGGACTGGCTCGCCGCTCGCGACTCGCCGCTGATCACCGCCGCGCAACTCGGCGCCTGGCTGGACGCCCATGCCGTCGCCGACAACCCGCAGCACACGCTCTTGGCCGAAGCGCTGGCGGATTATGCGCTGGAAACCGGCGCGGCCGAATTGCCGCTGGCCCATTGCCGCGAATGGCTGGCGGAATGGGGACGCGAGGCGCGTCGTCGGCAGAGCGGACTGCTGCTGGTCAGCGCCCACGGCGCCAAGGGGCTGGAGTTCGACCATGTCGTGGTGCTCGATGGCGAATGGGACGCGCGCAAGGAAGCGCCGGATGCCGTCGCGCGCTTGTACTACGTCGCCATGACGCGGGCACGGCTGACGCTGTGTCTGGCCCGCTTTGATGCGAGTCGCCATCCGCTGCTGGATGGCTTACGCGATGGCCCGCATTTGCTGCGTCGCGCTCCCGTTGAACTGCCCGCACCGCCAGAAGAACTGTCCCGCCGTTACCTGCGCCCGGAACTCAAGCAGATCAACCTTGGCTACGCCGGACGCATCGCCAGCACGCAGCCGGTGCATGCGGCCATCGCCCGTCTCGTCCCCGGCAGCGCCTTGAGCCTGCACGCCGTTGACGCCTCCTGGCAGTTGCGGGATAAGCAGGGCATAGTCGTCGGCAAGATGGCCAAGGACTTTGCGCCGCCAGCGGACATGCGCTGCATCGACGCGCGCGTGAATAGCATCCTGGTCATGGACAAGGCGACTGCCGATCCGAAATATGGCGAGCCACGCTGCGAACACTGGGAAGTCGTGGTACCCGAATTCGTCTTCGCGCCGGCCGACGGAGGATAATGCTCTCTCCGGGCGCCGTATCGCCAGCGCCGACTTTTACGCCAGCATATGTCCATGAATTTCTCCGCCGTTCTTGCCGCCCTCAATCACGCCTCGGCTTTCGAGCTCTACCGTTTGCGCTTCGCCATTGATCGCAAGCTGGACGATCCGGCTTGGGCCATTGCCGTGCGCTCGCGTCTGCATGTCGGCCAGGAAATCGACTACTTCAGTCCGCGCGAGAATCTGATTCAGCGCGCCCGCATCAATGAATTCCGCCGCAAGCAAGTCGCCGTCACCGACATCCCCAGCGGCCAGCGCTGGCTGATCGAGTACAACGCCATCAACATCGATGGCGTCGATGTCGAAATTCGCGAGCAAGCCCGCAAGGGGCTGGGGCGCAATGAAGTGCGGGTGGGCGACACGCTGGGTTTCACCGACCGCGACGGCCATGAACGCAGCGGCGTCGTGCGGCGCCTGAACGACAAGACGGTCAGCATGCAGGTCGGTTCGCAGCAGTGGCGCGTGGCTTACCAGCTACTGCACCGGGTGGTGGATGCCATCCCCGGCACGGCGGTCGACCTGCCGCAACAGGCTATCTTGCTATTGCCAGAAAACGAATGAACACAGCACCGCGCATCCTCACGTCCTACCGCCCCTATTGGGCCAAGCGCTTTGGCGTCGCGCCCTTCCTGCCGATGTCGCGCGCCGAGATGGATGCACTCGGCTGGGACAGTTGCGATGTCGTCCTCGTCACCGGTGACGCCTACATCGACCACCCGAGCTTTGGCATGGCGCTGGTTGGCCGATTGCTCGAAGCGCAGGGCTTCCGTGTCGGCCTGATCGTCCAGCCGGACTGGACTTCGGCGGATGACTTCCGCCGCCTCGGCAAACCCAATCTGTATTTCGGCATCACCGCCGGCAACATGGATTCGATGGTCAACCGCTACACGGCCGACAAGAAGATCCGTTCCGACGATGCCTACACCGCGAACGCTGAACCGGGCAAGCGTCCCGACTACGCCGCCACCGTCTATGCCCAGCGGGCCAGAGAAGCGTTCAAGGACGTGCCCGTCGTGATCGGCGGCATTGAGGCTTCGCTGCGGCGCATTGCCCATTTCGACTACTGGTCGGAAACCGTCAAGCGTTCGGTGCTGGCTGACAGCAAGGCCGATCTGCTGCTGTTCGGCAACGCCGAGCGGGCACTGGTCGAGCTGACGCATCGCATCGCCAAAGGCACGCCGATCAGTGAGATTCGCGATTTGCGCGGCAGCGCCTTCATGGTGCCGACTGGCTGGACACCCACACCCGAATGGCATGAAAGCACCGGGCGCCACGCCGGTGACGACCGCAGCCTCACCTACGTGCGCCTGCCCGCCTACGAGGACGTCAAGGCCGACAGGATCGCCTACGCCGAAGCCTCGCGGCTGTTCCATCTCGAATCCAATCCCGGCAACGCCCGCGCGCTGGTGCAGCGCCACGGCAACCGGGAGGTATGGCTAAATCCGCCTCCTATCCCGCTGTCTACGGCAGAGATGGATCACGTCTATGGCCTGCCCTATGCCCGCGCCCCGCACCCGAGCTACGGCGACGCGAAGATTCCCGCGTGGGAGATGATCCGCTTCTCCATCAACATCATGCGCGGCTGTTTCGGCGGCTGCACATTTTGTTCAATCACCGAGCACGAAGGGCGCATCATCCAGAGCCGCTCAGAAGACTCGATCCTCCACGAGATTGAGGAAATCCGCGACAAGACGCCGGGCTTTACCGGCGTAATTTCGGATTTGGGCGGCCCGACCGCCAACATGTATCGCATGGCCTGCAAGGACGAGAAGATCGAAGCCGCGTGCCGGCGCCTCTCCTGCGTCTATCCCGATATCTGCCCGAACCTCGGCACCGACCACGCCCCGCTGATCCATCTTTATCGCAGCGCGCGGCAGATTCCCGGCGTCAAGCGCATCCTGATCGGCTCGGGCCTGCGCTACGACCTCGCCGTGCGTTCACCCGAATACATCAAGGAACTCGTCAGCCACCACGTCGGCGGCTACCTCAAGATCGCGCCCGAACACACCGAGGAAGGCCCGCTGTCGAAGATGATGAAGCCGGGCATGGGCAGCTACGAGAAGTTCAAGCGTCTGTTCGAGGCGGCCTCGAAGGCGGCCGGCAAGGAACAGTACCTGATCCCCTACTTCATCGCCGCGCACCCGGGCACCACCGACAACGACATGCTCGAACTGGCACTCTGGCTCAAGCGCAACGACTTCCGCCTCGATCAGGTACAGACCTTTCTGCCCACGCCGCTGGCCATCGCCACCGGCATGTGGCATACCGGCAAGAATCCGCTCAAGCGCGTTTCGAAAGATTCGGAGGAGGTCCCCGTCGTCCGTGGCGGCCGCCAGCGCAAGTTGCAGAAAGCCTTCCTGCGCTACCACGACCCGAAGAACTGGCCGCTGTTGCGCGAAGCGCTCAAGGCGATGGGGCGCGCCGACCTGATCGGTAATGGCAAGCGTCATCTCGTGCCATCATGGCAGCCGGAAGATAAAAAGTCGGCGCAGCCTCTTCGGGCCGCTTCCGGCCTGAAGGCCTCCCTGCTGGCAGGACGGCATAAGCCGGCCAGTTCCCAACGAACAAGGAACAAACATGCGTAAGGCTCCCATCATCAGTCTGGTCGTGCTGGCACTCGGTGCCGCCGGCTGGTTCTGGTTTGGCAAGGGTGAAGCGCCAAAATCGAAAGGGCCCGGCGTCATTCCCGTCGTCAGCGCCAAGGTAACGCCACAGGATGTCGCGGTGCAACTCACTAGCAATGGCACGGTCACGGCCGTACAGTCCGTCGAGGTGCGCGCCCAGATCAGCGCCACGATCCGCGCCGTGCATGTGAAGGAAGGCCAGCACGTCAAGCAGGGCGAGCGACTATTTAGCCTCGATGTGCGCGCCGAAGAAGCCAATCTCGGCAAAGCGCAGGCACAGGTGGCCAAGAGCCGTGCCGACCTCGCCAATGCCGAACGCAACCTGCAGCGCCAGAAGGATCTGTTCGCCCAGAAGTTCATTTCGCAAACCGCGCTCGACACGGGTCAGAATCAGGTCGACAGTCTGCGCGCGCAGGTCGCTGCCGATCAGGCCGCCGCTGCCGCCATGCAGGTCAATCGCGGCTTTGGCGATATCGTCGCCCCGATCGCCGGTCGCATCGGCGCCATCAGCGTCTATCCCGGCAGCCTCGTTCAGCCTAGCGGCGCGGCATTGGTTAGCATCACGCAGATCGACCCGATCAATGTCAGCTTCACCCTGCCGGAGCGAGAACTGTCGGTCTTGCGCGATGCCATGGGCAAGGGCAGTGTGACCGTCACCGCCCGACCGGAAACCAGCAGTGACATCGAGGGCACATTGAGCTTCATCGACAACAGCGTCGACACCGCCAGCGGCACGATCCGCCTCAAGGCCCGCTTTACCAACGCTGACAGCAAGCTGTGGCCCGGCATGTTCGTCACCGTCGCCCTCGCGCCGCGCAACTTGCCAGGAGCCCTGACCGTGCCTGTGCAGGCGGTGCAGACCGGCCCGGAACGCAAGTTCCTCTACGTCGTTGGTGAGGACAACAAGGTCACGCCGCTACCGGTGCGCGTCCTGCTGATACAGGAGGGGCTTGCCGTCATCGAAGGGGTGGAACAAGGCACGAAGGTGGTCGTCGAAGGTGCCCAGAACTTGCGCCCGGGCAGCAGTGTCAGCGAAGGCGGCAAGGCCGCAGCAAAGAAACCGTGAACCTCTCCGAGCTCTGCATTCGCCGTCCGGTCATGACGGTGCTCCTGTCGGTGTCGGCGATCATCGCCGGCATGCTGGCCTACCGCGAGCTGCCGATTGCCGCGTTGCCCAGTTACGACGCGCCGACCATTTCCGTTACCGCCTCGCTACCGGGCGCCAGCCCGGAAACCATGGCTTCATCGGTCGCGACGCCCCTCGAACGCCAGTTCTCGACGATCTCGGGCCTGTCGGTCATCAGCTCGACCTCGACCCTCGGTGGCACCTCGATCACGCTGGAATTCGACCAGAAGCGCAACATTGATGGGGCGGCACTCGACGTGCAAGCGGCATTGCTACGCGCACAACGCGCCATGCCGGATGAGATGACCTCGCTGCCCGCCTATCGCAAGGTCAATCCGGCCGAGAGTCCGATCGTGTTTCTGTCGCTCACCTCGCCCTCGATGGCGCTGTCCGACCTCAACAGCTTTGCCGACAACCTGATTTCCCCTACGCTCTCCACCCTGCCCGGCGTGGCGCAGGTCAACATCAATGGCCAGAAAAAGTTTGCCGTGCGCGTGCGCGCCGATGCCGCCGCACTGGCCGCGCGCAACCTCTCGATCGACGATATCGCCAACGCCCTCAGAAGCGCCAATGCCAACTCGCCCGTCGGCGTCCTCGAAGGACCGCGCCAGACGCTGACGATTCAGGCCAACCGGCAACTGGTCAATGCTGCCGCCTTTGCCAACCTGGTCATCAGCGCACCCGGCGGCCGCCCGGTACGTCTTGCCGAAGTGGCCGAGGTCATCGACAGCGTCGAGTCGATCAAGACCGCCAGTTGGGTAAACGGCGAGCGCGGCATCACGCTTTCCGTGTTGCGTCAGCCGGGGGCCAACACGGTGGCCACCGTCGACGCCATTCGCGCTGCCCTGCCCGGCCTGATTGCCCAGATGCCGGCCTCGGTTCAACTCACCACGCGCAACGATCGATCGCTCTCGATTCGCCATGCCATCTTCGATGTGCAACTCACGCTCGCCGCCACCATTGCGCTCGTTGTCGGCGTCATCTTCCTGTTCCTGCGCAAGGCGAGCGCCACGCTGATTCCCGCCCTGTCGCTGCCGATTTCGCTGCTCGGCACAGTCGCCTTCATGCAACTTTTCGGCTTCAGCCTCGACAATATCTCCCTACTGGCGATTACGCTGGCGGTGGGTCTGGTGGTCGATGACGCCATCGTCGTGCTGGAGAATATCGTGCGGCATATCGAGGCCGGTGAAACGCCGCTGCAGGCCGCGCTACGCGGCTCAAAGGAGATGAGTTTCACGATCATCTCCATCTCTGTATCGTTGGTGGCCGTCTTCATTCCGATCTTCTTCATGCCCGGCGTGATCGGCCTGCTGTTCCATGAATTCGCCGCCGTGGTCAGCATCGCCGTGCTGGTCTCGGCAGTAGTTTCGCTCACCATCATCCCGATGCTGGCGAGTCGCTATGTCCGGCACGAGGAGCAGGAAGGCCCCGGCATGCGCTGGACGGCCTGGTTCGAGCGCGGCTTCCTGCGGGTCCAGGCCGTTTATGAACGCGCGCTCGACTGGTCGCTGCAGCACACGCGCAGCATTCTTGCGCTGGCCTTCGCCACCTTCGCCGCTTCGGTCGCCCTGTTCATGGCACTGCCCAAGGGCTTTTTCCCGAACGAGGACATCGGCCAGGCGCTCATCACCGTCGAAGCAGTCGAGGACATTTCCTTCCCGGCCATGACGGAACTGATCCTGCGCACCAGCGAGGTGATCCGCGCCAACCCCGCCGTCGAAACGCTGATCGCCCACGCCAACGACAGCAACAGCAGTCGCATGTTCATGACCCTCAAACCCATGGGCGAGCGCCCGCACATCGACAAGGTGGTCGAGCAACTACGCAAGGAAGTACGCAACATCCCCGGCGTCAATGTCTTCATCAACCCGATCCAGAACCTGCGCCTCGGCGGGCGTATCAGCAAGAGCCGCTACCAATACGTCATGCGCAGCGTCGATGCCGAAGACCTGCGGGGATCCGCCACGCAGCTGGCGGCGAAGCTGCGCGAAGACCCAAGCTTCCGCGATGTCACCACCGATGCGCAGATGAAGGGCCTGCAGGCACGCCTCAACTTCGACCGCGACAAAGCCGCCCTGCTCGGCCTGCAGGTGGCTGACATTCGCTCGGCCCTGTACAGTGCCTTCGGCGAGCGCCAGGTATCGACGATCTATACCTCCAGCGACAGCTATCCGGTGATCCTTCAGGTGAGTGCCGAAGATCGTGCTGATGAGACCGACCTCGGCAAGATTCACGTGCGCGCAAAAACTGGCGCACTGATCCCGCTTTCCAGCGTGGCGACCGTCACGCGTGAAGTCGGTCCGGTCTCGATCAACCATGCCGGCCAGCTCGAAGCCGTGACGCTCTCCTTCAACCTCGCCCCGGGTGCCGCGCTCGGCGATGCCTCGAAGCAGATCGACCGTTACAAGCAGGAACTTGCACTGCCCGCCAGCATCCTCACCAGTTGGGGCGGCGACGCAGCGGCCTTCCAGTCGTCGCAGGGCAGCCAGATCGTGTTGATCATCACGGCATTGCTGGTGATCTATGTGCTACTCGGCGTGCTGTATGAAAGTTACATCCATCCGCTCACTATCCTGGCCGGCCTGCCGTCGGCCGCCGTCGGCGCGCTGGTGATGCTGTGGCTGTTCAAGCTGGACCTCTCGATCATCGCCATGATCGGCATCTTGATGCTGATCGGCATCGTCAAGAAAAATGCCATCATGATGATCGACTTCGCGCTCGCCGCGCAGCGCGAACAGGGCATGACCCCGCGCGAGGCGATCCGCACGGCCTGCCTGATCCGTTTCCGGCCGATCATGATGACAACGTCGGCCGCCCTGATGGGCGCACTACCGATTGCACTCGGCCTCGGGGCCGGCGCCGAACTGCGTCAGCCACTCGGCCTGTCGGTGGTGGGTGGCCTGCTGTTCTCGCAAGCCATCACCCTGCTGATAACGCCGGTAATCTACCTAGCCCTCGACCGCTATTCCGGTTCAGGGCCGTTGAAGCTTGCCGGGGATTAGACGCAGCCGGTAGGTTTGGGCATTCCGGCATACCGGGCGGCTTGCTTGGCAGGGCCGTAAGGGAACAGGTCGAACAGGTACTTCTTGTCCGAGAACTCGTCGCCAAGGTCATTGCCAATCATCTTGGTCATCACACGCAAGTTGGGTGCAGTCGAATTCTCGGCGTAGTAGGCGCGAATCCAGTTGATCACCTGCCAGTGCTTCTCGCCAAGCGCCAGTTCATCCTGCTGCGACAGCACGACGGCCACATCCTCGCTCCAGTCATCCAGATTCGCCAGAAATCCTTCCGAATCGGTTTCGATGTCCTTGCCATTCACGTTGATCATTTTTGTAATCCTCTCTAAGGGGTGGGGTTGGGGTGTAATTGTTGACAGCTTTTGTCGGGATTGTAGGCGCGCGTCAGCCACTTGCAGATAAAACATTGCGCAAGCTCGCGAAAACAAATTTATGGGGAAATCGGGGGGGGAAGTGGCGATTGACGGAGGTGTGTCATTGACATCAACCAAATTCAGTACTAAATTTGGGCATGGAGAATCCTAGGAGGCAACATGCAGTCCATCGCCAACATCAAGTCCATTTCTTACCTAAAGAGCCATGCGGCCCAGATCTCCGAAGATCTGGAAATGAACGGGAATCCCTTTGTTATCACCCAGAATGGTGAGGCCAGCATGGTGATTGAGGGCGTCAAGCAGTTTCAGGAGAAGGAAGCGCTCATTGCCGCTTTGAAAATCATTGCTCTGGGCGAGAAGGACCGCTTACAAGGAAAGGGCATTTCGGTTGAGGAATCACGGGCGCAACTGCTGGCCGCCCGCCAAAACCGCAAATAATGGCGGTCATCATTCTTCCCGATGCCCAAGCGGACTTGCTTTCGCTTCAGGACTATATGCTCGACAAGTGGGGCGAAGTCGCATGGCTGAAAGCCGAAGACGAGATTTTTGAAAAGCTGGAGAAAGTTGACGCTGGCATTTTTAATGGAACGCCTGCTCAAGAACTAGCATCAGTGGGCATCTTGGACTATCTGAACGTCTATACCTCGCACCACAAATTGGTCTACCAACGGATCAGCAACGATACCTATGTGTACCTCATTGCTGGGCATAGGCAGGACTACCCCACGATTCTGTCGAAACGGTTGTTGAGCAGGTGACTGTTTGATTGGTAAATTACCTTCGCCTCCTGCAAGGCGTAACGTGTGGTGCCTTGAGGAAGTGGTTCAGTTACGGCGTTACGATTTGGGAGCGAGGCAGGGCTTAGCCAAAACTATCTGAGGGAAGAAAAGCCCTGTACCTGAGAGTTTGGCTCAGGTAGCATCACTACATATCGGACGCGACGATGGGTAGAAATGTAAAACGCCCCGTAGGGCGTTGTCTTACTTGAGTCGGGTGGCGGAGAGGGTGTCCGCCAATCTGTATTCCACAAGCATCCGCAACAATCCGCAAAACCCCTTGATGCATGGGCGTTACAGCCGAACACAGTCCGCACCGTTCCGCAATAATCCGATAGAATCCGGGCATACAGTGTGGGTAGGAATGTGGGTTGGAAGATAGCCCCTACCCACATTTCACGGATAGGGGGCAATCATGGCGCGACTGGTAGATAAGTTGACACCCTTGGCGGTGAGCAAGGCGACGAAGCCCGGCTATTACGGTGACGGCGGCGGGCTTTGGTTGCAGGTTTCCCCGTCGGGCAGCAAGTCATGGATATTCCGATTCACCCTATCCAAGAAACAGCGGGAAATGGGCTTGGGGGCGGTGCATACCGTGACACTGCCAGAGGCGCGGGCGAAGGCGAAGGAATGCCGCTTGATCTTGCTTGAAGGCAAAGACCCGCTTGAAACCCGTAAGGCGTCAAAACTCGTTGAAGCACTGGAACGGGCAAAGATGATGACCTTTGACCAGTGCGCGGCGGCATACATCGCGGCGCATCGTAGCGGCTGGAAGAATGCCAAACACGCGAGCCAATGGGAAAACACCCTTGAGACTTACGCCAGTCCGACCATTGGCAAGATGCCAGTGGCGCTGGTGGATACCGCGCTGGTGGTGAAAGTCCTTTCCCCGATCTGGCAAACCAAAACCGAAACGGCAACCCGCCTGCGCGGGCGTATCGAGTCAATCCTTGATTGGGCCACTGTCTCGAAATACCGGCAGGGCGACAACCCGGCGCGGTGGCGCGGGCATCTGGATAACTTGCTGGCCGATCCAAGCCGAAGCAAGCGCACGGTACATCATCCGGCTTTGCCGTGGCAGGGAATGGGCGCATTCATGGCTGATCTACGCGGGCAGGAAGGCATCGCGGCGAAGGCGGTAGAGCTTGCCATCCTGACCGCCTGCCGATCTGGTGAAGTCCGTTTAGCGACGTGGGCAGAATTTGACCTTGACGCGGCGCTATGGGTGATCCCTGCCGAGCGCATGAAAGCCAAGCGTGAACACCGAGTACCGTTATCGGCGGCGGCGCTCGCCTTGCTGGAATCAATGCCGCGCATGGGCAATCTGGTATTTCCCGGTGCGAAGCCCGGCAAGCCCCTTTCTGATATGAGCCTGACGGCGGTATTGCGGCGCATGAAGCGCGGCGACATTACCGTGCACGGCTTCCGTTCCAGCTTCCGCGACTGGTGCGCCGAATCGGTGGCTAACTCATTCCCCCGCGAAGTCTGCGAACACGCGCTGGCCCATAGCCTGCCCGACAAGGTGGAAGCGGCATACCGGCGCGGCGATCTGATCGAAAAGCGAACCATGCTGATGCAGGCATGGACGGACTACTGCGGCAAGGTTCCAGAGGCCGCGAGTGTTACCCCGATCCGGGGCGTAGTAGCGGCATAACGAGTTTGCCGCACCAAGCCCAACGGGGCGGCAACTGGGACACCCCAATCCTGCGTCTGATGGGTATCGGACGGCTGCAAATTAAATTGGATTCGTTTGGATAAGTCGTGACGGGGATCTCATGATGCAACCCGTCGCCTGCGCTCCATGAGAGCGAACCTTACCCGACTGACTTTACTTATGTTGAAGAGGTAAGACTACTTTTGCACTGAAAGCCACTGGCTTTTGGCAGCAGGCTCGATGACTGATTGATCGCATTGCGGGAAATTTTCCGCGACAAACTTTCATGGAGCAACTTCCAAATGTCACAACTTCCCGAAACTGGTTTTCTTCGATTGCCGCAAATCATTGGCGACCCCAAAGCGGAACCGCCAATTCCTCCGATCATCCCGGTGAAAAAATCCTGCTGGTGGGATGGCGTCAAAACCGGGCGCTTTCCCAAGCCGGTAAAACTTGGGCCGCGTGTTACCGCGTGGCGAGTTGAGGACATCAAAGCCCTCATTGCTGCGGCATAAGGGGCGGGCCATGACCAAAAACAACAAGGGCCGCGCCCCCAATCAGGACGCGACCCCAAAGACTACCGATAGCCGCAATCATACCGAATCCGACCCGCTGGCGGGATGGTTCAGTCTCGCCAAATCAAGCCGGGCCAATCGTCAGCAAAAGCGCGGATGGCAGAGAGGGGCGCGGAAATGAAGCCCCCTATCGTGACCGGGCAATGCGCCCAAGTGCTGACCCTGATTCGCCAGCATCAACCCTTGCTGTCGTTCGTGCTGACTGCTGACCATGCGATACCGGAAGCGGCGGCGCGTGTGCATGATTTGCGCTGCATGGGCTGGAACATCATTACCCGGATTGTGCCGTCGGTGAAGTTTCGCGGGCGCATCCGGCGCAATGCTGCGCTGTATTCGCTTGGGGTTCCTGAGTGGCCTTATCCGGGTTTTGTCACTGGCAAGGAAGGGGGCGGCAATGTCGAATGATCTTGACCGCATCCGCGAAGCCCTGCAATTCATTGACCCGAGCGACCGCGAAACATGGCTGCGCATTGGCATGGCGATCAAGTCCGAACTTGCTGACACTGGCTTTGACCTGTGGGAAGCATGGAGCCTGCAAGCCGAATCATTCAACACCAAGGATGCGCGGGACGTGTGGAAGAGCATCCGGGCGGGCGGCAAGGTGACTATCGGGACACTGTTCTATGAGGCCAAAGCGAACGGTTGGCGCGATGATGGAATGCACCAGAAACCGACACCCGAGGAACTTGCCGAGCGGCGGCGCATTGCAGCGGAACGGGCTGCAAAGGAAGAGGCCGAGATAGCCCGCGAACGTGCCGACACCGCGAAGAAAGCATCTGCGATCCTGAAGGCGGCGACCGAAGCGAAAGCCGATCATCCCTACCTTTCACGCAAGCGGGTTTCACCCGTGGCGACTCTGCGAGAGATTGACGCGGGCGCGGCGGCGGCGATATTGGGTTATGCGCCGAAGTCGGGCGGCGATGCACTTGCCGGGCGCTTGCTGGTGGTTCCAGTCAAGCAAGGCGATGGCATTTCAACGCTGGAACTGATTGACGAATCAGGACGCAAGGCGGCGCTGGCCGGGCGCGGTAGCAAGGTGGGCGGGTATTGGGCAACCGAACGCCTGCCCGATGGCGACGGAGTGGGCTTGACCCTGCTAATAGGTGAAGGCGTGGCGACCGGGCTATCCGCATCGGAAGCAACCGGACACCCTGCCATTGCCGCGCTATCGTCTGGCAACCTGCCAGCGGTGGCGAAGGCGATGCGCGAACGCTACCCGGCGGCGGCGCTGGTGATTCTGGCTGATCTGGTGAAGGCGACCGGCGAGCCTGATCCCCATGCAATCGAGGCAGCGCGATCCGTCGGCGGCAAGCTGGCAATCCCTGACTTTGAAGGCGACCGACCGGAGGCGGCAACCGACGTCAACGACATGGCCGCATGGTGTGGGCCGGAAGCCGTAGCGCGGGCCATAGCGAACGCAACGACACCAGCAAGGGGTGAGCATCAACCCGGCAACGATGACGCGCCAGCGGGCGATTCTGAGGGCAACGGCTGGCCTGATCCGCACCCGCTGGCGGCGAAGATGGAACCGGAACCCTATCCGCTGGATGCCCTGCCCGACACCATCCGGGCGGCGGTGGAAGAAGTCGCGGGCTTCGTCAAGGCACCCGCGGCGCTGGTGGCATCTTCGGCACTGGCCGCGCTGTCGCTGGCCTGCCAAGCGCACATTGACGCGAAGCGGGCGGAAAAGCTGCATGGGCCTGTTGGTTTGTTCCTGCTGACCATTGCCGATTCTGGCGAGAGGAAGTCAACCTGTGACACCTTCTTTACTTCGGCCATTCGCCAGTATCAGGAAGAGCAAGCCGAGGCGATGAAACCGGCGATCAAGGAATATCAGGCGGCGATTGCGGCATGGGAAGCGGAACGCGACGGCATCCTATCGGCGGTGAAGGATGCAGGGAAGAAAGGCAGGCCGACCGACAAGCTGCGGGGCGATCTGGCGCAACTGCAACAGGACAAACCGGAACCCCCGCGAGTGCCGAGGCTGATACTTGGGGACGAAACCCCGGAGAACCTTGCTTGGGGACTGGCGAAGCAATGGCCTTCAGCGGGCGTGCTATCGAGTGAGGCGGGCGTGGTATTTGGTTCGCATGGCATGGGCAAGGATAGCGCCATGCGGAATCTGGCCTTGCTGAATGTCCTATGGGACGGCGGGACGCATTCGATTGGGCGGCGCACTTCGGAATCCTTCACCGTGCGCGGTGCGCGGCTGACGATGGGCCTGATGGTTCAGGAAATAACCCTGCGGGAGTATTTCAGTAAGTCGGGCGGGCTGGCGCGGGGGACGGGCTTTCTTGCCCGCTTCCTTGTGGCATGGCCGGAATCAACCCAAGGGCAACGGCCATTCACCGAACCCCCGGCGAACTGGCCGCACCTTGCCGCATTCCATCGGCGCATTGCTGCGATCCTGAATCAACCCGCCCCCATTGATGAAGATGGCGCACTGACCCCCGCCATGCTGTCGCTGGCACCGGACGCAAAAGCGGCATGGGTGGCATATCACGATGCCATTGAAAGCGAACTGGCGAGCGGCGGCGAGCTTTACGACGTGCGGGACGTGGCAAGCAAAAGCGCCGACAACGCGGCACGGCTGGCGGCACTGTTCCAGCAATTCGAGCATGGCATGGGCGGCGCTATCGGGCTGGATAGTTTCGAGCGGGCAAGCCGTATCACGGCATGGCACCTGTCCGAAGCCCGGCGCTTCTTTGGCGAGCTTGCGCTACCGGCGGAACTGGCGGACGCGGCGCGGCTGGATAGCTGGTTGATCGAGCATTGCAAGCGGGAGCGGACGCACCTTGTCCCGACCCGAGAGGCGCAACGACTTGGGCCGATCCGCGACAAGGAAAAGCTGGCAACGGCACTGCGGGAACTGGAAGAGCTTGACCGTGTGCGCGTGAACCATGAGGGGCGGCGGAAAACCATCAAGGTGAATCCGGCGCTGGCGGGGGCGACACCATGAGCCTGTCGAATTTGATCCGAAGGAAAAACGAGTCGGTAGGTTTTGCGACTGCGACACCTGCGACTTTTGCGACACATGAAAGGGAAAAGGGGCGAACTGTCGCAAGTGTCGCAACTGTCGCTGTCGCAACGCGCCCGAACGAAAAAACCGCACCCCCGCCGAAAGTGGGCGCGTGTAGCGCGGTAATGGTTCCGTTCGACCCGCTTGCTGGTAAATCGCCACTGGCAAAAGTCGGCGCTGGTGATACGGCACCCGTTTCCTGCTGGTGGCTACTGCACTACCCAGACCGCGATCCGGTAGAGGTTTCATGCACCCCGCCTGCGACCCATGCCGAGATTCTGGAACGGCACCCGGATGCGGTAGCGGCGGAGCCTGTTACCCCTACCATCCGGCAAACGTCGGCACCGCTCACCGCCGTAGATGAGGTTTCGATTAGGGTATGGCTGGCACTGATCGAGGAAACCGACCCGGCGACCATTGCCAAAGTGATCGGCCAGTGCCAGCGGGATGCGGACGCGCGGGACTACTTCACCGGGCAAGCGGCGGCGGAACCGCCCAAGCCCGACCACTTCCCTGATGATCGGCGCACTTGCGACCAATGCGCGAACCTGATAGCCCGGCGATGCCAAGCGGCGAAGCGTGGCGAGATTGTGGCGAGCCTGAGCTATGAACCGATCCGCGACCTACCCCGGCGGTGCGAAGGCTATACACCGGGCGCGACTGATACCGACCGGCGACCGGGCCGCGAACGCTGGCCGGGGTGATTGCTGGCCTGTGGTGGGAACTTTTCAGGGAGTGGAACAATGATTGACGGACTGATAGGCGGCAAACTGCACGGCAAACCGGCGCAGCGTGTGGGACAAAGCGGCAAGGCATTCGTGACCGCCAAGGTGCGGACGCCGACCGCGAACGGTGAAAGCCTGTTCGTGAATGTGATTGCCTTCTCGGACAGCGTGGGCGCTTCGCTGCTGGCACTGGACGACGGCGACAGTGTGAGCATATCCGGCGCATTGACACCGAAGGCATGGGCTGACCGCAACGGCGAGGCAAAGCCTTCGCTGGACATGGTGGCCCATGCGCTGCTGACGACCTACCATGTCACGCGCAAGCGGCAGGCAGTGAGCAGTAAGCAGGTCAGAGCGACGCCTGACGATGCGATGGACTTTGGATTTCCCGATAGTCCGCTATGACCAATGACGAAAAACTGAAGCACTGGCGTAGGTATTGGGAAGAGTGCCGGAAGGCTTGGCAGGTCGAGCAGGAGGCTCCCATCTTTCCAGACTTCCTTCGCGGCATGACCTGCGGGGCGAGAACCAAGAAAGGTACGCGGTGCAAACAGCGGGCGCTTTATTGGTCAGGCCGCTGCAAATGGCACGGTGGTTGTTCGACCGGGCCAAAGACCAAGGCTGGCAAGGCTAAGTCAAAGATGAATGGCCTGAAGGGTGGACGCCCGAGGCGACAGAACCAAAGTCATGCACCCCTGAGTTAGCCCTAACGTATTATCAGAACCGAAGTCGCAGAACGGGGAGATTGCGGGGATGAAAACGGACTCAGCACGGAAGTTTACTCCGCCCCATCGTGCCATTATGCAAACTCGCATTCAGTGTTTGGCGGGGTGCTAGGGTAGCGCGGGTGTTAGGAAATGTTAAGTTGCCGGGCTGTCTGCTAACGTTTGATAACTGCCCGCCGGGCCAAGAAAGAGATGTCGCCTTGCGGCCATCTGTGCCTGTGATGCGTTGGGATTGCGACACAAGGTTTGCACAAGGTTTATGTGTTCTTGGTGCGATGCTGCTCTTTGGCTTGGAGTAATTCTGCAGATGTCACGCCGAGTGTGTCGGCTAGCTTTGATAGCACAAGCAGCGATGGATTGCAGACGCCTCGCTCGATTTGGCTGACATAGGTTCGATCAACCTCCGCCTCTAGCGCCAGAAGCTCCTGTGACAGCCCCTTTGACTCGCGGAGCCCCCGTACCTGTTCGGCCAAAATCCGCTGTGATTTGATGAAACCCTTCGACATAAGCGAAGGGTGATGCATCTGGGATTGTCAATCCACGGAATATCGTCTACATTTGAACACTTCATCAATCGACGATTCAGGTGATCGCCCATGGGCTTCCTCAGCAGGCTATTCGGATTCCGATGGAGTCTCTACATAGTGAATAACGGTCAATTGGCTTATGCCATGCATGAGAATTCGGTGATACGAATTGCAGGATATGCGTCGAGCTTCTTCGCGAACGGTGGTTGTCCTGTTGAACCTTGGAGTCTTTATCTGAACTTCAACCACAAACACCAAACCATAAAACTTGGCCCCGAGCACTTCACTCCAGATGGAGAGGATCTGTCCGCACTGCTGATTCAACAAATCGAAACTATAGATCCGGGTTGGTGTGTCAAAGGTGCAGAGCCAGTGTTTGAAGATGCTTCGACGAAAAGACGTCTAAAGATCACTGAGTATCCACCGGGAGGGAAGATTGATCTTCAGGCAATGCTGGATAACATCGATAAGCCGCCCGAGTTGACGTTTTATAGCGTCATGAATGAAGTTTTCGGAAAGTAGCCGAGCTTGATGTTGTCTCAACACCATCGCTAATCACTTATGCAGTGGTCTTATTGGATCGGAGGATTGGAAGTTGGAAATGACGAAATTGCTAGCCGTCGCTGGAATTATCGGCTTGATTATCGGGGTTGCGGGGTACGTTTTTATTAGGCTTCAAGCTCGAACTGAGTCTTGGCAAAAAAACAAATGGGAGCGGAATCATGCTCATCTCAATATCGCCGATTTAGATGCTGCCAGAAAATCTGAGTATGACCGTAGGATATTTCCGGGATGCTCAAACAAAATCCTTTTTTCCTCAATAATTGTTGTGCTTCTAGTTTTTGTTGTGGCAGAGCTAGGTTTGTTGCGTCCAAGCTGACCCGTGAATCTGAATGTTGATGAAAACGAACTCATCTCAGGCTTTCTTCGGACGCCACATCGACTGAAGCGCGAGTACTCGGGCGACGGCTGAAGCGAAAAATGAGGCGGCAGCAGTGTTAGGCCATCGCATCTGTAAGTAAGGTTTAGGTAGGGATTTTTGCTCCGCCTAGGAGATATGCGATGCCACAAAAGTTGAAACTACCACCGGAGATTGAGGCGCTGCCCCCAGAGGAACGCGAGTTGGTGACGCGGCTGGTGGCGGAGAAGCTGGCACTTGAACATGTGAAAGCTGTCAGAGGTAAGCCTGATGCAGAGCCGCATACCAAATCAGATCAGCAGAATATAGTCGCTGGCAACGGACAACCCAACATGAGACGACTTATCTCAATTATTGCCGACGCCCGATTAGCTACGGGCGTTACTGGGGTGCTTCTACTTCTGAGCATGGTGTTCCCCCCGTTTTACATTCAGCTTCCAAACGGTCTCGTCTTTGGTCTTGGTTATGGTTTTTTGCTTAACTGGCCTGAATACGATGGGTGGCAGGGCCTTATCGCATGGAAGACTCAACTGGTCCAGTTCGCCGGAATAGCACTACTCTACTTTTTCTGGAAACGATTGATCTTGCTTGTGAAGCCAAGTGATGCCGAAAACCCTGCTCACGGAATTATGGGCAGCGTGGAGCGATTGATACTGCTAGTTCTGCAACGGAGACATGAATCTCGGTTGGAAATTGAAACAATGAAAGCCGACGTAAGGTTAAGAATTGCCGAAATCGAAGAGGCAACTCGAAAGCGGCGACTATAGGGAAGTCCAACATGACCAAAGGAATATGCCTGACCCTCTTAATGGACTTGCCGCCGCAGCAAGCGCAGCGTTTGGGTAAAAGATTGTTGCAGTTGGGCCAACAGCGGGACGATTCATTGAGCTTAACGGAATCCATCTTGCAGGAACAAACGACATCATCCCCAGAGTCGATGTCAGCCCCATCAACATCATTGGAGACGAAATCCAGTTCATAGCCAGCCATCCCAAAAAAAACCGAGGGAGGGTGCAGTGAGTCGCCGTGCGCGGTAGTAGTCGAGAACAGGGAGTAAGGTTCAGGTATGGTTTCGTCCCCCCCCCAAGGAGATTCGTGATGTCGCAAAAATTCAAACTGCCACCTGAAATCGCGGCACTGTCGCCAGATGAACGTGAGGCCGTCCTGAAACTGCTGGCCGAAAAACTGGCAATCGAGCACGTCAGAGCGATGCGCGGACAAGGCAAGTCAGGTCAGGAAGCGGAAGATCCGGACAAGGTGCGGGGTGGGGAGAATAAGTAAGCACCGCCAAGCACAGGACATGCCCTCCCCCGAAAAGTCGGCGCTGGCGGGACGGCGCTTATGCAACTGGCGACCTTGATAGCGAAGCGCCAGCGGAGCGAAGCACCACCCTTGCGCAATGCAGTGAGGGCGCGGACGCGCTGGATGGTGGGGTGAGCGGCGAAGGGGCGCAAGACATAACAGACCATTACCCGAACCCGAAGGGCGCGAAGCGATGGGCCACCAAGCGAAGCCCTGCGCAACGACTGGCACATTTTGGGTAATGTGCTGTTATGTTGAATCGCTTGCGATTTACCCCGTAGCCGCGCATCGTTCATCTGACTATGAACACCGGGCGCAAGGGCGTCGGCGGTTCAGGCACCCCCGACGGTAGCCCCTGCAAGCCGCAAGCTGGCGAGCGGGTTCATTGCTGGCCTGCGCTGTGGCGAAGCGGGGCGGGTTAGAAGGTGCGGCGGTAGCGGGAGAGATAGAGCCGAGGGCGAAGCCTTCGGCGTGGTACAGTCAGTGACAAGGTAGCGAAGGCGCGGGGCTTGCTGTTTCTGGTGCAAGCGCCGTGTCTGAGCGGTGCGGGGTAATCGTAAATTCCTAGGGGGGGTGGCGTGGGTAGAAATGTGGGTAGAATAAAACTAAAAACCCGCAAAGCCTGTAGCAGTGCGGGTTTCGGCGTTACTACTGGCGGAGAGGGTGGGATTCGAACCCACGGTACCTTTCAGTACGCCTGATTTCGAGTCAGGTACATTCGACCACTCTGCCACCTCTCCGACGCCGCGGATTATAACCGTGACGCCCCGCTTGTCTTTAGGGTAGCTGCGATTTCTCGACATTCATGTTGCGACAGGCCTTCCATTTCTTGCGACTGATCCTGCTGGTGCTGCTGGCGGCCTGCACACGCCTGGAGCCCCCTGGTCCGGATCAACCGCTGATCGTCGGCTTGCCGGCTAACCCGGTTTTCCAGCAGTTATCGCCACCCACCGAGGGCATGCGGGGTTTCAGTCGCGATTTGGTCAGCCTGTTCGCCGAATCTCTGGATGTCCAAGTCAAGTTTGTCACCGCCCCCGACCAACCCGCCCTGCAGAAGATGTTGCAGTCGGGACAGGTCCACATGGCGGCTGCCATGCCCGAACGGCAAGGTGATCGCTCGCTGTTGTACACCTCGACACTGAAAAGTACGCGGCAGGTGATCGCGCAGCATGTCGATAGCCTGCCAATCGACACGCCCGAAAAGCTGGCTGGACGCGAAATTGTCGTACGCCCCGGCGCCCCGCAAGTGCAAACTTTGAATGACCTCAAGCTCACGCCACCGCCGCTCATCAACGAGCGCAGTGCGGTGGATGAACTGGAACTGCTCGAAGGGTTGGCGCGACGTCGCTTCGAACTCGTGGCTACCGACGATCTACACTTTGCCGTGGCCGCCAATGTCCACCCCGATCTGAATATCGCGTACGAGCTACCGAGCAAGCTCAACTATGCCTGGGCATTCGACCCGGATAACACGCGCTTGCACGCGCAGGCTCAGCATTTTATCGACGGCATCATCACCGACGGCACCCTGCGCCGGCTCGATGATCGTTACTTCGGCCACATTCGTCGCCTCAACACACGTGACATTCAGGTTTTTCTCGAACATGTCCGCACGCGGCTACCGGAATTCCGCCATGCCTTCCACGATGCCCAGGAAATTACCGGCATCGACTGGCGCCTGATCGCCGCCCTCGCCTATCAGGAATCGAAGTGGAACCCGCTGGCCACGTCCTTCACCGGCGTGCGCGGCATGATGATGCTGACGGAAGACACGGCTGACCGCATGGGTGTCACCAACCGCCTCGATGCAAATCAAAGCATCCGCGCCGGGGCGAAGTATCTGGTGATCCTGATGGATGAACTGCCACCGGAGATCAAACACCCGGACCGGCTCTGGTTTGCCCTGGCCGCCTATAACCTCGGCATGGGCCACCTGCGTGGGGGACGCAGCTTTGCGCCAGGACTGAATCGCGATCCGAACTCCTGGATGGATATGAAGCAGGTGCTGCCGCTGATGTCGCGGCCCGAGTACTATGAACGTCTCAAGAGCGGCCGCGCGCGCGGCGGCGAAGCCGTCATCCTCGTCGAGAACATTCGCAACTACTACGATGTGCTGTCACGACTGGAGCCGAACTGGACACCGCCCAGCATGGCGAGGGAAACCCCGGCAAAGAAGCATTCGGGCAAGAAATCAGCGCGCGGGCGTTAGTACTTCGATACCACCCATGTAGGCTGACAGTGCCTTGGGCACCGCCACCGTGCCATCGGCACGCTGGTAATTCTCGAAAATAGCGACCAGCGTCCGGCCAATCGCCAGACCTGAGCCATTGAGCGTATGCACCGGACGCGGCTTGCCGCCCTTTTCGCGGCAGCGCGTCTGCATGCGGCGCGCCTGGAAGGCCTCGAAGTTGGAGCAGGAAGAAATCTCGCGGTAGGTGTTCTGCGCCGGCAGCCAGACTTCCAGATCGTAGGTCTTGGCCGCCGAGAAGCCCATGTCGCCGGCACACAGCGCCATCTTGCGATAGGGCAATTCCAGCTTTTGCAGGATGGTTTCGGCATGGCCAGTGAGCTGCTCCAGCGCATCCCATGACATTTCAGGCGGCACGATCTGCACCAGTTCCACCTTGTCGAACTGGTGCTGGCGAATCATGCCGCGCGTGTCCCTGCCATAGCTGCCTGCCTCGGAACGGAAGCAAGGCGTGTGACAGACAAACTTGAGTGGCAGTTTTTCGGTCTCGAGAATCTCGCCGCGCACGATGTTGGTCACCGGCACTTCGGCGGTCGGGATCAGATAAAGATGGCTGCCGTCGGCGCGTTCGATGCGGAACAGGTCTTCCTCGAACTTGGGCAACTGGCCAGTGCCGAACATGCTGTCGGGATTGACGAGGTAGGGCACAGACACTTCCGTATAGCCATGATCGTGCGTGTGCGTATCGAGCATGAACTGCGCAAGCGCGCGATGCAGCCGTGCAATCCCGCCACGCATCAACGTAAAGCGACTGCCGGCAATCTTCACGCCGGTTTCGAAATCGAGGCCGCCCAGTGCCTCACCCAGTTCAACGTGATCTTTCGCTTCAAACCCCAGTGCGGGCGGCGTGCCCCAGCGTGAAACCTCGACGTTGCCGGTTTCGTCGCGCCCATCCGGCACACTCTCGTGCGGCAGATTGGGAATCCGCGCCACCAAGGCATCCAGCTCGGCGAGCAGCACGGCCAGCTGATCCTCGTTGGCCTTGAGTGCGTCGCCCAACCCGGCCACCTCGGCCATCACGGGCGCGACATCTTCCCCCTTGCCCTTGAGCATGCCAATCTGCTTCGACAAGGTATTGCGCTTGGCCTGCAGATCCTGCGTCTGGGTCTGCACCTGCTTGCGCTGCGCCTCCAGTGCCTCGAAAGGCGCCAGGTCAATGGCAGCGCCACGACGCGCGAGGGCGGCGGCAACGACATCGGGTTGCGTGCGCAGGAGTTGAATATCGAGCATGAACTTATTCCTTGAAAAGCCCATCCAAAAGGCTTAGATTGATAGAGGGGGAGCAGGGGAGCATTTTAGTCGGAGGAACGCCGATGATTTCCATCAAGGACTGCATCGATTACAGCGACCTGACCGAAGACGAGGTCGCCACCATCGCGGAACACGAACATCTGCCCTATGCCTGTGCCGCCCAGTTGGCCTGTTGTCTTGCGCAGAGTCAGGACGGCACCGAGTTATTGCGTTGCCTGCTCAAGAATGCCGTTTGCGATGCCGAACAGTGTGGTCATGAGGCGGCCCTGCAAAAGGCCACCCGTGCGTTGTCTCAGTTTTCGGCCAACCATCCCGAAACCGGCTAGGCGATCACCGTCGACATCGATTGCCTTTCAATTACCCGCCTGCCAGATAACTACGAAAGCAGCAAGCAGAATATTTTTGGCCATACACATTCATACGCAGAATCTTCTTCCTAGAATCCCTGGTTGCAATCAGGGAGATTATTTAACCTAAAAACCGCAGTTAGCCGATACCGTTTGCATGATTTGCGAGCAATCGGAGGATTGGTGGCGGACCGATACCGGCGAGAGTCTGTTTGAGATGATCGCAAACGCGAAGCCAGACCGCTTGGGGATTCAACTGCTCCG
>JAUXXJ010000055.1 GCA_030681195.1 Rhodocyclaceae bacterium
AAGTGTGGACCTGAATGCCGTGGCTTCGGCTGCGGCACGCCGTTGAATCCAGGCTGCTCTCCACCATGAGTTCCAGTAACCCCATCGACCTGGCCGACCACGACCTGGCAGCCTTGCAGGAGGCCCGCAACCTGCTGGACCGTGCCCGGCAAGCCGCCGCCACGCTCGCTCTGTGGACGCCCGAAGAAGCCAAACGCGTGGCTAAAGAAGTGGCCGCGGCCTTGCTGCCGGGTGCCGAGTTTTATGCCGAGTGGGCGGTGCGCGAAAGCCGCATCGGGAAAGTGGTCGACAAGATCACCAAAAACCAGCTCGCCTGCACCCTGACGCCCACGGCTTGGGACAGTGTGGCGTTGGGCGGTGTGCGCCGCAACGACGCGCTGCGCATTGTCGAGATCGGCCGCCCTGCTGGTGTGGTGGTGGGCTTGTCCAACTCCACCTCGCCCGTGGCCACCATCATCTTCAAGACCATCCTGTGCCTGATGACGCGCAACGCGCTGGTCATCTCGCCGCACCCGGTGGCCCTGGGCTGCTGCACCGCCGTGACGCGGGAACTGCAAGCCGCCATTGAACAAGCCGGCGGCCCGGCCCATGCGCTGCAAATCCTGACCCGCCCAACGGTGGAGGCCACCAGCGCACTTATGCGAGACCCGCGCACCGACGTGATTCTGGCGACCGGCGGCACGCCCATGGTGCGGGCGGCCTACAGCTCGGGCAACCCCGCCATTGGTGTAGGTTCTGGCAACGTGCCCATTTATGTGGATGCCAGTGCCGACCTGGACACCGCTGCACCACTCATCGTCACGGCCAAAAACTTCGACCACGGCAGCCCCTGTTCGGCTCCCTCGGTGCTGATGCTGCACGCCAGCATTGCTCCGCAGATGCAGCAAGCCCTGGCGCGCGAAGGCGCACACATTTGCTCCGAGCAGGAAGCCCTGCAGATCCAGCAATATGCGTTCCCAGGTGGCAAGTTCAACGGCCGGGTGGTCGGCCGCCCTGCGTTTGAGATTGCACAGGCCGCTGGCGTGCAGGTGCCGCACCATTGTCAGGCACTGATCTGCCCCATCGCCAACCCGCAGGCGGGCCACGTGATGCTCAAAGAAAAGCTCTCGCCCATTTTGGGCTGCGTGGTTGTGGCGGGCGTTGACCAAGCCATTGGCGTGGCTCGCTTGATGTTGCAGCACAGCGGCTCAGGGCACACCTCAGGTATTTATTCGGCCTCGGCCGAGCAGGCGGTGGTTTGGGGCG
Source organism: Rhodocyclaceae bacterium (assembly GCA_030681195.1). Classification (GTDB taxonomy): domain Bacteria; phylum Pseudomonadota; class Gammaproteobacteria; order Burkholderiales; family Rhodocyclaceae; genus Sulfuricystis. Next base: position 1,246 of record JAUXXJ010000055.1, read on the forward strand.
CAGCGCTTGACTACTACCGGGTGGTCGTCAACGGCTCCACCGTGCACGACAGCACCGGCGGCAACACCGGCTTGCCCTACACCTTCACCATCGGCACGGGTTACGCGGGCAAAAGCTCGGTGGACTGCAACGTCGGCCCCGAGTTGCTGGTCAACTGGAAGCGCGTGGCCTTTCCGCTGCCTGGTGGCTGGGCCGGCGCCATGGCCTCGGGTGCGGCCGCCACGGGTGTTTGCGCTTCGTCGCCGGTGGCCACCCTCACGCCCGAACTCCAGGCCACCGTCCTGCGCATCGTGCAGGAAGAACTCGAACACCTTCGCTGAAAGCCACTCATGTCCACCTTGCGCAGTTACATCTTTCTGGACCGCTTGCAGCCACAGCTGATGTGTTTGCTCGGCTCCACCGCCCGTGGCTTCTTGCCGCGCCATAACGACGCGGCCATGGTCATTGAAGTGGCGCCCGGCATGGACATCGAGTGGTTGACCGACGTTGCCTTGAAGCACGACAACGTCAAGCCCGGCAACCTGGTGGTTGAGCGTCAGTTCGGCTATCTGGAATTCCACGGCCATTCCTCTTCGTCGGTCAAGTCGGCGGGAGCCGCCGTGCTGGAAGCGATGGGCGTGAGCGAAAAAAGCGCCCTCAAGCCCGAGATCCTAGCCTCCAAGGTGATTGACCGGGTCGACGGCTACCACGCCTTTTTGATCAACCGCAGCAAATCGGGCAGAATGCTGCTGCCCGTCGAGTCGCTCTACATCATGGAGATGACCACGTCGTCCTATGCGCTGCTGGTGGCCAACGAGGCCGAAAAAGCCGCCAACGTGAAACTGATCGACTGCCGCTTCATGGGCCCGGCCGGCCGCCTGTATTTGTCAGGCAACGCGTCGGACGTGCGGGCCGCAGCCGCCGTGGCCGAGGCCGTGATCCGCGACGCAGGGGGTGCTGCATGAGCACAGATGCTTTGCGCGAGCAAATTCGCACGCAGGTGCGAAAAGCTTTGGGCGCTGCGTCTAGCCCAGCCCCGGCGGCTGACGCGTCCGTGGCTGCTCTGATGCGCCGCTTTGAAGCCGGTTACGAGACCGTGAGCGCCGAGGCCATCGTGGCCTGCTTTGCGCCCGATGTGGTCTGGATCCTGCCCGATTCGCGCGTGCTCAACGGCCGCGAAGCCTGCCTGGCGTTTTTGAAAGAGCGCTTTGCCAGCCCCACCGGCCCCAAGTTTTCGGATTCGCACATGCAGGTGCTGGGCCAGACTGTGGTGCAAAACTACAAGGTCGGCGTGCCCCTGCCCGGTGGCCAAACCGGCACCTACGATGGCACCGACGTGTACCAGATCCGCAATGGCCTGATCGCCCGCAAAGACGCTTACTGGAAGCAAGTGGGCATGCCTCAGCCTGCAACTGCCGCGCCATCGGCCCCGGCTGCACCCGCGCAGGCCGCGGCCAACCCCGCAGGCTTGGTGGTGCCCTTGCGTGTAGGCACGGCCGCGCAAGCTGCGGCACTGACCGAGCTCTTCAAGCGCCTGGCCGCCAGCCCCGCTCTGCTGCAAGCGGCGCAATCGGGCTTGCTGCGCTTTGATATGCGGGTAGAGGAAGCGGCAGTGAAAGCCGTGGCGGCATCCGGTAGTGCCTCGGCCATGGCCGCCACCACAGCCATCGACCCGGCCGCTTGCTGCCCCTCTTGCAAAGAAGGCAAAGCCTGCGAATGCAAGGACGAGCACTGCGACTTGCACGCGCACCAGGCGGGAGACGCTATGCCCGAACTGCAAGGCGTGATCGGCGAGAAGCTGCTCAAGACGCTGCCCGCCAGCGTCAAAACCGTTCGCATCCACCCCAAGGCGGTCTTGACCCCTTTAGGCAAAGAGGCCCTGCGCAAGCGCGGCATCACCATTGAACGAGGAGCCACCCCATGAAAACAGGAACCGTGATTGGCCGCATCGTGGCCAGCAAGCGCCTGCCCGAGTTGCCCGCTGGAGCCTTGCTGGAGGTGCAGCTCGACTACCCCAAAGACGTCGTTGTCTGCTACGACCCGCTGGGCTGCGGCATCGGCGAGCGCGTGATGATCACCATCGGTGCCCCGGCGGCCTGGTGGTTCGCCCCGGCTCACCCGCGCGTGGTGGCCGACGCGCTCGTCATCGCCTCGCTCGACAACTACGACACGCCCACACCGATGCGTTGACGCATCGGCCCCTTTTCCGTCCACCCCTTCCCTCAACCCTTTCTTTTTTAACCCCTCAAGGAGACCCACATGTCACAAGCCATCGGAATGATCGAAACCAAAGGTTATGTTGCTGCTTTTGCTGCGGCCGACGCCATGGTCAAAGCGGCCAACGTCAATATCGTTGGCAAAAAAGAAGTCGGTGGCGGCCTGGTGGCCATCATCGTCTCGGGCGACGTGGGTGCTGTCAAAGCCGCCACCGAAGCCGGTGCAGAAGCCGCAGGCGCGATCGGTGAAGTGGTGTCCTGCCACGTCATCCCACGTCCACACGCTGACGTGTCAAAAGCCTTTGACGGCAACTGATCCGCGAACGTCCACAAGGAGGCCCCATGGCCACAAGCAAAAAAGCCGCTGCACCCGCCAAACCGGCTGCCGAGCTTCGGGTCTACCTGACGCTGACCGACCTGCAACGCCAGTTTTCGTCGTGGATGAGCTCGCCCTTGGGCGCACGAGGCTACGTGGCGATGCAAGGTACCCATTCGCTGCTGGTGGAAATAGCCCCAGGGCTATCCATCCAGCGCGTGATTGACCTTGCCCTGAAAGCAGAGCCCAGCCTGGAACCTGGGATCCTCGCTGTCGAGCGGCAGTTCGGCGTGCTGGAGTTGCACAGCAACGACAGCACAGCCCTGGAGCGTGCGGGCCAGGTCATCCTGGACTGGATGGGCGCCAAGGCCGAAGACCAATTGCGCCCACAACTGCTTTACAGCGACATTCTGGAAGATGTGACCGATCAGCACGCCGTACTGATGAACCGGACCCGCCAGGCCAGCATGGTGCTGCCCGGGGAAAACCTCTTGCTCATGGAAGTGGCACCGGCCTTGTTTGGCGCCCACATGGCCAACGAAGCTGAGAAAATTGCACCAGACGTGACGCTGGTCGAGTGCAGCATGATCGGCGCCAGTGGCCGCATGTACCTGAGCGGCAGCATGGCTTCCCTGACCAAGGCCAAAAACCACGTCGAGAAACTCCTGGCCGAGATCCCGGGCCGCTGACTTTGGTATTGAACAAATATGCGGATAGGAAATTCAACCAGACTAGATTAACGGCGGTGTAAATCCGCTGAAAAATAGCGGCGGAAAATGGTGCCGAGTCGATTATTTTTACCAGGATAACAAAACTGCTTTGTATCGCAATCTCATTTTTTACCTATGGGTCGGGTCAAGGGTGTGGTTCGCCTGCCCTTGTCCCGACCCAAAGGGGATATTTCGTGCTCGATTTTTAACCTACACCAGATTTAAGCGGAAACTGACAGCCCTTTACACTCAAAAAAAGAAAACAACAGCCGGTTGCC
>JAUXXJ010000057.1 GCA_030681195.1 Rhodocyclaceae bacterium
GATCCGGCCGCCTGGCTGCGCGATACCTTGGAGAAGCTCCCGACCTGCCTCAACCGCAACATCGATTCACTGCTACCGCTTCGCCAAACCCCATAACACTCTCGCCTGTCTCTTGTCGACGAGGTACGGCTGGCCGCTTACGACCTATCTCTCCTTGAAGGTGGATGGCAACCTGCGGCTCGATTCGGCAAACGGCGATACGCTCGATCTCTCCCGGGTCATTGGTGATCGCGGAGTGTGGGTGGCCGGCATCGCCGATGACGTCGCCAAACGCTATCAACTGTGGAATTTTCATGGTGTCGATAGCGTAAACACCACCTACCTCGACGGGCGCTGGCAAGAGGCGCTCAATCCCACCCTAACGACGACGCTCGAAGCGCAGGCTTACCGGGTAAGCGAGGTAGGACGCTTCAAGGATTATCTGGCACAGCAGGGTCTGAATGCGCGCTACGCACTCATCGGCGTCAAGGGTACGCTGGCGCACCAGCCTAGCGGCATCAGCGTGGCGCTCGCGTTCAACCGTTTTGGCGGGGATCGCAACACCGTTACCAGTTTCGGCAACTGGGGCGGTTATCCGGAATACGTCAGCATGCCCTATCTATTTGCCGAAAGTGCCGCCTCGGCGATCGCACAAAGTCGGCTGGCGCGGTTCACAGCCCTGTTCGACCTGGGCAAGATAGGACTGACTGGCCAAAGCCTGTTGTTCGGCCACGCGCGCATCGACCTCAACGAATCGATCTTTCCTGTGGGCGACATCACGGTCAATAGCCTGCTCTACCGCGCCAAACTCACACCGCAGTGGTCAACCCGAGTTGCGCTGGAGTCGCGCAATGCCGGGCACTCGCGCTATGACAACGAGTTTCTGACGCTGGCGCTGAAATACGATTTCTAACCGAACGCCGTCTCACCAGCGCCGACTGTTCAATAGGCCTGGAGGTCGGCCCCACCCACCTCCAGCGAATGTCGCCAGAACTGATCCTCGCGGTCGAATAAGCGGTAGGTGCCGCGCGGGCCCCAACTGCCGGCCGGATAGGTGTTGATGAACTCGCGCTCCATCGACCAGACCTTGAGCACCGGATCGACCACGCGCCAAGCCCACTCCACTTCGTCATAGCGCAGGAACAGCGAATGGTCGCCTTCCAGCGCATCGAGCAGCAGTCCTTCGTAGGCGTCGACATCCTCGTCGTCCTGTTTGCGGTAGGTGGCATCGAGACTCAGCGTGCGCGTGTTCAACTCCAGCCCGGGCTCCTTGACCTGGATTTCCATCTTCAGGCAGTCGTTGGGCTGAATGCCGAGCATGATCCAGTTGGGATTAGCATGGGCGTGGCGCGTCTGGCGCAGCAGGTCCTGCGGCGGGTTTTTGAAGCGGATGCAGATCGCCGAGCTGTTCTCGGCCATGCGCTTGCCGGTGCGCAGGTAGAAGGGCACGCCTGACCAGCGCCAGTTGTCGACGAAAAGTTTCAGCCCGGCGTAGGTTTCGGTCGTGCTGTCCAGGGCCACGCCCTCCTCTTCCAGATAGCCGCGCACCGTCTGGTCGTCGATCACGCCACTGGTGTATTGGGCGCGGAAGGCATGGGCATTGACGGCATTCTGGGCGATCGGGCGGATGCTCTTGAGCACCTTCACCTTCTCGTCGCGCAGGTGCTCGGCCGCCATCGACACCGGCGGTTCCATGGCGACCAGCGTCAGCAGTTGCAGCAGGTGACTCTGGATCATGTCGCGCAGGGCGCCGGCACCGTCGTAGTAACCGGCGCGACCACCGGTGCCGAGTTTTTCGGCGTGGGTGATCTGCACGTGGTCGATGTAATGGCGGTTCCACAGGGGTTCCAGCATCAGGTTGGCGAAGCGGAACACCATGACGTTCTGCACCGTGCCCTTGCCGAGGTAGTGGTCGATGCGAAAAATCTGCGGCTCGTTGAGGTGGCGATAGAGGCTCTTCTGCAGCGACTGAGCGCTGAGCAGGTCGTAGCCGAAAGGCTTTTCGATCACCACACGACGCGTGCCGTGGGTCTGCTTGAGCAGTTCCACATCACCCAGCTTGTCGATGATGCCGGGAAACATCGACGGCGGCACCGCCATGTAGAACACGACGTTGCGCGGAAAGCGCGCATCCGTGTCGAGCAGTTCCCTGAGCTTGAGATAGCTGCCGTCGTCCCCGGGCGGAATGGCATGGTAGTGGATGCGCGCACGAAAACGCTCGAACACGGCGGCATCGTAGCCCAGCGGATACTTGGCCTGGAGCATGTTGGCCACCTCGTCGAGCCACCGCTCACGGCTGCGCTCTTCGATGTTCGCGCACAGGATCATCGTCTTGTCGGGCAGACGGCCGGCTGTCTCCAGCCGGAACAGCGCCGGGATCAGCTTGAGCCGCGCCAGATTGCCAGCGGCACCGAAGATGACCAGTGTGCTGGGCGTGATCGTTTTCATTTCTGGCTCGACTTGATGGCATGGCCACCGAAGGCGTTGCGCATCATCGAGAGCAGCCGGTAGCTGTAGCCTTTTTTGTCCTGGCTGGCGAAGCGCATCTGCAACGCCAGCGTCAGCACCGGCGCCGGAATGCCCTGCTCGATGGAATCGATCACCGTCCAGCGGCCTTCGCCGGAATCGGAAACGAAGGGCGCAATATTAGCCAGTTCCTGATCGTCCTTCAGCCCATCGGCGGTCAGGTCGAGCAGCCAGCTTCTGACCACCGAGCTGTGACGCCATAGTTCGGTAAGCTGCGCGAGGTCGTAGTTGAACTCCTGCTTGCCCTTGAGCAGGTCAAGCCCCTCAGCCAGCGCCTGCATCATGCCGTACTCGATGCCGTTGTGGATCATCTTCGAGTAATGTCCGGCGCCGACCGGCCCGACGTGCGCCCAGCCGCGATCCGGCGCGGGCGCCAGCGCTTTCAGCACTGGTTCCATGATCTTGGCCACTTCCGGCGTCGCACCCACCATCAGACAGTAACCGTTATCCAGCCCCCATACGCCGCCGGACGTGCCCGCATCCATGAAGCCGATGCCCTGATCTGCCAGCCAGGCACCGCGCCGCTGGCTGTCCTTGTAGTTGGAATTGCCGCCATCGACAACCACGTCGCCCTTGGCCAGCATCGGCACGAGTTCCTTCAACTGGTTCTCGGTAGGATCACCGCTCGGCAGCATCAACCAGACCACTTTCGGGGTGGAAAGCTTGCCCACCGCATCGGCCACGGATGTCGCGGCGACCATGCCAACCTCGGTAGCCAGCCCCGCCACCACTTTGGCATCACGGTCGTAGCCCACCACCTCGACACCATTGCGACGCAGGCGCCGGACCATGTTGCCACCCATTTTTCCCAGACCGATCATTGCGAGACGCATTTTTGCTCCCTCCTTGGTGATGTATGCTGACAGGCATGCAAACCACTCGCTGGCACACCTACGCTGACGCGGCCGCTCTCGAACAGGCGGCAACCGCATGGATTCTTGAAGCCGCGCAAAAGGCCATCGACCGTTCCAGTGCTTTTCACCTTGTTCTGGCCGGCGGCAATACGCCGCGCCGCATTTATCAGGCCCTGCGCACGGCGCCTGCCGACTGGGCACGCTGGCATATCTGGTTTGGCGATGAGCGCTGTCTGCCGGCAGATCATCCCGAGCGTAACAGCCGCATGGCGGCTGATGCCTGGCTCGACCATGTCGCCATTCCCGCGACGCAGATTCATGTCATGCCTACTCATTTTTCTACAATTGTCGGCGCTGGCGAGACGGCACGGCTTTATGAAAACACGCTGAGGGGCCAGGGCGACTTCGATCTGGTGCTGCTCGGGCTGGGCGAAGATGCCCATACCGCCAGCCTTTTCCCGGGTCACGACTGGGGAACGAGTGCCGAAGCGCCGGATGTGCTGGCGGTATTCGATGCGCCCAAGCCGCCGCCCGAGCGGGTTTCGCTGTCGGCACGTCGTCTCGCCGCCGCCCGCGAGGTGGTGTTTCTGGTCAGTGGCGAAGGCAAGCGGCAGGCAGTCACGGCATGGCGTGCTGGCCATCCCATTCCTGCCGCCGCCATCGCGCCGGCAGGCGGTGTGGATATTCTGGTGGACTTTGCCTAAGGCCACCGACAGCACCTACAGTTGGACCGGCGAGGGCGTCACACGCCAAATATCCTTGCAATACTCGGCAATGGTGCGGTCGGATGAGAACTTGCCCATACGTGCCACGTTGAGGATCGACATGCGCGTCCAGTGTGCCGGATTGCGATATGCCTCACCCACCGCTTCCTGAGCAGCGATGTAGGGCGCATAGTCGGCCAGCAGCAGATAGGGATCATGATGCAGCAGGTTGTCGATCAGCGGGCGGAACAGGTCGCGGTCGCCATGTGAGAACAGGCCGCCGCCGATCAGGTCGATGACGCTCTTGAGTTCCACATTGTTCTGGTAGATATCCCAGGGACGATAGCCGTCGGCCTTGGTGCGCGCGACCTCTTCCGTGGTCTGGCCAAACAGGAAAAAGTTCTCGGCGCCCACTTCCTCGCGAATTTCGACGTTGGCGCCATCCAGTGTGCCAATCGTCAGCGCCCCGTTCATCGAGAACTTCATGTTGCCGGTGCCCGATGCCTCCAAACCAGCCGTGGAAATCTGCTGCGACAGGTCGGCCGCCGGATAGACACGCTGGCCGAGTTTGACACTGAAATTCGACAGGAATACTACTTTCAAGCGATTGCCGACATCCGGGTCGCGGTTGATGATATCGGCCACCGCATTGATCAGGCGGATCATCAGCTTGGCCATCGCATAGCCGGGCGCCGCCTTGCCGCCGAAGATGACAGTGCGCGGCACCATGTCAACGGACGGGTTGCACTTGATGCGGTTGTAGAGCGTCAGCACATGCAGCATGTTGAGGTGCTGGCGCTTGTATTCGTGGATGCGCTTGACCTGCACGTCATATAGGCTGGTTGGATTGACATCGATGCCCCAGCGATAGCGAATGCAGTCGGCCAGCGCGCCCTTGCGTTCGAGCTTGATCGCCTGCCAGCGCTTCTGGAAAGCCGCATCGTCGGCATAAGCCTCCAGCGCCTTGAGTTGCGCGAGGTCATTTTCCCAGGCCGGGCCGATGGTTTCGGTCAGCAGTTCCGACAGCCCCGGGTTGCTGAGCATGATGAAGCGGCGCGGCGTGACGCCATTGGTCTTGTTCTGAAACTTGTGCGGCCACAGGTCATGGAAATCGCGCAGCACCGTTTCCTTGAGCAGCCGCGAATGCAGTTCGGCCACGCCGTTGATGGCATAGCTGCCGACGCAAGCCAGGTTGGCCATGCGGATGTAGCGCGGACCGCTCTCGTCGATAATCGACAGACGCTGCACGCGCGCATCATCGAAGGGGAAATGCATGCGCACTTCGTCGAGGAAGCGCGAGTTGATCTCGCAGATGATCTCGAAATGCCGTGGTAGCAGGCTCTGGAACAGCGGCAGCGCCCATTTCTCGAGCGCCTCGGGCAGTAGGGTATGGTTCGTGTAGGCGAAGGTGCGCGTCGTCGTCTGCCAGGCGACGTCCCACGCCAGACCATGCGTGTCGATCAGCAAGCGCATCAATTCAGCCACTGCAATCGCCGGATGCGTGTCATTCAACTGCACGCTGAATTTTTCGTGGAAGCGGTCGAGCCCCATGTTCGTCGTTTTGAAAATGCGCAGCATGTCCTGCAACGAGCAGGTGACGAAAAAGTGCTGTTGCAACAGGCGCAGCCGCTTGCCGATCTCCGGTTCGTCGTTGGGATAGAGCACCTTGCTGATGGTCTCGGAGCGCACCTCGCGCATCACTGCGCCGTAATAATCGCCCTGGTTGAAGGCATGGAAATCGAAGCCTTCCGACGCCTCGGCGCTCCACAGGCGCAGCAGGTTGACGTTATTCACGCCATGACCCAGGATCGGCGTGTCGATGGCGATGCCATGGAACGTCTCGCTCGGCACCCAGCGTACGCGCAGACAGCCTTGGTCGTCGGTGGTTTGCTCGGTGTGGCCACCGAGTTTCACTTCATAGGAAATGTTCGGCCGACGCACTTCCCACGGATTACCGTAGTGCAGCCAGTTGTCGGTGGTTTCGACCTGTTCCTGATTACGAATGACCTGGCGGAAGATGCCGAATTCGTAGCGGATGCCATAGCTGATGGCAGGAATTTCCAGCGTCGCCAGCGAATCCATGAAGCAGGCGGCCAAGCGTCCCAGACCGCCGTTGCCCAGCCCCGGCTCTTCCTCGTGTTCGAGCAGTTCATCGAGATCGAGTCCCAAACTGTCCAGCGCACGCCGTGTCGGCGCTTCGATACCGAGGTTCAGCAGGTTATTCCCGGTAAAGGGGCCCGGCAGATACTCGGCCGAGAGGTAGCAGACAGTACGCGGATTGGTTTGCTGATAGGTCTGCACAGTGCTAACCCAGCGATGCAGCATGCGATCACGAATGGTGAAGGCCAGCGCCTTGTACTTGTCGTTCAGTGAGGCGACTTCCAGAAAACGGCCCTGAACGTAGAACAGATTGTCGAGAAAAGCCAGGCGGATCGACTCTTCCGACAGACCGGTGCGAATACTTTCGTTGTTTTCGTTATTTTTTTGCTTGGACACGAGATTCTCCTTCGGGGGGCGCATTTTGCCCGAAGGAGCTTGCCCGGGAAAGCTGCAGTGCAACAGATTGACGGTTAAATCAGGCTGCGCTGATACGCTGCGCGATGTGCGCCAAGGCTTCTTCTACCTGATCGACCAGGATCAAACACAGGTCGCCCGACTGCAGTTTCGCCAACGCGGTATCAATGGCCAGGAATTCGCCACGGATTTCCTCGATTTGCGTTGTTCGCTTGGCGTTGGCCAGTCCCTGCTGAAGCAGGGCCAGCACTTCGCCATCGGCACGACCGCGTTGGCAGGCATCCTCAAAGAGAATTGCGCCATCAAAGGCTTTGCCGAGAATCTCGGTTTGCTTGCGGATGTCCTCATCGCGACGGTCGCCTGCCGCGCTGATGACGACCCAGCGTTTCTGCGCGGGTATGGCGTCGACAGCCTGCACCAGTGCCTGTATCGCATCGGGATTATGGCCGTAGTCAGCCACCAGCGTGGCGCCGCGATAGTCGAAAATGTTGAAGCGTCCGGGCGCCGTGGCGGCATCATTTATAAAGGTGGCAAGGCCGAGGCGGATCGTGTTCCAGTCAATGCCCAAAGCCCAGGTGGCACCAATCGCTGCCATGGCGTTATCGACTTGGAAACCGATGGTGCCGTTGCGCGTCAAGGGGATGCCGGTGAGGTCGATGCGCTCTTCGATAGCGCCGTCAGCAGCGACCAAGGCATTGCCATCGCGGAAGATGGCGTGTTTGCCATGGGCGCGATGGGTCACTATTGCCGGCAGATGCGGATCGGCGGCAAAGAAGATGACATGGCCGGGGCAGGACGCAGCCATCTTGGCCACGTTCGGGTCGGCGGCATTCAGCACGGCGGTGCCGTTCGGGCCGGTATTTTGCGCGACCACACGCTTGACGACGGCAAGCTCTTCCGTCGTGGTGATGTAGTTGAGGCCGAGATGGTCGCCGACGCCGAGATTGGTTACTACCGCCACGTCGCAGCGATCGAAGCCAAGCCCCTCACGCAGGATGCCGCCGCGCGCGGTCTCAAACACCGCCGCGTCGACCTCGGGATGCATCAGCACGTTCTTTGCGCTCTTCGGGCCGCTGCAGTCGCCGGTATCGATCAATCGGCCTTCGACGTAGACACCGTCGGTTGTCGTCATGCCCATGCGCTTGCCGGTCTGCTGGATCAAGTGGGCGATCAGACGCACTGTCGTCGTCTTGCCGTTGGTACCCGATACCGCAACGACCGGGATGCGGCCGTTCTCGCCGGGGCCAAACATGGTCTCGATAACCGCTTTACCGACATCGCGCCCCTTGCCATAGGACGGATCAAGATGCATGCGCAGGCCGGGTGCGGCATTCACTTCGACCATGCCGCCACTCTGCTCTTCCAGCGGACGTCCAACGTTTTCGCAGACAACATCCACGCCAGCAATGTCGATGCCAACCATCTTTGCCGCCGCCACGACGCGTGCCGCTACTTCAGGGTGGACATCATCGGTCACATCGGTCGCCGTGCCGCCAGTCGACAGGTTGGCGTTGTTGCGCAGCACCGCCCGCGCGCCCTTGGGCAGCACCGAATCCGCCGTGTAACCCTGCACGGCCAGACGCGAGTGGGCGATGTTGTCAAAACGGATCTTGGTCAGCGAGGTGGCATGGCCTTCACCACGACGCGGATCCTGATTGACGATATCGACGAGTTCGCGCACGGTGTGCACGCCGTCTCCCAGCACATGCGGTGGCTCGCGCCGCGCAGCGGCAATCAGTTTGTCGCCGACCACCAGCATGCGGAAATCGTCGCCGGTAATGAATTTCTCGACGATCACATGGCGACTGTATTCCTGCGCTACGGCAAAGACGATATCGAAGTGGTCGCGGCTGACGATGTTCACTGTCACGCCCTTGCCCTGGTTGCCATCGAAGGGCTTGGTCACGACCGGCAAGCCAATCTCCAGCGCGGCTTTCCAGCCATCTTCAAGGTTGTCGACAACCTTGCCGACCGGCACCGGCACGCCGGCGGCACGTAGCAATTCTTTAGTCAGATCCTTGTCCTGGGCGATGGATTCGGCAATCGCCGAGGTGCTGTCGATCTCGGCGGCCTGGATACGGCGTTGCTTGCTACCCCAACCGAACTGCACGAGGCTGCCGCGCGTCAGGCGCCGGTAGGGAATGTCGCGTGCAATGGCGGCATTGACGATAGACCCCGTCGACGGGCCGAGGCGTTCGTCTTCATCAAGATCACGCAATGCTTTGAGGGCGACATCGAGGTCAAAGGGCTGGTCATCACGCGCGGCAATGCAGAGCTTCTCGGCAAACTCGAAGGCGAGACGTCCGACGGCTTCTTCCGTGTATTCGACGACCAACTGGTAAAGCCCGTGCTCCGTGGTCGGGGCGCTGCGGCTGAAGGTCACCGGGCAACCGGCCTGTGCCTGCAAGTTCAGGACGGCATACTGCAGGGCATGGGCAATCGTGATTTCCCCTTCGTAGCCAATCGGACGCATCGCGCCGATCAAGGGAAAACGCGCGCGAATGCGTGCTTCAAAGCCCGGCATGTGACTGAGGGCGCGTTCGTTGTCATCACACTGTACCAGCGCTTGGATGGAAGTATGACGGGACCAGAGATTGGGGCCACGCAGGGCCCGGATGCGGGAGATTTCCATGTCAGTCGGCGGATTCGAGAAGATAGGTTTCGATGCCCGCGCGCAGCATGTCGGGCGACAGGCCGAGTGCCCAGCCAGCGCCAAGGGCGGCGAGGATACCGGGCAAATGTTCCTGGGAATTCTGCAGCAACGGCACGGCGGAAATTTCAATCAGCGGCGCTTCGAGCGAGGCAGCGGCGAGGACGATATTGCCATCGCGCAGCACCACGGCGCGACCGCCCTTCTGGCGGTGCGCGACGATCACCGGCGCAGCCGCATCGGCGCCAAAGTAGATCACTTCGCCATCGGAATACTCGGCCATCTCGACCAGCGTCGGATCGTCGGCGTTGAGTACCGTGGCGCCGCCCTTGAGGACGACATCGACCTGGGTGCGCATCACCTTGTAGAGCTGCTCACTGTTCTCGATGCCATGCGCTGGCATCAGGGCCTCGTTGTCCATGGCCGTCATGACACCGACCTGACAGCGATCATAGGGCAAGCCCTCGCCCGCCATTGTCGCCGGCGGGTTCTCGATGACGATAGCCTCGACGTTGCGGTTTTTCAGCAAGCGCTGGCCATGTTCCCAACGGGCGCAATTGCCCTTCTCGATGGCCCGGCCGTTAAGATAGAGGCCGTTGGCGCAGGCCAGTCCCGTGTATCGATTGCCATAAGACAACAGGCTGGCGACAATCTGGGCGACGATGGTGGTATCGCGACTGCCCGTGATGCCGACCACGGGCACGCGCCCGGTGTCGTTGTTCGGAAACAGGTGGTCGATGATGGCTTTGCCCACCGGGCGCGGCGTACCTACCGCCGGCTTCAAGTGCATCAGCAGACTCGGGCCAGCATTAACCTCGACGATAGCCCCTTTTTGAGTGGCTAGCGGCTTCGAAATGTCATCACAGACGAGATCAATACCGGCAATGTCGAGGCCGACGATCTTCGCCGCCAGACAGGCAATGCGCGCCGTCTCGGGATGCACCTCGTCGGTCACGTCGAAGGCATACGTTCCGGTGCGCTGGATCAACACCTTCTGATCAAGGGTAGGGACTGACGCCGGGCTTAGTTGTTGGCGCTGCAGCATGAACAGGATCATTTGATCCTGATCCAACACAATCGTTTCGAGCGGAAATTCCTCGGCATCGCCGCGCCGCAGATCGGTGTTCAACTGGCTGTCGATGAGTTCGCGCACCGTCTGTTTCCCGTCGCCCGTAATGTAGATGCACTCGCCGCGCGCTGCCGCCACCAATTTGTCGTGCACCACCAGCAAACGATGTTCTTCGCCACGGATATAGCGCTCGACCATCACACCGCTCCCTTCGGCATCGGCGACGGGGTAGGCGGCTTCAACCTCTTCACGCGTCATCAGATCCAGCGACACCCCGCGACCGTGGTTTCCGTCATCCGGTTTGATCACAACGGGTAGACCAATATCCTGTGCCGCCTCCCATGCGTCGGCGGGACTATCCACCATGCGGCCCTCCGGAATTGGCACGCCACATGCGGACAGCAGCGTCTTGGTCAGATCCTTGTCGCTGGCGATACTTTCGGCGATAGCACTGGTGCGATCGGTTTCGGCGGTCCAGATGCGACGACTCTTGGCGCCATAACCCAACTGGACCAGATTACCGTCATTCAGGCGGATATGCGGGATTAGGCGCGACTTGTCGCTCGCCGCATCAACAATGCTCGCAGTGCTCGGACCGAGCATCTTGCTGTCAGCCATATCACGCAGGTGCTTGATGGCCGCAGCCACATCGAAGGGCTTGTCTTCGATCGCGGCCATGACCAGGTCACGCCCGGCATACAGTGCGGCGAGTGTGACCTCTTCGTTCCAGGCACGCACCACCACTTTGTATAGGCCGCGCTTCTCCATCTCGCGCGCTTTGCCGAAACCGCCGGGCATGCCGGCAAGATTCTGCAGTTCCAAGGTCACGTGTTCGAGGATGTGGCCGGGCCAGGTGCCCTCCTGAACGCGACGCAGGAAGCCGCCGCGCTCTTCGTAACTGCAGCGATGTTCGATCAGGGATGGCAACCAGGCGGATAGCCGCTCGTAGAAGCCGGGAATGGTATTGGAGGGGCAATCTTCCAATTCACCGATATCGACCCAGGCTTCCAGTACCGGTCGATAGGTCCACATATTGGGGCCGCGCAAATGAACAATCTTGAGAAATTCGATGGATTTCATGATGACAATAGGGTGGATATCCGTAGGCTTAACGCGGCAAACGACGCCAGGCTGACGTTTCCAGAAAAATAAAAGTCGGCGCTGGCAGGACGGCAGGTCGTATCATTCGCGCGGCTCCTCCATCTGTTTATTTTTGGCTGTTTCCGTGACCGCAACCGATACTTTACCCGAAGGCTGGCAAGCTGCGTTGCCCCCCTTGAATGCAGGAGAAAGCCTGCTGGCTTGGCTCGAACTCGATCTCGACGCCAAACTGAGCTTCCGTTCCAGCCTGGTCGCCCTGACCAACCAGCGCATCCTGACCGCGACGGAAAGCTGGCCCCTGACGGCCACCGCGCATCTACACCACGTCGACCATGCCGGTGTTGGCATGCTGGAACTCGACGACGGCGAACGAATGCTCGCTCGCTGGCGCTATACGCTGGGGAGAAATCCGGCGGCCCTCCACTTTGAACGAGAATTCAACCGCCAGCGCGACAGCCGGGCCAGCGGTTTGCCCCCACCCGCCCCTGTGGCTGCGGCTTGTCCCATCTGCCAGTTGCCCATTCCGGCAGACGAAGAGGAGTGTCCTAACTGCGCCCGCGAACTGCATACGCCCCCCTCGACTTGGGTACTGCTGCGCCTGTGGCGCTTTGCCCAGCCCTACAAAGGCATGCTGCTGGCCGGTTTTCTGCTCACCCTCGCGGCCACCGCCGCTACGCTGGTGCCCCCCTACCTGACCATGCCCTTGATGGATGAGGTGCTGATTCCCTACCAGAACGGCAAGCCCATCGACACGGACAAGGTCGCCTGGCTGCTCGGTGGCCTGCTCGGTTCTGCGGTCTTCGCCTGGGCACTCGGCTGGGCACGCACCTACATTCTCGCCTTGGTGTCGGAACGCATTGGCGCCGACTTACGCACCACGACCTACGAGCATCTGCTGAAGCTCTCGCTCGAATACTTCGGCGGCAAGCGCACCGGCGACCTGCTCGCGCGCATCGGCTCGGAAACCGACCGCATCAACGTTTTCCTCTCCCTGCACCTGCTCGATTTCGCCACCGACGTGCTGATGATTGTCATGACCGCGATCATTCTGTTCTCGATCAATCCCTGGCTCGCACTCGTCACTCTCATTCCACTGCCCATCATTGCCTGGTTGATCCACATGGTGCGCGACCGGCTACGCACCGGTTTTGAACAGATAGACCGCGTCTGGGCCGAAGTCACCTCGGTGCTGGCCGATACCATTCCCGGCATCCGTGTCGTCAAGGCCTTTGCCCAGGAAGCACGCGAAGCCCATCGATTCCGCGACGCCAACAAACACAATCTGGAAGTCAATGACCGCCTCAACCGCGTCTGGTCGCTGTTCACCCCGACGGTCGGCCTGCTCACCGAAATCGGCGTGCTGGTGGTCTGGGTCTTCGGCATCTGGCTGATCGCGCATGACAGCATCACCGTCGGTGTGCTGACCGCCTTCCTCGCCTACATCTCGCGCTTCTACGCCCGCCTTGACGCCATGAGCCGTATCGTCTCGGTGACGCAAAAAGCCGCCGCTGGCGCCAAGCGCATCTTCGACATTCTCGACCATGTGTCGAGCGTACCCGACCCTGTCAAGCCCGTCGCCCTCCCCCCGCTCAAGGGCGGCATCCAGATCGAGAACGTGCATTTTCGCTATGGCAATCGCGCCATCCTGCGTGGCATCGATCTCGACATTCAGCCCGGCGAGATGATTGGTCTGGTTGGTCACAGCGGATCGGGCAAGAGCACGCTGGTCAACCTGATCTGCCGCTTCTACGATGTCAGCGAAGGCGGTATCCGCGTCGAAGGGGTCGATCTGCGCAGTGTGGCCGTGGCCGATTACCGCAAGCATATCGGTCTGGTCTTGCAGGAACCCTTCCTGTTCTTTGGCACCATCGCCGAGAACATTGCCTACGGCAAACCCGATGCCACCCGTGCCGAAATCGTTGCAGCTGCCCGTGCGGCCCATGCCCACGAGTTCATCCTGCGCCAGCCTTATGGCTACGACTCGCTGGTGGGCGAACGCGGCCAGTCGCTCTCCGGCGGCGAGCGCCAGCGCATCTCCATCGCGCGCGCTTTATTGATTGATCCGAAGATTCTCATCCTCGACGAAGCCACCTCGGCGGTCGATACCGAAACCGAGTTTGAGATCCAGAGCGCCCTGAATAACCTGATTCGCGGCCGTACCACCATCGCCATCGCCCATCGACTGTCCACCTTGCGCCGCGCCGACCGGCTGGTAGTCATGGATCGCGGCAGGATCGTCGAGATCGGCAACCACGATGAGCTGATGGCGCGTGAGGATCACTACTACCGTCTCTACATGGCACAGAGCAAGCAACTGGACGAACTGCCCGCACTGGGAATGAGCGCATGACCTCATCTGCCTTCTCGCTGACCCGCAATCCATTGGGGCAGCTCGTCCTCACAAAAGTCGGCGCTGGCGGGATGGCGCACGAAGGCGTCACCCCCGTGCGCGCCTTCGCCCTGACCGCGCCGGACACCAGTATCTCCCTCATGTCGGCGGAAGGCAAAGAACTGCAGTGGATCGACAGCCTCGACAACCTGCCGGAAAACGAGCGTCATCTGATTGAGGAAGAACTGACACAACGCGAGTTCATGCCGATCATCAGCCGCATTCTGTCCGTTTCCAGCTTTGCCACCCCCAGCACCTGGCAGGTGGACACCGATCACGGTGCCACCGCCCTGATCCTCAAGAGCGAGGACGACATCCGCCGTCTGAAATCGCCCGGCGGTCTCTTGATCGCCGACGGTAACGGCCTCCACTTCATGATTCGCGATCGTCGCGATCTCGACCCCCACAGTCAGCGTATCCTCAAGCGCTTCCTCTGAGCAGAAAAACCCATCCATGCACTTCGTACCGCATTTCCCGCTTACCGCCCTCCTGCCCGGCCGCCCCTACCCACGCGGCGCCAACTGGGATGGGGAAGGCGTCAATTTCGCCCTGTTCTCCGAAAACGCCACGAAGGTCGAGCTTTGCCTGTTCGAA
The DNA here is from genome assembly GCA_030681195.1 of Rhodocyclaceae bacterium. GTDB lineage: Bacteria > Pseudomonadota > Gammaproteobacteria > Burkholderiales > Rhodocyclaceae > Sulfuricystis. Next base: position 14,381 of record JAUXXJ010000057.1, read on the forward strand.
GCCGACGGCCGCCAGGAAGTCCAGCGCATTCTGATGCGTGAGCAGACCGACATGGTCTGGCATTGCTATCTCCCCGAAGCACGCCCTGGGCTGATCTACGGCTACCGGGTGCATGGCCCTTTCGATCCGCTCCGTGGCCATCGTTTCAACCCCAACAAGCTCCTGCTCGATCCCTACGCGCAGGATATTGTCGGTTCCATCGAATGGAGCGATGCCCATTTCGGCTATCAGGTCGATGCGGCAGACGGTGATCTATCTTTCGATACCCGCGACAATGCCGCCAGTGTCCCGAAAGCGCGTGTCGCCGACCCGTCCTTCCATTGGGGCAACGACTGCTCGCCTCAAATTCCCTGGCACGAGATGGTAGTCTATGAATTACATGTGCGCGGTTTTACGCTCAAGCATCCGGAAGTGCCCGCCCCATTGCGCGGCACCTATGCCGGCCTGGCCACTGCTCCCGTCATCGACCATCTCAAACGTCTGGGCATCACCACCGTAGAACTGATGCCCATCCATAGCTTCGTTGACGACCGCCATCTGGTCGACGAGGGCAAGCGCAATTACTGGGGCTACAACTCGATCGGCTACTTTTCGCCCGAAGCGCGTTACTCGGCCAGCGGCTCGATCAAGGAATTCAAGACCATGGTCAAGACCCTGCATTCCGCAGGGATCGAAGTCATCCTCGACGTCGTGTACAACCACACTGCCGAAGGCAATCAGATGGGCCCGACGTTGTCGTTCAAGGGCATCGACAATGCCGTGTATTACCGATTGTTGCATGACAATCCACGCTTCTACATGGACTACACCGGTTGTGGCAACACGCTCAACCTGCAACACCCTCGGGTGCTGCAGATGATCATGGATTCACTGCGCTACTGGGTTACCGACATGCACGTCGATGGCTTCCGCTTCGACCTTGCACCGGCACTGGCGCGCGAACTGCATGCCGTCGACAAACTCGGCGCCTTCTTCGACATTCTGCACCAGGACCCGATTCTGTCGCGCGTCAAGCTAATTGCCGAACCGTGGGATCTCGGCGAAGGTGGCTATCAGGTCGGCAACTTTCCGCTGGGTTGGGCCGAATGGAACGACCACTACCGCGACTGCATGCGCGCCTACTGGCGTGGCAATGGCGGCCTGATCGGCGAATTCGCCACACGCCTGACGGGTTCCTCCGACCTCTACGCCCATAATGGCCGGCGGCCGTATGCCAGCATCAATTACATCACCGCCCACGACGGCTTCACGCTGCACGATCTGGTCAGCTACGACCACAAGCACAACGAAGCGAACGGCGAAAACAACCGCGACGGTAACAACCACAACCTATCCTGGAACCACGGCGTCGAGGGACCAAGCGACAAGCTCGACATCAACGCACTGCGCAGTCGCCAGAAGCGCAACATGCTCGCCACCCTGCTCCTGTCGCAGGGCGTGCCGATGCTGTTGGCGGGCGACGAGATGGGGCGCACACAGGGTGGCAACAATAACGCCTATTGCCAGGACAACGACATCAGTTGGACAAACTGGACCTTGTCGTCACAAGACCAGGATCTGTTCAACTTCGTGCGACGCCTGATCAAATTCCGCCGCGCCCACCCGGTATTCCATCGTCGAAACTTCTTCCAGGGCCGCCCGATCCGCGGCTCGGACATCCAGGATATCCACTGGTTGAAACCCGATGGCACGGAAATGAGCGACCAGGAGTGGGCGCAGGAATCCGCCCGTTCCCTTGGCGTCTATCTCTCCGGTGAGGCCATTGGCGAGGTGGATGCGCGCGGACGCGGCATCGTTGACGATAACTTCATCATCCTCTTCAACCCCCATCACGAGCGCATCGACTTCCGCTTGCCCAGCCTGTTCGATGACTGTCTCTGGCTCAGCGTCATGGACACCCACTACCACGAGGGACTCGTGGCTGACGGTGATTTTTGTAGTGGGGATATCTATCCGCTGGAAGGTCGCACCCTGGCCCTGCTCCGCCAGCATGATCTGGGGGACTTCAATGACTGAAGCCTTGCAGGCACTCGCCGACTATTGCGGCATTGACCACGCCTATTGCGATGCACTGGGCAATGCGCATGTCACCAGCGATGCCGTGCGCATTGCGTTGCTGGTGGCCATGCACCTGCCAAGCGCGCAGGTTCGCAACGACCCCGCCGGCCTGCTCGCCAAACTGCAGCAGCGCCCTGCTCCCCAGCCCATTTCCTGCGCCACGGCTACCTGCTACCAGCCAACGCAGGGCGACCGCGTCTGGGGTATTTCCGTGCAACTCTACGGCGTGCGCTCGCGCCGCAACTGGGGCATCGGCGACTTCACTGACCTCGCCCAACTGCTTGAATTCACCGCCGCTGCCGGTGGCGACTTTGTCGGCGTCAACCCGTTGCATGCGCTGTTTCCCGACAATCCGCTGCATATCAGTCCTTACAGCCCGTCGCATCGCAGCTTCCTCAATACGCTCTACATCGACGTCGATGCCGTACCGGATCTTGCCAATTGCGCCGAAGCACAACGCCGTCTCGCCAGCGCCGACTTTTTGGCGCAACGGGAAAAACTACGTGCCTGCGAGCGCGTGGACTACGTCGGCGTTGCCGCGCAGAAGGACGCAATCCTTAGCCTGCTGTTCCGCCACCAGACCGACGAACGCCAGCAGGCCTTCGCCACTTGGCGCACCACACAAGGTGAGGCACTGGAACAACTCGCGCGTTTCGAAACACTGCAAGCCCATTTCCATGCGCAGGATGAAAATATCTGGGGCTGGCCGCTGTGGCCTGTGGCCTACCACGATCCACACAGTGCCGCCGTCGCCGCATTCGCCGCCGCGCATGCCGAAGCCATCCACTATCGCGCCTGGCTGCAATGGCTGGCCGATGAACAACTCGCCTCCGCCGCCGAACGCGGCCGCCGTGCCGGTCTACGCATCGGCATCTATCTGGATCTGGCCATCGGCGCCAATCCCGGCGGTGCAGAAAGCTGGCGCTGGTCTGCCGTGTTTGCCAACGGTGCCCATACTGGCGCACCGCCCGACGAAATCAACGCAGTAGGACAAGACTGGGGCCTGCCCCCGTTCACGCCGGAACGACTGCGCGACGTCGGCTACGCGCCGCTCATCGAAGTCCTGCAGGCCAACATGCAGCATGCCGGCGCCCTGCGAATCGACCACGTCATGGGCCTGCAACGCCTGTTCTGGGTGCCGTCCGGCATGAAAGCCACCGACGGCGCCTACGTGCAGTACCCCTTTGCCGACATGCTCGGCATCGTCATCGAGGAAAGCCAACGCAACCAATGCCTCGTCATCGGTGAAGACCTCGGCACCGTGCCCGAAGGCTTCCGCGATCGCATGGCCACGGCGGGCGTGCTCTCCTACCACCCGATGATTTTCGAGCGCTATCCAGATGGCAACTTCCGCCTGCCAGCCGAGATTGCACCGCAAGCGCTGGTTGCCGTCAGCACCCACGACCTGCCCACCCTGCGCGGCTTCTGGTCAGGGCTCGACCTAGACATCCGCGAAAAACTCGCGCTGTTTCCCAACGACGCACTCTATCCGCAGCTCGTCACCGAACGCGGCTGGGATCGCGGCCGCCTGCTCTGGGCATTGCAGCGTGAAAACCTCCTGCCTGCCGACGTCGACAACGACCCATCGCTGATGCCGGAAATGTCGACCGCCACCGTCGCGGCCGTGCACGCCTACCTCGCCCGCTCCCCCTCGCAATTACTCGTTATTCAGGCTGAAGACCTGCTCGGCGTACTCGATCAGGCCAACCTTCCCGGCACGCTCGAAGACAAACACCCCAACTGGCAGCAGAGATTACCGGTTGATCTGGAGGATTGGGCCACGCACGAACGCTGCCAGGCAGTACTGGCTGCCGTCAGGTCGGAGCGAAACTAGCCCACTTATTTAGCCCACTTTCCAGGCTGCAAGAAACTCGCGCCAGTGCGGCGCATCCAGTGCGGTCAAATGTTGGCGGATGGTCTCAATCGCCGCGTCATGTGCATTTTTGGTCAGATGCCCACGCATCTGCTGGAAACGTAGATAGACCAGATAGGTGTTCACCACATCGGTTTCGCAATAGTCGCGAATGTCGTCGATCTGCCCGGCTTGCCACGCGCCCCAGACGGCACTGCCATCCATGCCAAGTTTGCCGGGGAAGCCCATCAGCTTGGCCAGATCATCCAGCGGTGCATTGGCACGGGGCTGATACATCGCCAGCAGGTCCATCAGGTCGAGGTGGCGCGTGTGATAGCGGCTGATGTAGTTGTTCCACTTGAAATCGCGATCATCCTCGCCGAGATCCCAGTAGCGCGGCGCGGTGACGCCATGCATCAGGCCACGATAGTGCAGCACCGGCAGGTCGAAGCCGCCGCCGTTCCACGAAACGATCTGCGGCGTGTATTTGGCGATACCGTCGAAGAAACGCTGGATGATGTCGCCCTCACCCGATTTCGGCTCGGCCAGCGACCAAACCTTGAAACCGTCATCCCCATGCAAGGCGCAGGAGATGACGACGACACGTTGCAGATGATGCGGCAGAAAATCCGAGCCGTTTTTGGCGCGCTGCTTCTGGAAGGCGAATTCGGCGACTTCGCTGTCGGAGAGCGTGGCCGGCAGTTCATGCAGCACACGTATCCCGGCGATATCGGGGATCGTCTCGATATCGAAACTGAGAACGGGGATCACGCTGGGAAGACGCCGGTCGACAAATATCGGTCGCCACGGTCGCAGACGATGCTGACGATCACGGCATTTTCGACCTCGGCGGCGATGCGTAGCGCCACAGCCAGCGCGCCGCCCGAGGAGATGCCGCAGAAGATGCCCTCTTCCGTCGCCAGCCGGCGTGTCATGTCCTCGGCCACAGACTGGCTTACGGATTCGAGGCGGTCGACACGCGAAAAATCGCAGATGGAGGGCAAGTATTCCTGCGGCCACTTGCGGATACCGGGAATCTGCGAGCCTTCCTCGGGTTGGCAGCCGACGATCTGGATTTGCGGATTCACTTCCTTGAGGTAGCGCGAGCAGCCCATGATGGTGCCGGTCGTGCCCATACTGGAAATGAAATGGGTGATGCGCCCGTCGGTGTCGCGCCACAGCTCGGGGCCGGTGGTCTCGTAATGCGCCCGCGGATTGTCGGGATTGGAGAACTGGTCGAGCATGATGCCACGCCCCTCCTTCACCATCCGTTCGGCCATGTCGCGCGCGCCTTCCATGCTGGCTTCCTTCGGCGTCAGCATCAGTTCGGCGCCATAGGCCTTCATGCTCTGGCGGCGCTCGACGCTCTGGTTTTCCGGCATGACGAGAATCATCCTGTAACCGCGCATGGCGGCGACCATGGCCAGTGCGATGCCGGTATTGCCCGAGGTGGCCTCGATCAAGGTGTCGCCGGGCTTGATCTCGCCGCGCTCCTCGGCGCGCCGGATCATCGACAGGGCCGGACGATCCTTCACCGAACCGGCCGGGTTATTGCCTTCAAGCTTGGCGAGGATAACGTTGTTGCGACGCGCATTCTCGGCCCCCGGCATGCGTTGCAGGCGCACCAGCGGGGTGTTGCCGACGCAGGCTTCGAGCGTCGTCATTTAGCGGAAAGGTGTTGGACGTATTTCGTCACACCTTCGGCAACACTGTTGAACGCAGCGTCATAGCCGGCAGCGCGCAGTGCGGAAATATCGGCCTGGGTGAAGCTCTGATACTTGCCCTTGAGCGCTTCGGGGAAATCAACATATTCGACAATCCCTTGACTCACCATCTCGGCAAGCGCCAGCGCCGGCTTGCCTTCGAGCGCGCGGCAGGCATTGACCGTCGAGTGGGCGATGTCGTTGAAGGGCTGCGCGCAGCCCGTGCCGAGGTTGAAGATGCCGGATTTCTCGGGATGATCGAGGAAATACATGTTCACCTTGACGACATCGTCGATATAGACAAAGTCGCGGCTTTGTTCGCCGTGGCCATAGCCGTCGCAGCCCTCGAACAGCTTGACCTTGCCGTGCTCGCGATACTGGTTGAAGTGATGGAAAGCCACTGAGGCCATGCGCCCCTTGTGCTGTTCGCGCGGCCCATAGACGTTGAAGTAGCGGAAACCGACGACCTGCGAATGGCCGCTATCGGCCAGCACGCGGCGACGCACCACCTGATCGAACAGGAACTTCGAGTAGCCATAGACATTCAACGGCCCCTCGTGTTCGCGCGACTCCTTGAAGATGCGTCCGCCACCATAGACCGATGCGCTGGATGCGTAGAGAAACTGCGTCTCGTGATCGAGACAGTAATCGAGCAGTATCGAGGTGTAGCGGTAGTTGTTCTCCATCATGTAGTGACCGTCGGTTTCCATGGTGTCCGAACAGGCCCCCTCATGGAAAATCGCTTCGATGGCACCGTCAAATTCGCCATGCTGCACGCGCTCGATGAACTCGTGCTTGTCGAGGTAATCGGCGATCTCGCAATCGATGAGGTTCTTGAACTTGTCGGCCTTCTTGAGATTATCGACGGCGATCACCTTGTCGATGCCGCGCTCGTTCAGGGCCTTGACCAGATTGGCGCCAATAAAACCGCAGGCACCGGTAACCACATAGTAGGACATCGCTTAGCCTTTCAATTCGTCAATCGAACAAGTCGCCGTACCCAGTTTGCCGACCACTACGCCTGCGGCGCGGTTGGCCCAGAACATCGACTCGGCCATATTCAACCCACTGGCAAGCATCACGGCCATGGTGGCGATCACCGTATCGCCCGCACCGCTAACATCATAAACCTCACGCGCCAGCGCCGACTCATGAACGGCACCAGCATCTGAAAACAGCGTCATGCCTTCTTCCGAGCGGGTCAGCAGCAGACCTTCCAGCCCAAGATCGGACCGCAGGCGGGTCACGCGGGCCTGCAGGTCTGCCTCGCTGGTCCAGCGCCCCACCACCTCGCGCAGTTCGGCCCGGTTCGGGGTGATGATGCTGGCACCCTGGTAGCGCGTGTAGTCATCGCCCTTGGGATCGACCAGCACCGGTTTCTTGTGCTCGCGAGCGAGACGAATCATCTCGGTGATATGCGTCAGCCCGCCCTTGCCATAGTCCGACAGGATGACCACATCGCAGGCCACGATGCGCTGCTGGAAATCAGCCAGTTTGGCCTGCAACACCTCATGGGTGGGCGCATTCTCGAAATCAATCCGCAGCAGTTGTTGCTGACGACCCAGCACCCGCAGTTTGACCGTGGTATTGAGCTGTGCATCTTCATGCAGGCTGGCATCAATCGATGCCTCGGCCAGCAAGCGTGCCAGCGAAGCACCGGCCTCATCTGCCCCCACGACGGAAAGCAGCGCAATGCGCGCGCCCAGCGCTGCAATGTTGCGCGCCACGTTCGCCGCGCCGCCAGGACGCTCTTCGCTACGTTCAACCTTGACCACGGGCACGGGGGCTTCGGGAGAAATACGTGAGACATCACCGAACCAGTAGCGGTCGAGCATGACATCGCCAACCACAAGAACACGGGCGGCACGGGTATCAGGAAGTGCGGGAAGTTTCATCATCAGGGCGAAAGATCAAATTCTTCAGTACGCTTCGGCGGGAAGGTTTCCCAACCGCCGCAGGCCGGGCAACGCCAGTGAAACTGACGCGCCTTGAAGCCGCAATCGTTGCAGCGATAACGCGCCACCCGGCGCGTGTGGTTGTGGATCAGGTTCTTGACCAGTTCGAGATCGGCGCGGCGATCGGGGGGTGACAGCGCTACCTGCGCTTCGAGCAGCTTGTCCAAGCCCAGCAGGGTCTGGTTGCGTCGCAGTTCATCGCGCACCAGCACATAGGCGCCCTCCGGGCCACGTGTGGCCAGTTCTGCCTGGAATACATATTCCAGCAGGTCAATGGAGGCATAGCGCTCCAGATAGCCGCGCAGCAACTCGACGCCCTGCGCTTCCCGGCCAAGGTCGCGATAGACCGCCATCATCTTTTCGGCGGCGAGAGAGAGAAACACAGGGTTTTGCTGTTCGATGCCCTGCCAAACTTGCAATGCCGTCTCGCCAGCGCCGACTTTTTGCTCCAGTTCGCCCAGTAGCAGCGTGGCGCGTACGCATTTGCGGTTTTCCGCCAGCGCCGCCTCCAGATGCTTGCGGGCCACATCGAAACGACTGTTGATCAGATCCGAGGTGGCCAGTTCGCAATGGAATTCGGCAATCTCCTTTTGCCAGAGATGCTCGGCATGTCCCGGCATCTGGGCGGCGATTTCAATCGCCTTCTCCCATTCCTTTTCCTGCTGATAAATTTCGAGCAAGCTGCGCAAGGCTTCTTCGTTGCGTTGTGTACCCCGCAGCTTGAGAAAGATTTCCTCGGCGCGGTCGAGCAAACCCGCCTTGAGGTAATCCTGACCAAGTTCGGAGAGCGCATGCAGCCGCTGTTCATCCGAGAGTTGCGACAGAGATACATCGCGGTCGATCAGGTGCTTGTGAACGCGGATGGCCCGATCGGTCTCGCCACGACGGCGGAACAGGCTCCCGAGCGCGAAATGCAGCTCAACGGTTTCCGGGTCGAGACGCGCGGCTTCGAGGAAGGCCTCAATGGCCTTGTCCGGCTGCTCGTTAAGAAGAAAATTGAGGCCGGTGAAATAGGAACGCGGCAGGCTGCGCGATTCCTTGAGCAACTGATTCAGATCAATGCGGGCCGCCATCCAGCCAAACGCAAAAAAGACAGGCAGAACCAGCAACCACCAGAGTTCGATTTCCATGGGCTAGCGGCCTGTCAGCTTGTCTGTTTGGGCGTGCGGCTGCAACGCCGGCTGCGCTAAACCACTGATCAGGCGACGCTGGCGTATCCATTGCGGCAGAAATGCCAGCAAACCGGCCAGCACCCCAGTCGCAAAGGTAATCAAGACAACCAGGGATAAAGGCGCCTGCCAGCTTGCATCAAAGAAAAAGCGCAACTCGACATCCGCGCTGTTCTTGATGGCCAGACCCAGCAGGATGACGAAGAGGACGCCGCGAACAATCCAGGTTAGCGCATGCATGGCCTTAGCTTACTGGCCTCGGCCTCATTCCGCTACTGAATTCGCTGCCAGATCGACGCGCTCGCGCAACTCCTTGCCCGCCTTGAAATGCGGCACATACTTGGCCGGCACTTCCACCTTGGCACCCGTCTTGGGATTACGCCCAAGGCGGGGCGGACGATAGTTCAGCGAGAAGCTGCCGAAGCCGCGAATCTCGATGCGATCACCCTTGGCCAGCGCCTCGGACATCGCATCAAGAATCATCTTCACGGACAAATCGGCATCTTTCGCCACCAGTTGCGGAAAGCGCTCCGCCAGACGAGCAATCAACTCGGACTTGGTCATGACCGGGACTTTCCTTATGGCTACTACTGTCTTACTGTTGATTCAGCTTGGCCTTCAACAAGGCGCCGAGGTTGGTCGTGCCGGTCGAGGCTGAGGCGGAATCCGACGCAAGCTTCTGCATGGCTTCGTTCTGCTCGACCTGATCTTTGGCCTTGATCGACAGGTTGATCGAACGGGTCTTGCGATCCACGTTGATGATCAGTGCCTCGACGCTGTCGCCCTCCTTGAGGTGCTGCGAAAGGTCTTCGATACGGTCACGCGAGAACTCGGAGACACGCAGGTAGCCTTCAACATCACCGGCCAGATCCAGCACCGCACCCTTGGCATCGACGCTCTTCACCGTGCCAGTGACGAGGCTGTTCTTGTCGTGGGTGGCAATGAAGCTGGTGAAGGGGTCGCCATCCATCTGCTTGACGCCGAGAGAGATGCGCTCCTTCTCGACGTCGATCGACAGCACCATGGCTTCAACTTCGTCACCCTTCTTGTAGTTCTGCTTGGCTTCTTCGCCAGTCGCAGTCCAGGACAGGTCGGAGAGATGCACCAGACCATCGATACCGCCGGGCAGACCGATGAAGATGCCGAAGTCGGTGATCGACTTAATGGCACCGCGGACCTTGTCGCCCTTCTTGTGGTTCATCGCGAAGTCATCCCACGGATTGGCCTGGCACTGCTTCATGCCGAGGCTGATACGGCGGCGCTCTTCGTCGATTTCGAGAATCATCACTTCGACTTCGTCGCCCAGCTGAACAACCTTGGAAGGATGAATATTCTTGTTGGTCCAGTCCATTTCAGAGACGTGCACCAGACCTTCGATGCCCTGCTCGATCTCGACGAATGAACCGTAGTCGGTCAGGTTGGTGACCTTGCCGAACAGACGCGTGCCGGCGGGGTAACGACGGGCGATTCCCACCCACGGATCTTCGCCCAGCTGCTTCATGCCGAGAGAAACGCGGTTCTTTTCCTGATCAAACTTGAGCACCTTGGCAGTGACTTCATCGCCGACATTGAGCACTTCGGACGGATGACGCACACGACGCCAGGCCAGATCGGTGATGTGCAGCAGGCCATCGATGCCGCCGAGGTCGACGAACGCGCCGTACTCGGTGATGTTCTTGACGATGCCCTTGACGATGGTGCCTTCCGACAGGTTTTCGAGCAGCTTCTGGCGCTCTTCGCCCATGTTGGCTTCCATCACCGCACGCCGTGACACCACGACGTTGTTGCGCTTGCGGTCGAGCTTGATCACCTTGAATTCAAATTCCTTGCCTTCGAAAGGCGTTGTGTCCTTGACCGGACGCGTATCAACCAGCGAACCCGGCAGGAAGGCGCGGATGCCATTGACCATAACGGTCAGACCGCCCTTGACCTTGCCGGTGATCATGCCCTTGACGAGGATGCTGTCGGTCATGGCCTTGTCGAGATCGTTCCAGGCAGCGATACGCTTGGCCTTGTCGCGCGACAGGCGGGTTTCGCCGTAGCCGTCTTCGAGCATCTCGATGGCGACCAGCACGAAGTCACCGGGGTTGGCTTCAATTTCGCCACGGTCGTTCTTGAACTCTTCGACCGGGATAAAAGATTCGGATTTCAGGCCCGCGTTAACGACCACAAAGTTATGATCGACGCGAACAACTTCAGCCGTGATGACTTCGCCGGCGCGCATTTCCTGGCGCGAGAGGCTTTCTTCAAAAAGGGCGGCAAAGGATTCCATGGCAAATGGTGCATCAGCGGCAGCAGCAGTAGCAGACATAAAGGGTTAAGGTTCCAAGAAATATCCGTCTTGACAACGGGTTAGTTAATAATTGGCAACTTGCGATGGACACTGCCCATCACCGTTGCCACGGCTTGCTCGATGTTCAACGTGGTGGTATCCACCAAGTCGGCATCGTCACACTGTTTCAAGGGTGCCACACTGCGCGCGGCATCGCGCGCATCTCGTTCCCTCAAATCTTTCACAATGTCCTGCAAAAGGGGCTGCATGTTATCAGGCATTCCCTTGCTGATCAACTGTTTATAGCGTCTTTCGCCACGCGCTTCCGCCGAAGCGGTGAGAAACACCTTTACGGGTGCATCAGGGAAGACAACGGAACCCATGTCACGGCCGTCTGCCACCAGGCCCGGAAAGCGCCGGTAGGCCCGCTGGCGGTCGAGCAAAGCGGCCCGAACCGCCGGTAAGGCGGCCACTTTCGAGGCGCCCACGCTAACCTCCTCCGCCCGGATCGCTTCCGTAACCTCTTCTCCGGAAAGCAGAATCTTCTCACCCTGAAACTCTGCGGGCAGGCTGGCCGCCACTGCCGCCACGCCTGCTTCATTCTCCAGCGCCACGCCGGCGCGCATGGCCGCCAGCGCCGTCAAGCGATACAGGGCGCCACTGTCGAGAAAATGAAAACCCAGCGCTTCGGCCACCCGTTGTGCCACCGTACCCTTGCCGGATGCCGAAGGACCATCAATGGCGATCACCGGCGCGGCAATTTGAGCGAAAGCATCGAAATAATGCGGGAAGGTCTTGGCCACGCATTTCGGCTCGTTGATGCGCACCGGCACGCCGCCCAGCGCAGCAAGGGAAAAACACATCGCCATGCGGTGGTCATCGTAGGTATCAATGGCGGCATTGGCTGTAAATGTCGGCGCTGGCAGGACGGCAAGCCAGTCGCTCCCCTCCTCCACCGTCGCACCAAGCTTGCGCAATTCGGTGGCCATCGCCGCAATACGGTCGGTTTCCTTGACGCGCCAGGATGCGATATTGCGCAAGGTGCATTTCCCGTCGGCAAACAGGGCTGCCACCGCCAAGGTCATCGCTGCATCCGGGATATGGTTGAAGTCGAGATCGAAGGCTTTCAGCTTGCCAGCAGGCGCAGCGGCTTCGATGAAGTTGTCACCCCATACAATCCTCGCGCCCATTTTCTCCAGCGCGTCAGCAAACCTCACATCGCCCTGAATACTATGCCGGCCGACGCCTTCAACCCGCACCGGACCACCACCGATGGCACCGGCTGCAAGGAAATACGAGGCTGCCGAGGCATCACCTTCAACGTGCAACAGGCCAGGGCTGCGGTATTTCTGCCCCGCAGGAATCGTGAAACGGGACCAGTCATCGCGTCCGACCATCACGCCGAAGCGCGCCATCAGGTTCAACGTGATCTCGATGTAGGGCTTGGAGATCAGTTCGGTTGTCATTTCGATAACCGCTTGCTTGCCAGTCAGCGGCAAAGCCATCAACAAGGCCGTCAGGAATTGCGAGGAAACATCGCCCCGCACACGGATCGGTGCAGCCAAATCCACGCTCGCCGGGAAGATTTCCAACGGCGGATAACCTTCATTGCCGGTGTAGCGCACATCACAGCCGATCTGGCGCAGGCCATCGACCAGATCACCGATGGGCCGCTCGTGCATGCGCGGCACACCACTCAATTGGTAATGACCGCCAGACAATGCGAGTGCCGCAGTCAACGGACGGATCGCCGTGCCGGCATTGCCCATGAACAAATCGGCCTCCTTGCCGGGAAACACGCCGGCGCAGCCGACCACACGATAGGCATTACTCCCCAATGCCGTCACGCCAACGCCGACTTTTTGCAGCGCCGCCAGCATCACGCGCGTATCGTCGGAATCGAGCAGATCACGTATTTCCGTCTCGCCTTCGGCCAGCGCGGCCAGCAGCAACATGCGATTGGAAATGCTCTTGGAACCCGGCAGTTTCACCGTGCCGGCGGCGAGCATCAAGGCAGGTAAATCGAGATGGTTCATTACTTCCCCAAAGAATCCAGCCAGGCGTCGCGGCGCGTGCGGGCCGTATCGAACATTTTTTCCAGCCCGACACTGTCGGCGCGCGCCAGCAGCACGCGCGTACGCAGCAGTTCGGCCATGTAGGCATCCAGTTCTTGCAGCAAAGCCTTGCGGTTGGCAAGGCAGATATCGCGCCACATTTCCGGATGGCTGCTGGCGATGCGGGTGAAATCACGGAAGCCGCTGGCCGCGAAGCCGAACAACTGATCGGCATTGCCGCGCTGCACCAGATCATGCACCAAGGCAAACGCCAGCAGATGTGGCAGGTGACTGACGGCGGCAAAAACGCGGTCGTGCTCCTCCGGGGCCAGCTCGGACACCTTCGCGCCACAGATTTCCCAGACGGTACAGATGGCCTTGACGTCCTCAGGTATATTTTCCGGCAGCGGCGTCAGCACCACGCGCTTACCCGCATAGAGATCTGCCTTGGCAGCACCCACGCCGCTCTTTTCAGCCCCTGCGATCGGGTGACCGGGGATGAACTGACCAATCTTGTCGCCCAGTGCAGCCCGCGCAACAGCAACCACATCGGCCTTGGTACTACCACCATCAGTCACAAGCGTTTGCGATTCGAGATGCGGCGCCATCGCCTGCATCACTTGCCCCATCTGGCCAACCGGCATGCCGAGAAGGACGAGATCCGTTCCCTGAAGCGCAGCAGCCCAATCGGCGGCAATCTCGTCGATCACGCCCAGTTGCAGCGCCTGCTCCAGCGGCGCGCGCGTACGCCCCATGCCGACGATTTGAATATCTTGCCGTCCCGCCAGCGCCGACTTTATAGCCAGAGAAAACGAACCGCCAATCAGTCCGACGCCGCAAACGACGACCTTGCTTGCCATTACAGGGATTGCGCCAGCGCAGCCAGGAAGCGGGCGTTTTCAGTTTCCAGACCGATGGTCACGCGCAGATGATTCGGCAGGCCGTAGCCGCCAATCGGGCGAACGATCACGCCCTGCTTCAACAGCTTCTGATTCACGGCTGCACCGTCATTGACGGCAAAGGTCACAAAGTTGCCATGCGAAGGAATATGTTCGAGCCCGAGGCGCTTCAGACCGGCCACGATCTGCTCCATGCCACGCCGGTTGAGCTCGTAGGACTCGCCAACAAAGAGGTGGTCATCGAGCGCGGCACAGGCTGCGGCGATGGCCAGATTGTTCACATTAAACGGCTGGCGCACGCGATTGAGCAGATCGGTCACCTCCGGCGATGCAGCGGCATAGCCTACGCGCAAGCCGGCCATGCCGTAGATCTTCGAGAAAGTACGCGTGACGATTAGGTTGGGAAACTCCTTGATCCACGCGACGGTATCGACGCGTTCCGCCGGTGGCAGGTATTCGTTATAGGCCTCGTCGAGCACGACGGTGACATCGGCAGGAACCGATTGCATGAAAGTGCGAATTTCAGGATAGGGCAGGAAGTTGCCCGTCGGGTTGTTCGGGTTGGCGATCCACACCAAACGTGTATCCGGCCGGATGGCCGCTTTCATGGCCGCCAGATCGTGGCCGTAGTGCTTTGCAGGTGCGACGACGCATGCTGCACCGGTCGATAGCGTCGCCAGCGGATAGACGGCGAAGGCATGCTGCGAGAACACCGATGAACGGCCCGGTGCGAGGAACACGCGCGCAGCGAGATCGAGTACGTCGTTCGAGCCATTGCCGAGCACGATCTGATTCTGGGCAATACCCAGTCGCTCAGCCAGCTTGGCGATCAGTTCAAACTGATCCGGATAGCGTTCCAGTCCGGCAATGGCCGCTTCGACGGCAGCACGCGCCTTGGGACTCATGCCGAGCGGATTCTCGTTGGAGGCCAACTTGACGATCTGCTCGACGGGCAAACCCATTTCCCGTGCCAGCTGAGTAATCGGCTTGCCCGGCACATAGGGCGAAATGCCACGGATATAGGACAGCGCCTGCTCGGTGATGCTCATGCCAACCTCGATAGATTAGTTATTTGCCTTGGGATAAGAACCCAGTTCTTTCAGGAAGCCGACACAGCCGCGCAGGTCATCCAGGGCAGCCGTCACCTTGGGATCGCTGCGATGGCCTTCGATATCGACGAAGAATACATATTCCCAGCGCGAATTGCCAAAGCCCCGGGCGGGACGCGACTCGAAACGGCTCATTGAAACCTCGTGCTGCTTGAGCGGTGTCAACAGATCATGCACGGCACCCGGCTTGTTCTGTGCCGAGCAGACGAAGGATGTCTTGTCGATACCGGAGGGGCCAGCATCGTGATTCGACAGGATGACAAAGCGTGTCGTGTTATTCGGATCATCCTCGATGTTGGGCGCGAAAATGTTCAATTCATACAAACGAGCCGCAGCCTCCCCCGCAATGGCACAGGCTTCCGGGTCTTGCGCTGCCATGCGCGCCGCTTCGGCGTTGCTGGCGACCGGCACACGGGCCAGATTGGGCTGATTGCGGTTCAGCCACTCATGGCACTGCGCCAGCGACTGGGCGTGCGAATACAGCTTGCTCACTCCTTCCAGCGAGGTCGCCTTGGTCATCAGGTTTTGGTGGATGCGCAGATTGACTTCGCCGCAGATCATCAAGGGCGAGGTCAGCATCTGGTCCAGTGTGCGTCCGACCGAGCCTTCGGTCGAGTTTTCAATCGGCACCACGCCGTAATCCACCTGCCCGGACTCGACAGCGCGGAACACATCATCGATGGTCAGATAGGGTGTGAACGCCGGCGCAGAGCCAAAATGCTTCTTGGCGGCCGACTCGGTGAAGGTGCCGGCCGGGCCGAAATAGGCAATCTTCAGGGGCTGTTCGAGAGCGAGGCAGGCCGACATGACCTCGCGGAAAATCGTGCGCACGGCCGCCTCGGACAAGGGACCGGGGTTGAGTTCGGCAATCCGCCGCAACACCTGCGCCTCACGCTCGGGGCGGTAGATGTTGCCATGCTTGATTTCGCCGACCCGCTGCGCAAGGCGCGCGCGCTCTGAAAGGAGACGCAGTACTTCGTTATCGAGACGATCAATACCGTCCCGCAACGCTCCCAGTTCTTTCTGCTCGTCTGACATTTACCCTTCCTGTGGCAGATAGCGTACCGCCAGCACACCCTCGATCTTGGCGATCTGGTCGATCACCTTCTTGGGCACCTTGCTATCAACATCCAGCAACGTGTAGGCAATATCCTTCTTGGACTTGTTCATCATGTTGTGGATATTGAGCTTGGCATCGGCCATGGCCGTTGAAATCTGACCGACCATGTTCGGCACGTTGGCGTTGGCCACAGCAATGCGATAGGCCGACTCGCGCGGCATGACCACGGTGGGAAAGTTAACCGAATTGACGATGTTGCCGTCGAGCAGATAGTCGCGCACCTGATCGGCCACCATGATTGCGCAGTTTTCCTCCGCTTCGCGCGTCGAGGCGCCCAGATGCGGCAGCGCGATGACATGCGGATGGGTATTGACCTTAGCGCTCGGGAAATCGCAAACGTAAGCTGACAGTTTTTTCGCATCCAGCGCGGCCAGCACCGCCACTTCGTCGACCACACCATTGCGGGCAAAGTTGAGCAGCACGGCGCCATGTTTCATCTGCTCGATACTCTCGGCATTGATCATGTTGCGCGTCGCATCGACCAGCGGCACATGCAGCGTAACGAAGTTGCAGCTTTTCAGCACTTCGGCCAGGCTGTTCGCCCGCTTCACCTGTGACGGCAGGCTCCAGGCCGCATCGACGGTGATCTCGGGATCGTAGCCGACCACATGCATGCCCAGCTTGATCGCCGCGTCGGCGACGAGGCAGCCGATCTTTCCCAGACCGACGATCCCCAGCGTATGCCCGGCGATTTCGTAGCCGGCATAGGTCTTCTTGCCACCCTCGACCTTCTTTTCCATCTCAGCATCTGCCGGATCGAGTGCGCTGACGAACTTGATGGCACCGCCGATATTGCGTGCCGCAAGCAGCATGCCGGCCAGCACCAGTTCCTTCACGGCATTGGCATTGGCACCCGGCGCATTGAACACGGGTACACCGCGTTCCGACATCGCCTTGACCGGAATGTTGTTGGTGCCGGAGCCGGCACGACCGATGGCCAGTACGGACGAAGGAATGTCCATGCTGTGCATGTCGGCCGAACGTAACAGCACAGCATCCGGTTTGGCGACTTCCTTGGCGCAGGTAAAACGGTCGCCGAGCCGCTTCAGGCCGTTCTGCGAAACATTGTTGAGAATCTGGACTTGAAATTGATCCGCCATGATCTCAACCCCCTCAGTTGCCGTGCTGCGCAGCGAATTCCTTCATGTAATCGACCAGAGCCTGCACGCCCGCCGTGGGCATGGCGTTGTAGATCGATGCGCGCATGCCGCCGACGGAGCGATGGCCTTTCAACTGGGTCATGCCACGGGCCTTGGCGCCCTTCAGGAACTCCTCGTCGAACGCCGCGTCCTTGAGGGTAAAAGGCACATTCATGCGCGAACGATCGGATGCGGCAACCGGGTTGCGGTAGAAGTCGGTCGTCTCCAGATAGTGGTAAAGCAGGTTGGCCTTCTCGATGTTCTTCTGCTCCATCGCCGCCAGACCGCCATTGCGCTTGATCCACTGGAACACCAGCCCGGCAATGTAGATGCCGTAGGTCGGCGGGGTGTTGTACATCGAGTCGGCATCGACATGGGTCTTGTAGTCGAGCATGGCGGGCGGGGTCGGTTGTGCCTTGCCAACCAGATCATCACGGATGATGACAATGGTCAGGCCGGCCGGGCCGATGTTTTTCTGCGCGCCGGCGTAGATCAGGCCATATTTGCTGACATCAACCGGACGCGACAGGATGTTCGAGGACATGTCGCAGACCAGCGGCACATCACCCGTATCGGGAACCCAGCTGAACTCGACGCCACCAATGGTTTCATTGGCGCAGTAGTGGACATAGGCGGCATCCTTGCTCAGCTTCCAGTCGGCAAAGGCCGGTGCATAGGTAAAGCTCTTGTCTTCGGCACTGGCGGCGACATTGACATTGCAGAAAGTCTTGGCGGCCTTGATCGCCTTCTTTGCCCATTCGCCCGTATTGATGTAATCGGCGACCGGCTTGCCGCGCAGCAAGTTGATTGGGATCATTTCGAACTGCAGCGAGGCGCCGCCTTGCAGGAACAGCACCTTATAGTTGGCGGGAATGGCCATCAACTCGCGCAGATCGGCTTCGGCCTGGGCAGCGATGCCCATGAACTCCTTGCCGCGATGGCTCATCTCCATCACGGAGGAACCACTGCCATGCCAATCGAGCATCTCTTCGGCGGCCTGCTTCAGGACTTCTTCGGGAAGTGCGGCGGGACCTGCGCTGAAATTGAAACCACGTGCCATTTTTATTCCTCCTCGTCTGTTTCGATGACTTTTTCGATGCCGGCGAGTTTCGTGCCGTCATCCAGATTGATGAGACGTACGCCTTGCGCTGAGCGCCCGGTTTCGCGCACCTGCTCGACCTTGCTGCGGATCAGTACGCCGCCGGTGGAGATCAGCATCACCTCATCCTGTTCCTCAACCAGCACAGCCCCGACCACGGCGCCATTGCGCTCGGAAGTGCTGATGGCGATCATGCCCTTGGTGCCACGGCCATGCTT
The DNA here is from genome assembly GCA_030681195.1 of Rhodocyclaceae bacterium. GTDB lineage: Bacteria > Pseudomonadota > Gammaproteobacteria > Burkholderiales > Rhodocyclaceae > Sulfuricystis. The sequence continues at coordinate 33,028 of JAUXXJ010000057.1, forward strand.
GGTGTATTCCGCGATCGGCGTGCGCTTGCCATAGCCGTTTTCGGTGGCGGTCAGCACATTGAGGGTCTCGTCCTTGGCCACCAGCATGCAGATCACGGCCTGACCTTCTTCCAGCATCATGCCGCGCACGCCGCGCGCCGCACGGCCGATCGGCCGCACATCGTCCTCGGCAAAGCGCACGGCCTTGCCCGCATCGGAGAACAGCATCACGTCACAAGCGCCATCGGTAATCGCCACGCCAATCAGGAAATCACCTTCGTCCAGATTGACGGCGATGATGCCGGCCTTGCGCGGATTGGAGAAGTCGGACAGCGGCGTCTTCTTCACCGTGCCCATGGCGGTGGACATGAAGATGTAGTGCTTCTCGTCAAAAGTCGGCGTTGGCAGGACGGCCGTAATCTTCTCGCCTTCCTCCAGCGGGAAGAGATTGATGATCGGCTTGCCGCGCGAATTGCGCGTACCCTCTGGCGCCTCATACACCTTGAGCCAATAGACTCGACCACGATTGGAGAAGCACAGGATGTAATCGTGCGTGTTGGCAATGAACAGCTGATCGACGAAATCGTCCTCCTTGATCGCCGCAGCCTGTTTGCCACGCCCGCCGCGCCTCTGCGTGCGGTAGTCGTCGAGACTCTGGCGCTTGAAGTAGCCGCCATGCGACAGGGTAACGACCATGTCCTCACGGGCAATCAGATCTTCGAGATTGATATCCGCCGTCTGCAGGATGATTTCCGAACGGCGCTTGTCGCCAAACTGCGCCTTGATGGCATTCAGTTCATCGACGATGATCTGCGTGATGCGCTCCGGGCGCGCCAGGATGTCGAGCAGGTCGGTGATGATTTCCATCACTTCCTTGTATTCGGCAACGATCTTGTCCTGTTCAAGGCCGGTCAGGCGTTGCAAACGCAGCTCAAGGATCGCCTGCGCCTGCACATCGGACAGCAGGTAACCTCGGCGCGACAGACCGAACTCGGGGGCCAGCCCTTCGGGACGCGAGGCTTCCGCAGAGGCGCGCAGCAGCATTTCCTCAACCAGCGTCGAACGCCAGGTGCGTGCCATCAGTTCGCGTTTGGCATCGGCCGGTGTGGGGGCTGCCTTGATCAGGGCGATGATCTCGTCGACGTTAGACAGGGCAACCGCCAGACCTTCGAGGACATGGCCACGATCGCGCGCCTTGCGCAGTTCAAACACCGTGCGCCGCGTCACCACCTCACGACGATGCGACAGGAAGCATTCCAGCAGTTGTTTCAGGTTCAGCAGCTGCGGGCGGCCATCAATCAGCGCCACCATGTTCATGCCAAAGGTATCCTGCAACTGGGTCTGCTTGTAGAGGTTGTTCAGGATCACCTCGGGCACTTCGCCGCGCTTCAATTCGATCACTAGACGCATGCCGGACTTATCCGATTCGTCCTGAATGTGGGCGATGCCCTCGATCTTCTTTTCGTGGACGAGTTCGGCGATCTTCTCCTGCAGGGTCTTCTTGTTGACCTGATAGGGCAGTTCATCGACGACAATCGCCTGGCGTCCGGAATTTTTGATCTCTTCGAAATGGGTGCGGGCGCGCATGATGACGCGACCGCGCCCGGTCAGATAGCCATCGCGCACACCGGAAACGCCATAGATCAGGCCTGCCGTCGGGAAATCGGGGGCGGGGATGATCTTGATCAGCTCCTCGATATCAATCGCCGGGTTGTCGAGCACGGCCATGCAGGCATCAATGACTTCATTCAGGTTGTGCGGCGGAATATTGGTCGCCATGCCGACGGCAATACCCGCACTGCCGTTGATCAGCAAGTTGGGGATGCGCGCCGGCAGCACCAGCGGCTCCTTCTCCGAACCATCGTAGTTCGGACCGAAATCGACCGTTTCCTTATCGAGATCGGCCAGCAGCTCATGGCCAATGCGTGCCATGCGCACTTCCGTGTAACGCATCGCTGCGGCATTATCGCCATCGACCGAACCGAAGTTACCCTGACCATCGACCAACATGTAACGCAGTGAAAAGTCCTGCGCCATGCGCACAATCGTGTCGTACACCGCCGTGTCGCCGTGCGGGTGATATTTACCGATAACGTCACCGACGATACGCGCCGACTTCTTGTAGGCCCGGTTCCAGTCGTTGTTCAGCTCGTGCATGGCAAACAACGCGCGGCGATGCACGGGCTTCAGGCCATCACGGGCATCCGGCAGCGCCCGCCCGACGATCACGCTCATCGCATAATCGAGGTAGGAGTGCCGCATCTCCTCTTCAAGGCTGATGGGCAGGGTTTCCTTGGCGAAGGCGGAGGGATCAACGGTGGTCATAAGCGGTCATCTACCCCAAAAATGGGCACATCGAAAAGCGGGCGATTCTAACATCGCGGGACTGCTGCGACCGATCTCACCTAGAATGGCGAAACTTACGCCAACCCATTGTCGTCACGCTTTTTTTTACTGCCATGACAAGCCCCGAAAACGCCCTGCCAATTTCGGTCGATTTGGTCATCGACGCACGCTGGATCATTCCCGTTGAACCGGACGACACCGTTCTCGAACATCACAGCCTGATCGTGAAAGATGGTCGCATCCACGATCTATTGCCCACGCCCGAGGCCGCCGCCCGCTATGCCGGACACGAACATCGCCGCCTGGGAAACCACGTGCTGCTACCCGGACTCGTCAATCTGCACACCCATGCTGCGATGACGCTGCTGCGAGGCTATGCCGACGACCTGCACCTCATGGAATGGCTGCAAGAAAATATCTGGCCAGCCGAAGCCCGCCACGTGTCACCCGATTTCGTCCATGACGGTACCCTGCTGGCCTGCTGGGAAATGCTGCGCGGCGGCATCACCTGCTTCAACGACATGTACTTCTTTCCGGAAGATGCCGCACGTGCCGCCCTGTCTGCCGGTATCCGCGCTGCCCTGGGTATTACGGTTCTCGAATTCCCCAGCGCATATGGCACTCATGCACAAGACTATCTGGATAAGGGCCTGCAGGCACGTGAGAAGCTGCAGGGCGAACCACTCATCTCTTTCTGCCTCGCGCCACACGCCCCCTACACCGTGGCAGACACCACGTTTGAGCGTATTGCCACGCTTGCCGCCGAATCAGCACTGCCCATCCACATCCATCTCCATGAAACCCTGGATGAAATTGCCTCCAGCCTCGAACAGCATGGGGTCCGCCCGCTGGAACGACTGCAGCGCCTTGGCCTGCTCAATAATCGGCTGATCGCCGTCCATGCCGTTCATTTGGATGACGAGGAAATCAGTTTGCTGACCAGTTCCGGCTGTCATGTGGCCCATTGCCCCACTTCGAACATGAAACTTGCCAGCGGCATCGCTCCGGTAGGAAAAATGCTGGCGCAAGGTATGCCCATCGGACTCGGCACCGATGGCGCCGCCAGCAACAACCGGCTCGACCTATTCCAGGAAATGCGTCATGCGGCTCTGCTGGCCAAGGTCGCCGGCCTTGACTCTGCCCTGTTGCCGGCCCATCAAGCGCTACGCATGGCCACGCTGGAAGGCGCTCGTGCCCTCGGATTGGCTAATAAAATCGGCTCACTCGAGGTCGGCAAGGCCGCCGACATGATCGCGATCGAACTGGATGACTGGATCCATCAACCCTGCTTCGATCCGGTCTCACATCTGATCTACGTAACAGGCAGAGAAAATGTCAGCCATGTCTGGGTGAATGGAAAGTTGCGAATTAACGACAAAAAACCCATTAATTGCCCGTATGACATGCTGCTCAAGAAAACACAAATGTGGCACAATGCGCTACTGAGTCATTGAATCCGGGGCGGATAGTGTGCGTTCAGCCTTCGCATACAGTCTCTGATTTGACCGAAACATAAACCAGCACTCACGCCACACTGCCCAGATCTCCAACATCTTTAAAGAGGGAACACCATGATCAAATTCACCACGAAGAACCTTATCCTTGCCGCCGCCCTGATCGGTATCGGCGCTGTAGCCCAAGCCCAGACCCCTGGCGTTGATATGAAGGGCACCGTTGGCTACGTCATCGACGCCCGTGGCTACGTTGCCAAGAGCGGCACCGGCCTGTGCTGGCGCACCGGCTACTGGACCCCGGCCATGGCCATCGCCGAGTGCGATCCGGACCTGGTCAAGAAGGAAGAGCCGAAGGCTGCTGCGCCAGCTGCGCCTGCTCCGGCCGCTGTCAAGCCCGCCGCCACCAAGGTTACCCTGGCTGCCGACGCCCTGTTTGATTTCGACAAGGCTGTGCTGAAGCCCGAAGGCCAACAAGCCCTCGACAAGCTCGTGAATGACGTCAAGGGCATCAAACTTGAGGTCATCATCGCGGTTGGCCACGCTGACCGTATCGGCAAGGATGCCTACAACCAGAAACTGTCCGAGCGTCGCGCTGCGGCCGTCAAGGACTACCTGGTCGGCAAGGGCATCGAAGCCAACCGCGTTTATGCTGAAGGCAAGGGCGAGAAGCAGCCCAAGACCACCGAAGCTCAGTGCGGCAAGAGTGTTGCCAAGTCGAAGAAGCTGATCGACTGCCTGCAGCCTGATCGTCGCGTCGAAATCGAAGTGATCGGCACCAAGTAATCCGGCGCTGCTACCCAGAGAAAGCCCTGCCCTGCAGGGCTTTTCTCTTTCTACCCTATGGAGTCCGCATGAATAGCCACGTCAACGTCGATCCCCAGGAAGTCGCCAAGTTCAGCGAACTGGCCCATCGCTGGTGGGACCCGAATTCCGAATTCAAGCCCTTGCATGACATCAACCCCCTGCGTCTGGGCTGGGTGGATCGTTGCGTCGGTCTTGCCGGCAAGCAGGCGCTTGACGTCGGCTGCGGCGGTGGGCTGATGAGCGAAGGCATGGCCAGTTGCGGTGCCAAGGTTACTGGCATCGACATGTCCGAAAAAGCTTTAGGGGTCGCCAAGCTACACATGCTGGAGAGTGGTCGCCAGATCGACTACCGCCTCATGGCGGCCGAAGCCCTTGCCAGCGAAATGCCGGACAGCTTCGATGTCGTCACCTGCCTGGAAATGCTGGAGCACGTTCCCGATCCCGCGTCGACCATCGCCGCCTGCGCGAAAATGGTCAAACCCGGTGGGCAGGTCTTTTTCTCGACGATCAATCGCAACCCGAAGGCCTATCTGTTTGCGGTGATTGGTGCGGAATACATCCTCAACCTGCTGCCCAAGGGCACGCATGACTACACGAAGTTCCTACGTCCCGCCGAGCTGGCGCGCTTCGCCCGCGAAGCCGGACTGGAGGTAGAGGAAATCATCGGCATGAGCTACAACCCGCTGACCAAAACCTACAAGCTCGGCAACGACACCAGCGTGAATTATTTGATGCGAACCAAGCGCCCGGCCTGATCTAATGGCCAGCCGTCGCGGCTTCGCGCCGCCGATGGTTCAGGACGGCGGGCAAGGCGACAAGCACGCCCGCGAGCACCAGCAACAACAGCGGCCATACCACCGGCTGATTCCAGCGTTGCCGCAATTCGCTGCGCCGCGCAACCTCAATACGCTGATACTTGAGGGTGTTGTTACCGACCTTGGTCGGCTTGCGATTCTTCAGCCAGGCATGGCGAAGGCTGTAATCCTTGGGATGAAAACCCCAGACCCACGGCGTATCTTCATGCAGGATGGCAAGCATGCGATCAATGATCGCCTGCCGCTCCGGCCCATTGTCCATGGCACGCATGCGCTCAAACAGACGGTCATATTCCGGATTGGCATAGTTAGAGGCGTTCTCCCCTGACTGCTTCACCTTGCCCTGAGGGCCGTAGAGCAGGAACAGGAAGTTTTCAGGATCAGGATAATCGGCGTTCCAGCCGAAATAGAACAGCTGCACCGCGCCCTTCCTGACCTTCTCCTGAAAACGGTTGTAGTCGGTGCTGCGCACCACCAGTTGCACACCGATCTTTTGAAATTGTTTGTTGAGCCAATCAATGCGCGTCTTGGCCCCGACACCAGTCGCCGTCGTATCGAGATTGACCACCAGTGGCTCGCCCGTTTTCGCATGGCGCCCACCCGGCCAGCCCGCCTCCGCCAACAGGCGCTTGGCTACTGCTGCATCCTTACGTTGTAGCCCGCTCGGCGTCCAGTCATAAACTACGGGATTGATGCCTTCCCTGCCCTCGCGATAGCCGAAGATACCGGGTGGCAAAGGACTTTGCGATGGAATGCCACGGCCATTCTGGAAGATCGAGATGAACTCTTCCTGGTCGATGGCGATCGCAATCGCCTGACGAATCTTCTTCGCCGCTTCGCTTGATCCGCCCAGCAACGGGTCAAGCATGTTGAAACCCATGTAGAAGGTTGAGGTCGACACCGAGGTCGATAAGTCGATGCCCTGCGTCCGCATCTCGGGTGTCAATGAAATTTCGCCGCCGGAAGCCACCTGTACCGCCTGATCGAACGAATCCGAGGAAATCCCCGAGGCATCGTAGTAGCCCTGCAGGAATTTGTTCCAGTAGGGAATCTGCTCCTTCTCGCGAGTGAACACCACCTTCTCGATAAACGGTAGCGGCTTGCCGCAATCCGCCAGCAAGCCGGCTGCTTCATCACCAGCTTCCCCTTCACAAGGATAGGTTTCGCCACGGAAGTTGGGATTGCGCTCCAGCACCATGCGCGCATTCGGATTATTTTCCGTCAGCATGAAGGGCCCTGTGCCGACCGGATACCAGTCCAGCGTGAGATTCTTCTCCGCCATACCCGGCTGACTGTGAAAGCGATCCGCCTCCCATGGCATCGGGGCAAAAAACGGCATGGTCAGCCAATACAGAAACTGCGGATACTTGCCCTTGATGCGAATCCGGTAGTGATAGCGGTCGACAACCTCAGCCCCAGTCAGTGAAACCGCGCGCAAATCCAGCCATTGCCGTCCCGCCAGCGCCGACTTTTTCAACTCGCTCGCCAAGTCAGGCAAACCGACAATGTATTCGGCCATCAGACCGAGGATGGGCGAATGCAAACGCGGATGAGCCAGCCGCTTCAGCGCATAAACATAGTCATCGGCCACCAGTTCACGCGTACCACGGTTGGGAAAGTCCCCCAGCGTATGAAAATTAGAGATATCGGCCGGTTGTTCGGCAAAGGCCGGGTGAGGCTGATAGCGAATACCCGGCTTGATCTCGACGATGTAGTCGGTAAAGGCAATTTGCGCAGGATCGGCATTCGCTGGCAGCGGCTTGCCTTGGCGATCGAAATAGCGCGCCTCTGGCACACGTACCGCCGTCGCCGGCATCAGTTCATAAGGGCGTTTCAGATAGTGATACTGCAACGGTGGCTCATAAATCTGTGCCGTAAAGGTGATCTCGTCTTCGCTATAGGACTGTACCGGATCGAGATGCTTGGGCCGATCAGTAAAGGCCGTGTAGAGAATATTGCGCCCCTGATCGTCCGCCGGATAGGGATCATTCCAGTCCGAACCACAGCCGCTCAGGAGGACGGCCAGCAGAATGAGGGAAAGACAGCGCATGGCCGAAGTGTAATGGAATCGCAGCTATAATCACCCATCACTTGAGCATGGCTTTTGGAGGATTCAACATGGGCTTTCTCGCCGGCAAACGCATACTAATCACCGGCCTCCTGTCCAACCGCTCCATCGCATACGGCATCGCCAAAGCATGCCATCGCGAAGGAGCGCAACTGGCCTTCACTTATCAGAACGAACGTTTTCAGGAACGCATCACCAAATTCGCCACCGAATTTGGCAGCGACATGATCTATCAGGTCGATGTGGCCGAAGATGCGCAGATCGACGCGGCTTTTGCACAAATGGCCCAGCGCTGGGACGGCCTCGAAGGCTTGGTGCATTCAATCGCCTTCGCCCCCACCGAAGCCATCGAAGGCGATTTCCTCGATGGTATTTCACGCGATGCCTTTCGCATCGCCCATGAAATCTCGTCCTACAGCTTTGCGGCACTCGCCAAAGCAGCCCGTCCGCTACTGTTGAAGGGCAACAAGCCCTCGCTGGTCTGCCTGTCCTACCTCGGTGCCGAGCGCACCATGCCCAACTACAACACCATGGGTTTGGCCAAGGCCAGTCTGGAAGCCGCGACGCGTTACCTCGCCTTCAGTCTCGGCCCGCAAGGCATTCGCGCCAACGCCGTTTCTGCCGGTCCGATCAAGACACTGGCGGCATCCGGTATCGGCAATTTTGGCAAGCTACTGGCCTACAACGCCCACCACGCACCGCTGCGCCGCAACGTCACGATCGAGGAAGTCGGCAATGCCGCCGCCTTCCTGCTGTCCGATCTCGCCAGCGGCGTCACCGGCGAAGTGCTGTATGTCGATGGCGGCACGCATAACGTCGCCATGGGGAATGCGGAACCGCTACCGGGCTAAACGGAACCGCAAACCAATAAAAAATCGGCGCTGGCGAGACGGCATCTCGCAGCGCCGATTTTCTTTTGGGAGGCTGCTTACTTCTTTTCCAGCGCTGCCGCGTTCACCTTGACCGGATAGCGCTCGCGCAAGGTGTCGATCCAACCCATGACCTCTTCCTGCGCAATCACCTGTTGATATTGCTGATGCAGGGTCATGGCACGACTGGCGGCTTCACCTTCAGTCGCCGCCGGATCGAAGGGCTTGATCTTCTCAATGCGATATACGGCATAACCCGCCGGCGTCTTGGCGCCCACATAGGCGGGCACATTCTGGCCAACGACGGCGAAGATCGCTTGCCGCCCCTCGGGGGAAAGATTGGCCGCTGCCAAGCGCGATACCGTACGAAAACTCCCCCAGCTTAAATCCACTTTTTCACCCGCCTTAAGCTTGGCCAGTTGCGCCTCGCCTGTCGTTACCGCCATCGCCAGCGCCGCCTCGCGCAGCAAAGCTTTTTCAATGACAGGCTGCACGGATTCAAGCGACTCGACTTCCGCAGGGCGATGTTCCAGCACGCGGGCGGAGACCAAAGTATTTCCGCCCACATCCACCGCCTCGGTGTTACGGTGCTGCTTCACGGCATCATCCGCAAACACGGCCTGCATCAGCTTGGGATTGTTGAAAGGTGGCATCATCCTGGCGCCACGGGCAATCCAGTCGGTCGTCTGGACGTTCAGGCCATACTTTTCTGCCGCCGGCTTGAGCGTGTCAGACTGCTCATAGACCGTGTTGGTGAAAGACTCCGCCGCTTCGGCGTACTTCCTCGCCCCGGTCTGCTGCTTCAGTTCAGCCGCAATTTCGCCGCGTACTTCAGCCAGCGGACGAGCCCGCTCAGGCTTGATGCCAGTCAGTTGGATAATATGAAAGCCAAAGTCGGAGCGCACCACTGGTGAAATCTGCCCCTGCGTCAAGGCTAAGGCCGCCTCTTCGAAAGGCTTGACCATCATGCCGCGCCCGAAGAAACCGAGGTCGCCGCCCTTGCTGGCCGAACCAGGGTCTTGCGAATGCTGCTTGGCCAGCTTGGCGAAATCTCCCGGCGCTGTCTTGAGTTGACCGAGAATCTGTTCGGCCTTGTCGCTGGCCTCTTTGATGGCCGCGTCCGGCGCGCTCTTGTCGGCACGAATCAGGATATGACTGGCCTGACGTTGTTCAGGGGTCGAGTAGCGCGCCGCATTGGCCTTGTAGGCCGCTTCGATTTCGGCATCCGACACCTGCGCCGTGTCGATCAGCTTTTCCTGGCTCAACACCAGAAACTCCAGCTTGACCTGCTCGGGTTTCTCGAAGCGCTTACGATTTTCTTCGTAATAACGCTTGATCGCCTCGCCATCCGGCTTGGCAACCTTAGTCATGAATTGATCGGCCAGCAAACTGAGCTCGCGAATCTCGCGCTCTTCCAGTTGTGCGGCCAACCAGCGCTCGGCTGATTGTGGTGCCGACAATGCACTATTGCCCGCTGCCATCACCGCCTGCTGGATCAGCATATCCTGGCGCACCCGCGCTTCGAACATCTCAACACTCATGCCTTGGGCTGCAACCAAAGCCTCATAACGCTCACGCGAGAACTTGCCATCCTCCTGCAAGCCCGGCACGGAGGTAATGAATCCGATCAGATCGGCATCGCTCACCCGAATATTGGCATCGATGGCGTAGCGCAGCAGCAACTTCTGATTGACCAACTCTTGCAACACCGCGCGGCGCATCGCCGGTGTGTCAAGCATTTCCTGGGGAATCGCCCCGCCCAACTGTTGACGCAAGCGATCCTGCTGCTCGCGCAGGTTTTCCTGAAATTCGAACGTAGAGATTGACACATCCCCTACACTCGCCACCTCATCCCTGCCACCGCCACTGACATAGGCATCGACACCAAACAGGGCAAATGGCACGATGATGAGCACCAAAACCACCTGAACGATTCTCTTGTTGTTACGTATCTTATCGAACATGGATAACACCTTCGAATTAAAAAAGGCGAACCCGTGTCCGCCTTTGCCAAAATCAAGGAAGGATTATACGCATGCTGGTGCGCTCATTGACTTCCCGGTGGTAGCATCGCCCGACTTTGTTCACATGAGTTTTCCATCATGACAGATCCCACACCGACCAACACCACGCGCCTTTATGGCATCAAGAATTGCGATTCGATGAAAAAAGCCTTCACATGGCTGGACGAGCGCGATATCCCCTACGAATTTCATGACTACAAAAAAGCCGGCGTACCGCGTGAGCGGCTGGTTGCCTGGTGCAAGACACTCGGCTGGAAGACCCTGCTCAATACCAAAGGCACAACCTGGCGCAAGCTGACGCCAGAACAGCAGGACATCACGACGCAAAGCAAGGCCGTGGCGCTGATGATCGACCAGCCCAGCGTAATCCGCCGTCCATTGGTAGAAACGGCCAACGGCCATCTGCTGGTCGGATTTGATCAGACCATGTTCGAGAGCTTCGTCCAATAAATGGATTCGGTGCGCCGTTTTATCTTCGAGGCCCTCGACATTCGCGGTGCCGTGGTGTTGCTCGGCAATGCCTGGCATGAGATGCAGGCTGGCCGGAACGATCCACCCTGCATTGCCGCCCTGCTGGGTGAAATAGCGGCCATCACGGTGCTGATCGCGGGCAATCTCAAGGCACCGGGGCGATTGACCTTTCAGTTGCAGGGACAGGGTCTGGTTTCCCTGTTGCTGGTGGATTGTGACGAACAACTGCGGCTGCGTGGCACTGCGCGCTATGCAGATGCCGTCCCGCCAGCACCGACATTTCAGGATCTGCTTGGCGATGGTCAACTGGTGTTGACCTTGCATACGAACGCGGGCGATCCCTATCAGAGCATTGTTCCGCTGGTGGGCGACAGCGTGACGGCAGTGTTCGAGCACTATCTCGCCCAGTCCGAGCAGCAAGCGGCCAAGCTATTTCTCACGGCCAGTGAAGACTTCGCCGCTGGCCTCTTTCTGCAAAAACTGCCGGACGCCGATGTGAAAGATCCGGATGGCTGGAATCGCATCGGCCACCTCGCCGCAACGCTCAAGCCGGCCGAACTGCGCCAGCCCGTCGCCAATCTGCTGATGCAGGTTTTTCCGGAAGAGGATGTACGCCTGTTCGACCCGCGGCCGGTGCGTTATCACTGTCCGCGCGACGAAGAAAAGGTGCTGTCCATGTTGAAAAGTCTTGGCCGCGAGGAAATCGAAGCGACGCTGGCCGAAGCTGGTGCGATCACTGTCGATGACGACATCTGCCGCCAACAATATCAGTTTGGCCCGGAACTGATCCAGCGACTCTTCGACTAGCACTGAGTTCTGAGCACTGATCACCGCAGAGGCTGGAAAACCAGTCTCTGCGGCCCTTCACACTTACTTGATCAGCTTGAACTGCGCGACCACGCTACGCAACTCGGCAGCGGTTTTTGCCAGTGACTCGGCGCTGTGCAGCGCACTCGTGGCTGACGAGGTGTTTTGCTCGATCAACGAGGACACCTGCTCCATATTCACCGCGACATCCTGGCTGGCAATCGCCTGTTCGCGGGATGCGGAAGCGATGGTATCGGCCATCGACGCCACCTCGTCGCTTGATGCACGGATCTGATCCAGACCCGCCACGCTGCTACGCATCAGGGAAATACCGGCCTCGACCTCGCGTGTCGCCTGCTCCATCGACGTCACCGCCTTGTGAGTCACCGACTGGAAGTCATTCACCGTGTTGTTGATGTCGGCCGTCGAGCTTGAGGTGCGCTCGGCCAGCTTGCGGACTTCATCGGCCACCACCGCAAAACCACGCCCCTGCTCGCCGGCGCGTGCCGCCTCAATGGCGGCATTGAGCGCCAACAGATTGGTCTGCTCGGCAATCTCGCGAATGGTATTGGTGATCACGCCAATTTTCTCGATAGCGCGGTTCAGGTCAGCAATCGTGGCACTGGAGTTTTGCACCGCACTGATCACGCGCGAGGTCGCTTCCATGCTCTCGCTCATGCTGCGCGTACTCTCGGCCACCAGCGACTTCGACTTGCTGGCTGCCTGGGCGGTGCTATCAACACTGGAAGCCACCTCGGCCACCGACTGCGTCAACTCTTCGGTTGCCGCTGCCGTGCCCTGCACACGATCCTGCTGCTGAATCGACTGCTCGACCACCTGATCCATATCCACCGACAGTTTGCGGCTTTCATCGTCAAGGGTGACCGAGACATGGCGCACCTCATCGAGAATCACCTTGAGCTGCACCTGCATCGCCGCCAACGAGCACAGCAACTGGCCGGTTTCATCATGGCCGGTGGTATCGATCTCGTCCGTCAGGATGCCTTCCGAAATATTGTCGAAGTGACTGATCGCCTTGCGAATCGGCGTCACCACCACACTCACCAGATAACCGCCGGCAAAGATCACCAGCAGGATGCCAAACAAGGTGCCGCCAATCGCCACGCTGCGGACCCAGTTGTAATTCACTTCTGCCTCTGCGAATGCCTTGTCACCCTTGTCGGAAAGCATTTTCTGCAACTGGTCACCCTGCTCCATCACCTGCTTGTAGAGCGGGTTAATCTTTTGCAATAGGAGCATCTGCGCCGTATCGAAATCATTACTGCCCAGCGCCGTGCGTGCCGCCGCCACGCCTTCCTTCGAGAAAGCATCGCGGGTGGCGAAAAAAGCATCGGCCAACGCCTTCTCTTCACCCTCCTTGGGGACTTTTTCGTAGACCGAGCGCAGTCCCTCGATGATCTGCCGGTTGGCCAGCGTTGCATCGATATGCATCGTCACCGGATGGTCGTGCATGGTGTGATACTTGTTATCCGGGCTGTGCTGCAAAGCCAGCATGATCTGCGAACGATTGTCGCCGAGGCGCTCGACCATCTTGGCGATGGCCATTGTCGGCTTCATGTGTTCTTCGTAGGCCGCATGCAGCGCCGCGTTACAAAGCGTCAGAGCATACATGCCAAAGCTGGCAATCATCACTATCAACAGCGCCATCAGGCCCATCACACCCTGAATGCGCAGGCGCATGCTCAGACTTCCGAGCAAGCCGCTTCCCGCTTTTGGCAAACTGGCCTTGCCGGCATTGATCTGTTGATAAAGCCCTTCGGCGGCGCGCACTTGCTCGCGCGACGGTGCCGAACGCACGGACATGTAACCAATCGTCTGCCCATTGCGCCGTAGCGGCACCACGAAGGCATCGACCCAATAGTGGTCGCCATTCTTGCAGCGGTTCTTGACCACCCCACGCCACGGACGCCCCGTCTTGACGGTCTTCCAAAGATCCTCGAAGGCGGCCGGCGGCATATCTTGGTGCCGGACGATGTTGTGGCTCTTGCCCAGCAACTCGTCGCTGGTATAACCGGACAGGTCAATGAAAGCATCGTTGCAATAAGTGATGATACCCTTCAGGTCGGTCTTGGAAACAAGATACTGACCTGATGGAAATGGCACCTCTTTTTGGGTTACAGGTCCATTGTTTTTCATATTTATTCACTTTCAACGTAAGTGGGGCAAGGAATTTCCTGTACGAACTTTATTGCGAAGGCGATAGCCAAAAGGGCCAATCAAAGGCCGGTAACCTATCCATTTCCGGATGAGGGTAGGCGTAAGCGACCATGCTTGGCCGCTGTTTTTGGGTAAAGCTGCCTCACAGAGCCTTGCCAGTTTATGCTAATGAAATGTTGCGAGGAACCGATAGGCAGGGTCGGCTTGCCGATGTACAACGTCCACTGACTTCGCGCTGAAATAGGTAGCGCGGCCGAGGTGCGTCGCCATGCTCGGATCAGCTATAGTGCGTCAGGCAATCCTGCCTGCCCTGCCTGTGTGCCGAAAGTCCCGACCATGCTCTATGCCCTGCTCAAAACCATCCATGTGCTGTCCGTCATCCTCTGGGTGGGCGGCATGATCTTCGCCGAACTGTTTTTGCGCCCGGCGCTCGCCGCGCTGGCCCCGCCGGAGCGGCTACGGCTGACGCAGGCCGTGCTCGCCCGTTTCTTTACCGCCGTGCTGTGGGCGTCGGCCCTGGCCCTCGGCAGCGGGGTGTGGATGATCGGCCGGGTGGCCAAGGCGGCCGTGCAGTCCGGCGGCAGCTTCAGCATGCCGCTGTCGTGGACGGTGATGGCTGGCCTCGGTGTGCTAATGGTGGCGCTGTTTGGCTACATCCGCTTTGTCCTCTATCCGCGCTTCGCCGCCACCGTTGCCGCAGCCGACTGGACCCAGGCCGCCGAACGCCTGCAGCCCCTGCGGCTGTGGGTGCGGGTAAATCTAGTGATCGGCCTGGTCATCGTCGGTGTGCTCTATCTGGCCCACTGAAACGGGCTTCAATAGCAGCAATCGACCTCATCCGTCATGACGACACGTATCTGCTTCGTCCGCCACGGAGAGACGGACTGGAATATCGAGAAGCGCATCCAGGGCCACATCGACATCCCGCTCAACAAGACGGGGCGTTCCCAGGCGCTGGCGATGGGCTACAACGCCGCGCACCACCGCTTCAGCACGCTCTACAGCAGCGACCTGTTGCGGGCCATGGATACCGCGCGCGCCATCGCTGCACTCGAAGGCCTCGATGTGCGGCCACTGCCACTGCTGCGCGAACGTCACTACGGCATCTTCCAGGGCATCACTGCAGCCGAGGGTGCAGTGCGCTATCCGGAGGCGCATGCCCACTATGTTGCCCGCAACCCGGACTATGATTTCGAGACCGGCGAGACCCTGCGTGTCCTCGTTGCGCGCGTCGAGGCAGGTATCGACTGGATGGTGCGCCACCACCAGAGCCAGACCATCTGTGCCGTGAGCCATGGCGGCGTGCTCGACATCATCTACCGCAAGGCGACCGGTCGCCCGCTGCACACGCCGCGCGACTTCAGTATTCCCAACTGTGCGCTCAACTGGTTCCTTTTCGACGAGCACGGCTGGCACCTCGAGAAATGGGCCGACCGCCACCACCTCGAGAAAGTTCTGACCGAAGTGGCGGAATGAACGAGGCGCACCAGGACCGGGTCGCGGTCTTCATCCGCCATGGCCAAAGCGAGTGGAACCGCACCAATCGCTTCACCGGTTGGACCGATATCGACCTCAACCCTGCAGGCATCGCCGAAGCCGAGCGCGCCGGACGTCGGCTCGCGGCAGCGGGATACACCTTCGACGAGGTGCACGTCTCGCTGATGCGGCGCACGCGCCAAACGGCCGAAGCGCTGCTGGCGGCCGGCGGCTGGCGCGGCGTGCCCATCACCGAAACCTGGCGCCTCAACGAGCGTCACTACGGGGCGCTGCAGGGAATGGTCAAGCAGGAAATATTCGCCGCCTGGGGCGAGGAAAAGTCGCGCCGCTGGTGGCGCGGCTACCACGAAGCGCCACCGCCACTCGATCCGGAAGACCCACGCCATCCGCGCTACGACCTCCGTTACGCCGACCTCGCCCCCGGGCTACTGCCCGCCACTGAGAGTCTGCACCAGTGCCAGCAACGCACGCTGCCCTACTGGCTGGAAACCCTGCAACCGCGTATCGCCGAGGGGCGGCGTTTGCTCATCATCAGCCACGGCAACACCCTACGCGGCCTCGTCATGCACCTCGACGGCATCTCCCCCGAGGCCATGGAGCATGTCGAAATTCCCTCCGGCGTGCCGCACGCGTACGGCTTTTTGCCCGACATGCAAATTACTTCTCAGGAATGGCTCGCATAGCGATGCTTCGGCGGTGCAGGGGCACAGTTGATCGCCCCGATGCTGAAGAGCCGTGACCCGGCCAATGATCGGTATGGCCGTTTTGACTACGGTACTCCCCCGGCCAAGAACGGCGACTACGCCTTTCTGCTGCACATCCTCACCTCGCTCAAGAGTACTGGCAAGGGCGCGGTGATTCACCCGCACGGTGTGCTGTTCCGTGGCGGTGCCGAAGCGGCGATCCGCAAGAACCTCGTCCGGCGCGGCTTCATCAAGGGCATCATCGGCCTGCCGGCCAACCTGTTCTACGGCACCGGCATCCCCGCCTGCATTCTGGTGCTGGACAAGGGAGGTGCGGCTGGGCGCAAGGGCATCTTCATGGTCGATGCCAGCAAGGGCTTCATCAAGGACGGCAACAAGAACCGCCTGCGGGCACAAGACATCCACAAGATCGTCGATGCCTTCACTCGTCAGTTGGAAACCGCCAAGTATTCACGCATGGTGCCGCTGGCCGAGATCGAGGGCAACGACTTCAACCTCAACCTGCCGCGCTACATCGACAGCACCGAACCGGAAGACGTGCAGGACATCGCGGCGCACCTCAAAGGCGGTATTCCCAACGCCGACATTGATGGTCTGTCCGCCTACTGGCAGGTTTTTCCCAACGTGCGCCAAGAACTGTTTGCCGATGCAGACCGCCCCGGCTACAGCCAGCCCAAGGTGGATGCCAGCCAAGTCAAGGCCGCCATCTTCGCCCACCCCGAATTCACCGCCTTCAATCAGACCGTGACCACGCTGTTCGGCGGCTGGAAAGCAACCAACACCCCGCTGCTCACGGGCATCAAACAAGATGTGTGTAGACAATATCAGCAAGGATGATTGGTCTAAGCGATTCAGGGGGGGGGGACAGCAAACAAATGTTCCCCTAACCCCGGAAATGAAAAGGCGGTTAGTGACTACCATCACTAACCGCCTTGATGTTTTGTGGCGCGCCCGGAGCGATTCGAACGCCCGACCCCTTGGTTCGTAGGCAAGAGGACACTCCCTTTCTGCAACATAATGAATCGCAACTAACAACTACAAATCAACAAGTTATTTACATCGCCACTTTAACGGGCTAGCATGGTTCTTAACGGTATTTCACCATTCTTGCTAGCCCGGTGCTAGCCCGTTTGAAACCAAGGGGTAGTGGCGATGACAAACAGATTCAGATTTTTGAAGGCAAAAATCGAAACTTTGACGGCTCCCGAAACGGGGCGCACAACCTACTACGATGCCGAAGTTCAAAAGCTGGCTCTCCGGGTCACGGCGGCGGGCTCCAAGACGTTCTACGTCGTCAAGCGCGCCGATGAAGGCATGGTGTGGGTCAAGCTCGGCACCTTCCCTGACATGACCATCGAGCAGGCGCGCAATGAGGCAACCAAGAAACTCAGTGACTTCGCTACCGGGAAGAATCCGGCCAAGATCAAGCGGGAAGAAAAGCAAAAGCTGACGTTCGGTCAGGCGTTTGACCAATACATGAAGCTGTACGCCGGTCCGCGTGGCATCAAGACAGCGGATGACATGCGCGCCCTATGGGAACGCTGCCTTGGCCCGATGCCCGACCTGCCGGCGAAGAAGCATGGTCGCAAACGTGTCAAGCACCCCGGTGGTGTCGATTGGTCGGGGCGCAAGCTCGACCAAATCGAGAACAAGGACGTGCGCGCCCTGCACGCAAAGGTCGCCGCCACCACACCGGTACTGGCGAACCGGGTCATCGAATTGGTCAGCAGCATTTACAACCGCGCCAAAGAATGGGGCTATGTCGGCACCAACCCTGCGACCGACATCACGCCATTCAAGGAAACCAAGCGCGACCGCTTTATCCGGCATGACGAACTGCCGCGTTTCTTCAAGGCGCTGGAGGCTGACACCTCCGTCGATTTCAAGCATTTCGTCCTGCTGTCACTGCTGACAGGGGTGCGGCGTGGCAACGTCCTGGCGGCACGCTGGGAAGAGATCAACCTTGAAATGAACCTCTGGCGCGTGCCGGATACCAAGAACGGCGACCCGCTGAACGTGCCATTGGTGCCTGAAGCTGTTGCGATCCTGCAAGAACGCAACCCGCAAGCGCAAGGCTTCATCTTTGCCGGAGAGTCGGCAACCGGCCACATTTCGCCACCGAAAGAACGCTGGCGGAAACTACTGGAACGGGCTGGGTTGGAAGATTTCACGATCCATGACCTGCGGCGTAGCCTTGGCAGTTGGCAGGCCATCGGCGGCGCATCCTTGGCCGTGATCGGTAAGAGCCTGGGCCACAAGTCCGCCGATGCCACGATGATCTATGCGCGCTTGAGTATTGATCCGGTGCGCCAGTCCGTAACATCGGCCACCTCGGCCATGCTGACGGCGGCGGGTGTGAAGAAGCCAGCCGAGGTCACCCCGCTCAAACGGCGCAGGCGGCAAGCTGCTGCAACGCCATAGGCATAGATTGCGCTTGATGATAGAGTGCGAAGATTACGGCAACACAGCAGGAGTCCCATCATGAACATGGCCGAACGAGTATTTGAGGAAGTGCGCGCCCTGCCCGAGTTCGAGCTGCGGGAGGTGCTGGACTTTGTGGGTTACCTGAAGTCCCGGCACGGTCTGCCTACCGTCGCAGCATCAAACGATGCGGTCGTCGATTGGGATGGATTGCAAGTGCATGCCCGTGGTTTGATCACCGAACCCGTCAAGTCGCCCGATCTGGCGCTCATGGACGAAGTGGGCCGCAAGGTCTGCCAAGGTGTCACCTGGTCACGCGACGAGCTCTACGACCGTGGTCTTCGCTGATACCAATATCGTCGTCTACGCCTACGGCGTCGATCCGACCAAGGTTGCCAAGGCAAAGGCCATTCTCAACGACGCGCCGGTCATCAGCACCCAGGTCATCAACGAGTTTCACAACGTCGCCCGGCGCAAGCTGGGACTCGACATAGCAACGCGCCACCGTATCGCCACCGACCTGCTGCAAAGCTGCCGCGTTGTCGCCGTCGATCAGGCCATCGTCGCTGCCGCCATGCAAGTTGAGGCGCGTTATCAGGTGTCGTATTGGGATGCGCTCATCATCGCCGCAGCGCTGGCCGCTGGCTGCAGCACTCTCTACTCCGAAGATATGCAGGACGGGCAGGTGTTCGAGGGGCGGCTGACGGTGAAAAATCCTTTCGCCGGATCATGACCGAGTTCGCCAAAAATAATCCCATCAAATCCCGTTTCTGGGCCGAGGTCGATGATCTCAATTTGTTGCAAGCGGCGTTGCTCACGTTTGGCATTGAGCCATTTTCCCTCGACGACTATTGGCACCACACTGGCGAGCGCGTGACACTCGACGACCTGCCCAGCGACTTTCTGCTGCGCATCGAGGCACTACGCAGCTCAATCCGCACCAACACACTCAGGGCCAACGCGCTCAATTACGACGATCATATGCGGATCGACGAAAACGAAACCCGCATCAAGACCGACGACTTTGTCGCCTGGTGCAATGCGAAGCGACTGCCGCACAACATCCCCGGCCGCACTGTGCCGCAAACGACAAAATGGCCGTGGGGCGATTACGAAACTGATCTGCTGCGCATGCTGGCCTCGGCCGCTGAGGAATGGTGGAGCACCTACGATCCCGCCAGTCCGGCAACCGCACCAACGAATCAGGAAGTCAAAGACTGGCTTGTCGGGCAAGGCGTTTCGGATCGGATCGCCGAGAGCATGGCCACCATCCTGCGTGCCGATGGCCTGGCCACGGGACCACGGAGGCCGTGAGTAGTCGATGATTACTTTCGACGAAGCCGTTCACATCATCAAGGGACAACTCAGCTACGATGCCAAGCTCGCAGCGAAGGTTTTGGGTTCAGCCATGCACAGCGGCTCGGTTGGATACAGCAGTCAGCCAATTCAAACCAGCGACGACTCGACTACCATCATCACTGGGCAGCCACCCTCGCCGTCTTCGCTGGTCAGTCACGACGACGTGCTTGACCTGATCGAATCCCGCCGCAATCCCAAGCGTGAAAGTGCCGTCCCGCCAACGCCGACTTTATGGCCATGGGGTGACTACGACACTAAGCTGCTGCGCGAGCTGGCGGCGTCGGCAGAACGATTCTGGAAGAACTACGATCCTGCCGACCCTGGCACGGCACCAACCAACGATCAGGTTATCGCGTGGTTAATTGAGCGCGGCGTAGCCAAGCGCAACGCACAACTCATCGCTACCATGCTGCGTGCCGACGGTTTGCCAACCGGTCCGCGAAAGTAGTTCCCCGCGCCCACAAACTGCCTGTAACGGTGCGGGTTTCCAGCCGATTGGAGTAGTTCTCCGCGCCCAGTTCCCGCGATGGTTCGCGGCTATTTTTCGTTTTTTAAGTACATATAGTTCAGCTCCGCCGCACCTTCGCGGTCATTTAGGAGCTTGAACCATGAGCAATACAAACACCCCGGCCCTACTGCAACCCCAAACCAACCTTTTCGGCAACGATGCCGCCGCCGCCTACATCGGCGTCACGCCGCGCACGCTCGAAGTCTGGCGCTGCACCAAGCGTCATCAGATTCCCTACATCAAGGTCGGTCGCCTGGTGAAGTACCGCCAGGCCGCTCTCGATACTTGGCTGGCGGCGCAAACCGTTGGCGCTGCGGAATAAGGGGGCGATCATGACCGACAACATCAAACCCATGATCCCCGGCTTCGACCTCGATGCACTGCGCCTGCCGCAGAACTTCGGCGAAGCCCTCGGCGTTAAGCGCCTCATCACCCGCGTGCCGGTGCGCAAACCGCTGAAGACGGAATTCTTCCGCGTGCACGCTGGTGAGCCGTGGCGCTTCCAGACCATGATTTTGGAGCTGAAGGAGGAAGGCGAAACCTTCCTGCTGGCTCCTGCGGTTTGGGACGCCGTGCCCGAACTGCTGCGCCCGGCAATGTTGCATACCGCCATCGACCGCCGCAATAACGTCTTCCTGATCCCGGTGCCGCTGCCGGGGCCTGATGGACGCCGCAACCCTTGGCACCAGTCGCTTGCCGAAGTTGTGGCGATGGCCGAAACCAAGTGGGTGCGCAGTGTGGCGAATAAGGCCGTCGGCGGTTACGACATGTTGGTCGCCGAGACCACGCTGGCCGAGCCGGAGTGGCCGGACACGAGTTTTCAGGAACTCATCCAGATCGCTTTCCGCGAGCGTCTGATTCAAAGCCCGGACCATCCCGTCGTCACCCAACTGCTCGGGCGTTCGTGATGGACATGCCGCAATTTCCAGGCGGCATCTGGCTGGTGGACTTCGAGTTCCACCCCGCACAGGGCCGGGAGGGCAATCCTCCCGTGCCCGTTTGCATGGTGGCACGCGAGGCCGCAACTGGCCGCACTTTGCGTCTGTGGCAGGACGATCTAGCCTGCCTCAAGGCGGCACCCTTCCCTACCGACGACTCGGCGTTGTTCGTGGCCTATTACGCCAGCGCCGAGATCGGCTGTTTCATCGCGCTGGGCTGGCCCATCCCGGCGAACGTGCTCGACCTGTTCGCCGAGTTCCGCTGCAAGACCAACGGTAAGCCCAAGGTGGCCGGCAATGGCCTGCTGGGCGCGTTGGCCGCACACGGACTGGATGCCCTCGACGCCGACGAAAAGCGCATCTGGCGCGATCTGGTGCTCACGGGCGGCCCGTGGAGCGATGCCGAGCAACTGGGCATCCTCGACTACTGCGAAACCGACGTGCAGGCGCTGGCGCGGCTGCTGCCGGCGATGCAGGCCGACATCGACTGGCCGCGTGCGCTGCTGCGAGGCCGCTATTCGGTCGCTGCCGCGCATATCGAAGCCAACGGCGTACCCATCGACATCGACACGCTGGCGGCCCTTAAAACCGGCTGGCAGGGCATCCAGTGCAGCCTGATTGCAGCCGTCGATGCCGGGTTCGGCGTCTATGACGGCACAACCTTCAAGCAAGACCGTTTCGAAAAGCTACTGATCCGTAATGGCATCGCCTGGCCGCGACTTGCCACGGGTGCGCTCGACTTGCAGGACAACACCTTCAAGGACATGGCGCACATGCACCCTCAACTGGCACCCTTGCGCGAACTGCGTGGCGCGCTGTCGCAGATGCGCCTGTCCGACCTGCACGTCGGCGACGATGGCCGTAACCGCTGCCTGCTGTCGATGTATGGTTCCAAGACCGGGCGCAACCAGCCATCGAACACCAAGTTCATCTTCGGTCCGTCGGTGTGGCTGCGCGGCCTGATTCAGCCATCGCCGGGCTATGGCGTTGCTTATGTCGATTGGAGCCAGCAGGAATTCGGCATTGCCGCCGCGCTATCGGGCGACGACGCGATGATGCTGGCCTACGCCTCCGGCGATCCCTATCTGGCCTTCGCCAAGCAGGCCGGTGCGGTGCCGAGGGATGCCACTAAACACACCCACGCCACAGAGCGCGACCAGTTCAAGGCATGCGTGCTCGCTGTGCAATACGGCATGGGTGCCGAGAGTCTGGCCTTCCGCATCAACAAACCCGTGGCCCGCGCGCGCGAGTTGCTCGACCTGCACCGCCGCACCTATCGCCGCTTCTGGGCGTGGTCAGATGGCGTGCTGCATCAGGCATTGCTCGGCGGGCGGCTCTGGACCACCTACGGCTGGCAGTTGTTCGTCGATGACACACCCAACGGGCGCAGCCTGTGCAACTTTCCTATGCAGGCCAATGGCGCCGAAATGTTGCGCCTGGCCTGTATTCGCCTGATAACGGATGGCGTGCGTATCTGCGCACCGGTGCATGACGCCATTCTGATCGAGGCACCACTCGCCGAACTCGATGATGTTGTTGCCCACTCGCAGGCCGTCATGCGCGCTGCCAGTGCGGCCGTACTCGGTGGCTTTATGTTGGAGAGCGACGCAAAGGTCGTGCGCTCTCCCGAGCGCTACATGGATAAGCGCGGCGTCGGCATGTGGAACATGGTGATGGATCAACTCGACCTGCCGAATCGAAAAGTCGGCGCTGGAGGGACGGCGTGATGACCGGCAACCTGTCCCGTGCAGAAACACCCACCTGTCCCGCCAAGGGACACCCGTACAGTCTTATCTATTGTCTATAAGGTATGTCGAGACTTAGCCCCGCCAATCCTGCCGATGCCGTACCGGTCAAACGCCTGGCGTTCAACCCGGCCACCGGCACCCACGAGGCAAGAGCACCGACAGCGAAGTTCATCAGGGGACCGATTCCACTGGAATGGATCAGTCGAGCCAACGCACTGCCGGGCAAGGCGGGGGCTGTCGGCTTGGCGCTTTGGTTTCTGGTCGGTGTGCAGGGATCGCGGACGGTGAAGCTGACGGGCGAGGTGGAGCGGATCGCTGGGTGTGGCAGGAAAGCGGTTTATCAGGCGCTGAATGCTCTCGAACGCACAGGTCTAATCATTTGCACACGGAGACCGGGGGCAAGAATGCTGCTTCAGTTGTCTAGCGTGCCACCGAATTTCCCGTTGCTATACTGATGGCATTCGTCTAGCTTGGCGGGACATCCATCGTTGCGTCTCTGCGGTCAAAGAAGGGGAGATACCGTGTACTGCAAACATTGCGGAAAACCAATTGATTCCGACTCCAAATTTTGCTCAACCTGTGGTAATGAGGTCACAAATACGTCGGCAGCAGTTACAAGCAGCAATGATTATCCTGTGGCATCTGCCCATCAACCCTGCGCGTCCGCTTCTCACTCATCAGTCGACTTTAGTTTTCTAAATGGTCGATTTAGTCGGTGGGGGCACGTTCCTTTTCACAGAAGTGAAGACCTTCCAAAAAAATACAATTGGCTCAATGGGGCAATGCTTTTGGAATATGAGCATCACTTTGTTGCCCTGCCAAACGGGAAGGAAAAAAACTCCATGTTGCAAATTGGGGAATTAATGGGGCTCGCGGGTGGCGCAGTTGTGTTAGGTGAAAGACTATATGAGCTTGCGACGAAGAAGAATTACTGCATCACCGAGGATCAAGGGAAGGTGTTGTATGAGGGGGGTGCTCTTGCATTTTGCGCCATAGCAGAATCTGAGGTATGGTTCTACTATGACAAAAAGTTTTTATTTTCAACTCAAGACAGCAACCAACTCGTATGCCCTCTTAAAGTAATTGATGGGGTCATTCCTGCTTCAGTGTTGTTGTATACAACAGATGGCGGTAATTCATTGGGAGCAGAACAAATTGCTCCAAGATTGGTGAAAAAGGGGGCATCATCTGTAAAACGTGCAGACGGTGTAAGGGAAACGCGGAACAACCGCCTCGAAGGCGATCTGATTCTGCACGCTCATTAAATTTCTGACTAAAACCGCTTCGAAACTCTGTTTCTGGGCGGTTTTCTCCCGTGCACCGCTGTTCCGGTGCTCGTTTTGCCCATTTC
>JAUXXJ010000001.1 GCA_030681195.1 Rhodocyclaceae bacterium
AAACACGGCCGGGTGATCGATGTCCTTGCCGATCTTTCCCTTGTGGCGCATGACCCGGATGACCGAGTCGGGGATGCGGTGGTCCTGCGTCGGCTGGCCGGCAGCGGTCCAGCCGTTGACCTGGCCATCCTTGCCGCGCATCGCGGTCGAGGATCCGTCAGCGCGCAGATGGGTCTCCTGGCCGGCGAACTTGCAAGGCACCGTCTTGTTGGGTTTGCGAGTCTGCCGGTTGAAATGGAAGATGAACTCAAAGCTCGGCGCCAGACGCCCTTGCCAGTCACCGGGCATCCCTGGCCCCTGGTCCCACACGTACCAGGCAAAACGCCGCCAGCCTTGGCTGCGCATCCAGTCGAGCCATGCGTCCCAATACGGGATGAACTCGTTGTCACGGTGGATCAGGCCGAGGTTGACCAGCACCTGGCCATCGGCGGCCATGGGCACTTGCGCGAACACGCCGCGCATCAGGCCATCCCAGTCGGCAATGCCACCTGAGGTGTAGTCGCGCTGGTTGCCGTAGGGCGGCGAGGTGAAACAGAGACTAGCTTGCTCACCCTGCATCAGGGTGGCAACCACCGACGGATCGCTGGCATCGCCGCAGATCAGGCGGTGCGGGCCCAGCTGCCAGACATCACCCGGGCGGGAAATCGGCTGCTTGGGTGGTTCGGGAACATCGTCATCCTCATCGCTGTCAGTCTCTTGATCCAGTTCCTGATGATCAGTCTCGCCGAGACCGTCCAGCATCTTGGCGAGCTCGTCATCGTCGAATCCGGTGAGCAGCAGGTCGTAACCGGCCTCGGACAGTTCCGCCACTTCGAGCGCCAGCAACTCGTCGTCCCAGCCCGCATCCAGCGCCAGGCGGTTGTCGGCGATCACGTAGGCCCGCTTTTGCGCCGGGGTGAGGTGGCCCAGTTCAATGACCGGGACCTCGGTCAACTCCAGCTTGCGCGCAGCGGCCAGTCGACCGTGCCCGGCGATGATGCCGTTGTCGCCATCGACCAGGATGGGTTGGGTCCAGCCAAATTCAACGATGCTGGCCGCGATCTTGGCAATCTGGGCGGGCGAATGTGTGCGCGGATTTCTGGCGTAGGGCAGCAGCGCATCGATCGGGCGGTATTCGATCTGCAGGTTTGGCATCATGGAATACAAAAACCCGCCGAGCGTTGCCGCCGGGCGGGTGAGAAATGTTCAGGGGGTGGTAACTGGCTATCGGGGTGGTAACCACAGGCCGGTAACCTGGCTGGGTGGTAACCTGTTTTTAAGGGCAGACGCTATCGAAGTCTCGCGCTGTTGCCCCCTGCATAGCGGAGGCGACCGGAAGGACCCGTCAAATCTGCGTCGGATGCGTCAGACGCGTCGGGATTTGCACGCCATCAGCGTCTTGCGCTTCTGTCCTGACCGTAGCCGAAACTCTACGCCAAAATGGGCCGCCATGCTGCATGCCCATGGATGTCGATTTCGGCCAATTACCCGAATCCATGGACAAATGATGCAGCCGTTACTCTCCTTGACTCACAGCTTTGGAAAGATCGGCTTACCTTGAAGTCGTCAGAGCTTTGGCTCGAGGAAAGAAGCTATCCACATCACCTACGCATGCAGCAGTTGCTTTCATAACGTCATGCAACGATACGAAAGTCGGTGCCCTTAGCGACAGGCCTTACGTGCCTGTTCTCTCGCTTCATCTCCACAAAGCCATAGTTCGACATTGTTTTCAACGTGCGAGAAAGGTTGCCTGGCTTACGTCCAGTGATGCCAGCCAATGAGGAGATGGACTGTGGCTTGGCCTCTTGAATCACCTTCAACAGGGCGCGGTTATCATCGCTCAAGACCTCCGCCAAGGAACGCATTGAGGTGAACCAAATTTTGGGTTCGGTAGCCTTGGGCTTGTAGTCACCACGAGCGATGGCCAACACGCGCTCGCGAATCTTCTCTTGCGGCATGATTCCAACAACGATCGTCTTCATGATTTCCTAACCTCCGCTAACACGCGATCCACTTCCAAAAAGAAGTCCGACAAAAGCTGGTGGGCGTCTTTGAACTCATAGGGCACACCTTTGTCGCTGACATGCCGATGCTTGTGGTCATACGGTAAGCGTGTTCCCGCATATTTGAATTTCTTGGGGGGCTTTACCGCATGGGCATTGTCATAGCCAAGAATTCGTTTGCCATAGGGTTCATGCAAAGTCAGCGAATAGCGAATTTCGTGCGGAATGTCCGCCGACGCATCAACAACCCATGCCTCGATCTTGATCCAATACCCACCCCCTTGATCGATGATCTGATCATGGAGGTCGATAAGAGTGGCAATTCCGTGGTCTTCACGCATGGCCAAGTGTATCAGCAGTTGATAAAGTTATCAACCGAGTATTCAACCGCTCAACAACCAACTCCATGGCCTTCTTCCACCGCCGTGCCGCCGTGTTGCGGTCACAGCCAAACCGCCTGCCGATCTGCTGCCACTCATAGCGGTTGGCGCGCATCCAGACCAGATGGCGTTGCTCCACCTCCAGCCATTGCACCCAGCGCATGGTCTCGAGCATCCGCTCCACAGCCTGCGGGCTGGGTGGCAGGGGCCGGTACAGTTTCTCGCGGTCGGGATAGCGTTCGGGCACTTGGAAGGCCATGGTCATCCACGGGTTGAAGTGGCCACCAGGTCGGACCCGGGGCAACTTGTGTGCAGTCTCGGCGGCCTCGGCAAACCGCGCGGCTACGTCCTCGACCGTCCATTCGTTTCGGGTCTCAGTCATGGCGCTTGCCTCCATACAGGCGTTCTCCGATCCGCCGCACGAATTCCTTCTCGACCCAGTCCAGCCGTTCATCGTGCTCGGAGATCACCAGGATGTGGTCGTTGCGCCAGCCCTGGCGCTTGACGGTGTCCAGGTCCGGTGTGGTCGGCTGTAGATTGCCCAGGGGGCAGCGATAGCGGTGCTGTGGAATCTTCATGGCGCTCTCCCTCAGTTGGCCCACTTGGGACGAAAGCCTTGAGGCAGGTAAACGATGTCGTCATTCCGCTGCTCATGGTGTTGACGCAGCAGTTCCTCTCTGCGGGCATGGAAAGATCGGGCGGCAAGGCCTGCGACATCAGCCCAGGCCTGACGGTTGATGGCCTGGCGCTCGGCTCGCGTCAGGGGAACGGCATGTGCCTTGACCGTGGCTGTACCGGCCTGCTGCAAACGCTGCAGCTGTCGCTCGCACTCGATGAAGTAGCGCCGGGCCTGCCGACCGCGCGGGGTGCGCTCGACCATCGCCAGTTCCTTGGCCATGTCGAGGGTCAGGAAGTAGTCCGTGCGCTTACCTCGATTTCCCGCTCCCCGAATTGGGGGAGCGGCCACGATGATGAAGTCCTCACCATCAACGAATTCGAATTCGGCTATGCGCTCCCGGATCCATGTCGAGAAGTCCCGACCCACCTGAAGAAAGTCGTGCAGCAGCCGCCCATCCACCATCTGTGTCATCTGTCCGTTGATCTGGCTGGGTGTTACTGGAATCAGTTGCATCGTGTTCATGTCACACCCCCTCCTGTGCCATCTCACGGGCCAGGTACAGCAAGGCGATGGCATCGGCCTCGTTGTCATCGGCCGGGGCATGGCCACGAGAACGGACGGATGCCACCATCTCGTCCTTGCTGGCGTTACCTTTGCCGGTGGCGTGCTTCTTGATCGTGCCGACCGGGATGCCTTGGTACGGGATCTGGTGGTGCTCGCACCAAGCGGTGAGCTGGCCCATGAAGCCGCCATAGGCATGGGCGGCATCGACACCGACGTGGCGGCGGACTTCTTCGAAGACCACCTGGTCAATGCCGTCGTTGCACTGCTTGATGTCGGTGAGC
>JAUXXJ010000017.1 GCA_030681195.1 Rhodocyclaceae bacterium
GCCAAGAGGTATCCTTTGTGTCCTAAGGACACAAAGGATACCTCTTGGCATCGTAACTTGTCAAGTCAACGATTTGACGAAGTTCATGGATCGTAATAAACTGCGTCCTTAGGACGCAGTTTATTACGATCCAGATGGAAATATGAGCTGTCAGCAATCCTAAGCAGGTGTTCCGTTGTCTCGTCGAATAGTTTGATTCGACGAGACAACGGAACATTCCCGTAGTGCAGTCCGGTCGGGAAGAGGTGCCCAGGATGCATAGAAAAATTGTCGCAGTTGACCCAGGAGGACAACTGTCGCAAGAAAAACATCCATCCAGTCGACCGGACAAGACGGCCCATCGATTCACAACGCCTCGCCCAGAGACGAACCCTGCCCTCACCGCATCAAGCCAGAAAATCGCCCCAGCGCTCACGGCCCAACGCTTCCTCTTCAAAAACCAGCCCGAGACCTAGGATGATCGGCACATGGAAGCGTCCGACACCACCACACAACGCAACTACTACGACGACCTGGCCAGACGCGCCGTGGGCCACGGCCATCCCCTTGAAGCGGCCATCGAGCAGGCTGCAAGCGCCTATCTGGATGGGAAGCCTGCGACACAAGGGAAACGCAAGCTCACCAGAAGGGAACGCGACAGCCAGTTCTGGTTGAGTCGCACGGTGAAAGACTGCCCCACCAGTGCCTGGTCCACCGAACCCATGGTGCTGGCCCTGGCCCGGTACCTCAGTCAGGAGCAGCTTGCGGTCGAAGGCCTGATCAACGCGGTCGCTCGAATCGCGCCCGATGTCCTGATCCGGGCGGTCAGGTACTCCGGGCTGGTCCTGAACCAGGAATCACCCCGGCGAGCGGAACTCACGCTGGCGGGAGAAAGCTGCCCGGCAGTCAGAGAGCTGTGCAGCGTGCTGGACATCTTTGATCAGGCGCATCGGCTGCGAGTGGCGGCAGTGCAGGCCGAAAAGGATCGATTGACCCACCTATCGGCCTTCGACTTCCTGCTCTATGCGAGCCTCTACGCCTTCGAATGTCTGGTGGGCAAAGACATCGCAGCCATGAAGGCCGGGCAAGGGGACGAAAGCCGCACCGAGCTTGCCTGGCATGCCATCAACCATCTGCTGGCCTGGAAGCTGGAGACGGCGGATGAGTCGTCACTGAAGCTGAACGATGCAAGCATTGGCCTTTCCCTGGCCCGACATCTCCGCCCCATTCTGTTCGACGAGGAACGTGGCGGTGCAAGCGAGGCAGTACAGGCCTTCCATGCGTTCCATGCGCTGCTGGACACGCAGATCGAGCTGAACGAGTTCATCAGTCGGTCTGCGGATGCCTTCTGCTACGACGATTCCATCAGGTTTGTGCGACAAGAAGATCGCCTGGAGATCGTGGAGGTTGACCCGGCGGCTCGGACCGCCTGGCAGAACGACGGCCGCAAGCTCAGGCGTTTGCACGACTACTGGTTTCACCGCGCAATAGACGAGTTCGTCGAATACGTCGCAGAAGATCCAGGTCGATGGGACATCGGACGACCAGAAAACGCCGATGCCAACCGGATGGCATGGCTCCGGGCCCTGCAAGCCAAGCTTCGTCTTCGAGAGGTCTACGGCATCGCAGACGAGGTGGTGACGGAATCGGGTGAGCCCGTCAATGTGTTCCAAGCGTGCCTGTCACTCAATCTGATGTCTGCCCACTTTGAACGTGACTTCCTCGTGGCCTTCACTGATCGACTCGGCTCGACGGGCGACTGGCGTTCTGCGCTTCGGCAAATGACCATGGAGGGATTGCTCAACGGGATGCAGAACCGCCTGCCCATCACCTGGTCGGATCGCGAAGCGAAGATCACCAACATCACTGGTTGGAGGGTCAACAAATCCCAGCCTAAGGGAAGTCCCAGGATGGCGTCTGCGATCCTGGACTTCTGGACCTACGACATGGCAGTCCTGGCTGCAAGGCTGCAAAAAAGCGAGCCAGGACTTCAACCCCACCTGTTTGAACGCCCAGTACTGAAGTTCGGCGCCACCCTGGTCCAGTTACCCTGGATTTTCGGTGTGCAGAACAACAGCACCGCTGCCATCAAAAACCTGCGGCGGCTGGGCTCTCGGCGCGGCAATGTCCAGGAAGAGACTCAACGGATCGAAGCCAGCCTGGCCAAAGCGCTCGAATCCCGTGGATTTCGGGTCCTGCTCAACTGGCAGCCCCCGCGCGAAGAGGCACTCGACGATCCAGGCGAAGTGGACGTGATCGCAACACGAGACGGTCACCTGTTCGTGCTGGAGGTGAAATCGACCTTCATGCGCCAGTCACAAAGGGATGTCTGGGTGCACGCCACAACGACGCTGAGGAAAGCCGGGTTGCAGTTGCAACGCAAGATGGCAGCGGTGTTGCGTGCAGTCGAAAGCTCCGCCGAGTTCCGCATGGCCATTGGCCTGAATGACGGCCAGACCATGACGGATCACCATGGGTGGATCGTCGACACGTCCATCGAAAGCGATCACCAGCGCTTCTCCGGTTTTTTGAAGATCACGGTCGAGGAAATGCTCATCGCCCTTCGCGATGATCGCCACCTGCTGAAAGACCTCTCCGAGATTCGGACTGCATCGCCAGAACTAACCGTATCCCGTGATCAAGACGAGTCATACGGCAGGAAGACGATGTAC
>JAUXXJ010000029.1 GCA_030681195.1 Rhodocyclaceae bacterium
TGATGCTGGGCTGGCTGCCAGCCACCGGGCGGGGCGAGACTGCGTCATTTCTCGGCATCCAGACCAGCTTGCTGTCCTCGGCGGGCTGGGCTTTCATTGCCTTGCCGGCGTTCAACCTGGCCACGACCAAGATCAGTCTGGTGATCCGCCTGACACGCGCTGGTGTGCGTGAGGTGGCGCTGATGGACTATGTGAAGTTCGCCCGCGCCAAGGGCCTCAAGCCCTCGCGCATCATCGGCGTGCACATTCTTAAGAACATCTTGATTCCGGTGGTGACCGTGCTGGGCCTGGAGTTCGGCTCCTTGGTCGCGTTTTCGGTGGTCACGGAAACCATTTTTGCCTGGCCCGGCATGGGCAAGCTGCTGCTCGAATCCATCCAGCGACTGGACCGGCCCGTGATCGTGGCCTACATCATGGTCGTTGTGGTGCTGTTCGTGGTGGTCAATCTGATCGTGGATATCCTGTATTCGCTGCTGGATCCGCGACTGCGTATTGCCGGCAACAAGGCCTGAGACGAGGAACTTAACAATGACCGACCCCAGTCTCAGCGCCATTCCCATGACCGATAGCGAAACACCCTGGTCGCGCTTTGCGCGCACCTTCATGCAGGACCGCGTGGCGGTGATCGGGTTGGCGGTCTTTCTGCTGATCATGCTGCTGGCCCTGCTGGCGCCCTGGATCACGCCACAGAACCCCTACGATCTCAACAGCGTTGACCTGATGGATTCGCGCCTGGAGCCCGGCGAGCAGACCGGTGAAGGCTTTACCGCCTGGCTGGGCACCGACGGCGTGGGTCGGGACCTCTATTCCAGCATTCTTTACGGGCTGCGCATCTCACTGCTGGTGGGTGCCATCGCGGGTCTGCTGGCTGCCACGTTCGGGGTCTCCATGGGGCTGCTGGCCGCGTACGTGGGCGGCAAGGTAGAGGCCTTCATCATGCGGGTGGTGGACCTTCAGCTGTCCCTGCCTGCCATTTTGATTGCCCTGATTCTCGTGGCCGCTCTGGGCAAAGGGGTGGACAAGATCATCATCGCGCTGGTGGTGGTGCATTGGGCTTACTACGCCCGTACGGTGCGCGGCAGCGCACTGGTGGAGCGCCGCAAGGAATATGTGGAGGCCGCGCAGTCGCTGGGGCTGTCGCATGCGCGTGTGGTTTTTCGCCACATCTTGCCCAATTGCATGGCGCCGGTGATCGTGATCTTCACGGTGCAGACGGCCAGCGCCATTGGGCTGGAGGCCACCCTGTCCTTCCTAGGCGTGGGTTTGCCACAGACCGAACCTTCGCTCGGTGTGCTGATCTCCAACGGCTTTCAGTACATGCTCAGCGGCCGTTACTGGATCAGTTTCTTTCCAGGCGTGGCGCTGCTTGTCACGATCGTGGCCATCAACCTGGTGGGAGACCGCATCCGCGATGTGCTCAACCCACGCCTTGAGAGGTAAGCATGAGCGACGTGGTGCTGCGTGTGCGTGATCTGGTCACGCATTTTGAAACCAGTTCGGGCCTGATCAAGGCCGTTGATGGCGTTTCCTTCGATGTCCACAAGGGGCAAGTGCTGGGCTTGGTCGGCGAGTCCGGGTCGGGCAAGTCGGTGACCGGGTTTTCCATCCTGGGCCTGATCGATCCGCCAGGGCGCATCGTCTCGGGCTCGATCGAGCTCAACGGCCAAGAGCTGGTGGGCCTGTCGGAAGAGGCTATGCGGCAAAAACGCGGAAAAGCGCTGGCCATGATCTTCCAGGACCCGATGATGACGCTCAACCCGGTGTTGCGCATCGACACCCAGATGGTTGAAGCCATCCAGGCGCACGAAAAGGTCAGCAAACAGGCGGCCCTGGCCCGTGCCCGGGAGGCGCTGGTCAGGGTCGGCATCCCCTCACCCGACGAGCGTCTGCGCGCCTACCCGCACCAGTTCTCCGGCGGCATGCGTCAGCGCGTGGCCATCGCGATTGCCTTGCTCAACCGCCCGGCCCTCATCGTGGCCGACGAGCCCACCACGGCGCTGGACGTCACGATCCAGAGCCAGATCCTGGCCGAGATGCAGGACCTGTGCGCCGAGACCGGCACCGCGCTGATCTGGATCACGCACGACCTCACGGTGGTGGCGGGCTTGGCCCAGCAAGTGGCCGTGATGTACGCGGGGCGCGTGGTCGAGTGCGGCACGGTGGACGATGTGCTGGACCGCCCTACCCACCCCTATACCGAAGGCCTGCTCGGCTCTTTGCCTGCAGCGGCCATTCCTGGCCAGCCGCTGCGGCAGATTCCGGGCTCCACGCCCTCCCTGGGCCGCTTGCCGCCCGGTTGCGCCTTTGCCCCGCGTTGCAGCTACACCAGCGAGGCCTGTCAACAATCCGCTCCCTCCATCACGACCCTGCCCAACGGCAGCCTGGTGCGTTGCCACCACCCCCTTTCACAACCCTGATTCTCCATGAGCACGCCCATCATCGAACTGCGCGAGGTCAGCAAACGTTTTGTCAAACCGCTGGACACGGCCGCCCGCCTGGCCAACCTGCTCGGTGCCAGCCAGCGGGAAGAGGTGGTCCATGCGGTCGACGGCGTCAACCTCTGCGTCATGCCTGGCGAGGTGGTCGGGCTGGTGGGCGAATCCGGTTGCGGCAAGTCCACACTGGGCCGTGTCGTCGCCGGTGTGCACGAAGCCAGTGCCGGCGAGTTGGTTTTTGAGGGCAAGGCTCTCACGGCCATGACGGCGACCGAGCGCAAGGCCACCAACCTGGCGGTTCAGATGATCTTTCAGGATCCGATGTCATCGCTCAATCCCCGCATGCGGGTGCTCGACATCGTGGGCGAGGCGCCGCTGGTGCATGGCATGGTGCCTGCGGCTGAGATCGATGACTATGTGGTGCAGACCTTGGCCCGCGTCGGCCTCGACCCCAGCTACCGCAAGCGCTACCCGCACCAGTTCTCGGGCGGGCAGCGGGCGCGTATCGGCATTGCCCGTGCTTTGGCGGTCAAGCCGCGTTTTCTGGTCTGCGACGAAAGTGTCGCCGCCCTCGATGTCTCGATCCAGGCGCAGGTGCTCAATCTTTTTATGGATTTGCGCAAGGATCTCAACCTCACCTATCTGTTCATCAGTCACGACCTGGGGGTGGTGCGCCACATCTCCGACCGCGTGGTCATCATGTACCTGGGGCGCGTGGTCGAAAGCGCACCGGCGGCCCGCATTTTTTCCGCTCCACGCCACCCCTACACCCAGGCGCTGTTGGCCAACGTGCCCAGCATCAGCAACCGGCATCAGCGCTTTGCCCCGCTCAAGGGAGAAATCCCCTCGCCGCTGAACCCGCCGACCGGTTGCCACTTCCACCCGCGCTGTCCGCACGCCGGTCCGCGCTGCAAGACCGAGCGCCCCGCCTTGGTACAGACCAACGACGAGCATCACATCGCCTGCCATCTGGAGCAGGGCGGCACCGGTGCCTAAGCGCTTGGCGCAGACCCATCCGAAAAACACAGATTGCCTGACCACGCCGACCCATGTCATTTTTCCCCGCCACGCTGACGCCGCCAGACCTATCCGAGGTCCTGCACATCCATGGCCCAGCGTCCTCGCGCGTGCCCGTGGTGCTGGACTCGCCGCATTCTGGTCACTTGCGGCCGCCGGACTTTGGCTGCCAGCTCTCCGATGAAGATCTGCGCGATGCCCAGGACACCCACATCGACTCGCTCTACCTGCCCGCCACCGAGCTGGGCATCAGCCTGCTGACGGCGCAGTACCCGCGCACTTACATCGACGCCAACCGCCATGAAGGCGATGTGGACCCCGCATTGCTGGATGCTCCCTGGCCCGATCTGTACCAGCCCAGTGGCAAGGCCGCGCTGGGCAAGGCCCTGGCTTGGCGCACGCTCGATGACGGTCGCCCCTTGTACGCCGGCCCGTTGACCGTGCAGGCCATGCAGTGGCGCATTGCGCACTACCACCGGCCCTACCACGCAGCCTTGAAGCGACTGCTTGATGCTGCCCACGACCAGTTTGGCTGCGTGTATCACATCAACTGCCACTCGATGAACCCGGTATCGGGGCTCATGGGAGAGGGCGGGTCAGGCGCGGTGCGCGCCGACTTCGTGCTGGGAGACCGCGACGGGACCACCTGTTCGGCGGCCTTCACCGCATTTGTCCAGCAGGCGCTGGCCGCCCACGGGTATGGCGTGGCCGTGAACCAGCCCTTCAAGGGCGTCGAACTGGTGCGCGCCTATGCAGACCCCGTCCATGGCCGTCACAGCCTGCAACTGGAAATCAACAAGCGCCTTTACATGGACATGGCCAGCGGCCAGCCCAACGACCACTTCCCTGTGCTCCAGCAGCGCCTGAGGCAACTGATCGCTGACATCACCCTCCATTTCCCGCCCGAGACAAAGCCATGAATCCTGTCGAAATTCCTCCCGTTCCCCCCGTTGAAATCCACCCGCCCGACATCAGCCGCTGGCGCGATGGCAACACCGGTGTGCCCTTTGTGCATTTGTTCGACAGCGGCGTGCCCGGTCCGCGCGTGCATGTGCAGGTGCTCACCCACGGTAACGAGTTCTGTGGTTCGATCGCGGCAGACGAATTGTTGGCCGAAGGTTTTCGCCCGCTCAAAGGCCAGTTGTGCGTCGTGTTTGCCAACCATGAGGCCCACGCCCGCTGGGACCCTCAAGACCCCTACATCTCGCGGTTTGTGGACGAAGACCTCAACCGCGTTTGGGCCGACGCGTCGCTGGCCGATGGCGATACCTGCGAAAAGCGCCGGGCGAGAGAGCTGTTGCCCTTCGTGGACGCCGCCGACTTCATCCTGGACATCCACTCCATGAACGAAAACTGCGTGCCGCTGATGGTCTGCGGCACGCTGGAGAAAAATGCCCGGTACGCCGCCGCGCTGGGCATGCCCGCCGACCTGCTCATCGATACTGGCCACCCCGCCGGGCTGCGCATGATCGAACGCGGAGCCTTCGGTGACGCCGCAGCCCCGCCGTGTGCCTTGCTCATCGAATGTGGTCAACACTGGGAAGCCAGCGCCGCCGACGTGGCGCGCGACTGCCTGGCCCGTTTTCTGGGCCTGACCGGTCTGGCCAGCGAGGAGTGGGTGCGGTCCCACCAGCGCCAGCCCTTGCCGCGACAGCAGCGCCTGACCCTTGTCACCGAAGCGGTCGTTGCCCGCTCCAGCGACTTCCATTTCCTGGTGCCCATCGTTCCCATGTCCACCATCGAAAAGGCTGGCACCCCGATTGCCCAAGACGGCCCCCACATCTGGACCAGTCCGTACGACCACTGTGTGCTGGTCATGCCTACGCAGCGCCGCTTCAAACCTGGGCAAACGATGGTCCGGCTCGGCCGCGTCCACCCCCTCTGACCCACCCCATGCCAAGCACCCTCTCACCACACTATTCCATTGGCACCCCAGGCCAGGCTTGGAGCGATGCTGAAAGGAGCCTCTGGTTGGCCCGACAGACGGTGCAGCGCAGCTACCAAAGCGACGTGGTGGAACCCTTGCTGCAGCTTTTTGCACCGAGCGGCGACCCGGACCTGCAAGCCTGTGCCGAATGTTTCAGCTACGGCAGCCTGGACTACCGTGCCGAAGGTTTTGGTACCTATCGTCTCTATGCGGTCAAAAGCCGACACTGGAATCCGGCCAAACCGTTTTTCCTGGTCACCGGCGGCGTACATGGTTACGAGACCAGCGGCGTGTTGGGCGGCCTTTGCTTCCTGGCCGAGCGTTTTACACACTACGCCGAGCGCGCCAACCTCCTGCACTTGGTCTGCGTGAGCCCCTGGGGTTATGAGACCATCAACCGCTGGAACCCGCACGCGGTGGACCCCAATCGCGCCTTCTTTCCAACCCCGGCTGCGCCGGAAGCAAAAAACGCGATCGACCTGCTTGACCAGTTTGGACCACCGCTGCTGCACATCGACCTGCACGAAACCACCGACACCGATGCCAGCGAGTTCCGGTTGGCCAAAGCGGCGCGCGATGCCACACCGCTCGAACCCTGCGACGTCCCCGACGGCTTCTACCTCTTTGCCGACCAGAACCGACCGCAACCCGCCTTCCAGGCCGCCATCATCGACTCG
>JAUXXJ010000041.1 GCA_030681195.1 Rhodocyclaceae bacterium
GAAGGCGTGCAGCGCCAGATCGGTGCCGCCGTCATTCCCATCCTCGCGGATTTCACCGAGCAGGTGATCCTGGCGCAGACCGAGACCGGTAGTTTCAGCAACGAACTGCAGCGCATCACGGCCAACCAGGAAGCCACGCTGGCGTTCCTCGAGTCGGTCGCCTCCGGCCTGGCCTTCATCGCCGAGTCGGCAGTGCTGTTGAAGCGCGTCATCGCTCAGCCCTTCGACAGCCTGTCGGTCGTAGGCAAGGACATCGAGACCTGGTTCAAGACCGACCTCCTGCGTTCCGGCAAAGCGATGGGGCTGGACCCCAAGGCCATTGATGCGGAAATCGCCAAGCTGCAGACGGCGCGTGATGACCATCTGCAGGCGGCCAGGGGTAGGCGGATCGGGTAAAAAGCTGACCGGCCGGTGGATACGCAGGCACGACACCGGTCCCAACCGCCAAGCCAGTTCCGATGTCGCGCCCCGAAGTCCCCTAACAGCCGGGGACGACGTTGCGCGCGAAGTATGTCATGGCGCAGTGTTCCCGGCCTCACCCCATTGGCCCACCACTGCCAATGGACACTCCCGGACGACGCTACCTGTGCGTGCGCTGCCACACCGCCGTAGTTATTTGCAGCCACTGCGATCGTGGCAACCGCTACTGCACAACCACCTGCGCCGGGCAGGCCCGTCAATGCGCCATTCTTGCTGCCGGCCGTCGCTATCAGACCAGTCGCTCTGGCCGTCACGCCCAAGCCGAACGACAGCGTCGTTACCGGGCCCGCGCGAAGATAGTGACGCATCAGGGTTCCCCCGCACCCACCCCGGCTGATCAACTCCCGTTGCCAGCGACCGTTATCGGCGTGGGTACGACAGGATTTCCTGCGCCCATCGGTTCGTCGAATCCCACCGCACAGGAGAACCTATGGCCCTCACCCCAGAAACTGAAGCACAGATCCTTCGTCACCACCACGCCGAACGCTGGCCCATCGGCACCATTGCTACGCAACTCAACCTTCACCGCGACAGTGTCGCCCGGGTGATTGCCCAAGCCGGCTTGCCGACCCTGGGTACCGTTCACCGGCCCAGTGCGATTGACCCCTACTTGCCGTTCATCCTGGAAACGCTGACCCAGTACCCACGTCTGCGCGCCAGCCGCCTGTACGACATGGTCAAAGATCGCGGCTACCCCGGACGCCCGGATCACTTTCGGCATCTGATCGCCCGTCACCGGCCGCGCCCGAAATCGGAAGCCTATCTGCGCTTGCGCACCCTGCCGGGCGAACAGATGCAGATCGACTGGGGACACTTCGGTCATTTGGATATCGGGCGGGCCCATCGTCCCCTCATGGGCTTCGTCGCCGTGCTGTCTTGGTCGCGCCAGATCTTTCTGCGCTTTTATCTGGGCGCCCACATGGAGAACTTCCTGCGCGGCCATGTCGGTGCCATGACCGCCTGGGGCGGCTGCCCACGCATCGCCCTGTACGACAATCTCAAAAGCGCGGTGCTGGAGCGCCATGGTGCCGTGATTCGCTTCCACCCAACCTTACTGGCTCTGTCCGGCCATTACCATTTCGATCCCCGCCCGGTCGCCGTGGCGCGGGGCAACGAGAAGGGGCGCGTCGAGCGGGCCATCCGCTACATCCGTGATGCCTTCTTTGCGGGACGCACCTTCACGAGCGTGGAGGATCTCAATGCCCAGGCGGATGCCTGGGTCCTCGGCCGGGCCGGCGAACGGCGCTGCCCGGAAGATGAAACGCTGACGGTTAGTGATGCCTTTGCCCAGGAGAAGGAACGCCTGCTGGCCTTGCCGGGCGATGCCTTCCCCACGGATGAGATCAAGGCAGTATCGGCCGGCAAGACGCCGTATGTGCGCTTTGATCTTAACGACTACTCGATCCCGCACACCTGTGTGGCGCGCACGCTGACCGTCGCCGCCAACCCAAAGGACGTACGCATCCTGGATGGCTCGTCAGTGATTGCATCCCACCCACGCAGCTATGACCGGCGAGAGCAGATTGAGCTTCCCGAGCACATCGCCACGTTGGTGGCGCACAAACATCAGGCCAGTGCGCATCGCGGTACCGATCATCTGATCAAAGCGGTGCCGGCGAGCCGCGAGTTGCTGACGCAAGCCACCGAGCGTGGCGAACCGCTGGGGCGCACGGTGCGTGCCCTGACCGAGATGTTGGCGACCTATGGGGTGGCGGAACTGGAAGCGGCGATCACTGAGGCCCTGGCGCGGGAGGTGCCGCATCCGAATGCGGTACGCCTGGCCCTGGAACGACGGCGACAGGCGAACGATACGCCACCGCCGATCGCGATCACGCTGCCCGATCACGTCAAGCACCGCGATGTGCCGGTGCGCCCGCACAACCTGAACGATTATGACCACCTGATGGAGACCGATGATGACCAATGCTGATGCCCGCCAACGCGCTACGGCCCTGCAACTGCACGGGGTGCTGGCGCACTGGGCGGATTGTGCGGGCCAGTCGTGGCTTGAGCCTTTGCTGGGCTGGGAGGAAACCGAACGCGCGCGCCGTTCGCTGGAGCGGCGCCTTCGTTGTGCGCATATTGGCCGCTTCAAACCACTGGCTGATTTCGATTGGGCGTGGCCAACCCAGTGTGATCAGCGGGCCATTGCGGAGTTGATGACGCTGGACTTCCTCGGTTCGGCGACCAATGCGATTCTGGTCGGGCCCAGCGGTCTGGGCAAGACGATGATTGCGCAGAATCTGGCGCATCAGGCCATCTTGCAGGGGCATAACGTGCTGTTCGCTACCGCCGGTCAGTTACTGGGCGATCTGGCGGGGCTGGATAGTGATTCGGCCTTGCGGTACCGCTTGCGCCGGTATGCGGCACCGGATTTGTTGGTGATTGACGAAGTCGGGTATCTGTCCTACTCGAACCGGCATGCCGATCTGCTCTTCGAGTTGATTAACCGCCGCCATGAGAAGAAGAGCACGTTGATCACGACCAACAAGTCCTTCTCGGAATGGTCAGAGGTGTTTCCGAATGCCAGCTGTGTGGTGGCGATGATCGACCGCCTAGTCCATCACGCCGAGATCATCCCGATCAAGGGGGAGTCCTACCGGCACAAGGAGGCGCAGGAGCGGGCGGCAGCCAAGTCTAAAAAGCGCAAGGTGAAGACGCCATGAAACCTTATTACCCGCCCTCCGGACCGCGTCACGGTATTGATGTGCTCATTGATCCGGCTTGGTCACCCGATCAGGCCATGGCGGTGGTCGAGTTACTCGATGATCTGCGTGACCGCATCTGGGCACACTACGAACCCGTCTTGCAACGAAAGTTTAGCGATGAGCGCGTGACGCATCACCACGTCGAGGTCACCGATCCACCGTTCTGATCTGAATTCTGTGCGTCTATACCTCAGGGGCCTGTCTGGCCCCTGTTTCGTTTAAGCCGACGCCAAATTCCGCCGCCATTTACTGACACCATATTTGTGCGGGTCTACGTCGCCGGCAACAGCCAGTGATCCTCAGCCGCGAAGAAGTGATGCACTTTCTGGATGCGATCGGCAACCGCAAGCATCGAGCGATTCTCATGACGGCCTATGCGGCGGGCTTGCGTATCTCGGAAGCCACCGCTTCGGGGCCACCCCTGCGACAATCTGTCGCATTCCCCTTCTCGGCCGTCGGGCGTAAATTGCCTCACACAAAAGACCGCCTGAGGAGTCATCACCATGAGCCAGCCGCAAACAGCCAACCCGCCCGCCAGCCAACCCGAAATGGCCTCCCTGTTGATGGGTGCCGGCTTCGCGCTCGCCTCGCTGATCATCCTGCCTGCCGTGGCACAGAAAATCGGTATGGGGTCGAGCCTCACCATCGCCCTGCGCGGCGTGCTGATGCGGGCCGCCAATCGCTTCTGACATAATCGTCTCCCCTGACGTTTGATCTACGGCGCGTTCGGCCAGGATGCGCCGTTTGCTTTTGATGCGCCCCGCCAATCTCGCCCTCTCCGTTTTCGCTCTCGCCCTCGGCGCCTTCGCGCTGACTTTCGTCGATGCGGCACGGCTGCGTGCGGCCAACGCGGCATCGGTCGCCGCCACCGCCGCACTGGTCGAACGGCTGGAACTCACCGATCTGGTCCTGTTCACCGAAGCCCGCTACACGCGCCACCCGACACAAGCCGATCTTCAGTCGGCCTTCCAGGACCACCCCGTCGCATTCGAACACTTCCCCACCGGTTCACTCATGCCGCCGCCGACCGGCATCCTCAATGCTTATGAAAATCTGGATCGAAAAGCAAAAGCACCTGATTGACTTCACCCTTGCCTCGCTGGCGCGGCGCAAGGGCAAGAATCTTGGTCTGCTGTTCATCTACGGTCTGCTGGTGTTCGTGCTCGCCTCGGTGGCGCTGTACACCCACGCGCTGCGTACCGAGGCGCAGAAGGTGCTGGCCGGCACGCCCGAGATCGTGCTGCAACGCCTTGTCGCCGGGCGCCACGACCTGATCCCGCCCGGTTACATCGAGAAGATCGGCCGCATTCGTGGCGTGCAGAAGAAGGAAGGGCGGCTGTGGGGCTACTACTACGACAGCGTGGTGAAGGCCAATTACACCTTCATGGCACCGCGCGACATGAAGGTCGAGCGCGGCGAGATCATCGTCGGCCCGGCGCTGGAACGCTCACGCGGCCTGGCTACCGGGAATGGCATCTCCTTCCGCTCGTACTCCGGTGAGTTGCACACTTTCATTGTCGCCGATGTATTACCCCAGTCTTCCGAGCTCGTCAGCGCCGACCTCGTGCTGATGCATGAGGAGGATTTCCGCGCCTTCTTCAAATATCCGGACGGGCACTACACCGACGTGGCGATGAGCGTTGCCAACCCTCAGGAAATCAGGAACGTCGCCCTCAAGCTGATGGATGCCCTGCCCGATTCGCGGCCGATCCTGCGCGACGAAGTGCTGCGCACCTATGCGTCGGTGTTCGACTGGCGCGAGGGCATCATGCT
Source organism: Rhodocyclaceae bacterium (assembly GCA_030681195.1). Classification (GTDB taxonomy): domain Bacteria; phylum Pseudomonadota; class Gammaproteobacteria; order Burkholderiales; family Rhodocyclaceae; genus Sulfuricystis. The sequence continues at coordinate 4,962 of JAUXXJ010000041.1, forward strand.
CGCGCTGCTCTCGGCCGCGATTCTCGCCTTCGGCATCTTCGCCTGGGAAAAAGCTGCCGGCCTTTCGGCTGAAGAGAAACGCGAGATCGGCATTTTGAAAGCCATCGGCTGGGAAACCGGCGACGTCATCAAGATGAAGTTCTGGGAGGGCCTGCTGATTTCGTTGCTGGCCTTTCTGCTCGGCTATGTCGCTGCCTACCTGCACGTATTCCATTTCAATTCTCTCCTGTTCGAACCGGTACTGAAGGGCTGGGCCGTCCTCTATCCGCGCTTCACCCTGACGCCGCACATCGACGGCCTGCAGGTCGCGACGATGTTCTTCTTCACCGTGTTTCCCTACACGGCCGCCGTGCTGGTGCCGATCTGGCGCGCGGCGACGACAGATCCTGATACGGTGATGCGCTCATGATCGAGTTAACCAGCATCCACAAAGCCTTCAACCAGGGCAAGCACAATGAATACTGGGCACTGGCCGGCATCGACCTCGCCATCCCGGAAAAGCAGGTCACCGCCCTGCGCGGCCCGTCCGGCTCGGGCAAGACCACGCTGCTCACCATCCTCGGCTGCCTGGCGCGCCCCACCGAAGGCCGCGTGCGGCTCAGGGGCGAGGATATTTCAGGATTGCCGGAACGCTTCCTCACCGAGATTCGCCGCCAGACCTTCGGCTTCATCTTCCAGCAGTTCAACCTGATTCGCGGCCTATCGGCCATCGAGAACGTCGTGCTGCCCGCCTACCCGACCGGCCGGCCGCGCAAGGCGTTGCTCGAAAAGGCCGAAGCCCTGCTCGCCGACGTCGACCTCGCCCACCGCCGCGAGGCGAAGGTGGAATGGCTCTCCGGTGGCGAGCAGCAGCGCGTCGCCATCTGCCGCGCGCTGATCAACGACCCGGAAGCGCTGATCGCCGACGAGCCGACCGCCAATCTTGACACCAAACTCGCCGGCGAATTTCTCGGCATCCTCGAAAGCCTTGCCGACAAGGGCCGCACCATCATCCTCACCAGCCATGATCCGCTGGTGATCGAATCGGACGTGGTGAATGTCATCGTCACCCTGCGCGACGGAAAGATCGTCGAACAGTGATTTTTCAACCGGCGATCATTGCGTTGTTGCTGGCCGCCGGCCTCAGTTTGGCCATGCTGCTGATCGCCTCCCCATTCGCCGTGCAGGTCATTCGCCACTGGGACATCGCCAGCGGCAGCGAACGGCAGTTGCGGCTGGAACGCCTGACCTACCTGTTCTCGACACTGGTCGCCTTCGTTTGCCTCATCCAAATCCTGTCGGCGCTGCTGTTCGTCTTCAATGCCGACAAGATGTCGGTGATGTTCGTCGGCGCCATGTGCGCGGTCGGCGCACTGAACGTCAATGAATTCGGCTTCCCCGCGCTCTATCTGCAACTCGGCCTGTTCTTCCTCGCCGCACTGTGGCTCGCCATCAACCACGCCGACAGCCAGGCGCGCGACTACCCGCTGGTCAAGCTCAAATACACGCTGCTGCTCGCCGCCATCCCGCTGTTCGCGTTGAGTCTCGGCCTGCAACTTGAATACTTCCTCGGTCTGAAAGCCGACGTCATCACCTCCTGCTGCGGCAGCCTGTTCTCCAGCGACGCACCAACGCTGGCGAGCGAAGTCAGCGCGCTGGAACCCAAACCGGCCATGCTCATGTTCTACGGCACGCTCATCGCCGCCATCACCCTGGCCGGCTGGCATTGGCAGCGCCGCGACAACCTCAGTGGCTACGCGGCCGGCCTCGGCGCACTCGCCGCCTTTGTCGCCAGCATTGCCGGCATCCTCGCCTTCATCTCGCTCTACCTCTACGAGCACCCCAACCACCACTGCCCCTTCTGCATCCTCAAGCCGGAATACGACTATCAGGGCTATTGGCTCTACCTGCCCCTGTTCGCCGCAGCGGCGGCCGGCATGAGTGCGGGCGTGCTGCGCATTTTCTCCGGGCGGCCCAGTCTGGCCAACGTCGTGCCGGCATTGACGGGAAGGCTTGCGGGCATTGCCGCCATCGGCAATGTTTTATTCGCTCTCATTGCCAGCGTCATGATCTGGCGCTCCAACCTGATCCTGCTCGAATGAAACAACTTCTTATCCTGATCCTTGCCGGTTTTTTGGCCGCCTGTAGCGGCGAGCCGCCGGCGAAGCTCAACACTGTGGACGCCGCTCCCGCGTTCAAGACGGTGCAGCTTGATGGCACCGCCGTCGACTTCCCTGCCGCATTCGCCGGTCGCCCCGTGGTACTGCGCTTCTGGGCCGACTGGTGCAAGTTCTGCGAGCCGGAGATGAAACTGATCGATACGGTGCGCCAGCGCCATGCCGGACTCGCGGTACTCGCCGTGAATGCCGGGCAGGACAAGGTGACCGTCGATGCCTTCATGAAGAAACTCGGCGTCGGCTATCCGGCAGCGCTGGATGAACCTAAAAACCGCAGTTAGCCGATACCGTTTGCATGATTTGCGAGCAATCGGAGGATTGGTGGCGGACCGATACCGGCGAGAGTCTGTTTGAGATGATCGCAAACGCGAAGCCAGACCGCTTGGGGATTCAACTGCTCCG
>JAUXXJ010000056.1 GCA_030681195.1 Rhodocyclaceae bacterium
GTGCTTGTAGGCTTCGATGTTCTTGGCAACGACTTCTAGGCGCGGTTTGTCTTTGGCGGTGCCGTCCTTTTGCGCTTTGTCCCAGAGGGCCTGGTGGCAACCAGCACAGCTGGTTTTGGGGGCGGTCTGGTCGAGCTGGTGGTTCTTCTGGCTATCGACGATGTTCTGGTGGCAGTCCACGCATTGCAGCTTGCTATGGACGCTCTTGGCGAATTTGCGCATATCGAGCTGGCGCAGGTCGCGCTCTTCTTCTTCGCCGTCGATGATGACGGGGACGCTGATCTTGTCCTGCTTGGCATCGTGACATTTCAGGCAGGATGCTTTGTCGAGTTTGGCGGCGGGGGCCGCATGAACCGGGGTGCCCACCGTCAAGGCAGCGAGGATCAGAAACAAGGCGGCAAACAGCATCCAGCGCTTTGGCCGGATGGCAAGAATCGGGGTGTGCATTTTCAGTTACTCCATGAGGATGGGCTAACCATCCAGCCGGTCTGGCGACACGGGTTCGCGCTCAAGGCAAGGCGCAAAAAAACGCGGCTGCCACCACTGGAAGGGGGTGGCAGCCGCGAGGGTGCATCAGAAGCCGACAGACACGCCCATCATCAGGGTGTGGTGGCCGCCATTCAGGTTGCTGAAGGCCTTGTCCTTGTAACGGTCATAGACGTAGCCGCCCTTCAGCGTCAGCTTGTTCTTCAACTCGTAGTCGAGACCGAAGGCCAGGCTGTGCAGGTTGTTGTCGATCTTGTCGTTGACTTCATAAGCTCCCGCAGTTGCCGTGCTGGTTGTGCGGAGATCACCGCTGGTGTCCGACCAGGTATAGCTCACACGCAGCTTCATCTGATCCGTTGGCTGGTAATCGCCATTCAGCGTCAGCGACAGCGTATCGACCTTGTACGATGAAGCGCCGCGCGGATCGAACACGATGTTCGTCTCGAAGCGCCGCACGTCCGTGCCGAAGAAGTAGGTCTCGAAGTCGTTCTGCGCCCAATCAAGGCTACCGCTCAGGTTAAGCCATTCGGACGGGGAGTGATTGAGCGACAACCCAAGGGCGTTGAAGGTATCGTCGGCCTTCTGCTTGTACTCGGTGCCCAAAACAACGGCGCCATTAGCGGGTTTGTTCGTATTTACAAACTCATGGTCGCCGTTTTTCTTGTCTTTGTAGTGGTAATAGGCGTTGAGGTGCGTCTGCTTTGTCAGCGCATAACCCAAGGATGTCTTCAGGTTGAACGAATCCTCCGCTTCGGTCGTGTAGCCGGTTTTGCTGGCACGCACCCACGACGGATTGATGCGCAAGGTCATGTCCTTCGTCGGTCGCGCATTCCAGCGGAGATAAAGCTCATTCGACTTGCTTTGGTCTTGCAACATCACAACCGTCGGCCAAGCGCCAAGGTTACCTATAGCTGGAATCGTGTTGTACTGGAGGTCACGATCCTTATCCTCATGCTTCCAGCCTACCGTGAGAGACGATTTGGCCGGCAGGCCGTTGAAGGTCGCGGCCAGCCCGTAGTTCAAGGACTCAAGATCCTTGATGCGCACACCCCACTTATCGCGCACATTCCTTTGAAGTATCGTCTCATCTACAGTTACACCGCTAACATGGCCGTCCGAGGAATTGTTTTCACGTTTGGCATATTTAATGAAGCCCTCGATTCCGACTGAGGAAGACAGGCGATGGTTGACATTGAAGAAGGCATTGTCGGTGCCGATCTTGCCTTTGCTGTACCCGGAGATGGGATCACGCTGATCATTCGAGAACGAATCCTGCTTCAACTGCGACATGCTGTAGCCAGCCGCCACAGCGGTTTTGTCATACGTCTTCGACAGCCGGAAAGCATGCGTCATCAGCGTGCTATCCGGGACGAAGTGCATGTCGTTAGTTGCCCCCAAAGTAATGCCACCAACAGCCTCGACCAACGACTTAAAGTCTCCAGCCAATGCAGTTCTCGCCTGATTATTGAATTTCTCGATACTGCCATCGTAAGCAAACTGGAACATGCCGCTGGGGTTCGCGGTCAAGTTCCATGAGAAACGTCCCATGGCTTCATCGACCGGCATGTTGTAGCCACGCCAGCGGGCCTGCTTTTGGTCGGCGCTATTTGGGGTTATGTCGCCATTCCCAAAAACATAAGTCGCAAACTTGTTGCCATCACGCTTGTAGCCATCGAAGTTGAACGAGAGGCTGGTGCCCTTGCCAAGCAGATCGGGCTTAAATTTAATGCCCAAGCCATAGCGCGTGCGCTCGACGCTGTAATTTGTCTGGCCTCCGGTATCGTCGTTGAACTTGGTCAGATAGCCAGCATTACCCGCCAAGGTATAGTTGTCGGCCGTTCCTGGTCCGCCGGCCACCGGATTATTCGCCGTACCCGGCCGATTGAGATAGTCCAGACCGCTGCTGCCGGAACGGTAGTGACCATAATAGCCGCTGAAACCGATATCGTTGCTACCGCCCTTGATGGCACCCCGATGGCTATCGCGACCAAAGCCCTGACGTTCGAGGCTGAAATAATCGCCGATTTTCAGATCGACATCGAGATCGGCGTATAAGCCGGAGTTGCCGTTTCCCGTCCAGCTGCGCTCGCTACCAAAGGCCTGCAGATACTGGGGTGAACCGCCGCCGGGACCGCCGTTGTAGTTGAAGTAAATCAACTTGGGCGTGACTTCACCGGATACGACATTGGCGCTTTCGTCTGATGCATAGGCCTGGCTGATGGATGCTGCGAGCACCGTCAGGCAGGGAATGAAATACTTGCTCATTTTGCTTGCGTTCATTTCATATCTCCCAATTCGTAACCGGTCAGAAGCGCAGGTGCTGGTCCATGTGGCTGCCATGCGGCGCGTTGTGGCAACTGCTGCAGTTGCGCAACGCGGTCGCCGAGATGGTCTGGCCATTGGTGCCGAGACCCGTATTGCCATGGCGGTTGCCCGGCACCGAATGGCATTGCAGGCAGAGCATTGGCTGCGCCAGGTTCAGGAGCTTGGGATTCGGCGTGCCGTGCGGGTTGTGGCAGGTGGCGCAATCTTCGACAGCCGGGGCGTGTTCGAAGGCATGCGGGCCGCGCACGTTCTGGTGGCACTGCGTGCATTGCGTGGTCTTGCCGGCCAGCGTCAGTTGCTTGCCGCCATGCGGATCGTGGCAATCCTTGCAGCTCACGCCGCCTTCGCGCAGCGGGTGGTGCGAACGCAGGTTGAACTTGGCTTGCACATCCTTGTGGCACGAAACGCAGAGCGCGGCATCTTTGCCGGCTTTCTGCATACCGGCTGTCAGCGACTTAATCTTTGGCGTATGGCTGCCGTGGCAGTCGCGGCACTGCACGTTGGCCTTGGCGTGGTCCGAGAATGCAAAGTTCATGTGCTTGGCGTCATTTTTGTGGCAGCTCAGGCACTGCTCCGACTTGGGCAGACCGGCGTTGATGCTTTCCGGCCGCGATCCCTTGGGAGCGCTTTCCTTGGCTGTCTCTGCCTTGGCGTGATCGACCGCACTGGTATGGCAACTGACACAGTCGCCATGGTAGGCGTGCTTGCCGTGCGATTTGACTTCCGCCTCATGACAATCAAGACACTGCGCCCCGACGGGCGGCTGACCGCCATGCGACCCTGCCCATGCGGGGGCAAAGCCCAGCCCCAGCATAATCGCCACTACTCCAATAAGACGTTTCATATCGTTACTCCCCTTTGCTGATTGACTGTTGATCTATCCGAACCACTGCAAAATTGCCGTACTGCCAGCGCCGACTTTTTCATTTGAAATCCAACTCCTGAGGCCCGGGGCCACCTTCCGGCTCCTTGTGGGCAATCGCGTAATGGCAATCGATGCAGGCCATGTTCTCGTCTTTGCCCTTTTGATGCCGCCTTTTTGATTTTTCAGTGGCCTTTTCCTGATCGATGCTTTCCATCGTGTGGCAGGCCTTGCATTCGCGCGAGTCACTTTCCTTCATGTACTTCCAGACCCGCACCGCCATTTCGTAGCGCTTGGCCTCAAACTTTTCCGGGGTGTTGAGCGATCCGGTGACGAAATGGCCCCACAGATCGCGGGCAGCGTTGATCTTGCGGAAGTAAAGCGGCATTCCGGTACTCGGGAGATGGCAATCGACACATGTGGCGCGCACGCCCCCACGATTGATATCGTGAATCGAGCCCTTGTATTCGTCGTAGTTGTAGCTCATTTCGTGGCATGCACTGGCGCAGAACTCCTCTGTACTGGTCATTACCAGTACGGCACTGGTCGAACCGATGATGCCGAAACCCACCAGCACGCCAACTGCCAGAACCGCCAAGGGCCCGCGTTTCGATGCGCAGCGCGCGCGCAGCCAGTCGATAAACTTACTCACGTCCGGCTCAGAGCGAAAGAATCCAGCTCACCAGATTCTTGATTCTGGCTGCATCACGCGTCTTGACCGCGCCATGTTCTTCCTCGACACCGTCGATCTTGACCATGCTGGGCTCTGAAACATGCTTGACAAGCTTTGCCTCGGCGTCAGCCTTGCCCTTGTACTTGGCGGAAACCTCCGTGTAGGGAGGGCCATCCTTCTTTTTGTCGACGCTATGGCACTTGAGACATTTGCTGTCTTTCAGCAACTTCTCGGCATCGGCGGCATCGGCCGCATAGACAGGTGCGGCGAAGGCGGCCGCGGTAACAGCGATGGCAAGGCTTTTGGTAATTTTTGCAATCATTATCTTCTCCTCCCAGAGATTGATATCAGCGTGAAAGAATCCACTCGGCGAGATTCTTGATGCGTGCTGCATCGCGCGTCTTGACTGTGCCGTGGTCGACTTTTTCGCCATCAACTTCGACTTCCTTGGGTTCGGTGAGGTGCTTGATGATCTGCGCCACGGCGTCCGGCTTGTCTTTGTACTCGGCGGCCACTTTCTTGTAGGACTTGCCTTTCTTGTTACGCTTGACGTCATGACACTTGCCGCACTCACTGTCTTTCATCAGCTTTACGGCATCGGCCTCGTCCGTGGCGTGGACGCTGGTGCCAGCCAGCGCAAAACACAGAGAACCGCTCAGTAGCAGGAGGGTCTTTTTCAGTTTCATGGTTCGACTCCAGTCAAATGCAGGTAGATGACACCACGGCATGGGTGATGGGGCGCGATGTTCTGCGCATGTCCAAAAGTGGTCAAGACCCCGCTTTTCCTTAAACCGGCACGTCTTTACGGATATTTACATTTGCGGGAACGGCGGCCAATGTGGGCAATGCAAGCCTGATAAATAACGTCAGCGGGCATCTGGCCTTGGGGCGTAGCAGGGGTGATGAATCACGCGGCAAAGATATTGATAGCCTGTTGTTATTAAACATAAATATTTAATTCAAATGCCGCCGTCCTGTCAGCGCCGACTTTTCAGCGACCCCGGGGGAATTTTCCCGACAAAAAAACTTGGTCTTTGCGCTTGGTGATGAATGTAAATTTTTGAAAATTGACCGAGATCAAGCGAACGCTTGTTGCTTTTTTACGAACAGGCTTTAGGCTTACCCCTTGCATTTAGTTTTCAGCGAGAGAGATACAGCACCGTGGATAACCGACAGCCCCGAGTTTTGCTGATTGATGACGATGAGCCTTTTTGCCAGTTGCTGGTGGAGTATCTGGGCACGGAAGGTTTGCATTCCCTGTCAGTCCATACGGGTGGGGCCGGTTTGCAGGCATGCCGTGGCGGCGAAATTGATCTTGTTGTCCTCGATATCATGTTGCCGGACATCAATGGGCTGGATGTGTTGCGGCAAGTGCGCCAGGAGAGAGAAGACTTGCCAGTGCTGATGCTGACGGCGCGTGGCGATGATCTGGACCGAATTCTCGGCCTGGAGCTGGGTGCCGACGATTACTTGGCGAAGCCCTGCAATCCACGTGAACTGACGGCACGCGTTCATGCCATCCTGCGGCGCACCCGGCGCAACCGGGCCGCCGTCAGTGATGCCAATGCCGCCGTCAAGGAAAGCCTGCTGACGATATCGGCCCAGCAGCGCGTGGCGCGCTGGCGTGGCGAGGTACTCAACCTGACCAGCAGTGAATTCAACATCCTGGCGCTGCTGCATGCGAATCAGGGCGAAGCTGTGCCCAAGCTCGAGCTTTCGGACCGTGCGCTCGGCCGTATTCTGGAACGCTACGACCGCAGTCTCGATGTGCATGTCAGCAACTTGCGCCGCAAGCTCGGCAATCTCGATGATGGGCGTTCGCCGATTCAGACGGTTTACGGCGCGGGCTACCTCCTTTTGTCTTGCTGAAACCATGCGGATGCCAATGACTGGCCGGCAGCTGTCTTTGCCCGGTCGCCTGTTCCTGAAGATCTTCCTGGCGCTGTGGTTGGCCATCGGCAGCATCGTCTACAGCGTCGACCACGTGGTGAATGCGCTGTTCCAGGCCGAGCTGGCCAAGTCGCCCGAGCTGTCGATCGGCTACCGAGCCGAACTGGCGACGATGCTGGTGGCCGCCAATTTGCAGCATGGCGGATTGGCGGATACGCGCCAGTTGTTTCTCGAGTGGTCAGGCCGGCGCCCCCTGCCTGTGCTGGTTGTTGATGAGGAAACGGGCGCGGATATCCTGGGACGCAGCGTCCCGCCATTTGCCTTGGTGCAAGCCCAGCAACTGCTGGAAGGTGTCGGGCCGAGCAATGCCGTGCAGCGGGTGAATGACAAGGACGGTCGCGCCCATGTGCTGTTTGTACCACTGGCGTTGCTGCCCGCCAGCCCACCGCGTCAGCACGTCTACAAAACACCGGATTCATCGCGTATCGAGCTTGTGGCGATGACACTTGCCAGTTTTCTATTTGCGTTCGGCTTGGCCTGGTATTTGTTCCGGCCGATCCGCCATCTGCACGAGGCGAGCCAGCGCTTTGCCGGCGGAGAGTTGCAGACGCGTGTGGCGCCGCTGCTGGGCCGCCGCAGCGACGAATTGGCCGATCTGGCGAACGACTTCGATGAGATGGCAGAACGCTTGCAGGCGACCATCGACGGTAAGACACGCTTGCTGCACGATGTTTCGCATGAGCTGCGCTCGCCATTGACCCGACTGCAGGTGGCGCTGGAAATAGCCCGTCGGTCCCCCGAGAAGACCGGGCGCATGCTCGACCGTATTGAGCATGAAGTCGGCCGGCTTGACCGGTTGCTTGGCGAAACCCTGGCCTTGTCGCGGCTGGAAAGCGATCCGGACAGCCTGGGCGGTGATTGCGTGAATCTCACCGAACTGCTCGAAGATGTGATTGCCGATGCCCGATTCGAAGCGACGCAGCAAGGCAAATCGATTGTGCTGAAAGCCGATGATGATGTGATCGTCGCCGGCCGGCCGGAACTGTTACACAGCGCCTTTGAAAATGTCGTGCGCAATGGTGTGCTGCATACCCCGGCGGGCGCGACGGTGACCATTAAACTCTACAAGTCGCCCCCGGTGCAGCGGGATGGGGAGCAAGCATGGGCCACGCTGCGGGTGTGCGATAGCGGCAGTGGCGTGCCGTCAGACGAGTTGGAAACCATTTTCGAACCCTTCTACCGCGGGCGGGGTGCGAGCAAGACGGGCGGGCATGGGCTGGGACTGTCGATCGTGCGCCGGGCCATTGAGGCGCATGGTGGCACCGTCAGCGCCGGCGAGGCGCCGGCGGGAGGATTGTGCGTGATCTTTCGCTTGCCGGTGCTGCAGATCGACTGTCCTGCATGCATTCGAGAAGAAAACACAGCGGACGCCGAAGGCTGATATTGGTATTCGGGGATGTACCACGATTTCCCGGAAAGTCGGCGCTGGCGGGACGGCGGAGCACGGGTTCAGCGCTCCTCGCGCGTATGCCAGATACGCAGAATGTAGATGATGCCGCCCCGAATCTCGTAGCGCATCTCGTAGTTGCCGATGAGGATGCGGCGCACCTCGCGCGGGTCGAACTCTTCCAGGCGCTCGCCGATGCGCGGATTGGCGCGCAATCCCGCTGGCGCGGTCGTCAGCGCCTGAACCACGCGCGCGGCGGCGGCTGGATTCACGGGTGCCAGGAAATCGTTCAGCCGGGCCAGATCGGACAGGCCCTTGCTGGTCCACTTCAACGCCATCAGCGCGGTGTCGGCAGCGGATTGGGCGTGTTCAGGCTGTCGGCCCAGGCCTGCACGGCCTGATGGTCGATGACGCGACCGGCGTCGACGTCGTCCAGCGCTTCGCGGGTCAGGCGGCTGCGCTCCTCTTCCTGGTCGATCCAGGCGGAAAGCGCCTGCTTGACGATCCACCCGCGCGAGCGTTCCAGACGCGCGGCAAGCTGGTCGACCTTTTCCGCGAGCGGCAGGGGGACGTGGGCGGTGAGTACCTTCGTGGCGGCGTGGGACATGGCTGAAATCTCCAATCGAAACCAATCGTAATTAATCATAGTCCTGCGAGCGAGCGCAAGCAAGGGACGGGCGGTCGTACTGGAAATGTCGGCGCTGGCGGGACGGCGTCGGCTTGCGGTAGAGTCGCGCCGAGGAGGGGGATGCGATGTTCTACATACAGGGCATAGCCGGCCAGGAGTTCAAGGGGTCGCTGGAAGAGTTGGGGCGGGTACGGGCGGTATCCGGGGTGCGGGCGGTCGGGGCGGTGCAGCCGGTCGGGTCGTACGAATCGATTGCCGCAGCCGCCATCGAGCAAGGGCCGGGGCCGCAGGAGGAGGCGATCCACGCCTATCGGTCCATGGTGCAGCCTGACCTGGATCGCGGCCCGCTCTATCACGCCGGGCAGATCATGCGTCGCGAGGTGGTGACCGTGCTGGATACGGATCGGGTCGCGCAAGCCTGGCGCGTGTTGCGCGACCATGACATCCGCCAGGCACCGGTACTGGATGTCGGCGGGCGTCTGGTGGGGATCGTGGGTGAGCGGGATCTGCTGATGACGATCAATGTCGATGGTGGCGAAATTTTCGACATACTGGGCCGCAATGTGGCGGACGTAATGACTTCGCCGGTGGTCGCCGCCGCACCGGTGACCGACCTCCGGCGCATTGCGCGGGTGATGCTCGACCATGACGTGGATGGCGTGCCGATTCTGGACGAAACGGAAAACCTGATCGGTTTCATCTCGCGTAGCGACATCCTGCGCGCGGTGATCATCGACCCGCCCCTCAGTCTGTGGCGCTGAAAAGTTTCATTTATAGAAAGTATTAAAAGCCTTGTTTGCTGCGCTGCCGCAAAGTTGCCTATACTCTGACGGATCACGAACAGGCGCAGGGCGCAACCCGGCGCGTGTCTTCATGAAAAGGCAATAAGCCGCCTTTTCCTTCCCGTTGGCCGGGCAACCCCGGTCACGCCGTGATGGTCTTGGAAAGGCATGCTCGCAAGGCGTACCTTTGCTTGATCACAGAGTTCGCTCTTGCCTGATTGCGAGTGCGTTTTTTTGGTCACGGTATCTCAACGGGAGAGTTATTTTTCTCATGGAAGCGTTTTCGGGTCTTGCGACTGCAGCCATCTTCATGGCGGCGCTGGGCGTTGTGCTGGCGGGCTTGCTCGCCTATGCCAATCGCAAGCTGTTTGTCTATGAGGACCCGCGCATCGAGCAGGTCGAGGATCTGCTGCCCAAGTCGAATTGCGGCGCCTGTGGCCAGCCCGGTTGCCGCAGCTTTGCCGAGAAAGTGATCGACGGCGACGTTGTTCCGGCGGCTTGCACGGTGAGTTCGCCCGAGCAGCGCCAGGGGATTGCCGATCTGCTCGGGGTGACCGCCGGCAATATCGAGAAGAAAGTGGCCCGTCTTGCATGTGCGGGCGGCAAGCATGTTGCGTTTACCCGCGCCCGCTATGCCGGCCTGAAGACCTGCCGCGCGGCGGCGGTGGTGGGTGGGGGTGGCAAGGAGTGCGCCTGGGGTTGTCTCGGCTTGGGCGATTGCGAGGTGGTCTGCGATTTCGATGCGCTGCACTTGGATAGCCATGGCCTGCCGGTGGTCGATGCCGACAAGTGCTCGGCCTGCAACGATTGTGTCGAGGTCTGCCCGAAGGGCTTGTTCTCGCTCGAACCGATCAGCCATCGTCTGTGGGTCGCCTGCAAGAACCAGGCGGATGGCGATACGGCCGAGGCCTCCTGCGAGGTGGCCTGCACGGCGTGCGGAAAATGCGTCGCCGACGCACCCCCCGGCCTGATACAACTCAACGGTCAACTTGCGGCAATCCGTTATGAGCTGAATCAGTGGGCGACACGCGGACCAATCGAGCGTTGCCCGACCGGCGCCATTATCTGGTTTGAAAAAACCAACCTGCCCGTCAAGGGCGCGGCGGCCAAAAAAATCCTGCGGCAGGACGCGCTGCCTCAGTTGATGCAATGAGTTGCATTGAACCAACACAAACAAAGACAAAGCAAATTACCAGGGAGCCAGTCATGTTGATGAATCTGTTCAAGCCAGCCAAGGGTGAAGCCGACAAGACCGATGCGGTCAAGTATCCGGGGGTGCGCGATGCCGTCGATGGCAATACCGCCGTCATCCACGTCGAGCGTGAGTCCTCCGATGCGGCGGGCGCGTATCCGATTACGCCGTCGACACAGATGGGCGAGTTCTGGTCCGAGGAAGTGGCCAAAGGCCACCTGAACATCAGCAACAAGCCGTTGATCTTCATCGAGCCGGAATCCGAACACGCGGCGGCAGGCGTGACCGCCGGCATGTCAATGGCCGGCCTGCGCGCGACGAACTTCTCCTCGGCGCAGGGCGTGGCCTTCATGCACGAGTCGCTCTACGGTGCCGTCGGCAAGCGGCTGCCTTACATTCTCAACATGGGCTGTCGCGCCATCACCAAGGCCTCGCTCAACGTGCATTGCAGCCACGATGACTATCACTGCGTCGATGACACCGGTTTCATCCAGGTGATGGCGAAGAATGCCACCGAAGCGGCTGACCTCAATCTTATCGGCCGCAAGATCGCCGAGCTGTCGTTGACGCCGGCCATCATCGGCCAGGACGGCTTCCTGACGACGCACCTGATCGAATCCGCGCTACTCCCCGAGCGCGAGCTGGTCGAAGAATTCTGCGGTAAACCGGACGACATCATTGACACGCCGACACCAGCGCAGGCGATGTTGTATGGTCCGAAGCGCCGCCGCGTGCCGGCGATCTGGGACGTCGATGTGCCAATGGTTTCCGGCACGGTGCAGAACCAGGATGCCTACATGCAGGCCACCGCTGGCCAGCGCCCCTATTTCTTCGATCACATCGCGCAGATCACCGACAGCTGCATGGCCGAATACGCCGGGCTGACCGGCCGCAAGTACCAGCGCGTGGCGACCTTCAAGATCGAGGATGCGGATTACCTGATCGTCGGTATGGGCAGCATGATCGTGCAGGCCGAGTGCGTCGCCGACTATCTGCGCGAGACGCGCAAGCTCAAGATTGGCGTGGTGAACATCACCATGTTCCGCCCCTTCCCCGGCGATTTGCTGGGCAGCATCCTCAAAGGCAGGAAAGGCATCGTCGTCCTCGAGCGGACCGACCAGCCACTCGCTGAAGATCTGCCGCTGATGCGCGAAGTGCGCGCCACCGTTAGCAAGTGTCTTGAGAACGGACAAGTCGGCGCTGGCGAGGCGGCACCCTTCCCCGGCTATGCCAGTTATGGCGCCGGCGAAATGCCGCGCCTGTATTCCGGTTGCTACGGTCTGGGTTCGCGCGATCTGCAGCCCGAGGGCCTGATTGGGGCCATCGAGAACATGCTGCCCGAGGGCGGCAAGCGCAAGTTTTTCTACCTGTCCATCGACTTCGCGCGCGATCCGCTCAATCCCAAGGATGAAGTGCACCAGCAGGATCTGCAGGAGAAGTATCCGCAGATCAAGGCGCTAGGGGTTCGCGGTAGCGAGAATCCCAACCTGTTGCCCAAGGGCGCGATCACGGCGCGGATGCACTCGGTCGGCGGTTGGGGTGCGATCACCACCGGCAAGAACCTGGCAATGACGCTGTTCGAGCTACTCGGCTGGGACATCAAGGCCAACCCGAAATACGGTTCCGAGAAAAAGGGCCAGCCGACCACCTACTACCTGTCGGCCGCACCGGAACCCATCCGCATCAACTGCGAATACACCTATGTGGATGTGGTGCTCTCGCCGGATCCCAATGTCTTCGGTCACTCCAATCCGCTCTCCGGACTGAAGAAGGGCGGCGTCTTCATTATCCAGTCGAACCTCGGTGAGGAGACCTGGGCGAGCTTCCCCTTGTGGGCGCAGAAGTTCATCGTCGATAACGAGATCCACGTCTTCTACATCGACGCCTTCCAGGTCGCTCGTGACGAGGCGGGCTCTGCCGATCTGCAATTGCGCATGCAGGGCATCGCCTTCCAGGGTGCCTTCTTTGCTGCCAGCCCGACCATGAAAAATGCCGGCCTGACCGAAAACGCGCTGTTCACCGCCATCGAGGCACAGTTGCAGTCCAAGTTCGGCGGCAAGGGTGCGCGCGTGGTGCAGGACAATCTGCGCGTGGTCAAGCGCGGTTTCACCGAGCTGAAGGAAATCACCGAGAAGGAAGTGGGCAAGACGCGCAAGGCCTATGCCAAGAAGGATGCCGGTCTGCCGATCATGCTGCAGCAACTGCCGGCTGGCGACGGCAAGGTCAGCGACATTCACCGTTTCTGGGAGCAGACGGGCAACTTCTATCTCACCGGCAAGGGCTCCGACAACCTCGTCGATCCCTTCATCGGCGCTGCGCTGATGCCCGCCGCCACCGGCGTGTTCCGCGACATGACCGGCATCCGCTTCGAGCATCCGGTGTGGATTGCCGAGAACTGTACGGCCTGTGGCAACTGCTATGTCGAGTGTCCGGATTCCGCCATTCCCGGCCTGGTCAGCGCGATTGGCGATGTCTTCAATACCTGCATCAACCGCATTGAAACCAGCGGCACGCCGACGCGCTTCCTGCGCCGTGCGGTGCGCACCGTCGAGAAGAAGCTGCGCGGCTTGGTCGACAGCGTCGGCGGCGCGGTGCGTCCGCTGATGGACCGTGCCATGAGCGAAGCCGTGGCCGAGGCACCAGAGGCCGACCGCGCGTCGATGTCGGGCGAATTCACCCTGCTGCAGGTACAGCTCGCTGGCTTCCAGTTCGCCGCCACCAAGCCTTACTGGCAGCAGAAGGAGAAAAAGCAGAAGGGTACCGGTGGACTGTTCTCGATTACCATCAATCCCTACACCTGCAAGGCCTGTGCGCTGTGCGTCAAGGTCTGCGAAGACGATGCCCTGCAGATGGTCACGCAGACCGACGACTCAACCGACAAGCTGCGCCGCGACTGGAATTTCTGGCTCGATCTGCCGACCACGCCAAAGGAATATGCGCGCATCGACAGCCTCGACGAGAAGATCGGTGCGCTGGAGACGCTGCTGCTCGACAAGCAGGCCTATAACTCGATGAACTGCGGCGACGGCGCCTGCCTCGGTTGCGGCGAGAAGACGGCGATTCACCTGTTTACCTCGACGGTGACGGCGCTAATGCAGCCGCGCGTCAAGGCGTTTACCGAAAAGCTCGATGACCTGATCGCCAAGCTCGAACAGCACATGCGCATCAAGTTGGCGTCCGCTGTTGATCTGACCGATACCCTGGCCGTCGTCAAGGCGGTCGAGGCGACCGGCCAGCACGATCTCACCCTGTCCAACCTTGCCTCGAAGCTCAACGAGAACAAGCCGTCGCAATTGCTTGATCCGCAGTGGGTGAAAAACATCGCCCAGCTGCTCGAAAAGCTCAAGGATCTCAAGTGGCGCTATGTCGAAGGCCCGACCGGCCGTGGTCGCGCCGACATGGGCGTGGTTAACGCAACGGGCTGCACCTCGGTATGGGGGGCCACCTGGCCCTTCCACCCCTACCCATTCCCCTGGACCTCGCATCTCTTTCAGGATTCACCGTCGGTGGCGATGGGCCTGTTCGAGGGCCACATGGCCAAGATGGCCGAGGGCTTCAAGGCCGTGCGCATCGCCGAGAAGGAGTTGGCCGGCGATTATCTGCCGGATCGCGACGATGATTTCTTCCGTCGCTTTACCTGGAGCAAGTTCTCCGAAGAAGAATGGCTGCTGTGTCCGCCGGTCGTTGCCATTGGCGGTGACGGCGCAATGTACGACATCGGCTTTCAGAATCTCTCGCGCGCCATGATGTCCGGCATGCCGGTCAAGGTGTTGGTCGTCGATACGCAGGTGTATTCCAACACCGGCGGTCAGGCTTGTACGTCCGGCTTCATCTCCCAAGTGTCCGACATGGCGCCTTACGGTGCGGCCCAGCGTGGCAAGCAGGAGACCCGCAAGGAAATCTCGCTGATCGGCATGGCGCACCGTACCGCCTACGTTGCCCAAGGCACCATCGCGCATGTGAACCATCTGCTCGAAAGCTATATCGACGGCCTCAACAGCCGTCGCCCGGCGCTGTTCAACATCTATGCCGTCTGCCCGCCCGAGCATGGCGTCGGCGACGACAAGAGCGTGGATCAGAGCAAGCTCGCTGTGGAAAGTCGCGCCTATCCGCTGTTCCGCTTCGATCCGGATGCCGGTATTACCTTCCACCAGACGGTGAGCCTTGAAGGCAATCCGGCGCTTGAACAGGATTGGCCAACCTATACGCTGAAATATGTCGCGGAAAATGGCAGCCATGAAACCATGACGCTGCCACTGACCTTCGCCGACTTTGCCGCCACCGAGGCGCGCTTCCTCAAGCAGTTCAAGAAGGCGCCGTCCGAGACCTGGAACGATAACATGGTGATGCTCGCCGACTTCCTGCAGATGGACGAGGATGAGCGCGACGGCAGGTTCCCCTACATCTGGGCGGTTGATCAGAAGAATCGCCTGATGCGCCTCTTGGTCAGCCAGGAACTGGCGCGTTCTACCGAGGAGCGGCTGCATTTCTGGCGCCAGCTCAAGAATATCGCCGGCGTCGATGCCACTGCAGGCAGCGAGGATGCCGTGACCGAGCGCGTACGGGCCGAATTGCTGGCCAAGGTTGCGGCCAGCCTGGGCATGTCGGGCAGCGATTTTGCGGCAGCGAGTAGCGCAAGTGCCGTCTCGCCAGCGCCGACTTCTGGCGGTGGTGACTATGAGGCGGTGTGGGTCGAGTCGCCCGAGTGCACGGCCTGCGACGAGTGCATCAACATCGCCCCGAAAACCTTCGCCTACAACGACCAGAAGCTGGCGGTGGTCATCAACCCGAAGGGCAACAAGTTCGCCGACATCGTCAAGTCGGCCGAGAAGTGCACGGCGGGCTGTATTCATCCGGGTACGCCGTGGAACATGGGCGAGCCGGGTATCGACAAGCTGATGGCGCGCGCTGCTAAGTTCAATTAAGCGACGGCGATGAAGCTGCTCTCCTACTTTCGCGGCGAAGCCTTTCAGCGCGGCGTGCATCCGCCGGCGAACAAGCTGACGGCGGGTACAAAAATCCGTCGCCTGCCGTTCCCGCCACGGGTGATCGTGCCCTTGTCGCAGCACATCGGCAAGGTGCCGCGCCCGATCGTCAAGCTGGGCCAGGAAGTGGTGCGCGGCGAGCCAATCGCGCGTACGGATGACTGGCTGTCGGTACCGCATCATGCGCCACTGACCGGGGTGGTCGAGTTCATCGGCCTGCGTCCGGGCGTGCGCGGGTCGTGGGTCGAGTCGATCGTTATCCGTGCCCATCCGGGTGCCACCCAGGAAGATCTGTGGGGCCAGGCCCGTGACCTCACGGATGCGGGCAGCAGCGACATCCTGCAAATGATTTGGGATACCGGCATGGTCGGTCTTGGCGGCGCTGCTTTTCCGACGCATGCCAAGCTGACGGTGCCGAAGCAGGCCAAGGTGCACACGCTGGTGGTCAACGGCTGCGAGTGCGAGCCGTATCTCACCTGCGACCATCGGGTGATGATCGAGCAGGCCGACGATCTGGTGCAAGGCATTCGCTATGGCATGCGCGCCACCGGGGCGGGGCGGGCGATTGTTGGCATCGAGGACAACAAGCGTGATGCGCGCGATGCCGTCGAGGCGGCGATCAAGCGTGCCGGCAATGTGTCTGAGGGCGAGATTTATGCCGAGATGGTGCCGACCAAATATCCGCAAGGCTCGGAAAAAATGCTGCTGATGGCGCTGTTCGGCATCGAGATTCCGGCGGGTCAACTGCCCGTCTCGCTCGGCATGGTCGTCAATAACGTCGGCACGCTGGCGGCACTGGGCAAGTTGCTGCCGGCCGGCCGTGGCTTGACCGAGCGGGTGGTGACCATTACCGGTCCGGGCGTGGCTAAGCCGGGCGACTACATCGTGCCGCTCGGTACGCCGCTGCGTTTCGTGCTCGACTATGCCGGCGCACCGGATGTCGATGCCAAGCAGATCATTCTTGGCGGGCCGATGATGGGGCAGGCTGCCGCGTCGCTCGATGTGCCGATCACCAAGGGCATGTCCGGCGTGCTGGTGATGCGTGCCGACGACATGGCCCTCCAGGCCGACCGCAAGACCTATCCCTGCATCAAGTGCGCCGAGTGCGTCGAATCCTGCCCGATGGGCCTGAATCCCTCGACGCTCGGCATGCTGGCCGCCAAGCGCGAATATGACCGGATGGGCGCGGAGTACTACCTCGGCGAGTGCTTCGAGTGCGGCTGTTGTTCCTATGTCTGTCCGTCGAACATTCCGCTGGTACAACAATTCCGCGTCGCCAAGCAGATCCTGCGCGAGAAAGCGATCGCCAAATGAGTATTGAAATTCGTTCTGCGCCCCACATCAAGGCGCCACGCTCCGTCGAACAGATCATGCGCCATGTCGTCTGGTCGCTGCTGCCGGTATGTGCCTTCTATGTTTTTCAGTACGGCCTGTCGGCGCTGGCCTCGCTGGTCGTGGTGACCGGCAGTTGCCTGCTCACCGAACGCTGGTTTACCAAAACCGGCACGCAGTCGGGCGACATTTCCGACTATTCCGCCGTCATCACCGGCCTGCTGCTGGCGCTATCGCTGCCACCGGGCTTCCCGTTGTGGATGGGGGCAGTGGCCGGCTTCGTCGCCATCGCGCTGGGCAAGGCACTGTTCGGCGGCATCGGTTTCAACGTCTTCAATCCGGCACTGGTGGGCCGTGCCTTCGTGCAGGCAGCTTTTCCGCAGGCGATTGCGAGCTATACGCCGTCCTTCCTGCCCGGCCGTTTCCACGAAATGATCCCGTCGTCGATGACCCTGCCGCTGATGCAGCCGGCCGACATGATGATTTGGCTCAAGGCCAAGCAACTTGATGCGCTGGCTGGCGCGACGCCGCTGGCGAAATGGAAGTTCGAGGGCGTGCTGGTGGGCGCCGAAGAACTGCTCACCTCCTTGTCCGGCCATATGGCGGTCGGCCCTTCGCCGCTGCTGATCCTCCTGTGTGGCGCCTATCTGGCTTTCCGTCGTTACATGGACTGGCGGATTCCCGCCGCAGTCATTGGCACGGCCGGCCTGACGGCCTGGCTGTTATTCGCTTTCGACAGCACGCATTATCCCAATCCCTTCTTCATGCTGTTCTCCGGCGGCCTGATTCTCGGCGCGGTGTACATGGCGACCGACATGGCGACCTCGCCGGTGACACCCAAGGGCATGTGGGTGTATGGCGCCTTGATCGGTCTGCTGACGGTGGTGATCCGTTATTACAGTGGTCTGCCGGAAGGGGTGATGTACGCGATTTTGCTCGCCAATGCAGCGACGCCGCTGATCGAGAAGGTGACGCAGCCAACGCCATTCGGCAAGAGGGCTTTCAGCCTCTTCGGGCGAAAGAAGAAAAAAGCCTCGTATGCCCTGCATCCGGGCTATATCTCGCGTGAGGATGCGGGTGCGGTGACGCCGCAGAAACGCTTTCTGTCCAACAAGCCCAAACCACCGGAGCGTGAGTCATGAGCAGCGAAATGAACGTTAGCGTTCCCCTGCCGCAAACGACACCGCCGCTGGTGATGATTCGGGCCTTGGGTCTGATCGCGGCCATCTGCGGTCTGATCATCGTGTCGGCCTATCAGGGTACTTACGATGCGGTGCAAGAGAACAAGCGTATTGCCGTCGAACGGGCCGTGTTCAAGGTGATTCCCACGGCAAAGTCGATTGTCGAGTATTGGGCCTTGCCGGATGGCCAGATTGAAAAAGTCGGCGCTGGCGGGGCGGCTCAGCAGGGTGCAATCAAGTTTTATGCCGGCTACGATGAGCGTGACGCCCTTGCCGGCATTGCCGCCGAAGGCGCTGCCAAGGGTTACGCCGATAGCGTGCGCATCCTGTTTGCCTATGATCCGGGCCAGCAGGCCATCACCGGCTTTGGGGTCGTTTCTTCGCGCGAGACGCCGGGCATTGGCGACAAGATTGTTACCGACAAGGCCTTCCTGGCCAATTTCCCGCTCGACGCCAAGGTGAGCAATGATTCCCTCGCCAACGAGATTCGCGCAGTGAAGAACGGTAGCAAGACCAGCCCGTGGCAAGTCGACGCCATTGCCGGCGCGACCATCACCTCGCGCGCGGTGGCCAAGGCAATCAACGACACCGCGCAAGCCTTGGTGCCGCGTCTGGCCACGCATCTTGACAAACTGAAGGACAAGCCATGAGTAAAACAGATCGCTGGGATGAATTCATGGAAGGCGTGTGGCGCCAGAATCCGATCTTCGTCATGGTGCTTGGCCTGTGTCCCGCGCTGGCGGTGACGGTTTCGGCGGTCAATGCGATTTCGATGGGCATTGCCACCACCTTTGTGCTGACCTGCTCGTGCGTGTTGGTCTCGCTGTTGCGCAAGCTGATTCCGAAAGAGGTGCGCATTGCCACCTACATCGTCATCATCGCCACCTTCGTCACGGTCGTCGATTACCTGATTCAGGCGGTCAGTCTGGCGCTCTACGATGCGCTCGGCGCTTTCATTCAGTTGATCGTGGTGAACTGCATCATCCTCGGGCGCGCCGAAGCGCATGCGTCGAAAAATTCGCCGCTGCCGGCGCTGATCAATGCGTTGGGGATGAGCCTGGGCTTTACCCTTGGCCTATTTGCACTGGGGGCGGTGCGCGAAATCCTGGGTGCCGGCTCACTGTTCGGCATCGCGCTGTTTGGCGGAAGCTTCCAGCCCTGGGTGGTGATGGTGTTGCCGCCCGGCGGCTTCTTCGTCCTGGGCTTGTGGCTGTTGCTGTTTGCCGCGCTTGAACGGCGCAAGCAGCGCAAGGCCTTGGAGGTGGCGCAACATGCATGAGTCGGTCTGGCAGATTTTCATCAACGCCTTCCTCGCTAATAACTTCGTGCTCGCGATGTTCCTCGGCCTGTGCCCGTTCATCGGCGTCTCGGGCAAGCTCGAAACGGCCGTCCCGATGGGGGCGGCGACCACCTTCGTGATGCTGGTGGCTTCTCTGTGCGCCTACGGCCTCAACCTGATCCTTGGGGCACTCGGCCTCGAATTTTTGCGCCTGATTGCCTACATCGTCATCATTGCCTCGGCAGTGCAACTGGTCGAGATGGTGCTGAAGAAATACAGCCCCGGCTTATTTCGCGCGCTCGGCATCTACCTGCCGCTGATCACCACCAACTGCGCGGTGCTTGGCGTGGCGCTGTTTCAGACGGCACGCGAGTATGACTTTGCCCAATCGCTGATGTTTGCCGTAGGTGCCGGTGCCGGCTTCACCCTGGCCATCGTGCTGATGGCCAGCGTGCGTGAGCGCTTGCAGTTGTCCGACGTCCCGTCGGTGGCCCAAGGTACGGCCCTGTCGTTGATGCTGGCTGGCGTGCTGTCATTGGCCTTCATGGGTTTTGCGGGCCTGGGTGGCTGAGTGGGGACTTACCTCGCCACCATCGCTTTTATCTTTGCCCTGATGATCGGCGGCATCGCTGTCGAACGTCTTTACCGACGCTTTGCGGCGCGCAATCCGCAACTGGGACCCTTCCGCTCGCCGGATGGTTGCGGCTGCTGCGCAAACAAGAAGTCAGGCTGCGGCGATAGCGGTTGCCACTGAGGTTGCCGATTCCGGCAGCAGCACCTCGCCCGCACTGAAGACACAACGCGCCCGTCCTGACTGTTTGGCAACGTACATGCGTTCGTCCGCCAGCTTGACCAGTTCGGCCCAGTCGTCAATGCCATCCGTGATGCGCTCGGCAATCCCGATGCTCGCTGTCAGCGGTGTGCCATCTGGACGCTTGCCCAGCCACTCGTGAAGCATCCGGTTCATGACGATGCGTACGCCGACATCGTCCGTGCTGGCCATGACGATGACGAACTCTTCCCCGCCCCAGCGCACAATCGTGTCGGCCTTGCGCAGCAGTTGATGCAACGCGGTCGCCGCATCGCGCAAGGCGATGTCGCCGGCATCATGCCCATGGACATCATTGATCGTCTTGAAATGATCGAGATCGATGAAGGCAATCGCCATGGCAGTGTTCTGCTCGTTCGCCAGGCGAAATTGCAGGTCGATGACCTCGACGCCACTGCGACGGGTCAGTGCGCCGGTGAGTGGGTCGTAGCTGGCGCGGTGTAGCAGGGCCATCATGTAATGGAGCTGCGTGGCGCAGGCGAGTAGATAAACCCCGAGGGCGAGACCGAGTATCCACAGCGTAGAGAACAACTGCACCAGATCGAGACCGGCAGAATTGATCTGTACCGTCACGACCACGACGAGTACCGGCAGTGCAAACAGAAGGCCTTCGAGCATCACCAGGGGGAAGATGCACAGGCCTGCCAGGACGATAAAGGGCAGCGCATCGTAAAGGCGGATATTGACTGCCGCCAGCCCATTCATGTCGGCGCCAT
Source organism: Rhodocyclaceae bacterium (assembly GCA_030681195.1). Classification (GTDB taxonomy): domain Bacteria; phylum Pseudomonadota; class Gammaproteobacteria; order Burkholderiales; family Rhodocyclaceae; genus Sulfuricystis. Next base: position 20,608 of record JAUXXJ010000056.1, read on the forward strand.
GGAAGAGATAGCTCGCGAGAACATAGAGCATCAGCGGTGCGGCGAGCAGTATGGCTAGCAAGGCCAATGCCTGCGCCAAGGTCCGCTCCTTGTCCGGCGCCAGGGCCAGCGAGAGGAAAATGACGACCGACAGAAGGCGTGCCAGTGCCAATGTTTGCCACTGATGGGCGGGCAAGGTGACGGCGTCGAGCGCGATCCAGAGCAGGGTGAAGCCGGAGAACGCCAAGGCGACCAGCCGCGTCCGCGCGACAATGGAGATTGTGCGGTGGCGCGTCAGGTAAGGGGCATGCGTGCGGGAAGACAGCAAGTCCATCAACTCACCCGCCTGAAAACGCGTCAGCAACTGGCGCAGGTTAGCAATTAGCCCACCGTGAGAGGAGGGGCTGACAGATGTTGTCATGATGACCATCCAGAGTGCATGTGACCTGCATCATACGCCCTCGTTGCGCCTTGGACGGTAAATGTGCAGCTATCCAAAGTAATGTTTTTGCGGCGATAAACCGCTCTGTTTTGCGTTTGCCGGACGCAAGGCAGAGAATGAGCTACTTCACGCTGTCGTTACCTGAGGATTTAATCTGGTGAGCCGTATTTCCCCCCTGTTATTTGCGCTACTGTCTGCCCTGTGGCCGATGTCTGCGCTCGCCCTGGATATCGTGCCCTACGAGGAAGCGTCCTTCGCGCAGGCGCGCGCGGCCGGTAAGGTGACGGCACTGCAGTTTCATAGCGGCTGGTGTCCGATTTGCGTGATGCAGGAGCGTGGGGTGAAGGCCTTGAAAGACGACAAGGCGCTGGCAGACGTCACCGTTTTTCAGGCCGATTATTTCAAGGAAGAGGCCTTGCGCAAGCGCTTCAATGTGAGCAGCTTCTCCACCCTGGTTTTCTTCAAGGGCGAGCAGGAGCGCGCGCGGACAACAGGCGATTTCAAGCCCGAACAGATCAAGCAACATTTCGGCAAAGCGCTTTGATTCTCGCGTGACCATCGGCATCGAACCTTTCCTGCCGGCCAGTATCGGGATTACCTATGCGGCCGGCGTACTGACCACCCTGTCGCCCTGCGTGCTGCCGCTGCTGCCCATTGTCGTCGGCGGGGCCATGGAACGCCACCGCGCTGCGCCCCTGATGATGGGCCTGGGCATGACCACCGCCTTTGCCATGGGGGGCTGGCTGATCGGTACGCTCGGGCCGGTCCTGGGAATTGATCCGGTGTGGATGCATCAGGCCGCCGCCATCAGCCTGATCATTTTTGGCCTCGCCCTCTGGTACGAACCGCTGACCCGAATGGTGTCGCGCATGGTGCAGCCACTGGCGATCCGTGCCGATCTGCTTGCCGAGGAGATCGGTCAGAATCGCTCTCCGATTGCCGCCTTCTTTTTTGGCGGTCTGCTGGGCTTGGCCTGGAGCCCGTGTGCCGGCCCCATGCTGGTGTCCTCGGTGGCGCTTGTTGCCACCGGGCGCGATGGCGGAATGGGGGCATTGCTGCTCGGCCTGTTCGGACTGGGGGCAGCAACGCCGCTGGTGATGGCGGCCTACGCCTCACGCGCCGGCTTCAAGCGCCTGCGCAACTGGGCCATGGGCAACACCACGCGCCTGCGCCACGGTTTTGGCCTGCTGGCCATCCTCTCCGGCGTGTTTATCGCCACCGGGGCCGACAAACTGATAGCGACCCAACTGATGAGCATCCTGCCCGACAGCTGGATGGAACTGATTACGCGGTTTTGATACGGCGCACTTAGCGGTCAGCCCGTTGGTGCCGAACGAACGACAGGTCTGCGTTGATGACCATCAGCCTGTTGCTGATAGTGCACCCTGTTTATTCATATTTATTTTCACCAACATTGCCCCTATAGTCAGCTATCAGTTTGTGTTGTGGCTCATAGGAGGCAAATCGTGCAAATCAGAATCCAAGTAAAAGGTCTGCCTGGGGCATCAAGGTTGCGTCGTTTGGCGCTGGACAAGTTGAGCAGTGTGCTTGCGCATTTTTCACAAGCCATCGAGGAAGCCAGCATTCTGCTCGATGATATCAATGGCCCGGACCGAGGCGGTGCAGACAAGCTATGCCGCGTTGTCTTGCGCATGAAAGACAGCACGATAGTGATTGTTGAGGAACTCGGGGCCGACATTGCGAAAACGATCAGCCGTGCCGTGGACCGGCTTCATCAAAATCTTTCACGACAGATGTCAAAGCTCCTGACGATCAATCGAACCGGCGTCATTCAATAAGATCTCAATAACTGCAATCCTTACGTTGCCTCCACATGGAGGCAGAAAAGAAAAGAGGGTCGGCAGTCACTTACCTGCAAACCCTCTTTGTATTTGGTGGGCCGTGGGTGGATCGAACACTCGACAAACGGATTAAGAGAGTTGGTCGTACACAACGCTACTATTTAAATCAACAACATGCAGCGATCGCCATTTTCAAAAATAGCCTTAAATAGTCGCAACCTGCCCTGCCGCATACTAGCCAAGCTACGCTCAGGCTACGTGAGCAATCGACCTCAAGCTATTCCCTGTTCCTTATCCAAGTCTTGCAGCCGAAGATGCAACGTGCCCTGCAAGTGCAGTTACAAACGTTTTCACGCTGATCATCGACGACAGCTCCGTGAAAGCGCCGGTATTTACAGCACTACGCTCTGCCGCAATAACAGTTGCCGTAGTGTAAAGCTGCTCCTGCACCAGTCGCTGACACAGCAAGTCGTAACGCTTGAGGTAGGAAGCTCCCTTGAACTCTTCAAACACAGGAAAATGTGGCGACGAGTCGCGAACAGGTCTACGAGACTCCGGCGCATCCTCGACCATCATCAGCCACCCGACAAAGGGACGCGGCTGCTTACCGAAAGCTTCTTCGCGGAAGGCTGTCCAAAGATCATGGGCCGTCCCGATAGATTCCTCGGTTCGATTGTTGAAATTGTTACCGAACGATGGCCCGACTTGGCTTTTCAGTTCAATGGCGGCGATCAGTTCGCCCTTGTAGATCACCAAGAGATCCCAGAGCTTCGTCGGACGGAAGTAGCCGGGCAGGGTTAGCATCGCCCGGTTCTGGTGTATCTCAGCGTGGGCCAGCCCATTGGCCTGGATGATGTCGAGCATCAAAGCCAAGAAGCCGTCCATGTTCTTACCCGCAGTGACGCATACACGTTCTCCTTGGTCGGCTTTGCCCGACTCAATCTGCTTTTGCCTTGCTGCTTCGCGGTTGCCCCAAAATGCCTTCACGGCTTCGCGTACTTTCTGATCGTAGTTGACAAGATCGAGTGCCATTTATGCTCCATTACCCCCAAGGGCGGATCGTTCTTCGTGGCTCAGGCCGTAGAGCTTGAACACTGCGCGGTTGCAGGCTTGCACGTCTCGCTTGATGGCAGCATCGACCAATTCGCGACGTAGCGGTTCAAGCACCTCATTCCAGCGCGGAATGCGAATGCGGCGTAGGTACTGCGCTTGGAAGCGCAGAAATCCCCCCCGCATTTTCGTTGAATAGGTCGCCACGAACAGGCGAGTGACAGCGGACAGCAGTACAGCCTGCAAGGCCCGCAAATCCCAATCATCTGACGTAACATAGTAAAGATTGTGGTGGGGATACAGCGCGCCACCTTCAAATACGATATGCGCTTCACCCTTGATGTCTGGAATCAAGAGCTTCGGCCTCGCGGCCAGCGCTGGGGTGATGCGGTCAATCGTGCGATACCAGTTGGCCGGAGTCTTCTGCGCACAATGACGTCCTGCGATTACCTCTCGTCGAGACTCAAGGTAGTGCCCTAGGCGCGGATACTCGTCGAGATTGACCAGCCCGCCAGATTGGGCAAATGGATTGATGACGCCTTGACCGCGCCACTTAACTTCACCGGACATGATGTCCTTTGTCGTTACCAGCGGCAGCTTTCGGTCTGATTCGACATCAAGGGCATCGAAGTCGCCGATGAACGCCTGGTCCGCGCCGGTTGCGACACCAATTCCCACCTTACACCCCACATCTTCCAGCGCGGGGAAGGCACCTTCCAAACGACGAATAAGCGCCATCTGGTCGGCTGACTCAAGTAGCCACGGCTCCGCGCCATTGGTAACTTGAGCAAGTTCACGCACCGGGCCGGTTTCTTTAGGCAATGTTTGTGCACGAAGCAAAACCGCGAGTGTGGTCAGCGTCGGCCGGTCAATAACCGGACGGTGGGCAATGCGCGTTGCGCCTGGAACTGCCCGATTGATGATTGTGATCGCCGGGTAGGCAACCACATCCGAGTGGAAAGCAGGTGTACCCACCATGTCGACATAGGCTTTCAGGTGGAATCGCTCGGCTACAAGGCTGCGCAGCGGCCCACCATAGCGGTTCTTCATCCAGCGATCCGCGCAGATGAAGCCAAGACTGCCACCCTCCGACAAGACCGACAACGAGCGCTCAATGAAGGGGATGTAGATATCGGCCCGGTCATATATCGTTTGGTAGCGACTGCGGTACTCGATCAGCAGCGGTGCCGGGATCATTTCCTGACGGACATAGGGCGGATTGCCCACTACGAAATCGAATTCACCTTCTAGCGGTGACAGCAGAAAATCTCCTTGCGACAGCCAGCGGCCAGCTAAGGCCGTCGCAGTATTCGTAGCCATCCCTTCGCGCCCCAGAAGCGCGACAACGGCAGCATAGGCACAGCGGTAGGTGTCGCGGTGCAATTCGACTGCCCTGATTGAGTCACCCAGATCGTCGAGCGCGGAGCCGTTCGGCCTTGCCGCGCGCCATGCACTCAAGAGCCGCTCAATGATCGGCAACAAGAAGTCGCCGCCACCGAACGACGGTTCCAAAAGCCGCTTTTCGTAAAGCGGTTGATCCTCTGTGTAGCCAGTCAGGTCAAGGATGAAATCCACAACCTCTCGGCGTGTGAAAACCGCACCACGCGAATTTCTCTCAGCACTCAAGGCCAAGTGATCTATTGCAGCCTGTACCATCCGAGAGGTACAGGCTGGATTCAGTAGTCCAAGAGTCATTTGTGTCGATTGCAAGAGGCAGCCTTCGCATTTTGGTCCGCTAACGCGAAGTAAGTGTACGCCAAGTGGCGCATTAATCGATTATCTGGACTGGCGTGGAACTTAAGCAATGCTTCGCAACCCATTGACCATTATCGCCTCACCCGGAGTTAGGATTCCACCCGGCATAGGCAACCATTCTGCAAATCGTAAACATGGTGCCTCATGAACAGGTGCCTCTGGAGTAGGCGCTCCTGAGAAACCTGCGGGTGGGGATTGCCGAAAGGGGCCTGAGCATCACTCCGACCCCTAGTGCGCTAATTCTTACCGGCTCGGGGGGGGCTACGAAGGTGGGTGCAAACATCCTTCCACTTGCCGAAGCGATACCGATGATAAGAAATCACGCGGACGATCTTTGGTCCCATGATGTCTATTCCTCATAGTAGAGGGGACTTCTTGACACCGGCTATTGGGCCAAGTACCGGAATGCGTGGCAGGCAGGGCAGGACGCCCCTGCTTTTCCTGCTTTTCTGCATGACATGACGTGCGGGGCGATGACGAAGGCAGGAACTCCGTGCAGGCAGCGGGCTATCTACGCATCGGGGCGCTGCAAATGGCACGGCGGATGCTCGACAGGGCCAAAGACCAAGGCTGGCAAGGCTAAGTCAAGCATGAATGGGTTGAAGGGTGATCGTCCGAAGCGGAACAGCCAAAGTCATACTGCCCTGACTTAGCCCTAAGGTATTATCAGAACCGAAGTCGTGGGGTGGTGAGTTTTCGGGGATGAAAACGGACTCTGAGGAAAGGTTACCCTGCCCCATCGTGCCATTATGCAAACTCGCATTCAGTGTTTGGCGGGGTGCTAGCGTAGCGCGGGTGTTAAGAAATGTTAAGGCGTCCGGCTGCCTGCTAACTCTTGATAACTACCTGCCGGGCCAAGAGCGAGATGTCGCCTTGCGGCCAGTTGTGCCCGTCATGCGATGGGGCTGCGACACAAGGTTTGTACAAGGTTCGAGATGCAAGGCGCACGCAGTGAGTAAGGTTCGGGTATTGTTTCGTACCCCATCGAGGAGATTCGTGATGTCGCAAAAATTCAAACTGCCACCTGAAATCGCGGCACTGCCGCCAGATGAACGCGAGGCCGTCCTGAAACTACTGGCCGAAAAACTGGCAATCGAGCACGTCAGAGCGATGCGCGGACAAGGCAAGTCAGGTCAGGAAGCGGAAGATGCCGACAAGGTGCGGGGTGGGGAGAATAAGTAAGCACTGCCATGAAAAGGAAGCGCCCTTCTTGAAAAAGTCGGCGCTGGCAGGACGGCGTATTGACCGGCAATCCCTACACTGCCCCTACATGCGACCGGAAAAAGGAAAGGGGTTAGCAGTTACTTACCGCTAACCCCTTGCTGTTCTTGGTGGGCCGTGAGTGGATCGAACACTCGACAAACGGATTAAGAGTCCGCTGCTCTACCAGCTGAGCTAACGGCCCGGTAGTAACAACGCCGTCCTTGTGAGACGGCGTTGTTGGTGTTGGTGGGTGGTACAGGATTTGAACCTGTGACCAATTGGTTAAAAGCCAACTGCTCTACCGGCTGAGCTAACCACCCGCTGAAACAAGAGGCAGGATTATATTTGGGTCAGCTGAAACCTGTCAAACCCTGAATTACTTTTCCTCAGAAATCTCCGTTGGCACCGGCACGCATGATCTTGTCAATAGCTTCGCGCACCATGATGGATTTCTCACGCAGGCCTGCCGAGATCTGGTTGGGATTCTTGCTGCTATCGAGCCAGCGCACATCCCAGTCGAGCGTCAGTACCCAGATTTTCTTGTTGGCATCTTCGACGACGGAAATGCGGCAGGGCAGGAATATGGCGAATTCCAGCGAGAGGTCGAGCAGCTCGCGTGCAACCATCGCGTCACAGAAGCTGAGAAACTCAACACGCGGCGTGTCCTGCTTGCCGCTGATGGCGACGACATCTTTCCAGAGCTGGCTGACGCCGACGTACTTGAAGTTGAGTTCGTTGGCCTTCGCCTTCATGGAGGTGATGACGTCCTCGAAGCTCAAGCCTTCCTTCGCTGGATATTTGACCGCCATCATCGCGATCATTTCCTGCATCGAGAAGGGGTTCATCGCCATCAGGCTGGAGACGAAGTTGGCGCGCGCTTCGGGGCTGATCGACTCGCGCATGGTGTTCGGCACAGCCTTTTCCTGTGGGCGGGTCGGGGGGAACTGGATGTTGTAGGGCATGGGGCTACCCTGCAGGTTTTGCGACGGCAACTGACTAGGCTTGCCATCACGCTTGACGCCTTCGTCGGCGGCCCAGGCGAACGAACTTGCCAAGGTGGCACACATCAGAGCGGTAGCGAGTTTCTTATGGATGTTACGCGGCATGGAAACCGTCCTCCAAAAGGGGAAAACCGGCGCGGAAACCCAGGTGGGTTCCCGCGCCTTGCACGCCTCGGGAGCGAGGCGCCGAGGATTTACTTCTTGACAGCGTCGGCAGTGGCATTGGCCGCGTCAGCACCAGCCTTGGCACCCGACTTGGCCATGTCAGCGCCCGACTTGGTGGCGGTCTTGGCGGCCTTGGTACCGGCCTTCATGCCGGTCTTGGCGGTGCCAGTCATCGACTTGTTCATGTCGGTGGCCATTTTCGGCATTTGCTGCATGGCCACGGCCATGGCATTCATCATCTGCACCATGAGCGCCGGGTTCATCATCTTCATCATGGCGTCCATCATCTGCGGATTGGTCATCATGCCGACCCACTGATTCATCATTTCGGGCGACATCATCTGCATCATGCTGTTGATCATCTTCGGATCAGTCATGGCAGCCATGAAGGGGGTCCACATCTTGGGATCCATCATGCCCATCATGCTGTTCATCATCTTCGGGTCGGTCATGGCGGACATGAACGAGTTCATGATGGCGGGATCCATCATTTTCATCATGGCGTCCATCATCTTCGGATCCAGCATGGCGTTCATCCACGTCGTCATGATTTTGGGATCCATCATCTTCATCATGGAATCCATCATCTTCGGATCGGTCATGGCGTTCATCCACGGGCCCATGACTTTGGGGTCCATCATGGCGGTCATGCTGTTCATCAACTTGGGATCGGTCATCATGGTGACGAAGGGCATCCACACCTTGGGCTCAACCATGCCCATCATGGCGTTCATGAACTTGGGATCGGTCATGCTGGTCATGAACGGTGTCCAGACCTTGGGGTCGACCACGGACATCATGCTGCTCATCATCTTCGGATCAGTCATGGCGGTGATCATGGGCGTCCACAGCTTCGGGTCGGCCATGGCCATCATCGAGTTCATGAACTTGGGATCGGTCATGATGCCCATCCACGCCGTCATCATCTTCGGGTCAGCCATGGCCATCATGCTGTTCATCAGCTTGGGATCGGTCATCGCCGTCATGAAGGTGGTCATCATGGCGGGGTCCATCATCTTCATCATGGCTTCCATCATCTTCGGGTCGGTCATGGCGGTCATCCAGGGACCCATGACCTTGGGATCCATCATGCCCATCATGGAGTTCATCATTTTCGGATCGGTCATGGTCGTCATCCAGCTACCCATGTCCTTCGACCAGCCGTCCATGGCGGGCATTTGCATGGTTTGGGCCATGCCGGAAACAGGGGCTTGCAGCATGGCGACGAGGGCTGCGGTCATCAGGGATTTACGGAATTGCATCTTGCTACCTCCAAAGATTAAGATGATTTGAAAATCGGTGGAGGCAACAAAAGTCGGCGCTCGCGGGACGGCGCTTGTCTGTTCCTCCAAACAGCAGTGCATGGCCGATACTTTGTCGACCATGCTTGTAATGACGGCAGACGTTTTGAGGCGCCTGCCGTTGGGTGCTACGTACTACTTAGCCTTCTTCGCGCATCATGCGCCAGTATTCGTATTTCATCGTCGCGGTGGCACCGATCACAATCGCGATGAAGGTGATGATCGCGCCGATCGACAGTGTCGAGAAACCGGTGATGCCCTGACCGACGGTACAGCCCATCGCAGTGACGCCGCCGAAGCCCATCATGATGCCGCCAATGATGTGGCGGAACATATCCTGGGCGGAAACAAAATGCTCCCAACGGAAGGCCTTGGTGGCGATGGCATAGAGGAAGGAGCCGATGCCGACACCGAAGACGGTGGCAATGCCCCAACTCACCACGGTGCCCGTGTCGGTCCATAGCGACCAGAGTTCCAGCGTATAGCCGGCCGGCGCCACAAAGGAGAAGGATTCGGCCAGCTTGGAGTTGGTGCCGATCGCCATCTCGGTAAGCGTCTCGGGGTTTTCAGCCCAGCCGAGCTTGCCGGTGATGTACCAGCCAGCCACGACGATGCTGCCGAGCACGATGCCGGCGATGAAGTTTTCCTTGTTTTCCCAGAACGACTTGCTGAATAGCACGAAGGCCATCAAGGCAGCGGCAAGGAGGATGCCAATGGTCAGTTCGGCCATCGGCAGTTCCATGCCGAGGCTCTGGTGTAGCAAGTAAGGCAGCGTCTGGTGGGTGGGCAGGTTGATGGTGACGCTGGGATGCTGCAGCCACTCGGTGCGCGGCACGGCAAAGATGCCACGCAGCGTGACGTTGGCGGCGTAAGCCATGTAGATGAACACGACCACCGCCTTGAGGTTGCCACCGCCGACACGCACCAGCGTCTTGTTACCGCAACCGGAGGCCAGCGTCATGCCGATGCCGAAGATCAGGCCGCCAACGATGTGGGCCAACCACGGCAGGTTCTGGCCGGTGTAGATGGTATTGGCGAGGTTGATGGTGCCGCTATAGGCGAGGTAGTTGGTGCCGAGAATGGCGACGGCGATGGTCAATAGCCACGCCCGCATGCGGCCCCAGTCGCCCATATTCACGACATCGGAGATCGCACCCATGGTACAGAAGTTGGTTTTGTTGGCGAAAAAGCCAAAAATCAGACCGAGCCCGAATCCCCACCAGACGACGGTGCTGGCAATACCTTGCAATTCCTGCGGCATGCAATCTCCTCAATACTCTTGTTATTCTGGAAAATGTGATTCTGCTCTAAAGCCGGCATCTGCTGCATTCAAAGCATCATCTTTTTTATAACCACACTCTATATCAGGCCGTTCTGATATTCAGTGGGGTCAGCCTGCCTGGCAGCAGCGAAGCCCTCGCGGCGCAGGCGGCAGGCGTCGCAGACGCCGCAGGCGTGTCCGGCGGCATTGGCCTGGTAGCACGAGACGGTCAGCGCGTAATCGACGCCCAACGCCAGCCCGCGCCGGATGATGGCCGCTTTTGAAAGGTTGATGAGCGGTGCATGCACCCGCAGCGTGTGACCTTCGACGCCTGCCTTGGTGGCGAGATTGGCCATCTGTTCGAAGGCCTGGATGAAGGCCGGCCGGCAGTCTGGATAGCCGGAGTAATCAACGGCATTGACGCCGACGAAGATGTCCTGTGCGCCCAGCACTTCCGCCCAGCCCAGCGCCAGCGCGAGCATGATGGTGTTGCGGGCGGGCACATAGGTGACGGGGATGCCCGGTTGCACGCCATCGGTCGGGACGGCAATGGCGGTATCGGTCAGCGCGGAACCGCCGAACTGACCCATGTCGAGATGGATGGTGCGATGGCTGCGCGCACCGAGGGCGGCGGCGACACGGTTGGCCGCATTCAGCTCGGCGGCGTGGCGCTGGCCGTAATCGACCGAAAGACAGTGGCAAGCGTAGCCGGTATCACGGGCGATGGCGAGGCAGGTGGCGGAGTCAAGTCCGCCGGAGAGGAGGACGACGGCAGGTTTAGCGTCCACGGCTCTCCTTCCACAGCATCTTGTGCAACTGTAATTGAAAGCGCACGTTCAGGCGATCATCGAGAATCCATTGCGCGAGATCAGCCGGCGCCAGACGATCCCATACGGGTGAAAAGAGCACGGGGCAGGGAATCTGCCGTACCCCATGCGGGGCATTGCATCCTGCGAGCGCCGACATTTCATGTTGGCCGGCGATCAACGCCTTGGCCCACTCGTAATCACCGCGCGAGGCGAGGACGATTTTCAACTCGTCGGTGGCGCGCAGCAGCTCAAAATTCTCCCAGCGGTTCTTGTCCGCTTCACCAGAGTCCGGTGCCTTGAGATCGACGATGCGTGAGACGCGCGCATCGACCTTGCCGATATCGAGTGCGCCAGACGTTTCCAGCGAGACCGAGTAGCCGGCATCGCAGAGCGCCGTCAGCAGCGGCAGACAGTTCGCTTGCGCAAGCGGTTCACCGCCGGTGACGCAGACGGTCGGGCAGTCAAACGCAGTGACACGCGCGAGGATGTCATCGAGCGTCAGCGTTTCGCCACCCGTGAACGCATAGGTCGTGTCGCACCAGACGCAGCGCAGCGGACAACCCGTCAGACGGATGAACACGGTGGGGAGTCCGACGCGCGTCGACTCGCCCTGCAGGGAGTAAAAGATTTCGCTGATGCGCAGCGCCGCTACCGCCATGACCGGGCTTAGCGCTTTTTCTTCGGCGCGAGGGTCTTCAGCCGCGAGCGAGCGGTCTCTACGGCCGGACTGGTGGGAAACTTCTCGACCAGCATTTCCAGCACCTTGATTGCGCCATTCACATCCTTGGCCGCGACCAGTGCATTGGCCTGCTGCAACAGGGCATCAGGTGCCTTGCTGTCATTCGGCCAGTTGGCCGCGACTTTGCCGAAACTGGTCGCTGCCCCGAGGAAGCCTTTTTGCTGGTAGAGGCTTGAGCCCAGCCAGTAGTGTGCACTGGGTAGTAGCGTGGATTGCGGGTGCTTGGCGATGAACGCGTCAAAACTGGCCTGCGCCTCTTTATAGCGGCTTTCGCGGAAGAGGCCGAGCGCGGCTTCATAGTCGCGCATTTCGACCTGGGGGTCGGCCTTGGCGACCGGAGGGGCCGTAGTTGCTGATGCAGTTTCCTCGGTGTTTGTCGTCGGAGCGGCACTTTCGAGCTTGCGCAGCCGGTTGTCGAGGTCGACATAAAAATCCTGCTGGCGTTTGTGGGCCGATTCGAGGGAGTGGGTCAGTTCTTCCACCTGTCCGCGCAGACGGGCAACCTCGCTTTTCAGTGTCTCGATCTGGTTAGCAAAGTCGAACTGGTTTTGCGCGCCGCCATCGACCCGTTGCGTCAGCGCATCAACCGTCTTTTTTAGCTCCGCGACCTGCTTGCGTGCTTCGTCATCGCCGAAAAATGCAAAAGTCGGCGCTGACGCGACGGCAAGTACCAGGCAAAACAACGAGTACAGCGGCGTGCGTAGCCGCATCAGAATTCACCCGAGTAGAGCATGTCACCGCGGCGATTCTGCGCCCAGCAGGATTCGCTTTGATCCATGCAGGCCGGCTTTTCCTCGCCGAGGCTGACAGATTCAAGTTGTGCTTCCTGCACGCCGAGCAGTTGCAGCGCCTTTTTCACGGCTTCGGAACGCTTCTGGCCAAGTGCCAGGTTGTATTCACGGCTGCCACGCTCGTCGGCATTGCCCTGAATCAGCATCTTGAACTGGGTGTTCGCGGCCAGGAACTTGGCATGGTGGTCGAGCAGGGCCTTGTATTCATCCTTCACCACGAAGCTGTCGTAGTCGAAGTAGATACTGCGCTTCGAGAGCGGGCTCTTCGGGTCTTTCAACGCGGCAAGGCTGTAGGGGTCGATGCTGGTGGTCGCCACCCCCGTGCTGGTGACGGCATTGGGATTGCGATCTTCGACGCCGGCACCGGCTTGTTCGGGCGCAGCGGGTTGGCTGCTGCAGCCGACGAGCGAAAGAATGGCGGCCAGGGTGAGCAGGGAGCTAAGCGTTTTGTGCATGATGATTTCCTGACGTAAAGAGAGTTACGGAATGAAGGGGCCCCAGGCCGGCTCGCGAACATCTGCCTTCTGCCCGGAAGAAAGACGTTGCTTGACGCGACCATCGGTCGAGACGGCGGCCAGCACACCGCGTCCGCCGACTTCGGTGGCGAAGAGGATCATGCGGCCATTTGGCGAGAAACTCGGCGACTCGTCCTTGGCAGTGTCGGTGAGCACTTGCGTTTGGCGCGTGGCGAGATCCATGATGGTGACGCGGAAGCGGCCGCTGTCGCGGGTGACGTAGGCCAGCTTCTTGCCATCGGGTGACAGGCGCGGTGTGACGTTGTAGCTGCCCTCGAAGGTGATGCGCTGCGCGGCACCCCCAGCGGTCGGCAGGCGATAAACCTGCGGGCTGCCACCGCGATCCGAGGTGAAGTAGATGAATTCGCCATCCGGTGAGAACTGCGGCTCGGTGTCGATGCCGCTGGAGCTTGCCAGTCGGGTGACGCCACTGCCATCGGCATTGACAAGATAGAGTTGCGAGCTACCGTCCTTGGTCAGGACAACGGCCAGTTTCTTGCCGTCCGGCGACCAGGCGGGCGCGGAGTTGGAACCCTTGAAGTTGGCCGCGACGTGGCGACGCCCGGTGGCGAGGTCATGCACATAGATGATTGGCTTCTTGGCCTCGAAGGAGACGTAGGCCAGTTTGCCACCATCGGGTGACCAGGCGGGCGAGATGATCGGCTCCTTGGACGCCAGCGCGGCCTGGGCGCCATTGCCATCGGCATCGGCGATCTGCAGTTCGAAACGGCCGGGGTGCTTCACGACATAGGCGATGCGCGTCGAGAAGATGCCGCGTTCGCCGGTGAGCTTTTCGTAAATGACATCTGAAATGCGGTGGGCGGTGGCGCGAATCTGCTGTGCGTTGTGCGCATAGGCTTGGCCGGCGATGGCGCCCTGCTTTTGCGTGTCATGCAGGCGGAAGCGGGTTTCATAGCGGCCGTCCGGCGCAGTGCGTACGCTGCCGGCTACCAGGGCATCGGCACCACGGCCTTTCCAGTCGGCATAGTTGGGTGCGGTGTTTTCATCCATGACTACGCCGGCGGTGTCTTGCAAAGTGAACAAGCCACTACGTTCGAGGTCGGCGCGTACAACGGAAACGAGGGCTTGCGAGATGCCACGCTCACCGGCGAAATCGGTGACAGCGATAGGCAGTCGCTGGCTGCCGGAGCCGGTAATGACGATATCGAGCTGTGCCTGGGAGGCGAAGGCGGTGCAGGCTAACAGCAAGCCCCCGATCAGGCGAGAAGTGAGTGATTTCATAGGGTTGAATTATAGCCCGTCCTGCCAGTCAGTCTTCCTGCGGACGGAAGGTCAGGGTCAGCGTGCGGCTGAACAACTCGGGTTTCGAAGGCTTGGGCAGCGGACTGGACTTGTGGATCGCACGTTCTGTGGCGGCATCCCAGGCGGCATTACCCGAGGATTTCTTGAGCTTGACATTCAGTACGTCGCCACTGGGCAGTTGCGTCACCTCGAACTGGGCCTCCGGATTGCCCTTGATGTCCGGCGGCAGGACGATATTGCCGCGCACCTTGCCGCGGAGGGCGGCAATGTATTTGTCGATATCGCCTGCTTGTGCCGCCGAGGCTTGACGGGCCTTCAGATCGGCCAGTTCGCGGGCGGCGGCACTGGTGGCTTCGCTGGCTGCCTTGCGCTTTTCGGTTTCCTTCAGTTCACGCTCCAGCTGCTCCTTGAACGGGTCAGGTTTGGGTTCCGGCCGCGGTTCAACTTTTGGCTCGGGCTTGGGTTTTTCTTTCTGAACGATATCGGGCTTGGGGGCTGGCTTGGGTGGTTCAGGCTTGGGTATCGGTTTGGGTTCCGGCTTTGGCTCGGGTTCTGGCGGTGTCGGTGCAGAAGTCGGCGCTGGCGGGACGGCACTGACGAGATCAACCGTCACCGTTGTGGGTTGTTCGGTCTGCCAAGTAACCCCGTAGATCAGCACGACCGCCAGCACCACGTGCATCAACACGGCGAGCACAAACGCGATGCGTTTGCCCGGGGCGGGACGTGGCGGGACGGGGGCTTCAGACACGGGGCTATTTACCCTGCGGCTGCACGAGGAGGCCGATGCGGGCCACCTGCGCACGCTGCAGTTCGTCCATGACGTTCAGCACGGCTTCGTACTTCGCATTCTTGTCGCCGGCGATCAGCACCGGTTGGTCGGGATGTTTCTCCTGCAGTTCCTTGATGCGTTGGGCCAGCTCCATGCGACCGACGCTGACGGTAGCGCCTCCCAAGAGGCGATCCTGCATCGTCATCGAACCATCGGCCTTGACGGTGATTTCAAGCGGCTCGACCGGTGGCGTGGACGACTTGCCGACACTCGGCAGCTCGACGCTGGCGGGCTGGATCATCGGCGCGGTGACCATGAAAATCACCAGCAGCACCAGCATCACATCAATATAGGGCACGACGTTGATTTCGTGCTTGAGACGGCGCGGGCGACGCATGCTTACTTCATCTGCCGTTGCAGGATGTTCGAGAACTCTTCCATGAAGCTCTCGAAGCGCACGGCGATGCGATCCGTGTCGTGGGCGAAGCGGTTGTAGGCCACCACGGCCGGAATCGCGGCGAACAGGCCGATGGCCGTGGCCACCAGTGCCTCGGCAATGCCTGGCGCAACCGCCTGCAAGGTCGCGGTGGTCATGCTGGCCAGACCGCGGAAGGAGTGCATGATGCCCCACACCGTGCCGAACAGACCAACGTAGGGTGATACCGAACCCACCGAAGCGAGAAAGGCGAGATGGGCCTCCAGGTCGTCGATCTCGCGTTGATAGGTAGCGCGCATGGCACGCCGCACGCCGTCGATGGCGGTGGACGGGTCAAGCGATTTCTGGCTGCGCAGCTTGGTGTACTCGCGGAAACCGGATTCGAAGATGCGCTCCATGGCGCCGCTGTGGTGGCGGTCATTCACGGCACTCTGGTAGAGACTTTGCAGATCGCCGCCACTCCAGAAGTCGCGCTCGAACTTATCGGTACGCTGCTGAGCTTCACGGATCTGGAACCACTTGCGGAAGATCCAGTACCAAGACATAACGGAAACATAGGCGAGCAGGCCCATCACCAGCTTGACGACGAGACTGGCCTGCAGGATGAGATCGATAATGGCAAGATCTTGTGCAACGTTCATATCAGGGCGTTGAAAAGTTCGTGAAGTTCCTTGGGCATCGCGGCCGGCTTGCCCTTGGCAAGCACCAGACAGGCGACGCGGACGGTGGCGGTGAGCAAGATCTCGTCACCGCGCACAACTGACTGCGCGAATGTTACCTGAGCGCGACCGAGGTCCTGGATGGCCGTTTCGATTTGTAACAAATCATCGAGTCTTGCAGGCTTCAGGTATTCGGCGGAAAGCGAACGGACCGCAAAGGCCAGGCCAGTTTCTGCCAGCAATTTTTGCTGCTCGACGCCAAGGCTGCGCAGCAGTTCGGTGCGGCCGCGTTCGAGATACTTGAGGTAGTTGGCGTAGTAGACGACGCCACCTGAGTCGGTGTCTTCATAGTAGACCCGCACGGGAATCTGCTGGCTCACTGTTGCCACAACTCTCGGTTGGTGGCGCCGGGCGCATCAAGCCCAAAATGCCGCCAAATACTCGCCGTTGCCACCCGCCCGCGCGGCGTGCGCTGCAAATAGCCCTGCTGGATCAGGTAGGGCTCTAGTACATCCTCGATGGTGTCGCGCGCTTCGCCGATGGCTGCCGCGAGGTTGTCGACGCCGACCGGTCCGCCGCCGAATTTTTCGAGCATCGCGCCGAGCAGTTTTCGGTCCATCACATCGAGGCCGAGGTGATCGACATCGAGCATGATCAGTGCGGCATCGGCGATGTCGCGCGTGATGGCGCCGTCGTGTTTCACCTCGGCGAAATCGCGTACGCGGCGCAGCAGGCGGTTGGCGATGCGCGGCGTGCCACGGCTGCGTTTGGCGATTTCGTATGAGCCGTCCTCGGCGATCGCGCAGTTGAGTAGATGCGCGGAGCGGCGCACGATCAGGGCGAGTTCTTCGGGGGTGTAGAACTCCAACCGGGCGACGATGCCGAAGCGGTCGCGCAGCGGGTTGGTGAGCATGCCGGCGCGCGTCGTGGCACCGACCAGCGTAAAGGGTGGCAGGTCGAGCTTGACCGAGCGGGCTGCCGGGCCTTCGCCAATCATGATGTCGAGCTGAAAGTCCTCCAGCGCCGGGTAGAGAATTTCCTCGACAACCGGACTCAAGCGATGGATCTCGTCGATGAACAGCACGTCGTGCGGTTCGAGATTGGTCAGCAGCGCGGCGAGATCGCCGGCACGCTCCAGCACCGGGCCGGAGGTCTGGCGCAGATTGACGCCCAGTTCATGCGCCACGATGTGGGCCAGCGTGGTCTTGCCAAGCCCGGGCGGGCCGAACAGCAGCACGTGATCGAGCGCTTCCTTGCGTTTCTTGGCTGCCTCGATAAAGATTTCCAGCTGGCCGCGAATCTTCTGCTGGCCGACGTAATCGGCGAGTTTCTTCGGCCGCAGGGCACGTTCGAGGGCCTCCTCCTGCGTGGTGGCTTTTTCGGGCGTGATCAGCCGGTTGTCAAACGCGTCGGTTTCGATCATGGTTCGGATGGATTCAATGGGGTCGTGGCGACTGCTTTTGACCAGCTCTCGATGAGCGTGAGGGCGAGGGCAAGAATCACCGGGCCGAGGAAGATGCCGACAAAGCCAAAGGCCAGGATGCCGCCGAAGACGCCCAGCGCGATCAGCAGGATCGGCAGGCTGGCGGAGCGGCTGATGAGGATCGGTTTGACGACGTTATCGACACTGCTGATGACGGCGAAACCGTAGATCAACATGAAAATGGCCCAGCCGGTCTGGCCTTGCTCATAGAGCCACCAAGCGGCACCAATCCAGATCAGCGGCGGGCCGACCGGAATCATCGACAGGAAGAAGGTCGCCGCACCGAGCAGCAGAGGCGCCGGCACGCCGGCGATCATGAAACCGACAAGCGCGACGAGGCCCTGCGCCGCCGCCGTGCCGACGATGCCGATCATCACGCCCATGATGGTCGTGTGGGAGAGTGTCAACATGCGTTCACCGAGTTCGCCGCCGATCTTGTTGGCCAGCATGGCGATCCGGCCTGCCAGCGCACGTCCGTCGCGATAGAAGAAAAAAGTGATGAAAACGACCAGGGTCAGTTCAAGTAGGCCCTGGCCGATCAACCCGACGCTGGCGAGGAGGAATTTGCGGGTCGGCTCGAATAGCTGCTGGCCGAGGCGGGTCAGTTCTGCCTGGCTGGCGGCGAGCTGGCGCCAATAGGTGTCAAGGGGTTCGCCAATCAGCGGCAGCGTGACCAGCCAGGCGGGAGGCGGGTGGTCGCCCGACTCGAACCAGGGTTTCAGCAGGGCCAGCAACTGGGTGACGCCGTCGGTGACCGTGGCCGCGAGATAGGACATCGGCAGCAAGACGGCGGTGGCGAGTAACAGGGTGAGCAACAGGGCGGCGAGCGTCGAGCGTCCCTTGAGTCGCCCTTCGGTCCAGACAAACAGCGGCCAGGTGGTCAGACACAGGATGGCGGCAAACAGCAGGGCGGGGAGGAAGGGGGCGAGTACCCAGACGGTGCCGATGGCCAGCAGGATCACCAGGAAAATGCGGGCATAGTTGCGGGTCGTATCGTTCATGGGAGGTTCATGGCTTGGCGAGGGATTTGAGCGCTTGGCGGATGCCTTCCGAAACACTGCTGTCAGCGGGCAGTCCTTTCAGCGCAGAGGCGGCCTCGCGTTCGCTATAGCCCAGCGCCAGCAGGGCATTGAGAATGTCGCTCATGGCATCCGGGACTGTCGTGAATGCCGTCCCGCCAGCGCCGACTTTTGTGCCGGCTCCCGTTCCGACCGGCAGCTTGCCTTTTAGTTCGAGCAGGAGACGTTCAGCCGTTTTCTTGCCAATGCCCGGAATTTTCACCAGTCGCCCGGTTTCCTGCAGAGCGACGGCCTGCGCCAACTCGGCAACCGAGAGGCCAGAGAGTACCGCCAGCGCCATGCGTGCGCCGATGCCGGAAATCTTTAGTAACTGGCGGAACAGGGCACGCTCCGCCTCGGTGAGAAAGCCGAATAGCAGATGGGCGTCCTCGCGCACGACCAGATGGGTGACGAGTGCGACCTTCTCGCCGAGATTCGGCAGGTTGTAGAAGGTGCTCATCGGTACATCGATTTCGTAGCCGACGCCAGTAACGTCGACGAGAATTTGCGGCGGATTCTTTTCCAGCAGGGTGCCGGTGATGCGGCCGATCATGGTGTGAATTCCTTAAACGAGGCGGCCATTTCTAACACGAAACCCCAGGGTTGCCATCGCCCCCAACTGCCCGCCATGGGCATGGCTGATCGCGCAGGCCAAGGCATCCGCCGCATCGGCCGAAGGTTCCCCCGGCAGTTGCAGCAGGCGCGTGACCATGTGGCTGACCTGTTCCTTGGCCGCCTTGCCGTGGCCGACCACCGCCTGCTTGATTTGCAGGGCGGTGTATTCCGCCACCGGCAGACCGGCGAGGACAAGGGCCGAGATGGCCGCGCCGCGTGCCTGACCGAGCAGCAGGGTGGATTGCGGATTGACGTTGACAAACACTTTTTCGATCGCCGCCTCATTCGGATGATGGGTTGCAATTACCTCCCCGATGCCGTCGAGCAGGGTCTTGAGACGCAGCGGCAGAGAGTCCTTGTCGTTGCTCTTGATGCAGCCGCTGCTGACATAGGCGAGCTTCTGGCCGGTCTTGTCGATGATGCCGAAGCCGGTGATGCGCAGACCGGGATCAATGCCGAGGATGCGGGTCGTTGTGCTCATGTCGGCGGCGAAGATACACTAGGTCGCTTGACGGCTTTCGGGTGCGGTAGGATTCGGCGCTTTGATACTTATATCGAAAGCACGAATTGGTAGGCGTTGCTGTTTGCGTTGAAACTAGCCAAAAATCGGAGCGGGTGCGTGTTGACATCTGCCGGACGAGGAGGGTTCCATGAATCAGATGAAAATCAAGACCCGGTTCTATATATTGATCGGGTTTTCCGCGCTGATGTTACTTTGGGTCGGTATGACCGGCCTGCTGGGCATCGGGGCGTCGAATACGACGGTGGCGGCGCTTTACAACGGTAATCTGCTCGCGATCGACCGGCTGAACGAAATCCGCAACAACCAGATGCAGATCAACATCACCCTGGCGGCGGCTCGCCAGGAGAGTGATGCCTTCGAGATCATCGCGCAAACCGACAAGATCGCGGGCATGATCTTTCGCATCGATAATTTGCTCAAGGATTACGAGGCGCGCGCACTGGCTTCTGATGAGCGTGCGTTGCTGGAGGCTTTCGTCAATGCGCGCATGAACTTCGGGCGCACCGGCGTGATGCCGATGATTGACCTGCTGCAGGGGGAAAAGTTTGTCGAGGCGGATGATTTACGCAAGTCGGTGATGGACCCTGCGTACGCGAAAGCCTCTGCGGCCATCGATACCCTGCTCAAATATCAGGTCGACCATGCGCGTGCCTCCTACGAGGAAGCGAGTACGGCGGCCGCACGGGTGCGCATGATCACAATCGGCAGCATGGTGGTCGGGCTGGCGCTGTCCATCCTGGCGGGGCTATTTATCACGCGCGCGATCACCGGGAGTGTCGCCGAACTGGTCAAGTCTGCCTCGGCGCTCGCCGAAGGCAATCTGGCGGCGCGTGCCACCATTCGCGGTGGCTGCGAACTGGGCCAGGTGGGGCATACATTCAACAAGATGGCAGAAGAGTTTTCGACCATTCTCAGTCAGGTACAGCAGGCCTCGACGCGCGTGGTCGACACCTCGGCGGGTGTGGCCGATACCGCGCGCCAGGTAGCCCAGTCCTCTCAAGGCCAGGCGAATGAGGCGGCGGATGCCTCGTCCTCCGCCGAACGACTCAAGCAGGCCATCGGCGATCTCGTCGCGCGCAGCGAACAGGCCGCCGGTGCGGCGGAAGAAACCAGCAACCTGGCGGTGCATGGGCAGCAAGTTGTCAATCAGGCGGTTGCCGGCATTCGCAACATTGCCGTTACCTTTGGCGAGTCGGCACGGCTGGTGGATGCGCTGGGCAAGAGTTCCGACCAGATCGGCGCGATCGTCGCCGTCATCAAGGAGATTGCCGACCAGACCAATCTGCTCGCGCTCAACGCCGCCATCGAGGCAGCACGTGCGGGCGAGCAGGGCCGGGGATTTGCTGTGGTGGCGGACGAGGTACGCAAACTCGCCGAGCGCACAACGGGCGCAACGACAGAAATTTCGACCATGATTTCGGCCATCCAGAGCGAAACACGTGGTGCTGTCCAGAACATGGAAGTCGGGGGGCGCCAGGTCGATAGCGGGCTGCAACTGGCCGAACAGGCGGGCGAAGCGCTCGAACGCATTAACGCCAGCATCCGTGCCGTGGCGGCGGCGATTCGCGAGACGGCAGCGGCGACGTCTGAGCAAGCCGCGACCAGCCAGGATATTTCCGGGCGTGTCGACAGCATTGCGCGCATGGCGATGTCCAACAGCACCTCGGTGGCGGGTACTACCGATGCCGTGCATGGCCTTAAACAACTTGCCGAGGAACTGCAGGGACTGGTGTCGCGTTTCCGACTGGCCTAGCGGCGCGCGATATAGACGCCGCTGACCGCCAGCGCCATGCCGACGAGCGCCAGACCGCTAAGGGTTTCGCCGAACAGCAGCCAGGCCAGCAGCGCGGTGGTCGGTGGCGTGAGGTAGAACAGGCTGGCGACGTTGACCGCGCTGCCGTGGCGGATCAGCCAGTTGAGCAGCGAGATGGCGCCAATCGACAGCACCAGCACCAGCCAGCCGAGTGCGAAGACGAATTCGCCCGTCCACTCGATACGGAAGCTGTCGGTCGCGAAGACGAGGGCGCCGGTGACGATAGCCGTGGGCAGAAATTGCGCTACCGAGCCGCTGCGCCAATCGAAGTGCGGACTGAAACGTTTCTGGTAGAGCGTGCCGGCGGTGATGCCGAGTAGCGCCGCAAAGGCGGGCCAGAGCGCATCCAGCGCAAACCCCGCCCCAATCTTGTGCGCCACTACCAGCGCGACACCGACAAAGCCCAGCCCGAGGCCGAGCCATTGGCGCGGCAATACGGCTTCGCCAAGCAGACGACCCGCAACGGTCGCGGTGAGCAGGGGTTGCAGCCCCACCACCAGGGCGGTGATCCCAGCCGGCAGTCCCATGCCGATGGCGACGAAGACGCCGCCAAGATAGAGGGCATGCACCAGCAGGCCGCTGATGCCAATCTGCAGCCACTGGCCGCGGTCTTTGGGCCAAGGCGCGCGCCAAGCCAGCGCGAGACTGGTCATCAGGGCGATCACCAGCAGGTAGCGAACAAATAGAAAAGCGAGTGGTTCGGCGTGCGGCAGGCCGAACTTGGCGCCGAGGAATCCCGTGCTCCAGAGGAGGACGAAAAGAAAGGGCGCCGCCTTGGCAAGCATCAAAAAGTCGGCGCTGGTAAGACGGCTTTCTCTGTTTTATTCGTCCATGACGGCAGTGGTATAGACCTCCTGCACGTCGTCGAGGTTTTCCAGCGCATCAAGCAGCTTCTGCATTTTCGCGGCGTCCTCGCCGGCCAGTTCGGATTCGTTCAGCGGCTTCATGGTGACTTCGGCAAACTCGGCCTTGAAGCCGGCCGCTTCCAGCGCTTCCTTGACGTTGAGAAAATCACCGGGGCCGGTGACCACCTCGATCGAGCCATCCTCATTGCTGGCGACATCCTCTGCGCCCGCCTCGATGGCGGCATCCATCAGCGCCGCCTCATCGGTGCCCGGCGCGAAGATCATCTGGCCGCAATGTTTGAACATGAACGCGACGCTGCCCTCGGTGCCCATGTTGCCGCCGTGTTTGGCAAAGGCGTGGCGCACTTCCGCGACAGTGCGCACCTTGTTGTCGGTGAGGCTATCCACCATCACGGCGGCGCCGCCGATGCCATAGCCTTCGTAGCGGATCTCTTCGTAGTTCACGCCTTCAAGTTCGCCGGTGCCCTTCTTGATGGCGTTCTCGATCTTGTCCTTGGGCATATTGACCGACTTGCCCTTGTCGATGGCCATGCGCAAACGGGGGTTAAAGCCCGCATCGCCCCCGCCCATCTTGGCCGCCACGGTGATTTCCTTGGCGATCTTGGAGAAGGCGGCACCGCGTTTTTCGTCCTGACGACCCTTGCGGTGTTGGATATTTGCCCATTTGGAATGGCCTGCCATGATGTGATGTCCTTAGTTTCTTTAGGGTGCTGCGTAAAATTGGCGAATTCTACAACCCCCTCTGTGGACGAAGCCATGACCCAACCCTTGCCCGTTGCCAAACATGGCGAAACTGAATTACATCTTCTGCCCGCCCTCGCCAACCGTCACGGCCTCATTACCGGCGCCACCGGCACCGGCAAGACGGTCACCCTGCAACGCCTCACCGAGCAGTTCTCGGCGATTGGCGTGCCGGTCTTTCTGGCCGACGTGAAGGGCGATCTTTCCGGCCTTGGCGCGGCGGGGATGCCTTCCGACAAGCTGCAGAAGCGCCTCGACAGCCTGGGCGTCACTGACTGGGCGCCGCGTGCGAATCCGACCGTGTTCTGGGATGTGCTCGGGCAGTCCGGTCATCCGGTGCGGGCGACGATTTCCGACATGGGCCCGCTACTGCTGGCGCGTCTGCTGGGACTCAATGACACGCAAGAAGGCGTGCTGCAAATCATCTTTCGGGTGGCCGATGACAACGGCCTGTTGCTGCTCGACCTCAAGGATCTGCGCACCATGGCGCAGCATGTCGGCGATAACGCGGCACAGTTCAAGACGCAATACGGCAACATCTCGGCGGCCTCGGTGGGCGCCATCCAGCGCGGCCTGTTGACGCTTGAGGAGCAGGGCGGCGACCAGTTCTTCGGCGAGCCGATGCTCGACATCGGCGACCTGATGCAAACGCAGGATGGTCGCGGTGTCGTGAATATTTTGGCCGCCGACAAACTGATGAACTCGCCCAAGCTCTACGCCACCTTCCTGCTGTGGCTGCTGGCCGAACTGTTCGAACAGTTACCCGAGGCCGGTGATCTCGAAAAGCCCAAGCTGGTGTTCTTCTTCGATGAGGCCCACCTGCTGTTCAGCGATGCGCCCGCCGCCCTGATCGACAAGGTCGAGCAGGTGGTGCGGCTGATCCGCTCCAAGGGCGTGGGCGTTTATTTCGTCACGCAAAATCCGCTCGATGTGCCGGACAAGGTGCTCGGCCAGCTCGGCAACCGCGTGCAGCATGCCCTGCGCGCCTTTACCCCGCGCGACCAGAAGGCGGTCAAGTCAGCTGCCGAGACCATGCGCCCCAACCCCGCCTTTGACGCGGCAGCGGTGATTACCGAGCTGGGCGTCGGTGAGGCACTGGTGTCTTTCCTCGATGAAAAAGGCCGTCCCGCCGTGGTCGAACGTGCCTTCGTCCTGCCACCGGCCTCGCGTCTCGGGCCACTCACCGTCGCTGAGCGCACACAGGCGATCCAGTCCTCCCTGATCTACGGCCACTACGAGAAGACGATTGATCGTGAATCGGCCTACGAGAAACTGACGGCACGCGTTGCCGAGTCTGCGCCAGCAACACCCCAGCAAAAAGTCGGCGCTGGCGGGACGGCACCGCAAGAAGGCGGTGGCCTGAGCGACCTGCTGTTCGGCCGCACCGGGCCGCGTGGCGGACAGACCGATGGCCTGATGCAAATGGCGGCCAAGACGGTGGTACGCACGATTGGTTCGCAAGTTGGCCGCGAGCTGGTGCGCGGTGTACTGGGTTCGCTGTTGGGCGGCAAGCGACGCTGAGACAGCGCACAATCCCTGAAATCTATGACCAAAGCTGGATTGCCAGCTAAGCTTATGTATGCAATTATCCTAAGTAGTGCGTCATAACATGAAAACAACCCAACAATTATTCCTCCTATCGCTCATGTTTGCAGCCAGTGTGGCCGGCGCCGCCGATCTGTCCGAGCAGGATTACTTTGAGGAATTGCCTCAAGTACTGACGGTGACACGTCTGGCCCAGCCGTTGCGCGATACGCCGGGGGCGGTGACGATCATTGATCGCGAAACGATTCGCCGCTCAGGGGCGCGGGAGTTGGTGGATGTGTTGCGGCTGGTGCCTGGGTATATGGTGGGCGGCTGGAACGGTGCGAATCCTGGCGCCGCCTACCATGCTCCGCTCGACGATTACGGTACGCGCAATCTTGTGTTGGTGGATGGGCGCTCCGTCTATTCCTCTTTCTATCTGGGAGATACGCATCGTGGCCTGATGAGCATCTTGCTGGAGGATATCGAACGCATCGAGGTGCTGCGGGGCTCGAACTCTGCTGCCTATGGCGCCAATGCCCTGTTCGGCGTCATCAACATCGTGACACGCCATACAGCGGATACACGGGGGGTGGAACTCTCCATGAGTTCTGGTGAGGGCAGCATCAAGGATAACTACGCAAGACTTGGTTGGGGCAGCGACAACGCCAGTTTTCGCCTTTCTGCCGGCCGTCGTCAGGACAGCGGCTATAGGAATGCACATGACGACAAGACGGTAGCCCAAGTCCATTTTCGCGGCGACCTGAAGCCGTCCAATAACGAAGATGTCCTGCTGGCCGCAGGCTATAGTGAGATGCCGGCGGGCGAAGGTTTCCAGGGCGAGAATGGCAATATCCCACGAACGGTCGTCTGGTACGGGCTGTATTTGTCTGGCCAATGGAGTTGGCGACCGGCGTTGGACGAAGAGATCAAGCTTTCGGCGAACTATAACGAAGAGCAAGGTGAAGACAGCTTTATCTATCCTCTCGATAAAGCGGTAACGGTCGACTTCGGCGGCCGGGGTCGAAGACTCAATCTCGAAGCGCAACACCAGTTTGCCTTTTCAACAACGCAGCGGGTGGTATGGGGCGCAGGCTACAAGTATGAAGATGCGCGTTCGGCGCCTCTCTACTACACCAGTGATGTGATATCGATAAGCGAACTGCGCCTGTTCGGCAACTACGAATGGCGCCCCCATCCACGCTGGTTGTTCAACTTCGGTGGGTTCTGGGCCAACCATAGCCGTAGCGGGAGCTATTTCATGCCGCGACTCATGGCGAACTTCCACGTGACGCCCGACCATACCTTGAGGATTGGCGCCTCCGAGTCCCAGCGGACCCCCAGCATCTATGAATTGGCAGCCGACCGACGCTACAGGCTCAGTAATGGCACTGATCTCCGTTATGACGTATCGACAGGTAATGTCCGTCCCGAGAAATTGTTGTCGCACGAAGCTGGCTATTTCGGCAACTTCCATGACTGGCGCTTGACGCTGGATGTCAGGGCTTACCACGAAAGCATGAAGGGCGTGATCGCTAACAGGGAGTACGATCTGCCTGGTTATACGGTGCGTAAGGTCAATGACTATGTCAATTTCCGCGACATGGAAACTCACGGTATCGAATACCAGCTGCGCTGGAAGCCGTTTGCCGACACTGAAATCTGGCTTAACCACAACACGCAGGGCTATCGCTGGCTGGATGGTCAGAATATCCGGATGCCGCCAGTCCGTTCCGGCACGCTAGCGCTGTTCCAGAAGCTACCGCTTGATTTCGATTTCAGCCTGATATTCCATACGTCTACTCCAATGACCTGGCGGCACCAGCAAACCAAGCTTCCCGAATTGCGCCGGGTCGATGCTAGGCTGGCCAAGTCATTCCGTATGGGTGCAACCCGTGCTGAAGCGGCAATCTCGGTGCATGCTGTCGGCGGTGATTATGTGGCTTCGTATCCGCTCATAAGTCAACCCGCCATGATTCAGGAGCGCAGCGCCTTCGGCACGTTGAGGCTCGAATTCTGACCATGCGCCGTTTCGCCCTCCACCTTTTCCTCGTCTGCCTGCTGGCGCTGTCATTGCCAGCCGCAGCCAAGGATCGGGTCTGGGTGGTGATGTCTGGCGAGGACGGGGTCTATGCCGAAACGGCCACGGTGCTGCGTAATGAGCTGGAGGGCGAGGCGACATTGAAGTTTGGCGTGCCCGCCAAGCTGCTGGATACGCAGGAGGCACCGCCGACACTGATTGTCACGGTGGGAACCGTGGCCTTCGACACGACACACAAGTGGTTGAGCGAGCGTTATGCGATTTGGGGGCACGTGCCGGTGCTGGCCACCTTGTTGCCCCGTAGTGCATACGATGCACGGGTGGCCGAGGTGGTGCGCTCGGGGCGTGTCATGTCTGCGGTGGTGCTGGATCAACCGATCGGTCGGCAGATGGCACTGATCAAGCGCGTCTTGCCGAATTGGTTGCGGGTCGGCGTACTGATGGGGCCGCAGACGCGTCTGCTGTTGCCGCAGCTTGAGCAGCAAGCGCGTCTGCGCGACTTGCGCCTGGTCGCAAGCCCGGCGGTCGATAGTTTCGAACAAACCTACCCAGCCCTCAAGGGAGTTTTTGAATCTGCCGACGTGCTGCTTGCCTTGCCGGATCAGCTCCTTTACAACAGTAGCAGCCTGCAGAACATCCTGCTGGCCAGCTATCGGGCGCGTGTGCCGCTGGTCGCTTTTTCGCCAGCGTACGTGAAGGCCGGTGCGCTGATGGCGGTGTACACTACACCCACCCAGGTGGCGTTTCATACGGCGGGTGTGGTGCGCGGCTGGCTGGCTGGCCGTGGCTTGCCGCCCGTGCAGCCGCCGCGCGAATTCGACGTGGTGGTGAACACCGCTGTGGCAAACTCGCTGGGGTTACGGATCGATGGGGCGGCGCAGATCGTCGAGGATTTGCGCCGAGATGAGGCGCGGCAATGAACGTACTACAACGATTCGGGTTGGCGTTTTGCCTCGTGCTCTGGATCAGCCTGCCGGCCAGAGCCGAGATCGACAATTCGCTTGAGTCGCTGATGATGGCCAGTCTGGACGAGCTGATGTCGATGTCCGTGACGATTGCCACGCAAACGCCACAGTCGGCTTCCCGGGCGCCTGCCGTGGTGTCGGTGATCTCTGCCGAGGATATTCGTGCGACGGGAGCGACGAATGTCCTCGATGTCCTGCAGAGTGTGCCGGGCATCACGCTGCGCCTCAATCATTTCGCCCACAAGCCGCTTGTGTCAGTACGCGGCGCGGCGCCGAAATTGACCCTGATGATGATCAACGGCGCGCCGCTACGCGATCTGGTGTGGGGCACCGGCATTTATTGGCGTGGCCTGCCGGTCAGCATGATCGAGCGTATCGAGGTGATTCGCGGACCCGGTTCGGCCCTCTATGGCGCGGACGCCGCTTCGGGGGTGATCAACATCGTGACCAAGACGGCCGGGCGAATGCGGGGTGCCGAGGCGGGCGTGCGCCTCGGCAGCTTCGATACGCAAAATGTCTGGCTTCAGCATGGTACGAACTGGCATGGCTTCGACATCGGCCTGACCATTGATGCCCTGACGACCGATGGCCATCGCCCCGAAATTGCAGTGAACAAAACGACCTATAAACGAACAGAGCGTGCCGACTATGGCTACGACAATCTCGACTTGCGGCTGTCAGTGAGCCGCGACAACTGGCGCGTGCTGGCCGATCACCGCGCCAAGGATAATCTGCGCGTTGGGCTGACCGGCGGTCGTTATTTTGACGACCAGACACGTGCCAGTGAGAACGATACCGGCCTGGCCTGGCTTTACAGCAATACCGGCTTTGGCGCTCACTGGGGCCTGGATGCGGAAGTGCGCTACCGCGTGGCCGAGTATTCCTCCGGCAATGGCTTTTTTGAAAGGCCTGGCGTTGTAAATCACCAGCGCTCGGCCGAGCAGCGCTTCAGTGCCGAAATCAGCAGCCTTTACCGTGGCTGGCAGAACCATGCCCTGCGTATTGGCGGCGGCTACGTCTGGCAGGATATCTACGCCGATAGCAAGGTGGAAAACGGTGTGCCCGCCGTGTTTGTTCCGGAAACGGATCGGCGCAATGCGTACCTGTTTGCGCAGGATATCTGGACCTTATCCGACCGCTGGGAGGTGACCGCCGGCGCGCGCTACGACCACTATGCCGATTTTGGCGGCACCTTCAATCCTCGACTGGCCGTGGTCTGGCACACGACGGAGCGGCTGACCACCAAGCTGATGGCGGGCCGCGCCTTCCGTGCGCCCTCCTTCTTCGAGCTGTATGCCAATACCGGGGCGACGACGCCGAACCCATTATTGAAGCCGGAGAAATCCGATACCGTGGAACTGGCCTTCGCGTGGCGGGCAAGCCGTGATCTCAATCTCAATGCCAATCTGTTCCACGCGCGCCAGTCGAATCCGATTGTCGCGATTGATCCCTTCCCGCAGAAATTCTTCAATGTCGATGCCCATGTGATTCGCGGCCTTGAACTGGAGGCGCAATGGCAGGCTTCGCCGACCTTGCGCCTGCAGGGCAACCTCACCGTGCGGCGCGCCGACCAGGAACAGTTCACACGCTTCAAGGTGGTTGATCATTTCGCGATTCCGAACCGGGATGCCTACCTGCGTGCGGATTGGGCCTTCCTGCCGAAATGGAACTGGAACCTGCAGGCGAACTGGACGGGCAAGCGCCCACACCAGGCCAGCACGGATACCCGGCCGACGCTTGGCAGCAACTGGGTGGCGGATACGACGCTGCGCTACTACCATGGCAGCGAATGGGAGTTCGCCGCCAGCATCCGCAACCTGTTCAATACGGATGCGCGGGTTTACTCGACCACGGATATTCCGAATTACCTGCCGCTTCCCCGGCGCAGTGTGTTTGCCGAGGTGCGCTACAAGTTCTGATCGCCGTCCCGCCAGCGCCGACTTTTACATCAGCTTCAGGCGGCGCACGATCTCCAGCGACAGGATCGACTGATTCAGCGTGTAGAAGTGCAGGCCGGGCGCGCCCAGAGCGATCAGGCGCTCACACAGTTCTGTGACGACATCGAGACCGAAGGCACGGATCGAGTCGGCATCGTCGCCAAAGCTCTCGAATTTCTTGCGCATCCAGCGCGGAATTTCGGCACCGCTGGAATCCGCAAAACGGGCGAGTTTGCTGAAGCTGCCAATCGGCATGATGCCCGGCACGATCGGGATGGTGATGTCCAGTGCGCGCGCTTCGGCGACGAAATGAGCGTAAGCGTCGGCGTTGTAAAAGAACTGGGTGATGGCTGAATCAGCACCGGCATCGACCTTGCGTTTGAAGGCGCGCAGATCGTCACGCGGGCTTTTGGCCTGCGGGTGCCATTCCGGGTAGGCGGCGACTTCGATGCGGAAGGTATCGCCGGTTTCCTGGCGGATGAATTCGACCAGTTCATTGGCATAGCGAAACTCGCCGGCATCGGCCATGCCCGAGGGCAGGTCGCCTCGTAAGGCCACAATGCGGCGGATGCCCTGCGCACGGTAGGTGTCGAGAATTTCGCGCAGGCCGTCGCGCGTCGAGCCGATGCACGACAAGTGCGGCGCGGCGGCATGACCCTCGGCGGCGATTTCCATGACCACGTCGAAGGTGCGCTCGCGCGTCGAGCCGCCGGCGCCGTAGGTGACGGAAAAGAATGTGGGCTTAGCGGCCGCCAGCTTGCCGCGCACGACACGCAGCTTGTCGATGCCGTCGGTGGATTGCGGCGGGAAAAATTCGAAGGAGATTTCAGTCGTCATGCTTATTGGCCATGTTGGGCGTGAAGGAAAAATTCGTGATTGCCGTCGGTGCCGGTGATCGGGCTGTCGAACCAGTCGCGGACGGTGAGGTGGTGGTCGGTGCAGCAGGCGGTGAGTTTGTCGCGTACCGCAGGATACAAGCGACTGTCGGTCACAATGCCGCCCTTGCCAATGCGTTCAGGACCGACCTCGAACTGCGGCTTGACCAGCAGCAGCAGGTCGCCGAGTTGGGTGAGCAGCGGCGGCAGTTGCGGGAGGATCAGCGTGAGGGAAATGAAGCTTACGTCAGCGACGATCAGGTCGAACTGCCGTCCCGCCAGCGCCGACTTTTCGAACGCGCGTGCGTTGATGCCCTCATGCGACTCGACGCGCGGATCGGCGGCCATGGCGGGATGCAGTTGGCCATGACCGACATCAATGCCGACCACTTTCGCGGCACCATGCTGCAACAGACAGTCGGTGAAGCCGCCCGTCGATTGGCCAATATCGAGACAATCGAGGCCATGCACATCAATTCCCGTATGCAGCAGTGCGCCGGCCAGCTTGAGACCACCGCGCGAGACATATTCGGCGTCGTGGGCTGGCGCCACGGCCAGACGGGCCTGTACCGGCAGCAGATGGGCAGGCTTGCGCAAAACATCGCCCTCCAGGCTGACTCTCCCTGCCTCGATCAGGCGTTGCGCCACCGTGCGTGAAGGCGCGAGCCCTTGCTGGACGAGCAGCGCATCCACCCGCACCCCGTCATGCGGAATATGGATAGACGCAGCCGCACGCACCGCCACCTTGGATTTTGGCCGTGCCGTGCGGGCATGAAACGAGTTCATGCTCATGCGGCAGTTTCCAGAAAGGGATTGACGACGGTGACGCCGTCGTAGACTTGGCCGTGCGAAAAATCTTCGCTGAGTAGATGACTGCAGCCAAGCCGCTGCGCAGCGGCAAGGATGGGAGCGTCCCACCAGTCGATGCGAAAGCGCTGATGGAGCCGAATTGCGGTCATGACCAGTTCGCTGTCGGTCGGCTGGCAGCGATTGAAGAGCAACAGGGTATCCAGGTAGCACTGGGCTTGTTGCGACGTGAAGCCGGTGCCTTGCGCTGTCGGCTTGATGGCATTGACGTAAAACTCCACCATGACCTGCGTTGATAGACCAAATCCCCCGGCCAGGATGATGCGCTCGGCGACGGCGCGCTTGTTGGCCTCCGCTTCTTTGGGAGAAATCGCATAGAGCAGGATGTTGGTGTCGAGAAATACCACGTCAGATACCCAACTGTTGCAAATAGGCTCGGTCGTGAACTTGCGCACGGGTCAGTCGGTCGGCGGCGCTGAAGTGGGGATTGACCTGGGCGGCGATCTCGGTCAGGCGTCGCACATATTCCTCGTGAGAAACTGGCGGCGTCGCATATTTCACGGCAGGCTCGGCCACGCGATTCTCCCAGCCAACAGTTTCCTCCAGCAAGGCCATCAATTCACCCTGCAGGCTGCGGTGATTACGCGCCGCGCGCTGACGCAAAGCTTCGGCCAGCGCTTCTGGAACGTCTTTGATCGAAAGATTAGGCATGATTGCCTCCAAAATGGAACCTTAACGGCTCCATTCTGGATTCATTGCTGATGAACGTCAATAGCGGTAGCTATCGGTCTTGTACGGCCCGGTCTTCGGCACACCGATATAGGCGGCCTGTTGATCGGTCAGCTCGGACAATTGCGCGTTGAGCTTCTTCAACTGCAGGCGCGCCACCTTCTCATCCAGATGCTTGGGCAGCACATAGACGCCCACGGGATAGTCGGCGTTCTTGGTGAACAGCTCAATCTGCGCAATGGTCTGGTTGGCGAAGCTGGACGACATCACGTAGCTCGGGTGACCCGTACCGCAGCCGAGGTTGACCAAGCGGCCCTTGGCGAGCAGGATGATGCGCTTACCGTCCGGGAAGATGATGTGATCGACTTGCGGCTTGATTTCTTCCCACTGGTACTTTTCAACGGAAGCGACGTCGATCTCGTTGTCGAAGTGGCCAATGTTGCAGACGATCGCCTGATCTTTCATCTTCGCCATGTGGTCGTGGTTGATGACGTGGTAGTTGCCGGTGCAGGTGACGAAGATGTCGGCCTTGTCGGCGGCGTAGTCCATGGTCACGACGCGGTAGCCTTCCATCGCCGCCTGCAGCGCGCAGATCGGGTCGATTTCGGTGACCCAGACCTGCGCCGACAGCGCGCGCATGGCCTGGGCAGAACCCTTGCCCACGTCGCCGTAACCGGCGATCAGGGCGACCTTGCCAGCGATCATCACGTCGGTGGCGCGCTTGATGCCGTCGACCAGTGATTCGCGGCAGCCGTAGAGGTTGTCGAACTTGGACTTGGTGACGGAATCATTGACGTTGATCGCGGGGATCTTCAGGTCGCCGCGCTCGTGCATTTGATACAGGCGATGCACGCCGGTGGTGGTCTCCTCGGTGACGCCCTTGATCTGCGCCAGGCGCGTCGAATACCAGGTCGGCTCAAGGGCGAGCTTGGCCTTGATGGCGGCGAAGAGGATGGTTTCTTCTTCCGAGGTCGGCTTGGCGATCACGCTGATGTCCTTCTCGGCCTTGGCACCGAGGTGCAGCAGCAAGGTGGCATCGCCGCCGTCGTCGAGAATGATGTTCGAGAAGCTGCCATTCGGCCACTCGAAGATGCGATGGGTGTAGTCCCAGTAGTCGACCAGCGTCTCACCCTTGACGGCGAAGACGGCGATGCCGTCCTGGGCGATGGCGGCGGCAGCGTGGTCCTGCGTCGAGAAAATGTTGCACGAGGCCCAGCGCACTTCGGCGCCGAGCGCGGTCAGCGTCTCGATCAGCACGGCGGTCTGGATTGTCATGTGCAGTGAACCGGTGATGCGCGCGCCCTTCAGGGGCTGGGCTTTGGCGTATTCCTCGCGGATTGCCATCAGGCCGGGCATCTCGGTTTCGGCGATGCGAATTTCCTTGCGGCCCCAGTCGGCGAGGCCCATGTCGGCAATAACGTAGTCTTGAGTGGTGGTCATGAGTTCAGGCTCCTTGAACGTATGACCGGGAGGGCGCTTGCCGGATCGGACAAACCCACCCTTCCCGGTACGGGTTGGGTGAGCGCCGTTAAAACAAACCGAGCCTGGGGCCATGGGACATGGAACCTCGCAGCGCTCCTCGGAATACGCAGCATTATACGCTGCTGGATGGTATGCTTGTAGGTATGACAAAAGGGATAGCCGAGCGGCCTGCCGCCACGCTGCAGCAGATCATGATGGGGGTGCATGAGGGAGGGGCTAGCCTTTGTCCGGTGCTGCTTGAGGTGGATGAGGGCATCCAGCTTTGGGATGCCGCAGGGCGGCGGCAGTTCTTCAATCCAGCCACGGTGCGCCAGTTCGGCGCGCTGGCCGAGCCTGAAGCGGTCAGCTTCGAGGATCTGGCCTCTATCTGTTTGGATGTCGGCGGCCTGCCGTTTCCGCAGCATGAGTTCCCTGTCGCCCGTGTGCTGGCCGATGGTCAGCCCTGCAGCGATGTGCTGGTGCGGCTTGCCGACGCAAGCCTGCCGTGCCACTGGTTGCGGATTAATGCCCGGCCCCTGTATGCGCCCGGGTCGACCGTGCTGACGGGCATCCTGAGTTCGACGGTGGATGTCACGCAGTTGATCGAGCGTGCCCAGCAGCTACAGCGCCAGGCGCATTACGATGCGCTGACCGGCCTGCCCAACCGCGTGCTGCTGGCCGACCGCATGAAGCAGGCGCTGGCGCATGCGCGGCGTACTGGTGACCGGCTGGCCGTGTGCCTGATGGATCTGGACGGCTTCAAACCGGTGAATGACACGCTGGGCCACAAGGCGGGTGATCGACTTTTGCAGGAGATTTCCCGACGTCTAGAAGAAGTCATTCGAGCCGACGATACAGCGGCGCGCATTGGGGGAGACGAGTTCGCGCTGTTGCTGGGCGGACTGAAGTCGCCGCAACAGGCCGAGCTTGCCCTGCAGCGTGTGCTGGAGGCGGTGGCAACACCGCTGGTGATCGACGGCAGTCCGGTGCGGGTGACCGCCAGCATTGGTGTGACCTTGTTCCCCGGTGATGCCGGCGAGGCCGACCAGTTGCTGCGCCACGCCGATCAGGCCATGTACAAGGCCAAGGAGGGGGGCAAGGGCCGCTTCCACATGTTCAACCCGGCGGTCGAGTCGCGCATCCGGGCCAATCAGGGATTGTTGAAGCGCATCGAGGATGCGCTCGATAAGGGCCAGTTTGCGCTCTACTACCAACCCAAGGTCGATTGTCGCAAAGGCCAGGTGGTCGGCATGGAAGCGCTGATCCGCTGGCAGCACCCGGTGCTGGGATTGCGTTCACCGGGTGAATTCCTGCCGCTGATCGAGCACGATGACATTATCGTGCGGCTCGGTGAATGGGTGATTGCCGAGGCGCTGCGGCAGATGGCACAGTGGCGCGAGAGCGGCATCGACATCAATGTCAGCGTGAATGTTTCGGCCCGCCAGTTTTTGCGCGGTGGCTTCGATGACCGGCTGGGCGCCATGCTCGCCCATCACCTGCCTGGCCTGGAACGCAAGCTGGAACTTGAACTGGTCGAGACGGCCGCCCTCGAAGATGTGATCGCCGTGCGCAAGGTGATGGCGCATTATCAGAAGCTCGGCATGACATTCGCCCTCGACGATTTTGGCACCGGCTATTCCTCGCTGGTGCATCTCAAGCGGTTGGCGGTGGACGTGCTGAAGATCGACCAGACGTTTGTGCGCGACATGCTTGACGACCCGGGCGATCTGGCCATCGTGCAAGGGGTGATTGGTCTTGCCTCGGCGTTTAGTCAGAAGGTGGTGGCCGAAGGTGTGGAAAGCATCGAGCAGATTCTGTTGCTGCTCGAACTGGGCTGCGATGTCATGCAGGGCTTTGGCATTGCCCGCCCGATGGCGGCCGAACGTGTGCCGGGCTGGCTCGCTGCCTTCCAGGCCGATCCGCGCTGGCAACTGGCGCGCACCAGCTATCCGATGCGCGGCGATTTTGAATTGTTGTTGATGGAGGTGTCCCATCGTCACTGGTTGGAAAAAACCCGTCTGGCGCTGCAGCAGGGCACCGATCTGCCCTTGGCCGACTACGGTAGTTGCCGTTTCACGCAGTGGTATGCGGAAGCGGGCATCCGCCGTTATGGCGGCCTGGCGGAGTTTCGCGAAATCGACACGACCCACCGCAAGGTGCACAAACAGGCCGAGGCGCTGCTCGCCTGTGCGCATGCTGGCGATGATGCCGGGATCGAACAGGCGCGGCAGGCACTCGAAACCGCCAACGAAACCCTGTTGCAGCAGTTACACTCCTTCCGCATCGGCTTGGCGGCTAGCGCCAGCGGATGATCTGTGAACCTACGACGCAAGGACCCCGAAATGGAAGATACGACGCCAAATCTGGCTTGGAGAGAGGATTTCGCCACGGGTGTGGCCGAGATCGACGAGCAGCACATGATTCTGGTGCATACGCTCAACGAAGCCGCCGTCAAGCTGAAACACGATACGAGCCAGGAAACGCTGGAGCAGATCACTCAGGATCTGCTGAGTTATGCGCTCTATCACTTCGAGACCGAGGAAGAGTTGATGCAGCAATATGGCTATGCCGATGCGGGTGATGATTCCGCCGAGCAGCATTTGTCTCAGCACCGCGCCTTTTCGGCCAAGGTGGTCAGCGTGCGCGATGGGCTCAAGTCCGGGATGAAGATTGCCGCCAGCGACCTGCTCGAATTTCTCAACAACTGGCTGGTGAATCACATCCTCAACACCGACAAGAAGTTCGGTGCGTTCATCGTCGCCAAGCGGGCGGCGTAGAAGTTTAGGCGCCCCGCTTAGCCGAGCGGCTGGAACAGCACATCGAGATCGTCGGCACCGAGCAGGTGCTTGCCGGTCTCGGTGGCATCCTGACCGCGCACCAACTGGTCGGCCAGGCCACGCTTGCGCGCTTGCAGGGCGAGGATCTTTTCCTCCACGGTGCCCTGCGTCATCAGCTTGTACACAAACACCGGCTTGTCCTGGCCCATGCGGTGTGCGCGCGCGGTGGCCTGCTCCTCGACGGCCGGATTCCACCACGGGTCGTAGTGGATCACGGTGTCGGCGGTGGTGAGGTTGAGCCCTGTACCGCCGGCCTTCAGGCTGATCAGGAAGAGCGGCACGCGGCCCTGCTGGAAATCGTTGATCGGGGTTTCGCGGTCTTTGGTCTGGCCGGTGAGTTTGGCGTAACGAATATTCTGTTTGTCCAGTTCGATCTCGATCAGGCTGATCATGCTGGTGAATTGCGAGAACAGCAGAATCCGGCGGCCTTCGTCGAGCAGCTCCTCCAACATTTCGAGCAATAGCGTCAGCTTGGCCGATTCGGCATTGCCCTTGGCGACGATGGCCTTGGCCGATTCGAGCTTGACGAGACGCGGGTCGCAGCACACCTGACGCAGCTTGAGCAGGGCGTCGAGAATCATGATCTGGCTTTGGCCGACGCCCTTTTCGCGCAGCACTTCGCGCAGCTTTTTGTCGAAGACGACGCGCAGCGATTCGTAAAGGTCGCGCTGGCCACCTTCGATCTCGACCCAACGGACGATTTCGGTGCGTGGCGGCAGTTCGGTGAGGACTTGCTCTTTCGTCCGCCGCAACAGAAAAGGCCGCACGCGTTCTGCGAGGTTCTGACGCGCGGTCGGGTCGCCCAGCTTCTCGATGGGGGAACGGAAGATGCGGCCGAAACGATCCGACGTGCCGAGGAAACCCGGCATGAGAAAGTCGAATTGCGCCCACAGTTCGCCAAGGTGGTTTTCCAGCGGCGTACCGGTCAGCGACAGGCGATGGCGTGCCTTCAATTGCCGCGCTACCTGATGCGCTTTGGCCTTGGGATTCTTGATGAACTGCGCTTCGTCAAGCACCAGCAGGTGGAAGGGTTGCGCCAGCAGCGTTTCCTGATCGCGCACCAGCAGCGGGTAGGTGGTGAGCACGATGTCGGCCGTGGCGATCTGGCCGAACAGGGCGGCGCGTTCGGGGCCATGCAGGGTCAGCACGGTGAGGTCCGGCGTGAATTGCGCGGCCTCGTTCTTCCAGTTGG
The DNA here is from genome assembly GCA_030681195.1 of Rhodocyclaceae bacterium. GTDB lineage: Bacteria > Pseudomonadota > Gammaproteobacteria > Burkholderiales > Rhodocyclaceae > Sulfuricystis. Next base: position 58,015 of record JAUXXJ010000056.1, read on the forward strand.
CCATCAGGCTGGTCGGGGCGATCACCAGACTGGGGCGATCAGCACGGCCGGACAGTTTTTCCAACTGGAGATGCGCCAGCGTCTGCACGGTTTTGCCGAGGCCCATGTCGTCGGCGAGGATGCCGGCGAGGCCATATTCACGCAGGAACTGCAGCCAGTTGAGGCCGTCCTGCTGGTAGTGGCGCAACTCGGTACGAAAAGTCGGCGCTGGCGAGACGGCGGTGATGCCGGAAAAATCCTTGAGCTTGGCGCCAATGCCGCGCAGCCGTTCGCCGCCCATCCAGTGGGCCGGCTGCTCGTCGAGCATGGCCAACACGGCGGCATGGTGGCGCGACAAGCGTGGGCGTCCGGACTTTTCCTCATCGAGAAATTCGACCAGCGGCAGCAGCCAGGCACGCAGGCGTGCTACCGGCAGCGGCAGGATGCGCTTGGCGTCGATGGCCACCGGCACGGTGGCCTCGTCGGCCATGTCCTTGAGTCGCGCGAGGAGTTGGGGTTGTTCGGCGATCAATCGGATCAGCGGTGGCACCAGGCTGATGCGCTCGCCGCCGATCATCACGCCAAGATCGAGCGTGAACCAGTCGCCGCCCTGTTTTTCTCCTTCTGCGCTTTCTTCCTCGATGGCGACGAACCAGTCATCGGGGCGCGCCATCTGGAACGGGAAGTCATCGGCCATTGTCACTACGATGCCCGCGTCTTCCAGCGATTCGATGCCTTCGGACAGGATCGGCAGCCAGCCGACGGCATCCGGGCGGGCCGGAATCAGGCAATTCGACGTGCTGTCGACGCGCTGGTAATGCGGCCGAAAGCGTTCGAGGCTATCCAGTCCGAGGGTCTGCAGGCGTTGCCAAACGGCAATTTCGGTCGCGCTGTCGCGCGCCAGAATGCGTGTCTCGCCGTCTGTTTTGACGCGCATCAGCGGCGGCGGAATGGCGCAGCCGATAACCGGCGGCAGACCGGGGTAGTCGAAACTCAGTTCGGCCAGCGCGATGTCGTCGGCCAGGGTGAACATCTTGGTGTGACGGATGCGCCCGAGCCGTAGATGCAGGCGCGCGACCGGCGGGCCGGCCGGCGCGCTGGTCTCCATCACGGCTGGCAACGGCAGGGGGATGCCGAGGTTTTGTTCGAGGGCCACCAGACGCGCGCGGGCGACTAGCGCATCGGCTTCATTGAGCGGCGGGGCGCGCATCAGGCGGTCGACCAGCGCGGTGGGCAGGTCGTTGCTGAGCAGACCAATTTCGTAGGTGGTTGGATCGAAATAGGTAGCCGGTCCGGTCGGCAGGCGAAGCACTGCCTCCGGCAGCTCATAGACGAGGCGTTGATGGCCTTCCGGGTCGCGTTGCCAAGCGAGGGTGATCTCGCGGGGTTCGCCCATGCACAGCGGCTGGTCCGCACTGTCGCCGACGAACAGCCGTCCGGTGCGTACGGCGGCACACAGCAGCGTGTAGCCGGATTCGCCGGTCAGTGAGGCGACCACTTCACGCTGGTAGTAGCGCACTTCTTCCTGGCAGGCGAGCGCCAGACGCAGGACGGAAATGTCTTCCGGCAATACGGAATTGTCTGCGCTGGCACGCAGGTCGTGGGTCGGCGGCATCCAGATCGACGGCTTGCCCAGCCCGCCTTTCTTGAGGCAGCGACTTCTGCCGATGCCCAGCGTGCCGCGCAACGGATCGAGCAGATAGACCACGCGAAATTCGGCATCAATAACTTCCGGCCCCGTCTGCGAGTGGGCTGGCGTGACCGGTTCTTCGATACCGGCCAGCCATGAGAGGGCCTCGGGGCTGGGCTCGAAATCGGTGTCGATGGGCGGCGGCGGGATGGCGGGTATGGCCGGCATGGACGGGTTGGCTGCGAGCGGCGCGCCGGGCCGCGACAGCGCGGTCAGCAGCAAGGCCACCGCGTGCTTGCAGTTGAGACCAACGGGACAGGTGCATTCACCCTCGACCAGGTAGACCAGCCCGGTCGCCACGTCATAGGCAATCGAGACTTCGGCGGCATAGGGCAGCTTGGTCGAGCCGCGCACCGAGCCGCTGATGCGGATAAGGCCTGCGGTGTTATCCAGCGAGACGACGCGAACGCGGTCGCCGCTCTTGGCATACTGCGTGCCCCGCAGCAGCGAACCCTGGTCGAAATAATCGAGCAGATCCGGGATCTGCAACAGGGTTTGCGACGGCGGGGCAACTACTGGTAAGGTCAATGCTTAGAGTCCAGCGTCTGATTTGAGTGCCAGCACCTTGTCGAGCGCTTCCCAGGTGAATTCCGGCTCGTCGCGACCGAAGTGGCCGTAGGCGGCGGTCTTCTCGTAAATTGGGCGCAGGAGGTTGAGCATGTTGACGATGCCTTTCGGGCGCAGGTCAAAGTGTTTGGTGACCAGTGCGGCGATCTTCTCGTCGCTGATCTTGCCGGTACCTTGCGTGGTGACCATCACCGAGGTCGGCTGGGCGACGCCGATGGCGTAGGAGATCTGCACCAGACACTTGCTGGCAAGACCCGCAGCGACGATGTTCTTGGCCACATAGCGGCCGGCATAGGCGGCCGAGCGGTCGACCTTCGAGGGGTCTTTGCCGGAGAAGGCACCGCCGCCGTGCGGCGCCGCCCCACCATAGGTGTCGACAATGATCTTGCGGCCGGTCAGGCCGCAGTCGCCCTGCGGGCCGCCGACGACGAAGCGGCCGGTCGGATTGACCAGATACTTGATGTCGCCCTTGATCAGTTCCTTGGGCAGGATGGGCTTGATGATGTCCTCGATCACCGCTTCAATGGCCGAGGCTTTCATCTTCGGGCCGTCGGACATTTCCGGCGAGTGCTGGGTGGACAGCACCACGGTGTCGATGGCAAAAGGCTTTCCGTCCTGATACTTGACGGTGACTTGCGACTTGGCATCCGGCCGCAGCCAGGGCAGGCGGCCGTCCTTGCGCAACATCGCCTGACGTTCGACGAGGCGATGCGACAGGTAGATCGGCAGCGGCATCAGCGTCGGGGTTTCGTCGCAGGCATAGCCGAACATCAGGCCCTGGTCGCCGGCGCCTTGATTCAGGTAGTCGTCGGAGGCGCGATCCACGCCCTGGGCGATGTCGGGCGATTGCTTGTCGTAGGCGACCAGCACGGCGCAGCCCTTGTAGTCGATACCGTATTCGGTATTGTCGTAGCCGATGCGCTTGATGGTGTTGCGCGCCACGCCGATGTAATCGACATTGGCGGTGGTGGTGATTTCACCGGCCAGCACGACGAGGCCGGTGTTGCACAGCGTTTCGGCAGCGACGCGCGCGGTCGGGTCCTGTGTCAGGATGGCGTCGAGGATGGCGTCGGAGATTTGATCCGAGACCTTGTCGGGATGGCCTTCCGAGACGGATTCCGAGGTGAAGAAGTATTCGTTGCTCATGACCTGCTCCTTTAATGTTCCCCACTGACCTGGATCGTCAGACCAACTCGGGGGATCGGAGCCGGCGACGCTTTAGCAGTATTTGTAAACCGCCCTGCAAGTTGTCCTTGGCTGAAGCTGCACTTCAGCGCCTTAACTCGGCGGAGGCGGCGATAATACCGCCTTTTCGTCTTTGAAAAAACCGCAGAACAATATGGGTTTTGTATTTCGTTTGCTGGCCTGGCTGCCCCTGCCGCTGTTGCACAACCTCGGTGCGTTGGCGGGTTGGCTGGCCTATGCGCTGTCACCGGCCTACCGCCGCCATCTGCGTGAAAACATGGCGCTGGCAGGGGTTGGGGGAGTGCGTGCCGAGGCGGTGGCCGAGGCGGGCAAGACCGTTTTCGAGTTGCCGAAACTCTGGCTGCGGCCGCAGGACGAGGTCGTCGGGCGAGTCGTCCAGGTTAGCGGCTGGGAACTGATCGAAGCCGCCTGGCGCGACGGCAAAGGCATCCTGTTCATCACCCCGCATCTGGGTTGCTTCGAGATATCGGCCCAATACTATGCCGCCCAGCGCCCGATCACTGTCCTCTACCGTCGCCCCAAGCAGGCTTGGCTGGGGCCGATTATCGAAGCGGGACGCGGTGCAAACCTCAAGCTGGCGCCGGCTGATGTGTCCGGCGTCAAGAAACTGCTCAAAGCGCTCAAATCCGGCGAGGCGGTCGGCATGCTGCCCGATCAGGCGCCGAAGGAGGGCGAGGGGGGGTGGGCACCATTCTTCGGCAAGCCCGCCTACACGATGACGCTGGCCGCGCGGCTGGCGCAGACCGGGGCAACGGTGATCTTTGCTTACGCCGAACGCCTGCACTACGGTGCCGGCTACCACCTCAAGCTGTTTGCCCCGCAGGGCGAAACAGCGACGCCTGCCGATATCAACCGTGAAATTGAGCGGCTGATCCTGATGTGTCCCGAACAGTATCTGTGGGGCTATAACCGCTATAAGGGAACCCCATGAATCGATTTCAATATCCCGTATTGCTCACTGCCGCCCCTGATGGTGGCTATATCGTTACTTGTCGCGATTTGCCGCAGTTGATCACGCAAGGAGAGGATGAGGCGGATGCGCTTGAACAGGCGGTGGATGCCATGGACGAAGTATTCGCTACCTACATGATTGAGGGGCTGAGCTTTCCAAACCCCAGCAAGGCGAAGCGCCGTGAGCATCTGGTTTCGCCGCTTGCGGAGGCGATGGCGAAGGCTGCATTGTATGTAGCAATGCGCGAAGCCGGCATCAGCAAGCAGCAACTCGCAAAGCGGCTTGGCGTCGACGAAAAGGAAGTTCGTCGGCTGCTCGACCCCCACTATGGCTCAAAGCTGCCGCGTATCGCACAGGCGATCCAGGTATTGGGCCAACGGTTGGTGATCGGGCTGGAGCCGGCTTGAGGGGCGTGAATCGGCCAACAGATGCCGGTGGTGACTTTTCCAAAGCAGTCATCAGCATGGTCGCAACGAGTTGGTTATGATATTCGCTTGCACGTAGTTCCTATTTTGACGCTTACCTGTTTTGCTGTTCTGTTTGTGAGCGAAGGTGAGGCCTTCCACGCTGTCGAAGTGTTTCAGTATGCATGAGTGTGTATTTTTTACCGGGGCATAATTCGCATTATGAAAGTAATATCAACAATTCTCTTGGCGTTCAGCACATCTGTTGCGGTGGCAGATTCCAATCCCTACGCCGTAGAGTCAGCTATTTATAGAGTTGAGGTTCCCTATCCAAACAGCAACCGGAAAGGATTTGGAACCGGCGTTCTTGTCGCTCGGGACAAGATTCTTACCAACTGCCATGTTTTGAAAAGCCATCCTGGTTGGCCTCGAGTGGTCCATCGCAAAACTGGCCAGCAGTTCTATGTGACCAAGCATTACAATCTCGGCAACCATGACGCGTGCATTCTTGTTGGTGGCTTCACTGGTACTCCCGTTCGGCTCAACGCTGATATTCATGAAGGCCAGAATGTATGGATTTTTGGTTATCCAGCAGGTTTGCCTGTAGTGGGGCAAGGGACCGTCAAGGGACTCGTCAATACCGACGCTGGCAAGTCCATTCTCTTGGCCGCCTTTTGTGCTCCGGGTTCGTCCGGTGGCCCTGTTGTCAATGTAAAAGGTGAACTCGTAGGACTGAATTGGGGTGTTTTTCGATACCAGAATCAATGCCTTTCTATTCCGGCATCCTTCTTAAAACCATATCTGACCGCTGGTTGATAAGACCTCGGAGGAAAGGACATAACGAGTGAAGTATCGCCATGAGGCCGAATCCATCATTCCGCCGGACCTGCGCAAAAAGCCGCGCAGGTCGCCTCAACTCCACGTTGCTGAAGGTCTGCTTCTCTGGCTAGAGTCCGGCCGCTTAGGGTCGAAAGTGAGTATTCGTATTTTTCTTATCCTTAAATCTGGCAGGTCCATTTGACTCGTATCACGCTTGCGCTGATGTGGCTGCTGCATTGGCTGCCGTTGCCATGGCTGGCCGCTTGCGGGCATTTGTTTGGCCGTTTGTTTTATCGTTTTGGCCATGCCCGGCGGCACATCGCGCTGACCAATCTCGGCCTGTGCTTTCCCACTTTGAGCGAAATCGAAAAGTCGGCGCTGGCGAGACGGCACTTCGAGGCCTTCGGCCGCAGTTTTCTGGAACGCGGGCTGCTTTGGTGGGCGTCGCCTGAGCGCATTCGTCGCATTGTCCGGCTGGAGGGGCTGGCGCACATTCCGCAAGACCGTCCGGTGATCCTGTTGGCGCCCCACTTTGTCGGCCTCGACATGGGCTGGACGCGCCTGACGCTGGAACGCGATCTGGTGAGCATGTATTCGAATCAGAAGAACCCTGTGTTCAATGCGGCGCTGCACCGTGGCCGCTTGCGTTTCGGCCATTCCGCACTGCTCTCCCGCCAGGAAGGCACACGCCGTGCCATCAAGGCGCTGAAGGCGGGCACACCGTTCTACTACCTGCCGGATATGGACTATGGCGCGCAGGACGCCATCTTCGTGCCCTTCTTCGGGGTGCCGGCCGCCACGATTACCGGTCTGTCGCGCCTCGCGCGCATGACCGGGGCAGCGGTGCTGCCGGTGATCACGCGCCTGCAGGACGACGGCTATGTGGTCGAGATTGGCGCGGCATGGAGCGACTTTCCCGGCGAGAGCATTGAGACCGACACGCGGCGCATGAACGCTTTCATCGAGGATGCCGTGCGACCGATGCCCGAACAGTATTTCTGGCTGCATCGCCGCTTCAAGACGCGCCCACCCGGTGAAATGCGGCCATATTGACCGCTTTTTGCAAAAAGTCGGCGCTGGCCGGACGGCGTATCCTCGAACGATGAAGAAAATCCGCTTTACCAAAATGCACGGGCTGGGCAACGACTTTGTCGTCCTTGATGCCGTGCGCCAAAATTTCGTGCCGAATGCCGCGCAAGCGCAGTGGCTGGCTGATCGCCACTTCGGCGTGGGCTGCGACCAGATTCTCGTCGTGCAGCGTCCCGAGCGCGAGGATGCCGACTTTCGCTACCGCATCTTCAACGCCGATGGCGGCGAGGTCGAGCAATGCGGCAACGGTGCGCGCTGCTTTGTGCGCTTCGTCCACGATCAGGGGCTGACCGACAAGCACGCGATCCGGGTCGAAACCGAGGCCGGCCTGATTGAGCCACGCCTCGAAGCCGACGGGCAAGTGACCGTGAACATGGGTGTGCCGCGCCTGCTACCGGCCGACATACCCTTCCTGACCGAGACGGACGATCTGGTGCAGACGCTTGAGTTTGCCGGCCGTAGCGCACAGATCACCGCCGTCTCGATGGGTAACCCGCATGCCGTACAAGTGGTCGACAACGTCGATTCCGCCCCTGTGGCGCGCGACGGCCCGCTGATTGAAGCCCATCCGTCCTTCCCGAAACGCGTCAACGCTGGTTTCATGGACGTCGTCGACCGTCACCATATTCGTCTGCGCGTCTTTGAGCGCGGTGCCGGTGAAACGCTGGCCTGCGGTACGGGCGCCTGCGCCGCCGTGGTCGCCGGCATCTGCCGTGGCCTGCTGGATTCCCCCGTGCGCGTGACCACACGTGGCGGCGAACTGACCATTGCCTGGGATGGCATGGGGCAACCGGTGCGCATGACCGGCCCGGCCGTCACCGTGTTTTCGGGCGAAATCGAACTTCCCAAGGAGCTTTCATGAATCTTGCCGCTAAGGACATTGCCCAGTACCTGAAGGATCACCCCGATTTCTTCAACCAATACGCCGATGCGCTGGCGCAGATCACCATTCCCGATCAACATGGCGGACGTGCCGTGTCGATCACCGAGCGGCAGATGGGCACCCTGCGCGATCAGGTGAAACGCCTCGAAGCCAAGCTGGCTGAGTTGGTCAATTTTGGTGTGGAAAACGATGCGCTGCTGGCCAAGACCCATCGACTGGTGCTGGCACTGGCCGGCGCACCGGATACCGGGACGGCGCTGCGCGTACTTTATGCCCACCTTGGTGGCGATTTTGCTGTGCCACATGTGGCGGTGCGCTTGTGGGGTGTCGCCAATCCGGGCGATGCAAATGCCCCTGAATTCACGCCGATGAGTGACGAGGCGCGCGAGTTCGCCGCCTCGATCAAACGCCCCTACTGCGGCATCGGCAGCGGCCCGGATGTGCTGGCCTGGTTCGGCGAGCGCGGCACACAGGTGCGTTCGCTGGCACTGGTTTCCCTGCGGCGCGGTGCCGATGTATTCGGCCTGCTGGCGCTGGGCAGTGAAGAACCGCAGCGCTTCTATCCCGAGATGGGCACGCTGTATCTGGAGCGCATCGGCGAGGTCGCGGCAATCGCCCTCGCCCGCACGCTGCGCTGAAACTACAGTAATTACGATGACCGATGCGTCGGTCGCCCAATTTTTAAGTGAGTTGGCGCATCAGCGGCGTGCCAGTCCGCACACGCTGACCGCCTATCGGCGCGACCTCGCGCTGCTGCAAAGCAGTGCTGGCGCCCGCCCGGTCGCCCAACTGCAATCCCACGAACTGCGCCGTCAGGCGATGCGCCTGCATGGCCAGGGCTTGTCGGCGCGCTCCGTAGCCCGCACGCTTTCAGCCTGGCGCGCCTACTACCGGTGGCTGGCGCGGCGCGGCGAACTGGTCGCCGATCCCTGCGTCGGCCTCAAGGCGCCAAAGCGGCCGCGCGTGTTGCCCAAGGCGCTCGGCATCGACCAGACCCATGCCCTGCTGTCGCTGCCCGCTGAAGATACGCTGGCCAAACGTGACATTGCCATGTTCGAGCTGTTCTATTCCTCCGGCCTGCGTCTCGCCGAACTGGCCTCGCTCAACGTCGCGGGCGGACTGGATCTGCCGGCAGGCGAGGTGACGGTCACCGGCAAGCGCGGCAAAACGCGCATGGTGCCGGTCGGGGCCAAGGCCACCGCCGCGCTGGCGGCGTGGCTGCCCGAGCGTGCCACACTGGCTGCAGCGGATGAGCCGGCCCTGTTCGTCAGCCGGCGCGGTGCACGGCTGACCACCCGCAGCATCGCGCTGCGTCTCGATCTCTGGGCGAAGAAGAGCGGTATCGGGCTGCACGTCCACCCCCACATGTTGCGCCACTCGTTCGCCAGCCACGTGCTGCAATCGAGTGGCGACCTGCGTGCCGTGCAGGAAATGCTCGGCCATGCCAGCATCGCCACCACGCAAATCTATACGCATCTCGACTTCCAGCATCTGGCAAAGGTTTATGATGGCGCGCATCCTCGGGCCAGAAAAAAATGAACCTGCCAAAAACGCTCTCGGGTGACTTCTGGGGCGGCCTTGCCGCCATGCTGGTAGCCATGCCATCGGCGATTGCCTTCGGTGTGACGATCTATGCGCCGCTCGGCGGTGGTGCGGCGGCCGTCGGCGCGATGGCCGGCATTCTCGGCGCGATGGCACTTGGGCTGGTGGCTGCGTCGCTCGGTGGTGCCCCGCGTCTGATCAGTGCCCCCTGCGCACCGGCCGCTGCCGTGCTGGCAGCGTTTGGCATCGAGATGCTGCACGCCGGCCATGACGCTGCCGCCATCATGTTGATGCTGGTGGTGCTCGGCCTGCTGGCCGGCATCCTGCAAGTCGCTTTCGGGCTGTTGCGCCTCGGCAAGCTGATCGAGTACATGCCCTATCCGGTGGTCAGTGGTTATCTCACGGGCGTTGGGCTGATCATCATCGGCAGCCAGGTGCCCAAGCTGCTCGGTGCCGAGCGTGGCGTGAACGTCTGGCAGGCCCTGGCTAATCCAGCGCAGTGGAACCTGCCCAGCCTCGCCATTGGTGTGATGACGGCGGTGGTCATGGTCGCCGCACCCAGATTCATCAAGCGCATACCGGCGGCGATTCTCGGCCTGCTGGCTGGCGTGCTGACGTATTTTGCTTTGGCGCTGGCGGGTGTGGTGCCGATGGTGACGGCCGCCAACCCGCTGGTGATCGGGCCGCTCAGCAGCGGCGAGGGCGGCGGCTTTCTGGAGGGTTTGAGCACCCGCTGGCAGGCCGCCGGCGCGCTGGATTTCGCCACGCTGTCGCTGCTGATCTTGCCGGCGCTGACACTCGCCGGCCTGCTGTCGATCGACACGTTGAAAACCTGTCTGGTGCTCGATTCGCTGACGCGTTCGCGCCATCAGTCGAACCGCGAACTGATTGGCCAGGGTGTCGGCAACATCACGTCGGCGGCGATTGGCGGCATGCCAGGCGCGGGGACAATGGGCGCGACGCTGGTCAATCTCTCCTCGGGCGGCAACACGCGGCTGTCCGGCGTGTTCGAGGGCGGCATGGCGCTGGTGGCTTTCCTGGTGCTCGGCAGCCTGATCGCCTGGGTGCCGGTCGGGGCGCTGGCCGCCATCCTGATCGTCATCGGCGCACGCATGATCGACAAGAACAGCCTGCACTTCCTCAAGTCGCGCGCCACGATCCTCGATTTCGCCGTGATTCTGGCCGTTGTGCTGACCGCCTTGTTCGTCGGCCTGATCCCGGCCTCGGCCGTGGGTATCCTGCTCGCCGCAATCCTGTTCATTCGCGAGCAGATCGGTGGCGCGGTGGTGCGTCGCAAGCTGGTGTGTAACCAGCATTTCTCGCGCCGCGTGCGCACCCAAGAGGAAATGGAAATCCTCACCCGCGATGGCGAACAGGCGGTGATCTGCGAGTTGCAGGGCAGTCTGTTCTTCGGCACCACCAACCAGCTCTACTCCCATCTCGAACCGGAACTGAAGACGCGCCGCTACCTGATTCTCGACATGCGCCGCGTGCAGACCGTCGATGTCACCGCCGCGCACATGCTTGAACAGGTCAAGGACATGCTGGCCGAGCGCGAAGGCACGCTGATCTTCGCCAGCATCCCGCCGCAACTGCCGTCCGGGCTCGACATTGAGGCCTACCTCCGCGAGGTCGGCTTGCTTGAAGCAACCGGCCATGTGCGGGTCTTCGATGATGTCGATGGCGCGCTGGAGTGGGTGGAAGACCAACTGATTGCCACCGCCGCCCTCGCGCTGGCGCAGGAAACGCGCCTCGATCTGCACGACATCGAACTGTTCCGCCACCGCAAGGAACACACCTTGCAGGCGCTTGAACATTGCCTCGAGGCGCGCCATGTGGCCGCCGGCGAGAAAATCTTTGCGCGCGGTGATACCGGCGACGAACTGTTCCTGATCCGCCGTGGCGCGGTACGCATTCTGCTGCCGCTGACCGAACGGCAAACCCACCACATCGGTACCTTCGGACGCGGTGCCTTCTTCGGCGAGATGGCCTTCCTCGATGGCGAGCCGCGCTCGGCCGACGCGGTGGCCTTTACCGATGTCGAGCTGTATGTGCTGTCGCGGCAGGTGTTCGACAAGTTTGCCGAAGAGCACAAGAAAGCCGCACTGGCCCTGATGGAGGGCATCGCCAGCGTACTGGCGAGCCGCCTGCGCTACACCACCGCCGAACTGCGCGCGCTTGAAATCTGATCTGGTATAACGGTTGCGTCCGAACCTATCTATTCGATCATCATGCCGCCGAAGTCGAACAAATCCGCTGGCTCATCCCCGCAAGCCGACATCCTCAGCTACCGCCACCCCGACCGGCGCAAGAACAATCCCGAGGTCGGCATGGTCACGCCGGCCACCGACCCGGATGAGGGCAAGACCCGCTGGCAGCACGATCCGCATCTCGATCCCACGTTAAGCTGGACCGGCAAGGCCGAGCGCTTAAGCTTCAACGTCGACACGGTCAGCCTGCATGTGCATGAGCGCATCGACCCGGCGAGCATTCTGTCGGCCCTGCGCCGAAAAGTCGGCGCTGGCGAGACGGCAAAGGACAAGGCAAAAGGCGCCAAAGCCGCGCAACTAAAGGCCATCCAGCCCGGCCTGTTCGACGCGCCATTCGAAAGCCTGCCGCTGCGCGACGCCATTGACTTCTACAAGCACGACAAAGGCTGGAGCAATCGGCTGGTGGCCGGCGATTCGCTGCTGGTGATGAATTCGCTATTGCAGAAAGAAGGCATGGCCGGGCAGGTGCAGATGATCTACCTCGACCCGCCCTACGGCATCAAATACGGCTCCAACTTCCAGCCCTTCGTGAACAAGCGCGACGTGAAGGACAGGAAAGACGAAGACCTGACCCAAGAGCCGGAGATGATCAAGGCGTTTCGGGATACCTGGGAACTGGGGATTCACTCGTATCTGACTTACCTGCGCGACCGGCTGCTGCTGGCGAAGGAGTTGCTGAGCGAGAGCGGCAGCGTGTTTGTGCAGATTTCGGATGAGAACCTGCATCATGTGCGGGAGATCATGGATGAGGTGTTTGGCGTTGAGAATTTTGTTGCTCAGATTTCAGTACAAAAGACATCCGGTCAGACTGCAAAGTATCTGTCAGGCACAGTTGATTACCTGGTGTGGTTCGCAAAAAGCATTGACCGCCTGAAGTATCGACAGCCTCTTGCATCAAAAGAAATAGGAGGGGCTGGTGCAGGGATGTACCAGTTTGTCGAGCTTCCAACAGGGCAATCTCGAAGGCTGACAAAAGCCGAAATTGAGGGGGTGTCGTTAGTTGATCAAGAAAGCCGTATTTTCCGGCTCGGCGATACCACGTCTCAGCGTCAGGGAAGAGACTCTGGTCTTGGCTCTGCTATGTATTTCCCCGTGCAACTAAGTGGCCGGGATTACTTTCCCCCAGCATCAAGAGGTTGGACTGCTACAAACGATGGTATGAGGAAATTGGCGTTAGCTGGTCGTTTGGCAGCACAAGGCGAGCGGTTGGCTTACAAAAGATACCTCGATGACTTTCTGGCTTTCCCTCTTGGCAACAATTGGGTAGATACCGCTGGTGCGTCTGACAGAATTTACGTCGTTCAGACGGCTGAAAAAGTTATCGAACGTTGCCTCCTGATGACCACCGACCCCGGCGATCTGGTGTTTGATCCGACCTGCGGTTCGGGCACGACGGCTTATGTGGCGGAGAAGTGGGGGCGGCGCTGGATGACTTGCGATACGTCGCGGGTGGCGGTGACGCTGGCGAAGCAGCGGCTGATGACGGCGAGTTACGATTACTTCGAGTTGCGCTATCCGCACGAAGGGCTGCGTGGCGGGTTTATCTGGAAGACGGTGCCGCATGTCACGCTGAAATCCATCGCCAACAACCCGGACATCGACGCGATTTACGAGCGCCTGCACCCGGCCATTGAAGCGGCGTTGAAAGAACTCAACAAGGCGCTGAAAGCGGACGCCAAGGAATGGGAAGTGCCGTTCGACTTCCCCGAAGGCGCCGACGAAAAGGCGCGCCCGGCCTTCGAGGCGTTTCATGCCACGCGGCAGGCGATGCAAAAAGCGATGGATCGCTCCATCGCCGACCACGCCGATCAGGAAACGCTCTACGACCAGCCGGCGAAGTCGAAGGGCAAGCTGCGCATCACCGGGCCGTTTTCGGTCGAGGCAGTGCCGTTCCCGACCGTGCAGGCGCTGGACGATGAAAGTCGGCGCTGGCAGGACGGCGCTCAGTTGAGTACATGGGCAGCGGACGCCAGCATCGCCCGCTCCGGCGAATCCTCACGCCAGCACCAGTGGCGCGACGAACTGCTGAAAACCGGCATTCGTGGCAAGGGCGGGCAAATTCTCAAGTTCGCCGAACTGGAAACCCTGCCGGGCACGAAGTATCTGCATTGCACCGGCCATACCGAGGACGGCCTGCGCGTCGTCGTGCATTTCGGCCCCGAACACGCGGCGCTGGAGCAACGTGCCGTGACCAACGCGCTGGAAGAAGCCGGCAACCTGTTCCCGCTGCCGAAGATGATTGTGTTCTGCGCCTTCACTTTCGATCCCGAGGCGGCTAAGGACATCGACCATCTGAAAGGCATCACGGCGCTGAAGGCGCAGATGAATACCGACCTGCTGACCGACGACCTGAAAAAGGCGCGTTCCAGCAACCAGAGCTTCTGGCTGATGGGCCAGCCGGATGTGGACGTTAGAAAGCGCAAGGATGGCCTGTTTGAAGTCGAGGTCAACGGCTTCGACTACTTCGATACGGCGAAAGGCGAACTCGTCTCGGGCGGCAAGGGCCGCATCGCCATGTGGTCGCTCGATACCGACTACGACGAACGCTCGCTGTTCCCGCATCAGGTGTTCTTCCCGCTGGCCGGCAAGGGCGAGGGCTGGGAAAAGCTGAAGAAGGACATCCGCGCCGAGCTGGATGAGGACGCGCTGGAGGCCTTTCACGGCACCGTCTCGCTGCCGTTTGCGGCGGGGGATAATCGCAAGGTGGCAGTGAAGATTGTGGACGACCGGGGGATTGAGTCGTTAAGGATTGTGGGATTGGAGGGGTGAGCTATGCCAGTTGTCAGTATGTTCTATGGTCTGATTGTCTATATGTACTTTCTCGATACGAAACAGCATCATCGGCCACATATTCACGTCGAGTATCAGGGAGTGGAATGCGTCGTGTCGATTCCCGATGGCGAGTTCCTCGAAGGTAGGCTCCCTCCCGCTAAGACCAAGCTGCTGGTAGCGTGGCTTGAAATTCATCAGGAAGAGTTGATGGCCGATTGGGCTTTGGCAGTGAAAGGCCAGGGCATTTTCAAAATCGAGCCCTTGCGTTGATCGAGGAGCGGAAAATGAACCCACGTGTAACCCAGGCCGTGTGCCACAACGATTTCACCATTACGCTGACGTTTGCCAATGGCGAATGTCGTCAGTTCGACACCCGGCCTTATCTCGACTATCCGGTTTTTCAATCGCTTAAAAATCCAGGTTATTTTCAGTGCGGGACGGTCGCACATGGGACGGTAGTTTGGCCGGGGGAGGAAGATTTTTGCCCGGATACGCTGTATCTGGAGAGTGAAGTGCTGGAGCGCGAGGTCGCTTGAGATGGAAAATCCGAAGATAAGCGACCCTTTTCAAATCGTTTTGGACATGGCGCGCAAGCTCAGCCTCGATGAGCAAATTGGCTTGGCCGACATCTTGTACGCCGAAGCTGCCATGCCTGTCGAGGAATGGGAAGCGGCTTGGGCGAAGGAGTGTGAAAGGCGTATGGCTGCACTGGATCGCGGGGAAATGGAGTTGATTGACGCCGATGAGGTGCATGCCGCACTTGAGGCGAAGTACGGCCCGCTATGAAAGTGCGCTTCCTACCCGACGCGCGGCGCGAATTCAATGAGGCGTTGGCGTATTACTACCGCCTTCGCCCGCTCAAAGCGCGCAATTTTTTGGTGTTGGCGCGGCGGATGGGGGCAGAACTGGCTGAATATCCAGAGGCGCGCCCCACCATCGCTGCGGAATTGCACGAGCATGGTTTGATTGGATTCAGGGAGTCGCTGATCTACCGTATCGACCCCGAGGGAATTTGTGTCGTCGCTTGCGCGCATCCGGGTTATCGCCCGGGTGGCGAAGCATCACTGCGCTCGAAAGTACTGACTTGACCGCCGCCTCCCTCATCCTCAACTCCCCCTACGCCGCGCCCACGCGCCACTGGCAACCGGGCAACGGCGGCGCACTGGTCGAAGCCGCTGGCCGGCGTCCCGCCAGCTACGAGATTTTCGACATCCGCAACAACACGCGGCGCAGCGAGGCGCTGGACAAGGTCAATGAGATTCGCGGACGGGTGGATGCCTGGCGTGCCGCCGGTTATCCGGGCGCGACGGCCATTTCGCGCCGGCTGCTGGAACACTGGTACGACGCAACTGCCCGCGTGCATCCGTTCTACTTCTGCCAGCTTGAAGCCATCGAGACGCTGATCTGGTGGGTGGAAGGTTCGCCCGAATTCAGGCAAGGCGTGTTCCTGCCCGGTGATGGCGGGCCGTGGGAGCGCGTGTGCAGCAAGATGGCGACGGGCACCGGCAAGACGCTGGTGATGGGCATGATCGTCGTCTGGCAGGTGGCGAACGCGCTGGCTTACCCGAAGCGCAAGGATTTTTCGCGCGCCATCTTTGTGGTTGCACCGGGGCTGACAGTGAAGGAGCGGCTGCGCGTCCTGTATCCCGGCGAGCCGGATAATGTCTATGACGAATTCGGCCTGTGCCCTTCGGAGGCGACGCGCCAGCAGATCAACCGTGCCGAAATACTGGTGGATAACTGGCATGCGCTGATGCCGCTGGTGCCACCGGAACGTTCGGTGGTGAAGAAAGGCAAGGAAAGCGACGAAGCCTTTACGCGCCGCGTGCTGGGCAAGCTGGCGACGCACAAGCATCTGGTCGTGATCAACGACGAGGCGCACCACGCCTGGCGGGTGCCGGCGGATGTGAAGCTGTCGAAGAAGCAGGCTGCCGAGTCGGGCATTGACCTGGACGAGGCGACACGCTGGATCGAGGGACTGGACCGCATCCACAAGACGCGCGGCTTGCTGCGCTGTTTTGATTTGTCGGCGACGCCGTTCGCGCCGACCGGCAAGGCCAATGCGGAAGCCGGCCTGTTCTCGTGGATCGTGTCAGATTTCGGCCTGAATGATGCCATCGAGGCCGGGCTGGTCAAAACGCCGCGCGTGGTGGTGCGCGACGATGCGCTGCCGGACACGAAGACCCTGCGCTCCAAGCTCTATCACCTCTACCGCGACGACGAGGTGGCGGACGATTTGAACCGGCGCGGGGCGCAGGCCCATGAGCCACTACCAAAGCTGGTGCAGGATGCTTACACGCTGCTCGGTGCCGATTGGCGTGCGGCTTTGGCCGACTGGCAGGTGGCAGGCCACAGCTCGCCGCCGGTGCTGCTGACGGTGTGCAATCGCACCGAGACTGCCGCGCGCATCGAGCATTATTTCAAGCAGGGCAATGCCCATTGGCCGGAACTGCATGCGCCGGAAAAGACGCTGCGTGTCGACTCAAAGGTGCTGGAGAAGGCCGAGCAGGGCGAGACGGCGGCCAGCGACAAGGATTACGAGGCGGAATTGCGCGCCATCGTGGCAGCGGCCGACATTCCACAGCCAACGAAGGAGCGGTTGTCAGGACTGACGAAGGAAGAACTGCTGCGCGAAATTGTCGATAACGTCGGCAAGCGCGGGCGCGCCGGACAGGATGTGCAGAAGGTGATTTCGGTGGCGATGCTGTCCGAGGGTTGGGATGCCAAGAACGTGACGCACATCATGGGGCTGCGCGCCTTTACCTCGCAGCTACTCTGTGAGCAGGTGATCGGTCGCGGCTTGCGCCGGGTTTCCCACGACCTTGATGAGAACGGACTGTTCAAGCCGGAATACGTGAACATCTTCGGTGTGCCGCTGTCGATTTTTCAGGAAGTCGGCGCTGGCGGGACGGCACCACCGCCGCCGAAGCCAAGTACCCAGATCGAGGCATTGCCGGAGCGCAACGCGCTGGAGCTGCGCTGGCCGAATGTGTTGCGTATCGATACGGTGCTGCAGCCGACCCTGGTGGTGGATTGGAAGGCTGTGCCACCTTTGACCCTCAACCCGGCGCAGACGCCGATTGTCGCCGAGATCGCCCCGGCGCTGGGCGGCGCGGCGGACATGAGCAAGGTGACGCGCATTGATCTCGAATTGCTCCCGGAGAGTTTTCGTTTGCAGCGCTTGGTCTTCCGCGCCGCACAGAAGGCGTTTGAGCAAACCGTCAGCGGATTTACCGGGCAGCGCGATTTTCTGGCGTTGCAATTGATCCGTCTGGTCGAGCAATTCCTGGCCACGGACAAGCTCGATATTCCCAGCCTGTTTCATCAGGATGAGGCCCGCCGTCGGATTCTGATCGCGCTCAATCTCGACGGCATCGTGCAGCACCTGATGCGCCACGTCGAGCAGCAGAACCGCGAGCGCCTGGAGCCGGTGTTCGACGAGGAACAGCCCCTCGGCTCGACCCGTGCCATGCGGACGTGGTACACGACCAAGACCTGCCACCCGACGCAAAAGTCGCAGATCAGCCACATGCTCGCCGACAGTGCCTGGGAACAGCATGCGGCGAATTTGTTGGAGATGGATAAACGTGTGGTTGCTTACGCCAAGAACGACCACCTTGGTTTCCAGATTGTCTATCTGTGGAACGGCGTACGGCGGCGTTACCTGCCCGATTTTCTGATTCGGCTGAGTAACGGCAAGACATTGGTGCTGGAAATCAAGGGCGAAGACTCCGAACAGAACCGCGCCAAGCGCGCAGCACTGGCGGTCTGGGTGCAAGCGGTGAATGCCAAGGGCGGGTTCGGCATCTGGTGTTGGGAGGTTGCCTTTCAGCCCGCCGACATACAGGACATTCTGGCGCGACAAGGAAACTGACATGGCAGAGTTGATATTGCATCCCGGCAAGGAGCGTTCCTTATTCAAACGTCACCCGTGGATTTTCGATACCTCGGTGGCGCACCTCGGCGGGCACGCCCGTTCCGGCGACACCGTGACGATTCAGGATGAGCGCGGCAAGCCGCTGGCGAAGGCCGCCTTTTCACCGCACTCGAAGATTCGTGCGCGTGTCTGGAGTTTCGATGTTGACACGACGATCGACCATGCCTTCTTCAAGCGCCGCGTCGCCGAGGCGGTCGCGCGGCGGTGTGCATTTCCCGAGCTGGCAGGACAGGCCGGCTTGCGTCTGATCCACGCTGAATCCGACGGTCTGCCCGGCGTGATTGCCGACCAGTACGGCGACACGGTCGTCGTGCAACTGACCAGCGCCGGCGCCGAGAAATGGCGCAGCGCCATCGTCGATGGCCTGCAGAAGGCGACGGGCTGCGCGCGCGTCTATGAACGATCCGACTCCGAAGTGCGCGGCCTCGAAGGGCTGGAACCGGCCACCGGCTGGCTGCAAGGCGCGGCACCCGCCAGCGAAATTACCATCGAAGAACATGGTGTGACCATGGCGGTCGACATCGTTGCCGGCCACAAGACCGGCTTCTATCTCGACCAGCGCGATAACCGCCGGCTGCTCGCCGAACTGAGCCAGGGCAAGCGCATCCTCAACTGCTTCTGCTACACCGGAGGCTTTTCGCTACAGGCACTCTCAGGCGGCGCGGCCAGCGTGCTGTCCATCGACAGTTCGCAACCCGCACTCGACCGTGCGGCGGCCAATCTCGCCCTCAATCCCCGACTGGATGCGGCAAAAGCCGAATGGCGCTGCGCCAATGTATTCGACGAACTGCGCAAGCTGAAGGCGGCCGGCGAAAGCTTCGATCTCATCGTCCTTGATCCGCCCAAATTCGCGCCTTCGGCCAGCCATGCCGAACGCGCCAGCCGCGCCTACAAGGACATCAACCTGCTCGGCTTCAAGCTGCTTGCCCCGGGCGGATGGTTGATGACTTATTCCTGCTCCGGCGGCATCGGCGCTGAACTGTTCCAGAAAATTGTCGCCGGCGCCGCATGCGATGCGGGACGGACAGCGCGCATCGTTAAACGCCTGCAGGGCGCTGCCGACCATCCGGTCGATCTGGCGTTTCCCGAAGGGGAGTATCTCAAGGGTTTGTTGTTACAGGCAGATTGACGCCGCCCCACCAACGCCGACTTTTACTTCTTCTTGAGTTCCTCGTAGGGCGCGACCTTATCCACTGTCAGCCGGTAGCCGGCGACGCCCCAGGTCGTTTCGCCGCGCTGGACGCTGAAGGTGCCGTAAGTCCAGATCGGTACCATCATCTTTACGCCGGTCAGCGGCTTGGCCGACTTGGCGTGGATGATCTGGTTAGCGGGCGGTGGCGGGGTGTGGATGCAGGCGCCGAAGTAGGGGACGATGAGGAATTCGGTGACCTTGTCCCCTTGGCGTTCGAGCGGCAGGGCGAAGCCGGCGATGCGGCCTTTTTTGCCGTTCAATGCGGGTTCGGCGGGGGCGTTGTCCCAGGCTTGCTTGAGTCTTTCGAGTGCTTCGATGGCGCGGGGATCGGAATCCTGCATTTTCGACAGATCGAGCCCCTTGAATTCGGCCGATGGGTCCCAGCCTTTCGGCACCATTGCTTCCCACTTGATCTCCGGCCACGCATTGGCAGGCGGTGCCGCCTGGACAGCAGCAGTGAGAAGAAGGGCGGCAAAAAGGCTGATCAGTCGCATCGTCAATTCCTGGGTGTGAGACCATCGGTGAGCGCCATGCGCCATGCACGCCAACCGGGGGCAAGGCTCGCAAGGAGCCCGGTGGCGAGTATAGACATGAGCAGAGCGAGTTCGTTCCCCGAGGGCGGGCGCAAGGACAGATGGACGCCGAAGTGCGCTTGCGCCAGCGGCGCCAGTGTGACGATACCGACGGCCAGCAATGCCGTGCCCGCGAGTACGCCGAGGGCCGTGACCAGCAGGCCCTCGACGGTGAGCATCAGGAAGATGGCCTGCGGGCTGGCGCCGAGCGCACGCAGGATGGCGAGTTCCCGCCGGCGCTCGTTGAGGCCGGCCAACAGCGTTGCCGTCAGCCCCGCCAGCCCCACCAGCACGACCAGTGCCGACAGGGCGAAGAGGGTACGCTCGACCGTGGCGAGTGTCCGCCACAGTTCGTCGAGCGCGACGCCAGGCATCACGGCCAGCAGCGGTTCGCCGCGGTAGCCGTTGATGTGGCGCTGCAGGCGGAAGACGTCGGCGCGGCTCTTCAGGCCCACCAGCATGGCCGTGATTTCTTTCGGCTGCAGGTCGAATTTCTGGACATGCTCGGCCGGAATGACCAAGCCTGGCAGGGGCGCGCCGCCGGCCCAGTCGAGATGGATGGCGGTGATCGCTTCGAGGCTGACATGCACGGCGCGGTCGACCGGCGTGCCGGTGGGCGCGAGTACGCCGACGACGGTGAAGGGCTTGTCGTCGTGATCTGGCCCCAGTTCGACCATGCCGTGCGTCAGTGTGATGC
This sequence comes from Rhodocyclaceae bacterium, assembly GCA_030681195.1. Lineage (GTDB taxonomy): Bacteria > Pseudomonadota > Gammaproteobacteria > Burkholderiales > Rhodocyclaceae > Sulfuricystis. The sequence goes on from JAUXXJ010000056.1 coordinate 78,586, forward strand.
GGTCGCCGGTGCGGTAGCCGAGCGCTTGTGCGACCTCACTGCCCAGGACGGCTTCAAAGACTTCGGCAAACGGTGCCCCGGTGGCGAAGGCGAGCGGTCGGCCATCGGCATAGCGAAAGTGCGCAAAAAAGTCGGCGTGGGTGCCCACCACCGGATGGCCGCGATGGCTATCGCCCATGCTGAGCGGCACCGCCCAGGCGACCGCCGGGTGCGTGGCAATGGCTTCGAAGCTGTCCCAGCGGATATTGCTGGTGGCGCTGCCGGAATGGAAGACGGCATAGAGCATCAGTTGCACGCCGCCGGTGCGGGCACCGACGACGAGGTCGACCCCGGAGATCGATTGTGTGAAGCTCTGCCGAGCGTCGTGGCGCACGCGTTCGACAGCCAGCAGCAAGGCGGAAGCCAGTGCGATGGCGATCAGCGCGATGCCGAGCGTGAGGCGTCGCGCCCAGGCGCTTTTGAGGGCCAACAGCAGCACGGCTTTCATGCTTCCCCCCCCATCGCAGCACGATTGATGTCGGCCAGCGACAGCACGCGATCGAAATGCGCGGCGAGGCGCTGGTCATGGCTGACGAACAGCAGGGTGGCACCGACGGCCGCCGCTTCCGTCAGCAGCAGATCGATGAAGGCTTGCTGGCGTTCTGCATCGAGTGCCGAAGTTGGTTCGTCGGCAATCAGGATTTCGGGTTTGCCGATCAGCGCCCGCGCGGCGGCGACGCGCTGTTGCTGCCCGACCGACAGTTCGGCGGCGGGTTTGTCCCAGAGACTTTCAGCGAGATCGAGGCGTTCCAGCAGGCGTGTGGCTTCGGCCGGTGGATCGCCGGCCCGCCCGTGCCGGCGTGCGGAGAAGGTACAGGGCAACAGCACGTTGTCGCGCGCCGAAAGCCAGGGCAGCAGGTTAAATTGCTGAAAGATAAAGCCGATGTGATCGGCGCGGAAGGCGTCGCGCCGGTGGCCGGCAAGGGCGACGATGTCCTGGCCGAGCAGTTCGACCCGGCCACGTTCGGGCACGGCGACGCCGCCGAGCACGGCGAGCAGTGTGCTCTTGCCGCTCCCGGAAGGGCCGTGCAGGAACACGCGTTCGCCGGCGGCAAGCGCGAAACCCGGCATGTCGAGGCAAGGGCTGGTCTGGCGCGGCCAGCGAAAGACCAGATCGGAGAGCGCAATCATGCGCCCGAGCTTACCAGACCAGAATGGGCTGCTTGGGAGAGAGCCGTTGGGCTCCCTGGCCGGTCGGGCCGACGCGCTGCGCTTCAAGGCGATAGAGACGTTTGAACTGCTTGAAGATCGTCGTTTCGACACCCTTCAGCGCGTTCGGCGCCGCGCAGCGGAAGACGTATCGCGCATCCACGTCCGCATGTTCGCCGCCGGTGAATTTCGGCATGCCGACCTCGATCGATTCGACTGCACAATTGGCGGCCGGCGTCGGCAACCACAGTGCGGTGGCATCGTTCAGTGTCTTCTCTGCGGTGGCGAGGGCGGCCTTCTCCTTGTCGTTCTTCGGTGCGCGCTCAAAGCCGACGGCGGCATCCAGCGGCAGCTCGAGATTCAGGGTGATGGTGTCTTTGTCGATGGCGATGTCGAGCTTACCTTCGCCATGCACATGTTTGTGCTGGGCGTGGGCAAAGGGAAGAAACAGCAGCAGCGTGATCGCAAGCAGGGCGTGTCGGTTCATTGAAGATCCTCCAAAATCAGTGTGAGTGGCTGCTGCCGAAAACCACGACAGCGATGCCGGCGGCAAGCAGCAGGCCATGCCAGCCGATGGCCCGTTGCTCGCGCTTCAGGCGCGGCATCAGGTCAGCAACGGCGATGTAGAGAAAACTGGCGGCAGCGATGGTCAAAATGTGCGGCACCCACTCAAGGGCACGTTCCAGCGTCAGGTAGCCGATGACGCCACCGGCGAGTGCCGCGAGACTTGAAACCCCATTCCAGAAGAGTGCGCGCCCACGTTGCCAGCCGGCAGCGAGCAGGATGGCGAAGTCGCCAGCTTCTTGCGGCACTTCGTGGGCGATGATGGCCAGCGTGGCCGCCCAGCCGAGGGCCGGGTCGGCAAGGAAGGCGGCAGCGATCAGCAGGCCGTCGGTGAAATTGTGGAAGCCGTCGCCGACCAGGATGGAGAGGGTTTCGCCACTGTGGCCGTGATGATGGTTGTGCGTATGGTTTTCGCAGGCATGGTCGTCGGGATGCGCATCCCCGGTGCCGTGTGAGTGACGCCAGAGGGCAAACTTTTCGAGCGCGAAGAAACCGAGAATGCCGGCCAGCAGCAGGGGGAAGACTTCATGGGGCGTGAGGCCGGATTCCAGTGCCTCGGGCAGCAGGTGCAAGGTGGCCGTCGCCAACAGCAGACCGGTGGAAAAGCTCACTGTCAGTCCTAGCCAGCGCTTGGGCAGGCCGAACATGATCAGTGCCGCAGCCGCAACAGAGAGCACGCCGCCAGCCAGGCAGGCGAGAATGATTTGCAGGAGCAGGGGAAGTTCTGTCATGGCGGGCATTGAAACACAGGCGGCTGTCAAATGCAACATGGTTGCATTTGCGGGGTGCCTGTGTTTTCATACGTGCATGGGTACTGCTATTGCATCGACGGCCTCGGCCGACCTTATCCGCACTGCGGGCGTCAAGGTGACGCGCGGGCGTGTGCGCGTGTTCGATGCCCTGCAAGCGGCGCATCAGCCCTTGAGCCATGCCGATCTCGAAGCGCAATTGGACATGGCCGACAGCACACCGTTTGATCGCGTGACGCTCTATCGCATTCTCGATTCACTGGTGGCTTGCGGCCTGGCCCTCAAGGCCGTGGATACGCGTGGCGTATTCCGCTTTTCAGCAACTGGTGTGCATCGTCAGCATGATGGTCACGTGCATTTTCGTTGTACGGATTGCGGTGGCGTGTTTTGCCTCAAGGCCGCACCGCCTGCGCCGCCGAAGCTGCCGCGTGGTTTTCGCCTGGCGCATGTCGAGTACGATGTGCGCGGCACCTGTGCCCAATGCGCGAGGCATGCGGTGTGATGGGGCGCCGTCCCGCCAGCGCCGACTTTTTGCAGCGGTAGAATTCGGCCATCCCAATTCCGAAAGCACGTCATGGAGCAGTACCACGGCACCACCATTCTTTCCGTACGGCGCGGCAAGTCCATTGCGCTCGGTGGCGATGGCCAGGTCACACTGGGCAATATTGTCATCAAGGCCAGTGCGCGCAAAATTCGCCGTCTGTACAACGAGAAAATTCTGGCCGGTTTCGCCGGCGGCACGGCCGACGCGTTTACGCTGTTTGAACGCTTTGAGGCGAAGCTGGAAAAGCATCAGGGCAATCTGTTGCGCTCGGCCGTGGAACTGGCCAAGGACTGGCGCACCGATCGCATGCTGCGTCGGCTCGAAGCCATGCTGGCAGTGGCCGACCGCGACTACTCGCTGGTGATTACCGGCAACGGCGATGTGCTGGAGCCGGAGTTGGGGATTGTCGCGATTGGCAGTGGTGGCGCGTATGCACAGTCTGCCGCGCGGGCACTGCTGGAAAACACCGCATTGTCACCGACCGAGATCGTCAAGAAGTCGCTGGAGATTGCCGGTGACCTGTGTATTTACACCAACCAGAATCACCTGATCGAAACCCTGGACTAGTTTCAGGTTATTTGTGTGCCGTCGGCAGCCTTGCTGCGCACCAGCGCGGCGAACGCCTCGGCAGACAGGGGCCGGCCCAGCAGGTAGCCCTGCACTTCGTTGCAGCCCAGGCGTTCGAGCGCAGCGAGTTGCTCGGCGATTTCCACGCCTTCGGCAACGACTGACAGACCGAGACTGCGCGCCATGGCGACGACGGCGGCGGCAATCGCGGCATCGTCCTCGTTGTGGTGCAGTTCGTTGATGAAGGAGCGGTCGATTTTGACTTCGTCGATGGGGAAGCGGCGCAGGTAGGAGAGGCTGGAATAGCCGGTGCCGAAGTCGTCGAGCGAGAGGGTGATGCCCTTTTGCTTGAGGGCGCGCAGGATCATCAGGGCGCTGTCGACATCGTGCATCACCATGCTCTCGGTCATCTCGAAGATGAAGGCTGCGGGGTCGGCACCGGTTTCCTCCAGCAGGGCGGTGACCAGCTCAGGCAGATCTTCCTGACGAAACTGGCGGGCTGAAATGTTGATGGCAATCTTGAGCGGTGGCAGGCCGGCAGCGCGCCAGGTCGCCTGTTGTTCAAAGGCAGCGCGAATGACCCAGGCACCGATCGGCAGGATCAGACCGGTATCCTCGGCAAGCGGGATGAATTCTCCCGGATGGGTCAAACCGACCTGCGGCTGTTCCCAGCGGATCAGGGCTTCTGCGCCGATGATGCGGCGGCTGACGACGTCGACCTTGGGCTGATAGTGGAGCAGGAATTCGCCACGTTCAAGGGCGCGGCGCAGGGCGCCTTCCTTGTCGACGCGGTTGATTGCCATGTTGGCTAGATCGGGCGTGTAACTGCGCACGCTGTTGCGGCCATGCTCTTTGACGCGATACATGGCGATGTCGGCATTGCGCAGCAGGATTTCACCATGCTCGCCGTCGCGCGGATAGAGCGCCATGCCGATGCTGGCACCGACATAAACCTCATGATCGTCGAGGAGGATTGGCAGGGCCATGGCATCAATGATTTTGCGCGCCACGCGGTCGGCGTCGTCTGAGTGTGCGAGGTCGGTCAGTACAACGACGAATTCGTCGCCGCCCAAGCGGGCAACCGTGTCGGTTTCGCGCACGCACTGGTGCAGCCGTGAGGCGATTTCGCGCAGCAGCATGTCGCCGGCGGTGTGACCGTAGGCATCGTTGATGTGCTTGAAGTGATCGAGGTCGAGCAGCGCAACAGCAACCTGGCGGCCGGAGCGGCGGGCAAGGTTGATGGCCTGGCTGATGCGGTCGTTGAGCAGGCTGCGGTTGGCCAGGCCGGTGAGGCTGTCGTGCGTGGCCTGATGTTCCATCGCTTCCTGGTAGCGGATGCGATCACTGACATCGTTGATGATGCTGACGAAGTGGGTGGTCTCGCAGACGCTGGCATCGCTGATCGGGGCGATGAACAACTCGTTCCAGAACATTGTGCCGTCATGGCGATAGTTGCGCAGGATGGCGTGGCCGGGGCGCTTCTCACGCAGGGCGGTGCGGATTTCGTTGAGGCCCGCTTGGGCGAGATCGTCGCGCACCAGAAAGCGGCCGACGCGGCCGACGGCCTCGGCGGCGCTGTAGCCGGTGATTTGTTCAAAGGCCGGATTGACGTAGAGAATTGAGTGATCGTCGGCGGCGGCGCAACTGATCATGACGCCGTTGTTGGTCGAGGCGAGCGCCTGTTCGCGCAGCAGCAGGGCGGCCTCGATTTCACGCAGGTGGGTAATGTCTTCCTTGATGGCGATCAGTTGGGTGACGGCACCGGTGTTGTCACGCAAGGGCGTGATGTGCTGGCGTTCCCAATAAAGCGTGCCATCCTTGCGGCGATTGCGAATCACGCCCTGCCAGGAGGCGCCGCGTTTGACGCTGGCCCACATGTCGCGGTAGGTCTCGTCCGGTGTGTCGCCGGATTTCCACAGGGCTGGGGTTTCCCCCTTGATCGCATCCAGCGTATAGCCGGTCAATGCGGTGAAAGCTGCATTGCAGTAGATGACGCGCCCTTGCGGGTCGGTGATGATGACCGCGTGTGGATTTTGCTCGACCGCCTGGGAGAGCATCGAATTGCGTGCCGCCAGCGATTCGTGTTCGGCCACGGCAATGCGTGCCTCAAGGGCGATGGCGAAGTCATCCGCCAGTCGGGTCAGGAGGTCGAGTTGATCGTCGCAAAAATCCTGGTTGACCGTGGCGAGGGTAAGGCAACCGAGGCGCTGGCCGTGATGACTCACCGGGATGGCGCACTCGCCCGAGACAAAGCTCCAGCCCTGGCGCGGCGTTGCACAGTTACCGTCGCAATCGGCGCAGAGGTTGATCTCAACGTGGCTGTATTCCCCGGTTGCCGTCAGTGTTTCGCCGAGACAGCGCGCCAGGTCTGCCGCGTCCTTTGAGTGGTGCAGGCAGTCGCTCCAGCGGATGAACAGCGCGAGTTGCTGCTGCAGTCTGGCAACATCGGTTTCTTGCGCGGTGTTTTCCAAGGATGAAGGCGGCATGGTGTCTCTGACTAAAGTCATGAAATCATATCACCTTGGCAGGGCCGCCCCGGTCGCTGTGGAATAATGCCATTCTCGATGCTTTGACCCTTCATTTACTATGCCTTTGATGACCAGTCACATGACGCCGGCCGAGATTGTCTCGGAACTCGACAAACACATCGTCGGCCAGGGCCGCGCCAAGCGCGCCGTAGCTATCGCCTTGCGCAACCGCTGGCGGCGTGCGCAGGTGGCGGAGCCGCTGCGTTCGGAAATTACGCCCAAGAACATCCTGATGATTGGCCCGACCGGCGTGGGCAAGACCGAGATCGCACGCCGCCTGGCACGGTTGGCTAACGCCCCCTTCATCAAGGTCGAGGCAACGAAATTCACCGAGGTGGGCTATGTCGGGCGCGATGTCGATACGATCATTCGCGATCTGGCCGAGACGGCCGTCAAGGATGAGCGCGAACGCGCGATGAAGCAGGTGCGTGATCGTGCGCTCGATGCTGCCGAGGACCGCGTGCTGGACGTGCTGTTGCCACCGGCACGCAGCGGACTTGGCGAAGCGGCACCGGCCGAGGAGAACACCACGCGCCAGAAGTTTCGCAAGAAGCTGCGCGAGGGCGAACTCGACGACAAGGAGATTGACATCGACGTCGCGGCGCCCGCCGCCAGCATGGAAATCTTTGCGCCGCCCGGCATGGAGGAATTGACCCAGCAGATTCAGGGCATGTTCCAGAATCTCGGCAGCGGCAAGAAGAAGACGCGGCGCATGAAGATTGCCGATGCTTTGAAGGCGATGACCGACGAGGAGGCCGCGCGCCTGGTCAATGACGAGGAAGTGAAGTTGCGCGCCGTCAGTAACGTTGAACAGAACGGTATCGTGTTTCTCGATGAGATGGACAAGATCGCCTCACGCAGCGAGACGCAGGGTGCTGATGTGTCGCGTCAGGGCGTGCAGCGCGACCTGCTGCCGTTGGTGGAGGGGACGACGGTCACGACCAAATTCGGCATGATCAAGACCGATCACATTCTGTTCATCGCCAGCGGCGCTTTTCACTTCGCCAAGCCGTCGGATCTGATCCCCGAGTTGCAGGGCCGCTTCCCGATTCGTGTTGAGCTCGACTCACTCTCGGTTGACGATTTCGAGTGCATACTGACGCAGACCGATGCCTGCCTGACGCGCCAGTATGAAGCCCTGTTGGGCACGGAGGACGTGCAGCTGGAGTTTGCGGCGGAAGGCATTCGCCGCTTGGCGCAGATTGCCTTCGATGTCAACGAGAAGACCGAGAACATCGGCGCACGGCGCCTTTATACCGTGATGGAAAAACTCCTTGAGGGGGTTTCCTTCGGGGGCACGACGGGCACGGTGTGCATCGATGCCGCCTATGTCGATGAGCGGCTGGCCGAATTGGCGCGCCGCGAGGATCTTTCGCGCTACGTGCTCTGAATCAGGGCAATACCGCTTCGCCGGCGAACAGTTCGGCGACGGTTTCGCGACGGCGAATCAGATGCGTTGTCGTGCCATCCACCATCACTTCGGCCACGCGTGGCCGCGTGTTGTAGTTCGAGCTCATCGCCATGCCATAGGCGCCGGCGGAAAGGATCGCCAGCAGATCGCCTTCCGCCAGGGCGAGCTCGCGATCGTGGCCGAGGAAGTCGCCGGATTCGCAGATGGGGCCGACGATTTCGTAGGTTTTTGAACCTAATGCCGTCTTGCCAGCGCCGACTTTTTGAATGTCATGGTAAGCATCGTAGAGCGCGGGCCTTGCCAGATCGTTCATCGCCGCATCGACAACGGCAAAGTTCTTCTCCTCGCCATGCTTGAGGATTTCGACGCGCGTGAGTAAAAGGCCCGCATTGCCGACCAGTGAGCGGCCGGGTTCGACCAACAGCATTTCGGTGCGGTCTTCAATACATTTCAGCATTGGCGCCAGATAGTCGGCGGTGGGCAGCGCCGCTTCGTCGCGGTAGCGAATGCCCATGCCGCCGCCCAGATCAATGTGCGCGAATTGGATGCCCTCCGCGCCCAGTCGATCAACCAGTTCGATCACTTTCGCGGCCGCATCGGCCGCCGGCTGCGGGTCGAGCAGTTGCGAGCCGATATGGCAGGCGATGCCGCGAATTTCGAGGTAAGGCAGATCACGGGCGCGGCGATACAGTTCGACGGCGGTTTCGAAAGGCACGCCGAACTTGGCGCTCTTTAGACCGGTGGAAATGTAGGGGTGGGTCTTGGGGTCGACATCGGGATTGACGCGCAGGGCGATGGGCGCACGCTTACCTATCTCACCGGCCGTAGCGTTCAAATGTTCGAGTTCGTTGGCGGATTCGACATTGAAGCAGTAGATGCCGGCAGCGAGTGCCTGACGCATTTCCTCACGCGACTTGCCGACACCAGAGAAGACCACTTTGCCCGGATCGCCACCGGCGGCAATGACGCGCGCCAGTTCGCCACCTGAAACGATGTCGAAGCCAGCACCGAGTTTGGCGAAGATATTGAGGATGGCCAGATTCGAGTTGGCCTTGACGGCATAGCAAATGCGCGCGGGGCGACCGGCGAGTGCGGCTCGATACGCGCCGAAAGCGGCCGTCAGTGCTGCGCGGGAATAGACATAACAAGGGGTGCCGTAGCGTGCGGCGATGTCGGCCAAGTTAACGCCTTCGACGCAGGTGGCATCGTTTGCAATTTCGATCATGAGGATTTAACTTGCTGGGGTGCCCCATCTTTGGGTGGCAAGGTGAGTGGGCCCTTGTTGCCACAGGCAGAGAGCAGCAGGGTGGCGGCGATCAGCAGGATGGGGAAAAATGGTCGTGGTTTCATGGCGGCGATGTTAACACGGAGGCAAACTTGGAAGAACGAGATTTCCTGGCATTGGCGGATGCCGAATTGGCGCGCATGGAAGCTGCGCTGGATCAGCTCTCAAACGCTGGCGAGGTGGACTTTGATTTTGAATTGAAATCAGGCGGCATCATCGAGATTGAGTTGGAGGACGGCAGCAAGATCATTGTCAATCGGCATGCGGCGGCGCAGGAGATATGGGTGGCGGCGCGCGCCGGCGGCTTTCATTTCAAACCGCCGCCGGGTAGCACTGCCGCATGGACGGGCACCCGCGATGGCTTTGGTTTGGCTGAAGTCCTGTCGCGCTGCATGAGCGAGCAGGCGGGGATGCCGGTCAGTTTGGCGTGGTAGGCGCGGCGCCAGGCATCGGGACGCGACGATCCGGTGCAACGGGGCGAATATGCCCTTGCTCGACCGGTGCCGGTGCTTGGGTCGATTTTCTTTCGGCTTCCGGCTCAGTAGTTTCTTCTGGTGGCGTCGCGTATTCCCGATAAACATGGTCGCGGATGGGGGCACCAGTTGCTGGATCACTGCTGTGCGCGACAATGAGTCCACTGGGCGCCTGACCGTGCATTTCGGGAACATCCTTGAGCGCAGTTTCCATATAGCCGATCCAGATCGGTAACGCAGCCGAACCGCCTGTCTCGCCACTGCCCAGTTTCTTCGGCTGGTCGAAGCCGATCCAGGCAACACCGACCATCGAGGGCTGGTAGCCACAGAACCAGGCGTCGACGTAGTCGTTGGTGGTCCCAGTTTTGCCGGCCAAGTCGCTCCGCTTGAGAACTTGAGCGGCCCGCGTCGCCGTGCCGCGCCGCACGACATCTTTCATCATGCTGTCCATCAGCCAGGCATTGCGGGCGTCGATGATGCGCAAGGATTCGTCACCCGCCACGACGGGCGTGGTTTCCGCGAGCACCTTGTTGTTGGCATCGAGAATCTGCTTGACGATGAAGGGCTCGACCTTGTATCCCCCGTTGGCAAAGACGCTGTAAGCAGCAAGGTGTTGCCACGGGGTGACATTGCCAGCGCCCAGTGCGAGCGTCAGGTAAGGCGGATTCTTGTCCTTGTCGAAGCCGAAACGACTGACATAGTCCTGGGCATAATGCGGGTCGATCGAACGGACCAGGCGGATCGACACCATGTTCTTGGATTTGGCCAGCGCCGTTCGCAGCGTCATCGGACCATCGTACTTGCCGTCATAATTCTTCGGCTCCCAGGCCTGGCTGCCGGTTTCCTCGGCCGTGATCGAGAGGGGTTCGTCCGGGACGACCGACAGGGGCGTGAAACCCTTTTCCAACGCGGCGGAGTAGACGAAGGGCTTCATGCTGGAACCGGGTTGGCGCCACGCCTGGGTCACATGATTGAATTTGCTTCGATTGAAATCGAAACCGCCGACCAGTGCGCGGATTGCGCCGTCATTCGGGTTGGCAGCCACGAAAGCGGCCTCGACTTGCGGCCATTGGGTAACCTGCCAGGCACCCTTGGGGTCCTGATTCAGGCGGATGAGGGCGCCGCGTCGAACACGCTTGTTCGGTGGTGCTTTCTCGTCGAGCATGCGTTGCGCGAATTTGAGTCCGGCGCCTTCGACAATGACGATTTCTCCGCCGGGAAGATAGGCGCGGATTTTGGTCGGGCTGGCTTCGAGCACTAGTGCCAGCCGCAAATCCGCTACATCTTCATGATCATTGAGGAGCTCTTCGATTTGTTCATCATCATCGCGGGTGATTGCCTTTATATCGAGGTAGGCCTCGGCCCCCCGATAGCCATGACGCCGGTCGTAATCGAGCACGGCCTTGCGCAGGCTGCGGTAGGCGGCTTCCTGCTCGGGGCGTGTCAGTGTGGTGATGACCTTGATGCCATCCACATAAGCGCTTTCCGAGTAGGCCTCAACGGCAATCTGACGTGCCATCTCGGCAACGTAGTCGGCCTTGATCGCGAAATGGTCGATTTGGCGGCGAACGTGGAGCGGGGTGTCGATGGCTTTCTTGTAGCTGGGTTCGTCGATGAAGTCGAGTTGCAGCATGCGGCGCAGGACATACTGTTGGCGGAGTGTGGCGCGCTTCGGATTGGCCACCGGGTTAAAGGCGGATGGCGCTTTCGGCAAGCCGGCCAGCATCGCCATCTCGGCGACATTCAGTTCCTTCATGTCCTTGCCAAAGTAGATGCGTGCGGCCGCCGCGAAACCATAAGCGCGCTGCCCAAGGTAAATCTGGTTGACGTAGATCTGCAGGATTTCATCCTTCGACAAACTGCCCTCGATCTTGAAGGCCAACAAGGCCTCGTAGAGCTTGCGGGTCAGTGTCTTCTCGGAAGACAGAAAGAAATTGCGGGCAACCTGCATCGTGATGGTGGATGCGCCCTGACGTCTTCCGCCGCCCAGAAAGTTGGCGTAGGCAGCGCGCAGTACGCCCATCGTGTCGATACCGGGATGTTGATAAAAACGTTCGTCCTCGGCGGCCAGAATGGCCTGCTTCATGGCCTCCGGCACTTCCTGGATGCGCACGAAGTGACGACGCTCCTCGCCAAATTCACCGATCAGGTAGCCGTCGGCGGTGTAGACGCGCAAGGGAATTTTGGGTTGATAATCAGTCAGGACATCGACGGAAGGCAACCTTGGGTAGGCAAGAATGACGACGATCCCCACCAGCGCTAGGCCAGCGAACAGGGTGCCCAGGATCAAGCCGGGTAACAGAAGTAACCAACGCGACATCTTGCAGGGGTGGGGAGGGTGGATGAGGAGGCGGACGGATTATAGGTGAGAGGGTGGATACCCGAAGACTGCCGTCCTTGCATGCCCGGCTTGTTGTGTAAATGTTTGTGCGCCTTCCATTGACTAAAGAATTTTCTTTACAGCCGATATAGTTGTTGTTAGCATCTGAAGTAAATTATTGGTATCTTTTGCAACTACCTGATAGAGAAGGAATTATTCTTGGAGATCGATCTCTCCATCCTCAATCCGAAGGCGCGCTCATTGGTGGGCGTCGACATCAGTTCATCTGCCGTCAAGATGGTTGAACTGTCTGGTAGTCCTGCGGGGGGGATTCAACTCGAGAGTTATGCGATTGAATTTTTGCCTGAAGGTGCTGTGGTCGATGGCAACATCGCCAGCATGGAGGCGATCAGCGACGTGATTTCCCGTTGCTGGAAACGCTTGAATACCTCGACGAAGTATGTGGCCATGGCGATGCCAACTGCAGCGGTCATTACCAAGAAGATCATTCTGCCTGCGGGACTACGTGAGTCGGAAATGGAGATTCAGGTTGAGTCTGAGGCCAATCAGTACATTCCGTTTGCACTTGAAGAGGTCAATCTTGATTTTCAGGTGATTGGCCCGTCACCCTCTAGTCCTGAGGAGGTCGAGGTTTTGATTGCCGCCTCGCGTAAGGAGGGGGTAGAGGATCGTGTTGCCTGTGCCGAGTCGGCAAGCCTGAACGCAGTGGTCATGGATATGGAGTCCTATGCAGCGCTGTCGGCACTTGAACTGATTCAGGCACAGTTCGTGGATGGCAAAAATGAGACATTTGCGCTCGTCGATATTGGGGCGAATGCAATGAAGATTACGGTCGTCAAGGGCGACCAGCAACTCTATAACCGTGAGCAGGCGTTTGGCGGCAATCAATTGACGCAGGATATGGTCAGGGCTTATGGCATGAGTCATACCGAGGCGGAGAGCCTGAAGCGTACCGGCCCGATGCCGGACAACTACGAGAGCGAGATCCTGCGACCGTTTTTGGACAACCTTGCCTTGGAGGTCTCGCGGGCGCTGCAATTCTTCTTTACCTCGACGCAGTACAGTGAAGTCCATCACATTGTTCTAATGGGCGGTGGGGCCTTGATTCCCGGGTTAGGGGATGTTGTTGCCGAGCGTACCCAAGTAGATGCCATCATGGCAAATCCCTTTGAGAAGATGGCGCTGTCCCAGCGGGTTCGCCCTAAATCGCTTTTGGGCGATGCGCCGTCGTTGATGGTTGCGTGCGGGTTGGCATTACGGAGATTCGATCAATGATTCGCATCAATCTCCTGCCGCACCGGGAAGAGAGACGCAAGACGCTACGGCAGCAGTTTTTCGTTCTCGCAGGTTTGGTGGCCGTGCTTGCAGGGGTAGTGTGGTTTGTGGGTTTTACCTACATCGAGAATCAGATCGAGACCCAGGCAGAGAAAAATGCTTTTCTGAAGTCTGAAATCAGCGTACTCGACAAGCAAATCGAGGAGATCAAGGCACTCAAAGAACAAACAGACATCATGCTTGCCAGGAAGCGCGTGATCGAGTCCCTGCAAGCCAATCGGTCTGAGACCGTCCACTTGTTCAATGAACTGGCAACACAGATCCCCCCTGGCGTGTTTCTTCGCTCGATCAAGCAGGAAAACCAGAAAATTACCTTGGTTGGCTACGCGCAATCCAGCGCACGAGTGTCAACCCTGATGCAAAACCTGGATGCGTCTCCTGTGCTGGAGCGTCCGCTACTGGTTGAAATCAAGGCAGCCCAAGTAGGCAAGCAGCGAATGAATGAATTTACGCTGGCGATACACATTACCCGCCAGACCAATGATGCGCCACCCAAGAAACCTGCTGTGGGTGCAGGCAAGCCGGGAGCTAAGCCATGAAGAAACTGGCCGCACCCAAAGTACCGAAACTGGCGATGCCGCAAATTGACTTCAAGCGGTTAGCGGAGGACTTCAAGACGCTAGACCCGAAGGATCCCGGGGCTTGGCCCTTGGTGCCGAAAATCATTATCTTGGTCGGGATTTTTCTGGTGCTGGTACTACTCGGAGGGTGGTTTGGTTGGCAGGGACAAATCGAGGAGTTGGATGCCAAGCAGCAAGAAGAGACGAAGCTGAAAGATGACTGGCTCAACAAGAAGAAACAGGCGATCAACCTGGATGAGCACCGCAATCAGCTGGCTGAAATTGAGCGTTCGTTTGGTGCGCTGTTGAGACAACTGCCTAATGCGTCGGAAATGGAGTCCCTGTTGGTGGATGTTAATCAGGCCGGTTTGGGGCGCGGGCTACAGTTTGAGCTTTTCAAGCCAGGGGCTTGGGCAGTAAAGGATTTTTATGCCGAACTGCCTATTACGGTGAACATTACCGGTAATTATCACGACTTGGGCGCATTTACCGGTGATATTGCCAAGCTGCCAAGAATCGTTACGCTAAACAATATCAATGTCAAATTGGCAGACAAGCCAGCAGACAAAGCGGCGGGTAAGCTGAGTTTGACTGCACAGGCCAAGACGTTCCGCTACCTTAGTGAGACGGAGGTGGCGGCGCAAAAGAAAGCGAGCAAGCCGCAAGCCAAGGGGGCCAAAAAATGAGATGGCTTGCCATGATCGTTTCTTTGCCAGTGACCGTGATGCTTGCCGGTTGTGGAGGTGCCGAGCATGAAGACGTCAAGAGCTGGATGGCCGAGTCTTCAAAAGATCTGCGAGGGAATGTTGCACCGCTTCCCGACCTGAAAATTCCTCCGATTGTTTCCTATGATCCAAAAGGAAATGATGATCCGTTCAGTTCGGCACGAATCGAGCCAGAGAAAGCGGAAAGCGGGGGTACGAAACCGGACTTCAATCGTCCCAAGGAGCAGTTGGAGGCATACCCGCTGGAATCGTTGAGCTTTGTGGGTGTGGTTGCCAACACCAAGGACGGTAAGCGACGCGCCCTGATCAGGGTTGATCAGGTAATGCATCACGTCACGGTTGGCAACTATATGGGCGAGAATTTTGGTCGCATCGTCGAGATTAGCGATGCGGAGGTCAAGTTGATTGAAACGGTTCAAGACCCGACCGGACAAACACGGGATTGGGTGGAGAGGGAGTCATCCCTCAAACTCCCCGAGGGTGGTCAGGGTAAGGAGGCACGAAAATGAGAAGCTCACATTGGTTAAGTTGGATCGTTTCTGTTGCGCTGGCAATGGTGTCTTTGTTTGCACAAGCGGCAGACGCATCGAATGCGCCTCAGAACAGTATCGAAACTCTTTTGATTAGCAAGGCGGGGGGTAACACCATCCTAAAGATCGGCATGCGCAATTCCCTGCCAGCTCAGCCATCGAGTTTTAGCATTACCAATCCGGCGCGACTGGTGTTTGATTTTCCTGATACAGCGAATAGCTTGGGTTTTAGTTCCAAAAGCATCAATGAAGGGGGGCTGCGCAGCCTGAATGTTGTGCAGGCCGGCGACAGGTCTCGCCTAATACTGAATCTGGACAAAAGCGCACGGTTTGAAAGTCGCCTAGAAGAAAAGTTTTTACTGATTACTTTGGTTGATGAGCAGGCTCAAGCTGGGTCCGGTGCGGTGGGTAGCCAGCATTTTTCTGCAGGCACTACACAGAGTTCGGTAGGAATTCGTGATATCCAGTTTCGTCGCAGCAAGGATGGCGCAGGGGTTGTTGTGATTGAAATGACCTCCAGTGATGGTGGTATTGACCTCCAGCAAAAAGGGGGGAGTTTATTTGCCTCCTTCAAGAAAACGCGCTTGCCGGACAACCTGAGACGACAGATGGATGTCGTTGACTTTGCCACGCCGGTGGTGTCGGTTAAGACGCGGTCGATTGGCGATGATGTCAGCATGGAGATCATTCCCAAGGGGCTCTGGGAACATATAGCCTTCCAGAGCGACAATCAGTTCATTATCGAAGTGAAGCCAATAAAAGAAGATGGCGGCAAAATATTCCAGGGAACCAGAAGTGGTTTCCAGGGCGAAGCTATCTCTCTTAACTTCCAAAATATTCCAGTACGAGAGTTACTCCACGTTTTTGCTGATATCACGAATTTCAATATTGTCGTGAGCGATTCGGTTTCTGGGAATGTGTCGCTACGCTTGAATGATATTCCGTGGGATCAGGCGCTGGATATTGTGCTTGAGCAGCGCAACCTGGCGATGCGCAAAAATGGCAATGTGATGTGGATTGCGCCCCGAGATGAGTTGGCGGCGAAGGACAAATTACAAGCTGAGGCGCGCGATGCAGCCTTGATTGCCGAAGTGCCGCGTATGGAGGTGTTTCAGCTCAATTATCAGAAGGCAGAAGATTTTGGGGCTATGTTGTCTGCATCAAAAGCTTCAGGCGCATCTGGTGGTTCGGGTGGTTTTTTGTCCTCACTGGGTAGCGTGTCTGTGGATAAGCGGACGAACCAGATTTTTATCCATGACGTGCCTACCAAACTTGCATTGGTCAGGGATTTGCTGGTCAAAGTCGACCGTCCGGCCCGACAAGTTCTGATTGAGGCACGAATCGTTGAAGCTTCGGATAGGTTTACCAAGAACCTAGGGGTTCGGTTGGGTATTGTTGATCGAGTTGGATACAGAACGGGCGCATCTTCGGGGAACCCTCGTGTAATGTTGGGAGGAAGCACACAGATTACGGGATTCCAGACAGGGCAACAGGCCACCACCCCCAACTATATTAGTACGGGTACAGATGACACATTCAGCGTTGATATGCCAGCTAGCAATATCGACACACGGCAAGTTGGTCAGTTTTCCCTGACGCTTTTCAATAGTAGCCTGACTCAGTTCCTCAACCTTGAGCTATCTGCTCTTGAGGTCGATGGCAAAGGGAAGATCATTTCCAGTCCGCGTATTGTGACGGCTGATCAGGTAGAGGCATTGATCGAGCAGGGTACCGAGGTACCCTTCCTGACAGCTTCTGCGTCAGGTGCCACAACGGTTGGCTACAAGAAGGCGGTATTGGCTCTCAAAGTCAAACCACAGATCACTCCGGAAGGCAAGGTGATCATGGCTATCGAGGTGAGCAAGGATTCCCCGAATCCTCAATACTCCACGACCTACGGTATTGCTTTGGATACAAAACATATCAAGACGGACGTGTTGGTTGAGAATGGCGGCACTGTCGTGATCGGGGGAATATATACGCAGGAGGAGCGTGATACCAATACAAGGATCCCCTTGCTTGGCGACCTTCCCTATGTTGGTTTCATGTTCAGAAACAGGGAAAGACAGAACCTGAACAGCGAGCTGTTGGTTTTCATCACCCCGAAAATCATTCCTGACGTTAATTTGAACTGATAACAAGGGTAATACGTGCCCTGTAAGGAAATGCTGGGTGGGGGCTATTTGTCTTATTGGCATGATGGGCGCTGGAAAAACGACCGTCGGAAAAAAACTCGCCAAAAAACTTGATCTACAATTTACCGACCTTGATCAGGAAGTCGAAAGACATACCGGTGTCTCGGTAGCGACCGTGTTCGAGATTGAGGGGGAGCTGGGTTTTCGGCAACGTGAAACACATGCACTTAGACAAGTGATTGGCAGATGCAATCAAATCGTTGCCACTGGCGGTGGGGTCGTGCTGAGTCCCATCAATAGAGCGATTTTGTGTGGAGCTGGCTGCGTAGTGTATTTGCAGGCGACGCCAGAGCTCATTTACTCTAGAACCCGGCATGATACGAGCCGCCCCTTGCTGCAAGTGGCGGACCCGCTTGGCCGGATACGCAGCCTCGTCAGTCAGCGTGATCCACTCTACCGTGAAGTGGCTGATATCGTGATTGAGTCAGGCAGACCGCTTGGCAATACAATTGAGGCTATTGAAACAGCGCTGAGATTGCATTCATCCCGATGACGTCACTCACGGTTGGCCTCGGCCAGCGGTCTTACCAGATCCACATTGCCAGCGGATTGCTGGACAAGCTGCCCGAGCAGGCATCGGCACGGCGTGTCACTATCGTCACGAATGAGGTTGTCGCGCCGCTTTATCTGGATCGGTTGGTTAACTCACTGGAAAAAGTCGGCGCTGGTACGACGGCGGTTGTATTGCCGGATGGTGAAGCACACAAGAACTGGGAATCGCTCAACCGGATTTACGATCACCTGCTGGCGTCGCGCTGCGACCGGACGACCCCCATCGTGGCTTTGGGGGGCGGTGTGATTGGCGATCTGGCGGGATTTGCCGCTGCATCCTATCAGCGCGGGGTGCCCTTCATCCAGGTGCCGACGACGCTGCTCTCTCAGGTGGATTCCTCGGTCGGTGGCAAGACCGGGATCAATCATCCACGCGGCAAGAACATGATCGGCGCCTTCTGGCAGCCCCGCCTGGTGGTCGCAGATACCGATACCTTGAACACATTGCCGGATCGCGAACTTTCGGCCGGTCTGGCCGAGGTGATCAAGTATGGGCTGATTCGCGACTTGCCCTTCCTTGAGTGGCTGGAAGCGAACATGGGTCGGCTGATGGCGCGCGAGGGCGATGCCCTTGCTTATGCCATCGAACGCTCCTGCGCGAACAAGGCAGAGGTGGTTGCCGACGACGAGTTGGAGACGGCGAAAGAGGGTGGGCGGGCGCTGTTGAACCTCGGTCATACCTTCGGTCATGCCATAGAAACCGGGATGGGCTATGGCGAATGGTTGCATGGCGAAGCCGTGGCGGCGGGCACCATGATGGCAGTTGATCTATCCCGTCGTCTGGGATGGTTGGGTGATGTGGATGTTGAACGGGCACAACGATTGTTCGAGCGCGCCAAGCTGCCCATCCGCGGCCCTGCACTCGGCACGGATCGTTATCTGGATTTGATGGGGCATGACAAGAAGGTCATTGCGGGCCAGATGCGTCTCGTGTTGTTGCGGAAGCTGGGCGAAGCGGCGACCTGGGCCGAGGCACCACAAACCGAGATTCGTGCTGCCATCGAAGCCTGCTGTGGCTGAACTGGCTTCCTACGCCGTCTGCGAAAGCAATTCGCAGGGACGACGCATTGTCGAGCCACGTCCCAAGACGCGCGGGGAGTTTCAGCGTGACCGCGATCGCATCATCCACTCCACCGCATTTCGCCGCCTTGAATACAAGACCCAGGTTTTCGTCAACCACGAAGGCGACCTGTTTCGCACTCGTCTGACGCATTCCATTGAGGTAGCACAGATTGCACGGTCGATTGCGCGCGCGCTTAACCTGAATGATGACCTGACCGAAGCCATTGCGCTGGCCCATGACCTTGGCCACACGCCCTTCGGACATGCCGGACAGGATGCCTTGAACGAATGTATGGCCGAGCATGGGGGCTTCGAACACAATCTGCAGTCCTTGCGGATTGTCGACAAACTCGAAGAGCGCTATGGCGCGTTCGATGGCCTGAATCTGATGTTTGAAACCCGCGCCGGCATCCTCAAGCATTGCTCGCCGGCGAAGGCACACGAACTAGGCGAACTCGGTACGCGGTTTCTTAAAGATCAGCGCCCTTCGCTGGAGGCGCAGATATGCAATCTCGCCGACGAAATCGCCTACAACAACCATGATGTGGATGACGGTTTGCGTTCCGGCTTGATCACCGTAGAGCAATTGCAAGAAATCGACCTGTTTGCCTGGCATGAGAAAGCGGCGAGGGCTGCATTCCCGGATATTTCCGGGCGCCGTCTGATTCATGAAACGGTGCGCCGCATGATCGACGCGCAAGTCACTGATGTTCTGGCGGAAACCGGCACGAGGCTGGAACAGCAGCAGATCGAGACCCTTGGTGACGTGGTTCAAGCACCGCAACTGGTTGGGTTCTCGGAAGAAATGCGCGGGATGAACCGGGAGTTGAAGCACTTCCTGCATGACTCGCTGTACCGTCACTACCAAGTGGTGCGCATGACCAGCAAGGCGCGACGGATTGTGAAGGACTTGTATGAGGCCTTCATGGCCGATATGCGCCTCTTGCCAACTCAGGATCGGCTGCGCGGCGATCAGGAGGGAAACCCCCGTGCCATTGCCGATTACATCGCCGGCATGACAGATCGCTATGCGGTAAAGGAGCACCGTCGCTTGTTCGCCGTCGGCATGGAGTAGCCCCGACAACCCATGGCGAATGCATTCCATCCCACGACCGGTCTGCCGGAACTCGACGGGGTACTGCATGGAGTGCAACCGGGCGACAACATCGTTTGGCAGATTGAGTCGTTTGCAATGTACCGGGCGCTGGTTGAGCCCTATGCCGCTGCGGCGCGTCGGGAAGGCCTGCGCTTGATCTATTTCCGCTTTGCCGATCATCCACCCTTGCTTGATGATGCGGAAACATACCATCCGGACCCGGAGGAAGGCTTCGATACCTTTGTCGATCAGGTGCATACCGTCATCGAGGCGGCGGGACGGGAAACCCTGTACGTGTTCGATTGCCTCTCGCCGTTGGCCGATGCCTGGCAGTCGGACCGCATGCTGGGCAACTTCTTCCGCCTGACCTGTCCGCGCCTGCTCGATCTTGATACCGTGACCTATTTCGGTGTGTTCCGCAATCGGCACGCGCCGCCGGCCATCGGGGTGATTACGGCGACGACGCAGTTTCTCATCGATGTGTTTGCCTGTCGGGAAAAGCTCTATCTGCGACCGGTGAAGGTGCAGCACCGTTCTGCGGCGGCGATGAACCTGATCCATGCCTGGGAGCCCGGAGACCACTTCCGTCCGGTGCGCGACAGCGGTACCGTGTCGGAAATTCTTGCCGATTCGCAATGGCCCGGGCTGGAGGACAGTCCGCTTGCCGGCCATTGGCAGCAACGCTTTGCCGCCGCGAAGTTGGTGGCGGCGACACGCCAAGCCGGTTGCATCGATCCGGCTGAAACGGCATGGTTCGTTCGTCTGAGCCGCATGCTGTTTCCGGTCGATCCGTCGATGGCGTGCCTGATCGACGAATACCTGCGACTCGACGACTTGGTCACGGTGCGCACGCGCATGATCGGTAGCGGCACCATCGGCGGCAAGGCACTCGGCATGTTGTTGGCGCGCGCGGTATTGCGTCGTGATGCGCCGCAGCTTGACACTCGACTTGAGGCCCATGACTCTTTCTACATCGGCGCCGAGGTTTTCGATACCTTTCTTGTCCATAACGGCCTGTGGTGGATTCGCCGCCGCCAGCGCGATCCGGCACGATATCTGGAGGAGGTTGAAGAGGCGCACACACGTGTGCTGGCCGGCCACTTCTCACCGACAGTCAGGCACCAGTTCGAAGGGATGCTGGAATATTTCGGCGAATGGCCGTTTATCGTGCGCTCCAGTTCGCGACTGGAGGACCGCTACGGCAACGCTTTCGCCGGCCAATACGTCAGCGTGTTTTGCGCCAACCGTGGCCCTTGGGAGGATCGTCTGGAGAGCCTGCTCGATGCCGTGCGCCAGGTCTATGCGAGCACGATGAGCGAGCAGGCGCTGCGCTATCGCGAACGGCGTGGCCTGCTTGGTGAAAATGAGCAGATGGCAGCGCTGATCATGCGTGTGTCTGGCACGGCAGGCGGCCCTTATTTCCATCCGCACGCGGCCGGCGTCGGCCTGTCGGTGAATCCTTATCGCTGGAATCCGCGCATCGACATGAAGGCGGGGGTGATCCGACTGGTGGCAGGCCTGGGCACCCGCGCGGTAGATCGAACCGACGATGATTACACCCGGTTGGTGGCGCTCAACGCTCCCGAACTGAGGCCCGAAACGAGTTTTGGTGATATCGCTCGCCATGCCCAGCGGCGTATGGACGCCATCGACCTGGATGCCGATCGCATTGTCAGCGGGTCGTTCGCCGACATGGTGCGTGATCAGGCTGATTTCCCGCTCGAACTTTTTACCACGCGCGAAGAATCCGGCAAACCGGCTTTCCTGACCTTCGATCGTTTGCTGAGCGAGACCCTCTTTGTCGCTGACCTGCGCGACATGCTGGCGACTTTGCACGCCGCCTATCGTCATCCGGTCGAAATTGAGTTCGCGTTAAACGTCTTGCCTGAAGGCGGCTACCGTATCAATCTCTTGCAATGCCGCCCGGTGCAAATGCGCAGCGTCGATAGCGGGAAAGACATTGCACCGTGCTTCGAGCGGCCGGCACTGATCGAAGCACAGGGAGCGGTAATCGGGCCAAGTCGTCATATCCGTCCCGATCGCTTGGTCTATGTTGTACCCGCACATTACGGCGCAATGAACCAGAGTGCGCGGGTTGATGTGGCACGCCTGATTGGCCGCATCAATCAGGCCAGCAGTGATCGCACACTCGTCGTATTGGGGCCGGGGCGCTGGGGAACACGCGATCCCTGGCTTGGTCTGCCGGTCAGCTTCAACGAAATCAATCGGGTGGCGGCGCTCTGCGAGATTGTTGCCATGAACGAAAATCTTGTCCCTGACGTTTCGCTCGGCACCCACTTCCTCAACGAGTTGATCGAAGCCGACATGCTGTATTTCGCCCTGTTTCCGGGACGGCCGGGCAATGCTATCGACGAGTCCTTCCTGCTGGGACAGCCGAATCGCTTGACCGAAATCCTGCCTGGACAGGAAACGCATGCCGAAGTTGTACGGGTGATCGACTTCCCCGCCTGCGTAGCGCAACTGTTTGCAGATGCGGAAAGCCAGCGTGTCGCGATCCAGGTCGACAGAAGATAACTTGAGCTCGCGCATTGCACTGATGTGGTGCGGGGCGCTATAGTTGGCGCCCCAAAGTTGTGCGCCATTTGATCGGGTGCGGCTGGGGGCGGGCCAGTGAGTCTCGGAAACCTATAAACAATATTGCGAAGGGAGCAACGGAAGTGAAATACAAGAATCTTGCAGACTTCATGGGTTATGTGCGGGCGCGTGATCCGAACCAGCCTGAGTTTCAACAGGCAGTACAAGAGGTCATGGGCAGCCTGTGGAACTTCATTGCTGCCAATCCACAGTATGCAGATGCTGCGCTGCTTGAGCGTCTGGTTGAACCGGAACGCGCCATCCAGTTCCGCGTCTCGTGGTTGGATGACAAGGGCGAGGCCCATGTCAATCGTGCTTTCCGCATCCAGCACAACTCCGCGATCGGCCCGTTCAAGGGCGGCATGCGTTTCCATCCTTCCGTCAATCTGTCGATCCTCAAGTTCCTCGCTTTTGAACAAACGTTCAAGAATGCACTGACCACGCTGCCCATGGGGGGCGGCAAGGGCGGCTCCGATTTCGATCCGAAGGGCAAGAGTCGCGGAGAAATTATGCGTTTCTGCCAGGCCCTGATGGTTGAACTGTATCGCCATCTCGGACCGGATACCGACGTGCCGGCTGGCGATATCGGCGTGGGCGGTCGCGAAGTCGGCTTCATGGCCGGCATGATGAAGAAACTCTCCAACAACGCCGCCTGCGTCTTTACCGGACGCGGCCTATCCTTCGGCGGCAGCCTGATTCGTCCCGAGGCGACGGGTTACGGGCTGGTGTATTTCGTGCAGGAACAGCTGGCACGCAAGAACATGAGTTTCGATGGCCTGCGCGTATCGGTGTCCGGGTCCGGCAACGTATCGCAATACGCAATCGAAAAAGTGCTGGAACTCGGTGGTAAGGTGGTGACCTGTTCCGATTCCAACGGTACCGTCATCGATGAGGACGGCTTCACCCGCGAGAAGCTCGATGCGCTGATGGACATCAAGAACAACCAGTACGGTCGCGTTTCCGATTACGCCCAGAAGTTTGGCCTCAAGTATGAAGCCGGCAAGAGGCCTTGGGGCGTGCCGGTCGATATCGCCTTGCCGTGTGCGACACAGAACGAAGTCGATGGCGACGATGCGCGTGAGCTGGTCAAGAACGGCGCCAAGTGTGTTGCCGAGGGGGCCAACATGCCTTCGAATCTCGATGCGGTGCATGTCTTCCTCGATGCAAAGATTCTCTACGGTCCGGGCAAGGCTGCCAACGCCGGCGGTGTCGCCACCTCTGGCCTTGAGATGACTCAGAGCGCACAGCGTCTTTTCTGGTCGCGCGAAGAGGTGGATGCGCAACTTCATCGCATCATGAAAGACATTCACACCAACTGCGTGCGTTACGGCGAAAGCAAGGACGGCTTCATCAACTATGTCGATGGTGCCAACATTGCCGGATTCGTCAAGGTTGCCGATGCAATGACCGCACAAGGGGTTTATTAACCCGCTGCCCCCTCCATTGTTACCCGCCGGAGGGATTGAGAGGGGGCGTGAATCACGGTATATTTGACGGTTCGATGTCGAAACAGATAGGCCGGAGCCAGCAGGCTCCGGTTTTTCGCATATTTCTTCAGGAACCGGATAATGGAACAGCCTTGCCGCGAGGGTTTGTACGATCCCGCCTACGAGCACGATGCCTGCGGTGTCGGCTTTGTCGCTCACATCAAGAATAAAAAAAGCCACGCCATCGTTGCGCAGGGCTTGCAGATTCTCAAGAACCTCGAACACCGGGGTGCTACCGGCTATGACCCGCTGCTGGGCGATGGTGCCGGTATTCTGATCCAGATTCCCGATGCGTTCCTGCGTGCGGAAATGACCGGTCAGGGCGTCGAACTGCCACCACCGGGCAGTTACGGGGTCGGCATGGTGTTCCTGCCAAGAAACCCGGAAAGCCGGCGCGCCTGCGAGGCTGCGATCGAGCGCACGATTCGCTACGAAGGCCAAGTGCTGCTGGGCTGGCGCGACGTGCCGGTCGACAACCGTGGGTTGGCTCAGGCGGCCCGGGATATCGAACCGGTCATCCGCCAGGTCTTCATTGGCGGCGGCGAAGGGGGTGTCGATGCCGACGCTCTGGAACGCAAGCTTTACGTCATCCGCAAGGAGGCGGGCCACCGCGTGCAGTCCCTCAAGCTGCCGGACGGCAAGATGTTTTATGTCCCCTCTCTGTCGGTGCGCACCATCGTTTACAAGGGCATGCTGCTGGCGGATCAGGTGGGGGAGTATTTTCTCGATCTGCGCGACGAGCGCCTCGATTCCGCCCTGGCAATGGTGCACCAGCGCTTCTCGACCAACACCTTCCCGACCTGGGATTTGGCGCACCCCTTCCGCATGATTGCCCACAATGGTGAGATCAACACCTTGCGCGGCAACGTCAACTGGATCCGTGCCCGCGAACACGGCATCTCATCCAAACTGCTCGGCGATGATCTGCCGAAGATCTGGCCGCTGATCTACGATGGCCAGTCTGACTCGGCCTCTTTCGACAATGCGCTGGAGTTGCTGGTAATGGGCGGCTATAGCCTGGCCCATGCCATGATGATGCTGATTCCGGAAGCGTGGGCCGGCAACCCGCTGATGGACGAGGATCGGCGTGCTTTTTACGAGTACCACATGGCCCTCATGGAGCCATGGGACGGCCCGGCGGCAGTGGCCTTCACCGACGGCCGCCAGATCGGCGCGACGCTTGACCGCAACGGCCTGCGTCCCGCCCGCTACCTCGTTACCGATGACGACCTCGTGGTGCTCTCCTCGGAAATCGGCGTGCTGCCGATCCCGGATGAGCGCATTGTCAAGAAATGGCGGCTACAACCCGGCAAGATGCTGCTGATCGACCTTGAGCAGGGGCGCATCATCGGTGATGACGAGATCAAGCATCAGCTGGCGACCGCCAAGCCTTACCGCAAGTGGATCGAGAAATCCCGCCATTTCGTCGATGAAATGCCGGAGGTCAAGTCCAAGGAAAAGCTTGCGGCACCGCTGCTCGACCTGCAACAGGCCTTTGGCTACACGCAGGAAGATTTCAAGTTCATCCTCGAACCGATGGCATTGAATGGCGAGGAAGCCACGGGCTCGATGGGCAACGACAGCCCGCTGCCCGTGCTGTCGAGTAAGAACAAGCCGCTGTTCAACTACTTCAAGCAACTCTTCGCCCAGGTGACCAACCCGCCGATCGACCCGATCCGCGAGGAAATCGTCATGTCGCTGATTTCGCTGGTCAGCCCCAACCCCAACCTGCTTGGCGTCGATGAGACCGAGCCAACCCCGCGCCTTGAAGTACGTCAGCCTATCCTGTCGCCGGCCGACATGGCCAAGCTCAAGCAGATCGACAAACTGACCAATGGCACCTTCCGCTCCTTCGTGGTTGACATCACCACGCCGGCGGCGGCCGGTCCGGCCGGCCTTGCCGATGCCCTCTACCAGGTGTGTGTCCGCGCCGAGCGTGCGGTAGGCCAAGGCTACAGCGTCATCATCCTTTCCGACCGAACCGTCAATGCCGAGCGGGCCCCCATTCCGTCGCTGCTGGCATGCTCGGCTGTGCATCAGCATCTGGTCAAGACCGGTTTGCGCACCTCGTGCAGCCTCATCGTAGAAACCGGCGAAGCGCGCGAGACGCACCATTTTGCCGTGCTCGCTGGCTATGGTGCCGAATCCATTCACCCCTGGATGGTCTTCGAGAGCCTCGACGCGCTCGCGCCGACGCTGCCGGGCAAGCCTGCCGCCCATGATTGCCACAAGCGCTTCATCAAGGCGGTCGGCAAGGGGTTGATGAAGATCATGTCGAAGATGGGCATCTCGACCTACCAGTCTTACTGCGGCGCGCAAATCTTCGAGGCAATCGGCCTGTCGTCCGATTTCGTCGCCCGCTACTTCACCGGCACGCCGACGAAGATCGAGGGCATTGGTCTCAAGGAGGTGGCGCTAGAGGCGCTCAACACCCACGCTGCCGCCTTTGGCGATGACCCGGTGTTGGCCAATACGCTCGACATCGGTGGCGAGTATGCCTTCCGTGTGCGGGGCGAGGAGCACGTCTGGACGCCCGATGCCATCGCCAAGCTGCAGCATTCGACGCGCTCGGGCAAGTTCGACACCTACAAGGAATACGCGGCGATCATCAACGACCAGACCAAGCGCCACATGACCTTGCGTGGCCTGTTCGAGATCAAGCCGGCCGGCAAATCCATACCACTGGATCAGGTCGAACCGGCCAGCGAGATCGTCAAACGCTTTGCCACCGGCGCCATCTCGCTGGGTGCCATCTCGACCGAGTCGCACACCACGTTGGCCATCGCCATGAACCGCATCGGCGGCAAGTCGAATACCGGCGAAGGCGGCGAGGATCCGCGCCGCTTCGCAAAAGTCGGCGCTGGCGCGACGGTGGCGAGTGTCATCGGGGCCGCCCAGATCGAACGCGACATTCCCCTCAAGGAAGGCGACTCGCTGCGCTCTTCCATTAAGCAGGTGGCCTCCGGCCGCTTCGGCGTAACCACTGAGTACCTGACCAACGCCGACCAGATCCAGATCAAGATGGCGCAGGGTGCCAAGCCCGGCGAAGGCGGCCAGCTGCCCGGCCACAAGGTTTCCGAGTACATCGGTTTCCTGCGCCACTCGGTGCCAGGCGTCGGCCTGATCTCGCCGCCGCCGCATCACGACATTTACTCCATCGAGGATCTCGCGCAGCTGATCCACGATCTCAAGAACGCCAACCCGAGCGCCTCGATTTCCGTCAAGCTGGTTTCGGAGGTTGGTGTCGGCACCGTGGCCGCCGGCGTTTCCAAGGCCAAGGCCGACCACGTGGTGATCGCCGGTTACGACGGCGGCACTGGCGCATCACCGCTGTCTTCGATCAAGCATGCCGGCACGCCCTGGGAACTGGGCCTTGCCGAGACACAGCAGACGCTGGTGTTGAACCGCCTGCGTGGCCGTATTCGCGTGCAGGTCGATGGTCAAATGAAGACCGGTCGCGATGTGGTGGTGGGGGCGCTGCTGGGCGCCGACGAGTTCGGCTTTGCCACGGCGCCACTGGTCGTCGAAGGCTGCATCATGATGCGCAAGTGCCATCTGAACACTTGTCCGGTGGGTGTCGCGACGCAAGACCCGGTGCTGCGCAAGCGCTTCTCCGGCCAACCCGAGCATGTCGTCAATTACTTCTTCTTCGTTGCCGAGGAAGCGCGTCTGATCATGGCCGAGATGGGTATTCGCAAGATCGATGACCTGATTGGACGATCCGACCTGCTCGACATGAAGAAAGGCATTGCCCATTGGAAGGCGCGTGGCCTCGACTTTTCGCGCATCTTCCACATGACATCAGCACCGGCCGAGGTGGCGCGCGCTCATTGCGAAACCCAGAATCACGGCATTGACAAGGCGCTTGATCACCAGTTGATCGCCAAGGCCAAGCCGGCGCTTGAACGCGGCGAGAAGGTGGCCTTCGAGTTGCCGGTCAAGAACCGCAACCGCACGGTCGGCACCATGCTGTCGCATGAAGTCGCCAAGCGCTATGGTCATGCCGGCTTGCCTGACGGTTGCATTCACGTCCGCATGAGCGGCACTGCCGGTCAGAGCTTTGGTGCATTTCTGGCGCGCGGCATCACGCTCGAACTGTCTGGCGAAGCCAACGACTATGTTGGCAAGGGGCTGTGCGGCGGCAAGATCGTCGTCAAGCCGCAGCACGCTTTCCGTGGCAAGCCCTGTGAGAACATCATCGTTGGCAATACCGTGCTGTATGGCGCGATAGAGGGCGAGGTATTCTTCCGTGGCGTTGCCGGCGAGCGCTTCTGCGTGCGCAACTCCGGTGCCACCGCCGTCGTCGAAGGCACGGGTGATCACTGCTGCGAATACATGACGGGGGGGACGGTCGTCGTGCTCGGCCAGACCGGGCGCAACTTCGCCGCCGGCATGTCGGGCGGAATCGCCTACGTACTGGATGACGATGCCAGCTTTGTAAAACACTGCAACATGGCCATGGTGACGCTCGAGAAAGTGCTTCCTGCCACCGAACAGCCGGACGACGGCACGCGTCATTGCAGCAGCACCGACGAGGGCCTGCTCAAGTCGCTGATCGAAAAGCACCTCGCCGAGACTGGCAGCGAGACGGCGAAGCGCATCCTTGCCGACTGGGCGAATTTCCGCACCAAGTTCGTCAAGGTATTCCCGAGTGAATATCGCCGCGCACTCAAGGAGCGGGCCGCGAAGCAATTGAAGGAGGCTGCATAATGGGCAAGCCAACCGGTTTTTTGGAATTCGAACGCCAGTCGGAAGGCTACGAGGTCGTTGAATCGCGGCTTAAGCATTACCGTGAGTTCGTCCCCCATCTGGCGGATGACAAGGCCAAGGCACAGGGCGCACGCTGCATGGATTGCGGCATTCCCTTCTGCAACAATGGCTGCCCGGTCAATAACAACATCCCGGATTTCAACGATGCGGTGTATCGCGGCAACTGGCGCGAGGCGATCGAAATTCTGCACTCAACCAACAACTTTCCGGAGATGACCGGGCGCATCTGCCCCGCCCCTTGCGAGGCCGCCTGCACGCTCGGCATCAATGCCGATCCAGTCGGCATCAAGTCACTGGAGCGTGCCATCATTGACAAGGCCGGCGAGAACGGCTGGGTGCTGCCGCAACCGGCCAAGACCAAGACGGGCAAGAAGGTGGCCATTGTCGGCGCTGGTCCGGCAGGCCTGGCCGCTGCCCAGCAACTGGCGCGCGCTGGCCATGATGTCACCGTGTTCGAGAAGAATGACCGCGTTGGTGGCCTGCTGCGTTACGGCATTCCCGACTTCAAGCTGGACAAGCGCCTGATCGACTGGCGTGCCGCCCAGATGCAGGCCGAGGGCGTGAAGTTTGTCACCAAGACCATGGTCGGCACGGACATGCCCATGGGCGTCGTCAATGACGCGACCAAGGTGATTGCGCCGGCCAAGCTGATGAAGGATTTCGATGCCGTGATTCTGTCGGGCGGTTCGGAAACCCCGCGTGATCTGCCGATTCCTGGCCGCGCGTTGAGTGGTGTGCATTTTGCGCTGGAGTTCCTCATTCCGCAGAACAAGGAAGTCAATGCCGGCCAGAAGGGCGGAAAAAAGAATTCGATCAATGCCAAGGACCAACATGTTGTCGTGATCGGCGGCGGCGATACCGGTTCCGACTGCGTGGGCACGTCGAACCGCCATGGTGCGGCAAGCATTACCCAGTTCGAATTGTTGCCGCGTCCGCCCGAGCAGGAAAACAAGCCACTGGTCTGGCCTTATTGGCCGACGCGCATGCGCACCTCTTCGTCGCATGACGAGGGTTGTTCGCGCGACTGGTCGGTGGCTACCAAGGAATTCATTGGCGAAAATGGCAAGCTTAAAGCACTGAAGTGCGTTCGCCTCGACTGGAAGGACGGCAAGATGAGCGAAGTGCCGGGCTCCGAGTTCGAGGTCAAGGCCGATCTCGTCTTCCTCGCCATGGGCTTCACCAATCCCGTTGCCTCGATGCTCGATGCCTTTGGCGTGGCCAAGGACAGTCGCGGCAATGCCGCAGCCACGACAGAAGGCACAGGCTGTTACGCCACCAGTGTCGGCAAGGTATTCGCTGCCGGTGACGTACGTCGCGGTCAGTCGCTGGTGGTCTGGGCGATCCGCGAAGGCCGTCAGTGTGCGCGTGCCGTCGATGAGTTCCTGATGGGAGCCTCTGTCCTACCGCGCTGAGCCATGACGCTCAACGTCATCATTCTCGCCGCCGGGCAGGGCAAGCGCATGCGCTCTGACCTGCCCAAAGTGCTGCACCCGATTGCCGGCAAGCCGATGCTGGGGCATGTTATCGACACCGCGCAACAGCTTGGTACGGTCAATATTTGCGTGGTCTATGGCCATGGTGGCGAGCAGGTGCGGGAAGCACTGAGTGCTGCCGATCTGCGCTGGGCCAAGCAGGCGCCGCAGCTCGGTACGGGCCATGCGGTCCTTCAGGCGATCCCTCTCGCCGTCCCGCCAGCGCCGACTTTGGTGCTGTATGGCGATGTGCCGCTGATTCGGGCCAGTACGCTGCAGCGCCTCATCGATGCGGCGGGCGAGGACAAGCTGGCACTGCTCACCGCCCACCTCGACGACCCTCACGGCTACGGCCGCATCGTGCGCCACGATGGCAAGGTCACTTGCATTGTCGAAGAGAAGGATGCCGACGATGCCGAGCGTGCGATCAAGGAAATCAACACCGGCATTCTCGTGGCACCGACAGAGGCGCTTGCACGCTGGCTGCCGCAACTCGGCAACCGCAACGCACAGGGCGAGTACTACCTCACCGATATCGTCGCCATGGCGGTGGCCGAAGGCATGGAGGTTGTGACCGCGCATCCCGATGCCAACTGGGAAACCGATGGCGTCAACAGCAAGGCGCAACTGGCGCGACTCGAACGCATCCACCAGCGCAATGTTGCCGAGGCGCTGATGGAGCAGGGCGTGACGCTGGCCGACCCGGCGCGCATCGATGTGCGCGGCCAATTAATTTGCGGACGCGATGTATTCATCGACGTCAATTGCGTGTTCGAGGGCCGCGTCGAGTTGCAGGACGGTGTGCGCATCAACGCAAACTGTGTGATTCAGGATGCCGTCGTCGGCCCCAAGAGCATCATCGGCCCGTTCGCGCGCCTGCGGCCAGGCACGGTGCTGGCCGAGGATGTGCACATTGGTAACTTTGTCGAAGTGAAGAACGCTGCTATTGCCGCGCATTCGAAAGCCAATCATCTGGCCTACATCGGCGATGCGACGGTGGGCAGCCGCGTCAACGTCGGCGCCGGCACGATTACCTGCAACTACGATGGTGCCAACAAGCATCGCACCATCATCGAGGACGATGTCTTCATCGGCTCCGATACGCAACTCGTCGCCCCGGTGACGGTCGGCAAGGGCGCCACGCTGGGTGCAGGGACGACGCTAACCAAGGATGCGCCGCCCGATACCCTCACCGTGTCGCGTGCCAAACAGATATCGCTGGCCGGCTGGAAGCGTCCCGTCAAAGCAAAAAAGGAATAGTAGTATGTGTGGCATCGTCGCAGCGGCAGCCTTAAGCAAAACTGAGCGCAACATCGTCCCGGTACTCGTCGAAGGTTTGCGCAAGCTTGAATACCGTGGCTACGATTCGGCCGGCTTGGCCGTGCTCAACCCGGCACTCACACGGCTGCGCAGCGTCGGCCGTGTCGCCGAACTGGCGGCGCAGGCTGAGGGCCAGACGGCGCAACTGGGCGTTGCCCACACGCGCTGGGCAACCCACGGCGTGCCTTCGGAGCGCAATGCCCACCCGCACATTTCTGGTGGTCTCGCCGTGGTGCATAACGGCATCATCGAGAACTACGCCGAACTCAAGCAGGAACTGCTGGCGGCCGGCTATGCTTTTACCTCCGATACCGACACGGAGGTTATCGCTCACCTGGTGCAGGAAACGCTGAAGTCGTCCGCTGATTTGTTCGAGGCCGTTCAGCGTGCCACGCGCCGTTTGATTGGGGCCTACGCGATTGCCGTGTTGCGCGAAGGTGAGGAGCGTGTCGTTGTTGCCCGCCATGGCGCACCGCTGTTGCTGGGCATCGGTGAAGATGGCCACTATGCGGCCTCGGATGCGTCGGCGCTGCTGCAAGTCACGCGTCGCATGATCTACCTCGAAGAGGGGGATGTGGCCGAGCTTGGTCGTGAGACTTATCGAATTGTCGGCGCTGGCGGGACGGCAGTTACCCGAGAAGTTCACGAAAGTACGCTCTCGGCCGATGCCGTCGAGCTGGGTGATTACGCCCACTACATGCAGAAAGAAATCTTCGAGCAGCCGCAGGCGCTGGCGGCCACGCTGGAGATGATCGGCGGCGCGCAGACTTTCTCGGCCAATCTCTTCGGCGCCACGGCGCCGGAAGTGCTGGCGGGTGTGAAGTCGGTGCTGATCATCGCCTGTGGCACCAGCTATCACGCTGGGCTGGTGGCGCGTTACTGGATCGAACAGTTGGCCGGCCTGCCGTGTAGCGTCGAAGTGGCCAGCGAATATCGTTACCGCGTGTCGGTGCCCAATCCGGATCAACTGGTGGTGGCGATTTCGCAATCGGGCGAGACGGCCGATACGCTGGCCTCAATCAAACATGCCAAGTCGCTCGGGATGGTCAAGACGCTGGCACTCTGCAATGTTCCCGAATCGGCTATTGTGC
The DNA here is from genome assembly GCA_030681195.1 of Rhodocyclaceae bacterium. Lineage (GTDB taxonomy): Bacteria > Pseudomonadota > Gammaproteobacteria > Burkholderiales > Rhodocyclaceae > Sulfuricystis. Next base: position 111,026 of record JAUXXJ010000056.1, read on the forward strand.
GTGAGTGCGCACTGCGCTTCCTGACCCGTGCCGGCCCGGAAATCGGTGTGGCGTCGACCAAGGCTTTTACCACCCAGCTAGCCGCCCTGTTCCTGCTCGCGGCGACGTTGGCCAAGCAGAACGGCAAGCTGTCGGCCGATCAGGAGTCGGCCTATTTGGCCTCGCTGCGCCATTTGCCGGTGGCCTTGCAAAAAGTGCTGGCGCTGGAGCCGGGTATTGTCTCGTGGGCCAAGCGCTTCGCCGACAAGCAGCATGCGCTGTTCCTCGGCCGCGGCCACCATTACCCGATCGCGCTTGAGGGCGCGCTCAAGCTCAAGGAAATTTCCTACATCCACGCCGAAGCCTATCCGGCCGGCGAACTCAAGCACGGGCCGCTGGCACTGGTGGATAAGGACATGCCGGTGATCAGCGTGGCACCGAATGACACGCTGCTGGAAAAGCTCAAATCCAATCTCAAGGAAGTGGCGGCGCGTGGCGGCGAACTGTATGTCTTTGCCGATGCCGACTCACAGGTGGAAGAAGAGCCGGGTTTGCACATCCTGCGACTGCCCGAGCACTATGGGGCGCTGTCGCCGGTGCTGCACGTCGTGCCGCTGCAACTGCTGGCTTATCATGCCGCCTTGGTCAAGGGCACCGATGTCGATAAGCCGCGCAACCTCGCCAAATCAGTCACTGTTGAATAGAAAAAACAAGGGAGAACAAGAATGCCGAAATTCCATACCGCCTCCATCCGCGCTGTTGCTCTGGTCGGGCATGGCGGGGCTGGCAAGACCACCCTGGCCGAGACGCTGCTGCTACGCGCCGGCGCCATTACGGCGGCGGGCAGTGTCGAAAAGGGCAATACCGTTTGCGACTTCGACGTACAGGAAAAGTCGGCGGGTCACTCGCTGCAATCCGCCCTGGTCAATTTCGCCTGGGAAGATATCCATGTACACCTGATCGACACCCCGGGCTATCCCGATTTCGCAGGGCAGGCGATGGCCGCGCTAGCGGGCGTGGATACGGCGGTGGCCGTGATCAACGCGCAGACCGGCATTGAATTGATGACCGAGCGCATGATGCGCGCCGCCGCGGCACGTGGCCTCGCGCGCATGATTGTCGTGAACAAGATCGACGCGGATAACGTGGATCTCGCCGGCCTGATGGCCGATATCCGCGAGCGTTTTGGCCCGGCCTGCAAGTTTCTCGATCTGCCATCGCCCGACCACAAGCAGGTCGTGGAGGTGCTGGAGCACGACAGCGGCGATGCGGACATTGACACCGTCGCTCATGCTCACCGCGAACTGATCGACCAGCTTGTCGAAGAAGACGAAAGCCTGATGGAGCGCTATCTGGAAGATGGCAAAGACCCGACCGCTGGCGAGCTGCACGCCCCCTTCGAAAAGGCGCTGCGCGAAGGCCACCTGATTCCCGTCCTATTCACCTCCGCCAAGACCGGCGCGGGTATCGACGAACTGCTGCATGTGCTGGCGACGCTCGCCCCGAATCCCGGCGAGGCCAATGTGCCGCCCTTCATTAAGGACGGCGCAGAATTCCAGCGTGATGCCGATGCAACGAAGCATGTTCTTGCACACGTCTTCAAGGTGATTGTCGATCCCTACATGGGCAAGGTCGCCGTGTTCCGCGTGCATCAGGGCACGATCAAAAAGGACTCGCAACTGTTTGTCGGCGACGGCAAGAGGCCCTTCAAGGTCGGCCACCTGTATCAACTGCAGGGCAAGGAATACATCGAAGTCGACGAACTGCTGCCGGGCGATCTCGGCGCCATCGCCAAGGTCGAGGAGATCGAGTTCGACGCCGTGCTGCACGATTCGCACGACGAAGACCACATTCATCTCAAGCCGCTCGAGTTCCCGAAGCCGATGCAGGGTCTCGCCGTCGAGACGCAGAAGAAGGGCGACGAACAGCGCCTCTTCGACATCCTGCGCAAGCTGGAAACGGAAGATCCCTGCTTCCGCATGGAGCGCCATCCCACCACGCACGAGACCGTGATCTTCGGCCTCGGCGAGATGCACCTGCGTTACAAGCAGGAAAAGATGGCAACGCAATACAAGCTGGAGCTGACCACCAAGCCGCCACAGATTCCCTATCGCGAGACGATCACCAAGCCGGCCGAAGGCCACTGCCGTCACAAGAAGCAGTCCGGTGGTGCCGGTCAGTTTGGCGAGGTGTATCTGAAGATCGAGCCGCTCGAACGCGGCGCGGGCTTCGAGTTCGTCGATCACGTCAAGGGCGGCGTGATTCCCGGCGTGTTCATGCCGGCGGTCGAGAAGGGCGTGTTGCAGGCGCTGGAAGGTGGTGTGGTGGCGGGATTCCCCGTTGAGGATCTGCGCGTGATCGTCTATGACGGCAAGACCCATCCGGTGGATGGCAAGGAAATCGCCTTTGTCATGGCCGGCAAGAAGGCCACGATTGCGGCGATTCAGGCCGCCAGCGCCGTGGTGCTGGAGCCAATCGTCAATATCGAAGTGCATGTGCACGAGGAAAACATGGGCGATGTGGCGGGCGATCTGTCCAGCCGCCGTGGTCATGTCACCGGTACGCCGCCGCGTGGCCCCGGGCGTGTGGCCGTCGCGGGCGAAGTGCCGCTGGCCGAGATCAATGACTACGCTTCAAGGCTCAAGTCGATGACCGGTGGTCGTGGCAGTTACAACATCGAGTTCGCGCGTCATGCGCAAGTGCCGCCAACGGTACAGCAGAAGCTGGCCTCCTCGTTCAAGCTGGCTGAAGACGAAGAGTAAGCCTGAAAAGTCGGCGCCGCGAGTTTAATGCCGTCTCGCCAGCGCCGACTTTTCATCCCGGTGGCGGGCTGGCCAGGATGTGCGGCTTGATTCGCCCCACCACGTGCATTTCGCAGGCACGACAATCGAACGTCAGCGTCAGTCGTTCGTTGCCGTTCACCAGCGTCATCGGTTCCGCGCGTACCTGACCTTGCACGCCGGTGATGCCCTTGGCCTGATGCGGGCAAAGGTTGAAGGCGTGGCGCAGGCAATGCTTGGTGATCATCAGCGGCACATCGCCTTTTTCCTGATGCGCTTCGTAAGCGGCCGCAATCAGTTGTACGCCATGTTTCGCATAGAAGCGCCGCGCGGCGCTGTTGTACACGTTGGCCAGAAAACTGAGTGCTGCTTCCGGATAGACGCTGGGTGGTTCGACGGCGGGGCGTCGTTGCAGCCGCACATGGGCACTGCGGCGGACGGCTTCAAGCGCCGCAATCGCATCGCGCCGCAATGCGTTGGTGGCCGAGTTGGGAATGAACCAGGGCTGCGTCCAGTCGATGCGGCAATCGCGCAATAAAAAGTCGGTGCTGCCGAGACGGCGAAGCTGTTGCTCTAGCAGCGTGGCGGCTTGTTCCGGTTGTTTGGCCGGCTGTTTTTCAATCGCCGCAGTCGCCGAGGCGGCAAGGCCGTCGCTGTCGGTGAGCGTGAGCGCAAAACCCTCCGCAGTTTCCGTGAGCAAGGCATCGACGGGAATACGCCGCTCGGCAGAATCTTTCGTCAGTGATTGCTCCCAGGCCTGATCGCGATTGCGATTGATGTAAAGCCCGGGGTGCAGGCCGGCGAGTTGGCCGACCGGATCGTTCGGCCAGATGCGCCACTGGCCCGCATTGAGGCGCTCGACGCGGTTGGCCTGCGTGCCGATGGCCTGACGCTTGTGCAGCCAGGAGATGCCATCGCCATTCGCCAAACTCTCCTGTGTCGCAATGGTGAAGCTGTCGGCCGCGACTTCGGTGACCTTGCCCACTGGCAGGCCGACAAAGGCGGGCGTATCAAAGGCGGCGATGTGCTTGGGATCGGCGCTGCGCCCGTGGGTGAAATAGTCGGTCGCACCGCGATGGAAAGTCTTGTCCGGATTTGGCGCGAATTTGAGCGTGACCTTGCCGCTTGAGGCCGGTGCAAGTTCAGGGTGCTGCTCGAAAATCACATCAAGCAATTGCCGGTAGTGGCCGGTGATGTTCTTGACGTAGCCCGCGTCCTTGTAGCGCCCTTCTATCTTGAAGCTCTGCACGCCGGCCTTGATCAGTGGCAGCAGGTTGGCGCTCTGGTTGTTGTCTTTCACCGAGAGCAGATGTTTCTCGAAAGCGACCACGCGGCCCTGATTGTCCTGCAGCGTATAGGGAAGGCGACAAGCCTGCGAGCAGTCACCACGATTGGCGCTGCGGCCGGTCTGGGCGTGGCTGATGTAGCACAGCCCGGAAAACGCCACGCACAGCGCGCCGTGAATGAAATGCTCGACGATCACCTCAGCGGGCAACGCAGCGCGTACCGCAGCGATTTCCGAGAGCGAAAGTTCGCGCGCCAGCACCAGTTGCGAGAAACCGCAGTCGGCGAGAAAGCGTGCTTTCTCGGGCGTGCGAATATCGCATTGCGTTGAGGCGTGCAGGTCGATCGGTGGCAGATCGAGTTCGAGCAGACCCATGTCCTGCACGATCAGCGCGTCGACGCCGGCATTCCAGCATTGTTGTGCCACGCGCCGTGCCGGTTCGAGTTCGGCATCGGCGAGGATGGTGTTGAGCGTGACGTAGATGCGGGCGTGAAAGCGTTGTGCAAACTCAACCAGCGCCGCGATGTCGCGCAGGTCGTTGCTGGCCTTGTCGCGTGCGCCGAAGGCGGGGCCGCCGATATAGACCGCATCGGCGCCATGCAGGATGGCCTGTCGGCCGATCTCGGCGGTCTTGGCGGGGGAGAGCAGTTCGATGCGTTTCATGGCGGCGATGATATAACGCGCAGATGCAGACCGCCCTGACCCTGCTGCCTGATTTCGCCCTGATCCTGCTCGGCTACGCCTTGCGCCGCTGGATGACGCTGGGCGACCATTTCTGGAGCGGGCTGGAGAAGCTGGTCTATTTCGTCCTGTTTCCGGCGCTGCTGTTCAACGCGATTACCCGCACGCCACTCTCGTTCGAGGCGGTGCCGCTGATCGGTACCGGCGCAGCCGCCATGGCCGGGGCGATGTTGCTGGCCCTGCTGGCCAAGCCGTTGTTGCCACTGACGCCGATTTCTTTCGCTTCGCAGTTCCAGTGTGCCTTCCGTTTCAACTCTTACATCGGTCTCGCTGTGGCGGCCAAGCTGCATGGCGCGGCCGGTATTGCGGCAATGGGACTGCTGGCGGGCGGGATGGTGCCGTTCGCCAATCTTGCAGCGGTGTGGATGCTGGCGCGCCATGGCTCAACGTCGGTATGGCGCGAACTGGCGCGCAACCCACTGTTTTTGTCCACCTTCGCGGCACTGCTGTGGAACCTCGGTGGGCTGGGGATTGCCCCGCCGGTCGGTGCTTTCCTCGGACGACTGGGCGAAGCAGCCATCGCGCTGGGGCTGCTGGCCGTGGGGGCGGCGCTGAAGTTAAGGGGCGCCCTTGGGCCTAGTGGACGGGCGGCAGCGGGTTACTTCCTGATCGTCAAGTTGCTTGCCATGCCGTTGATCGCGCTCGCTGTCGCAAGGGAGATCGGGTTGGTGGGCATTCACTTTGATGTGGTGATGATGTTCGCCGCCCTGCCGACGGCCTCGTCGGCCTACATTCTTGCCCAGCGCATGAATGGCGATGGGGTGCGCGTTGCCTGGCTGATCTCGGCGAGCACCCTGATCGGGATGGTCAGCCTACCCCTTTGGCTGGCTTGGCTCGTTGCCGCTTGAGGTGCCCGCGGCGGGGGCTTCGTCAGAAGTCGGCGCTGGCGGGACGGCCCCCCCCATCATATTCCAAGGCATTTGCCAGTTGGCTGGGTTGAGGAAGGGGTTGCTGGCCGCATCGCCTTCGCCGGCGGACTGCGTGGCCTGGCTCATCTGCTGCAGGGCCATCAGCGTGGTGCGCTGCATTTCCAGGCCCTGAATGGTCATCTGCAGCAGGCTCAGGTTGGACTTGAGCCAGCCCTCGACGGCCTTGAGGTCGGTGATGCGCTTGCCGAGTTCGTCGGTATCGACGGTGGGCGTGACCATGCCGGGCAGGGCAAAGCCCATGTTGCCCCACATGTTCTTCATGAATTCCATCGGATCGGCATGATTGAAGGGGGGGGGAGCATTTGTCATGGTATGGCTCGACAGGTTGAGGGTGAAGCCGCTATGATAGCCCCACTCTCAGGGGAGGAAATGGAAAGTGCGAATTCTGGTAATCGAAGACCATGCGCTGGTGCGCGAAGGCCTTATGCTGGCATTGCAGTCTTTGGAAACAGCCGACGATCCGGCCGAAGTGCTGGGTGCCAAGGATGCCGAAGATGCCAGCCAACAGCTTGAACGTGACGACAACTTTGATTTGATGGTGCTCGACCTGATGTTGCCGGGCACCAGCGGCATGGCGTTTCTCGGCGTGGTGCGCAAGCGCCATCCGCACATTCCCGTGGTGATCCTCTCGGCCATGGACGATATTGATACCGTGACCAAGGCGATTCGCTCGGGTGCGGCCGGTTTTGTGTCGAAAGCCAGCCCGACGGCGACCCTACTCACCGCTTTGCGCGATGTGCTGTTGGGCGACGTCTGGGTACCGCCCGAATATCGCGAACTGACCGGCAAGCGCAAGCGGCCGCGTACCGTTGCCGAACGCTATGGCCTGACCAAGAGTCAGGCGCGTGTTCTGGAACTGCTGGCCGAGGGCAAGACCAACCGTGAAATTGGCGCGCTACTCGATGTCACCGAGGGCACGGTGAAAATTCACGTCTCCGCGATTTTCAAGGCGCTCGGTGTCACCAACCGTTCGCAGGCCCTGCTGATCGCACAGGGCAAAAAAGCCACCTGATTATTTTCAGGCGGCCATGGCCGCCGCTGGTGCCATGCTGGCATTGGCAGCGCGCCCGCCTAGCGCCGGTAGTGGTGCATCACGCTCAATCGGTAATTGCAGCAGGTCGATGACCTGATGGGCAACAGCGCGGCTGGCATTGGTCAACGGCGTCGGCAGGCTACCGGGAAAAGAGCGCTGCAGCAGCAGCTTGCTGGCTGAGAGGCTGAACACCGGATCGAGAATGCGATCACGGTAAGGCCCCAGCAGTTCCGCCACCGCTTTTTCCGCTGCTTCGCGCTGCCAGGCATTGGTGGGCCATTGGGTCGGGACGGCATAGGCGCGAGGGAACATTTCGAGATCGCGGATCACCGTGCGAATGTCTTCGTGCGAATCGCGGAAGGGGAGCAGCACGAGGTCGGCGATGCCATACAGTCGGCGGTCCATCTCGGTGCGGTTGCCGCCGCCATCAATCACCCCCAGCCAGGCCTTGAGCGAACGAATCTTGTCGACCACTTTGGTGAGCGCCTCGCGTGAGCGGGCATCGGCAATCAGGTAGCGCCGGTCAGCCGGATCGAGGGGCTCGCGATGGGTGTCGGTGAGCACACAGACCGAGCGCTGGCCAAGCAGGCCCATGCCCTGACACAGCATGTGGGAAAGCGTGGTCTTGCCCGTACCGCCCTTGTTGCCGATTACACAGATGATGTCTGCCATTTCGCCTCCGGCACACCCAGATAGTGTGCGCAGGGGGGATTATTCTTGATCCGGGCCAGGGGGAATGCCCGGAAATGCAGCGGAATCGTTGGTTTTATTGGGGCGGTAACAATGCAGACGCGTCCCGCGACGATCACCGACACGTACCTCCTGCAAGACAGATATGCCCGGCACGTCGAAGCTGTTGCTGACCAACAGCGCGCTGGGGGCCATTTCGGCGCAGGCTTTTTCCCACAGGCGTGGCATCGGCGCGGGGGAAAGAAAGGCATAAACGAAGTCGTAGCCTGCCAGTGATTCGGGCCAAAAATCACCCCGACGAATTGTGACGTTGGGCAGGCCCAGCGTGCGCAGGCGGGCGATCAGCCAGGGCAGGGGGGCGTGTTCGATGCCGACGCAATGACAGTCGGGGCGTGCTCGCGCTAGACGACTGAGGAGGCTGCCGGTGCCACAGCCAAGGTCGATGATGCGACCGGGCGCCTTGGGCAGCAGATCAATCACCGCTCGGCTGGTGGCACGGTTGCTCAGATAGAGTGGCACACGGCTTTGATCGGTGCGCCAGAAGATGGCCAGCAGCAACAGGAAGCCGGCGAGATACCAGCCCGGTGCCAGTTGCAGATCCTGGACGATGACTGCCAGTGGTGCAAAGCCCATGTGAATCAGCAGCCACCAGCCCGGTGCATTCTGGCGTAGTGAAATCATGGCGGCAATGCCGCCTTGCAGCATCGCCAAGATGATCAGGATGCCCGCGATCTCAACATGGATGATGCGTGCCAGCGCCATGGCAATCAGCAACACGACCAGCAAGCCGCCCACTTGGGCTAGCAGGGCATGGCGCAGCGAATGTACTTTCACAATGGTGGGGCGGGTGGGGCGTGGCGCATCTTTGCCGTCCGGCCAGCGCCGACTTTTTGAGGCCATGGGTTAGCAGGTCTGATGAAAGCGGAAGCTGAGGGTGTTGCGTCCGGCGAGCAGCGCGTAACTTGCTTCGCCCGGCAGGGTTTTCATCAGCACCCGACCGACGCCGCCCGGGCGCTGGTCGGTCGGCAGCGCCGCTTCGTGCAGTGGGTCAAAGGGCGGGGCAGCATCCTGATACACGAGGTCAAGACCATCAGGTAGGATGCGATGACTCAGCCATACCGGTAGATGCGAGTTTCCGCCGTAGCCGTGATGCACACTGTTGCTGAATGCTTCTTCAAGTACCAGTTCGGCGCGTTGCATGGCCTGCGTGCCAAGGCCGGCCATCAGGCAGGCAGCGCGACAGTCAGCCAGCAGATTGGTCAGTTCGGCCATGTCGGCGTTGAAACGGCGGGGCTGGCTGAGGGGTACCGAGTCGGACATGATCGAATTACAACATGGGAGAACTCAGAATGTGGCGATTGAAAAGTATGATTTACCCCCTCATCCTTTCCGCCAGTCTGCTGGCGTCGCCCATCTGGGCGGCCGGTGACGCGGGTATGGTGAAAACGCTCAAGGGTAATGTGATGATCGAGCGGGGCGGACAACGGCAGAACGCAAGCGTGGGCACGCCCGTGCAGGCTGCTGACCGTATCGTGACCGGCGCCGACAGTTCGGTGGGGATTACGCTGCAAGACAACACGCGATTGACGGCAGGCCCGAATTCAACGCTTGATCTCAACAAGTTTGCCTTCGATACGACCACGCATGCCGGGACAGTGGATGCCTCCGTGAAGCGCGGCAGTCTGGCCGTGATTTCCGGCAAGATTGCCAAGGCAACGCCGCAGAACGTACGTTTTGCCACCAACACCGTGACGCTGGGGGTGCGTGGCACCTCGTTCATTATCGAAGCCGGTGGGGAGGAGAAATAATGGACGCCCTGATTGTTCCTGCCATTGCTTTGGCCGCCTATCTTTTCAGCCAGCCGGTGGCATCACCTGATCGCATCGTGCTGCTGCCGGATGCCGATGGCACGATTGGTGCGTTGGTGGTGACAGGCGCAACCGGCGAGCAGAAACTCGATCGCGCCTATGCGGCGCTGGCCGTGGATGGACAAGGCAAAATGCAGGCGGTCAGCGAGGATGCCGCGAGCGTGCAGCAGCGCTACGGTGGCCTGCTCGGGGCGCAGCCGCCACACCCGACTTCGTTTACCGTCTACTTCGCTTCCGGTTCCTCGACGAGCTTGACGCCCGAGTCGCAGCCCGTTCTGGAGCAGCTAAAGTCGGCGCTGGCACAACGGCCTGCCCCGGAAATCAGTGTGATCGGGCATACCGATCGCGTTGGCAAGCTGGAGGCGAACGATGCGTTGTCGATGCAGCGTGCAGCGACGGTCAAGGAGATGCTGACGGCTGCCGGTATTCGTGCCGTAGCGCTGGAGGTTGTCGGTCGCGGTGAGCGTGAGCCGCTAGTGCCAACCGCTGATGAGGTGGCCGAGCCGCGCAACCGGCGTGTTGAGATCAGTGTGCGCTGATTTCTGTCGGGCCGCGCCAGCGCAGCAGCAATAGCGTCATGTCGTCGGAAGCTTCGGCGGGCCCGACATGGCGTGCGACATCCGCACGCAGTGTGGCGGTCTGGTCGTGGATCGGCTGATCAGTGTCGAGCGATTGCAATAGGTCGGCGAGGCGCTGGCTACCGTAGATTTCTCCAGCAGCATTCATCGCCTCGGTAATGCCATCCGTGACCAGGCACAGTACGTCTCCCGGCTGAAGCTGCGCGCTTTGTGCGGTGTAGGCATGACCCGGCAGCATGCACAAGGGTGGGCCACCACTCTCATCGTCGGGTGTGAATCGCACGCGCTGGCCATCACGATGGAGACACCACGGTGCATCATGGCCGGCATTGACTAGGTCCAACTGCCCTGTCTCGACATTGAGGACTCCAAGGATCAGCGTGACAAACAGCAGCTCCGGATTGTCTTGCGAGAGATCGTCATTGGCCGCAGCAACGACTGCGCCGGGGCCAACATTTAGTCGTAGCGCCAGGCTTTTTGCCAGCGCACGTGTAACGGCCATGAACAGGCTGGCCGGCACACCTTTGCCGGAGACATCGCCGACGACGAAACAAAGGCGCTGTGCATCGATCATGAAAAAGTCATAGAGATCGCCGCCGACTTCCCGTGCCGGTTCGAGCATGGTGTCCAATTCGAAACGGTGTTCGCGCGCAAACAGTTGCTGGGCATTGGGCAGTGATCCGAGCTGGATGCGTCGTGCTGCTGCCAGTTCGCCGGAGATGCGGGCGGCTTCTTCGCGCATCTGTTGCTGCTCTTGGGCGAGTTGCAGGTTCTCGGCCTCGATTTCGAGCATGGCGCTTGAAATCAGGCTGCCGAGCACGGCCGAAAAGCCGATCAGCAGTGAGGCTGCATCGAAGAGCAGGCCAGCCGTGTGGAAGAGTAGGAAGCCCAGTGCTAGAAAGATGGCGTTGAGGCCCATCACCAGCCAGCTCGACGCCTTTGGCGAACGGGTGAGCGCATGCGCAATACGTCCCGTGCGGCGGGGAATGAGCCAAATCATGATGCCACCGAGTCCCAGCAGGAGACTCATTTCCATCGGCTTGAGCCAGAACGGACGCAGCAGGAATTGCCCTTCGAGAAGAGACTCCACGGCCTGCGCCTGGATTTCGATGCCTGGCACAAGTTCGCGCAGGGGGGTTGCGCGCATGTCGGAGAGCCCCGATCCGGTGAGACCAACCATAACAACCTTGCGGGTCAGCATGTCCTCGGGCACCTTGCCGGCCAGCACATCGGCGGCGGAAATTTCACGCACCTCGGCCGTCGCACGCCGCGCAAAATGCAGCCAGATTTCGCCATTCGCCTGGGTGGGCACCTGCAATTCAGCCACCCCGACAGTCGCGACACCATACCGGCTCGCGCTGACGTCGATGGCATCCGCGCCGCTGGCAACGCGAAGCAGTTCCATTGGCAGCGAGGGCACCAGTTGATCGCCTATCGCCGTGACCAGCGGTATGCGACGTACGATTGCATCGTCGTAGCCTACCGACAGCACGGCCTGTCCTTGTGCAGCATTCTGCAGCTCAGGCAGGCTGGCTAGAACGCTGGCATAACGGCGCACGTGTTGTAGCGGATCACCGCTGGTAACGCGCATCGGTGCACTGGTCAGTGTTTGGCTAGTCGTGTAGGTTTCAAAATCGAATCCGGCGGCGCCCAGCACGGTGGGTGCAGCACGCAAGGCTTGCGCGAGCGCTGCTTCATGGCTGGGCAACGCGGACAAGGCGCGTGCCAATGCTTGCTGATCTCCTGGAAGATTGCGCGCGACCCGCGCAGGCGAAGTCTGGTCGACTTCGGGCATGTACATGTCGAGGCCGATTACTGCGGGTTGGTGTGCATTGATGGCGTTGATCAGCTGTGCAAGTCGATTGCGTGGCCATGGCCACTGGCCGATTTCTTTCAGGCTTTGCTCGTCAATTTCGACGATGGCGACCGGCTGGATCGTACGGACGCGTGGAAAGGCTTGCTGATAGGCATCGAAAAGCCAGCGACGGCCGGTGATGAAAGGACTGCTGATAACTTCCCGTGCGCTGGTCCACGTCGAGGGCGCTACGGAGGGGGGGGGCGTTTGCAATTCGCTGAGCCAGTTGGTGGCGGCGAGCAGTAGCAGAACGGCCAATGCAGCCGGCCGGCCGCGGTGAGCCAGCAACAGAGATTGGAATTTTTCGAGCAGTGCTTTCATGGTTCTAGCTCCAGCCCATCATAGGCGGACAATACTTCCAGCGTTGCACCATTGCGTGTCAGCGCTTCAAAACGACGGGTTTCCTCAAGGACACCAGCAATCTGTCGATCGTCATAGGCTGGCTCGTGGTGATACAGACAAAGTTTCTTCGCATTGGCGAGTTGACAAAGTTCAACGCCGGTGATGTTCGATGAATGCCCCCAGTCAGCCTTGACGGAAATCGCATCGGCCAAGGAGTACATCGCGTCAAAAATGACGAGATCGGCGTTGCGAAAGAACTCGGTGAACGCTGCACGCTCTCCGACATCTTCGACACGGTGTTCTGAGTCGGTCGAGTAGACCACGGTTTTGCCGCCCTGCTCGAAGCGCCATCCATAGGAGTCGCCGCCGTGGCGTTGCAGCATGGCGCTAATGGAAAAGTCGGCGATTGCAAAACGGCGTCCCGGCTCAATGACGTCAAATTCGATGTGCGCCCCGAGCGAGCCAAAGTCGACGGGGAATGAGGGCGCATCCTGCTGGCGGTGGAAAGCCATTTCGAGTGCCCCATGGCAGCCGTGAATGATGATGCGATTGCTGGTGATGTAGGCAGGCGCAAAAAACGGGAGGCCCATGATGTGGTCCCAATGCAGGTGGGATATGAAGACATGGTAGGTACGCCTTTGCTTTGCGCCGTAACGCGCCAGCAGGGCCTGCCCCAGCGCGCGGGCCCCGCTGCCCATGTCGAGAATGAAAACCTCATTCCGATGCTCGATTTCCACGCAACTCGAATGGCCGCCATAGGTACCCCGGACGGCAAAGTCCAGTCCATCCACGTAGGTTTCAACTTCATCCATGTCACGGGGCAGTGTCTGCAACTGCGAAAGGGCTGTGATGAGCTTTGCGCGGATATGGTCTGCTGTCAGCGAGACCGGAATCGAGCCGCGGGTCCCCCAGAAGCGAACCTTCATGAATGAGCGGACTGACAAAAAGAATGGGAAGGGGGCGAGAAGGCTTGCCCATTGATATTTAAACTATCTACTTGCATGTCGATAGAGACTGTTAATTGCCACTTGTATGGGAGATATTTTCTTTCATTGACAATAGCACAGCTATTCGGGCATAATTAGCGGTTTCGCTGGAGGGGTTCCCGAGCGGTCAAAGGGATCAGACTGTAAATCTGACGGCTCTGCCTTCGAAGGTTCGAATCCTTCCCCCTCCACCAAAAATACCGCGAAGTCGGTTGTTCTGCCAGTTTTTGCGAAGTTTTGTGCGGATTATCGGCTGTCGTTGTGGGTGTCGTTGAATCGAAAGCGGGTGTAGCTCAGTTGGTAGAGCACTTGCCTTCCAAGCAAGATGTCGCGAGTTCGAACCTCGTCGCCCGCTCCAATGTGCGGTAGTTTTGTCAGTAGCGAAGCGGTAATTATTGTTGGATATTGTTGTTAAGTTATTTTTTGCCCATGTAGCTCAGTGGTAGAGCACTCCCTTGGTAAGGGAGAGGTCGGCAGTTCAATCCTGCCCATGGGCACCATCTCTTTTCGCAGCACCAAACTTTCGACTTGTTGGGGTAACCGATCATGGCAAAAGGCAAATTTGAGCGTACGAAGCCGCATGTGAATGTGGGGACGATTGGTCACGTGGACCATGGTAAGACGACGTTGACGGCGGCGATCACGACGATCCTGTCGGCGAAGTTTGGTGGCGAGGCGAAAGCCTAC
>JAUXXJ010000004.1 GCA_030681195.1 Rhodocyclaceae bacterium
CAAGCACCTACACCTATCGGTTGTTCTTTTGTTAAAGATCTGTCGCCGCTTCACCGCTTCAAAACCGCGCTTCAGCACCAACGAAGCCCGCAATTATAGCTACTCATTTCCCACCGTCAAGAACTTTTTGAAAAGTTTTTATTAAATACCTAAAAAAGATCAGCCTCGGCTGCCTGACGACCCAAATTACGGGCATGGCGATGACGCGCCATCAGACGTGCATCCGTCAATAAGTAGCCGAGGGTCTGGCCAATCACCATCACAACCCCCAGCACGGGCAGCACCAACATCAAACCAGCCACACCGGCTACCGCACCACCGACAAAGATCATCACCACCGTCAGCAAGGGGTGCATGCTCAGGCTCTTGCCTATCGTCAGAGGCATATAGACAAAGTCGTCCAGCATGCGGGCCATGACAAAGAGCCCCACCGCCCACCACGCCATCTGCGGGACTTGCGGAAAATCCGTCGCGGCCACCAGCACCACCAACAGTCCGCCAAGCACCGAACCAATATAAGGGAGCCAAGCCAGAATGGCGCAAATCAGGCCAAGCAACCACGCCCCCTGGAAACCCAGCCACCAGAGCCCCAGCCCCAGCGTGATCGTATCCAGCACTGTCAGCAACAACAATCCCTGAAAGTAGGCACGCGCCGTACGATCGACCTGAGCCATCAAATCCAGCGTCCGCTCGAAAAAGGCATTGGGCACCGCTCGGGCCAGAAAACTGAGGAAATTGCGCCCGTCCCGCAGGAAGAAGTAGGCAAGGAAGGGGGTCAGCAACAAAGCAGGTGCCCAGGTGGCCGCCCCGACGACCAAAGGTTCGAGGTAACTCGTCAGAGAGTTGGTAAATTGCGCGAGACGAGCGGCGGCCGTATCGGCAAGCTGTGCATTGGCAAACACACGCCAACTGGCTTCCAGCGAGCGCAGACTGCGATCCAGCAGATCAACACCGCCCTGAAGATAGCGCAGCAGGGTTGCCTGCCAGTCAAGCAGGCGTGCGCCAAACTCGGGCAGGATCAGAACACCGGCGAGCAGAACCAGGACAATGAAGCCCGCCATGGTGGCACCCGCCGCCGTTTCACGCCGCATCCCCCGATAGATGAGGGCCTGCATCGCCGGTTGCAGCATGTAATAGAGAATCAGCGCAAGCAGAAAAGGTACGGTTAGCCACAGCAACTTCTGCAGGGCAGCCAATAGAAGGCATGTGGTCACCACGATGCCAACCCACACTAACGGCCCTGCCTGACGCTGCCCCATGGAAGCGCTCACTGGTGTTGATGCCATGAGGGCGACTCAGCAGACTGTTGCTGACGCAAACGTCGCCCCATCTCGCGCGCCATTTGCAAGGCGATCTTGCTGGCAATCCGCGCATGGGTATCCATCAAGCCAAGAAAGTCCTCACGGAAGAAGACCGCCAAGCGCGAACCCTGCATCGCCCGCGCCTGTGCCGTCCGATGCGCATTGTCAATCAACGCCATATCGCCGAAGAACGACCCGGGGCCGAGTGTCGCAATACGCTCGCTCTGCCCGGGGTGCATCAGGACAATCTGGCCCGACTCGATCAGATAAATCGCCTGCCCCTCCTCGCCTTCATCAAAAACAACCTCATCCGCCAGATAGTCGCGGTGATGCAGGAGTCCATCCACAATCCCCAGCTCGGTGGCCGACAACTGATTGAAGAGGGAGATTTTTGCCAGATTGGCCAGTTGCGGCGTCAGCTTGCGTGGTGCGAACACCTTGCCAAGGAATGAGCGGTTCATTGTCATAGTTGGATTCTGTTCAGTCTCGCAGCAACAGGGCAACGGCTTCGGTGGCAATCCCCTCGCTGCGCCCCAGAAAGCCGAGCTGCTCGGTGGTCTTGCCCTTGACGTTGACGCAGGAGGGATCAATCTGCAGGTCGGTGGCAATGTTGTCCCGCATGGCATTCACAAACGGGGCAATCTTGGGCGCCTGGGCGATGATGGTGCAATCGATGTTGCCGACCCGCCACCCGTCTGCCCGCACGACTTCATACGCGCCGCGCAGCAACACCCGGCTGTCGGCACCTTTCCAGCGCGCATCGCTATCCGGAAACATACGACCGATATCGCCCTTGCCGGCGGCGCCCAGCACCGCATCGGTGATCGCGTGCAGCAAGGCATCGGCATCCGAATGGCCGAGCAGACCGAGGTGATAGGGAATCGTCACACCCCCGAGGATCAACTTGCGCTCCGGCACCAGCGCATGCACATCAACGCCCTGCCCCACCCGAATATCCATGTCAGTCTTTCCTGTTAAGCAGAATCCACTCTGCCAGTTGAAGATCCAGCGGGTACGTCACCTTGAAATTCATGGCATCCGCCGCCACCAGACGGGGATGCAGCCCCAGTGCCTCGATCGCACTCGCCTCGTCGGTCACTGCGGGCGCATACTCTAGCGCGTCGAGCAACAGCCCATAGCGGAACATCTGCGGCGTCTGCGCTTGCCAGAGACCCTCGCGCGGCACCGTACTACCAACCCGCCCGCCCCCCTGCGCCCGCTTCAGCGTATCGGCCAAAGGCACGGCCAGCAGACCGCCAACCGGATCTTCACCCACTTCATCGATCAGGTTTTCAACATGATTGCGGGCAAGACAGCAGCGCGCCGCATCGTGCACCAGAATCCAGTCATCCGCTTGCGCCATGTCGCGCATCGCCCGCAGCCCATTCGTCACACTTTCCGCGCGCGTCGCGCCGCCACAGCGCAGGACGGAAACGCGCGCTGCCAGATCGCCCCAATCGTAGCCATCCCAGAACACATCATCCGCTGCCAGCACGACACACACCTTATCGATCGTGGCGACGGCGCACAATGCCTCCACGGTATGCCGAATCATCGGCTTACCGGCCAAAGGCAGATACTGTTTGGGGCAGCTGGCGGCCATGCGCGCACCGCCACCCGCTGCCGGAATCAATGCGAAGTAACTCATGGGCCGATTCTATAATGAGCCAATGAACACGCTCGAACCCGCCACCTACGCAAACGTCGAAGCATTTGCCATCAGCATTGGCATCGGTTTGCTGATGGGGCTGGAGCGCGAGCGCAAACCGGATGCCAAGGCAGGACTGCGCACTTTCGCCCTCACGGCCATGCTCGGCTGCCTCGCGGCGCTGCTGAGCGCAAAGACCGGCAATGCCTGGCTGCTGGCGGTCGGATTTCTGGTGCTGCCGGTCATGATGATCGTCAGCCTCGCGCAAGACCCGCAGGATGACGGCGATCCCGGTACCACCTCGGTCGTCGCCCTGATGCTCTGCTACGGGCTGGGTGCGCTGGTCTGGCACGGACATGCAACGCTGGCCGTCATGCTCGCCATCACCACCACCATCTTGCTCTACTTCAAAGGCCAACTGCAAAACGCCTCGCGCAGCCTCACGCACAAGGACCTGATCTCCATCTTGCAGTTCGGCGTCCTCTCGCTCGTCGTCCTGCCGATTCTGCCAAATCAGGACTACGGACCCTATCTGGCCCTCAACCCGCACCAGATCTGGTGGATGGTCGTCCTCATCTCCGGCCTGTCGCTGGCCGGCTATGCCGCCCTGCGCTTTGTCGGCAATCGTCATGGCGCCCCGCTACTTGGCTTTTTCGGCGGACTCGTTTCATCCACCGCCACCACGATGGTCTTCGCCCGCAATGCCCGCGACGACGCCAAACTCACCGAAACCGCCACACTGGTCATCCTGATTGCCAACCTTGTCGTCATCGTGCGCATCGGCATTGTCGCCGCCGTGCTGGCGCCCACGCTAGTCGTGCCGCTGGCCGGCATCCTCGGCATTGGCCTGCTGTTCGGCCTGATCGTCGCCGTCTTCAAGTGGCGCACCCTGACGGCCGCCGGCGATCTGCCCCTGCCCGAAGTAAAAAACCCGACAGAAATCCGCACCGCCCTGACCTTCGGCCTGCTCTACGGCGCGGTGCTGCTACTCTCGGCCTGGCTACAGGACATTGCCGGCAGCCAGGGCCTTTACCTCGTCGCGCTCGCCTCCGGCCTGACTGACGTCGATGCGATCACGCTGTCGACGCTGCGCCTGTTTAACCAGAACACGCTGACCGCCAATCCGACCGTCGTCGCCATCGGCCTCGCCAGCCTGTCGAATCTGATCTTCAAGTCCGGCCTCGTCATCGCCATTGGCGGCAAACCGCTGGCCCGCCGCGCCCTGCCCGGACTTGCCGCCATCGGTGTAGGATTTATCGCAGGAATCGTCGTACTGTCCTGAAAGGAGGCTCCCTATGGAAGCCGCAAGCATTCGTGCTCCCGCCGTCGCCGGCATGTTCTACCCCGGCGAACCGCCAGTGCTGAAAAACGACGTCATGGCCCTGCTGGATGCCGTCCCGCCAGCGCCGACTTTTGGTCTGCCCAAGGCCATCGTCGTTCCGCATGCCGGCTACATCTACTCCGGCCCGATCGCCGCCAGCGCCTACGCGCTGCTGGCACCCTATGCCGCCACCATCCGCCGCGTCGTGCTGCTTGGCCCGAGCCATCGCGTCGCCGTGCGCGGGTTGGCCGTGCCGCATGCGCGCAGCTTTGCCACGCCGCTCGGCAACGTGCCCCTCGACGCTGAAGCCATCGCCGCCGCCCTCAAACTGCCCCAGGTGATCCAGCACGACGCCGCCCATGCGCAGGAACACTCGCTGGAGGTGCAACTGCCCTTCCTGCAACAGGTGCTGGGCGATTTCAGCCTCGTCCCGTTCTCGGTCGGCTTCGCCACGCCAGATGAGGTCGCCGAAGTCCTCGAATTGCTCTGGGGCGGGCCGGAAACGCTGATCGTCATCAGCTCCGACCTCTCCCACTATCACAGCCATGCCGACGCCACCCGCCGCGACCGCCACACCGCCGACGACATCCTGCACCTGCGCCTGCTGCTCGATCATGAACAGGCCTGTGGCGCCACGCCGATCAACGGTCTGATCGAAGTCGCCGAGCGGCGCGGCCTCAAGCCGCTGTTACTCGATCTGCGCAATTCCGGCGACACTGCCGGCGACCAATCGCGCGTGGTTGGCTACGCGAGCTTTGCCTTCATGGCGCCCGACCATGGATAGCAGCTTGGGCACCGCCCTGCTGATCCGCGCTCGCAACGCCATTGCCAGCGCGTTTGGCCAGCCGCCGCAGGCCGAACCCGATCACCCCGCCCTCGCCCAACCCGGCGCCACTTTCGTCACCCTGACGCAGCAAGGCAGCTTGCGCGGCTGCATCGGCTCACTCGAAGCCTGGCGCCCGCTGGATCAGGACGTGCGCGCCAATGCCCAATCCGCCGCCTGTCGCGACCCGCGTTTTGCACCGCTCTCCGCAGCTGAACTCGCCCACACCCGCGTCGAAGTCTCACTGCTCACCCCCGCCGTTCCCATGCCGGTCGCCGACGAAGCCGACGCCCTCCGCCAGATGCGCCCCGGCATCGACGGCCTGATCTTCGAATGCCACGGCCGGCGCGGCACCTTCCTGCCTCAAGTATGGGAAAGCCTGCCCGATCCGCACCAGTTCTTGGCCCACCTGAAACAAAAGGCCGGCTTCACCGCCGACTTCTGGTCGCCTGAAGTGAAGCTCTACCGCTACGAGGTGCAGAAATGGAAAGAAGCGGAGAAACCCTGACCGGATCGCCAGCGCGCTGGTGGCATACCCTGCCGGACGGCCGCATCCAGTGCGACCTCTGTCCGCGCGACTGCAAGCTGCATGAGGGCCAACGCGCCGCCTGCTTCGCCCGTGCCAACAAAGGTGGGCAGATGATCCTCACCACCTACGGCCGCAGCAGCGGCTTCTGCATCGACCCGATCGAGAAGAAACCGCTCAACCATTTCTACCCCGGCTCCAGCATCCTGTCATTCGGGACAGCCGGCTGCAACCTCGCCTGCAAGTTCTGCCAGAACTGGGACATCTCCAAATCGCGCGACATGGATCGGCTGATGGACGAAGCCAGCCCGAACACCATCGCCGATGCCGCGAAGCGCTACGGCGCACAAAGCGTCGCCTTCACCTACAACGACCCGGTCATCTTCGCCGAATACGCCATGGACACCGCCGACGCCTGCCACGCCCAAGGCATCCAGGCCGTCGCCGTCACCGCCGGCTACATGCACCTGCCGGCAGCACGCGAGTTCTACGCCAAGATGGACGCCGCCAACATCGACCTGAAAGCCTTCACCGACGACTTCTACTTCAAACTCTGCGGCGGCCACCTGCAACCCGTGCTCGACCTCATCGCCACGGTGCATCACGACACGAACTGCTGGATCGAACTCACCACCCTGCTGATCCCCGGCATGAACGATGCAGACGCGGAACTGCGCCATCTCGCCGCCTGGTGCTTCAAGGAACTTGGCCCTGACGTGCCGCTGCACTTCTCGGCCTACCATCCCGACCACAAACTCAATGCCCCCGCCACGCCGCCCGCCACCCTGCAACGGGCACGCCAGATCGCCATCGATGCCGGCCTGTGCTACGTCTACACCGGCAACGTGCATGACAAGCGTGGCGACACCACCTACTGCCCCGGCTGCGGCAAAGCCGTCATCGAACGTGACTGGTACGAGATACGCCGCTACGCACTCGACGACACTGGGCACTGCCCACATTGCGGCACCGCCATCGCGGGGCGCTTCGGGCGTTTCGATAAACCGTTCGGGGCGCGGCGGATTCCGGTTGCCCTACACGCAGCCTAAATGTCGGCGCTGGTGAGACGGCACATGACATCCGCACAAGCCAATCTAACCCGCATAGAATGGAAAAGCCCGGCGGGTTTCCCCGTCGGGCTTTTGGATACAGATTCATTTTCAGAATCTTTATCGTAGCAACGGCTCTCACCCCGGATAACCACAACGGGGCCAATTATGCGGGAGGCAAACATGGAAGGCAATACCCTTGGGGCGCTCACCTTTGGATTCGACATCGGCATCGCCTCGGTCGGTTGGTGCGTACTCGGCGAAAATCGCATCGTCGCTCTTGGCGTGCGTTGCTTTGACAAGGCGGAAACCGCCAAGGAAGGCGAATCGCTTAACCTCGCGCGACGCACCGCGCGCCTGATGCGCCGCCGCCTGCGCCGACGGGCGTGGCGACTAACCAAGCTGGCGCGACTGCTCAAGCGCGAGGGCTTGATCGCAAACGCCAGCCAGATGCACCAGCCATCCATTGCCTCGCCGTGGAAACTGCGCGTCGAGGGACTCGACCGACTTCTGACCAACGACGAATGGGCTCGTGTCATCTACCACTTGTGCAAACATCGTGGCTTCCACTGGATCAGCCGCGCCGAGGAAAAGAAAGCCGAAGGTGATAAGAAGGAAGGCGGCAAAGTCAAAAAGGGGCTTTCCGACACTCTGCGACGCATGAGTGAGAAGGGCTACCGCAGCGCCGCTGAAATGGTGCTGGCCGAATTCCCCGAAGCGCAACGCAACAAGCAGGGTGACTATGGCAAGGCGCTCTCCCGCGTTCTGTTGAACGATGAACTTGCCCTGCTGTTCCAGCACCAGCGCGAACTCGGCAACTCGCATGCTGGTGCCGAACTCGAAACCGCCATTCTCGGCAACGGCGACAACAAGAGCGGCCTGTTCTGGGAGCAGAAGCCGCCGCTTGCCGGCGCCGACCTGCTCAAGATGCTGGGCAAATGCACCTTTGAGAAAGAGGAATACCGCGCGCCCAAGGCCAGTTTCACCGCAGAGCGCCATGTCTGGCTTACCCGGCTCAACAACCTGCGCATCGTCGTCGACGGCACGACACGCGGGCTGAACGAGGAAGAGCGCCGCATCGCCCTGCCACTGCCCTACGGCTACGCGAATGCCAAACTCGATTACAAGCAATTGCGCACCGCGTTGACCAAGGCAGGGCTGACCAACTTCAACTTTGCCGGCATTGCCGAAGACAAGGAAAAGGACACGCTCACAAAGCTACCCGCTTGGGAGGCCCTGAGCAAAGCGCTCAAGGGCAAGGGACTCGAAACCGAATGGCAAAGCATGGCCGGCGCAGCGACCGGCGGCGACCCGACACTGCTTGACGACATCGCTCGCGTGCTGTCCGTCTTCAAGGACGGCAACGAAGTCGACGCCGAACTGCGCAAGCTGCCCCTACCCGGCGGCGAGAAGATGATCGAGGCCCTGAGCGAAATCAGCTTCGACAAGTTCCACTCGCTCTCGCTCAAGGCCTTGCGCAAGATCGTGCCGCATATGGAAGCCGGCCTGCGCTACGACGAAGCCAGCTTGGCGGCGGGCTATCACCACAGCCAATTGCACGAAGCCGGCACAGGGGAACACAAGTATCTGCCGCCCTTCTACACCCGTCGCGACAAGGATGGCCGCATGGTGTTTGACGAAGAACTCGACGTACCGCGAAATCCGGTCGTGCTGCGCTCACTCAATCAGGCGCGCAAAGTGCTAAACGCCTTGGTGCGCACCTACGGCTCGCCGTCCGCCGTGCATATCGAAATGGCCCGCGATCTGTCCCGCCCGCTCGACGAGCGTAACAAGGTCAAGAAGGCGCAGGACGAATACCGCGAGCGCAACGAAAAGGACAAGGCCGCCTTCGCCGCCGAGCATGGCATCGCCGCCAAGAGCCGCGAGTTCGAGAAGTTCCAGCTTTACCGCGAGCAGCAGGGCACATGCGCCTATTCCCTCAAGCCGCTCGACTTGCATCGGGTGCTACACGACATCGGCTATGCCGAGGTCGACCACGCCCTGCCCTACTCCCGCAGCTACGACGACGGCAAGAACAACAAGGTGCTGGTACTCACCGAGGAAAATCGCAACAAGGGTAACCGCACGCCCTACGAATATCTGACCTCGTTCCCCGGTGGCGAGAACGGCGAACGCTGGCGGACATTCGCCGCCTGGGTCGAATCGAACAAGAGCTACCGCCTCGCCAAGCGCCAACGCCTGCTACGAAAAGATTTCGGCGGTAAAGCCGCCGAGGAGTTCAAGGAGCGCAATCTCAACGACACCCGTTACATCTGCAAGTTCTTCAAGAACTACGTCGAACGCCATCTGCAACTAAAAGTCGGCGCTGGTGGGACGGCGGCAAAGCGTTGCGTGGTACTCAGCGGCCAGACCACCGCCTTCCTGCGCGCCCGTTGGGGCCTGCTCAAGGTGCGTAGCGCCAGCGACCGCCACCACGCGCTCGACGCCGCCGTGGTCGCTGCATGCAGTCACAGCATGGTGAAACGCCTGGGCGACTACGCACGTACCAAGGAACTGGGGAAAGTACGTGACGGCTTCCCTGACCCCGAAACCGGCGAGATTGTCGATCCGGCCATGTTCCAGCAGTTACACGCGCACTTCCCCGACCCGTGGCCGCATTTCCGTCAGGAACTCGAAGCACGGCTTGGCATTGATAATGTTGCTGAACTGCGCGCGCAGTTGGAAATGTTCGGCACCTATCCGCACGAAACACTGGAAACCCTGCGCCCGCTGTTCGTCTCGCGCGCGCCGCAGCGACGCAACGGTGGCGCCGCGCACAAGGACACCATCTACGCCCAGCCCGAACGACTCAAGGAACAGGGCGGCGTCACGCAGAAGGTGCCGCTCGCCAGCCTGAAGCTGACGGACATCGACAAACTGATCGACCCGCACCGCAACCAGAAGCTCTACGCCGCTATCCGCGCCCGTCTGGAAGCGCACAGTGGCAGGGGAGACAAAGCATTCCCCGCCGACAACCCGTTGCGCAAACCCGACCGCGACGGCAACCCGACCGGCCCCGTCGTACGCACTGTCACGATGGTCATCGACAAGCTCTCCGGTATTCCGATTCGCGGTGGCATCGCCAAGAACGACGCCATGCTGCGCGTCGATGTTTTCCGCCACAAGAAGGACGGCAAGTTCCATCTGGTGCCGGTGTATGTACACCATGCTGTGGCGCAGGAATTGCCGAATCAGGTGATTGTGGCCCATAAGGATGAGAACGAATGGCCCACAATTGACGAACACTTTGAATTCTCCTTCTCCTTGTACCCAAATGATCTTGCCCGCGTGACATTAAAGGGCGAAACACACTTCGGGTATTACGCTGGCTGTGATCGCAATGCTGGTGCCATTAACCTGTGGGCACATGACAGAAACCTGCGGACTGGCAAGGACGGTCTTATTCGCGGAATAGGCGTAAAGACCGCAATCGCCGTCGAGAAATTCCACGTCGACACCCTCGGCAACATCTACCCCGCGCCGCCGGAGCAGCGCCGTGGTCTGGCGTAGCGTAATGATCTCCCGCCCCGCCAAGTTGCGGCGGGAGCATTTCTCCCTGGCCATTGAGCAGGAGGAAACCGCCTTCGTGCCTTTCGAGGACATCGCCGTCATCGTCCTCAACCACCGCGAAATTACCCTCACCCATCCGGTACTCTCGGCCTGCGCCGAATACGGCATCGGCCTATACGCCACTGGCAGCAACCATCAACCGGCGGGCGTGTTCCTACCCTTCCTGCCGCACTCGCGCACCACGCGCATGATGCGCAAGCAACTCGGCGTCGCGAAGCCGGCGGCCAAGCAGGCGTGGGCGAGCATCGTCCGCCGCAAGATCGAAAACCAAGCCGCCTGCCTGCGCTTGGGTGGGAAGAAAGGCGTGGATCGCCTCGAATCCTATGCGCGCCGCGTGCGTTCAGGCGACCCGGACAATCTTGAAGCGCAAGCCGCCGCCTTCTATTTCGCACAGCTTTATGGCCGAGATTTCACCCGCGCCGAAGATCGCTGGACGAACGCCGCTCTCGACTACGGCTACGCCGTGCTGCGCGGCGCCATCGCGCGCGGACTCGTCGCGCACGGGCTACACCCGACCGTCGGCCTGTTCCACGATAGCGAACAGAACGCCTTCAACCTTGCCGACGATCTGATCGAGCCCTTCCGCCCGTTGGTCGACCTGCATGTCTTCAAGCATGCGGCCATGACGGAAGGCGATCTGATTCCGGCCGACAAGCAGGCGCTAGTGGCCCTGCTCAACGTGGATGTCGGCATGCCGCAGGGGAAAATGTCGGTACTCTCAGCCATCGAGTACGCCGTGGAAAGCCTGGTACGGGTCTACGAGGAGGATGCGAAGGAACTTGATCTGCCCATCTTGATCGGCTTGCAGCCGCACCGGCTGGAGTATTGAGTGGGCGTAGAGACGAGGCGATATATGCGCTTGCTCGTCTTTTTCGATCTGCCGATGGTCACCAAGGCCGAGAAACGCGCCTATGTGCAATTTCGCAAATTCCTGCTCAACGACGGCTACGACATGATCCAGTGGTCGGTCTATGGCCGCATTCTGAACGGCATTGATGCCGAGAAAAAACATCTGGTGCGGCTGTCCGACCACTTGCCGCCTGAAGGATCGGTGCGCTCCATGACCGTCACCGAGAAGCAGTATGCTGGTATGCGCCTCTTGGTCGGCATGCCGCTGTTTCAGGAAAAAAAGGTCGCAGCCTCCCAAATGCTGCTGTTCTGATCTGAGTTTGAAAAAGAAAAATCCCCGCCCGGCCAAGGCCAGGTGGGGATTGAAGTACAGCCAGATTGTAGCTATCCGGGGTGAGAGAGGGAGCTACAACCGAAGCTGTAGGCGGCATCTGAGGTCTGGCGATTGTAGCTATCCGGGGTGAGAGAGGGAGCTACAACCCTTGGTGCTGCGGTGGTTCGGGTCGATGGGATTGTAGCTATCCGGGGTGAGAGAGGGAGCTACAACGCAACTCTCAGATGCCTTCTCCGGCATCATGATTGTAGCTATCCGGGGTGAGAGAGGGAGCTACAACAGAAAGTTGCTGCTGGCGCGGCGGTGATTCGATTGTAGCTATCCGGGGTGAGAGAGGGAGCTACATCCACCCGGCGAGCCACCTTGCTTTTCTCTACGATTGTAGCTATCCGGGGTGAGAGAGGGAGCTACAACAAGCACGTCTTTCTTGTTCTTCTTCGACAGGATTGTAGCTATCCGGGGTGAGAGAGGGAGCTACAACACCAACAGGCCCACCCATTTTCCAGTCGTGGATTGTAGCTATCCGGGGTGAGAGAGGGAGCTACAACACGTGTGGCGCTCGAAGTACAAGCACTATGGATTGTAGCTATCCGGGGTGAGAGAGGGAGCTACAACCGGATCTGTGCGCGGCATCGTCGCCTCAAAGATTGTAGCTATCCGGGGTGAGAGAGGGAGCTACAACTATCGAACACGGGGTCTTCTTCCTCCTCCAGATTGTAGCTATCCGGGGTGAGAGAGGGAGCTACAACTGGGTTTTATGGGTTCAGTGATGACCAGAAGATTGTAGCTATCCGGGGTGAGAGAGGGAGCTACAACTGGTGAGTCGAAGCTACTCAAGACCGAATCGATTGTAGCTATCCGGGGTGAGAGAGGGAGCTACAACCATGAACCTGGGCGACATGGTTCAGATCGTGATTGTAGCTATCCGGGGTGAGAGAGGGAGCTACAACGATTGCTGGGCAGCCGCAGGGGCTACCCAGCAATCGTGCCGCTTCGCGGCCGTCTTTAATGAGGCAAAGCGCCGTCCCACCAGCGCCGACATTTTCTGGACTACCTACCGACAGGCGCGATATAAATCAACAGTTGATACTATTTTTGATGCGCGAAAGGGATAACAACGCTATGCGCACGACGCTAACACTGGATGATGACTTGCTCTCCAAAGCCCAGGTCTTGACTGGTATAGAGAAGAAAGCCGCCCTGATCCGCGAAGCCCTGCTGGCTCTGATCCAGCGTGAAAGTGCCAAGCGTTTGGCCCTACTCGGCGGCTCAGAGCCGCAACTGAAGGATGTACCGAGACGGCTGACAGAGACAGCCGCACCCTGAGCAAACGCTACGCCGTTCGCAATTGCCGAAGTCAGGCACTCGCATTCGATGTTGTGGCATGCCTGCTATTCCGCGTGAACCGTCAAGGCATCGCGAGAAATCTCGACGAATTTTCCGTTTTCCAGCGCGTCGAGAATGGCTATGCGGTGGGTGCGCAGGAGGTTCTCCAGTTCCGCATTGCCGATGTTGCCGGTTGAAATCAGCAGCAATTTATCGGGTCGCGCATGAACGAGATAGGACTGCACAAAATCGTCGTCCTTGGTTACGACGATCCGGTTTTCTCGCGCGGCAATATCGAGGATGACCGAATCGGGTGTGCGATTGCCCAGCGGCAAATCC
The DNA here is from genome assembly GCA_030681195.1 of Rhodocyclaceae bacterium. Taxonomy (GTDB): domain Bacteria; phylum Pseudomonadota; class Gammaproteobacteria; order Burkholderiales; family Rhodocyclaceae; genus Sulfuricystis. Next base: position 13,087 of record JAUXXJ010000004.1, read on the forward strand.
AGCGTGTGTTTTACGTCATATCCGACCTCGCGCAGCCATGCGCATAGTCTGCGCGGTAGCTGCGCATCGACCAGAAATTTCATGCAGCCAGACGATCCATACGCTTGACATGCGTCAGGCGCGCGGCATAAGTCAGAGCAGCGAGGATATCCTCGCGCTCAAGGTCTTCGTAATCCGCCAGAATCTGTTCCGTGCTCATCCCGCCTGCCAGCAGCTCAAGCAGTGTTTCCACCGGGTAGCGCATACCCCGAATACAGGGCTTGCCATGACAGATATCGGGATCAAGGGTAATGCGATCAGACATGCTCATCGGGAACTCCTTTCATTACTTTGGGCAGTGTAAGCCTGCACAGCCGTTTCGCAAAAATCGCCGTTACCCCCGCCGCCAGGTCGTCCCGCCGGGGCCATCTTCCAGCACGATACCGGCGGCCTTGAGTTCATCGCGAATCCGGTCGGATTCGGCAAAGTTGCGGACTTTTTTTGCCGTGTTGCGAGCGCCGACTTTTGCGTCGATCTCTGCCGCGCTCAGGCCATCCGCCGCATCCGGCGCTGCCTGAAGGAATTCGACGGGATCGCGCTGTAGCAGGCCCAGCACCCCGGCAAGGCCCTTGAGTTGGGTCGCCAGTTTGGCATCCTTCGTGCGGTTCAGTTCGGCGGCGATGTCGAACAAAACCGCCAGCGCTTCCGGCGTGGCGAAATCATCATCCATTGCTTCGCGGAAATGGCAGGCGTAGCCTTCGTCCCAGTCGACTTTCGCCTCGACCTCAAACCCCTTCAAGGCGGTGTATAGGCGCGTCAGGGCGGCACGTGCATCGTCGAGGTGGCCGTCCGAGTAGTTCAAGGGGCTGCGATAGTGGGCGCGCAGGATGAAGAAGCGCACGACTTCGGGATCGAATTTCTTGAGGATGTCGCGAATGGTGAAGAAGTTGCCCAAGGACTTGGACATCTTTTCGTCATCGACGCGCACAAAGCCGTTGTGCATCCAGTAGTTAACGAAGGTTTTGCCGTGTGCGCCCTCGCTCTGGGCGATTTCATTTTCGTGGTGGGGAAATTGCAAGTCCTGGCCGCCGCCGTGGATGTCGAAATGGTCGCCCAGCAACTGCGAACTCATCGCCGAACACTCGATGTGCCAGCCGGGCCGCCCGGTTCCCCAGGCGGAGTCCCACTTCACTTCGGCCGACTCTTCGGTCTTGGCATGTTTCCAGAGCACGAAGTCGAGCGGGTCCTGCTTGCCGGCATCGACATCGACGCGCTCACCGGCGCGCAGGTCTTCGAGCGACTTGCCCGAGAGCTTGCCGTAGCCGGAAAACTTGCGCACCGAATAGCAGACATCGCGGTTGGCCGCCTGATAGGCATAACCGTTCTTTTCCAGCTTGCCGATCAGGTCGAGCATCTGCGGCACAAATTCGGTGGCACGCGGCTCGTGATCGGGGCGCAACACGCCGAGCGCATCGGCGTCTTCGTGCATGGCGGCGATGAAACGATCGGTGAGCACGCGGATGGTTTCACCGTTTTCAGCGGCACGTTTGATGATTTTGTCGTCAATATCGGTGATGTTGCGCACATAGGTGACCTGATAGCCACTGGCCCGCAGCCAGCGGGTGACCATGTCGAAAACGACCATGACCCGCCCGTGGCCGAGGTGACAGAGGTCGTAGACGGTCATGCCGCAAACGTAGAGCCGAACCTTGCCGGGTTCGATGGAAACGAAATCCTGGGTCGCGCGGGCGAGGGAATTGTAGATTTTGAGCATGGGCAGGGAGGTGGCCGGCCACCCCGAAAAAGGGATGAAAAACCATTGTGATAGGGGCTTTACAAGCCGCTCGGGCACAAGGTCTGGCGGCGCTTCTTTGTTAGAATAACACGACGTTTCCATCAGTCTGGATCAGCAATGCCCACTTTCTTTGCACGACCGGCCGTCTTCCAATTTTTGCGCAATATTCGGCCGCTGGCCGTGTCGCTCGGCCTGACTTTGGGGTTGGGCCTGTTTCAGGCCGCCCCCGCCTCAGCCAATACGGTCGAAGAAGCCAGTCAGTCGCTCAAGGCCGGCGATCACGCCAAGGCGCTGGAACAAATCAACCGTTTCCTGGCCAACAAGCCCAAGGATGCCCAGGGGCGTTTTATCAAGGGCCTGATTCTGACCGGGCTGAACAAACCAACGGATGCCATTGCCGTTTTCAGAAAGCTGACCGAGGACTACCCCGAACTGCCCGAGCCCTATAACAACCTGGCCGTGATCTACGCCCAGCAAAAGCAATACGATAAAGCCAAGGAAGCCCTGGAACAGGCGATTCGCACCCATCCGGCCTACGCCACCGCTCACGAAAACCTCGGCGACATCTATTCCCGACTCGCCAGCCAGGCCTATGGCAAGGCGCTGCAAATTGACGGGTCGAACGCTTCGGCGCAGACCAAGCTGGCGATGATCAGCGATTTGGTCGGCGCACCGGTAAAAGTCGGCGCTGGCAAGACGGCCGTGGTGACCGCCCCCGCCCAGCCTGCGGTCCAGCCACCCAAGCCGGTGGTGGTGGCAGTTGCCCCCGCACCAGTGGTGGTCGAACCTGCCAAGCCCACGGTTGCCCCCCCGGTAGTCGCCAAGCCTGAACCCGCCAAGCCCACCGAGCCGCCCAAGCCGGCGGCCGAACCCAAGCCTGCTGCCAAGCCGGCGGATGCCACAACAGAGGTTGCGGCGGCCATCGATGGCTGGCTGAACGCCTGGTCGAAAAAAGACGTCAGGAGCTATCTGGCCGCCTACGCCAAGGATTTCCAGACCCCGAACGGCCAGGCCCGCAAGGCTTGGGAAACCGAGCGCAGCCAGCGTGTCGGCAAGCCCGGCAAGATCGAGGTGGGTCGCGACAAGCTCAGCATCAAGGCAGAAGGCGACGACAAGGTGGTCGTGCGCTTCCGCCAGCATTACAAGTCGGCCAACCTTAATACCTCTTCAGGCAAGACCCTGGTGCTCGTCAAACGTGACGGCAAGTGGCTGATCCAGCAGGAGCGCGTGGGCGGATGACGACATTGAAAATACGCACCCGTCTGCTCTGTGTCGCGCTGCTGCTGCAGGGCGCTGTTGCTTTCGCAAAGGACGACCTGCCTGCTCGCTACACCGACTCCGGCCCGGAGCCGCTGCTTGCACGCGTCTTCGATCACATCGCGCAACACCGCTGGGACGTCGCCCTCAAGGAAACCGAATCCCTGGTCAAGGCCTACCCGAACTTCCGTCTCGGTCACCTGATCAAGGGTGACCTGCTGATGGCACGCACTCGCCCGCTCAGTCGTTTTGGCGAAGGCGGCGAAAAGGCAGCCAAGGATCAGGTCGCCGATTTGCGCGAGGAAGCCATCGCCCGTCTGCGCGCCTACCGCAACAAGCCGGACGAAAAAGTCGTGCCGCGCTACCTGCTACAAATGCGCCCGGACCAGAAGCACGCCGTCGTCGTCGATACACAGAAGGCACGCCTCTACCTGTATCAAAACGACAATGGCACACCGCGTTTTGTGGCCGACTACTACATCGCCCACGGCAAGCTGGGCGCCGACAAGTTCAAGGAAGGCGACAAGAAAACGCCGATTGGCGTCTATCACGTTACCTCCAGCATTCCGCGTCAGAAGTTGACCGACTTTTACGGCAGCGGTGCCTTCCCGATCAACTATCCAAACGCGTGGGATCGCAAGCAGGGGCGAAATGGTTACGGTATCTGGTTGCACGGCACCCCGTCCGACACCTTCTCGCGTCCGCCCAAGGCTTCCGATGGCTGCGTGGTGCTTGCCAATACCGACCTAGACGCCCTCGCCAAAAACCTGCAGATCGGCACCACGCCGGTCATTATCAGCAACAGCATCGAGTGGCTCTCGCTCGATGACTGGCAGACCGAGCGCACCTCGCTACTCACGATGATCGACGAATGGCGGCGCGACTGGGAAAGCCTCGACACCGACCGCTATGCCCGCCACTACGCCAAGAACTTCAGCAGCGACGGCAAGAACCTGGCCGCCTGGGTGAGCCAGAAGAAAAAGGTCAATGCCGGCAAGCAGTGGATCAAGGTCAAAACTGACAACATCAGCATGTTCCGCAATCCCGGCCGCGATGACTACGTCGTCGTCACCTTCGAGCAGGACTACCAGAGCAACAACCTGTCGAACCGCATGCAGAAGCGTCAATACTGGATCAAGGACGACGGCCGCTGGAAGATCATGGCGGAAGACGCCGCCTGACCAGAGCCGACTTTTTAACTCAGGAGCCCCCCATGAAGAAACTGTTTGTTTTGCTGTCCGCTATTTGCTTTGCGCTGCCTGCATGGTCCGCCAATCCGCAGGTTGAACTGAAGACCAACCAAGGCACTATCGTGTTGGAACTGGATGCCGAAAAGGCGCCCAAGACCACCGAGAACTTTCTGCAGTATGTAAAGGATGGTCACTACAACGGCACCATTTTCCACCGCGTCATCGAAAACTTCATGATCCAGGGCGGCGGTTTCGAAGCCGGCATGAAGGAGAAGCCCACCCGTGCGCCGATCCAGAACGAAGCCAAGAACGGCCTGAAGAACGTCACCGGCAGTATTGCCATGGCGCGCACGCCGAATCCCCATTCGGCCTCGGCGCAGTTCTTCATCAACCTCAAGGACAACAGCTTCCTCGACTATCCCGGCCAGGATGGCTGGGGCTATGCCGTCTTCGGCAAGGTCGTGCAGGGTCTCGACGTCGTGCAGAAACTCGCCAAGGTCGCTACCGGCAATGCCGCCGGTCACCAGAATGTTCCCACCACCCCGATCGTCATCGAATCGGCCAAACTGATCGAGAAAAAATAAAGGATTCCTCATGATCAAGCTCACCACCAACCACGGCGTCATCACCCTCGAACTCGACAGCGAAAAGGCGCCAAAATCGGCGGCCAATTTCCTCGCCTACGTCGAATCCGGCCACTACGACGGCACCATCTTCCACCGCGTCATCAACGGCTTCATGATTCAGGGCGGCGGCATGGGCGTGGGCATGAAGGAAAAGGACACGCTGGAGCCGGTCGAGAACGAGGCCACCAATGGCCTCAAGAACGAGCGTGGCACCGTCGCCATGGCGCGCACTTCCGATCCCCATTCGGCCACCGCACAGTTCTTCATCAACGTCGCCGATAACGACTTCCTCAACCACAAGGCACCCTCCGGCCAGGGCTGGGGCTACTGCGTGTTCGGTAAGGTGGTCGAGGGCATGGATGTCGTCGACAAGATCAAGAACGTCAAGACCGGCAACAAGGGCTTCCATCAGGATGTGCCGGTTGAAGACGTGATCATCGAGAAGGCTGAGGTCGTCTAAATGCCGGGCAGCGGGTCGGAACTCTTCATTTCCGACCTGCATCTCTCTGCGCACGAACCGGCCACGGTTGCGCACTTTCTGCAGTTTCTGGAAGGTCCCGCCCGTCAGGCCGCGCGCCTGACCATTCTCGGCGACCTGTTCGACTACTGGCCGGGCGACGACGATCTCGCAGATCCGTTCAACTCCCGCATCGCCACCGCGCTTCATGCGTTGGCCGATCACGGCGTGGCGATTGACCTGATGGTCGGCAACCGCGACTTTCTGATCGGCAATACCTTTGCCGCAACCGCTGGTGTCACGCTATTGCTTGATCCCACTGTTCGCGAAATCGGCGGCATCAAAACGCTACTGACGCACGGCGACACGCTCTGCACCGACGATGCCGACTACCAGCGCTTTCGCGCCCAAGTCCGCAGCCCTGAATGGCAGGCACAGTTCCTTGCCAGGCCGCTGGCCGAGCGCAAGCGTGAGATCGAAACCTTGCGCGCCCGCAGCGAAGCGGAAAAGCGCAGCAAACCACAGGAAATCATGGATGCCAACGCCAACGCCGTGGTCGCCGCCCTGTGCCGGCACCAGGCCGATGCCATGATCCACGGCCACACCCACCGACAGGGCTGTCATACGCATGGCACAGGAACACGCTGGGTACTCGGCGACTGGCATGCGGACAAGGCCAGCGTTCTGGCCTGCGCTGCCAACGGGTGGCGCTGGCTGGCAGCGGACTGAAAAGTCGGCGCTGGCAGGACGGCAGGTTTCAGTTCCCCAGACCATCAATCAATTGCAACAGCGCTTCCTGTAGCGCATTCCCAAGCGTTTCGACTTCCCCGAAGCCCGCCTGAATTTCGTCCGTGCGCTGCTGTTGTTTGAGCAGCCGCAGTTCTTCGGCAGCGTGATGAACGGCCACATGCAGGGACGCGACATTTTGCATGGCCGGCAGACTGGCGTATCGCAGCATGCCCTGCTTATCCAGCCACTGACCAAAGCGGCACGCATGGGCGCCGATCTGGGGAGGCGCTGACAACTCGTCCCGTACATACTGTCCCAGCGTGGCCACCCAGGCACGATGCTCGACCATGGCAAACAGGATGGGCAGGTCATCGCGGCTGATACGCGGCAGGTTCAGCCATTCCCGTGCGGGCTGCCAGCTTTGTACCCAGCCGGCCACCGCATCCGCTGGCATCGGCCTGGCAATCACATACCCCTGGCCCAGATCGCAACCCATGCGCAGCAGCATGGCACCATGCGCCAGCGTTTCCACACCCTCGGCAATGGCCTGACGCTGGAAGGCCACGGCCAGTCCCAGCACGCCATCGAGGATGGCCAGATCATCCGGGTCATCCAGCATGTCGCGCACAAAACTCTGGTCGATTTTGAGCAGATTCGCCGGCAGACGCTTGAGATAGGTCAATGAGGAGTAGCCAGTGCCGAAATCATCCAGGGCAAAGCCGACGCCGATGGCGTGGCACGCCTGCATGAGGTCGGAGAGTTGCGCGATGTCGGCCAGGGCGCTGGTTTCCAGCACTTCGAGTTCGAGGTCGCCCGCCTGCACGCCCGGATGTGCCGTCAACTGCTTGCGCAGCTTGTCAAAGAAATCGGTCTGCCCGAACTGGAGGGCATCGATGTTGACGCTCACGGGCAGGGTCAGTCCTTCGCCTCGCCAAGCTTCAATCTGGTTGAGCGCGGTTTCCAACACCCAGTCGCCCACCTCGATGCTCAGGGCATGGTTCTCGATCAAGGGCAGGAAGAGGCCCGGGGGTAACAGCCCGCGCTCGGGATGCTGCCAGCGAATCAGTGCCTCGACCCCGATCACCTCGCCGCTGCGCATATTCACCTTGGGCTGGTAGTGCAGCACGAACTCCTGCTCTGCCACTGCCTGGCGAATGCGCTCCAGCCCCTCATGATGCTGGCGCACCGAGCGATCATGTTCGGTATCGAAAATATGGTAACGATTCCTGCCGGTTTGCTTCGCCTGATACATCGCCTGGTCAGCCTGGCGCAGCAACTGGTCGGCATCCACGGCTTCGGCCTGCGGGAAATAGGTCACCCCGACGCTGGCGGAAACCTGCAAGCTCAGATCATGGGTATGCACTGGCTCGGCTGTGGCCGCCAGCAAACGATCCAGCACCGGAACACTCGCCTTGCGATCCTGCAGGTCGAGCAGAACGGCGACAAACTCATCGCCGCCGAGTCGGGCGAGCGTATCGCCCTCGCGCAAAGCCTGCTTCATGCGGTCAGCCAGCAGGCTGAGCAGGCGGTCGCCGACATGGTGGCCGTGTGTGTCATTGATCGCCTTGAAGCCATCGAGATCGAGATAGATCACGGCCAGCAGACTGTCATGCCGCTGCGTCTGCACCATCGCCTGATGCAGGCGATCGGCCAGCAGGACGCGATTGGGCAAGTCGGTCAGGGCGTCATGGTGGGCGACATGTTCCAGCTGCCGCTGGTGCAGTTTGCGCTCGGTGATGTCCTCGACAATCGACCAGATATAGGACCGGCCATCCTCGCCGGTGACCAGTTGACCATTCAGGTTGATCGGCACCAGGCTGCCGTCCTTGCGCCGGTACTCCTTTTCATAAGGGCCATAGCGCCCGGTACGCTGAAGCGACTCCAGTTGGCGCGCCTCCTCAGGCCGGTATTTCCCGGGTGTCAGCGTCCAGTAGTCGAGTGCAATCAACTCTTCGGCCGGGTACCCGCAGATGGCCCGGAAGGCTTCGTTGAACTGAATGTAGCGGCCCTCCATGTCGGTCAGCGCAATCCCCAGCGGCGCCAGTTCGAACAGGCTGCGCAACTTTTCCTCGCTGGCACGTAAGCTGTCATTCTTTTCGGCCAGTTGCTGCGTTCGCTCCACCACACGGCGTTCGAGGTCTTCCTGTAGCGCCCGCAAGCCGTCGGTCATCTGATTGAACGAGTGGGCGAGATCGCCGATCTCATCCTCCACCGTGACGACGGCGCGCTCATTCAACTGCCCCTGGGTAATCGCTTGGGTCGTGCCGCGCAACTCCAGAATCGGCTTCAATATCGCACGGCTGAGCCGGCGCGCGGCGAAACCGGAACCGATCAGCGTCACCAGAAAAATCCCCAGCATCAGGGCAATCGAAGTTGGAATGCCGCGCCGAATGGTCTCCCGCTCCTTCTCGCTGGCCGCCCAGGCCGCTGCCTGGAGCCTGGCCGAGATGTCCGCCAGGGCCTTTTCACTCTTGTCGTTGAGCGCCTGGTAGCGCAGATAGTTTTCAAAGCTGGTTAGGTAGTCATTGGCATCTTGCAGGATGCGATAGAGCAGGCGTTGCGCATCAATGTCCTGAGGACGGCGCTGAGCGGGATTGCGCAAGGCAGCCAGCGCATTGCGGATATCCATCAGTTGTTCTGGCGATGGCTGGCGGGCACGCGAACGCAATTCCTGCCCCTGCCATTGCAGGTTGAGAATCTGACCAACCATGGTGTCAAACATCTCGCGGTCATAGGCCGCTGCCCGCCGTGTGCGGGCATCCTTGAGCGCCTCCATCATGCTGCGCCCCAGCAGCAGCGCGCGGCTTTCCAGTGCGGCTTTCTGGTCAGCTTCGACGACGTATTTTTGAAAGTTCAGCTGATAGTCATCCAGCAACGGCAGCAACGGGGTCAGGGCATCGCTGCCGGCCTCACCCCGGGTAAGCATCTGGCGCACTTGCCCGAGCGTCAGGAAGGTCTGCTGGGCCGCCTGCCGCGAGCGCGACTTGATGAACTGATCGGTTGCATCGCGAATACGTACAATCTCGTCGACGATGCGCGCAACGTTTTCCTGGACGCGAATCTGGTCGGCAATGACATAGGCGGTGTAGATGCCAACCAGTGCATTGATCGCGACCAGAACGACCAACCCACCGAAGCTGAGGTTGATCTTTTCACGAAACTTCAGTTTCTTCAGCAACGGCAACGCCTGTCAGTGTCGAGACTTTTCAGTCGTGGTAAGGGTTTCAGCATCATCCGCGAGCTTCTTGAGAATCTGCGGATAGGCCGCCGGAAAAGCCAGAAACTCGGAAAAAGCGTTGAGTCCCACCTCGGCAACCGCAGGCGGTGTGGAGAGATCGAAATTGAAGGCGAAGGTCGGGCTGCGCTCGATTTCCTGGCGCACCCGCAACTGGATGTCGCTATAGGCCGTGGCGGGCACCTGCAGATTGGGCGCCAGCGCCCCGGAACCCTTACTGAACGCCTGCTGCGCCTCAATGCCGGCCAGATGGATCATCGCTTCGCGGGCGCACTGTCGGTTGGCGGAACGCTTGGGCATGATCAGACCATCAATCGGCCCCAGCGCCACCACCGGCAACTGCGGATCAATCATCGGGAAGGGGAAGAAATCGAAATCCTTGCCGGACTGCCACTGGTGGGTTTCGTTGGTGTAGTAACCAATGTTCCAGGTACCCATCAGCGTCATGGCGGCCTCACCCTTGAACACCATTTCATTGGCCCCGCTATCCCAGGCCAGGTCGTTCGGGTGCGGCTGACGGTTGAAATAGCCCTTGTCGAGCAACTGCTTCCAGCGCGCAAAGACCGCCAGCACCTGCGGGTCATCAAAGCGTGCCTTGCCGTCCAGCAAGTCCTGACGGAATTGATGCGGCGCGGTGCGCAGCAGCAGCAGATCAAACCAGAACTGTGCCGGCCATTTGTCCCGGGCGCCCAGTGCGATAGGCGTGACCCCCTCGGCCTTGAGCGTTGCGCAGACGGAGAGAAACTCATCCCAGTTGACGGGCGTCTTCAGGCCATGCTTCTCGAACAGCGGTTTGTTATAGAAAAAAGCGACATAGTGCTGCGTCAAGGGAACAAAGTATTTCTTGCCGCCATACTCGCTGGCTGCCTTGCTCACGGCAGGCGGGAAGCGTGCATCGAAATTGGCCTGCTGCCAGATGTCGTCAATCGGTTCAAGATAGTCGACGAGCGAGGCGGTACGCGCACCCGCCCAGTAGGAATACAGATCCGGCGGATTACCCGCTTTCAGCGTGTCCTGAATACTGGTCTTGAACGCTTCATGGTCAAGCGAGACCGCCTTCAGTTCGTACTGTGGCGTTTGCGCATTAAAGGCCTGTGCCATGGCCTCGATGCCCCCGCTCAGCGAGCCCGTAAAGTAGTGCAGGAAGGTCACCGCAGTGCGTGGCGCAGGCGCCGCTGGCTGCTGTGGCGCACGCTCACAGGCGGTCAGCAGGAACAGGCTGGCCGCAGCCAGCACCGCACAGTTCAGGAACGTCCTGTCGCGCATCTGGGAATCCCCCGGACAGCCAAATTACTTGGGGCGTTTCCTCGCACTCGGCTTGTCGGCGGCACCACCGGCGCTACGCCCGCCCCATGACTCTCCCGCCTTCTTGTCCGAACGGTAGGGCGGCTTGCTGCCACCGCTTCCACTGTCCGAGAACTCCCGCTTCGGCCGTGCCGAAAAGTCGGCGTTGGCGGGACGGCTTGGCCGGGCCGTATCGCCTTCTCTGGGGCGGCGTGCTCTCGGCGCGTCATCTGCACGCGGGCGACGCGCAAAGGTTTTTTCGCCTTCGCCCGGTGCCGCCGGACGAATCCGCAACGGCAACTGGCGCACGCGGGTGCGCTTGAGGGTTTCCAGCAAATCATCCGGCAGTTCGGGCAGCTCGACGGTGCTGTAGTCGTCGAACAGGTTGATCTGGCCGATCAGCTTGCCGTCGATGCCGCCTTCGTTGGCGATGGCGCCGACGATTTCCTTGGGCAGTGCGCCCTGATTCTTGCCCACCTCGATGCGATAGCGCACGGTGACACCGCTCGCGGAAAAAGCGCGCTTGGGCGCTTCGGCGCGCGGCCTGCGCTCGTCGGACTCGGCGCGCTCTGACCACGCCGGCTTTTCAAAAGTCGGCGCTGGCGAGGCGGCACGGGAGGACGCACCGCGTGTTGGCACGGCATAAGGTGACTCGGTGCGCGGTGACGCCACTGGATCTTCCATGCCGTCGGGACGCAAGGGCCGCTCGCGCTGGGCGAGGAAGGCCAGCGCGGCAGCGATCTGCCGTGTCGCGACGCTTTCCTCGGTTTCCATGCGACGTACCACTTCATAGAAAAAGTCGAGGTTTTCCTCGGCGATCGTGTCGAGAATCTGCTGCTTGAACTGGGTCACGCGACGCTCGGCCACCTCGCCCCGCGTCGGCAGGGAGATTGGCTCGATCGGCTGGCGCGTAGCGCGCTCAATCGCCTTGAGCATGCGCATTTCACGCGGCGAGATGAAGAGAATCGCCACGCCGGTGCGGCCCGCGCGGCCCGTTCTGCCGATGCGATGCACATAGGCTTCGGTGTCGTAGGGCACGTCGTAGTTGATGACGTGGCTAACGCGCGGCACGTCAATACCGCGTGCCGCCACGTCGGTGGCGACGACGATATCGAGGCTGCCGCTCTTCAAGCGGTCGATGACCTGCTCACGCAGGCCCTGAGTCAAGTCACCACTGAGTGCCGCTGCCGCATAGCCACGCGCCTCCAGCTTTTCGGCCAGATCGACGGTCGCCACCTTGGTGCGCACGAAGATGAGGGCGGCATCGAAATCTTCCTCGATTTCCAGCATGCGCGTCAGCGCTTCGAGCTTGTCGGCGCCACGCACCTGCCAGTATTTCTGCTTGATGGCGGCGACCGTGGTTGTCGCCGAGCGAATCTTGACCTGCTCGGGTTCGCGCAAGTAACGCTGGGCGATGCGACGGATCGGATCGGGCATGGTGGCGGAGAACAGCGCCGTCTGCCGCGTAGCCGGCGTGTGTTCGAGAATCCACTCGACGTCGTCGATAAACCCCATGCGCAGCATCTCGTCGCCCTCGTCGAGCACCAGCGACTTGAGGTGGGAGAGATCAAGGCTCTTGCGTTCGAGGTGATCCATGACCCGGCCGGGCGTGCCGACGATGATATGGGCACCGCGCGACAGGGCACGCAACTGGATCACCATGCTCTGACCGCCGTAGATCGGCAGCACATGGAAGCCGGGCATGTGGTGGGCGTATTTCTGGAAGGCCTCGGCCACCTGAATGGCCAGTTCGCGCGTTGGCGTCAGCACCAATGCTTGCGGCGCCTTGAGGTTGAGGTCCAGCCGCGCCAGTAGTGGCAAGGCAAAAGCCGCCGTCTTGCCGGTGCCGGTCTGGGCTTCGCCGAGCAGGTCGCGGCCGGCCATGAACAGGGGAATACACGCCGCCTGGATGGGCGATGGGGTTTCGTAGCCGACCTCGGCGAGGGCGGAAAGGAGGGGCGCCGGCAAATTGAGCGCCGCAAAGCTGTCGATAGGTTCAGTCATGGGGGTCTCCCGCACTTTGGGGAAAATAGAAGACAGGCTTGGCCTGCAATGCAGCATTATCGCAGACTTCAGGTGCCGTCCTGTCAGCACCGACCTTTGCATTTATTGCCGGTTGACCATGTCATTTTCTCGCCAGCCGTACTATGATCATGTCAAAAGAGGGGGACGAATGCCGTATCGCTTGCGCGTTCGCGACAGGATTTGGGGGATGGTGGTGCTGTTTGTGCTCGGCTTGGCCGTGATCAGCATCGTCAATATCCTGTCCACACGGGACAATCTGCTGACCGGGAAAAAGCTCAAGACCCGTCACCTGGTCGAGGTGGCCCATGGCGTTTTGCAGCACTACAACCACCAGCACCAGACCGGTCGGCTGTCACTGAATGACGCGCAGGAGGCGGCCAAGCGCACGCTCGAAGCCATGCGCTATCAGGATGCCGAGTATTACTGGATCAACGACCTCTCTGTTCCGGTGCCGCGCATGGTGATGCATCCCACGCTGCCGGCACTCAATGGCCAGATACTCGACGCCGTGGAATTCAACTGTGCGACCAGTCTGCAAATCGGTACCGATGGTGCCGTCACCCAAACCGATGGTCGAAAAAACCTGTTCGTTGCCTTCAACGAAGTCGCCCGCGCCGGCGGGCATGGCTATGTCACCTATAACTGGCCAAAGCCGCTGACCACGAATGGGGCAACCGCCCTGCTTTATCCCAAGCTGTCCTACGTCAAACACTTTGCGCCCTGGGACTGGGTGATTGGTTCGGGCATCTACATCGACGATGTCGATCGTCTGGCCATGGAACAAATCTGGTGGAACCTCGCGATGGTCGCTGGTATTGGCGGCGTGTTGCTCCTGTTGGCCGCCTTGATCGCTTCCAGCATCACGCGCCCACTGGGTCGCAGCGCGCATGCACTCGAAGCGATGACGCAAGGCAGGCAGCCGCTGGCCCCCCTGTCGGTCGAGCATGACGATGAAGTCGGTACGCTGATCGGCGGCTTCAATCGCCTGCAAAGCGCCTTGCTGGCCAAGGAAGAAGGGCTGCGCCTATCCGCCAGCGTGTTCGACAATGCGCGTGAAGGCATCGTCATTACCGATCCAAAGGGCCAGATCATCAACGTCAACCCGAGCTTCACCACCCTCACAGGTTACACGGCTGCAGAGGTGATCGGCAAGAATCCCAATCTGCTCAAGTCCGGCCATCAGGGTGATGAGTTTTATGCGCAGATGTGGCAGGCGCTGGTTACGGACGGCTATTGGCAAGGCGAGATTTCGAACCGCCGCAAGAGCGGTGAGGTCTATATCGAGATGCTAACCATCACCGGCGTGCACGATGCGACAGGACACGTCAGCCATTACGTCGGCATCTTCTCCGATGTCACGGCCCTCAAGGAGCAGCAGCAGCGCCTTGAGCGCATGGCGCACTTTGACGCCCTCACCCAGTTGCCCAACCGCAGCCTGCTGGCCGACCGTCTCCAACTGGCCCTGATGCAAGCCAGTCGTAACGAAGATCTGCTGGCGGTCGCCTTCCTTGATCTGGATGAATTCAAGCCGGTGAATGACCGACTGGGTCACGAGGCGGGCGACAAGCTTCTGATGGAGGTGGCACAACGCCTCAAGCACTGTGTGCGTGCCGGTGATACGGTAGCCCGCTTGGGGGGCGACGAATTCGTGATGCTGCTGGTCGGACTGGAAAGCATTCAGGAAGCGCAGCACGCCTTCGATCGCGTCCTCACGTCGCTGGCCGAACCCTACCTGCTGAAAGGCGAGCTGGCATCCATTTCCGCCAGCATCGGCGTTACCCTCTATCCGCTTGATGGCGCAGACCCGGAAGTGCTGCTGCGGCATGCCGATCAGGCGATGTATACCGCCAAGCAGGAGGGACGCAACCGCTACCACCTCTTCGACCTTGAACATGATCGTCGCGCCCGCGCACACCGCGAATGGCTGGTCGATATCCGCAAGGCACTGGCCGCCAACGAGTTCATGCTGTTCTATCAACCCAAGGTCAACCTGCGGCGCGGCGAAGTAATTGGCGCCGAAGCGCTGATCCGCTGGCAACATCCCGAACGCGGCCTGCTACTGCCAGATGCCTTCCTACCGGTCATCGAAGGCAGTGAACTCGACATCACGCTCGGCGACTGGGTGATCGAAACCGCTTTGACGCAAATGGAAACCTGGCAAGCGGCGGGACTTCATTTACCGGTGAGCGTGAATGCTGCCGCCCTTCAGTTGCAAGAAAGTTGTTTTGTGCAGAAGCTCGCCGCCGCGCTACAACGCCATCCGACCCTGCCGCCGTTCAGTCTGGAAATCGAGATTCTCGAAACCGCCGCGCTGGAGGATATCGAGCGCATCAGCCATGTGATCGAAGAATGCGGACGTTTGGGGGTTGCTTTCGCGCTTGACGACTTCGGCACTGGCTATTCCTCGCTGACTTACTTCAAGCGCCTGCCGGCCCGAGTGCTGAAGATCGACAAGTCTTTCGTCTGCGACATGCTTAATGAAGCGGATGACCTCGCCATCGTCGAAGGCGTGATTGGTTTCACCCAGGCCTTCCAGCGTGAAGCCCTCGCCGAGGGCGTCGAAACACCCGAGCATGGCGCCATGCTCCTGCACCTGGGCTGCGAACTTGCCCAAGGCTACGGCATTGCCCGGCCCATGCCGGCCGCCAGTATGCCAGGCTGGATCGCCGCGTTCCGGCCAGATCCGCTCTGGGGCGGTGACAGCGCAGAAATTGGCCGCACCAACTATCCGCTCCTGCATGCCGAGGCAGATCATCGCCGCTGGGTGGAAAGACTGGAAGCTTCCGTCAGCGGTAGCGACAGCATCCATCGCAAACCGCCCCCGCTCAATCCGCATCATTGCGCCTTTGGCCGCTGGATGGACGGGCCAGGGCGCGATGCCTATGGCAACCTGCCGGAATTCGAGCGCATTGATCGCGTGCATCGTCAGGTTCACCAACTCGGCAAGGACATAGTCGAACAGCACAAAACTACCGATGGCAACAGCAACACGCCACTGATCGGTGAATTACACACACTGCGCGATGCGCTGGTGGCCGACTTGCGCGCCCTGCGCGAGAGCGTCACGCGCATGCAATAGGGGCAGGCAGCTTTAGCGACTGCCAGAGCGCGCGTTCTGGCTGGCTTTTTGTTCGACAGCGAGAACCGCTGCCTCGACCCGTGAGGTCAGGTTGAGTTTGGCCAGGATATGGCGCACATGCAGTTTCACCGTGTCGTGGCTGATATCGAGGTGGCGTGCGATCGCCTTGTTCGACAAGCCCTGGGCGAGGTATTCGAGAATCTCGCGTTCGCGCGTCGTCAGGTGCTGGAATGCATCGACCTTGGGCGCTTGCCCGCCCCCCTGCAGCAAGTGCACTAGCTTCAGGGTCATCGCCGGCGCCACCACCGTTTCACCACGCACGGCACGTTGTACGGCATCGACGACATCATCCGGTTCCATGTCCTTGAGCAGATAGCCCTGCGCGCCGGCGCTCATCGCGCTGGCCAGATCGTCTTCGGCATCGCTCACGGTCAGCACCAGCACCGGCCCGCGCCAACCCTCGGCGCGCATCTGGCGCAACAAAGCCAGGCCGCCATGCGGCGGCATGTTGAGGTCGGTAATCACCACATCGGGCGCGGCGGTCTTGAGCAGTTGCATCGCCTCGTCACCATTGCCGGCGATACCGGCAACCTTGATCGCCCCGCGCTGTTCAAGCAGCTCGGCGAGACCTTTGCGGAACAGCGTATGGTCATCAACGAGCATGACGCGGATTTGGGGGACTGGTGTCATGACGAGACTCGCTGGCCGGTTGGGCTGATGGCGGGAAAGGTAAGACGGACGCGAAACCCGCCGGCGGGAAGGTTAGCCACTTCGACGCGGCCACCGATCAAACGGGCCCGTTCGCGCATGATCGACAGTCCAAAGTGGTCGCGCAGGTGGGGATGCTCCTCGAAGCCGCCGGTACGGTTGGCAATGGCAAAGAAGCCTTGGCCGCCACGTCCGTTGTCATCGACCGTCACCAGATAGTGGTCGCCTGCACCAACCAGCGACAAGCGTGCCGCGGTGGCCTGAGAATGGCGCCCGACGTTGGCCAGGGCTTCCTGAACGATGAAGAAGACTTGCGCCTCCTGATCCAGGGTCAGGCGCAAATCGGCCACCAGATTCTGGTATTCGAGCGCAATGCCGGTGCGGTCTCGGAAATCCTGCGCGAGTCGCGGCAAGGCCTGCTGCAAACCCATCGGGTCCATGCGGTTGCGAAACTGCGAAAGCAACTGGCGCAACTGACCATAAGCCTCATCGAGTGCGTGACCCACATCGTTGGCATATTTACTGGCGTCATCGTCACCTGCGCCGTCACGGTCCCGCAACGCATCCTGCAGCAGGGCCATGCGCATCTTCATGTAGGCCAGCGTCTGGGCCAGCGAATCATGTACCTCGGCGGCCATCATCTGGCGCTCGTTCATCAGCGTGATGCGCAGGTTCTCGCGCTTCAGACGCGCGTTCTCAAGCGCCATGCCAAGGTGTTCACTGATCGAGCGGAACAGCAAAGCCACTTCTTCCGGCAGCTCGAAGCGCTCCGGCAAAAACAGGTTGTAGGTACCCTGCAGCGTGCCACCATGCTGCAGCGGAACGACCACCATCGCCTGACAGCCCTCGTCAAAATACGAGTGATGCGTGCGCAAGGCGCACTCGTGAAGATCAATCTCGTAGCGCGAATGGTTGTCGGCAATCGCATTGCCGCACTGGCCACAATCAATCGGTACCAGCCGTTCGCGCTCCACCAGTTCAGGCGGCAGACCGCGCGCAGCGACGAGGCGCAGATGCTTGCCATCCGCCGTCACCACACGCACCGCACCGGCATTGGCCTTGGTCAGCTTAAGCATGGTACCGAGGAAGCGGCCGAGCAATTCCTCGACATCGTCCTCGTCGGCCAAGCTCGCCGACACGGCGGAAAAAATGTCGAGCGCGAGCAGGCGCGAATGCTCTTCGCTATCCACTTCCGGCACATCCGGACGCATCGCAGCAGGCGTTTCCATCAACATGGCATCAGCACAGGCTTCTCCTCTGCTGTCATTCTACCCGCCGGCTAGAGCGGTAACGGCCACTCGCCAGAGAGGGTTTTCTCCGCCCAGACCAGCGCACTGATGGTCTTGCCATCGGTAATTTCGCCATCACGCACCGCCAGCATGGCATCGGCAATGCTCAACTCGACAATCTCGAGAATTTCGTCATGATCCGGGCTTTCGCCGATGAAGCTCAGGCCCTGCGCCCAGAAAATTTCGATGCGCTCGTCGGCATAACCGATCGCCGGATGCACAGTGCCCAGATGACGCCACAGCTTGGCGCGGTAGCCGGTCTCCTCGCGCAATTCGCGCTTGGCCGTATCAAGGATGTGTTCACCCGCATCGATCTTGCCGGCCGGCAATTCAAGCATCACGCGCCGCAGCGGATAGCGAAACTGACGCTCGAACAGCAGCTTGCCGTTGTCCAGTACCGCGATGACCACGACGGCGCCGGGGTGACGGATGATTTCGCGCGTGGACTCGGTGCCGTTTGGCAGGCGCACCTTGTCGGCATACACCTTGAGCAGGCGGCCATCAAAGACCTGCTGACTCTCGAGGGTTTCCTCGATGAACTCGCTCTCACTCATCCTGTCCATAATTTTTGTAGGGTTTTGATTTGTCTTGAACTTTACCAGAACACGCTTATATAGAAAGCACAACAACACAGCTTCCCCACCCTCAACAGGAGATTCCCATGGCTTTCATTCCCGGTTTCGAAAGCGACGGTGTCGTCACCGTCAATCGCGTCATCCTCAAGCCGCAATATAGTGTCGAGGATCTCGAAGAGCGCGTTGCCATGCTCTGCGAGAACGTCAAGACTTACCACTCGGAGACGGGCTTTGTCGGTGGCATGGTCGTCCTCAACAGCGGCATGGTATCCAACGAGGGGAGCACGGTCGGTCAGGCCGTCGAAAGCCCGATGAAGGATCGAGAGGCACTGATCATCACCTTCTGGAATTCTTTCGCGGAACATGAAGCCTCGCACCGTAGCGACACCTTCCAGCCACTGTTCCAGCAGGTGCTGGAACTTTGCGAGAATGGCAACGAGGAAATTGCCTACAAAATGCTCTGGTCTGGCCAGGCGTACAGCAAAGCCGAGGCGATTGAGGCTCGGGCCGCCAAGGAGAAGTATTTAAAAGTCGACTGAAAAGTCGGCGCTGGCGAGACGGCGATAAAAAGGGCCGCCCTTATACGGACGGCCCTCGCTCATGCAAACACGCTGGATTAGATGCGTTCCCAGATCGTGGTGATGCCCTGACCGCCGCCGATACACATGGTGGCCATGCCGTAGCGCTTGTTGGTACGGATCATCTCGTGCAGCAGCTTGGTGACGATCACCGAGCCGGTGGCACCGACCGGGTGGCCGATGGCGATGGCGCCGCCGTTCGGGTTGGTCTTGGCCGGGTCGAGGCCGAGACCACGAGTCACTGCAATGGATTGCGCAGCAAACGCCTCGTTCGACTCGACGATATCCATCTGGTCAAGCGTCAGGCCGGCCTTCTGCAGCGCGACCTTGGACGAGGGAATCGGGCCTTCACCCATCACGTCGTTGGGCACACCGGCAATCGCGTAGGCGACGAGGCGAGCAATCGGCTTGTGGCCGCCGGCCGCTGCCTTGGCCGCATCCGCCAGCACCAGGAAGGCAGCAGCATCGTTGATGCCAGAAGCGTTACCGGCGGTAACCGTACCATCCTTCTTGAAGGCGGGCTTCATCTTGGCCAGCGATTCCATCGTGGTGGCAGGCTTCAGATGCTCGTCGGTATCGAACACGACATCGCCCTTGCGTGACTTCAGGGTGATCGGCACGATCTGCGACTTGAAGTAGCCTTCTGCCTGAGCCTTGGCCGCGCGGGCCTGCGATTCGACGGCAAACGCATCCTGCTCTTCACGGCTGATGCCCCATTTGGTGGCCAGATTTTCAGCGGTGATGCCCATGTGACCGACACCGAACGGATCAGTCAGTACGGAGACCATCATGTCGATGGCTTGCGTATCGCCCATGCGTGCGCCGGAACGCAGCGCTGGCAGCAAGTAACCGCCGCGCGACATGACCTCGACACCACCGGCGATGGCAAACTCGGCGTCACCCAGCATGATGGCCTGAGCTGAGCTGACGATGGCCTGCTGCGCCGAACCGCACAGACGGTTGACCGCGAAGACGGTGGAGTCCATGGACATGCCGCCCTGAATTGTGGCAACACGAGAAACATAGGCATAACGCGACTCAGTCGGAATGCAGTTACCAACCGTTGCGAAGGTAATCTGCTTGGAATCAACACCTGCACGCTCGATGGCTGCCTTGACGACCATGCCGCCCAACTCGGCGGGCTCAAGGCTGCTCAGGGAACCCGCAAAGGCACCCACAGCGGAACGTACGGCACTCAGTGCAACGACTTCTTTATTGGACATTTTTCCACTCCTATTATTAATAACGCACAAAAAAACAACGCTTCATGAACCCACCCAGCTGGCCAGCGTCAGCAGCACCAGCAGGAGCAAACACAGTACAAGCGCACGCCAAACAAGGCCGATGGCACTTTGCAGATGGTCGATATCGGCTTCATCCCCCATGCCCAGTTCGGGCCGTTCCTCGACGCCGAGCGCTTCGGGCAGGGGCTGCCCTAGTTTGACGCCAAGCGCACCGCCGCCACTCGCCAAGAGTATGCCGGAGGCCGGATCGGGCCATTGCTGCGCCTGGGTGCGCCAGCAGTAGATGGCATCCTCAAAGTCGCCGACGATCGCGAAGGTCACTGCGGTCAGGCGCGCCGGCAGCCAGTCAAGAAATTCGAATGCCTGGCGGGAAAACTCGCCAAACGCATCACGCGGGATAGCAAGGCCCGATTCCGGCGCAGCAGGCGCTGCCTCTCGCTGATTCATCGCAACGCTCAGGCGATACAGCAGCGCACCCGCCGGGCCCAGCAGCATGAACCAGAACAAGGGCGCAAACACATGACGATGCGACGCGAGAATCCCATCTTCGATGGTCAGTCGGACGATTTCCGAAGCACTCAGGCGTGAACTTTCACGTCCGGTCCAGGCATGAAACAGGGTGCGGGCACGCTCGATCTCACCCGCCCGCAGGGCCAACTGAATATCGGTAAAAAAGTGGCTGAACTGGCGAAATCCCATGAGGAAATACAGCATCGCCACGGAGAACAGAAGGGTCAGCACAGCATGCAGCATGCCCAGACCAACCTGCACACCCAACACGCACAGGGTGGGAACGGCCACGCCGACACCCCAGGCCGTCACACCATGACGACGCTCACCGCCATTGAACTGTCGTTCGAGAAAGCGGGCATAAGCATCCAGCCACTCTTGCACGCGCGCAGCGGGCGCGGCTTTCAACTGCTCGATGACGAGGACGATAAAAATACTGAGAAATGTCATGAACGAAGGGAAATTACGGGCAAAACCCTAGCCGGATGAAGATAGCACAACTCACGTGCCAGCATGGTCAGGCCCCAGAAGGCTCTGACGCAGGTTGACAAACATCCCCGCCGTGGCACCCCAGATGAAATAGTTGCGCCAAGGCACCGCCCAGTAGTGGCGTAGCTGCCCCTGATACTCTCGTGCTTCGCGGCGATAATTGGTCGCATCCAGAAAAAAGGCCAGTGGCGGCTCAAACACCTCGGCCACCTCGAAATCATCCAGTTGCAGATTGAGCGGCGGCGTCACCAAGCCCAATACCGGCGTCACGCGAAAGCCGGTACTCGTCCAGTACTCCGGCAGAACCGCCAGCACGGATACCTGCTCGGGCAAAATGCCCACCTCCTCACGACTCTCACGCAATGCGGTATCGACCGCGTTACAGTCTGTCGGCTCGCAACGTCCGCCAGGAAAGCTGATCTGGCCGGCATGGTCGCGCAAATGGGCCGTGCGTTGCGTAAGCAGTACAGTCAGTCCGCTAGGGCGATCGACAACAGGGATCAACACGGCCGCCGCCATGGCCACCCCCTCTTTCGACGACTCCTGAACCGGAGGGACAGGATGCAGGCTCAAACAGCGTTCGCGCAACCAGTCGGCAGTCAGTTCCATACGAACTCAATAGCGCTGGGTCAAGGTCATCGACTGACCGTCGCGGCGAATATCCATGCGATTGAGAAAGCTCATGCCCAGCAGGACGACCGGCATATCCTGCTCATGCACCGTGGCATCGATATTCGACAAAGCGATGCCACCGATTTTCACGCTGTTCAGCTTGACCTTCCAGACACGCGCCTGACCGTTGGCCGTCTGCGTGATGCCGGGTGTCCCCTTGTGCGGGTCAATACCTGCCCGCCGCGCATCGGCCGCCCCGAGCGCAATATAGGTCGCCCCGGTATCGACCAGGAAATTCATCGAAGTGCCGTTGATGCTGCCTTGAATGGTGTAGTGGCCACGAACATCCGCCATCAGGGTCAGCACCGGCTTTTCGCTGCTGCCCGAAGACACCACGCTCTGACCGATCTGGATGCGGCGCGACTTGCCGTCCACCTCGAACAGCGCCGCCCCCGATTCAATCGACAGCAGTTTGAT
The DNA here is from genome assembly GCA_030681195.1 of Rhodocyclaceae bacterium. Taxonomy (GTDB): domain Bacteria; phylum Pseudomonadota; class Gammaproteobacteria; order Burkholderiales; family Rhodocyclaceae; genus Sulfuricystis. The sequence goes on from JAUXXJ010000004.1 coordinate 35,225, forward strand.
ACCCTCCACGGTCTTGGCCCCGACGGCCAAGGTCTGGCGTTTGCCGCCATCAATCACTACCAGCGCCTTGCCGGGCAGCAGCCCCACCAGCGCGATATCCGCAGCCTGCGCCGGCAGGCTCAAAACCGCCAGCAACGCAGCGCTACAATGCATCATCAACGATAAGCCCTGCTTTGCCATGAAACCCATTGCCATCTTTCGTCACAGTCCCGGTGAAGGTCCCGGCTATTTTGCCACTTTCCTCGAGCGCCACGGCATTCCCACGCAGCTGATTTGCATTGATGCAGGCGAATTGCCACCGACCACGCTTGAGGGATTCTCCGGCCTGTGCTTCATGGGCGGGCCGATGAGTGTCAACGACGATCTGCCCTGGCTGCCACCGTTGTTCGAACTGATCCGCCGTGCCGTCAGCGCCGACATTCCCGTCATTGGCCACTGCCTCGGTGGCCAGTTGATGAGCAAGGCGCTCGGCGGCACGGTGACGAAAAACTCGGTCAAGGAAATCGGCTGGGGCCAGGTCGCCGTTACCGATCCAGCGGCACGGGACTGGCTCGGTGACATCGAAAGTTTCGAAGCCTTCCACTGGCATGGCGAAACCTTCAGCATCCCGGCCGGCGCCACGCGCATCCTGAAAAGTGCCTACTGCGAGAATCAGGCGTTCATCATGGGCCCGCATCTGGGCATGCAATGCCATGTCGAGATGACCGAAGCGATGATCCGCCTCTGGTGCCGCCAATGGGCCGACGAGTGTGCCGCAGCAAGTGCTTCGGTGCTGACGCCAGCGCAGATGAATGAACGCATCGAAGAACGCCTGACGGCGATGCGTGTTGCCGCCGACCAGCTCTACACGCGCTGGATAGCAGAACTCAAGTAAAAGTCGGCGCTGGCGGGACGGCAGCTAGTCCCTGAAGTTGCCGTAATTAAGCGGAAAGTCGGTAATCGACTTCTTCACCAGTGCAATCGCCGCCTGCAGGTCGTCGCGTTTGGCACCTGTCACGCGCACGGCATCACCCTGGATGCTTGCCTGCACCTTGGTCTTGCTGTCCTTGATGAGCTTGACGATCTTCTTCGCCAGCTCCTGATCGATGCCGCTCTTGATCTTCAGTTCCTGCTTGGTCTTGTTGCCGGAGATGGTTTGTACCGCACCGATGTCGAGGCGCTTGGTGCTTTCCTGTTCCTTCTTCTCCATTTCGGGAAAGAGGATGTCCTTGATCTGGCCGAGTTGGAAGTCCGAATCGCCGTGCAGCGTAATCAGCTTGTCCTTCTCGTTCAGCTCAGCTTTCGCGCTGGTGCCCTTGAAGTCATAGCGGTTGCCGATCTGGCGTCCCGCCACGTCCACCGCATTCTTCAGGGCAACGAGATCGGCTTCGGAAGTAATGTCGAATGAAGGCATGGCAGCGAGCTCCGTTTATCCGAAATGGCAGACGTAGTGATAAGGCTCACCCGTCACTTCAATATCGAAGGACGAGTTGCCGGGCACATTGAAGCTTTGGCCTGCGCTACAGCTTTTCCAGTCCTCGCCTTTGAGCTTGTAGCGACAGGCACCCGCCACGGTTTCCATGATTTCCGGCGCGCCGGTATTGAAGGTCAGGGTCGCTGGCAAGATCACGCCAACGCTCTTCTTGGTGCCATCGGCGAAAGCAACCGTGTGGCTCACACACTTGCCATCGAAATAGACGTTGGCTTTTTTTACGACGGATACGTTATCGAATTGCGACATGATCAGATTCCCCACATTTTCTCGATGATGGTTTTGGCGACAAAGCCCAGCATGCCAAAGGCCAGGACGAAAAACAACGCAAACGTACCGACCTTGCCTGCCTTCGAACGATAGGCGAGTTCGCCGATGATGAAGAGCATGTAGAGCATGAAGGCCCCAAGGCCAAACGTCATGCCGAAATTCGCCACCTGCTCTTCGGTAAAGCCGAACATTTACTTCTTCTTGGCCTTGGCTGTACGCTTGAGCCGCGCGTTCTCGGCGATGCGCATGCGCAAGGCGTTGAGCTTGATGAAGCCTGCCGCATCCTTTTGGTCGTAAGCCCCGGCGTCGTCCTCGAAAGTAGCGATGGTCGGATCGAACAAGGAATCGGTCTTCGAATCGCGGCCAACGACGGACACGCTACCCTTGTAGAGCTTGACGCGCACCCAGCCATTGACGCTTTGCTGCGTGTGGTCGATCAGCACCTGCAGGGCACGCCGCTCGGGACTCCACCAGTAGCCGTTGTAGATCAGGCTGGCATAGCGCGGCATCAAATCATCTTTCAGGTGCGCCACTTCGCGATCCAGGCAGAGCGACTCGATGCCACGGTGCGCCTTGAGCAGAATGGTGCCGCCGGGGGTTTCGTAGCAGCCGCGCGACTTCATGCCGACATAGCGGTTCTCGACGAGATCGAGGCGACCGACGCCATGCTTGCCGCCGATCTGGTTCAGCGTCGCCAGCAGTTCGTGGGGCTTCATTTTCTTGCCATTGATAGCCACCAGATCGCCCGCCTTGAATTCAAGATCAAGGTATTCCGGCTTGGCCGGCGCCTTCTCTGGTGCAACCGTCCAGCGCCACATCGACTCCTCCGCCTCGGCAGCCGGGTTTTCAAGATGGCGGCCTTCGTAGGAAATGTGCAGCAGGTTGGCATCCATCGAGTAGGGTGAGCCACCCTTCTTGTGCTTCATGTCGACCGGGATACCATGTTGCTCGGCATAGGCCATCAGCTTCTCGCGCGACAGCAAATCCCACTCGCGCCACGGCGCGATCACCTTGACGTTGGGCATCAGCGCGTAGGCGCCAAGTTCAAAACGCACCTGGTCATTGCCCTTGCCAGTCGCGCCATGAGAAATGGCTTGCGCACCGGTCTTGCGGGCAATCTCGATCAGGCGCTTGGCGATCAGCGGCCGGGCAATCGAGGTGCCGAGCAGGTACTCGCCTTCGTAAATCGTGTTGGCGCGGAACATCGGGAAGACGAAGTCGCGCACGAACTCCTCACGCAAATCGTCGATGAAAATGTTCTTCGGCTGGATGCCGAACTTGAGCGCCTTGGCACGTGCCGGCTCCAGCTCCTCGCCCTGACCGAGATCGGCAGTAAAGGTCACCACCTCGCAGCCATAGGTGTCCTGCAGCCACTTGAGAATCACCGACGTATCGAGACCGCCCGAATACGCCAGTACAACTTTCTTGATGTCCGATTTGCTTTTTGCCATTGCCGTTTTCCTTTTATTCCTTGACCTTGCCCAACACCAGAAATTCCAGTAACGCCTTCTGGGTATGCAAGCGATTTTCCGCTTCATCCCAAACCACGCTTTGCGGCCCGTCGATCACTTCGGCCGCGACTTCCTCGCCGCGATGTGCCGGCAGGCAGTGCATGAACACAGCCTCTGCTTTCGCCACCCGCATCATGTCGCCATCCACCTGCCAGTCGGCAAATGCCTTCATACGTGCCTCATTCTCGGCTTCAAAGCCCATCGATGTCCACACGTCCGTGGTGACCAGATCGGCATCGCGCGTTGCATCCATCGGATCGGCAAACTGCTCGAAATGATCGGTGCCGTAGAGGCCGGCACGTTCGGGCTCAACCTCGTAGCCCGGCGGGGTCGAGACATGCACGTTGAAATCGAGCAGTTCTGCCGCTTGTAGCCATGTGTTGCACATATTGTTCGAGTCACCGACCCAGGCCACAGTCTTACCCTGAATCGGGCCGCGATGTTCGATGAAGGTAAAGATGTCCGCCATGATCTGGCAGGGGTGATATTCGTTGGTCAGCCCGTTGATCACCGGCACGCGCGAATGGGCGGCAAAGCGTTCGATAATGTCCTGCTCATAGGTGCGGATCATCACGGCATCGCTCATGCGCGAAATGACTTCGGCTGCATCCTCGACCGGCTCCCCTCGTCCCAGCTGCGAGTCGCGCGTGTTGAGGTAAATCGCCGAACCACCCAACTGGTGCATGCCAGCTTCGAACGAAAGACGTGTGCGTGTGCTGGCCTTCTCGAAAATCATCACCAGGGTACGATCTTCGAGCGGCCAGTACTTCTGATAGCTCTTGAAACGCTGCTTGATGGTGCGCGTACGCTCGAACAGATGCTCGAAATCTTCGCGCGTAAAATCCTTGAACTGCAGGAAATGCTTGGGAGGCATGACAGACCCTCCTTACGCGGCCAGGAAACGCTTGACGACTGCGGCCAGCGTATCGACCAGTTCGTCCGCCTCGGCATCGCTCATCACCAGCGGCGGCAACAGGCGAATCACCTTGTCGGCCGTCACGTTGATCAGGATGCCGGCTTCCAGCCCCGCCACCACCAGTGCGCCACAGGGACGATCAAGCTCGATACCGATCATCAGGCCGCTACCACGCACATCCACAATGGCGGCATTCCCAGCCAAGGCGCTCCGAACACGGGCGCGGATACGCTCACCGAGGGTAACGGCGCGATCAAGCAAGCGGTCTTCATCGAGAACCGCCAAGGTTGTTAGCGCTGCGACACACGCGAGCGGATTGCCACCAAACGTCGAGCCATGATTACCCGGTTTGAACACCCCCGTGGCAGGCCCGGCCGTCAGGCAAGCGCCGACGGGGACGCCTGAACCGAGACCCTTAGCCAGCGTCATGACATCCGGCTTGATACCCGCGTGCTGATGGGCGAACCATGTGCCGGTACGACCAATACCACATTGAACCTCATCCACCATGAAGAGCCAGCCCTGGGCATCGCAAAGACGCCGCAAACCACGCATGAAATCCTCGTGGGCGATATGAATCCCACCCTCCCCCTGCACCGGTTCGAACAGAACCGCAACAACATTCTTGTTGTTTGCGGCAACCTGCTCGATCGCCGCCAGATCGTCGAAGGGCACGCGCACGAAACCCGGCACCAGCGGCTCGAAACCGGCCTGCACCTTGCGATTGCCGGTGGCCGACAAGGTGGCCAGCGTACGGCCATGGAAAGCATGCTCCATCACGATGATGGCGGGCTGATCAATCCCCTTGTTATGGCCGTAGAGGCGCGCCAGTTTGATCGCTGCCTCATTGGCTTCGCAACCGGAATTGCAGAAGAACACCTCGTTCATTGCCGCAAGTCCGGCCAAACGATCAGCCAACACTTCCTGCTCGCGCACGGTATAGAGATTGGAGACATGGATCAGCCGCGCGGCCTGTGCTGCCAATGCGGTTGTCAGCCGCGGGTGCTTGTGCCCCAGGGTATTGACCGCAATACCGGCTAGGCCATCAAGGTAACGCTTGCCCTGTTCGTCGAACAGAATGCAACCCTCACCATGGGTAAACGCCACGGCTTGCCGGGCATAGTTTTTCATCAGGTGCGACATGATTCGCTCCGCTTATAGCAACAATTCCGTCATCGAAAAAAAAGACGGCGGCCTCGAAACTGCGGCCGCCGTTTGTGCGGGAGAGAGATCATAAGTGAAAAATTACGGCCTGTATAGGCCTGACATAAGCGCACCAGTCACACCGACAAGCGATTATTCTCGACGCTTGTCAGGTCAAAGAACATCCGTCAGGAAAGATCGTGCGTATTGCAGTTTTCAATCAGAAAGGTGGGGTGGGTAAAACCACGACTGCGCTGAATCTGGCAGCGGCTTCAGCTCGCCATGGCAAGCGCTGCCTGCTGGTTGATCTGGACCCGCAAAGCCACTTGAGTTCGATTCATACCATTGAAGGTGTCGAGGCACGCGCCAGCATCTTTTCCCTCTACCAGCACAATCGTCCGCTGGTTGAACTGGTTATTGAGTGGCCAACACTTGGCTGGCTCATTCCTGCCCATGCAGAACTCATCAAAGTCGACTCGCTTTTCGGCAAGGGACCCAACATCATCAACCGACTGAAAGCCGGACTGAACGAACTGGCGACGGCCACGCACGACAAGGGACAAAGCGACATTACCCTGATTGACTGCTGCCCCTTCTTGGGCGTGCTGTCACTAAACGCCCTCTTCGCAGCGGATGGCGTCCTCATCCCCGTTTCCTCGGATCATTTGAGCCTGCGCGGGGCGCAACAGATCAATCGAACCTTGACAGCACTTGAACCGGTCTTAAAACGCCGCGTACCACGTCGCTATTTGCTGACACGCTACGACCGTCGGCGACGCATGAGTCAAGACATCCTGACGCAAATGCAAACCCTGTTCGGTGCAGATGTATGTACAACCGTCATTTCCGAGAATGTCGCGATCGCGGAATCGCCCGCCGTCGGTCGCGACGTCTTCGCGCACGCGGCTTCAAGTCGCGGCGCTCAGGACTATGCAGCCTTGCTTGACGAACTGGTAATGAGCGGCTTTATTGCTGCCTCAGACTGAAGCTCAACGGCTGAGCATGCCAAGTATCTCTTCGTAACTCGTCGAAGGGTTCCGTCCGTTCCCGGACTGGCAAACGCACTCCAGCACTTCACAATCACGATACATCTGCTGCAGTTTTCGTCGCGCCTCGGATTCATCCCGCCCTTGAATCAGAAGATTATCGACCGTCATGCCGACACGCGTCCGAATGCGGAAGCCAAACTTGGTAAAGGCGGGAAGGTGCATCTCAGTTCCTTATCTTTCAATAAGATGAGTTGAGTATATAAACCAATCCACAGAAGTTCAATCCATTTGCATGGTTATTAATGGTTTTATAGCAACAAAACAACATCCACCCACCCTCAGCCATACCGCGTCGCGGCAACACGTATCCAGCCGATTAAATTATGTTTTTGCTATAATTCACGCAATTAATATCGCTCTAGCGCTCATGGAGCCTAGGCGAGTTAGATCAAAGCCACCCAACACGCCGCACGCCCCATGCCCCATTTCGTCGCCGAAAACTTTGTCATCGTCGGAGTCACAAAAGCAGGGAAGAAATTCCGGCCAAGCGACTGGGCTGAAAGACTCTGCGGCGTCATGTCGGCCTTTGGATCGGAACGCCGTATGACCTATTCCCCCTATGTCCAGCCGGGCGACCGTCAGGGCGATAAGTCCGTGTTTGTGGATGGCCGGATTCATGATGTCGAACCGATGGCCTACACGTTTCTGGTCAATTTCGCGCGTGACAACGACCTGAAGGTCGAACACTGGCAGGAAAGCAAACCAGCAGGCTAACGCCGGCCAAAACACAAAGCAAAACGGCCACCCAAAGGTGGCCGCTTGTTAAGGCCTTACGCTGGCAATCAGGCAGCGAGTGCCTTGATCGCAGCCGACAGACGGCTCTTGTAACGTGCAGCGGCATTCTTGTGAATGATTTTCTTGTCAGCAATCGAGTCGATCACGCACTGTGACTCTTTGTACACCGCCTGGGCGGCTGCCTTGTCCCCCGTGGTGACGGCCTTGCGAACCCTCTTGATGGCGGTACGCAATTCAGAGCGCAGGCTCATGTTGTGGGCGCGACGTACGATCGCTTGACGTGCGCGTTTACGGGCTTGGACGGTATTGGCCATAGAGAAGATCGAAGAGTAATCTGTTGAAAGCGCGCGATTATAAGCAGGGTGGCAATCATTTGCAAGGTACTTTTCCTTCTTTGTCGCGAGAGATGCGTGTTTAATGCTTACATGAACCTGCTTCGCACCCTCGCCACCATCAGCAGCCTGACGCTGTTGTCACGCATCCTTGGTTTCATCCGCGACTTTGTCATTGCCCGCACCTTCGGTGCCGGCATGCTGACGGATGCTTTTTTTGTTGCGTTTCGCCTCCCCAACCTGTTGCGGCGGCTTTTTGCCGAAGGGGCTTTTTCCCAGGCCTTCGTGCCGCTTTTGTCGGAATATCGCAACCAGCAAGGGACGGAGGCAACACGGCAGTTGGTGGATCGGGTCGCGACGGTACTGTTCCTTGTCGTCTTGCTCGTCGCCCTGCTGGGCGTCATCGGTGCCCCACTGATCATCTACGTGTCTGCCCCGGGGTTTGCCGATGAGCCCGACAAGTTCGCACTCACGGTGATGCTGACGCGTATCACCTTCCCCTACATTCTGTTCATGTCGATGGTGGCACTGGCGGCTGGCGTCCTCAACACATGGAGCCGCTTTGCGCTGCCCGCCTTCACCCCCGTGCTGCTCAATCTGTCATTCATTGGCATGGCGCTGCTGGCCGCTCCCTATTTCGATCCACCCGTATTGGCGCTGGCATGGGCGGTGTTTATCGGCGGCCTCCTGCAACTGGCAATCCAGCTACCTGCGTTAAAGCGTATTGGCATGCTGCCCCGTCTCGATTTTGCGCCTGGCGATCCAGGGGTACGGCGCGTCATGAAACTGATGGCTCCCGCCGTACTGGGTGTTTCCGTCGCGCAAATTTCGCTCCTCATCAATACGATCTTTGCCTCTTTCCTCACCTCGGGCAGCGTTTCCTGGCTCTACTATGCCGACCGACTGATGGAGTTTCCGGCGGGTTTGCTAGGCGCAGCACTCGGAACAATCCTCTTGCCCAGCCTCTCCAAAGCACATACGGCTGATAATCCGCAGGAGTTCTCAGCCCTGCTCGATTGGGGCCTGCGCCTGACCTGCCTTCTGACGCTGCCTGCAGCTCTCGGCCTGGCCATGCTGGGCGTGCCGCTGATCGCCACGCTATTTCAGCACGGTGCCTTCACAGCTACAGACGTCCTGCAAACCCGGCAGGCGCTAGTGGCTTATAGCATCGGCCTGATCGGGCTGATTCTGGTTAAGGTGCTCGCCCCGGCCTTCTACGCACGTCAGAATATCAAAACCCCGGTCAAGATTGCCCTGATCACGCTACTTGCCACCCAAGTGATGAACTTGGGATTCATCGGGCCGCTGCAGCATGCTGGTCTGGCCTTGTCGATCGGTATAGCCTCATGCCTGAATGCGGCGTTGCTGTTTCGTGGTCTGCGACAGCGCGGCGATTTCCTACCGCGTCCCGGCTGGGCTGCCTTCACCGGCAAGCTCATTGTTGCACTGATTGCGCTAGGACTCACCCTCTGGTTTGGCATGGGCAAGGAAACCGACTGGCTCACCGCGCCAGCCATCACGCGCATCCTGCATTTATCTGCGATTGTCGGCGCTGGCATGACGGCCTATTTCGTCACACTCTGGCTGCTGGGTTTTCGCCTCAAGGACTTCAAACGCAACAGTGCGACCTAAAACAAAACGGGCAGCCCTGAGGCTGCCCGTTTTGTTTGCTACGCTGCCAAAGATCAGGCCACGAGTGGCACGATCAGCAAGGCGACGATGTTGATGATCTTGATCAGCGGATTCACCGCCGGGCCGGCCGTATCCTTGTAGGGATCGCCAACGGTGTCGCCAGTAACGGCCGCCTTGTGCGCGTCCGAACCCTTGCCACCAAAATTGCCTTCTTCGATGTATTTCTTGGCGTTGTCCCAAGCACCACCGCCGGTGGTCATGGAGATCGCAACGAAGATGCCGGTCACGATGGTACCCATCAGCACGCCGCCGAGAGCACGCACGCCTGCACCAACGCCGTTCACCTCGGGCATGAGAAAGTTCATGCCGACGGCAACAACGACCGGGACGAGGACGGGCAGCAGCGAGGGGATCATCATTTCCTTGATGGCGGCCTTGGTCAGCATGTCGACACAGGTGCCGTATTCCGGCTTGGCCGTGCCTTCCATGATGCCCTTGATCTCGCGGAACTGGCGACGCACTTCGACGACGATTGCACCAGCGGCGCGACCAACGGCTTCCATGCCCATGGCGGCAAACAGATAAGGCACCATGCCGCCGATGAACAGGCCGATGATGACTGCCGGATCGGACAGGTCGAAGAGGAACTTGACGCCGGGCTTGAAGGCTTCGAGCGCGTGGGTGAAGTCGGCAAACAGTACCAGCGCGGCCAGGCCGGCGGAACCGATTGCGTAACCCTTGGTCACCGCCTTGGTGGTGTTGCCCACAGCGTCGAGCGGGTCGGTCACGTCACGAATTTCCTTCGGCAGATTGGCCATTTCAGCGATGCCGCCCGCGTTGTCGGTGATCGGGCCGTAAGCGTCGAGCGCGACTATGATACCGGCCATCGACAGCATGGAGGTCGCGGCGATGGCAATGCCGTAGAGACCGCCGAGCAAATAGGACGCCCAGATGGCCGCACAGACGGACAGCACCGGCAGCGCCGTGGAGCGCATCGAGACACCAATGCCGGCGATGACGTTGGTGCCGTGGCCCGTCGTCGAAGCCTGCGCGATGTGACGCACCGGGGCGTACTCGGTTGCCGTGTAGTACTCGGTGATCACTACCATCAGACCGGTCAGCACCAGACCAATCACCGCCGCACCGTACAGCCGCATATGGGCGCCGCCGTTGATGCCCATGACGGCATCGAGAATGTTGTCGGGGAGGAAGTAGGTGGTGATCGGGTAGAAGGCGATCAGCGCCAGGACGCCAGCGACGATCAGGCCCTTGTACAGCGCGGTCATGATCTTCTGGCCAGGCGTGTATTTGACGAACATCGCACCGATGATCGAGGCGATGATCGCGAAGCCGCCCAGCACCAGCGGATAGATCACGGCCTGCTCTTCGAAGCCCGTGAGAATCAGTGCGCCGATCAGCATGGTGGCGACGATGGTCACGGCGTAGGTCTCGAAGAGGTCGGCGGCCATGCCGGCGCAGTCACCGACGTTGTCGCCGACGTTGTCAGCGATCACGGCGGGATTGCGGGGATCGTCTTCCGGGATGCCCGCTTCGACCTTACCCACCAGGTCGGCGCCGACGTCAGCGCCCTTGGTGAAGATGCCGCCACCCAGTCGCGCGAAGATCGAGATCAGCGAGGAGCCGAAGCCGAGGCCGATCAGCGGATGCAGCAGCGTGGCCATCGGGATGTCGCCTGCAGTGGTTGCCTTGAGGTAGGCATAAAAACCAGCGACGCCGAGGAGGCCGAGACCGACTACCAGCATGCCGGTGATGGCGCCACCGCGGAAGGCGACGTTAAGCGCGGCATTGATGCCGTGCTTTGCCGCTTCGGCGGTACGCACGTTGGCGCGCACGGAAACGTTCATGCCGATGAAGCCAGCCAGGCCTGACAATACTGCGCCCAGGATGAAGCCAATAGCCGTGGCAGCCCCCAGGAACATCCAGATCAACGCCGCCAGCACCACACCCACCATGCTGATGGTGGTGTATTGGCGCTTCAGATAGGCTTGGGCACCTTCTTGAACCGCCGCAGAAATTTCCCGCATACGGTCGTTGCCGGTTGCCAACCCTAGAATCCACTTAGTAGAAATTAAACCGTAGGCAATAGCGCCAACGGCACAGACCAACGCAAAAATCAGACCTTCTGACATGACATAGACCCCCCTGTTTCCATAATCAAATGTGACAAATTCAAACTGAATGCGATTACAGCTTGAATTCCGGCAACTTCTTGGTCACAGCAACGTTCTTGAGCGTTACATATTTTGGCAGACCGTCGGTGCCATAGGGCGGATAGTCCTCCCCCTTCATCAATGGCGCCAGATACTCACGGCACTTGTCAGTGATACCGAAGCCATCTTTGGTGATGAAGTTCTTCGGCATCATCTTCTCGACGTTGGCCACCTTCGACAACGACGCCATCCCTACCTTCCACTTGTAGGGCTTGCTGGAAAGACGCTCGACCGTCGGCATCACCGAGTTGTGGCCCTTCAACGCGAATTCGACGGCAGCCTTGCCCATCGCATAGGCCTGATCGACGTCGCTCTTGGAGGCGATATGGCGTGCCGCACGCTGCATGTAGTCAGCCACGCCCCAGTGGAACTTGTAGCCGAGTGCATCCTTGATCATGTTGGCGACCACCGGTGCCGCCCCTCCCAACTGAGCATGGCCGAAGGCATCACGCGTACCCTGCTCGGCAAGGAACTTGCCGTCGGGCCAGTGGCAGCCTTCGGAGACAACGACCGTGCAGTAACCAAATTTCTTGACGAGGCCCTGCACCTTGGCGAGGAACTTCTTCTGGTCGAAAAGCACCTCGGGGAACAAGACAATGATCGGCAGCTCCGTCCCTTCGGTCGACGCCATGGCACCCGCCGCCGCGATCCAACCGGCATGACGGCCCATCACTTCGAGTACGAAGACCTTGGTGGAGGTCGCGCACATCGAACGCACGTCGAAAGTTGCTTCCAGCGTCGACACCGCGATGTACTTGGCAACGGAACCGAAGCCAGGGCAGTTGTCGGTGATCGGCAGATCGTTATCGACCGTCTTCGGCACATGGACGGCCTGCAGCGGATAGCCGGTCGCCTTGCTGAGTTGCGAGACCTTCAGGCAGGTATCGGCCGAATCGCCGCCGCCGTTGTAGAAGAAGTAGCCAATGTTGTGCGCCTTGAAGACTTCGATCAGGCGATCGTACTCGCGCTTGTTGGCCTCCAGGCTCTTCATCTTGTAGCGGCAGGAACCAAAGGCACCCGACGGCGTGGTGCGCAGCGCAGCGATGGCGGCGGTGGATTCCTTGGTGGTATCGATCAGGTCTTCGGTCAGCGCCCCGATGATGCCATTTCGGCCGGCATAGACCTTGCCGATCTGATCCTTGTGCTTGCGTGCGGTTTCAATCACACCGCAGGCCGATGCGTTGATAACGGCGGTCACGCCACCGGATTGCGCGTAAAACGCATTCATTTTCTTGGCTGCCATGTTTCGTGCTCCCCCTTACTTCAACGCAGCGAACGCTGCATCGCGTACATCCTCAACCTTGCCGAGGCCGTTGATCTTGCGGTATTGCGGCGCACCTACTGCACCTGCAGCCGCCCACTTGCCGTAGTAATCAACCAGCGCTTTGGTCTGCTGGTGATAAACCTCAAGACGCTTCAGCACGGTTTCTTCCGCATCATCGGCACGCTGAATCAGGTCTTCGCCGGTTACATCATCCTTGCCTTCGACTTTCGGCGGATTGAATTTCACGTGGTAGGTGCGACCAGAGGCTACATGCACGCGACGTCCGCTCATGCGCATAACGATTTCGCTGTCCGGCACATCAATTTCGAGGACGAAGTCGATCAGTACACCAGCTTCCTTCATCGCGTCGGCTTGCGGAAGCGTGCGCGGGAAACCGTCGAACATATATCCGTCCTTGCAATCGGCTTCTTTCAGGCGATCCTTCACCAGGCCGATGATGATGTCGTCACGAACGAGGCCGCCAGCATCCATGATCTTCTTGGCTTCCAGACCCAGCGGAGTGCCGGCCTTGACGGCCGCACGCAGCATATCGCCAGTGGAAATCTGCGGGATGCCAAACTTTTCCCGAATGAAGTTTGCTTGGGTGCCTTTACCGGCGCCGGGTGGGCCTAACAGAATCAAACGCATTTAAGTCTCCTCGTTTTTAATAGTGGCAATTTAGAGTCTTGTAATATTCGCATTATTTATCGTGAGCCTGTCATAAATTTCTCTATCGCCAAATAGCATCACCAACTAGTGCGCTGCAGCATAATGCGCACGCACCCGCGCCAGATCTTCCGGGGTATCCACCCCGGGGGGCGGAGCATGCGCGCATTCGATGACATGAATGTGAAAGCCGTGCCACATGGCCCGCAGCTGTTCGAGCGACTCCCATTGCTCGATCGGTGCGGGTGCAAGCTGTCCATACTGCTTGAGAAAACTCACGCGATAGGCATACAGGCCGATGTGACGATGCGGCTGTAGTTCCGGCGGCAGCACATCGCGCCGCGCCGCTAAACCATCGCGATGCCAAGGAATCGGCGCACGCGAAAAATACAGGGCACGATGATTCGCCGTCGTCACCACCTTGACGACATTGGGATTCAAAAAGTCTTCGATCGCAGTAATCGCATGAGCCGCCGTCGCAATGGCGGCTTCGCGATCTGCCCGCAGTGCTCGCGCAACGTCGGCAACCAGCGACGGTTCAATGAGCGGCTCGTCGCCCTGCACATTGACGACTATCTCATCGTCGGACCAGCCCCGCAGTACCGCCACTTCGGCGAGTCGATCGGTGCCGCTGACATGATCGACACGGGTCATGACCGCCGCATGTCCTTGTGCCATGACGGCATCGAACACGCGGCTATCGTCTGTCGCCACAATCACTTCGGCCGCCCCACTCTGCTGTGCGGCCTCGACGACACGCACCACCATCGGTTTACCCGCAAGATCTGCCAGCGGTTTACCCGGCAAGCGCGTTGAAGCAAAACGCGCCGGGATAACGACGCGGAAAGTCATTTTCAGTTTTCTTCGGGAGAAAGTTGGCGTGCCTCGTCTTCGAGCATCACCGGAATGTCATCATTGACCGGAAACGCGAGGCGGCAGGCCTTGCAAACCAGTTCGGCCTCATTTTTCCCACTGTGTTTGCGGTAGTCGAGCGGGCCTTTGCACAAAGGGCAAACGAGGATTTCAAGCAGGCGTGCATCCATCGATTTTCTCCAACACGAAATGAGCCAGATCGGGTTCGACCACGGCCTCAACCGGCAGTACCCAGATGGGCACATCGGTAAGACCCTCGCATTTTAGCGCGTCCTTTTCCGTTGTCAGAAGGGCATCCACAGTAAAAGAAAAGTCGGCGCGGGTGTAACGGTGATGATCTAGGAAGGCGTGGGACTCGAATGACAAACCTAGCGCCGTCAAATGATCGAAGAAGCGCTGCGGCTCGCCGATGCCGGCAAACGCAGCAAGACGCAGCCCTTGCAAGGCCGCCGGCAGCAAGCACTCTTCCGGAGCATTCAGTCGATAGAAGCAACTGCCCGCGAGATGCATCTGAAAGGTCGGTACTCCATCCACCCGCACCTGATCATTGTTGTGCAAGACGAGCGCATCGACTCGAGAAACACGCTCGACCGGTTCGCGCAAAGGGCCGGCAGGCAGTGGCCAACCATTCATCAGGCCACGTCGATCCATCACAAGAATTTCAACATCGCGTGCCATTTGCAGATGCTGCAGCCCATCGTCACAAAGAATCACATCGCACTCGGGATGATCACCCAGCAACGCAGCAGCGGCGGCCCCCCGGTCCGCCCCTACGAATACCGGGCACCCAGAGCGTTGGGCCAGCAATAGGGGCTCATCACCCACTTCGGATGCTGTCCTGCCAGCGCCGACTTTTTGGATCGTGTCATCCGTGCGCCCATAACCACGGCTGACAATGCCCGGCTTGCGGCCCAGCGACCTCATGTGCTGCGCGAGCCAAAGTGTTAGAGGCGTTTTGCCCGCACCGCCGACGACGAGGTTACCAATCACGATAACGGGAACCGGCAGTCGTTTGCTGCGCAACCAGCCACGCTGGTAAGCAAGACGACGTAACCTGACCAGCGCAAAAAACAGCCAGCCAACCGGCAACAAGACCCGCGCAAGCAGGCCGCGCTGCTGCCAGCACTGCATCAGGCAATTACTGCGATTTTTGTTGGGTGGCAAAGGAAATATGCGACAGGCCGGCATTGCGGGCTGCCTGCATCACATCAATCACATTCTGGTGCGCCGCCTTGGCATCGGCATTGATGATGATCACCGGCTCATTGGTCCCCTGCGCGGCCTGACGCAGCGCCACGCTAATTGCTTCGACTGCCCCGGCTACCGGCGTCTTGTTCACCAGCACGCTACCTGTGGCGGTGACGACCACATCGATTTCGTTGGGCTTGTCCTGCGGCTGTTGCGCATCCGCCGTCGGCAGGTTGATCTCAATGCCGGAGAACTTCGAGTAGGTCGTGGTCACCATCAGGAAAATAAGGATCACCAGCAGCACGTCAATCATCGCGATCAGGTTGATCTCGGGTTCTTCGCGGTAACGACCACGCTGGAAATTCACTTGCGTTCTCCGTGAATCTGTTCGACCAGCTTGAGCGCCTGCAACTCCATCTCGATCACGAAGCTATCCACCTGCGCACGGAAATGCCGATAGGCAATCATCGCCGGAATCGCGATGATCAGACCGAAGCCGGTGTTGTACAGCGCGATTGAAATGCCATGCGCCAGCTGTTGCGGATTGTTGCCAGTGGCCGTGGCCGAGCCGAAGATTTCGATCATGCCGACGATCGTACCGAACAAGCCAAGCAGTGGGCTGATCGATGCAATCGTGCCGAGTGTCGTCAGAAAACGCTCCAGTTCATGGGCAGCCCCACGCCCGGCCTCCTCAATCGCCTCCTTCATCACCTCACGCGAACTCTTGTGATTGCGCAGTCCGGCCCCGAATACCCTGCCCAATGGCGAGTGACCATCAAGGCGCTTGAGTAACTCATCGGTCACGCCGGTACGGCGGAATTCGGCGACGGCGCTTTGCAAGAGACCGGCCGGGGCAATCTTGATGCGACGCAGCGCCGTACCCCGCTCGATAATCAGCGCAACGGCAATCACGGATGCCAGCAGCAGAAACCAGATGGGCCAACCGGCGGCCTGGATGATGGAAAACACGGTCTAACCTCCGGACAGTAGGAGCAAAAGTTGCTCAGGCGCGAACTTTACTACGAAGGTCACGCTCAATTCCGGCTGATATCGTCGGAATTGCGCCGAAAAGCGCCCGGTTGTCAGGGTTTGTCCAGAGACTGCTTGAAGCAGTGACACCACTAGAATGACGCATGGACTCCGCCCCGGAAATTGCCACGACGCTGCAGGCATGGTTACGGCATTTTGATGCCGTCCTGCCAGTGCCGACTTTTTGCTCAGGAAAAGAATGTGCAACGGAAGGAGGCATGGTGCGCGAAGTCTCCGCACCGCAAGATCCCGACACCCTCATTGCAGCCTTGGCCGCGCTTGCCGCCGAAGCACTGGCCCGCGATCGCAGCCTGTGGATCATCACCGCAGACGACAGTCTGCTGCCCGACCTGTCAAACGCCCTCGATTTGCAGCTCCGCCCCTTGTGTCTGGTCATGCCGGGTGCTGACTATGCCGGGCGGATTACACTGCGCGCCACGCTATCGCTGCTGAAAAGCCGCCTCACGCGCGCCGCAGCCGACAGCGAAGGCCCCGCCTGGTCGGCCATGCGCACCCGCCTGCAGGAACAGGATAGGCTCTGGCGCGCCAGCCTGGCCTGGAGCACCCGCGGTCTTGACCGTGAACCGCCCCCACCAGACATCGCCCGCCTTTACCCGGTCAGGATCGGGCCGGCCACTTTGGCCACCCAGTTGGCTACCCCGGCCGACTGGGTAATATTGGCCGAACCGGGGCGCCTGTCCAGTAGCTACCGCATGAGTTGGCCCGGCGCGCAACTCACCCTATTGCTGGATACCGCAGTAATTCACGGTTCCACGGCGCTGGCCTTTCTCGATGAAAACGCACAACTACGCGCGGAAATCGAAGTGCTCGGTCAGGAACTCGCCGAAATGGAGCTGGAACTCGCCACGGCCCAAGGCGAACTCGCGCTGTTCAGCGAACGCTACCACGCACTGATCGCCGACCGCATTGCCGAGTTCGACCAGTTGCAGGCGGCACTCGCCCGCTACCGCATGCAGCAGTCGCCGGATGACCCAGCACTCGAAAATGCCGCCCAATCCGCCGAAGCACGCGCCAAACAGTCCCGCCAGGAAAGTGAGTCCTTCCGCGAACAGCATGGCAAGGGCGCGCAGCAGGAAACTTTTTCGCCCAGCCAGGATCTGAAA
Organism: Rhodocyclaceae bacterium; assembly: GCA_030681195.1. Lineage (GTDB taxonomy): Bacteria > Pseudomonadota > Gammaproteobacteria > Burkholderiales > Rhodocyclaceae > Sulfuricystis. The sequence continues at coordinate 52,659 of JAUXXJ010000004.1, forward strand.
AAACGCTTCCGACAACTGGCACAGAAGATTCACCCCGATCGCGCCCGCGATGAAAACGAGCGCGCCTGGCGCACCCAACTGATGACAGAAGCAAATCGCGCCTATCGTGCTGGCGATACCGCCGCACTGGATGAACTGCTGGCGCTCTGGCAGGAAGGTCGCGCGGCAAAGGCGCCGATGTCAGCCGAACAGATGACCCGTGTCTCAAGCGCCACCGGACTCACCCAGCAGGCCACGCGCATCCGCTTGCGTATTCGCGAGATTTCAGCCGAACTGGATCGCCTCTACAGTTCCAAGCTGTATGAACTGTTTTCGGCATCGCGCATGGCCGCTCGTCAGGGGCGCGATCTGCTGGCAGAGATTGTCGAGCGACTCGAATCGCAAATCGACGCCGCACGCGCGGCGCTCGACCAACAAGAAGTAGCAGAAGCCGCCTAAAGTTCGATTTCAAGGCCCTCGCGGGCCAGCATCACTTCGAATGGCAAGCCGGGATGACGTGACAAGGCTTCGGCAAACACCTTTTCAAGGTCATCATCGCTACGGGTCGGTTCGTGATGTGTGCACACCAACCGTTTCGCCCCCACCTGCTGCGCCATGGCGAAAGCATGATCGAACGTGCCATGACCCCAACCGATTTTTGGAGGATATTCGGCCATCGTATAAGCGGAATCGCACACCAGGAGATCGACCTTGCCGATCGCCGCTTGCAGTTCGGCCTGGCGCAAATCCATCATGCCCTGATAGTCGGCATATTCCGAATCTTCCGGCTTATAAATATTGAGCCAGGGCTCATGGTCGCCGGTAAAGAACATGGCCTTGCCATTGCTCTCGACCCGGTAGCCCAGATCGGTCACCGGATGGTTCATCAATACCGGCGTCACTGTGGCATCGCCAATGCTCACCGGTTGGCCCACGGTCAGCGTCTCGTATTCGATGCCCGCCTTGAGTTCCGCTTCGCGGATCGGGAAATAGCTGTACTGCATCTGGACATCCATCACCTGCTGGATGCCCTGCATGCTCACAATGTCGTAAGCACCATGAATGCGCACCTTGTTGCCGGGAATGTAGAGGGGAACAAAGAATGGCAACCCCTGGATGTGGTCCCAATGCGTGTGGGTAATAAAAATATTGGCAGTGACTGGCAACCGGGCAAGCAGCGTCTGGGCCAGCGGGAAAATGCCGGTACCAGCATCGAGAATGATCAGGCTGTCGTCATCGCTGCGCACCTCAATACAGGTAGTATTACCACCGTAGCGCACCGTCTTCGGCCCCGGCGAAGCAATCGAACCGCGCACGCCCCACATCTTGACTTTCATCAGGCCGCCCTTTCCGTACCGATTTGTGCAAAGGACTGTGCGTCTTCGACGATCTTTTCCAGGCTGCCTACCTTGGCCACAATCGCCTCGAAATCGTCACCGAAACGCGCCGGAATGCGAGTGAGTTCTTCCTCGCGCCACGGGTTGCCGGCATCGCCGAAGGCGTGTTTGCGGCAAATAATGTCGGCCATGCGCAGGCAATCTCCCATCGCGGTAGGCTCAACGTCTTCCTTGTGGTGATCACGAATGCACTCCACCAGACTATCAGCAAACTGCCACCGTTTTGCCAGCAGCGCACCCACATACGCATGGTCTGCACCGATATGCTCCTGCTCGGCAAGGTAAAGCGGTTTTTCGAAGTCAGCCGCACTTGCCAGGGCCTTCATGAACTCCACTGACATGAACTGGGCAAACACCACCTTGCCGAAGTCGTGCAGCAGGCCAGCGATATAACAGTCGGTAGGATCCAGTTCGGCGCGCGCATATTTTTCGCACAGGATGCGCGCCACGGCAGCCACCGTCAGCGAGTGCAACAGGTAGCGCTGAATGTCAAAGCCCGTGGTACTGAAGCGCGGCAAAATACCGACCGCCGCGAATGACAATGCCAGGTTCTTGATCGTGTTGATGCCGAGATAGACGACCGACTGGCCGACCGAGGCAATCTTGCTCGGCAGTCCGTAGTAGGCCGAATTGATAACCCGCAGGATCTTCATCGTCATCACCGGATCCTTCTCGATGACGCCGACCAGATCTTTGGGGAGGCAGTTGATGTTGCGCGTCATCTCGAGAATCGACTGCACGCTCTTGGGAAAGGCGGGCATCCGCTCGACGGCGGTCATCAGCTTACGTTCAAGTTCCGGGGTGAGTTGTGACATCGCGTGACGACCTGTAAGGGATGACCGGCTGATTATATCGACGTGCTTTCAGGCCGGGGCGACGCGTTCGTAGTAGCGTGCGCGATAGAGCAAACGCCGCTTTTCGGCTGTTTCGGTAAAGCCGCTGCGATCATGCAAGACATTGTTGCAGACCAACCCCATGCCGGGCTCAAGGCGACCACGCAACGTCCATTGCGCCGGCATCGCCAGAATGCGCTCAAGCGCCTCGCGGGCCGCGGCCGTGGCCGCATGCCAGGCAATACTGACCGTCCGGGCCGTATAGCGCATGTGCAAGCTGCCATCGGCATTCACTGAAAATACCGGGCCGGGCTGCTCGGCACGCGCGACCCCATCATCCTCCATGCGCGGCGGAATTGTCATCGCATCCGGGGCAGACAGGGCGCGGATGTAATCCGGGTTTTCATCGCGTAACAGAATGTAGGCGATGTCGTGATCGAGCAACTGGTTGTCGCCGCCGCTCGCCGCGCTTTGTACGCAATGCAGGATCAAGCCCCGGATGGTGCGCGCCGGCAGGTTGTAGTAGCCATCGGTATGCCAGCGGATCGGCTTGTCGGTGTAAGGGATGAACTCCTTGCGCTCGCCGCGCTGCTCGGCACCAACAACGGACAGCGGGGAGATACCGTCGTTATCTGTCAGCCAATGGCCATCCAGGGTATGCAAGCCAAGCTGTGCGCCCAGCTTGCGCGGGATGTCCTTATCGGGATCGCTGCCGGTCTTGCCGATGTAGACCGCCATATTGCAACGGGCATTGAGCGCGATCAGTTGCTCCCGCTCGACAGGCGTCAGGGCACGCGGATCATCCAGTTCAACGACAATATCTTCAATGCGACGCGGTGCCTGGTCGAGCTTGCGCTCACGCCATATCGCATAAGCAGCGGCATCGTCGAGATCAAAAGCGGACATACGACGCTCAGTCAATCGAGCCGCGCAGATCCTGGCGGCGTTGACTCTGCGCCTGATCGGGATCGAACAGGCCGGCAAGGGTTTTATTGATCATCTTCAGCGCTTCAGGGGCCTCGATATCCATGGCCTGATCGACGACCCATAGTTTGTCCTTCTCCGGCAGCACATCACGCAGGCAGGCCGCAAAGAAGCGTTTAAAACCGAAGTCCGGTCCATTCTCATCGTAACCAAACTCGGCATATTCACCGCCGCGCTGGTTGAACAGCGTAAGGAAATGCTGCTGGCTTTCACCCAGCACCGCCTCGCCGAGGAGCATGATGCGATTCTCCTCGACAAAGCGCGCGATGTTCTGAGCCAGCGAGGTTGTGAACTCAACGCGCTCGGCTTCGTCCAGTTCGCGATAGGCAATCCGATCGGCGGACATCGCCAGAAAAACCAGAAACTCGCAGACGAAATCGAAATAGGGGCGGCCAATATCAATCTCGTAATCGGCTTTGCGCATGCGCTTGATCGACTCGATGGCGAGCTTCCAAGCCAGCACAGCGACCACCGAGGCCAACGTCGCGGCGGAGCGCTGGCCTTTGGTGTGAAACTTGGTTTTGAGGCGGATGGCCATGTTTTAGTGCCGTCTCGCCAGTGCCGACTTTTGCCAGCACCGAGGAGGCGGTGGGCTCAATATCCGCCCTTGCCCTTCGGCTGCGGCAGGCCGGCCAAACGGCAACCCTGCTTGGCAGCACCGCCATCGGGGAAGAGATCGAACATCAGCTTGTTGTCCGCCTCAGGCATGTCGCCCTCGTCCTGCAGGCCCTTGATCAGATTGCGCAGATTGGGCGTATGGCCTTCTTCCTGATACTTCTGGCGCAGGTAGTTGATGACTTTCCGGTGTTGATCGGTCAGTTCGATGCTCTCGGCAGCAGCAAACGCGGCCGTGGCTTCCTCGCTGAAATCAGGCTCTAGCAGATAGCCATAGTCGTCCACTTCTTTTTCTTCGCCGTTGATGACAATGCTCATGGATTTCCTCCTTTGATGGATGTTAGGGTTGATCTTTTGGATTCATTCTAGCGTCAGGACTGCTCATCCGCCTGCACAGCAGAAAGTTGTTGCTTCGACCAGGTCGCCATCACCTCGGCCCAGTGACCGGCCGTCACCGGGTCGATATCGAAGATCGTGAACCGACGATGCTCACGGATGCGCAAGCGCAGCACCGCCATACCGCCGGCCTCGAACTCGACCTGCTGCAGCTCGATCTCCTGATTGCCGACCGGCACACGAAACTTGTCGAGGCTGGTAATCTTGTTGTCCACGCTGACGTCGCTTTCTTTAGGGTAATGGGCTGGTATTCAGGTAGGGGCGGACTATCGCATCGCAAGCCCGTGGAAGCCATCACCGAGTCGGGGGGCAGCAACTACTCCTTTCGGGTAGGTTCCCCTAATCCGTCAGTTGGGGCTATCCTACCGGCCAGAGGTATGGCGCACCGATAAGCGTTGACCGGATAATTCACCAAAATTCGGAACTGGCCGCGCGCCACGCGAACAGTTCCCCTAACAGCCACACTTTGAGGAGACAACATGGCCAAACAGCCTCACGCTACCCCTATGCTTGACCAGCTCGAAACCGGCCCCTGGCCCAGCTTCGTGACGGGTCTCAAGCGTCTAGCCAAGGACAAGGATTACGTCGTCGACCTGCTCGGCCATCTGGAGCACTCCTACACGACCCGCAAGGGTTACTGGAAGGGTGGCACGGTCGGCGTGTTCGGTTATGGCGGCGGCGTCATTCCCCGTTTCACCGAAATCAAGAATGAGAAAGGTGAACCCACCTTCAAGGATGCGGCCGAATTCCACACCATCCGCATCATGCCCCCCCCCGGCATGCACTACGATACCGACACTCTGCGTAAGTTCTGCGACATCTGGGAAAAGCACGGCTCTGGCCTGATCGCCCTGCATGGCCAGTCCGGCGACATCATGCTGCAGGGTTGCACCACCGAAAACGTCCAGAAGGCCTGGGACGAGATCAACGAAATGGGCTTCGACATGGGTGGCGCTGGTCCGGCCGTCCGTACCGCCATGTCCTGCGTGGGTGCCGCACGTTGCGAGCAGTCCTGCTACGACGAAGCGCAAGCCCACCAGAAGATCGTCAATCAGTTCCTCGACGATATCCATCGTCCGGCCCTGCCCTACAAGTTCAAGTTCAAGTTCTCTGGCTGCGGCAACGACTGCATGAACGCCATCCAGCGCGCCGACATGGCCGTGATCGGTACCTGGCGTGACAACATCAAGACCGACGATGCTTTGGGCAAGAAGTGGTTTGCCAAGCACGGCATGAACGAACTGGTCAATGACGTCATCGGCATGTGCCCGACCCGTGCCCTGCAGATCAAGGACACCAAGGATGTGCGCAAAGATGCCCACGTTTCTGCCGTCGCCCTGAACGACAGCCAGTCGCTCGAAATCGACAACAAGGATTGCGTGCGCTGCATGCACTGCCTCAACGTCATGACCGGTGCCCTCAATGTGGGCAACGACAAGGGTGCCACCATCCTCGTCGGCGGCCACAGCCACCTGAAGATTGGCGCTACGATGGGTACCGTCGTGGTTCCTTTCATCTCGCTCAAGAAGGACGAGGACTACGAGCAGCTCGTCGAGTTGGCCCAGACCATGATCGATTTCTTCGCCGAAAACGCCCTCGAGCACGAGCGCACCGGCGAGATGATCGAGCGTATCGGCTTGGTCAACTTCCTTGAAGGTGTCGGCCTGGAGGTCGATGCCAACATGGTCACCAACCCGCGTATGAACCCCTACGTTCGTACCGATGGCTGGGACGAAGAAGTCGCCAAAATCAACGCCAAGAAGAAGGCAGCGGCCTAAGTTATCTCACTGGGCCGCATCACCATCGGTAGCAAACCTGACCGTTACCGGACCTCATGCGAGGTTCGGTCTACGGCCAAGGTGATGCCCCTACTTTAGTAGCGACAATTCATAACGATTATTTGCGGAGACGATTCATGGCACAACCTCAGATGCGCAAACCTGTCGAGTACTTCCTCGACAACAAGAAATACCTCCACCCGAAGTTTGCTGCCAACTATGGCAACTGGAAAACGCACGACCGTCCGCGTCCCGGCGTCCTGCATCACATATCCAACACCGGCGACCAGGTTTGGTCCGTGCGTGCCGGTACCCAGCGTCAGATGGACGTTCATACCATCCGTTTGCTATGCGACATCGCCGACAAGTTTGCCGAAGGCCGCGTCCGCTTCACCATCCGCTCCAACATCGAGTACATCCTCTCCGAGGAAAGCAAGGTTGCCCCGCTGATCGCCGAACTCGAGAAGAACGGCTTCCCTGTCGGTGGTACTGGTAACTCCGTATCAATGGTGGCCCACACTCAGGGCTGGCTGCACTGTGACATCCCCGGCACCGACGCTTCTGGCGTGGTCAAGTCGATGATGGATGTGCTCTACGACGAGTTCAAGAACGAAGACATGCCGAACCGCGTGCGCCTCTCGACTTCCTGCTGCGAAATCAACTGCGGTGGTCAAGCTGACATCGCCGTGATCATCCAGCACACCAAGCCGCCGAAGATCAACCATGACCTCGTCGCCAACGTCTGCGAGCGTCCTGCGGTGGTGGCTCGTTGCCCAGTCGCTGCGATCCGTCCCGCCCTGGTGAATGGCAAGCCCTCCCTGGAAGTCGATGAGAAGAAGTGCATCTGCTGCGGCGCCTGCTATCCCCCCTGCCCCCCGATGCAGATCAACGATCCCGAGCATTCGAAGCTGGCGATCTGGGTGGGTGGCAAGAACTCCAACGCCCGCTCCAAGCCGACCTTCCACAAGATGGTTGCCTCCGGCCTGCCGAACAACGCACCGCGTTGGCCCGAGGTCAACGAAGTCGTCAAGCGCATCCTGATGGCCTACAAGGCTGACGCCCGTCCGTGGGAGCGCATGGCCGACTGGATCGACCGTATCGGTTGGCCCCGTTTCTTCGAAAAGACCGACCTGCCCTTCACCAAGTACATGATTGACGACTGGCGCGGCAGCCGCTACAACCTGAACGCCTCGGCTCACGTTCGTTTCTGAGGATCAAGACAACATGAAGTTTGCCATTCTGATTAACGAAGGCCCCTATACGCACCAGGCCTCCGACACGGCTTTCCACTTCGCGAAAGCCGTGCTGGCCCGGGGTCACGAAATTTTCCGCGTGTTCTTCTATCACGACGGCGTCAACAACGCCACGCGGCTGACCACGCCGCCGCAGGACGACCGCAATATCGTCGACCGCTGGTCCAAGCTGGCCACGGGCAGCGAACTCGACATGGTCGTTTGTGTCGCGGCAGCCCAGCGTCGCGGCATCGTCGATGACGGCGAGATGAAGCGCAACGGCAAGGATGCCACCAACCTGGCCCCAGGCTTCCGTATCTCCGGCCTCGGCCAACTGGTCGAAGCTGGTATCCAGGCCGACCGTATCGTTGTATTCGGCGATTGATGGGAGACGACACGATGACTACCAAGAAATTCATGTTCGTCAACCGCAAGGCTCCCTACGGCACCATCTACGCCTGGGAAGCCCTAGAAGTCGTGTTGATCGCTGCCGCCTTTGAGCAGGATGTCTCAATCGCCTTCCTCGATGATGGCGTGTTCCAGCTCAAGAAGGGTCACCAGACCAAGGACATCGGCGTCAAGGCCTTTGAAAAGACCTGGGGTGCGCTGGAAGACTACGATGTCACCAAGCTGTACGTTGCCCAGGAATCCTTGGCAGAGCGCGGCCTCACCGCCGATGACCTCGCCATCCCCGTCGAAGTGCTCTCCCGCGCCGACATCGGCAAGAAGATGGAAGAGCAGGACGTTCTGCTGTCGTTCTGAGGAAACCAACATGCTGCATATCATCAACAAATCCCCATACGATCGTCCCGCGCTTGACTCGGCGCTCCAGACAGGCGAAGGCGGCATCCTCTTCACCGAGGATGGTGTCTATGCGATCGCCAAGGGTGGCGCTGCCGAAGCCAAGATCAAGGCAGCCCAGGGCAAGTTCAAGTTTTATGCCCTCGGCGCCGACATCGATGCCCGTGGTCTGAGCGACCGCGTCATGGAGGGCATCTCTGTCGTAGACTACGGCGGTTTCGTCGATCTCGTCGCCGAATACAAAACCAACCAGTCCTGGCTCTGAACGCACAACACACACGAAATTTACTAGGAGGTATCACATGGCAATCGAACTGAATGGCAAGTCCTACGAAACCGACGAAGAAGGCTACCTGCTCAACCTGGGCGAGTGGAACGAAGAAGTCGCTGCTTTCCTGGCACAGCAGGAAGGCGTCAATATGACCGATCAGCACTGGGAAGTCATCACTTTCCTGCGTGACTACTACAACGAGTTCCAGATTGCTCCAGCCGTTCGCGTGCTGACCAAGGCTATCGGCAAGAAGCTCGGCCCGGAAAAGGGCAACAGCCAGTACCTGTACGAGCTGTTCCCCTACGGTCCGGCCAAGCAGGCTTGCAAGATCGCCGGCCTGCCCAAGCCTACCGGCTGCGTCTAAGCATCTAGCAGGCGGGAAGCCCGGCCCGGCAGTCAGGGGCCGTCCCGCCAGCGCCGATTTTTGGCTGGTTTTTGGTTGTATCTCAGGAGGGGTCAAGCCCTTTCCTCGGGGTTTATCGCGGGTTTGATTCCATCAGGAATTGATTTCGCTGTCGCTATCTCTGGTTGATTTTGCCGTGGTACATCGTCCATGACTCTGTTCTTCGCGGTTCTCTTCTATCTGGCCTTCGCCGTGCTCGTCGCAGGCGTGGGTTACAAGATTTATGATTTTGCGCGTACGCCCGCCCCGCTGTCGATTCCGACAACGCCCGCGCCGACGACGACATCTGGCATGGCCTTCCGCATGGCCCGTGAAGTCGTCCTCTTTGAAAGCCTGTTCAAGGGCAACCTGTGGATCTGGCTGTTCGGCTGGCTGTTCCACATGGGGCTCTTCCTCGTGCTGGTACGCCATCTGCGCTACTTCATCAACGATATTCCGGCCTGGCTACTGTTCATCCAGCCCTTCGGCAAATACGCCGGCTTCATGATGGTGGCCGGCCTTGGCGGCCTGTGGGCACGGCGCTTCCTCGTCGAACGCATCCGCTACATCTCGACACCGTCCGACCATCTGTGGTTGGCCATGCTGCTGGTCATCGGCATCACCGGCCTGAGCATGACTTTCCTGATGCACACCGACATCGTTGCCGTGAAGGCCTTCTTCCTCGGTCTGATGGTGTTCGACATCCAGCTGCTGCCGGCCCATCCTGGCCTGTTCATCCATCTCCTGCTGGTCGCATTGCTGATGATCCTGTTCCCCTTCAGCAAACTGCTCCATGCTCCGGGCATTTTCTTCAGCCCGACCCGCAACCAGGTCGATAACCCACGTGAAACTCGCCGTCTGGCACCGTGGGCCGCCCAGATCGAGAAGAATTGACCATGGCCGCTCCCGAATTCGACGTCCCGAAATTCCGCGAGTTCCCCTCAGTGCCGGCCATCGTGCCCGGCGCGATGGCGCACTCCAAGCCCTATGTCGCCAACGAGAAGGTGCAGGAAGGCATCGGCCTGCCGACCAAGCTGGATGACGACTGGCAGGTCACCCACGACAAGGTGATCGGTAAGTTCGGCGAACTGCTTGGCAAGTATCGTTCGCTCAAGGTCTTCATGGACGCCTGCGTGCATTGCGGCGCCTGTACCGACAAGTGCCACTACTTCATCGGCACCGGCGATCCGAAGAACATGCCGGTCGCGCGTCAGGAACTGATGCGCAGCGTCTACCGCCGTTACTTCACCGTGCCAGGCAAGCTGTTCCCGAAACTGGTGGGTGCACGCGACCTGACCAAGGAAGTGCTCGACGAGTGGTTCAGCTACTTCTGGCAGTGTTCGGAGTGCCGCCGCTGCTCGGTGTTCTGCCCCTACGGCATCGACACTGCCGAAGTCACCATGGCCGCGCGCCACATCCTCGACTCGGTTGGTTATGGCCAGAAATACTCGAACGAGATCCTCGGCAAGGTCCACAAGATCGGCAACAACCTCGGCCTGCCCGGCCCGGCGCTGGAAAACACGCTGGAAGGTCTCGAAGAGGATGTCAAGGACGACACCGGCTTCGACGTCAAATATCCGCTCGACGTACAGGGCGCCGAAGTCCTTCTGGTCACCCCATCGGCCGACTTCTTCGCCGAACCACATATCGAATCCCTGATCGGCTACGGCAAGGTCTTCCACGCCGCCGGTATCAGTTGGACGCTTTCCTCCTACGCATCGGAAGCCGGCAACTTCGGCCTGTTCAACGGTGACTACGCGATGATGCGCAAGGTCGCCATGCGCATCCGCGAACAGGCCCTTGAGTTGGGTGTCAAGCGCATCGTCGTCGGCGAGTGCGGCCATGCCTGGCGCGTCGCCTACGCCTTCTGGAACACCCTCACCGGCCTCGGTGCTGGCGCCAATGATCCGTTCGCCGTCGAACTACAAAAGCAGCTCGATCCGCGCTACAAGCAGCCTGCGCATATCTGCGAATTCACTTGGGATCTGATCCAGCAGGGGCGCCTGAAGTTCGACAAGGAAGCCAACGACAGCCGCATCATCACCTTCCACGATTCCTGCAACGTCGCGCGCGGTTCGCGTATGGGTGACTATGCGGGTGGCCAGTTCGAGATTCCGCGCCACATCATCAAGGCCGTCGCCAACAAGTTTGTCGACATGGCACCGGAAACTATCCGCGAAGCCACCTTCTGTTGCGGTGGTGGCGGCGGCGTCCTCACCGACGACCTACTCGAACTGCGCGTCAAGGGTGCCTTCCCGCGCATGGAGGCGCTCCAACACGTGGTCGAACATGACGGCGTGAATTTCATGGCCACCATTTGCGCCATCTGCAAGGCGCAGTTCAGCAAGGTGTTGCCTTACTACGGTTTCAATATGCGGCTGGTGGGAGGCGTTCACCAGTTGGTCAGTACGGCCATTCGCCTCGGCGATGAGCAGTAATTCCTATAAACAGACAACAATTATTACGGAGACGACAATGTCAGCCAATACCACGATGGCCGAAACCTCAAGCGAAAAACTGACCTTCCGCCGCTACAAAGATGGCGAGCCCATGAAATTCAAGCGGCTGCAGGACCAGATCTTCCAGGCCAGTTGGACGCACAAGTGCCCGACCTACATCCAGTCGACCCCGCCCTGCCAAGGCTCCTGCCCGTCCGGCGAGGACATCCGTGGCTACCTCAACATCGTGCGCGGCATCGAGAAGCCCCCCGTCGGCGCCGATGGCAAGCCGGTCATGCCCTGGCAGGAATATGCCTGGCGTCGCCTGACCGAAGCCAACCCGCTGCCCGCCGTGATGGGTCGCGTCTGCCCCGCACCGTGCGAGACCGGCTGCAACCGCAACATGGTTGAAGACCACGTCGGCATCAACTCCGTCGAGCACTTCCTCGGCGAATACGCGATCCAGAACAACCTGCAATTCAACAAGCCCGCCAAGCTCACCGGCAAGAAAGTCGCCGTCCTCGGTGGCGGCCCGGCCGGCCTGTCGGTTGCCTACCAACTGGCCTTGAAGGGCCACAGCGTCACGATTTTCGACGATCACGAGTACCTCGGCGGCATGATGCGCTACGGTATTCCGGGCTACCGTACCCCGCGTGACGTCCTCGACGCCGAAATCCAGCGCATTCTCAATTTGGGTGTTGAAGTCAAACTCAAGTGCAAGGTCGGCGTCGACATCAGCATGGAGCAGGTGCGCAAGGACTTCGACGCCGTATTCCTCGGCCTCGGCGCCCAGGGCGGCCGTGCCCTGCCCGCCGAAGGCGCAGATAACGTTTCCAACGTCGTCACCGCCACCGCTTTCCTCAAGGCCTTCAACGACGGCCGCCTGAAGACGGTCGGCCATCGCGTCGTCGTCGTCGGCGGCGGCGATACCTCAATGGACGTCGCCACCGTTGCCCGCCGCCTTGGTCACATCGACCAGGCCAAACCGACTGACTGGGAAGGTGCCATCGCCGGCCAGATGGCCCAGGACGTCGCCGACGTTTCGCTGCGCAAGGGCGCCGAAGTCGTGCTAACTTCCGTGTTCCCGCTCGACAAGATGCTGGCCAGCAAAGGCGAGCTCGATCACGCTCAGGCCGAAGGCATCGAGATCATGGGTGGCTGGATGCCCGTCGCCGTCGTCAAGGGTGCCGATGGCCGCGCCACTGCGCTGCGCGTCAAGCAGTGCGAAGCCAAAATGGTTGGCGGCAAGCTGGAAATCAAGGCCATCGACGGTACCGAAAAGGATCTGCCGGCTGACCTGATCGTCTCCGCCATCGGCCAGATGGTCGATTTCGCCGGTCTCGACGAATTCAACAATGGCAAGGGCGGCGTCACCGCCGACCGCAACTACCAGGTACAGGGCAAGCCCGGCGTGTATGCCGGCGGCGATGTGCTGCGTCCCCACCTGCTGACCACCGCGGTAGGCCATGGTGCGATTGCAGCCGACGGTATCGACCAGTTCCTGCAAGGCAGCGAAGCCGGTCGCCGGCCGAAGATCGACGTGCATGTCTTCGACCTGATGCGCAAGTATGTCGAGAAGGGCGTTTCCCTCGATGAAATCAAGGAGCCGCTACGTGGCACCGATGCCACCAAGGGCGCCGTGCATAACTTTGACAACCGCTCCGAACGTTATGTCATCGCCCACGACGAGCTGTTCCTCGGCCACTTCCAGTACACCGCCCGCAACAAGCGCCACATCACCCACCTCGACAAGCACTCCGCGCTCGGCAACTTCGAAGAGCGTCTGGACCCGCTCGACGACAAGCAGGCGATTGCCGAAGCCAAGCGTTGCATGAGCTGTGGCCTATGCTTCGAGTGCGACAACTGCGTGGTGTACTGCCCGCAGACGGCGGTCTACAAGGTGAAAAAGACCGAAGCCACCACCGGCCGTTATGTCGCCACCGACTACGACAAGTGCATTGGCTGCCACATCTGCCACGATGTCTGCCCGACCGGCTACATCCAGATGGGCCTTGGCGAGTAACAGACGAGTAAATGTCCATGAAACTGCTACGCATCCTCCTCGCGGCCTTGCTGCCAGCCTTGCTGGCACTGCCAACCACGGTTTCCGCCGGCACTCCCAAGCCGGTGGTGAAGATCGAGAATCCCGGTCAGTGCATCGCGCCGACAGAGGAGGTGCGTGTCAATCACATGGAAATGCTCAAGCATTCGCGTGATCGCACCATGCGTCAGGGTATCCGTGGCGAGAAGGCCAGCCTCAACGAATGCATCAACTGTCATGCTAGCAAAACCACCGGCTCGGTGATCGGCAAGGACGGCTTCTGCCAGGAATGCCACACTTATACGGCCGTCAAACTCGACTGCTGGGATTGTCATCAGCCCAAGGCCGGCCACACCAAAGCCGTGGGGGTCAAACCATGAACGAACCGCAAGATAAATCGCGTCGGGGCTTCGTTGCTGCCGCCGCTGTCGCTGGCGCTGGTATGGGCGTTGCTGCGATTGCCCCCGGCCTGCACCTGATCGAGGTCGCTGGCGCTGCCCCCCGTGCGGCCGGCGAAGCGGCCAGCAGCACCGTGCGCTGGGGCATGCTGATCGACAGCACCAAGTGCGCCAAGGATTGCAACGCTTGCGTCACGGCTTGCAATACCGAAAACGGCATCAACGAAACGCTCGCTGATCCGCGCCAGGGTTCGCAGTGGATCCGCAAGATCGACCTCAAGGACCCGAAGAACGGCCGTGAGCACTCGCTGCCGATGATGTGCCAACACTGCGCCCATCCGCCCTGCGTCGATGTCTGCCCGACCGGCGCCTCGATGAAGCGTGCCGACGGCATCGTGCTGGTCGACCGCCACACCTGTATCGGTTGCCGCTATTGCATGATGGCCTGCCCCTACAAGGCGCGCTCCTTCGTGCATCTGCCGCTCACCGAGCAGAACCCCGAAGTGCCGCGCGGCCTCGGTTGCGTCGAATCCTGCACCTTCTGCGTGCAGCGCGTCGACAAGGGCCTCAAGCCCGCCTGCGTCGAAGCCTGTCCTGAAGGCGCGATGACCTTCGGCGATCTGAATGATCCGACCAGCGCCATTGCCCAACGCATTGCCCGTGAAGCCACCACCCAGGTTCGAGCCGATCTCAAGCTCGACCTCGGCGTCCGATACCAGGGAATTTGATCGCCATGCGCCTCGACCTCAATAGCCGTCTGGAAGAACACCTCTTCTACATCCTCGCCGGTATCGGTGGCCTCGTCACCGCCGTCGGTCTGGTTGCCGCGCTCTACATGGAGCATAGCGGTCACGTCGTTACCGGCATGAACAACCAGGTCGTCTGGGGCATCCCGCACGTCTTCGCGATCTTCCTGATCGTCGCCGCCTCGGGCGTGCTGAACGTCGCCTCGATCGGCTCGGTGTTCGGCAAAACGGTCTACAAGACCCGTGCCCCACTCTCTGGTCTGCTGGCGATTGCCATGCTTGCCGCCGGTCTGGCCGTCATCATGCTCGACCTCGGTCGTGCCGACCGGCTGGTCGTCGCCATGACGCACTTCAACCCCACCTCGGTGTTCGGCTGGAACGTCATCCTCTATCCCGGCTTCTTCGCCATCGTCGGCCTTTACTTGTGGACCCTGATGGACCGCAAGATGAACCCCTACTACAAGCCGGCCGGCTTTGCTGCTTTCATCTGGCGCCTGCTGCTCACCACCGGCACCGGCTCGATCTTCGGCTTCCTCGTTGCCCGCCAAGCCTACCAGTCGGCGATGATTGCCCCGATGTTCATCATCATGTCATTTGCCTGGGGGCTTGCCGCCTTCCTGATCGTCCAGAAGTCCATGTTCATGTGGAATGACATACAACTGCATCCGCAGATTCGCTCGCGCATGAAAAACCTGCTCGGCACCTTCGTCGCCGCCGTGTTCTATTTCGTGATGGTCTATCACCTGACCAACATCTACTTCGCCAAGCAGACCGCCTTCGAGGAATTCATCCTGCTGTCCGGCGGCATCTACCCGACCTTGTTCTGGGGCGGGTACGTCTTCCTCGGCACGCTGGTTCCCTTGTTGATCCTATTTGTCCCCGACCTTGCCAAGATTCGCGGCTCCGTCTTCATTGCGGCCTCGTTCGTGCTGATCGGTGCCTTCTCCCTGCTCTACGTCTTCATCATCGGAGGCCAGGTGTATCCGCTCGAAATCTTCCCGGGCATGGACGTCACGAGCAGCTTCTTTGATGGACAAATTGACACCTACGTCCCCAGCCTGCCGGAAATCCTTCTCGGACTGGGTGGCTTCGGTATCGCCTTCACCGCCACCGTCATCGGCGTACGTGTGCTGAAGTTCCTCCCGCAGGACGACATCCACAAGCTCGAATCCGCCGGGCATATGCTCGACTAAGCTTCTGCGGCGGAACGCCCGGCCCGATTCATGCGGGCCGGACATGAGCAGCCCATGCACCGTTTCCTAATTTCCGCCGCCCACAAGTCCTCAGGCAAGACCACGCTGAGCATCGGCCTCGCTGCCGCACTCAGGGCGAGAGGCCTCACCGTGCAGCCCTTCAAGAAGGGCCCGGACTACATCGACCCGCTGTGGTTGTCGCGCGCCGCCGGTCGTGGCTGTCGCAACCTCGACTTCTTCCTCTCCTCGCACGAGGAAATTCGCCAGCAATTCGCCCAGGGGCATGCTGCCGATGTCTGCCTTGTCGAAGGCAACAAGGGGCTATACGACGGCCTTGCACTGGATGGTGGCAACAGCAATGCCGCCCTCGCCCGCCTGCT
Source organism: Rhodocyclaceae bacterium (assembly GCA_030681195.1). GTDB lineage: Bacteria > Pseudomonadota > Gammaproteobacteria > Burkholderiales > Rhodocyclaceae > Sulfuricystis. Next base: position 68,523 of record JAUXXJ010000004.1, read on the forward strand.
CGATCTGCCCGTCATCCTCGTCCTTGACGCGCGCGGCATGACGCGCGGCATCGCGCCACTGATCCTCGGCTACCAGGCTTTCGAGCGCGATATCCGCATCGTCGGCGTGATCCTCAACCGGCTCGGCGGCAAGCGCCATGAGTCCAAACTGCGCGCGGTCATCGAGCACTACACCGATGTCCCCGTGCTCGGTGCCGTGCAGGAAGATGCCCAACTGGCGCTCGTCGAACGCCACCTCGGTTTGATGCCGGCCAACGAAGCGGCCGGCGCCGAGCATCTGATCGCGAGCATTGCCGATACCGTTGCTCGCCAGGTCGATCTCGACCGGCTGCTGTCCATCACGACCACAAATGTCCCCATCCCCGCGCCCGTTGCCGCCCCTGTCCTCGACAGCCCGCGCCTCCGTGTCGCGATTGCCCAGGATGCCGCCTTCGGCTTTTACTACACCGACGACCTCGATGCACTGCGTGCCGCCGGGGCTGATCTGCTGCCCTTCGATGCCCTCAAAGACGCCCAACTGCCGGCATGTGATGCCCTGCTGATCGGTGGCGGGTTTCCCGAGTCCTTCCTGGATGAATTGGCCGCCAATACCGCCCTGCGCAGCGACATTCGCCAGAAAGTCGCGGCCGGCCTGCCCACCTATGTCGAGTGCGGGGGTCTGATGTATCTCGCGCAAAGCATCGCCTGGCAAGGCAACACCCGCCCGATGGTTGGCGTGATCCCGGGCGAGATCATCATGCACCCCAAGCCGGTCGGGCGCGGCTATGTGATCCTGGCACCAACTGACGCACATCCCTGGCAATGCCGTCCCGCCAGCGCCGACTTTTCCGGTCCATTGCACGCCCACGAATTCCACTATTCCGAATTGCGTGGCCTGCCAGCCGACACGCAATTTGCCTATAAAGTTGAGCGCGGTCATGGTATTGATGGCAAGAACGACGGTATCGTTCTGCACAACATGCTGGCCTCCTACACCCACCTGCGCGGCGTCGCCCGTTCCAACTGGCCCGCCCGCTTCATCGAGTTTGTCCGCCAATGCCAAGCGCAGTCCCGGCGGAACGTTGATCATGTCGAGGAGATCGCCCCATGTTTACCCTGACCCCCGCTGCTGCCGAACAAATCCGCCAAGCTGCCGATGGGCAACCCGACATCCCGAATGAAGCCCCCACCCTGCGCATTGCAGCCAAACTTGAAGAGGGCGAGATTGTCTATGGCATGGGCTTCGACGAAGAGCGTGAAAACGATATCGTCCTCGAAACCGAAGGCGTCACCCTGCTGATCGCCCCGCGCAGCCAGCTGCTGCTTGAAGGCGCCGTGCTCGATTTTGTCGAACTCAAGCCCGGTGAATTCCAGTTCATCTTCGTCAATCCGAACGAACCCGCCTACTGCGGCAGCCAGTCCCCCGGCAATCAGGGCGGCTGCGGCTCCTGCGGTAATCGCAGCAACTCGTGTAACTGACGCTTGATCACACAATGACCACGCCCATCCTTCCCGACTATCCCTCACGCGGCCCCGCCCAACCCGGCACGGTTTATCTCGTCGGCGCCGGTCCCGGCGATCCTGAACTGCTCACCGTGCGCGCCCTGCGCATCATTGCCCAAGCCGATGTGCTGGTCTATGACCACCTCGTGTCGCAAGCCATCCTCGATCTCGTCAATCCGGCGGCCGAGCACCTGTATGCCGGCAAACAGCGCGGCAATCACAGCGTCCCGCAGGACGATCTCAACCTGCTGCTGGTCGCGCTCGCCAAGCAAAACAAGCGCATCGTGCGCCTCAAGGGCGGCGATCCCTACACCTTCGGCCGCGGCGGCGAGGAAGTCGAAACCCTCAAGGAAAATGGCGTGCCCTTCGAAGTGGTCCCCGGCATCACGGCCGCTGCCGGTGTGGCCGCCTTTGCCGGCATTCCGCTCACCCATCGCAATCATGCCCAGGCCTGCGTCTTCGTTACCGGCCATCTCAAGGATGGCAGCATGAATCTCGACTGGCCCGGCCTCGCTCGCCGCCGCCAGACTGTCATCATCTACATGGGCCTCAACGGCCTGCCCTATCTGTGCGAGCAACTGGTCGCCCATGGCCTGCCCGCCGACTGGCCGGCAGCCATCGTGCAACAGGGCACCACCGCCAACCAACGGACGGTCACCGGCACGCTGGCAACGCTGCCCGAACTGGCTGTCAGTACCGGACTCAAGGCACCGACGCTCATCATTGTCGGTGAAGTCGTCCGCCTCAAGGACAAACTGACCTGGTTTGAAGAAGCCGCCGGTTAATCAAACCGAAGATCAACTCCTCTCGGAAGCATCAATTAACTTACCCACAAGATTGCCGTAGACAGAACGGGGGATGGTTCACGCTATCCTATTACTTTGGCACAAGGGGAGTTTATGAAGCGCCACATCATTGCAGCCTGTATCGCGCTGGGTCTGACTGTTGTCGGACCGTCTGCACAGGCCCAAGATGAGAGATTCGATATTGTCCGGTTCGAGGTAAAGGGCAACACACTGCTCCCGGCCGATCAAATCAATGCACTGGTCGCCCCCTTTATCGGCCGAGCACGCGTCTATGGCGATATCCAGAAGGCGCTTGAGGCGCTGGAAAATGCCTACCGCGCCAAGGGCTTCGGCACCGTTAATGTGCACGTACCGGAACAGGAAATCACCACGGGGGTAATCCGGCTGGATGTGAGCGAAGCAGTTCTCGGCAAAATTGCCCTTACCGGTAACCGACACTTTGACGAAGCCAACATCCGTGCTTCCTTGCCAAACCTGAGGGAAGGAACGGCGCCCAACCTGCGGCAGATTTCTGAAAACGTTCAACTCATCAATGAAAACCCCGCCAAGCAGGTCGAAGTAACACTAGGCACTAGTGCGCAAGAGGGCAAGGTGGATGCAAAAGTTGCCCTCACAGAGCAGAACCCCAGACGCGTCTACGCCACGCTTGACAACAGCGGTACCATCGCAACCGGTCGTCACCGGCTTGGCATCGCCTATCAGGACGCGAATCTGCTCGGCCGTGACGAGATGCTCACGCTGGCCTACACCACCACCCCCGATGTCTGGTTTGACTATCCTGACCACGTCAAGATGGATGTCTACAGTATCGCGTTTCGCAAGCCGTTCTATGACTTCGGAGACAGTCTCGACGTCATCTACGGCAATTCCAACCTGAACACACCGACCCTGCAGGCGACGGGGTTCGGCATCAACGGCAAAGGCGAGGTGCTGGCTGTACGCTGGAACCATCTGTTCCCACGGCAAGGTGAATACACCTCGCGACTGGTGTTTGGCTTTGACTACAAGCACATGAACACCAAATGCCGCAACCCAGCCACCGGCAGCGATTTTTCCATCGCCCCACCCACACCTGCCAACAGCAGTTGCGTTCCCTACACCCTAAGACCGGTATCCGCCACTTACACCGGTAACTGGCAGGGCGTCGGCTATCAGGCCGGCTTGAATGTCGGCGTAGCCTACAACCTCTTTCCACATGGCTCCCGCTACACTGGTAATGCAGGGACAGCCGCCGCAGGGAAAACGGATTACTACAGCTTTATCGCTGGCCGGCCCGTCTCCGACGAATTCATGATCGTGCGCTACGGTGGTAATTACGCACGCCTGCTTAATGAATGGCAATGGCGTGCGGCCCTGTCCGGGCAACACACCGGCGGTGGTCTGCCTGGGGCAGAACAATTCAGCCTGACCGGCAGTGGTGCTGTACGTGGCTTCGATGAGCGAGCAATTGCCGCCGATACCGGTTATGTCGTCAATCTTGAAGCCTACACGCCCAATCTTGCCGGCCTGGTGAGGCTGCCGGGCAACCTTCATGGCGTTTTCTTCCATGACTTCGGCAAAGGTCGCAATGCAGGTCTGAACGACACGCCGTTTGATCATGGCATTGCTTCATTGGGCATCGGCTTGCGTTATGCGCCCGACAAGAATTTCAGCCTCAGCATCGATGCCGCCGACATTCTGGATTACGGACCCAATCGGCTTGATCGGCGCAATGGCTGGGGTGGGCACTTCAAAATGATGATTGCCTTCTGATCGCGCGACAGAGGAAATATCATGAACGCCAACCACCATCGGCTCATTCTCAGCAAGCAGTCTGCAATTCAGCACAAAGGGCGGGGGCGCAGTGTTTCTCGCCCGTGCGGGAAAGCAGTTGCCTGCCTCGCAAAAGTGCTCGCCCTGAGCGTTTATGCCGTCTTTTCAGCGCCGACTTTTGCCTTGCCGACGGATCCTGCAGTTGTCAATGGAACGGCCACCTTCAATCAGGTTGGCAATGTCCTTACCGTGACCAATTCGGCCGGTGCGATCATCAACTGGCAAACCTTCAACATCGGTGCCGGCGAAACGACGCACTTCCTTCAGGCTTCTTCCAGTTCGGCCGTTCTGAACCAGGTGCTCTCCAATAATCCGTCGGCCATCTATGGCACCCTATCCTCCAATGGTATTGTCTGGCTGATCAACCAGGCCGGCATCCTCATTGGCCCGGGGGCCATCATCGATACCGCCGGCTTTGTTGCTTCGACGCTCAAAGTTCGCCCTGAGGACTTTCTCGCCGGTCAGTTGAACTTCCAGGCCACTGTCGGCGCCGGAGATGTAGTCAATCAGGGCGAGATTCGTACGCCCAGCGGGGGCTTTGCCTACCTCATCGGCTCGAATGTCTCGAACGAGGGGATCATCACCACGCCGAACGGCGAGACCATTCTCGCCGCCGGCAATACAGTAAGTCTGATCGACACGGGCACGCCAGGCGTCAAGGTCGCGATCACGGGTGACGCCAACAATGCGACGAACCTTGGGCAGATCGTCGCCGAGGCCGGTCGTATCGGCATCGCTGGCACGATCGTGAAAAACTCGGGCACGCTCGACGCTTCCAGCGTGGTCAGCGAAGGCGGACGCATCTTCCTGAAAGCCAGCCAGGACACCTACGTCGATGGCAACGGCCACATCCTCGCCACCGGTACGAAGGGTGGACAGGTCGAAGTGCTTGGCAATCGCGTGGCGGTGATGGATAACGCCGAAATAGATGCTTCCGGCAGGAGCGCTGGAGGCACGATTCTGGTCGGTGGGGATTATCAGGGCAACAATCCCGATGTCCAGAATGCCTGGATTACCTATTTCGGCCCCGATGCCACGCTCAAGGCCAACGCCACCGACTACGGCGATGGCGGCAAGGTGATCGTCTGGGCCGACGATATCACTCGCGCTTATGGCCGCATCGAGGCCAAGGGTGGCAACGGCGGGTTTGTGGAAACCTCAGGGAAACGCTATCTGGACGTCAATGGCATTCGCGTCGACACGGCGGGCGGGACCTGGTTGCTCGACCCGACCGACATCACCGTCGTGTCGTCCGGCACGGCCGTCAACCTTACCAACAGCGGTGGCATCTTCTCGGGTACCGCCGCCGCCGCCACAATTGGCTGGGACACCATTAACGGCGCGCTGTCGTCCGGCAACGTCATCATCCACACCAGCTCTGGCAGCGGCGGCACCAACAACGGAACGATCACCTTTTCCGGCAGCGGCGTTTCGGCCGGCGGCACCCATTCGCTGTCCTTCCTCGCTGAGAACGACATCGCCGTCAATGCCGACATCACGTTCACCAGCAGCGGCAACCTGACCATGGTTGCGGGCTGGAATTCGGCGAGCGGCTACACCAACCCGACAGCGACCCATGCGAGCAACACTGGCAACCTCAACATCAACGCCAACATCACCCTGAACAACAGTGGCGTACTCAAACTGCTTGCGAAAGGGAACCTCTACCAGGATTCCGGGAAGATCATCTCCGGCAACACGCTTGATGCGAAAGCAACCGGATGGATCGACCTGCGCGGCAACAATCTGGTGAACAATGTCTCACTGAACTCAGGTGCCACACAGGGGGTCACTACCGCAGATCCCGCCATCTACTACAAGACAGACAACACCATGACACATCTGGTGCTGCTTGAAGCGGGCAACGGTGCAATCAAGGTGGAGACGACAGGCAGCGCTAGCAACCGGGACATCGGCATCAAGACCATCAACGCCGGCGGCGACGTGTCGATCACGGCACAGAACGTGATTGCTGATGACAACGGGAGTAGCGTCAACATCAAGGCCCCAAACATTAACCTAAGAAGTACGCAAGGCATACATTCGTCTTCCTCTTGGGGTGTGAACATCAGTTCAGATGTCTATCTAACCACTATGGGCACCTTGCTTGCCGAGGCGGCAATCAATAGCGGGACAGGCGGTATCCGTTTGGATAATCATGGTACTGCCGCCGGAACAATGACGCTTTCCGACAATGGTTCAGTAAACAAAGATATTGAATTCCGGCAATACGGTGATCTAACGATCAGCACTGGTGACACTATCACCATCACCAACGTAAGTAGCAAATTGCATTTTGGTGCTACAGGCAATTTGATCTACAACGGTGGGGTACCCACTGGACTCAGCGAGTTGACCTTGGTGGCAGGGGGCAATATCACGATTAACCAAAACCTCACCGCTACGCATATTGGCCTTGCAGCAGGTATGTCGGCCGGCGTGGAAAAAGGGCTTGATGGCACCTTCGAACAGGCCATCGAAAAAATCAGGCTGGGCTACTACACCCCTGCCATCGGCAGCAAACTCGATATCAATGCTGTGGTTACAGGCACCGCCGGCGCCGGACTCACTGCGGTTGGCTTGGCAGGATATGACATCAATATCAATTCAGGTGGTAGCGTCATTTCTAACACCAGCAATATCGTGGGCTTTGCTAGCAACAACATCACCTTGACCGGCGGTTCCTCTGACGGATATATACAAGCAGGCGGTGACATCAAGCTTCGAATGACGGGCAGTAGTTCGACGCTGTACCTCAACAAACTTAGTGGCTCTGCGAAAAACGCCTATCTCTTCTCTGATCATTCCGCCGGGACTCAAGGCGCAATCTACTTGGACTTTGCCGGCCGCTCCTCGGGAGGGGTTGTGATCGACGGCGTTGAGACCACGACATCGGTCGCCAATGGCAGTGGCCTGTTTGTAGGCAATCGCAGCACACCAGCACTCCCGGGCGCCGGTTTGAACCTGACCTACGGCGTCACAAATACCAGCACGATTGCTACCATCACGAACGAGACCAACAATTCGACGCAGACAAGTACGACGCTCACCGAGACGGCGCCGCTGACCACGACCTCCACCGATTTCCAGTCTCCCAGCACCCAGACCACCGGGGGCGACCTTGGCGAGTTCGGTAGTACCAGTACAAGTTCGACTACCGACGATACGTCCAGCGCTACGGAGAGTAGCAATACAGATTCTCAAGATTCATCTGACGACAAACCCAAGAAGAAGCTGGCTCAGTGCAAATGAGATAACACGATGAAAATGAAACTCCTCCTGTGCGCTCTCCTGGTTTCGGCATTCTCTTCTGTCTGGGCTGCCCCAGTTGGCAAGATCACGCATCTGTCTGGCATCCTCTCCGCCAAACAGGCCGACGGCACGGCCAAGTTGCTTTCGGTCAAATCCGAGGTGCTGGAGGGGGATATGCTTTCCACCGAGGCAGATGCTTACGCCCGCATCAGATTCGCCGATGGTGGTGAAGTGGTGCTGCGTCCCAACAGCCAGCTCAAGGTGGACAAGTACAGCTACGACGAAGCCAAACCGCAAAGCGACAACATTTTCATGAGCATGTTGAAGGGGGGGCTGCGCGCTGTTACCGGCGCGATTGGCAAACGCAATCAGGGCAAGATTTCCTACCAGACCCCGACAGCCACCATCGGTATCCGCGGCACCCACTGGGGTATGTTGCTCTGCAACGGCGACTGCGGTGGCATTCCAACGGCTTCTGGTCAGCCCCCTGCCGACGGCCTGCACGTCGATGTGCAAACAGGTACCGTTTCAATCAGCAATAGCGCGGGAACCTTTACGTTCGAGGCGGGCAAATTCGCCTATGTGCCCGATGCCAATCGTCCACCGGAACTTGTTCCGCCCGAGCGCGCTATTCGCGTCACCATGCCGGGGTCGGTGGCCGTCAACCGCGGCACTGGTACCGGCATCGGCAGTGACAGTGCTGCTGATTGCATCGCTGAATAGTCGCTCACAGGACTGCCATATTTCAGGAGGATGGGCTACACTCGTAGCGAACGTGTAGACGTTCTCGTCAGCGAATCTCAAATATCTCTTTCCCTGCGAAACCACAGGGACTGTCCGATGACCCGCCATCCGACCACCAACCAGAGCGAAGCCCAGTTTGTCGACATTGATGCCCTGCGCATCGGCATGTTCATCTTTCTCGATCTGGGCTGGATGCAGCATCCCTTCGCCCTTAACAGCTTCAAGATCACTTCGCCCGACCAGATCGACACCCTGCGCGGACTTGGCGTCAACCGTCTGCGCTGGTCGCCGGAAAAAAGCGACCCAGACCCGGCCACCCTGGTGGTGCCGGAACCGGTGCCGCAAAAAGTCGGCGCTGGCGAGACGGCAGCCGCCGAGCGCCAGGCCGTGCTCGAAGCCGTCGCCGCCGAAGCCGAACAGCGCCGCCAGCAACGCGCCAGGCTCAACACCCAGCACGAGAGCCTCGAGGTCTGCGAAAAGCAGTTTTCAGTCGCCGCTCGCACCTATCGCCAGGTGCTGGACTGTGTGCGCAGCCAACCTGCGCGCGCCTACAGCGAAGCCGAGCAAACTGTCGGCAACATGGTCGGCAAGCTGCTCCAGCAGGAAGAGACGGCCATCCGCCTGCTCTCGGAAAATGCCGGCGAGAAGACCTCCATGCATGTGCTCAACGTCACGGTCATCTCCTTGCTGCTGGGGCGCACCATGGGCCTCGATGCCACCGCCCTGACCCATCTGGGCACTGGCTCGCTGCTGCACGACATCGGCAAACTCGAACTGCCCGAGCACCTGCGCTGGCGCAGCAGCCAGTTCAATAACGCCGAACGCAAGATTTTCCAGGAGCACGTCGCCAAGGGCATCACCCTCGGTCAGGCCATGCACCTGCCGGTCGAGGAAATGTCGATCATCGCCCAGCACCACGAAACCGCCGACGGACGCGGCTACCCACGCCAGTTGCCGGGCGACAAAATCCACCCGCTGGCACGCATCGTCGCGTTGGTGGATCAATATGACAGTCTCTGCAATCCCCCCAATCCGGCCGAAGCCGTCACCCCGCACGAAGCGCTGTCGCTGATCTTCGCGCAGATGAAAAAGCAGTTCGACCCCAGCGTGCTGACGAACTTCATCCGCATGATGGGCGTCTACCCGCCCGGTTCGGTCGTCGAACTTTCGGATGGCCGACTCGGACTGGTCGTCTCGGTCAACTCCAGCCGTCCGCTCAAGCCCAGCGTCTTCATTCATGACCCGCGCGTACCACGCGACGAAGCCCTGGTCGAAGATCTCGAACACCTGCCCGACGTGTGCATCCGCCGCAGCATCAAACCCATCCAGTTGCCCAAGGCGGCCTTCGACTATCTCTCGCCGCGCCAGCGCATGTGCTACTTCTTCGAGCGCGCCCGCAGTGCCAACGATGGAGAGGATCTGGCATGAGCCAACCCACCTGGCTACCCCTGATCGAAGGCATGATCGAAGCCGTCTGGATCGTCGATGCGGTCGATCTGCGCATCATCGCCGTCAATCGCAATGCCGCCAAAATGCTTGACACCACGCCAGCCGCCATGAGCGGCATGCCGGTCGTCGAGCTGGCTTCCACCCCGGAGGACGTCTACTTCTGGGAAGACGTGGCGGAGGGGCTGTCCGACCACATTCTGTCCGAAACCTTGCTGGTGCGCCCCGATGGCAGCACCATTCCGGTCGAGCGCCGTGTCAGCCGCGTCACGCTCGGCGACGCCCATGCGGTCTATGTCGTCGGCATTCGCGACCAGACCGAAGAGCGGCGCGCCGAGATCGAACTGGAGAAGATCGTGGCCGAATTGCGCGCCACGCTGGAATCAACGGCAGACGGCATCCTCGTCACCGACCTAGACGGCGCCATTCGCGGCTACAACCAGCGCTTTGCCGAACTATGGGCGCTGCCCCAGCAGCTGATGACGCAACGCGACGACAGCGGCATTTATGGCTGGCTGGCGCAGCATGTGGCCGACGCGGCGAACTATGCCGCCCGCCTTGCGGTCATCTCGCGTTCGCCGCTGCTCGAAACCAACGACATCCTGATCCTGCGCTCCGGCATGGTGCTGGAACGCGTCACCCTGCCGCAATATGCACGTGGTCGCCCGATTGGTCGCGTCTACTCCTTCCGCGACATCACGCAACGCCTGGCCGACGAGGCTCAACTGAAGCTCGCCGCCCAGGTCTTCGAAACCAGCCTCGATGCCATTTTCGTCACCGACCCCGGCCACACCATCGTCGCCGCCAACCCGGCCTGCGAACAACTAACCGGCCACGCCCCCGCCACCTTGCTGGGCCAGTCGATCGAGACCCTGTTCGGCGACACACCCGAGCAGCAGAAGCTCTCGCCCATCCTGTTCGCCACCCTGACAGCACGGAACTTTTGGGAAGGCGAACTCTGGCACCGCAACCACGCGGGCACCAACCTGCCTTGCCGGGCGTCATTCGTCCAGGTCAAGGACAGCGAAGGTGAACTCACCCACATCATCGGCTTCTTCAAGGATCTTTCCGAGACCTTCAGCGCCAGGAAGCGCATCGAGGAACTGGCCTACACCGACACCCTCACCGGGCTGCCCAATCGCCTGATGCTGACCGAGCGCATCGAGTTCGCCATCAACGTCGCGCGCCGCGAACACAGCCCATTCGCCCTGCTGTTCCTCGACCTCGACCGTTTCAAGCACATCAACGATTCGCTCGGCCACCAGTTTGGCGATCGCGTGCTGATTGAAGTTGCCGAGCGCATCAAGGACTGCCTGCGCCAGGTCGACACCGCCGCACGTCTCGGCGGCGACGAATTCCTCATCCTGCTGCACAAGACCGACGAGCGCGGCGCCGAAATCACCGCGCGGCGCATTCTCGACCGCCTCTCGCAACCCTTCGAGTTCGAGGACCTGTCCTTCACCGTTACCTGCAGCATCGGCGTCTCCCTGTTCCCCGGCGATGGCGACTCGATGGACGAGCTGATCAAGAATGCCGACGCCGCGATGTACCACGTCAAGGAACGCGGCCGCGCCGGCTTCCGCTTCTACCAGCGGCAGATGAATGTCGGCCTGCTGACGCGCATGAAGCTCGACCACGCGATGCGCCAGGCCCTTGCCAACACCACGCCCGGCGAAGGCTTCCGCCTTCATTACCAGCCCCAAGTGCGTTTCTGCGACAACGTCGTCTTCGGCGCCGAAGCGCTGATCCGCTGGCGCGATGCCGATATGGGCGAAATCTCCCCCGGCCAGTTCATCCCCATCGCCGAAGAATCCGGCGTCATCATCGCCATCGGCAACTGGGTGCTGGAAGAAGCCGTGCGCCAGTGCGCCGCCTGGATGGCCAAGGGGCTCAACCTCGTTATGGCGGTCAACGTCTCGGCCCTGCAGTTCCAGCAGGCCGACTTCGTCGACCGGGTCGGCGAAACCCTCAGCCGCCACGGCCTGCCCCCGGCCCTGCTCGAACTCGAACTCACCGAATCGATCCTCGTCCATGAGGCCGACGAAACCCTCAAGCGCCTCCAGGCCCTCGCCACCCTCGGCGTCCGCCTCGCGGTCGATGACTTCGGCACCGGCTACTCCAGCCTCGCCTACCTCAAGCGCTTCCCGCTGCACAAACTCAAGATCGACCGCTCCTTCGTCAACGACCTGCCCGACGACGAAAGCGATGCCGCCATCGTCAACGCCATCATCCAGATGGCCAACGCCCTGCACCTCACCGTACTGGCCGAAGGCGTCGAAGAAGAAGCGCAACGCCGCTTCCTCCTCGACGCCGGCTGCAATGAGTGCCAGGGCTTCCTCTACGCCCCGGCGCTCGATGCCATCGCCTTTGAGGAAATGGCCATCACCCGTAGCTTGGTCCAGCATGGCAGCAGCTTCAGTGCCGCCGCCTCGCTCTGAGAAAAAATCAGTATTTGCAGAGGCCGTGCAGGTCCAAGACGAGTGACGGGCAAGCAATCGGGGGGTGCGGTGTGGGGTTAGAATCCACCCACAGTGACCACCCCCTTTCGAGCATGAGCATTACCCTCAAGACCCCCGCCGAGATAGACGCCATGCGCGTTGCCGGCCGCCTGGCCGGCGAAGTGCTCGACTACATTGAGCCTTTCGTCAAGCCGGGCGTCACGACGGCCGAACTCGACCGTCTCTGCCACGATTACATGGTCAATGTGCAAGGCTGCATCCCTGCCCCGCTCAATTATGCCCCGCCGGGCTACCCGCCCTACCCCAAGTCGATCTGCGCTTCGATCAACCACCAAGTCTGCCACGGTGTTCCCAACGATCGCCCCTTAAAGCGGGGGGACATCCTCAATCTCGACATCACCACCATCAAGGATGGCTGGCATGGTGACACCAGTCGTATGTTTGCCGTCGGTGAAGGCGTCTCCATCCTCGGCAAGCGCTTGATGAAAATCACCCACGAATGTCTCTGGGTGGGTATCGCGGCCGTCAAGCCGGGCGCACGACTCGGTGACATCGGCGCGGCGATCCAGCGCCATGCCGAACAGAATGGTTTCTCCGTCGTCAAGGAATTTTGTGGCCACGGCATTGGCCGCCGCTTCCACGAAGAGCCGCAGGTGCTGCACTACGGCAAGCGCGGCGACGGCATCGAACTGCAGACCGGTATGGTGTTCACCATCGAGCCGATGATCAACGCCGGCAAGGCCGCGGTTTCGGAGTTGCCGGATGGCTGGACCATCATCACCAAGGATCGCAGCCTCTCTGCCCAATGGGAGCACACCCTTGCCATCACGGAAACAGGTGTCGAAGTCCTCACCCTGTCGGCGGGCGCGCCGCCTAATCCCTTCCCGGCGTAAATTTGCTGTCAAGTGCCCGCGCTCACCGATAACGAACTGATTTCCCAAAGCCGGCAGGCTTTGCAAAGCGGGCGGGCGGCACTGGTTGCGGCATATGCAGACAAACAGCATCCCGCGACCCTGCTGCACGGCCTGGCCAAACTCGTCGATGTGGTGTTGCGCACCATCTGGCGTGAGTTGGCTATCCCCAGCGACCTCACCCTCGTGGCGGTCGGGGGTTACGGTCGTGGCGAGCTCTACCCCGCCTCGGATGTTGATCTACTGATCCTGTTGCCAGACGCCGACAAGGCGCACCACCAGGCCGCGCTGGAGCGGCTGATTGGCCTGCTGTGGGACATTGGCCTTGATATCGGCCACAGCGTCCGTAGCATCGAGGAATGTCTGAACGAAGCGGCCAACGACATCACCGTACAGACGGCTTTGCTCGAAGCACGCTTCCTGTGCGGCAAGCGCAGCCTGTTTGCGGACTTTGACACAGCCTTCCATCGACAACTGGATCCGCTGGCCTTTTTCGAGGCCAAGCGACTCGAACAGGACGAACGCTACGCCAAGCACAACGATACCGCCTACAGCCTTGAACCCAACAGCAAGGAGAGCCCTGGGGGATTGCGCGACCTGCAGATCATCCTCTGGGTCACGCGTGCTGCCGGCCTCGGCGAACGCTGGCAGCAGCTGGCCAATACCGTTGTCACCACCGCCGCCGAAGCCCGCCAACTTGCTCGTTGCGAAGAGTTCCTGCGACGCGTACGCATTAGCCTCCATCTGATCGCCCAGCGTCGCGAAGATCGGCTGCTGTTTGATCATCACGAGTCACTGGCGAACGCCCTCGGCTTTGTGGCCACCGCGACACGCCGTGCCTCCGAAGTCCTGATGCAGCGCTACTACTGCAATGCCAAGTTGGTCACCCAACTCAATACGCTAGTACTGCTCGACCTGACGGCACGGCTCGAGCATCGGGCGCCGATCCCGCCCATTGAGATCGATCAACATTTTCAGATGACACATGAGTTGCTCGACATCCGTCGGGACGACATCTTCGAAACAAACCCACCCGCCCTGCTGGAATGTTTCCTGCTGCTGTCGCAACGGCCCGAACTCAAGGGCATGACGCCGCGCTGTCTGCGCGCCCTGTGGCGTGCGCGTGGGCACATCGATGCACGTTTTCGGCGCGACCCGCGCAATCAGGACAACTTCATTGCCCTGTTCCGTGCCCGCCGCGGCTTGACGCACCAGCTCCGGCGCATGAACCAGTTCGATATCCTCGGCGCCTACCTGCCGGCCTTCGGCCAGATCGTCGGCCGCATGCAGCACGACCTGTTCCATGTCTATACGGTTGATCAGCACATCCTCCAGGTCGTGCGCAACCTGCGGCGCATGTCCCTGCCGGAGTTCGCCCACGAATATCCGTTCTGTTCGCGCCTGATGGCCGGTTTCCCGGATCGCTGGCGCCTTTTCCTCGCCGCCCTCTTTCACGACATTGCCAAAGGGCGCGGTGGCGACCATTCCAGTCTCGGCTCGGTCGATGCCCGACAATTCTGCAGCCAGCACCGCCTCACGCCCGACGACACCGATCTGGTTTGTTTTCTGGTCGAAAAGCATCTCACCATGTCGTCCGTGGCACAAAAAGAGGATCTTGCCGATCCCGAAACCATTGCGCGCTTCGCCGCAAGCGTCGGCACCAAGGAGCGGCTGACCGCCCTCTACCTGCTCACGGTTTGCGATATCCGCGGCACCAGCCCCAAGGTCTGGAATGTCTGGAAGGCCAAACTGCTGGAAGACCTTTTCCGCATCACCTTGCGCTACCTAAGTGGCGAAACCGTTAGCCAACTCGGCGGCCTCGAAGAACGCCAGGAAGATGCGCGCCGCCTGTTGCGGCTGCGTGGCCTGCGCCCCGAGACCGAGGTGCCGTTTTGGCGCGAACTCGACACTGCCTACTTCCTGCGCCATGACAGCGAGGAAATTTCCTGGCACACCCTCACGCTCTACCACCGTCCATCCCCGGAAACTCCGGTCGTGCGTGCGCGCATGAATCCCGGTGGCGCCGGTCTGCAGGTAATGATCTACGCACACGATCAGTCTGAACTGTTTGCGCGCCTGTGCGGCTTTTTTGCTCGTCTCGGCTACACCATCGTCGATGCCAAGATTCACACCACGCGCCACAACTACGCCTTGGATAGCTTCGTGCTGCTCGACACGGCCAGCGATCCCCGCCCCTATCGCGACATGATCGGACTGATCGACCACGACCTTGCCGAGCACCTGATCAAATCTCCCCCGCTATCGGCTCCACCGCGTAACCGCATCTCGCGTCAGGTGCGCCATGCCGCCCTGTCCCCGGAAGTCTCGGTTCGCGCCGATGAAAGCCGACGCCAGTGGAACCTGTCGATCACGGCCGCCGACCGCTCTGGTCTGCTCTACGACATTGCCCGCACACTGTCCCGGCATGGTGTTACCCTGCATACCGCCAAGATCGCCACACTCGGCGAACGCGTTGAAGATACCTTCCTGATCAGCGGCAGCGAACTTGAAAAAACCGCCACGCTGGTTCGATTGGAGCAGGAACTACTGAAAAATTTGCAGATTTAGCGAGGAAGCCTAATGAGCTGGATACGCGAAGAATTCACTTTCCATGACTTGCAGCGTCTGCTGTTCAAGCTGGCCGAGCATGTCAAGGCCTTCCAGGGACTGACCCCCGCCGAGATCAGCGAACTGCTCGCCCGGGCCGAAAAGTGCAGCTACGTCCCGGATGCCCCGATCGTCAACGAAGGCAGTGCCGGCAACCAGATGTACATCATTCTCGATGGCGAAGCCGTTGTGACCAAGAAAGGGCGCGATGGCGAGATCGAACTGGCGCGCCTGTATTCGGCCGACAGCTTCGGTGAAATGGCCTTGGCCGACAATGAGTCACGCAGCGCTACCGTGACGGCAATGTCCCCCTGCGTTCTGGTCCGTCTCAACGATCAGGTGATGAATGCCAAGCCGGAAATCGGCGTGAAGGTCTATCGCAACATTGCCCGCGTGGTATCAGCCCGTCTGCGCCAGGCTGATGAAGCTTTGGCTTGGCGGCTATAAAAGTCGGCGCTGGCGGGACGGCAAAAGCAGCATAGCGGAATACGGATTTTTAAGGTGTAACTATGGAAAACCTGCCATCGGTCTACGTTGAAACATCCATCGTCAGTTATCTCTCGGCGCGGGAAAGTAGTTCTTTGCTCGGTGCGGCTCACCAACTGGTCACCCGGAGGTGGTGGGATCGTCGCAACCTTTACCGTTGTTTTGTGTCTGACGTAGTTATCCGAGAGTGTCGGGCGGGAGATCCGACTGCCGCATTACGCAGACTGGACGCGGTACGTGAGTTTCCGTCGTTGGCTATCAACGAAAAGGCCATTGAGATTGCTGAGTCACTGTTGGCGCAGGGTATTGTTCCGAAGAAAGCGGCTGAAGATGCTTTACATGTCGCCATCGCTACCGCTCACGGCATGGATTTCTTGCTGACATGGAACTGCCGCCACATTGCCAATCCAGTCATTCAGACGCATATCGCCGCGCATCTGGATAGTATTGGCTTGCTGCTGCCTTTCATCTGCACACCGGAAGAGTTACTAGGAGAAGAAAATGAATGACGAAATCATCGTTGAGGTAAGAGCGATCAAAGAGGCTTTAGCCGAGGAGTCTGGTTTCGACATTCGGCGTATTGCCGAAGAGATTCGAAAATCCGAAGCACAAAGCAAGGCAGAAGGATGGAAGCACATCACCGCTCCGTTACAGCCCTTGCCCAACTCGACATTCCGGCGGACTCGCTTCGCTCACCACTGAAGTTGGACAAATTGATCCGCCAGAATTACTTTATGGAAAAGTCGGCGCTGGTAGGACGGCAGACTTACGGTGTATCGGCGCACAGGTGCTCGATAACGCGCCGCACCTGCCCGAGCGACTCCTGCAACACCGCCTCGATCTTCTCGAAGGCAATCGCATTCGCCGAATCGCCTCGCCCCGCCGCCCAGTTGGCCACCGCGCAAATCGCCGCATAGGGTGTTTCAAGCTCACGGGCAAGCACTGCTTCCGGCATGCCGGTCATGCCGACGATATCGGCGCCATCCCGCTCCAGGCGGTTGATCTCTGCGGCCGACTCAAGTCGCGGGCCTTGCGTCGTCGCGTAGACCGCAGCCCCGGACAGCGGCACGCCGATGGCATCGCCCGCGCACAGCAAACGTTCGCGCAGACTGCGATCATAAGGTTCGGTGAAATCCACATGGATGACGGGTGACTCGCCCCCATCGTAAAAAGTTGCCGGCCGACCCCAGGTGTAGTCGATGATCTGATGCGGCACGACCAACTTTCCCGTCCCCAGATCCGACCGAATGCCGCCGACCGAGGCCACTGAAACGATGCCCGTGGCCTTGGCGGCATGCACAAGCGCCCACAGATTCGCCCGGTAATTGACGCGGTGCGGTGGGATTGAATGGCCGTGACCATGACGGGCCAGAAAAACCACCTCTTGCGTTCCAATCCGGCCAAACGTCAAGGAAGCGGAAGGTTCGCCATAGGGGGTGCGCACGACCTCGCGTCGCGTCACCTCCAGACTGGCCAGTTGCGTCAGACCACTACCCCCGATAATTGCCAGCATTCCCTTTCTCCTCAAGTAATAACGCAAGCGGTCACCCGAGCCTCTGTTAGAATGCGCGCCCGCTTTACATTGCGCTTCGCGCCCCGCCCCGATGTCCCGTTCCCTCCGCAATATCGCCATTATCGCCCACGTCGACCATGGCAAGACCACCCTCGTTGACCAACTGCTTCGCCAGTCCGGTACTTTCCGTGAAAACCAGCAGGTGGCCGAGCGCGTCATGGACTCGAACGACATCGAGAAGGAACGCGGCATCACGATTCTCGCCAAGAACTGCGCGATCGACTTCGAAGGCACCCATATCAATATCATCGACACCCCGGGTCACGCCGACTTCGGCGGTGAGGTGGAGCGTGTGCTATCCATGGTCGATGGCGTATTGCTGCTGGTCGATGCCGTCGAAGGCCCGATGCCGCAGACGCGCTTCGTCACCAAGAAGGCGCTGGCACTGGGACTCAAGCCGATTGTCGTGATCAACAAGATCGACCGTCCCGGCTCGCGCCCCGACTGGGTCATCAATCACACCTTCGACCTGTTCGACAAACTCGGCGCGACCGATGAACAACTCGACTTCCCGGTGGTCTACGCCTCGGCGCTCAATGGCTACGCCATGATGGCCTCGCACACACATGGCACCGACATGCGCCCGCTCTACGAAGCGATCCTCAAGCATGTCCCTCCGCCCGACGTCGATTCGGAAGCCCCCCTGCAACTGCAAATTTGCTCGCTTGACTACAACTCATACGTAGGGCGTATTGGTATCGGCCGCATCAAGAAAGGCCACATCAAGCCCGGCCAGCAGGTCGCCGTAATGTACGGCGACGAGGCCCGTGGCACCGCCAAGGTCGGCCAGGTGCTGACCTTCCAGGGACTCGAACGCCAGCAGGCCGATGATGCCGAAGCCGGCGATATCGTACTCGTCACTGGCATCGAGCAGGTCGGCATCGGTGTCACGCTGTGCGATGTCGCCAACCCGGTCGGCATGACGCCGATCAGCGTGGACGAACCCACGCTGACCATCAACTTCCAGGTCAACACCTCGCCGCTCGCCGGCAAGGAAGGCAAGTTCGTTACCAGCCGTCAGCTGCGCGAGCGCCTCAACAAGGAATTGCTCTCCAACGTCGCCCTGCGCGTCGCCGAAACCGAAAACTCCGACATTTTCGAGGTATCCGGCCGCGGCGAACTGCACTTGACCATCCTGCTCGAAAACATGCGTCGCGAAGGCTATGAAATGGCTGTCGGACGTCCGCGCGTCGTGGTGCATGAACTGCCGGATGGAACCAAGCAGGAACCCTACGAAATGCTCACGGTGGATGTCGAAGATGGCCATCAGGGTGGTGTCATGGAAGAACTCGGTCGCCGCAAGGGTGAGTTGCAAGACATGCAGCCGGACGGCCGGGGCCGCGTACGCCTCGAATACCGCATCCCCGCGCGCGGCCTGATCGGCTTCCAGGGCGAATTCCTCACGCTGACGCGTGGCACTGGCCTCGCCAGTCACGTTTTTGATGAATACGGCCCCTGGGCTGGCGTCATGGCCGAGCGGCGCAACGGTGTACTGATTTCCGCTGAAGATGGTCCCGCGGTTGCTTACGCGCTCTGGAAGCTACAGGATCGTGGGCGCATGTTTGTCAGCCCCGGCGATCCGCTCTACGAAGGCATCATCATCGGCATCCACAGCCGCGATAACGATCTGGTGGTGAATCCGATCAAGGGCAAGCAGCTGACCAACGTGCGCTCTTCTGGCACCGACGAAGCCGTGCGGCTGATCACGCCGATACAAATCACGCTCGAATCCGCCGTCGAGTTCATCTCCGACGACGAACTGGTCGAAATCACGCCCAAGTCGATTCGTTTGCGCAAACGCTTCCTCAAGGCACATGACCGCAAGCGTGCCGGTCGCGAAGACGCAACCGAATAAACCGGCCTATTGATCGCGCTGATCGCGTTCGAAGAGCGCGATCGACTCGACATGCGAGGTGTGCGGAAACATGTTGGCAATGCCCGCCCCCACCAACCGGTAGCCCTTCTCGTGCACCATCACGCCCGCATCGCGCGCCAAAGTCGCCGGGCTGCACGACACATAGACAATGCGCGCGGGGGCATCCTCACCAAGTGACTTGACGAGTTCGATGGCGCCTTCACGGGGCGGGTCGATCAGCATCTTGTCAAAACGTCCCCAGCCGGTCAATTGTTCCGGTGTCACCACGAACAGGTTGGCGACGTGGTACTCGATACGCTCGGCCAGCCCATTGAGCATGGCATTCTCCTTGGCACGCGCAATCAGCGGCGCACTGCCTTCGACCCCCACGACCCGCGCACCGCTACGGGCCAGCGGCAAGGTGAAATTGCCCAGTCCGCAAAACATGTCCGCCACCAGTTCGCCCGCTTTCACATCCAGCAAGCCGAGCGCCCGACGGACCAATACCCGATTCAGGTCATGATTGACCTGCGTGAAGTCGGTCGGCTGAAAGCGTACGCTGACGCCAAAATCCGGCAGGTGATAGGCCGGCCAGGGTGCGTCAGGCGGATGGAAGATCGTCGCGGTATCCGGCCCGCTGGTTTGGAGATAGATATGCACCCCATGCCGATCCGCAAAGGCGCGCACTTTCTCTTCATCGGCGGGCGTCAAGGATTCTAGGATGCGAAACACCAGGGCCGTCGGCGTATCGCCCGCAGACACCTCGATCTGCGGTAGCCGATCGGGGATCGATAGCGCACCGACCAAGGCTTTCAACGGCGGTAGCAACGCAGAAATCGGCGCTGGCAGGACGGCACAGGAATCCATCACCGCCACAAAACTACTGCGCTTCTCGTGGAAGCCGACCAGCACCCCGCCCTTCTTCTCGACCTTGCGCACGGTCAGGCGCGCACGCCGACGATAGCCCCAGGCCGGGCCGATAATCGGCGGCAGGATGGACTCGGGCTTGAGTCGTGAGATATGCCAAAACGCATCCTCCAGCACACGCTGCTTCGCAGCCGCCTGCGCCACGGGATCAAGGTGCTGCATGCTGCAGCCACCACACACACCAAAATGCAGGCACTTCGGATCAACCCGTTGGCTTGATGCCTTCAGAATCGCATCGGCACGCGCATTCTCGAAGTTGGGCTTACGGCGAAAGCTGGTATAAGTTACCTCCTCGCCCGGCAATGCACCCTCGATAAAGATGGCTTTGCCTTCGACGTGGGCGACACCACGGCCTTCGTGATCTAGTGATTCGATATCAGCAGTACCCATTACTCACATTCCATTTGTCATTTAAGTAGGAAAACTGTAATCTTGCAGCAGTCTATTTTGCTGGGAAAACGCCATGCTGAAATTGTTACGACCCATCATGCTGATAGTTGGCGTGCTTGCCGTCATGAAATATATTGGCTTGAGTCCAATTGAATTGTGGAATATCGCCAAGGATCGTGTGTCCACATTCCAGGAGGACACCAAACAATTGGCTAGCGGAAAGGCCATCGATAAGGTATCGACACAGATGAAGAGCGAAATGAAATCCGCTGAAGCCATACAGATAAATAATGATGACGCCCTTTCCCAAGAACTTCAGGCTGAACGAACTCGCGTTATGGAAGCCAAATTCAATGCGCTTCAAAGCCCAGAAGCGATCAAGAAAATTTCCGGTCAAAAGCAAGAGGATATAGCCGGACAGGCAATCAGGAATGCGCAAGCAGCGGGTGGGGATAATTAAAGCCTACGTTTTACAGAATATTTGGCCTAGTGGATTTCTACCCAATCAACACCAACCTCCTGTCCGGCCACTTGAATCCGATCACCATCACAGGCCAACACCCCCAAAAGTGCCTTACGCGCCAAGTCTGGCGTGTTATTTTCCGCAGACAGATGAGCCGCAACCACATGCTGCAACCGGGAGTCCGCCACTTCACGAAGCAAATTGGCTGCCGCATGATTATCCAGATGGCCAAAGTCTCCAGAAATACGTTTTTTAAGCTTTGGGGGATAGCGCCCCCGTGCCAACATTTCCAAGTCGTGATTACACTCAAGTACCAAGCCCTCACAGCCTTTTAACATCTCGACAATATGCGATGTAACACGCCCTACATCCGTCAGCACACCTAGACGCACAGCGCCATCGCCAATAACGAACTGGGTCGGCTCACGCGCATCATGGGGCACGGGAAATGGGCTGATCTGCAGATCCTCAATGGCGAAGGACGTATGGCTATCAAAACGACGCACCGTCGCTTCTGACAACTGTCCCGCCGCTGCCGCCGTGCCATGGCTGGCATGAATCGCCCAACCAAAGCGCGCCGCACATTGCGCCGCCCCACCGACATGGTCGGCATGCTCGTGCGTAATCAGCACCGCCGTCACCGACTCAGGCTCGACACCAAAGCGTTCCAAGCGGCTAACCATTTCACGCGGCCGAAAGCCGCAATCGACGAGAACACGCGTGCGCCCACTTTCGACAATCAGGGCATTGCCCTTGCTGCCGCTGCCCAGCGAAGCAAAACGAATCACGCGTGCCGGCTTACTTCAATTGTTCGTGCAACAGACTCAGGATCTTGCGCGCCGTCTCGGACTTATCGACACCACCTTCGCGCGAGAGGATGCGAATCTTGGTTTCGCTTCCCTCGCCAACGACGTGAATACGGTATTGCTGTTTGGTATCGACTTCCGCCTTGCCCTTGAAAATGTTCATCGGGTTGAGCTTACCCAGCCAGCCCGTCTCGCCCTCTTTCTTGCGGTTATCAACCTCGGGGTCGATGTAGCGCACATAGTAAAGACCCTGGGAACGATCACGATCCTCGACGGTAAAGCCGACACGATCCAGCGCCAATCCGACACGGCGCCAGGCACGGTCGAACGGCTCAAGCACATTGAGGTCTCCAGCACCATCGGCAGCCCGTGTCAGCTTCGCACGTTCCTGCTTTGGCTCAACCGCCATCATGGTCTTGGCACGACCTTCCTCAACGCCCAGGCGCACCATCAAGCGACGCAGCATCTCGGCCTCAAGCTCGGGATCGGCCGGGCGCGGCTGCCAGCGTGTTTCGGTCTTGCCTTCGTTGCTATAGACCTCGTACATGCCACGATGGCTGATGTAAACCTCCACTGTGCCGGGTTCCGCACCTTTCTCCAGGCGGGTGCGAAACTTGTCGCGCTCCGCCGTCGAATACAGGCTATCGAAGACCTTGCCGATCGTAGACCGGATGATGTCATTCGGCAGCTTGGCACGATTTTCTGCCCAGTCGGTTTCCATTACACCCGCCTCGGGCGTTTCAATGTTCACGATGAACCCGTGTTCCTGCCAGAACTCCTTGAGGGTCGGCCACAACTGATCGGGAGAGCCGGCAACCACCAGCCAGCGCTGCGACCCGGCACGGTCAATGCGCATTTTGTCGACCGTCGGCAACACGGCCGGTGCCGTCGAAGTAACCGACCCTGCACGACGCTCGCCCGTATATTCGGAGTAGGTGGCGCTGCTGCGCGGATTGATGTCCGGCACCGCGTAGCGTTCGTCACGCGTCGGCTGGGTTAAATCCGGCGGTACTTCGAGTGTCGGCAGCTTGCCGGAACTCTTGTATTCGATTTTTTTCGACTCGGGCAGGATGCTGTCGACGGCGCAGGCAGACAACAAACTGGCAAGGACAGCAAGGGTAAAGCAACGGGATAGGGTTCTATTCATTCTGGATATTTAGACCTTGATGCCGGCCTCGCGCATGGCGGCGCGGACACGGTCGTGGAATTCCGCAGCAAGCGGGGTTAAAGGTAGACGCAGCGCATCGCCAATCAGTCCCATGCGGGCGCAGGCCCACTTGACGGGAATCGGATTGGCTTCGCAGAAAAGATGACGATGAAGCCCCAGCAACTGGGCATTAATCTCGCGTGCCACTTTGACGTCACCGGCCAAGCCGGAAAAGATCATGGCGTGCATCAGTTTGGGTGCCACATTGGCCGTAACCGAAATCGTGCCATGCGCACCGAGCAGCACGAGCGCCAGAGCAGAAGCATCGTCACCGCTGTAGATCGCGAAGCCCGGCGGCGCACGCTTGATCAGATCGGTCCCCCGCTCGATGTTGCCGGTCGCATCCTTGATACCGATCACGTTAGGTAGTTGCGCAAGGCGCAGCGTCGTGTCGTTGCTCAGATCGGCAACCGTTCGGCCCGGTACGTTGTAGAGAATCAGGGGAAGATCAACGGCCTCGGCAATCGCCTTGAAATGGCGATACAGCCCTTCCTGTGTCGGCTTGTTGTAGTAGGGCACGACAGAGAGATGCGCCGTCGCCCCGGCTTCCTTGGCACACAGGGCAAGCTCGATGGCCTCGCTGGTCGAATTGGCCCCGGTGCCGGCAATCACCGGGACGCGCCCGGCCACATGCTCGACGGTGGCGCGGATCAGGGTGCAATGCTCGTCCATGTCGACCGTCGGCGATTCGCCGGTGGTGCCGACAACGACAATGCCATCGGAGCCTTCGGCGATATGCCAGTCGAGCAGCCTGCGCAAGCCGGGCAGGTCGAGCGAACCATCGTCAAGCATCGGTGTGACGATGGCGGGGAGGGAGCCTTGGATCATGGTTTGGGTCATGGCTTAGAAGAAAATGAAATTGATCAGAGTTCGGCCAGTGCCTTGATGTGCGCCGTCACACTACGCGCCAGGGGCGACATCACATAGCCGCCTTCCAGCATGGACACGATACGGCCCTCGGCAGTTTCCTTGGCCACCTGCAACAACTGCTCGGTGACCCAGGCGTAATCCGATTCAAGCAGACCCATATTGCCCATATCGTCCTCGTAATGGGCATCGAAGCCGGCGGAGATGAAGATCATTTCCGGCTTGAACTCGCGCAGTCGCGGCAGCCAGACTTCGTTCACCACCTCGCGGAAAGCATCGCCACGCGAACGCGCCGGCATCGGCACGTTGCACATATTGGGCGCCGGCTCGTCATCGCCCGAATACGGATAGAACGGATGCTGGAAGATGCTCACCATCAGCATGCGCATATCGCCTTCGAGGATATTTTCGGTGCCGTTACCATGATGCACATCGAAGTCAATCACCGCAACACGTTTCAGCCCCCAGGCATCCAGCGCGTGGCGGGCGGCAATGGCGATATTGTTGAAGAAACAGAAGCCCATCGCGCGGGCGTGCTCGGCGTGGTGGCCGGGCGGACGCACGGCACAGAAAGCCGCTGGCACTTCCTTGCGCATCACCAGATCGGTCGCCAGCACACCGGCCCCCGCCGCCCGCAATGCCGCCTTGAGCGTCCCCGGGCTCATCGCGGTATCCGGGTCGAGGTGATAAATGCCCTGCGCCGGCGCGCTCGCAAAAATCATGTCGATGTAGCTTTGCGGGTGCGCACGCCGCAGATGCTCATTCTCGGCCACCGGCGCATCGTGGAAGGAGAGGTAGATATCGATGCCGGCAGCGATCAGGCGATCCTGAATCGCGCCAATACGCTCGGGTGATTCCGGGTGATGGGCACCCATATCGTGCAGCAGGCAATCGCGGTGGGTAATGAAGGCAATGGTCATGGCAGGGAAGTTTTCCGTCCAGTGCTTGTCATACAATCATTCAAACCGACATTATGACCGTTTCCCGGGAATTTTTCTCATGGCCCCCTCCGTCTCAGCCCCCCCTTACAACGCCCTGACAGGTGTTCTGACCGCAGCCGAACAGATCATCCTTGGCAAGCCGCAGCAGTTGCGTCTCGCCTTTGCCTGCCTGCTCGCACGCGGCCATCTCCTGATCGAAGATCTGCCCGGCGTCGGCAAGACCACACTGGCCCATACCCTCGCCCGTCTGCTCGGCCTCGACTTTCAGCGCATCCAGTTCACCAGTGACATGCTGCCGGCTGACATCCTCGGCATTTCGGTGTTTGATCGTGAGCGCAGCAGCTTCCGCTTCCACCCCGGGCCGATCTTCACCCAGGTGGTGCTGGCCGACGAAATCAACCGCGCCACACCCAAGGCGCAAAGCGCCCTGCTCGAAGCGATGGAAGAGCGCCAAGTCACCGTCGATGGCGAAACCCGCCCGCTGCCCGAGCCTTTCTTCGTCATCGCCACGCAAAACCCGACGCACCAGATCGGCACCTTCCCCCTACCGGAATCGCAGCTCGACCGCTTCTTGATGCGGATTGCGCTGGGCTACCCCGATCGCGATGCCGAACGCGCCCTGCTTGAAGGCCGCGACCGCCGTGCGCTACTGGCCGACATTCAGCCGGTGCTTGACCCCGCCGGCCTCGTGGCGGCACAAGCACAGGTACGGCAAATCCATGTTGCCCCGCCCCTGATCGACTATGTCCAGGACCTCGTTGCCCACACCCGCCATGCCGCCACCTGGCAGCATGGTCTCTCACCGCGCGCCGGATTGGGACTCCTCGCCGCCGCGCGTGCCTGGGCACTATTGGCCGGGCGCGACCACGTGCTACCCGAGGATGTCCAGACCGTCCTGCCGACGGTCGCCACGCATCGCCTGCAAGTTCCCGGCGGCGCCATCGAAAGCCGCGCCCCGGAAGATGTCGCCCGCCTGCTGATCGAGGCAGTGCCCCTGCCCTGATGCCCTAGCACCGCGATGTTGCTCACCCTGCGCCGCAGCCTCCATGAGCAGTTCATCCGCTGGGCACTGCGCGTGCGCCCGCCCGAGCCAACGCCCATCCACCTGACGCAGCGGCGTGTCTACGTGCTGCCCACGCGCGCCGGGGTGCTCTACGCCGTTTCGCTGCTGACCATGCTGATCGGGGCGATCAACTACAACCTCAGCCTCGGCTATGCGCTGGTTTTCCTGCTCGGCGGCCTTGGCATCACGACGATCCTCCATACCTTCCGCAATCTCGTCGGACTGACGCTGAACATCGGCACGCCCAAGCCGGTCTTTGCTGGCGATGTGGCCCACTTCCCGATCATCCTGCACAATTCTGATCGCCGCACACGCAGCTTGCTGCGCCTGCACCTGCCGGCACAGACTTCAGTCAGTACCGACTTGCCGCCGCACGACCACACGCGCGTGATGCTGCCCCTGCCCGCACCCCAACGTGGCTGGCTTGTCCTGCCGCGCATCACACTCGAAACTGTCTGGCCCCTCGGACTGGTGCGTGCCTGGAGCTATGCCGCGCCCGGCTGCGAATGCCTGATCTATCCGCGCCCCGCCGATGCCGTCCCGCCAGCGCCGACTTTTGGTGGCATGGCCGGCGGACGTCTGGCGAGCGACACCGGCGACGAAGACTTTGCCGGCCTGCGTCGCCACCAGCCGAGCGACCCCCCCCATCATGTCGCCTGGAAAGCTGCCGCCCGCCAGGACAGCCATGCCCCGCTGCAAACCAAACAGTTTTCCGGCTCGGCCGCTCAATCGCTGTGGTTCGACTGGGCCACATTGCCGCCCGGCATCGATATCGAAACCCGCCTGTCGATCCTCACACGCTGGGTGCTTGATGCCGAGTCGGATGGTCTCGCCTGGGGACTGCGCCTGCCTGGACAGGAAATCGCCCAGGGACATGGCCCCGATCATGTGCACGCCTGCCTGAAAGCCCTGGCACTCCATGAAGCCTGATGCCCCCCAGCCGCTCACGCTGACACAAACCTGGTGGCTGCTCGCCACCGGACTGGCTGCGTTTGTTCCTTTGGTTCCCCATGTGCCGATCTGGCTTGCCGGGCTGACCGGCGCTATTTTTGTCTGGCGTGCAGCACTGGTCTGGTGGCATCAGTCGCTCCCGACACGCTGGGTGCTGGTACTGGTCACGGTGGCCGGCGCCGCCGGCGTTTTTCTTGAATATCGCACCCTGTTCGGCCAGCGTGCCGGCGTCGCCCTGTTGCTGATCTTCCTGGCGCTCAAGCAACTTGAAGCACGCATCCCGCGGGATGGCCTGGCCATCATCTTCCTCGCCTACTTTCTCACCCTGACGCAATTCTTTGAGGATCAGTCGATCCCCATCGCGGCAACCATGCTGGCCACCCTGACCGTCGCCACCGCCGCCCTCGCTGCGCTGACCGATGCCCGCATTTCACCCCTGCCTCTGCTACGACGCGCCGGGGTGATGCTGTTGCAAGCCGTACCCTTCATGCTGATCCTGTTCGTCCTGTTTCCGCGCGTCAACGGCCCGCTGTGGGGGCTACCAAGCGACGCCTACAGCGGGCTCACCGGACTTTCCGACAGCATGACGCCCGGTTCGATCAACAACCTGATCCAGTCGGATGCCATCGCTTTTCGCGCCAAATTTGAGGGCGAGGTTCCACCGCGCCAGCAAATGTATTGGCGTGGCCCGGTCCTCTCGCGCCTGAAGGATCGCACCTGGCTACCGGGCTTGATTCGCCCCGCGCAGATCGACTATGTGCCGGCTCCGGGCAGTCCGAGTTATCGCTATACCATCACGCTGGAAGCACACAACCGTCCCTGGCTGTTTGCCCTCGAATTGCCCAGCACCCTGCCGCCCAACGCCTTCAGTACGGCCGACTTCCAACTGCATGCGAAGAAACCCGTGCGCGAGCGCCTCCGCTACGCGCTGGAGTCCCATGCTGAGGTCATGCAAGGAGCAGAAGATGATTTCGTCCTGTCGCTGGCGCGACAACTTCCAGCTGGCCTCAGCCCGCGCACGCAAGCGCTGGGAGAGCGCTGGGCAAACGAAGGGGGCAACGACACACAGCGCCTGCAACGCGCCATAGAGTTCCTGCGTCAGCAACGCCTCACCTACACCTTGCAACCACCCCTGATGGGCCAGCATGTCGCCGACGAGTTTCTCTTCGACCACAAACGCGGCTTCTGCGAACACTTCGCCTCGGCCTTCGTCATCCTCATGCGTGCGGCCGATGTGCCCGCACGTGTCGTGACGGGCTACCAAGGCGGCGAACGTAACCCGGTTGACGACACCTGGGTGATCCGTCAGTCCGATGCCCATGCCTGGGCCGAAGTTTGGCTGGAAACACAGGGGTGGGTGCGTGTCGACCCGACGGCCACCAGTGCGCCGGCACGCATCGAACAAAACCTCGCTGCTGCCGTGCCGGCTGGCGAACCCCTGCCCATGCTCGCCCGTGCCGGCTTCGACTGGCTCAAAGATTTACGCTTCCGTTGGTGGGCCGTTAACAACGCATGGAACCAGTGGGTGCTCGGCTACGACATGCAGCGCCAGCGCGATTTTCTACAGAAATTGGGCATGGCGTCACCCGACTGGCGCAAGATGATTGTCTGGCTCGCCGTGCTCTGCGGGACGGTACTGCTAGCCCTCACCGCCGCGATGCTCTGGCGCCGTCCACCGGCCGACCCGGCCCTGCGCCAGTGGCAGCGCTTCTGCCGACGGCTGGCGCGGCGTGGTCTGGCGCGCTACGAGTGGGAAGGACCGGACGCCTATGCCCAACGTCTCGTCGCCGCACTGCCGGCAAAAGCGCCGGAAATCTCGCGCATCGCACGACTTTACGCCGGGCTTCGCTACGGTAGGCTGGAGCCCCTTGCCCTTGAGGAATTACGCCGCTATGTCGCGGCCTTCAAACCATGATGCGCCTGCTTCTCTCGCTAGTCCTGCTCTTCCCTATCATCAGCTTCGCCGGCTATGCCGAGCGTGAAGATGTTCAGGCGTTTATCGCCGAGATGCACACGCGCCATGGCCTCGACAGTGAAACACTGACACGCCTCTTCGCACAAACCGAACCCATCCCGTTTGTCCTCAAGGCCATTGCCCCCCCAACTGACCCGCGCGTGAAATCCTGGCGCAGCTACCGGCAGCGCTTCATCGAACCCAAGCGCCTCAGGGCCGGCCTGGCATTCTGGCAAAAGCATCAGGCCACCCTCGCCAAAGCCGAAGCGCTGAGTGGCATCCCCGCCGAAGTCATCGTCTCCATCATCGGCATCGAAACCATCTACGGCAAGCACCTCGGTCGCTTCGACACCTTCGCGGCACTCGCCACGCTAGCCTTCGACTATCCGCCGCGCGCCGACCTGTTCCGGCGCGAACTCGAAGCGCTGCTGCTGCTGGCACGTGATGAACAGCGCAGCCCGATGGACTACCGCGGCTCCTACGCAGGCGCCATCGGCCTGCCCCAGTTTTTGCCCTCCAGCATCCGCGCCTATGCGGTCGACTTTGACGGGAGCGGGCAAATTGATCTGACCGGCAGCAGCGACGATGCCATTGGCAGTGTCGCCAACTTTCTCAAACTGCACGGCTGGGAATCGGGCGGACCGGTGGCAATAAAAGTTGGCGCTGGCGGGATGGCGCAGGTACTGATCAACGAAGGCATCAAGCCCGTGCGCCGCCCGGCCGAGATGCGCGACTTTGGTGTGGTCTTACCGGCCGATGTAGCGGATGCGCCTGCCGCACTGATCGACCTCGTCACCCCCGCCGCCGACACCGAGTACTGGCTCGGCTACCAGAACTTCTTCGTCATCACGCGCTACAACCGCAGCAGCTTCTACGCCATGGCGGTCTACCAGTTCGCACAGGCATTGAAAGCAGGTTGGCTTACAACAAGGCGCTGACGCCAATCTCCTGCCGTGCGATACGCGCCCGCAGGCGCACCAGCGCTTCTATCTGCAACTGACGCACCCGCTCACGGGTAATCCCGAGTTCTTCGGCCAACACTTCCAGCGTGGCGATTTCGCCGCCGTTCAGGCCATAGCGCGCTTCGACCACACGGCGCTGCCGCTCGGGCAGTTCGGCCACCCATCTGGCGATATGTGCCTCGACTTCGGCCTGTTCGAGATTGGCTTCCGGGCTGGCCGCCTCTTCGTCGGCCAGCGCATCGGCGAGGGTCAGGTCAGGATCAATATCGAGCGGCGCATCCAGCGAGGCGGTGCGCTCGTTGAGGGCCAGAATGTGGCGCACCTCCTCGACCGGTTTGTGTAACAGGCCGGCAACACGTTCAATGGCATGACCTTCCTCGCCGGGCTCGACGCCAAGCTTGCGCAAGGCCTGCAGGACGCTATTGAGCTCCTTGACCACATGCACCGGCAAACGAATGGTGCGCGACTGGTTCATGATGGCGCGCTCGATGTTCTGGCGCACCCACCACGTCGCGTAGGTGGAAAAGCGGAAACCGCGTTCCGGGTCGAACTTTTCCAGCGCGTGGATCAGGCCAAGGTTGCCTTCCTCGATCAGGTCGTCAAGCGCGACGCCACGGTTGAGGTAATGCTTGGCGATGCTGACGACGAGGCGCAGATTGGCCTCGATCATGTGCTGGCGCGCGGCGAAATCTCCCGCCCGTGTAGCTCGCGACAGGGCTAGTTTTCGGCCGGTTTAAGCAGCGGCGTGGCACCGATTTCGTTCAGGTAAAGCTGGGTGATGTCTTCGAGAAAGCCATCCTCGCCGGCCGTCTGCGCCGCCGGCTCGAGTTCGTTTTCCGAAACGTCGAGCGGCTCGTTCATCCGCGCGGCGGCAAAAACTTGAGGGGATCGACCGGCTTGCCCTGCTGGCGAATCTCGAAATGCAGCTTGGGCTGGTCGGCATCGCTGTCGCCCAGTTCGGCAATCTTCTGGCCGCGCGTGACCATTTGCCCTTCCTTGACGAGGATCTTGCTGTTGTGGGCATACACGGAACTATTGCCGCCACCGTGCAGCACGATGACGAGATTGCCGTACTTGTTCATCGTGCCGACGTAGATCACCTTACCGGCTGCTGCAGCCTGCACCGGCTCGCCGATCTTGCCGGCAATGTCGACACCCTTGTTGGCCTCGCCGCTGCCTTCGCTGAAGCTGGCGAGAATCTTGCCGCTGGCCGGCCAGACCCAATCGACGCTGCCCATCGCTGGAGGCGCCGGAGCCGCCGCAGGCGGTGCCGGGGGCTTTTCCGCCACGGGTACGGGTTGGGGCTGGGGCGCTGGAGAAGGTGCCGCCTCCTGCGCTTTGAGTTTGGCCAGATTCTCCTCGGAATACGGCAACTTGCCGCCCTTTGGCGTGCGCTTGAGCTTCTCGGTATCGGTCTCTGCAAAAGTCGGCGTTGGCGAGACGGCACCCTGCGGCTGCTCGTCGAGCGAACGCCCGACCGGGCTGCCGCCCGAACTGATCGGCCGCACTTCGCTGACACCATCGGCGACCACGGCGGGCTTCTCGGCGGCACCCGGCGCGGCCACCAGCAAAGACTGTCCGACGCGGATGCGGTTCGGATTGTCGAGCCTGTTCCAGATAATCAACTCACGGTAATCCACCCCTTGGTCGAGCGCGATGCTGTACAGCGTATCGCCCTTCTTCACCGTGTAAGTGCCTGCGCTCTTGACCGTAGCGGCCGCCTCGATACGTGTGGGCGCCCCGGAATCCTTCACTGGCGCAGGTGCGGTGGCAGCACAACCCGCCAGCAGCGCAAGCAAGGGCAAAAGACGCCAGAGTTGCATGGTCATCACGCCACCCCCGGCAACAGCGGCACGAAGCGCACCGCATCGAAACGCTTTTCCACCAGCCCGTCCGGTGTGCGCTCGATCAGCACCAGCACCTGATCGCCACTACCGACAGGAATCACCAAGCGTCCGCCAATCGCCAACTGATCACACAGCGCCTGCGGAATGCCCATGCCGGCGGCGGCGACAATGATCGAATCAAAGGGTGCCGCCTCAGGCAGACCGACCATGCCGTCGCCATGCTTGAGGCGGATGCGCGTGAGCTTCAGCGCCTTGAGGTTCTCACGCGCCCTTGCCAGCAGCGGACCAAGCCGCTCGACGCCATATACCTCGGTCGACAACTGCGCCAGCACGGCCGCCTGATAGCCGCAACCGGCGCCGACTTCAAGCGTTTTACCCAGCTTGTTACGGCCTTCGAGCAGCAACTCGATCATGCGCGCGACAATGAAGGGCTGCGAAATGGTCTGACCAAGAATCAGCGGTAGCGCGGTGTCCTCATAGGCGCGGTGCGCCATTGCCTCCTCGACGAAGATATGGCGTGGCACCGCGGCCAGTGCCATCAGGGCGCGTTGGTCGCGCACGCCCTGTTCGCGCACCCGTTCGATCATGCGCGCCCGCGTGCGCTCGGAGGTCATGCCAATGCCGGAGAGGGCATTCATGCCATCCACTCCATCAGACGTTCCTGCTGCGCGAAGTGGGTGAGATCAACCTGGAGCGGCGTTACCGACACCCAGCCATTCTCGACCGCGTGAAAATCGGTGCCCTCGCCGGCATCGGCGGCAGCACCGGCAGCACCCACCCAATACACCGCCTCGCCACGCGGAGAAACTTGCTTGACCACCGGCTCGGCCTTGTGGCGCCGCCCGAGGCGCGTCACCCGCGTGCCCGCCAATACATCATGGGGCACATCCGGCACATTGACATTGAGCAGCACCGGCGCGCCAAAAGGTTGCACCTTGAAGCGCTCCGCCAAATCGCGCACGACGCGGGCGGCAGTCGCAAAGTTGCGTCCTTCAAAACTGCCCAGCGACACGGCAATCGACGGCACGCCGAGCAGGTAGCCTTCCATCGCGGCCGCCACGGTGCCGGAATAGACCGTATCGTCGCCCATGTTCGGCCCCCAGTTGACGCCGGAGATCACCATGTCCGGCTCATGTTCGAGCATGCCGGTCACGGCCAGGTGCACGCAGTCGGTCGGGGTGCCATTGACGTAGAAGAAACCATTGGCGGCTTGTTTGAGATGCAGCGGCCGATCAAGTGTCAGGGAATTCGAGGCGCCACTGCGGTTGCGCTCGGGCGCCACCACGGTAATCTCGCCTATGCCGCGAATGGCTTCGTAAAGTGCCGCCAGACCGGGGGCAAAATAACCATCGTCATTGGAAAGCAGGATGCGCACGGAACAACCTTACCTCAGAAAATTCTTGCTGATGTCGCGGAAGGTTTCGCTACCGGCCACATGCAGCCACTCGAAGGCCACCATCTCGCGGCAGACAATCGTGATGCCGTGCTGCCGCATGCGCGCCAATGCCAGCGCCTTGTGTTGCGGATCGCGCGAACCAACGGCCTCCTCGACCACAAACACCTGCTTGCCGGCCGCCGCCAGTTCCAGCACCGTCTGCAACACGCAGACATGCGACTCGATGCCGCACACCACCACCTGCGGCCGTTCCATGCCGGGCAGGCCCGGCAGACAATTCCCTGCGACGCAGGAGAAGTGCATCTTGACACCGACGCTGCCGGTCGGCAGGCGCGCCGCGACTTGCGGATGCGTATGACCGATGCCCTTGGGGTACTGCTCTGTGACGGTCACGGGCACCTTCAGACGTTGCGCCACCTGCACCAGCCAATCCACATGCCCCAACAAACGCTGCCACTCATGAATGTGCGGCAGCAGGCGTTCCTGTAGATCAACAACCAGCAAGACCGACTGGTCGGCGCGAATGAGGGGATAAGGAGCAAGGGGATTCATGCGCCGATTTTACCCCGTGCCCTGCTGGCCCCAATGCAACAAACTGAAGCCAAAATTGACCGTGATAAGCCGCCGTATCCCCAGCGCCGACTTTTCTATACACGCACCACCGCTGTCCTACTCCGGCCCATCTACCGTGTCCTGTTTGGATTCGTGGGCAAAATGCGGCGCCACACCGCCCTCTAGCCCCTCGACCGGCTCCAGATCGTCCAGCCAGTAGGCTTCGTCACTGCGCTTGTAGATGAGGAATCGGCCACGCAGGCTGGCGTCCTTGGCGCGCTGGTAGCGCAGGTAGATGTACTTTTCATCGACGGCAAGAATTTCGATCTTGCCGGTCTCGTGCGACATGACGAAACGCGCGCGGCGCGCCACGCCGGAACCATAACGCAGGGCTTCGCGGAAAATCTCCCAGCCACGCACGATGGAAACCTTGTACGGATCGTTGCCGGCGGTCGGCCGGCCCTGAAAGACGTAATACGGCGGGCAGCCGATCCACGACAACTTGCGGAACATGTCGGACAACACCATCGGGGCGTCATTGATGCCGGCGATCAGCGGGCACTGGTTGGTCATGATCGCGCCGGCGCGGATCAACTTGTCGAGACAGGCTACCGCTTCGTCGGTGAGTTCGCGCGGATGGTCGAAATGGTTCATCACGTAGATGCGCTTCTGCGGTGTCGAATATTTCTCGAACATCTCGATCAGCGCCGGATCGTCGAGTACGCGGAAGGGATTGAAGGCCGTCATCTTGGTGCCGATGCGGATGATCTGCACATGCGGAATCTCGCGCAGCGCGCTGATGATCTCGGTCAGTCGGCGCGTGCTGAGCAGCAGCGGATCGCCACCGGTGAGCAGCACGTTGGTGATCTCCGGATGGGCGGCAATATAGGCAAAGCCCTCGCTCAAATCCTTGCTTGCCTCGTCGTTGTCATTCATGAACAGACGCTTGCGGAAGCAGTAGCGACAATAAGCGCCGCAGACCTCGTTGCACAACAGTAGCGCCGTGTCTGGATACTTGTGCTGCACGCCGCGCATGACGGTATTGGCGGCTTCGTTGCTGGCATCCAGCTTGCCCCAGTCATGCAATTCATCCGGGCGCGGAATGATCAGTTGCCGAATCGGGTCGGCGGGATCCTTCCAGTCAATCAGATTCAGGTAGTAGTCACTGACGCGAAAAGCATATGCGTCGACAACCGGGGCCAGCGCGCTGCGCTCGGCCTCGGTGAGTTGCGGAATGTCGGTGAGTTTCTTGATGTAGCGCATGAGCGATCTCCTTTCGTTTATTTCATCTTCTTCAGCCAGTGGCTCATTGCCGCCGTGGCCTGCGTTACGTTGGGGCAATAAAGCTCCAGGAAAGTCCGATCCAGCTCCTGATCGAGCGGAATCTGCTGCGCCGCCGACAAGGCGCGGGCGCCGTCGAAATCGACGTAGGCGAGGCGTAACGTCAGCTCTGCCGGCGGGCGGCCGAAGTCGGCGCCGGGCAGGGTCGCCACGCCGGTTTCGTCGAGCATGCGCTCGCACAATTGCGTGCTGTTGGTGATGCCGTGACGCGCCAGCCGCTCGCGCAGCGGGCTGAAATCGGGAAAGAGATAGAAGCCGCCGACCGGTTCGGAGACCGCGGCGCCGGCGTCGCGCAGGCCTCGCCAGACGTGACGGCCGAGATGGCGCAGGACGCGACGCGAATGCGCGAGATAACTTTCCATTTCCGTGCCGCCCTCGAAGGCGCGGATGGCGGCGTACTGGATAGGTGCGGAGGTCGAGGTATAGGTTTCGCTGGCGACGGTGGCCATCGCTTCAAGCAGCCAGCGTAGCGTATGCGGGAAGGTAAAGGTGCCCAGCCGCCAGCCGCCGGCGCCGCACCACTTCGACAGGCCGCCGCTGATGATGGTGCCTTCCGGGTAGTAGCGGGCGATGGAAACGTGCTGGCCGCGATGGTGCAGCTCGCCATAGATTTCGTCGGACAGGAGGATGACCTTGTACTTCTTCGCCACCTTGGCCAGCGCCTTCAGTTCATCGGTCGTGTAGGTGTCGCCGGTCGGGTTCGAGGGGTAGTTGAGGATGACGATGCGCGGCCGGCTTGGGTCGTCATGACAGACACGATCCAGTTCGTCCGGCATCAGGCGCCAGTCGTTCTCCGGCTGGGTCGGCACCCAGTAGATCTGGCGACCGACGATGCGCGCCTGCGGGGCGTAGGAAACCCAGCTTGGCGTCGGGATGACGAGGTCGCCGTAATAGACGAGCTGCAGCACGAACATCAGCTCCTTCGAGCCGGGGCCGATCAACACATCGTCACCGCTGCGTTCGATGCCGTGCATGCGCCGATGATAGGCGGCGACCGTATCGCGCAAGGTGCGCAGGCCACGCACCGGCAGATAGTCTTTCTGGTGGGCGTTGGCGCGTAGTTCGTCGACCACCGGCTGTGGCACGGGAAACGGCGACTGGCCGAGGCCGAAGCGGAACACCTGCTTGCCCTCGCGCATCAATTGCGCGCTCTTCTCGTTGATCGCCAGCGTGGCGGATTGCTTGAGCCCTCGCACATTGAGATTGAGATTGACTGTCGGGGAAACACCCTTGCGTGTCGCCATGTTTTCTCCTTTCATTACGGATGCCAGCGCGGCGCAACGCCGTCCGGCCAGCGCCGACTTTTTGATGCCTTAGCCTTTGGCCCTTAGCCGCGCGGACGACTTCAGGCCGTCGTCACAATTTGCGGGCGCAAGCTGTAAAAGTCGTTGCGTTTATCGAGCAAGGGGATAGTGGTTCCCTTGAGGCGATTTTCGTCGAGTAGCGCCAGATCGACATCAGCCACCACAATCTGTTCCTCGTTAATCACGCCTTCCGCTGCAATGCCGTCACGGGCGAAGGGAAAATCCGAGGGCGTGATCACCGAAGCCTGCCCATAGTGTAAGCGCAAGCCCGTCACTGGTAAATTGCCGACCGTGCTGGTCATGGCAACATAAACCTGATTCTCGATCGCCCGGGCATGACAGCAGTAGCGCACGCGCAAGAAGCCCTGACGATCATCGGTGCAGGAAGGCACGAAAATAATCTCGGCCCCCTCCTCGGCAACACGTCGCGCCAACTCTGGAAACTCAATGTCATAGCAGATCAGGATGGCAATCTTGGCATGCGGTGTATGAAAAACCTTGAGCACATCGCCGCAGTCGGTCGCCCACTTTTCCTTTTCCCAGCGCGTGCGGTGAATCTTGTCCTGGGTATGAACTTCGCCGCTCGGCGTAAACAGAAACGCGGTATTCAGCAGCTTGCCTTCCTGGATGTTGGGATGACTGCCACCAACCAAAAAATATCCGTGCCGCATCGCATGCCCGCGCAGTAGCGCTATGTAGCGTTCGGTATAGGCCGGCAGTTTGCGCACCGCACTCGGCACGTCGTTGTTATCCATGAAGGAAAGCAACTGGGTGGTAAATAGTTCCGGCAGCAGCACAAAGTGAGGCTGGTAATCGGCAGCGGCATTGAGCACGAAATCGACCTGCTTCTCGAAGCCATCCCAGTTCTCGATCTGGCGCAACTGGTACTGCACGGCGGCAATGCGGGCTCTCATGATTTCTCCTCGAATAGACCGGCCGGCGGTGCCTGAGTGGGGCGCTCCGAATCGTAGTCGCGGTTGAGCCAGACGATCAGGCTGGCATTGCCGACCGAATCAATGTCGTTCGGCAGATAGCCGTGCAGGATGCCGCAATAGTCGAAACCTTCGTCGAGCTGGAAACGCAGCACGGGGTCGTAGAGATCGCCCCAAATCACGCGCTTGGCGTATTCCTCTGGGGCCATCTGGGTTGCCACCTTGTGGTAATCCGGCAGACGGCCGCCGGCAATGATGCGCTTTAGGTTCATAGCTTTGCACAGCGTGCGCCGCGCGTCATACAAGGTATGGCCGACGCCCTGACCGCGGGTTTTTGGATCAACACAGACCTCGGCACCATAGAGTGTGCGGCCGCCCATGTCATGCGTATCGAACAACCCGTCGTTGGTGACGCTGGCCCAAGTGTGATGCAGGCTGTAGTCATCCCACAAAATGACCAGCGAAAGCGCGATGCCGACAATCTCGCCATCCAGTTCGGCGACCACCTGCCCGGTAGGAAATTCCCGCAAAAGGCTTTCGAACTGGGGCTCCTGAAAGGCGGGGATGGTCGTGTAAACGCGCTGCTGCAGGGCAATGACGGATGGGATATCGGCAGACCGAAGATTGCGGATACTTAGCATGATGGCTTGCTCAAATTCAAGGAGTCATACGCAATGGCGTTCTGCGATCTCATCAAGCCGCAGGCTTGTCCTCGCCACTGCCGGCGATCAGCGTGCGTAGACCAACGTAAGGTTTTTCTTCCACCTCAAGCGGCGCTGCAGGCGAACGGGCAGCGAGTGCCGTCTGCGCCTGATCAAGCTCCTTGCGCAATGCTTCGTTGCTGCGTTTCTCATCCGCCAACTGGCGGCCCAGGTGCGCTACGGACCATTGCCGGCGAATCATGGCCGGTGAGGACACCAGCCCGGCAATCAGCGCGCCCACGCCCATCGCGACCAGCAAAACCAGCGCGAGCGATCCTTCAAAGTTCCAGAAGCCGAGGGTCACCGTCACCACCGTGGTGTTCTGCATGGCAAAGACCACAGCCCCGATGGCGAAGACAATGCCGATGATCAATCCGAGTTGCATGGTGAATCCTCCTGTTTTTTATGCCGGTGATGAACCGCGCTCCTTCATCGTCCTGCGCATGAAACAAAGGTCTTCCCATGCTTTTGCCTTGTCCGGCAGATTGCGCAGCAGGTAGGCCGGATGGTAGGTGATGATGAGTGGAATGCCGGCGAAGTCCTGTACCTTACCACGTGCCTCGGCAATTTTGACCTCCTGTTGGAGCAAGGTTTGTGCGGCAGGTCGGCCGAGCGTGACGATCAGTTTCGGCTTGAGCAACTCGACCTGGCGCGCGAGGAAGGGCCAGCAGGCCGCTGTCTCGCTCGGCTCCGGCGCACGGTTGTCGGGCGGACGGCACTTCACGGAATTGGCGATATACACATTGTGGCCGCGCTTGAGGTCAATCGCCGCCAGCATCGCATCGAGTAGCTTGCCGGACTGGCCGACGAAGGGTTCACCGCGTTCGTCTTCCTCCGCCCCAGGCCCCTCACCGACGAACAGCCAGTCCGCGTTGATATCGCCGACACCAAGCACGGCCTGCTTGCGCGTCTTG
Source organism: Rhodocyclaceae bacterium (assembly GCA_030681195.1). GTDB lineage: Bacteria > Pseudomonadota > Gammaproteobacteria > Burkholderiales > Rhodocyclaceae > Sulfuricystis. The sequence goes on from JAUXXJ010000004.1 coordinate 107,474, forward strand.
CACAATTCGCAGGCCGTGCAATCGGCCACCGCCTGCTTCAGTTCGTCCCAGCCCATCGCGGCAATCGCCGCTGTCCGGGCATCGACCGGCAGCGCGGCCTCGGGCTCGGCCATCGCGCCGCGCTTCTTCTTCGGCGGCTGGCGTAATGTCCAGATCGGGCCAAGGCCCATTTCCTTGAGCATCTGTTCTCTGTTCATAAATTTTTGACCATCACGATGGCGTCTTCTCTTCCCTCAATGGCCGGATAGTAACCGCGCCGACGAGCAATCTCGACAAAATCCAAGTGCCGGTAAAACGCAATCGCCGACGCATTGGATGGCCGCACCTCCAGCAGCAGGCGTTGCATGCCATCTTGGCGCGCCTGCGTGCAAAGAAAATCGAGCAGTGCGCGCCCCAGCCCGTGGCGCTGTAAATCCGGTGCCACGCCAATGTCGAGCAGTTCCATCTCTTCCACGGCAGGCATCGTCACCGCAAAGGCCGCGACACGGCCCGCGATGCGCCGCAGCCAGCAGCCATGACCGGAAAGGAGTGAATCGCGAAAATTACCCAGCGACCAGGGGAAAGCCTGGATGCGCGCTTCAAGCGCGGCAACCTCGTCAAGATCGTCCGCCGTCATCCGCACAAAACTCACTTGCTACCGCCCCGCGCCAGTCGCTCGGCGGTCGTCAACGCCACTTTGTCGCGCACGTAGAGCGGCAGCGTCTGTGCGGCGGGCACACCCTCACCACGCAGCAACACGGGCGCGGCCAAGCGGGCCACCGCCGTGGCGGTGGGCATCAGGCCGGCGTCTTCCGCGACGAGTCGCGCGCCCATGCGCTGCCGCAGCGCTGCGCCGTAAGCCGCAAAGCCATCGCCGACACCGCGCCAGCCCTCGCCCTCGGGCAAAGGTGCCGTCTCGCCAGCGCCGACATTTGGCGCCATGACCGCTTCAACGATCTCGCCGCTCACGACATAGGCCGCGACATACGCCTCGTTCATGCGCGCATCGAGGCAGGTCAGGATGTGGCCATCGCCAGCATCCAGCGCCAATGCCGCCAAGGTACATACAGGCACTACCGGAATATCCAGCCCGAAGGCCAGCCCCTGCGTCACGCCACAGGCCAGCCGCAGGCCGGTAAAGCCGCCGGGACCGGCACCGAAGGCGAGGCCATCGAGTTGTTTGAGCGACAGACCGGCCTCGGCCAGCAATTCGGTCGCCCAGGGCAACAGGCGTTCCGAGCCGCCATTGGGCACGAGCGCGGTTTTTTCGGCAAGGACACCATCGCACCACAGGGCGACGGACAGGCGATGGGTCGCCGCTTCGAAGGCTAGGATGTTCACGGCGCGGATTCTACCGGCCAGGCTGTTGGCCGCTGACGATATCCATGCGCCGCTGACGCGCCGCCGCGCCACTCATGTCACCCGCAGCGGCCAGCCGCTCACGGTCGACGCCGAGCCAGGCCAGCAGCGGGCGTCGCCAGCCTTGTTGCGCCGCCGTGTCGATGGCCAGCGCGATACCTTGCGGCGGCAAGCGCCCGGCCCGCAGCAGCGCGCCCGCCGCCACCAGCCGTGACAGCGGCTCTTCGATCGCCTGCACAGTCGCAAGTGCATCGGTCGTTGTCACCACGCCCCGCTGCGCCGCCGGCAGTTGCTGCGCATCGAGTCCCTGCCAGCGGCCGGCGAGATAGGCGGCATAGGCCTGCGCACCTGCATCGGCATCTTGTGACAGGGGCGCAAATGCCGGGCAGTCGCCCGTTTCCAGACTGGCGAGGCGCGCGGCGCAGGCGGTGAGTTCGACGCGCGCCAGTTGCGTGGCATCGCCAGTGCGGGCCACCTCGCGCCGGGCCGTGTCGAGCTCCTGCGCGGCGACGCGATCACGCCCGGCAAACCAGGCCGACACATGCGCCGCCAGCGCGGCGTGCGCATTGGCCTGCCAGTCCGGTGCGGCCGGCCCGCCGGCACAGCCGGTCAACAGCAACAACAACACCAGCAGACGCAGGATCATGGCAGTTTCAACTCCCGTTCGCGCGCAAACGGCCATTTGCGATTCACCTCATCGACCAGCACGGAGATGCGCCGCAGGCTGGCTTCCACCTCGTTGCGCAGCGCATCGAGATCTCCGGTGGCGACGCGGGCATTGACGGCAATCGCATGCGCTTCGTCCAGGGTGGCATCCACCTTCTTCAGGCTGCTGCGCGCCTCGGTCAGCAGGCCGCGCAGTTCAGCCACGGCGGCCTGCGCTTCGTCCAGCGTACCGCCCTTGCCCGTCATGCGCGCATCGACCTGACGCAGCAACTGGTTGGTATGCGCAATCGATTCGAGCAACTGCCGTGCCCCTGCCGCCCCGAGGATGCCCGGCAGCGCTCCCTGAGGGCCTTTCAGGGCACCCGTCATTTGTTGCACATTGAGCAAACTGGCGTTGAGCGGCGCGTCGGCGCCCGTCATCTGCTTGAGGTTGTCGAGCAGCTCACGCATGGTGCTGACCAGTTGCGGAATACCGGCGGCTGCATCGCCAATCAACACATCGCGCTTCGCCCCGTCCGGCAGCGGCGGATCATCGAGCAAGCCGGTATAGGCACGCAGGCGTGCGCCGCCGACCACCCCGCGTTCGAGGGTAAACACCGACGAGGTGCGCAGCCAGCGCGCATCCTTGGTGGGCACGTCGATGTGGATGTGCGCCTTGCCCTCCTCGCCCAGTTCGATGCGAGCCACACGGCCGATGACAAAGCCGGAAAAGGTCATGTCCATGCCGACCACCACGCCTTCCGAGTTTTCGGCCAGCAGGACGAGCCGCTGCTTTTCCTCAAACACGCCTCGCGCTGTCATGACATACAGCACAAAACCCGCCAGCAACACGACCATGAACAGCAGCAGCAGGTAAGACTTGGCCGTGGCGTGGGGAATGGCGGCGGAGGGCGGATCGATGTCGGGTATTGTCATGGCATCTTCAGAAGTGCAGGAGGACGAGCGCCGCCACCTCGATCACCGTCAGCATCAGGAACAGACGCGCCGTGATGCGCATGTCGCTGCTGAGCGCGCCTTGTCGTGCCGAATCCAGTACCACGGTCGCCGGGGCGATGCCCACGGCCAAGGCAAACAGGACAATCTTCAGCAGCAAGCCCGGCGCGGTGACCGGATCGAAAATCTGTCCGACGAGATGCGTGAATCCGGCCAAGCCCCAGGGGGTCAGCCCATAGACCACCACGTAGGCCACGCACAGCACCAGCGTGCCACTCACCAGGGTGAGCAGCACCACGGCAAAGAAGTTGCCGACCACGCCTGGCAAGACCTGTTGGTCGAAGGTGCTCACTTGGCGCAAATCGACGTTATTGGCACGCAATGCGGTGAGCCGATTGAGAAAGGCGGCGCCGGAGCGCATGGCGACGAACAAGGCTGCAGCCAGCGGGATGATCTCGACCACCAGCACGCGCACGACGGCTTCCAGCGCCAAGTGGGACAAACCATAACTGGCGGCCGTCACCACCATGATGTGCGTCGTCGCCGCCCCGAAGAGAATCGCCAGCAGGGCATAACCGGGCAAAACCTGCCAGGCCGAAAAACACACAGCCTGCGCCATCGAGCGCCGCACCGCGACTGTATAGGTCGCCGGCGTCAGCGCCGCCAGCAGCGTCGCCGCCATAAAGCGCAGCAGGCGCCACTCGCGCACCAAGCCGCGCTCAAGACTGCGCAAGGGAGGGGGGATGCGGTGATGCAGGACATGAGACATGATGTGGGAATCTTAACCCGAATTGGCGGATCGTCCCGCCGCCCGGATCAAGTCTTCGGCTTCATGTGCAAATGCGTTTTCAGTTTGCCGCGCGGCACGTAACCGTGGGAATGGTCATGCCCACCATCGACCTCGACACTGACCAGATTCACCATCCCATGACGCACGCCGCGTTCGGCAATCAGCGCATCGGCAAAGCCGCGCACGGCCGGTGTCGGGCCGCGCAGGATGACCGTTTCGAGACAGTTTTCATGATCGAGATGCGCGTGCATCGTCGCCACCGTCAGGTCATGTTGGCCATGCTGTAGTGCCGTCAGTCGCTCGGCCAGATCGCGCTCGTGGTGATTGAAGACGTAGGACAGGTTGGCGACGCAGTAGCCGCCCGCCGTTTCGCCACCGCGTTCGCGTTCCAGCAGCGAGCGCACCAGATCGCGCACCGCCTCCGAGCGGTTCTGATAGCCACGCTGGGCGATCAGGCGGTCGAAATCCGCCGCCAACTGCTCATCCATCGAAATCGTAAAGCGTTCCATGACGGTCTCCTACATTTCTCAACACTTTACCAAGTGAATCAGTATTACAATTTTAAAAATCGTCACACCGCTTTTCGGGAGATACCTCATGCACATGGCCGATGCTCTACTGTCGCCGACGGTCGGCGTGACCCTGTGGGCCGCATCCGCCGCCACCCTCGCCTGGTGCTCGAAGCGCTTGCGCAGCGATCCTAGAGAACATCTGGTGCCCCTGATGGGCGTGCTGGGCGCTTTCGTGTTCGCCGCCCAGATGATTAACTTCGCAATTCCGGGCACGGGGTCGAGCGGACACATCAGCGGTGGTCTTCTGCTCGCGATCCTACTCGGTGCTCCCGCTGCCTTCGTCGTCATCACCTCGGTGTTGACAGTCCAGGCGCTGTTCTTTGCCGACGGCGGCCTGCTGGCGCTCGGCGCCAATATCTTTAACCTCGGCGTGATTCCCTGTTTCATTGCCTATCCCCTGATCTACCGTCCATTGCTCAAAGCTGCCGGCGCCTCGCCCTCGAAAAACCGGGTGGTCATGATTACCGTATTGGCCGCCGTGATTGGCCTCCAGCTAGGCGCCCTCGGCGTGGTCATCCAAACCCAGCTTTCCGGCATCAGCAGCCTGCCCCTGAATACTTTCCTGCTGCTGATGCAGTCGATTCACCTGCCCATCGGCGTGGTGGAAGGTCTGGCGACCGCAGCCGTCTTCGCCTTTATCCGCGCGGCGCGCCCCGATCTGGTCAACATGGTTGGTGGCGGCCGTGTCACCGCCGGTTTTTCCGGGCGCATGATCGCCACCTTCGCACTACTGGCCCTAGTGATGGGCGGCGGGCTGTCCTGGTTTGCGTCGACGGCCCCGGATGGCCTGGAATGGTCGATCGAACACGCCACGCTTAGTTCCAAGCCCGAGTGAGCGGCATCGAAGCGCTGCTCAGGGAAGTCCATTCGCTCGACGCGAGCGCCGGGCAAGCCACCTGGCTGGCGCACCTTGACCCGCGCGCCATCGTCCTTGCCACCGTCGCATTCATTATCGTTGTGGTGTCTTTCGACCGCTATGCCGTGGCCGCGCTCCTGCCCCTGGCGCTCTATCCGCTCGTGCTCGCCCGACTCGGCAATATTCCCCTCGGCCGGATCGGCCGCAAACTACTGCCGGCGCTACCCTTCGCGCTGATGGTCGGCTTGTTCAATCCGCTCTTCGACCCGGCACCGCGCCTCGAACTGATGGGCCACGCCATCGCCGGCGGTTGGCTCTCGCTAAGCTCGATTCTGCTGCGCGCAATCCTCACTGTCTCCGCAGCACTGATCCTGATCGCCGTCCTCGGCATGCATCGGCTCTGCGCGGCACTCGATCAGCTGGGCGTGCCACGGGTACTGACCACGCAGCTGCTGCTGATGCACCGTTATCTGGTGGTGCTGGCTGGCGAACTCGGGCGCATGAACCTGGCGCGCGAACTGCGCTCGCCCGCGACCAAGGCCATGCCCCTTTCCGTCTATGCTGCCTTGCTCGGCCATCTGCTGCTGCGCACGCTCGACCGTGCGCTACGCATCCATCAGGCGATGCGGGCGCGAGGCTTCGATGGCTATATCCCAGTGCAGAAAATTCAGCCCTGGCAGTGGCGCGACACGCTATTTCTGGCATGTTGCCTGGGCATGTTGGCGCTGATGCGCGGAATCGCCGCATGAGCCACCACCTTGTCGAAGCCCGCGACGTAGTTTTTGCTTACCCGGATGGGCAAGCCGCACTGAACGGGGTTAGCTTCACGGTTCATCATGGTGAATCGGTCGCCATCGTCGGCGGCAATGGCGCCGGCAAATCGACCCTTTTACAGCATCTCAATGGTGTGCTAACGCCAACACGCGGCCAGATACGCATCGGCGACTTTCCCATCACGCACGAGAACCTCGCCGAGGTACGCCACACCGTCGGCATGATCTTCCAGGAGGCGGATGACCAGTTGTTCATGCCCACCGTGTTCGACGACGTCGCTTTCGGCCTGAGCCATCAGGGCTTGGCCGTAACCGACATCGAAACGCGCGTCATGCAGGCGCTGGAAACGGTCGGTGCCGCGCACTTGCGCGACCGCCCGCCCTATCGGCTCTCGGGCGGCGAGAAGCGCGCCGTGGCCATTGCGGGGGTACTGGTCATGCAACCCAGCATCCTCGTCATGGACGAGCCGAGCAGCGGCCTCGATCCGGCAGCCCGGCGCCGGCTGATCAAACTACTGGCTGGCTTCGACCACACCAAGATCATTGCGACCCACGATCTGGATCTGGTACTTGAACTGTGTTCGCGGGTGCTGGTCATGCATCGGGGTGTCATCGAAGCAGACGGCAGCCCGAATGACATTTTCGGCAATATGAAACTACTGGAACGCTGCCAACTGGAGCCACCACCCCGCTATCTTTCCCTGCGGGGATAGAGCGACTGGCCGGCTTCGCGCACATCGCGGCGCAACTGATGACGCTCTTCCGGCGACATCTGTTGCAGCGCCTCACGCCGCTGGCGCCGCTCTTCACGTCGTTCTTCGCGCCATTGCTCACGTTGCTCGGGAGGGAAATCGTGCGGCCGCATCTGCCGCTGCCCATACAGCGGAGGCGGCGCATCCTGCGCCACGGCATGCGGCAGGGCCGTTAGCAGCAACAACAGGAAAGTGAGGGCGGACTTGTTCATGCCTGCATTGTAGGGCGCCCTCCAAGGCATGGTGGGCAGGCTTTGTAACAAAGCTTTGCGAGCGCCTGCGCCTGCAACATCCCGACATACCTGCTCATCATTCGGCAGTATCCTTCGCCCCATGAACGACACCCGCAAATCCAAAATCTTGATTGTCGATGACGACTTGCGCTTGCGCAGCCAACTGGAACGCTATCTCGCCGACCAGGGCTTTGCCTGCAAGGCAGTAGCCGACGCGGCTGGCATGGATCGCGCCCTTGAGCGCGAACTCTACGATCTGATCGTGCTCGATCTGATGCTGCCCGGCGAAGATGGTCTGTCGATCTGCCGCCGCCTGCGCGGCAATGGCGGCGCACACAACGACATCGCCATCCTGATGCTCACCGCAAAGGGCGACGACATCGACCGCATCGTCGGCCTTGAACTCGGTGCCGACGACTATCTGCCCAAGCCCTTCAACCCGCGCGAACTGGTCGCCCGCATCCATGCCGTGTTGCGGCGACGCGGCAGCGCCCCACCGGCCGGCGCCCCTGCAGCGGATGAAGAAGTCGTGCGCTTCGGCCAAGTCGAGGTGAATCTCGCCACGCGTGAACTACTCCGTGCCGAGACCGCGACCATGCTCACCACCGGCGAGTTCGGCCTGCTGCAGGTGCTGCTCAAACACCCGCGCCAACCGCTCTCGCGCGACAAGCTGATGGAGTTGGCACGCGGCCGCGAGCATGGCGTGTTCGACCGCGCCATCGACGTGCAGATCTCGCGCCTGCGCAAGCTGGTCGAGGACGACCCGACCAAGCCGCGCCACATCCAGACGGTGTGGGGCTTCGGTTACGTGTTTGTGCCTGATGGGCGCGACGCTGCTTAAAAAGTTCCTGCCGCGCACGCTGCTGTGGCGTGCCTTCTGGCTGATCGCGCTGCTGATGCTGTTGGCGGTGGCCGCTTGGCTGGCCATTTTCAGCGAGGCGGAACTCGACCGCCGCTCGCGTCAGATTGCGCAGATGCTCACCAGTGTCACCAATCTCACCCGCACCGCCCTACTCACCGCGCACCCGGCGCAGCGTCACGAGTTGCTTGCCGAGCTGGCCGACCTCGAAGGCCTGCACGTCTATCCGGCCGATGCGGACGACCGCGTCGAACCGCCACCGTCCTTCGGCCTGACGCGCCGTATCGAGGCCCTGCTCATCGAAAAGCTCGGCCCGGAAACTCAACTGGCCTTTGCGGTGAATGGCGAGCCGGGTCTGTTCGTGCGCTTTCGCGTCCTTCCCGGTGAGGATGGCCACTTCTGGCTGGGCCTGCCGCGTGAGCGGCTGGCGCGTCACCTGCCCTGGCAATGGATCGGCTGGGGCATGGCCGTGCTGCTGTTGTCGCTGGCCGGTGCCTGGCTGATCGTCTATCGCATCGTGCGCCCCATCGAGGAGGAGCGCGCACTGTTACTCGCCGGCATCTCGCACGACCTGCGCACGCCACTGACGCGCCTGCGCATGGAAATCGAGATGAGTGTTGATGATGAAACAGCGCGTAGCGGCATGGAAGCAGATATCGTCGAGATGGATCGCACCATCGGCCAGTTTCTTGATTTCGCGCGACCGGCCGACGCAACACCGACCGTCGCCACCGATTTATCGAACCTGCTCGGCGACATCGCCGCGCGCTATGGCGAGCGTGTCGACTATCGCCGTCCCGCCAGCGCCGACTTTTCAGTCAGCGTGCGTCCCGACGCCCTGCGCCGTGTCGTCATCAACCTGATCGAGAACGCGCTGCGCCACGCCGGTGCGCCGGTAGACCTGGAACTTGCCCGCGCCGGGCGCCACATCATTATCGCCATCCTCGATCGCGGTCCGGGTATCGCACCCGCTGACATCGAGCGCCTCAAGCAGCCTTTTACCCGCGGCGAAACAGCACGTACAGGGGCCGGCGGCGCCGGCCTCGGCCTCGCCATCGTCGACCGTTTAGTGCGACTGCAAGGCGGCCGCTTCGAACTGGCGCCCCGCCCCGGTGGCGGACTCGCCGCCCGTATCATCCTGCACGGCTAGTTCAAACTGGCACCGTACTCGATGCGTTCAAGGAAGGCTCGCGCGCCTTCATGGCCCTGGCTCGCGGCCATGCGCAGCCACTTCATGGCGAGGCGCAAATTGCGTGTCAGCCCTGCCCCCCGGTAATACGCCGCGCCCAGCTCATACTGTGCATTCACCTCGCCCAGCACCGCCGCACGCCGCAGATGACGCATCGCCTGCTTGGTATCCCGCTTTACGCCCTGGCCGTGCAACTGCATGAAGCCGAGGCTGTAGAGCGTGTAGGCATCCTCATGCTGGGCCACCGCCTGTTCCAGCCAGCGATAGGCCTCGCGATAATTGCGTGTCACCCCGGTGCCGTGATAGTAGAGATCGGCCAGCGCCAGCTTGGCATCGAAGACCGTGGCCGCCTGACGATACCAGTGCGCGGCCTGCACCAGATCGAGCGGCCCACCGAGGCCGTGGCGCCAGCATTCGGCCAGCATGAAGGCAGCGCGTCGATGGCCCAGTTCGCCCGCCTTGCGGTAACAGGCACGCGCCCGCTCGACATCGGCCACCACGCCGTGACCATGAAAGAAGCGTTCCCCTTCGGCAAACCAGTAGCGCTCCAGTTCGTCAAAAGCCGACTGCCAGCCGGCTTCGGCCGCCTGATGCAGTGCCAACTCGCCGCGTGCCACATCGGCCTTGCCGCCGATGCCATGCAAATGACAGCGCCCCAACTCGGCCTTGCCATGCGCCGAGCCGGCCGCCGCCGCCGCATGGTAATGGCGCCGTGCCGCCATCGCATCGGCACTCACCCCCTCGCCCAGTTCATGGCATTCGCCCAACCAGACATGCGCATCAATCTCGCCGCCCTCTGCCGCGCGGCGATACCAGGCCAGCGCCAGCTTCTTGTTCTCCTCGACGCCTTCGCCCCAGCGATGGCAGTGCGCAAGCTTCAACTGCGCCCGCGCATGCCCCAGACGCGCGGCCGAGCGCCACCACTTGACGGCCTCGGCCATGTCGCGCTGCAGGTGAGCGCGACCGCCGGCATAGGCTTCGCCCAGTTCAAATTCCGCTTCACGATTGCCGCGCTCGGCGGCGCGTCGATACCAGGCCAGCCCGACCTCTGGATCGGGCGTGCCGCCGATGCCGAAGGTGGCACACTGGCCGAGCAGGAACATCGCACTCGCGACGCGTTTCCTCGCCGCAGCACGGAACCAGCTCACGGCCTCAATGTGATTGACCGCCACCCCTTCGCCGGCATACAGGCACAGCCCGAGGCAGAACATCGCGGGGGCCACGCCGGCCTCGGCGGCCTGGCGCCACAGGTGTACCGCCGACTGGGGATTGCGGCTGACGCCCCGGCCAAAGAAATAGCAGCGCGCCAACAGATCGCTCGCCCGTGGCTGGCCATGGTCACTGGCCTGTTGCAGCCAACGCACAGCGGCGCCCACATCGCGCTGCAGATGCTGCCCAAGATACAGCAGCCGCCCGAGCCAGTATTGGGCGAGCGGGCTACCCTCTTCGGCCGCTTTGCGCAACAACTCGCCACCACGCACCTCGTCGGCCGACACGCCATGGCCGCGTAGCAGGCACAGGCCAAACCAGGTCATGCCGCGACTGTCCTGCTGTGCGGCCGCCTGTTCGAAGAGTTTGGCCGCTTCGGCATAGTCCTTGGGCAGTCCCATGCCCTGATAAAGCAGCCAGCCCAGCACCGCCGCACCGGCCGGGCAGCCGTTTTCGGCGCTTTTCGAGGCCCACTGCACGGCATCATGCGCGGACTTGCTCACCCCTTCGCCCACGGCGCAACGCCAGCCCAACTCGGCCTGGGCCGTCAGGTTGCCCGCCTCGGCCATGCGCCGCAGTTCATTGAGCGGCAAGGCACGCCAGAATTCGTCGGCATGCCCGAGCAGTTCCAGCCCCTGCGCCACGCCGCGTTCGACCAGGCTGCTTTCGAGCGCCTCGCGGAACAAGCCGATCAATGCCGGCGGCGCCAGTGGGATCAACTGCATGGCAAATATGAAAGATTTAGAAAAACGCAGCATACGCTCCATGCGCCAAGTGGCTTATCCACAAAAACTGTGGAAAACTCTGTGAGTCTCTTGCGCATGGAAGCGCTAAGTAGGCGCCCCGAAAGGACTTTTGTTACTTTGCAGCGAAAGTGACCAAATTATTTAACAATATATATCAACAAGTTACACGCTATCCATTGGCTTGCAGGCGTACTTATTGCCGATTTAAGACCCACCTCGCGGCTGATCGAGGCCATGTGGATGAGGTAGCATCGGCCGCCTCCTGTTTTTCTTGAAATTTCACCTTCCGTGGCCGCAGAAACCCTCTCCGTCAGCGAACTCAACCGGCAGGCCCGCCAGTGGCTGGAGCGCCAGTTCCCCCTGTGCTGGGTGAGCGGTGAAATCTCCAATCTGGTGCGTGCCGCGTCGGGCCATGTGTATTTCTCGCTCAAGGACAGCCAGGCCCAGGTGCGTTGCGCCATGTTCCGCTCGCGCGCCCAACTCGTTCCCTGGAAGCTTGAGAACGGCCAGCAGATCGAAGTACAGGCGCTGGTCACCCTCTACGAAGCACGCGGCGAATTCCAGCTCAATGTCGAGGCGATGCGCCGCGCCGGGATTGGGCAGCTCTATGAGCAATTCGTGCGCCTGCGCGAGAAATTGGCCGCCGAAGGGCTGTTCGCCGCCGAGCAGAAACGCGCGATGCCGCCCTATCCGCGCCGTGTCGGCATTGTCACCTCGCCGCAGGCCGCCGCGCTGCGCGACGTGATCGCCGCCTTTGCCCGCCGCGCCCCACATGTCGAGCTGATCGTTTATCCGACGCTGGTGCAGGGCGCCGAGGCCCCTGCCGCCATCGTCGCCGCCCTCGAAACCGCCTACGCTCGCGCCGAGTGCGACCTGCTGCTCGTCGTGCGCGGCGGCGGCAGCCTCGAAGACCTGTGGGCCTTCAACGACGAGGCGGTCGCGCGCAAACTTGCCGTCTCGCCAGCGCCGACAATTAGCGGGGTCGGCCATGAGACGGATACGACCATCGTCGACTATGTGGCCGACCATCGCGCCGCCACCCCCACTGCCGCCGCCGAACTGGCCAGCGCTGGCTGGTTTGCCGCCGCCGGTGAATTGGGCGAGCTGGAAGACGCCCTGCTACGCGCCATCGAACGGCAACTGGCTCAGCGCATCCAGGCCGTCGATCGCCTCGCCCTGCGGCTCGTCCACCCCGCCCAGCGCCTCGCCGCCATCCGGCAGCGCGTCGAAGGGCTGGGCCACCGGCTCGGCAGCGCTATCCAGGCCCGCTTCACCGTGCAACCGCGCATCGACCGCCTGCGCTTTCGTCTCACTCAGTCGCTGGCGCAGCGCCTCGCCGCACAGCGCGACCGCCTCGCCCGCCATGCCGGTGCACTGGCCGCCCTCTCCCCGCACGCCACGCTCGAACGCGGCTACAGCATTGTCCGCAGCGCCGACGGTCGGATCGTGCGCCAAGCCGGCCAGCTCACGCCCGGCGACACGCTCGACCTGCAATTCGCCCACGGCCGCGCCACTGCGACGGTCGATAAAGTTGACTTGTAATGTTGGGCATTGCCCCAATATCATTCGCGAAGCATTGCCCCAACTCAAATCGGAGAACAAAAAATGGAACACACCCTACCCGCTCTGCCCTACGCCAAGAACGCCCTGGTCCCGCACATGTCGGAAGAGACCTTCGACTACCACTACGCCAAGCACCATCAGGCTTATGTGACCAACCTGAATAACCTGATCAAGGGCACCGAATACGCAGACCTCGACCTTGAAGCCATCGTCAAGAAGGCCCCGGCCGGCGGCATCTACAACAACGCCGCGCAAGTCTGGAACCACACGTTCTTCTGGAACTGCATGAAGCCGGCCGGTGGCGGCGCCCCGAGCGGCGCGCTAGCCGACGCCATCAACAAGAAGTGGGGCTCGCTCGACGAGTTCAAGAAAGCCTTCCAGACCTCCGCCGTCGGCAACTTCGGCTCGGGCTGGACCTGGCTGGTGAAGAAGGCCGACGGCACGCTCGACATCGTCAACATGGGCGCCGCCGGCACCCCGCTGACGACAGGCGACAAAGCGCTGCTGTGCGTTGACGTCTGGGAACACGCCTACTACATCGACTACCGCAATATGCGTCCGAAGTTCGTCGAGACCTTCCTCGGCAATCTCGTCAACTGGGATTTCGCCGCGAAGAACTTCGCGTAATTCCCCCCGAGACAAGCCTGACCTAGCAACGCGATAGGGTTACGGTTACCCTCAGCCCATGCAGTGAAAAAGCCGTTAGTGAATTCCTCACTAACGGCTTTGGTATTACTGGTCGGGTGTCGGTTCAGATCGGTCATGAAGTCCTGTGGCTCACCGATCTCGATCTTCGAGAATGACGAATGCAGCGGGCTGAGCAAGTAATTGTGTTCGGTGGGGATAACCGCGCTGGGCACGGCCATCCTGCGCGACGTGCAGCTTTCCGCCCCAGAGAACACTCCCAAGCTCGGTACCCTGGCCGAACTACTCGACTCGCTGGCCGTCTGCTCGCCGCAACGCTGGACAGAGAAGCGCGACGCCCTCGGCGGCCAACTATCCCGTGCGCTCACCCTGGCCGCCCAGAAGCTCGAACCCAAGGTGCAGCCCCTCACACCGCCACATCGAATCCTTCGCAACGAGGCCGATCTCGATGCCTGGGTGGCCGAGGTACGTAAGGCCATCCTGGCCAAGCTCCCCGACGGGCCGGTACAGCTTTAATGTTGCACTACAGTGCAATTAATGATTTACAAATGTTGTACGTTAGTGCAACATTAAGTATCGTTATATTGCATCATGGTGCAACATCATGAAATCCAACTTCTCCGACCTCAAGCTGCGCCAACTCGACACGGCATTGACCCGCTGGCGCAGCGCCAACTTGCCGCCACGCCCCGCTTCGGGGTGGATCAAGGCCATCCGCGAGGCGCTCGGCATGAGCGCGGCAGAACTCGCGCGCCGCCTGGAGGTAAGCGTGCCCACGGCCACTCGCATGGAACTCTCCGAGGCCGAAGACCGCATCTCCCTTTCCACCCTGCGCCGTGCCGCTGAACTGCTGGGCTGCGAGTTGCAATACGCCCTGGTACCCAAGCAGAGTCTGACCGACACCCTGGAAAACCGGGCCCTAACGCTGGCTCGCCAGCAGATGGCCGCCGTCAGCCACACCATGGCGCTGGAAGCGCAAGCCACCTCACGCGAGACCGTCGAGGCGCAGACCCGCTCCCAGGCCGAGAACCTGCTCAAAGGTTCGCGTCGCGCTCTGTGGCGGGAAGCGAAATAGGCATGACTGTGAAACTCGACTATCCCCCCGGAGCAACCCCGCTCGATGCCGACGAACTCGCCAGCCAGATTCCCGGCCACATCACCACGCAGGGCGAGTTAAACGAGTGGGAACAACTCAACATTGTTCAGGGCGACCAGTGGGCACGCAAACAACGCAAGGAAATCCTCAACGAGGGGTTCCTGCGCCAGTTGCACAAGCAGATGTTCGGCGAAACCTGGAAGTGGGCGGGTGAGTTCCGAAAGACCGACAAGAACATCGGCGTCGGCTGGCTCAAGATCGGCGTCGAACTGAAAAAACTCCTCGACGATACCCGTTACCAGATCGAATACGCCAGCTATCTGCCCGACGAAATCGCCGTGCGCTTCCATCATCGCCTGGTGTTGATCCATCCGTTTCCCAATGGCAATGGCCGTCATGCCCGTCTGATGGCCGATCTGCTCGTCGAGCGCCTGGGTCAGCCCCGTTTCACCTGGGGCAGCCGTAGCCTGGTCGATGCCAACGACACCCGCAAGGACTACATCGCCGCCCTGCAAGCGGCCGACGCGCGTGACATCGCGCCCTTACTCGCCTTCGCCAGAAGCTGAACCCAACATGAAGCAAACCCTCTCCCGCGAACAGCTGAGTTGAAAGGCGTGAATCTTGATCGGTATCGTGGGCAGGGTCGGGAGGAGGTGCGGGGGACGGTGGTGAAATAACAACACCCGCTTTAAGTGCTTCGATGGTTATGTTTCTTTTGGGAAGCGGTACGGTAGCAACTGATAAACCGTACCGCTGACCGTACCGCAAAATGAAAAGGCCAGCTTTTGGCTGGCCTTTCATTAACGCTAACTACTTGATTTTAAATGGTCGGGGCGGCGGGATTCGAACTCGCGACCCCTTGCACCCCATGCAAGTGCGCTACCAGGCTGCGCTACGCCCCGACAAGCGACGAATTATAGCTTAAACACGCAGTAGTTCGATGATGCCAAGCAACTCTGCGCGTAATGAAAATCCAGATTCGTTCTGTACCGTACTCGGAGCGGCTTCTGCTGGATGCTGCCGGCTGTGTGGTTCATCCAGTCGATTGCGCGCGCCACTGATGGTGAATCCATCGTCGTACAACAACTGACGGATGCGCCGCACCAGCAGCACTTCGTGATGCTGGTAGTAGCGGCGATTACCGCGACGCTTGACGGGCTTGAGCTGGGTAAATTCCTGCTCCCAATAGCGCAGGACGTGCGGCCTGACGCCGCACAGTTCGCTCACCTCGCCAATCGTGAAATAACGCTTGGCCGGGATGGGCGGCAGGACAACCTTATCCTGCTGGCTGGAGCTGGTCATGAGCCGTTTCCTCGACAGAGGACTTCAACTTGTGGCTGGCGTGGAAGGTCACGACGCGGCGCGCGGTAATCGGGATTTCTTCGCCAGTCTTGGGATTGCGGCCGGGACGCTGCGGCTTGTCGCGCAGTTGGAAATTGCCAAAGCCGGAAAGCTTCACGCTATCGCCAATTTCGAGGGCCTTGCGCACTTCGTCGAAAAACGCTTCCACCATATCCTTGGCTTCGCGCTTGTTGAGCCCCACCTTTTCGAAAAGGAGATCCGCCAGTTCTGCCTTGGTCATTGTCATATTGCTTCCCCTTATCCCCGCAACGTAGCGCCAAAACGATCACGTACCACATCCAACAACCGGGCCATCGCCGCATCCGCATCGGCATCGGCCAGCGTCCGCTGAGTATCTTGCATCGTTACCCGAAATGCAAGACTTCTGCTGTCCGCTGCGATTCCTTTGCCCTGATAGACATCAAACAGGCGAATTTCCCTGACATGCGCCGGCGCTACGCTGTAGAGCGCATCCAGCACATCCTGTGTTTCGCATTTATGCGCAAGCACAATCGCCATGTCACGCACTACGGCCGGGAAGCGGGAAGCTTCACGATAGGCGGGCATGGGCGTTTCAAGCAGTGCGGCCAGCTCAATTTCAAAGAGGACGGCTGGCACCGACAACTCATACTTCTGACACCACTGCGGATGCAGTTCGCCCAGCACGCCAATCGACTTGCCTTCCAGCAAGACGGCGGCCGAACGGCCGGGATGCAAGGCGGGATGGCTGGTGCGCTCGAAGCGCAAGGTGCGCGGCGCAAACAGCGCCTCAAGGTCGCCTTTGGCATCGTAGTAATCGACGGGGCGCGCCGTGCTGCCCCACTGCTCGGAATGCACGGTGCCGGCGGCCAACGCAGCCAAGCGCACGGGCTGATGGAAACCGGTGGCATCCTGACGGTCCGACAGGAAGCAGCGGCCGATTTCAAAAACACGGACGCGCTCGGTTTGGCGCTTGAGATTGCTGAGCAGTGTGCCGACGAGACCACCGATCAGGCTGGAGCGCATGACGCCCATCTGGCTGGCGATGGGGTTGGCAAGGCGAATCGGCGTGGCATTGCCGGAAAAATCGGCTTCCCAGGACGACTCGACAAAACTGTAATTGACCACTTCGAAATAGCCCCGCTCGGCCAGCAGGCGGCGCAACTGCATGGGGCGGCGCTGCGCCTCGGGCAGCGGCAACATCTCGACACGCGCCGTGGGCGGTGGTGCGGGAATGTTGTCATAGCCATGCAGGCGGGCAATTTCTTCGATCAGATCTTCCTCAATCGCAATATCGAAGCGATAGGAGGGCGGCGTAACGGTCAGCTCGTCACCGGCACGCGCATAGGCAAAGCCCAGACCGGCGATGAGTTTTTCAGTTTGTGCCGGCCCCAGATCAATACCCAGCACCTTCGCGGCACGCGTCATGCGCAGCTTTACGGGGGCGCGCGCCGGCAACTTGTCTTCTGCCACGGCCTCGACTACTGGACCGGGAGCACCGCCACAGATGTCGACGATCAATTGCGTCGCGCGCTCAATCGCCTGGCGCTGCAGGGCAAAGTCGACGCCGCGCTCGTAGCGGTAGGAAGCGTCCGAGGAAAAACCCAGCGCACGCGCCTTGCCGGCAATCGCATCCGGTGCGAAGAAAGCGCTCTCCAGGAACAAATCGGTCGTCGCGTCATTGATACCGGAATGTTCGCCGCCCATGATGCCCGCCAGAGCCAGCGCCTTGGCTTCATCCGCAATCAGCGCGGTATCGGTCGTAGGCGTGACGGTCTGCTCATTGAGCAGCAGCAATTGCTCACCGGCATTGGGATAGCGCACATGAATTGCGCCCTGCATCTGTGCATCGTCGAAGGCATGCAGCGGCTGGCCGAGTTCCAGCATCACGTAGTTGGTGACGTCGACCAAGGCAGAGATCGGCCGCACGCCACAGCGCTCAATGCGCTGCTTCATCCAGTCGGGCGTCGGCCCCTTGGCATTCACGCCGCGCACGATGCGGCCGCAGTAACGCGGGCAGGCAGCAGGCGCATCCAGCACCACGTCGCGGGTATCCTGATGTGCAGCAACCACCGGCTCAATCTTCGGCAGCGTAAGCGGTGCGCCCGTCAGGGCAGCCACCTCGCGCGCAATGCCCGTCAGCGACAGGCAATCGGCACGGTTCGGCGTGAGCTTGAGTGTGATGAGATTGTCGTCGAGATTGAGGTAGGCGCGAATGTTCTGGCCGATGGGCGCATCGGCGGGGAGCGGCAACAAGCCACCATGATCTTCCGACATGCCGAGTTCACGTGCCGAGCACAGCATGCCGAAGCTCTCGACGCCACGCACCTTCGCCTTCTTGATCTCAATACCGGGTAGCTTCGCACCGACCAAAGCACAAGGCACGACCAGTCCGACGGCAGCATTCGGTGCGCCACAGACAATTTGCAGCACACCATGTTCGCCGGTATCGACAGTGCAAAGCCTCAGCTTGTCGGCATCGGGATGTTTCTCGGCAGTCAGGATGCGGGCGACGACGACATTCGAAAAGTCGGCGCTGGCAGGACGGCACTCCTCCACCTCAAGACCCGCCATCGTCAGCAGATGACATAGCTCATCCGTCGCAAGCGGAGGATTCACGAGGGCGCGCAGCCAGGATTCGGAAAATTGCATGGCGTCCTTCTACTGGAACTGTGACAGGAAACGCAGATCGCCGTCGAAGAACAGGCGCAGGTCATTGATGCCGTAACGCAGCATGGTCAGGCGATCCGGGCCCATGCCAAAGGCAAAGCCGGTGTACTTCTCCGGGGCGACACCACCAAAGCGCAAGACATTCGGATGCACCATGCCGCAACCGGCAATTTCAAGCCAGCGGCCTTCCATCGGGCCGCTCATGAAGGCGACGTCAATTTCGGCGGACGGTTCGGTGAAGGGGAAGAACGAGGGACGGAAGCGCACCTTGAGATCATCACTCTCGAAGAAGCGGCGCAGAAAGTCGGCCACCACGCCCTTGAGGTCGGCAAAACTCACGTTTTCGCCCACCCATAGGCCTTCAACCTGATGGAACATCGGTGAGTGCGTCGCATCCGAGTCAACCCGATAAACGCGGCCGGGACAGATCACGCGAATCTCGGGCATCGTGTCGAGATGTTTGTATTTCTCGACATGCGCCAGCATGGAACGAATCTGCACCGGGCTGGTATGCGTGCGCAACAGCACGTCTTCACGCACCTTGCCCGTCTCATCAAGCAGGTAGAAGGTATCGTGCATCGAACGCGCCGGATGATTCTCGGGCGTATTCAATGCGGTGAAATTGTGCCAGTCGGTTTCGATCTCGGGACCATCGGCCACTTCAAAACCGATTGAGCGGAACAGTTGCTCGATACGGTCGAGCGTACGCATCACGGGATGAATGCCGCCGCGTGACTGGCCGCGACCGGGCAGCGTGATGTCAAGCGCTTCGGCAGCCAGTTGGGCTTCGAGTTGCGCATTCTTCAAGGCATCGCGGCGTGCCGCCAGGGCAGTTTCCACCTGCACCTTGGCCGCATTGATCGCAGCGCCGGCTATTTTGCGTTCTTCGGCTGGCAGTTTTCCCAGACCTTTGAGCAAGGCGGTTAGTGAGCCGTCCTTACCAAGATAACCTGCCTTGGCATCCTCAAGACGCGCCAATTCGGTCGCTGCAGAAAATTCAGCGGTCGCCTGCGCGACAAGTTGATCCAGATCGTACATATGGGCTGCGGGGCTGCGGATACGGATAAAGGAAGGCTAAAAACTGGAAAGGCCACCATCAGGCAGCCTTTCCGTGGGGGTGAGTGCCAGACTTAGGCGGCCAACTGGGCCTTGGCCTGATTCGCCAGCGCGGCAAATGCCGGCTTGTCGAAAACAGCCAAATCAGCCAGCACCTTGCGATCGACCTCGATGGAAGCCTTCTTCAGGCCATGCATCATGGTGCTGTACTTCATACCCAACTCACGCGCTGCCGCATTGATACGGGCGATCCAGAGGACACGGAACTGACGCTTTTTTTGACGACGGTCACGATACTGGTATTGACCCGCCTTCATCACCGCTTCTTTGGCGATGCGATAGACGGAAGAACGCCGGCCGCGATAACCCTTGGCCTGGGCGAGAACTTTCTTGTGGCGCGCGCGCGCCGTTACACCACGTTTGACTCTTGGCATGCTGGCTCTCCTTAACCGTTAGGCAACATGGCGCGAATGGACTTGGCGTCCGCCTCGTGCACGGTTTGCATACCACGCAACTGACGCTTGCTCTTGGTGGTTTTCTTGGTCAGGATGTGGCGCTTGAACGCACACCCGCGCTTGATGCTGCCCGACCCGCGCACTTTGAAGCGCTTGGCGGCACCGCTCTTGGTCTTCATCTTCGGCATCGAAGATCTCCTTCTTGCATGTCTGCCAGGTGTCTCCCGCCTCGGGAGTGCTTGATAACCTGCAGCCACTTCTTTTCGCCCAACGCCCCATGCAATATTCAACATGGGGCATCCAGCAAAATTCTTACAGCGTCCTGCGTTAGGGCGCCTTCTTTTTCGAGGGCGCCATCACCATGACCAACTGGCGGCCTTCCATCTTCGGAAACTGCTCAACCATGGCTTGTTGATCCAGATCCTGCTTGATCCGCTCCAGCATGCGCATACCGATTTCCTGGTGGGCCATTTCACGACCACGGAAACGCAGCGTGATTTTCGCCTTGTCGCCTTCAGCCAGAAACTTGATGACGTTGCGCAACTTGATCTGGTAATCGTTCTCGTCGGTACCCGGCCGAAACTTGACTTCCTTGACCTCGACAACCTTCTGCTTCTTCTTTGCCTCGGCCGCGCGTTTCGCTTCCTGATACTTGAACTTGCCAAAATCCATCAGGCGACAAACCGGTGGCGCGGCCATCGGTGCAATTTCAACCAGATCGACGCCAGCTTCTTCCGCCAGCTGCAGCGCCTGACGTGCGGAACAAATTCCAAGCTGTTCGCCTTCGACTCCGATCAAACGGATTTCCTGCGCGGTTATTTCGTCATTAATGCGCTGCGACTTTTCCTGAGCGATGGTGCAGTTCTCCTAAAATTCAACAAAATCAAGCCGCCACGCCCTTGCCGGAACGATCCAGCAACAAACGTTCAATCAAATCATCCGGGGACATTTGCCCGAGATCCTGATTGCCCCGAGCACGCAAGGCGACCAACCCAGCGGCCTTTTCCTTGTCGCCAACGACGACGAGATAAGGCCGCTTCAATACGCTATGTTCCCG
This sequence comes from Rhodocyclaceae bacterium, assembly GCA_030681195.1. Taxonomy (GTDB): domain Bacteria; phylum Pseudomonadota; class Gammaproteobacteria; order Burkholderiales; family Rhodocyclaceae; genus Sulfuricystis. The sequence continues at coordinate 128,252 of JAUXXJ010000004.1, forward strand.
AATTTTATAATTAATCTTCTCGCCGCGCAAATCGCATTCGACACGGAAGCCGGCATCGCGCAACTTTTTTGCCACACTTTCGGCATAGTCCATCTGCGCTTCTGAAATATTCATCACCACCACCTGCACCGGCGCCAGCCAGAGCGGCAGTGCGCCAGCATGGTTTTCGATGAGGATGCCGATAAACCGCTCCAGCGATCCCAGAATCGCGCGGTGCAACATCACCGGCGTATGGCGGGTATTGTCCTCGCCCACATATTCAGCGCCCAGGCGGCCCGGCATCGAGAAGTCGACCTGCATCGTGCCGCATTGCCAGGAACGGCCAATGGCGTCCTTGATGTGGAATTCGATCTTCGGACCATAGAAAGCCCCCTCACCCGGCAGCTCTATCCATTCAAGGCCGCTGGCGCGCAAACCCGCGCGCAACGCTTCTTCGGCCTTGTCCCAAAGGGCATCCTCGCCGACGCGACTATCCGGACGCAGGGCCAGTTTGACGGCAACATCGGTAAAACCAAAGTCCGCATAGACCTTGCGCACCAAATCGTTAAATGCCGTGACTTCAGGCTGAATCTGATCTTCGGTACAGAAAATGTGGCCATCGTCCTGCGTGAAACCACGCACACGCATCACGCCATGCAGCGCGCCCGAAGGCTCATTGCGGTGGCAGGAACCAAACTCACCGTAACGCAACGGCAAATCACGATAGGAGCGCACATCGGTATTGAAAATCTGCACATGACCGGGGCAGTTCATCGGCTTCACCGCGTAGTCACGCTTCTCGGACTCGGTGGTGAACATGTTGTCTTTGTAGTGCTCCCAGTGGCCAGATTTCTCCCACAGACTGCGGTCGAGAATCTGCGGGCAGCGCACTTCCTGATAGCCATTGTTTCGATAAACGGCGCGCATGTACTGCTCGATCTCCTGCCACACCATCCAGCCATGCGGGTGCCAGAACACCAGCCCCGGCGCTTCGTCCTGCAGGTGGAACAGATCCAGCGCGCGGCCCAACTTGCGGTGGTCACGCTTCTCGGCCTCCTCAAGCATGTGCAGGTAGCCTTCAAGCTCTTCCTTCTTCGCCCACGCCGTGCCGTAAACCCGCTGCAACTGGGCATTTTTCGAATCGCCGCGCCAGTACGAGCCGGCCACCTTCATTAGCTTGAAATGCTTGAGCTTGCCAATCGAGGGAACGTGCGGGCCGCGACAGAGGTCAATGAAATCCCCCTCCCGATAGAGCGAGACAGCTTCGCCCGCCGGTATCGCCTCAATCAACTCGGCCTTGTAATGCTCGCCGATCGACTTGAAGAATTCGATCGCCTTGTCACGCGGCCAGACTTCGCGCGTCACCGGAAAATCCTTCTTTGCCAGTTCGGTCATGCGCTTTTCCAGCGCAGCCAGATCGTCCATCGTCAGCGGCCGGCAGGCAAAGTCGTAGTAGAAGCCGTTGTCGATCACCGGGCCAATGGTCACCTGCGCCTCCGGCAGCATTTCCTTCAGCGCATGGGCCAGCAGGTGCGCGGTGGAGTGCCGAATGATCTCGACACCCTCAGCATCCTTCTCGGTGACGATGGCGAGTGCGGCGTCGCTGTCGATGCGATACGAGGTATCGACGAGCTTTCCATCGACCCGCCCCGCCAGTGCCGCCTTGGCCAGACCGGCGCCAATCGAAGCCGCCACCTCCGCCACGGTCAGCGGTTGCGGATATTCGCGGCGTGAACCATCGGGAAGGGTAATGACCGGCATGTCTGGCTCCAGAAACAGAACAGGGTGACTGATTGCTCAGGCACCCCGTTTAATCATGATTTTTGCTGTCAGCGCGCAGCGTTTTCAGCGCGCCTCCACGGCTCCTATCATATCACAGCCCGCTCTGGCTCAAGATTTCGGGGCGATCAGATATTCCGGGGTGACATGCAGCGACACGCCGTCAATCACCATCCATAACTCGCCATCCTGCAAGGTACAGTCGATCTGCAGGTTACGCGCCGCAGCTCCGGCAAGCGCGAGGGTTTGCTCGGTGGGCAAACGGATCACGATCAACTTGTCCAGCTTGCGCAGCGCGGACTGATTCTGCTCCCACCAGATATCGGCACTGCGACCGCCATACGAGAAGACAACTACCTGATCGGATCGCCCTGCTGCCCGACGCAAGCGCTTCTCGTCAGGCAATCCGGCCTCGATCCACTGCTGGATGGCGCCCGTCAGATCCTTGCGCCAAAGATCAGGCTCATCCTCTGCGGACAAGCCCTTGCCAAACTCCAGCGCTGGATCCGCATAAAGCGCGAAGGCCAGCACTCGCACCATCATGCGCTCATCGGTCTCGGAAGGATGGCGCGCAACCGTCAGGACATGGCGCTGGTAGTAATGCCGATCCAGATCGGAGACCTGCAAGTCAATTTTGTAAATGGTTGCCTTGAGTGCCATCCGAACTTCCCTAGAAAATAAAAACGCCCCAGAAGGGGCGTTTTCAAGAGGTACTTTGGCGGAGTGGACGGGACTCGAACCCGCGACCCCCGGCGTGACAGGCCGGTATTCTAACCAACTGAACTACCACTCCGCGCTGGTCTCAGCGAAACTGAGGGGGCGGATTCTAACAAAGTTTTCTGATTGAGCAAGCGCATTTTCCAAAAAAGTCGGCGCTGGCGCGACGGCAGTTCCAAGTTCGATCTAGCGCTCCTTGGTCGGACGCTTCGTAAGCTTCCTTTGCAAGGTACGCCGGTGCATTTTCAGTGCACGCGCGGTAGCCGAGATATTGCCGGCGTTGTCGTGCAACACGCGCTGGATATGTTCCCACTCGACACGATTAACCGACATGGGATCGTTGGGCAGTTCGGCTTCATCCGATGGTGGCAACGCCTCGCCAAAGGCAGCAACAAGCGAGTCGACCTCAACCGGCTTGGCAAAATATTGTGTGGCGCCGAGTTTGATCGCCTCGACCGCCGTGGCGATGCTGGCATAACCCGTCAGCACGATGATCCGACAGTCCGGCGCAAGATCGAGCAGCGGACGAATCAGCGTCAGGCCGGATTTGTTGCCGAGGTTGAGATCAAGCACCACAGCGTCGGGCGATGACGATTGCGCTTCGGCCAACGCGCTGTCGGCATCATGCACGCCGCGCGCGTGAAAACCCCGGCGACTCAGGGCACGACTCAGCACCTCATTAAAGGTCGTGTCGTCATCAATGACCAGAATGGATTGCATCATTTTTCAAGTCCTTGCCGAGACAGGATGATGGTTGCGACAGCACCCGCTGTCAAATTGTCCAGCTCAAGACGCCCACCGGCCTGACGGGCGGCCGCGCGCGTCAGCCACAAGCCGATACCGGCACCTTGCGTTTGCGAAACCACCGGTTCATCGCCTGCATATTTCAACACATCGGCGGGGAAACCCGGTCCCTGATCATGCACAGCGATGCGGATCTCACCGGCATCCCAAGTCAGATGAACCTGCATTTCCTGCGAGGTGACCTGCGCCGCATTGTTGAGCAAGTTAATCACGGCCTGCTCTAATGCAGGTGTCGCGTCGATCGTCGGTGCCTCGCCCGGCGTATCAATGACGTGCGCACAACTTGCCTGCGGCTGGTGCGAACGCCAGCGACTCAGCAGACCGACAAGCCAGTCCGTCACCGCAACACGCTGCACATCACCGGCACGACCGATACCGGCCCGCCGGGTCAGCCCGCCAATCAGATCCTTGCACAGGGCAATCTGCCGGTGCATGAGCTGCAAATCCTGTTGGGCATCCTCGGGCAGACGCCTGTCCTGCATCAGTTCTCCGGTGAGGATATTCATGGTTGCCAGGGGGGTGCCCAGCTCATGTGCGGCGCCTGCGGCAAGTTGCCCGAGCGCCACCACTTGCGCATTGTGCAAGGCCGCCTCGCGCGCTTCGGCCAACTGTGCATCGCGCTGCCGAATCGCCGCCGTCATGCGCGTAATGAACCAGGCGATCAGCGCCGACGACACGAGGAAGGTCAGCCACATGCCAGCCAGATGCAGGCGGGTCGCACGTTCGGCATCCGCAATCGCCAGCGGGAGTGAATACACCATCAGGAACGAATACGCAGCGATGGCGATCCCGGTAATGCTCACCACCCAGACACCCGGCAAGGTCAGCGCCGCAATCGCAACGGGCAGCAACAGCAGCGAGACCAGGGGATTGGTGGCGCCGCCGGTCAGATAGAGCAGTACCGACATGCCGGTGAGATCAATCCCAAGTTGGGCCGCCAGTTCGGGGGTATCAAAATCGCGCTGGGTCGCACGCCGCTGGGCGATGAAATTGAAACCGGCCAGCAGCAGCAACACCGCGATCAGCGGCGGCAACGGCAAGGCAATCGCCAGAAATGTCGGCGCTGACAGGACGGCAAGCGTCAGTCCGGCCACCCACCACCAGCGCAACAGCACAAGCCGGCTGGACATCGCCGGCGATGCGGCCTTAGACGCGTTGTTCAACCCAAGCCTTGACGCTCGCCAGTGCCGCTGGCAAATGTTCGGGTTGCGTCCCGCCGGCCTGCGCCATATCGGGACGACCACCGCCCTTGCCGCCAATCTGCTGGGCAACGCTATTCACGAGTTCGCCCGCCTTGACCTTGCTGGTCAAATCGGCTGTCACCCCGGCGATCAACGATACTTTGCCATCGGCCACCGCCGCCAGCACGATGGCGGCGGACTTGAGCTTGTCCTTGAGCTTGTCCATCGTTTCGCGCAGCGTGGCGGCATCGGCGCCTTGCAACGTAGCAGCAAGTACTTTGATGCCCTTGACATCGACCGCCTGCGCGGCAAGGTCATCGCCCTGCGCCGAAGCCAGCTTGCCTTTCAGGGCAGCGAGTTCGCGTTCCAGTCGACGTACCTGATCCAGCACGGCCACGACGCGCGCCGGTGCATCCTTGGGCATGACCTTCAGCGTACCGGCCACGCCACCCAGTGCAGTCTCCATCTCCTGCATGTAGTGCAAGGCATTGTCGCCCGTCACCGCCTCAACGCGTCGCACGCCCGCCGCCACACCGCCCTCGGCAGCAATACTGAACAGACCGATGTCGCCCGTCCGGCTGACATGCGTGCCACCGCACAGTTCGCGCGACGTACCGATATCGAGCACGCGCACGCTGTCGCCATACTTCTCGCCAAACAGCATCATCGCGCCGGACTTCTGCGCCTCGGCAATCGGCATGACGCGGCAGGTGGTCGCCACGTTGGCGAGAATCTCGGCATTGACGAGATTCTCGACCTTGCGAATTTCCTCGTCGGTCATCGGCTGATTGTGCACGAAGTCGAAGCGCGTCTTGTCGGGATCGACTTGCGAACCCTTTTGTTGCACATGATCGCCAAGGACTGTGTGCAGCGCTTTGTGCAACAAGTGGGTGGCCGAATGGTTGCGCATCGTACGCATGCGTGCCAGCACGTCGACCTTGGCGGCGACGCCATTGCCCACCGACAGCGTGCCGGTCTTGATCACGCCGTGGTGGCCAAAAACCGTTGCCTGAATTTTCTGTGTGTCTTCGACAGCAAAGATGCCATGCACCGATTGCAGGGCACCGCAGTCGCCCACCTGACCGCCGGACTCGGCATAGAACGGCGTGTTGTCGAGCACGACCACGCCCATTTCGCCTTCCGCCAGCTCATTGACCGGCACCCCATCCTTGTAGAGCGCCAGCACGTTGGCCTTGAATTCGAGATTGTCGTAACCCTGAAAAGCCGTTGCCGGACCGTCATACTCAAGATTCGTCGCCATCTTGAACTTGCCGGCGGCGCGCGCCTGTTCCTTCTGCTGCGCCATCGCCTTGTCAAACGCGGCAGCATCCACCGTCACGCCATGCTCGCGACAGATGTCAGCCGTCAGGTCAAGCGGGAAACCGTAGGTATCGTGCAGCTTGAAGGCCGTATCGCCGTTGAAAACTTTCACACCATCCTTGGCCATCGCGGCCAAATCGGCCTCGACAATCGCCATGCCGTGTTCGATGGTCGTGAAGAAACGCTCCTCCTCCTGCTTGAGCATGTCCATCACCTTGCCCTGCGCCTGCGCCAGCTCGGGATAGGCAACGCCCATCTCAGCCACGAGATCGGGCACCAGCTTGTGGAAGAACGGGCCGCGCACACCGAGCTTGTAACCGTGGCGAATCGCGCGGCGAATGATGCGACGCAGGACGAATCCACGGCCTTCGTTGCCGGGAATCACGCCATCGGCGAGCAGGAAGGAACAGGCGCGGATGTGGTCAGCCAGCACGCGCAGGCTGGGGCTGGCGGCATCTTGGCAGTTCGTTTCGCGCGCAGCCGCATTCACCAGCGCCTGCATCAGGTCGATTTCGTAATTGCTATGCACATGCTGCAACACCGCCGAGATACGTTCGAGACCCATGCCGGTATCCACCGAGGGCTTGGGCAGCGGGTGCATCACCCCGTGTTCGTCGCGGTTGAACTGCATGAACACGTTGTTCCAGATTTCGATGTAGCGGTCGCCATCTTCCTCGGGCGAACCCGGGGGGCCACCCCAGATGTGCTCACCATGGTCGTAGAAAATCTCGGTGCAGGGGCCGCAGGGGCCGGTATCGCCCATCATCCAGAAGTTGTCTGAGGCATAGCGCGCGCCCTTGTTGTCGCCGATGCGAATGGCGCGCTCGACCGGCACGCCGATCTCTTTCGTCCAGATGTCGTAGGCTTCGTCATCCTCGGCATACACCGTGACCCAGAGCTTGTCCTTGGGCAATTTGTAGACGTCGGTCAGCAGTTCCCAGGCATAGGTGATCGCATCGCGCTTGAAATAATCGCCGAAGCTGAAGTTGCCAAGCATCTCGAAGAAGGTGTGATGGCGTGCGGTGTAGCCGACGTTTTCCAGGTCGTTGTGCTTGCCGCCGGCGCGCACACATTTCTGCGAGGTGGTGGCGCGGGTATAGGGACGCTTGTCGAAGCCGAGAAAAACGTCCTTGAACTGGTTCATGCCGGCATTGGTGAACAACAGCGTCGGGTCATCGAAAGGCACGAGCGAACTCGACGAGACGATCTGGTGCCCCTTGGACTCGAAGAACTTGAGGAATTTTTCTCTGATTTCAGCGCTTTTCATGGCTTGGCTCGGCACGACGGGGAAAGCGGGGAATTCTACGCGAAGGCCGGCTGCAGCAGGTATTCAGTAGTCTGGGCGACCGGTAAAGACGGTCATCACTTTTTCGATAGAGGCATCGGTGCAAGGACGGGACCGGCACGCATGACAGCCGTATCGAGCGCCTCCTTCGGGGGCTTTTTGTTGCCCCAGATAAACGCCACTTCCTCGTCGAGAATGGCACGAATGCGGCTACGCCCCCCGCCCTCATTGCGTGTCCGCGCCGCCTCGCGCGTGGTCATCGACAAACGTTTTTCAGCCTGATCGAGCAGGGCGGGATTACCCCCCGTCTCGCGCAAGGCCTGCACCGCCGCCGGCGTCATCGGCAGATAGCCGGTGGCGCGTACCCATTCGCGCTGCACATCGGGCTGCAGGAGGAAATTGATAAAGCGGCCGATCACCTGCCGCTCTGGCTTTTTATCCGCCGCCAGCACCCACAAAGCCAAGCCGTCCGGCAACACGTTGATAGGACGCACACCATACACATCATCGTAATACGGCAACACGGTGATGCCGACATCGAGGTTCGGCACGGTTTTCTTCAGGCGGGCATAGAGGGCCGACTCACCCGTCAGCATGGCGCATTCGCCGTTGGCAAACTTCTCGTCCCCTTCGCGGCCGGGGCCGGCGTAGATGAAGTAGTTGCTCTTGTACCAACTCGTCAGCAGCGACATGTGCTTGACGTTCACCATGTTGTTGAGCGCCAGTTGATCCTGCTTGCCGTTCTTGATCACCATCGGTTCGCCATGTTGGGAAGCGACGTTCTCCAAATGTACCCAGGAGAAACGCGAACTGGTCAGCGGGCACTTCCAGCCGGTGTCTTGCAGTACGCCTGCGGCTTCCTGCAACTGCCACCAGGTTTTGGGCGGATTATTCGGATCGAGCTTGGCCTGTGTAAAGGCCGCCTTGCTATAGAACAACACCGGCAAGGACATGCCCAGCGGCAGGGCCTGCATCTTGCCGGCCAGATCCTCGACCGCATCGCTCATTTGCGGATAAAACTGCTTGGCATTGAAACGCTGCCCCGAGGTTTCCATCACCTTGTTCAGTGGCACGAAACGCGGGCGACTGTCAAAAACCGCCATCGCATCATCCTGATCGAAGAGGGCCAAGTGGGGCAGGCGCGCCTTGTCCAGCACCGACTGGCTATCTTCCAGCACGATGCGGCCGAATGCCTTCTTACCCTTCGCTTCGATATCATTGAAGCGCACCACCTGCGTTGCCAGCGTATTCAGCGCATCTCCTGACAGGGTATGGCGAAGAACCAGCTCCTGGGGTACCGGCGGCGGGGCCTTTACCACAGGGGCAGATTTTGGCGCGGCCAGCGCGCCCGCAGCGCAAAGCAGGCCCAGAGATAACAGCGCAGCAGCGTTCGGCAAACATTTCATTGGCGCAACCCGATCAGTGGGAGGGGCGTAGTCTATCGCCCAAGAGGCACAGGCAGGGAGATCGGCGGTGCAGGAAATACAGGCTATACAGCGCAAAGAGTAAACTCGGGTAAAGATTTCCCGACCCAGGCCGTAATATTCGATCAGTGTTGCCATCCTCTCCCTTGTTTATGCGCGTCATTTCCCTCCTCTCCCTGTGCGGATTCCTTCTAGCCGGCTGTGATCAGCTCGGTCTGGAGACGCCCGCGCAGCTGGCTGCCGTCAAGGAAGCGGAAGGGCGTGCCGTTGGCGGTGCCTGCCGCCATAGCGGGCGGGCACTTGAGGATTGCTATACCCTGAATCCCAAGGCACAAAAGGCCGCCGTCTTTACCGGCTGGCGCGACATGGATGCCTACATGCGCGAGAACAACATCGAAGTGGTTCCCGCACAGATTCCCAAGACAGAAAAGAAAAAAGCAACCGTAAAGGACGAGGCCGCCGACAAGGTAGAAGACACGCCCGTCGCCAAGGACGCCGCCCACGGCTCGGCCGAACCCGCCATGCCCGCCCCCGGGCCGGGCGGCAAGATGGTCTAGGCCACAGCCCGGGGCTATTTACCCGTACAATCCCCCACGCATCTTGCCGGTTGGATGCGTTTCATCCCAGTCGCTGATTTTGCCCGTCTGAGCCGGTCGAGCCTCGCATCGAGGTATATGGTCGGGCGCCTCTCTACTGGAGCAAAACTTGATATTCGACGACCTCGGGCTGGCGCCTGAAATCCTCAAGGCCGTGCATGAAGCCGGCTACACCACCCCCACCCCGATTCAAGCGCAGGCGATTCCGATCGTCCTTGCCGGCCATGACATCATGGGCGGCGCCCAGACCGGCACCGGCAAAACGGCGGCCTTCATCCTGCCGCTGCTGCACAAACTTTCCCGCCACGCCAACACCTCACCCTCACCAGCCCGCCATCCCGTCCGTGCCCTGATCCTCGCACCGACGCGTGAACTGGCGATGCAGGTGCAGGAATCAGCCAAGACCTACAGCAAGTTTTTGGGCCTGCGTTCGGTCTGCATCTACGGTGGCGTGGACATGCGCGCCCAGATCGCCGAACTCAAGGAAGGCCGCGAGATCGTCGTCGCCACCCCCGGCCGCCTGCTCGACCACGTCGAGCAGAAGACCGTCAGCTTCGGCTCGGTCGAATTCCTCGTCCTCGACGAAGCCGACCGCATGCTCGACATGGGCTTCATTCCCGACATCAAGCGCATCCTCAAGCTGTTGCCGACCACGCGCCAGAGCCTGCTGTTCTCGGCCACTTTCTCCGAAGAAATCAAGAAGCTCGCCGATGCGATGCTCAAGGCGCCGCAACTCATCGAGGTGGCCCGCCGCAACCAGGTCTCGGAAACCATCACCCACCGCGTGCACCCGGTGGCAGCCGACAAGAAACGTTATTTGCTTAAACACTTGCTCGATGATCCGAGCATGACACAGGTACTCGTCTTCGTCGCCACCAAGTTTGGCGCCTCACGGCTGTCCACCTGGCTGGAGCGCGAAGGCATCAACGCCACCGCCATCCACGGCGACAAGAGCCAGCAGGATCGCACCAAGGCGCTCGAAGCCTTCAAGTCCGGCACCGCGCGTGTGCTGGTCGCCACCGACGTCGCCGCCCGTGGTCTGGATATCGACGACCTGCCGCACGTCATCAACTACGAACTGCCGCGCGTTGCCGAAGACTACGTGCATCGCATCGGCCGCACCGGACGCGCTGGCAAAAACGGCGAAGCGACCTCGCTGGTTGCGCCAGAAGAAATGAAGCAACTGGCCGACATCGAGCGGCTGACCAAATTCAAGATCGAACAGGTGATGATCGACAACTTCCCGGTCGGCTCCGGCACGCTCGAAATGCGTGAGCCCAATGGTCGCGAACGGGGCCGTGATCGTGGTCATAGCCACAAGCACGAACCGCGCGTGGCTCACGGCCCCAAGGCGCCCGTTGATCGTCTGCCCAAGCCAATCGCGCACATTCCGCGCGTACCGAATAAGCCGGTGATCGCTGCCGACGGCTTCGATTTCTCCAAGCCCTATGAGGCAAAAGTCGGCGCTGGCGAGACGGCATCCGCAAGCGACAAGCCTGCAGAAAAATCTGCAGCACCACGGCGCGCGATGCGTCCCGTCGCCGCCTTGCTCAGCAGCATCCTCGGCAAAAAGGATTCGGCGTGAAGCTGGTTCGCTATGGGGCGAAAGGGCGCGAGAAGCCGGGGTTGATTGACGCCCAAGGCCATCTGCGCGACCTCTCTGCGCACTGTGCCGACATCGGCTGGAATGAAATTTCACCCGCTGGGCAGAAGCGCCTGAAGGCCCTCAACCCGGCCACACTGCCGCTCGTCAAGGGCAAACCGCGTCTGGGCGTGCCGTTCACCGGCATCAGCAAAATCATTGGCGTCGGCCTCAACTATCGCGACCACGCCAAGGAAACCGGCGCAGCGATCCCCACCGAGCCGGTCTTGTTCATGAAGGCCACCACCGCCATCAACGGCCCCTGCGACGCCATCAAACTCCCGCGCGGCTCGGTCAACACCGACTGGGAAGCCGAGCTGGGTCTGGTGATCGGCAAGGAAGCGCGTTACGTCAGCGAGGACAAGGCGCTGTCGTATCTGGCCGGCTATGTGACCTTCCACGACGTCTCGGAACGCGATTTCCAGAAGAATCGCGGCGGCAGTTGGGACAAGGGCAAGGGCTGCGATACCTTCGCCCCGATCGGCCCCTGGCTGGTCACGCCGGATGAAGTGAAAGACCCGCAGCAGTTGCGCGTCTGGCTCGACGTCAATGGCCAGCGCCGCCAGGACAGCAATACTGACGAAATGATTTTTCCCTGCGCGCACCTGATCAGCTACATCTCGCAGTTCATGACACTCATGCCCGGCGACGTCATCTGCACCGGCACGCCACCCGGCGTCGGCCTCGGCATGCAGCCACCGCAGTTCCTCAAGGCCGGCGACGTCGTGCGCCTTGGGGTCGAAGGGCTGGGCGAGCAGCAACAGAAAATCATCGCGGGCTGAACGGCAAGATGGCGCAATCGGTTCACGTCAAACTGGCCGGGCACCCCAGCAACTCGGCGCGGTTTCACCAGCACGTCGATGCAACGCTCACGCACACCGCCAATGGTGGCCTGCAAATCGTCTATGCCATTCATGGCCTGAATCTCGACCTGCGCATCCCGACTCCCCACGCCCCGGCCCCGGCCGATGCTTTGTGGAAAGCCACCTGCTGCGAAGTCTTTCTCGGCACCGTGGGCCAGCCCGGCTACCGCGAGTTCAATTTCTCGCCGTCCGGCCAGTGGGCCACCTACGAGTTTTCCGACACCCGACAGCAAGCGCCGCATGCCTTCGACTGCCCCGCGCCGAAAATTGATTTCGAACGCAGTGAAGACTTGCTGAAGCTCACGGCGACCCTACCGAAGAAGGCACTGCCCAAAGGGGACACGCTGCGCATCGCCGTATCGACCATTCTTGAAATCGAAGGCGGCAACCTCGCCTACTGGGCCCTCGCCCACCCGCCCGGCAAGCCGGACTTTCATCATCATGCCGGCTTCGTGCTGAGTCTCGGGGCGGTCGGTTTTCGTCCGACACGCTGGCCATAACGTACAGCACAGCGCCCCGTCAATGATTGAAACTCAGTCCGACGCGAGCAAAATGCCATACAGGCAAGACACCCCATGAACGCGGTAGAAATTGAAGCGGCCCTATCGGATTTAGCCCTCGAACCTTTCGCTGCGGGGGAGTTTCCGTTTGCCTTCCTGGCCGCCTTCGGCGAAAAGGACATCGCACTCAAGCGCTTACGCGCCGGCACCGTCGGCGCAAGCCTCAAGGCCCTGCGCGCCAGCCCGGCCACCACGAAGGCGAAGGCCAAGTTCCTCCTCGCCACCGATGGCGAAACCCTCGAAGCCGAAGAGCTAGTCAGCGGCGAAACCATCGCCTGCACCTATCCCGACTTCCCCGATCATTTCGGTTTCTTCCTGCCGCTGGCCGGCATCTCCACCATCAAGGAGATCAAGGACAACCCCGTCGACGTTCGCGCCACCGGGCGGCTGAACAAGCTCTACGTCGAACTGCTGCGCGAAAACCCGGACTGGGCCGCGAACGAACGCCGTCCCGACATGAACCACTTCATGGCCCGACTGGTGTTCTGCTTCTTCGCTGAAGACACCGACATCTTCAACGGCGAAGGCCTGTTCACCCACACCGTTGAACAGATGTCTGATCGCGACGGCAGCAACACCGAGCAGAACAAAGCCGATCTGACCACCTGCGCCGAAAACATTCTGCTGGCCCGCGAGGCGCATTTTCCGGCCACCATCGCCGACCTCTACGACCCGGAGACCATGCCGGAGAACCTGCGCCATGCCCATGAGCGCAACGACGAGGTGCTGGAGCGCATTTACATCGGCCGCCGTTTCAAGAACGACACCGAGCGGCTGGAAAAGCTGTTTGAGCTTTATACGAAGATGACGGCAGAGGTGGCCAAGGCCGCGCCGAAAGCGAAAAGGGGGAAGAAAGCATGAGCGACCTGATCCTTTACACCTCCGACGATGGCAAAACCCGGATCAATCTTCGGGTGGAGGCCGAGAGCATCTGGCTCTCCCAACTGGAAATCGCCGAGCTGTTCCAGACCACCAAACAAAACGTCTCGCTCCACGCAAAGAACATCTTTTCGGAGGGGGAGCTAAGCCCGAATTCAGTTGTCAAGGATTCCTTGACAACTGCCGCCGATGGCAAGAACTACCGTACCCAGCTTTACCATCTGGAACTGATTCTGGCCATCGGCTACCGCATTCGCTCGCCGCGCGGCACCCAGTTTCGCCAGTGGGCAACCCGTCACCTGAAAGAGTTTCTGGAGAAGGGCTTCCTCATGGACGATGAGCGGCTCAAGAATCCGGGAGCGTGGGATTATTTTGATGAGCTGCTGGAACGCATCCGCGAGATTCGGGCTTCGGAGAAACGTTTCTATCAAAAAGTCCGCGACCTCTTCGCCCTCTCCTCGGATTACCGTATCTCGGAACAGGAAACCCATCTCTTTTTCGCCGAAGTACAGAACAAGCTGCTCTTCGCAGCCACCGGCCACACGGCTGCCGAACTGGTCGTAAAGCGTGCCAACCCTGATAGCCCGAACATGGCACTGATGCACTGGAGCGGCTCCCGCGTGCGCAAGCAGGATGTGGTTATCGCCAAGAATTATCTCTCGGCAGACGAGATCGACACCCTCAATCGGCTGGTCGTGATTTTTCTGGAACAGGCGGAGCTGCGAGTTAAACAGCACCACGACCTCACCCTGGATTTTTGGCGCCAGCATGTGGACGGCATGCTGGCATTCAACGGGCAGGCGGTTTTGCAAAATGCTGGCTCGATCAGTCATGACGAGATGATGAACGTCGCTCATACGTGTTACGAAGCCTTCGATCAGCACCGCCGCGCCGCCGAGGCGCTAGCGGATGACGCGACGGATTTGCAGGAAATCGAGCGGCTGGGAAAGCGTGTTGAGCGGCGACCGAAAATGTCGACGGCAACGGCCGAGGTCGCGCTGAAGGCCAAGAAGGGGAGGAAGGCCTCATGAGCGATTTACCCGTTGGCCTGACACCGCCACCCGCCGGCTACGCCGACTGGCTGGCCGATCTCAAGGGTCGCATCCACACCGCCCAGCAGCGCGCCACGCTGGCAGTCAACCGCGAACTGGTGCTGCTGTACTGGCAGATCGGGCGCGATATTCTGGCGCGGCAGGCCGAGCAAGGCTGGGGCACCAAGGTGGTCGAGCGACTGGCGCAGGACTTGCGCGCCGCCTTTCCCGACATGAAGGGGTTTTCGCCGCGCAATCTCAAGTACATGCGCGCCTTTGCCGAGGCTTGGCCGGACGAGGCAATTGTGCAAGGGGTGCTTGCACAATTGCCCTGGTATCACCAGTTGGCCTTGCTGGACAAGCTTCCCGACGCCGAAAGCCGCCGCTGGTATGCCGCCAAGGCCATCGAACACAACTGGTCGCGCAACATTCTGGTGATGCAGATCGAAACCCGCCTGCTGGAGCGCAGCGGTACGGCGGTCACCAACTTCCCCACCACGCTGCCCAGGCCGCAATCCGACCTGGCCCGCGAATCGCTGAAAGACCCCTATCGCTTCGATTTTCTCGGCCTGACCGACGAGGCGCAGGAGCGCGAGATCGAACACGGGTTGGTGAAGCATGTCACCGAGTTCCTGCTGGAACTGGGCGCGGGCTTTGCCTTCGTCGGCCGGCAGGTGCTGCTGGACGTGGGCGGCGACGAATTTTTTATCGACCTGCTGTTCTATCACCTCAAGCTGCGCTGCTATGTGGTGATCGAACTCAAGGGCGGCAAGTTCAAGCCCGAGCATCTGGGCCAGTTGGGGTTTTATCTGACAGCGGTGGATCGGCAGGTCAAAAGCGAACACGACAACCCGACCATCGGCCTCCTGCTGTGCAAGACCAAAAACAAGGTGGTGGCGGAATATGCCTTGGGCGACAAGACCCAGCCCATGGGTATCGCCGAATACAAATTGCTCGAATCCCTTCCGCCCGAACTACAGACCAGCCTGCCGAGCATCGAACAGATTGAGCGCGAACTGGCGGGCAGCGATACATCCACGGAGGACGATGCGCAATGAGCAATTCGGGCAATCCCACCAATGCCTACACCGTTCCGTCGATGTCCATCGCCACGGCGCGCACCGGCGCGGCGAGCAATATCTGCTGATCAAGTCGCCGCCGGCTTCGGGCAAGTCGCGCGCCTTGATATTCATCGCGCTGGACAAGCTCCACAACCAGGGCTTGCGGCAGGCCATCGTGGTGGCGCCGCAGTGGAACCTGTGCAACGCGCCGGGCGTCGATGAATTGCGCGTGGCCAAGTCCAAGGTGGATGCGGTGCGCCAGTTTCTGGCCAGTGAGGACAAGGCGCTGGTCTGCACCCACGCCACCTTCCGCTTCGCGGTGGATGAACTGGGCGTTGAGGCTTTCGACGACTGCCTGATCGCCGTCGATGAGCTCCACCACGTTTCCAGCGACCCGGACAGCAAGCTGGGCAGCCAACTGGGGGCGTTCATCGCCCGCGATAAGGTGCATCTGGTCGCCATGACTGGCTCCTACTTCCGGGGCGACAGCGTGGCGGTGCTGGCCCCGGCGGACGAGGGGTTCGACTGGATCTGGTGCGAGCATGCCCTGACCATCGGCTATCGCAGCAGCCTGACGGAGATCGTGCAGATTATTGGCCGCGCTACCCGCGATGCCGAGGGCAAGGAGCGGGCGCGCTTCACCAATCTGATCGCTGAACCTGCGGCCGAGCAAATCGCCGTGGCCGAGGCGGTGAACGACATGCTCAAGGCCATTTCCGCCAGCCTGCTGATGGAGCAGGTGCTGGCGCCGCGCTACGAATTCACGCCAAAGAACCAAGGCCCGAAAGAAGGCTTCGATTATGGCAAGGATGGCTACCAGGAGGGCGGCCACAACATCGGGGTGAACAAGGATACCGGCCAGATTCATCTGGAAATCAACGGGCTGGCGACGCCACAAAGCCCGGAGGCCACGCGCATCTGCAAGGAAGACTTGAACGAAGTCGTCACCAGTTTCCTGCAGGACAAGACTGCGCTGGAGCGCGGTTTGTTCGACCAGGAAAACACCTTGCCCGAAGAACTGACACAGTTGCGCATGGGCAAGATCGTGCGCGAGCGCTACCCGGAACTGAGCGATGCCGACCAAGAGGCTATCCGTCAACATGCCATTGCGGCCATGAACATCACCCAGCAGGCCAAGCTAGCCTTGGCACAGGTCGATATCGAGGGCGCAATGCAAGGAACGACGGCGCTACTGGATGGGGTGCGCAAGTTCGTCAATGTGCGCGATCTGGACATCGACCTGATCGACCGCATCAATCCCTTCGACGCCGCCTATGCGGTGCTGGCGAAGGCGATGGACGAAAAATCGCTGCGTCAGGTGCAGGCCAGCATTGCCGCCAAGAAGGTGAGTATTTCGCGTGATGAAGCGGTTCAACTTGCAGACCGTGCCAGGGCATTCAAGCGGGAGCGAGGCCGCCTGCCAGACATTAATTCTGCCGATGCCTGGGAGAAGCGGATGGCTGAAGGTGTCGCCGCATTTGCGCGTTACAAGGCAGAGGAACTGAGCGCCAAACAAAGCGGGGCAAGCAATGTCTGAAATTGACGAAGACGAACTGCTGGCCGATCTTGGTCTTGAAGTTGTCCCGCTCAAGGTTTCCAGCCGAACACCACGCGAAGAACGCATTATCGCTGGCTTCGAAGACGTTTTACGTTTTCACCAGACCCATGGCCGCCCCCCGCAGCATGGCGAGGGGCGTGACATCTTCGAGCGCCTGTATGCGGTGCGTCTGGATCAGATTCGCAAGCTGCCGGAGGCGCAGACGCTGTTGACCTGGCTGGATGGCCCCGGCTTGTTGGCGGATGCGGCAGCAGCGTCGGCCCCGGTAGAGGTGGGCGATATGGATGAGGACGCCTTGCTGGCTGAATTGGGCATTGGCGAAAGTCTGCCCGACCCGAATGACATCACCGTGCTGCGCCATGTCCGTTCCAGTACCGAGAAGCGTGCGGCGGAAGAAATCGCCGACCGCATGCCGTGTGCGGATTTCGAGACGTTCCAGTCGCTGTTTGAGCGAGCGGAGCGGGAATTGAAATCTGGCGTGCGCAAGGCGCTGCGTTTCGGGCGGGATACGAGCATCGCCGACGGGAATTTCTTCATCGTTGGCGGGCAGCTTGCCTATGTTGCCGACGTCGGTGAAACCTTCAAGGCGCGGAACGGCGAAAGCGATGCGCGTCTGCGTGTCATCTATGCCAACGGTACGGAAAGCAACTTGCTGCGCCGCTCGTTACAGCGAGCGCTCTACAAGGACGACACTGGGCGCCGCCTGACTGATCCCGACATGGGGCCACTATTTGGCCCGCAGTTTGGTGATACGCCTGAACCTGACGACATCGAAAGCGGGACTATCTATGTCCTGCGCAGCCTGTCTAATCATCCATTCGTTACCGAACTGGCATAATCACACCATGACTTCCCACCACTGTCGCTTCGGTATTGAACGTCTGCTGAATGAGGTTCCGCTGCGCCAGCCGCTCGTCGGCAAACGCATCGCCCTGCTCGCCCACCCGGCCTCGACCACGCGCGACCTGACCCACAGCCTTGATGCGCTCGCTGCGCTGCCAGAGATCAAACTCACCGCTGCCTTCGGCCCGCAGCACGGCCTGCGCGGCGACAAGCAAGACAACATGATGGAGTCGCCCGACTTCGTCGACCCGGCCCTCGGCATTCCGGTCTTCAGTCTCTACGGCGAAGTGCGCCGCCCCACCGCCGCAATGATGGACAGCTTCGATGTGCTACTGATCGACCTGCAGGATCTCGGCTGCCGCATCTACACCTTCATCACCACGCTGCGCTACCTGCTCGAAGCCGCTGCGCAGCATGGCAAGGCCGTCTGGATTCTCGACCGCCCCAACCCAGCCGGTCGCCCAATCGAGGGCCTCACCCTGCGTGAAGGCTGGGAAAGTTTTGTCGGTGCCGGCCCGCTGCCGATGCGCCACGGACTGACCATGGGCGAACTGGCGCGCTGGTTCATCGCCACGCTCAAGCTTGATGTCGACTGCCAGGTGATCCCGATGACCGGCTGGCAGCCCGAGGCCGCGCCCGGCTACGGCTGGCCGGTACTCGAACGCAGTTGGATCAACCCGAGTCCGAATGCCCCCAACCTCTCAATGGCGCGCTGCTATGCCGGCACGGTGATGCTCGAAGGCACCACCCTCTCGGAAGGGCGCGGCACGACGCGACCGCTCGAACTGTTCGGCGCACCCGACCTCGACGCCGCCGCAATTCTCAAGGAGATGCAGCAGTTCGCACCGCAGTGGACACAGGGCTGCAAGTTGCGCCCGGTCTGGTTCGAGCCAACCTTTCACAAGCATGTCGGCCAGTTGTGTCAGGGCCTGCAGATTCACGTCGACGACCCGGCGTATTACGACCACATCGCCTTCAAGCCGTGGCGCCTGATGGCGCTCGCTTTCAAGGCCATTCGCCGGCTACAGCCCGATTACCCGCTGTGGCGCGACTTCCCCTACGAATACGAACACGACCGGCTCGCCATCGACCTGATCAATGGCAGCCCGCTGCTGCGCGAGTGGGTGGACAATCCTGCCGCCACGCCGGCCGATCTGGATGCGCTGACCTGCCCGGACGAGGCAGCCTGGGCGCAAGCCAGCGCACCGTTCAGGCTTTACTGACGCCGCCCTGCCGTCTTGCCAGCGCCGACTTTTTCATGCTGCTCCTCGAACTGATTCTCCTGCTGATGCTCGCAGCCGTGGCGCTCGGCTGGGTGGCGCGCCACTTCAAGTTCCCCTACCCGATCGCGCTGGTCATCGGCGGCCTTGCCCTCGGCCTGATTCCGCGCCTGCCGACCTTCCCCTTTGATCCGCAACTGATCCTCGTGCTGGTGCTGCCGCCGATTCTCTATCAGGCCGCCCTGCTCACCTCATGGCACGACTTCAAATCGAACATCCGGCCAATCGGCCTGCTGGCCATCGGTCTGGTGATTGTCACCACACTGGCCGTCGGCGCGGCCCTCAAGTGGCTGGTGCCGGACGTGCCGTGGGCGGTGGCCTTCGTCCTCGGCGCCATCGTCTCGCCGCCGGATGCCGTCGCCGCCACGGCCATCCTCTCGCGCATGAACATCCCGCGTCGCATTGTCACCATCCTCGAAGGCGAAAGTCTGGTCAACGATGCCTCGGGCCTCGTCATCTACAAGTTCGCCGTCGTCGCCGTTTTGACCGGCACCTTCTCGCTGACCCATGCCAGCCTGCAATTCGCCGCCGTGGCAGCCGGCGGCATCCTGATCGGCATCGTGCTGGCCTACCTCTTCATCGCCATCCACAAGCGCCTCGGCGACCCCTTCATCGAAGTACTCACCTCGCTGACGATTCCCTATGTGGCCTACATCTTGGCAGAACAGGTGCATGTCTCCGGCGTCCTCGCCGTCGTCGCCGCCGGCCTGCTGCGTGGCCGCTACTCACCCGAAATCGTCTCGTCGGAAATGCGCATCCTCGCCCGCTCGGCCTGGAGCATCCTGGTCTTCATCCTCAACAGCCTGGTGTTCATCCTGATCGGCGTCGAAATGTCGAACGTCGTCGAGAAGCTCAACATGTACACGCTCGGCCACCTCGTCTTCCTCGGCCTGGTCATCAGTGCGGTGGCCATTGGTGTGCGCTTCCTCTGGGTGTATCCGGCCGCCTGGCTGCCGCGCTGGATTGCCGGCAGCCTGCGCGAGAGCGATGCCCAGCTCAGGAAACGCGAACTCGGCATCATCAGCTGGTGCGGCATGCGCGGCATCGTCTCGATTGCCGCCGCCCTCGCCCTGCCCACCCTGCTGCCCAACGGTCAGCCCTTCCCCTATCGCGATCTGGTGATCTTCCTCACCTTCTTCGTCGTCGCGCTCACGCTGGTCGGCCAGGGCCTCTCCCTGCCCGCCCTGATCCGCAAACTCAAAATTGGTTCCGACTGGGATATACACCGCGAGCAGCAGCGCGTGCGCGCCGCCATGAGTTCAGCCGCACTCGCCGCCATCGACGACATCATGGCCGCCGAAAAAGCCCCGCTCGAATGGGCCGAACGCCTGCGCACCGAGATGATGGAACGCATCGTGCTGGCCGCGCCCGATGGCATCGAAACCACGCCCCGCAGCGCCCTCGAAAACCGCCTGCGCCACGCCGCCATCAAGGCCGAACGCCAGGAACTGATTCGGCTGTGGCGCGAGAACGAGATCAGCGACGAAGTCCTGCACCACCTCGAAGAAATCCTCGATTATCAGGAAGCGCATTTGTAAGCAGCGGCATTCCAATGCCGTCCCGCCAGCGCCGACTTTTCGGTCGCACGCCCCCCTCAATTATTGATTGCGGCACGTTGCGCTACTATGACCTTCGACGGATGGTCAGATGGCGAGGATGGGGACATAATCTCAATTTCGAATTGTGAGCGATCCCGTCGCGTGAATGCCGCCATGAAACCGCCCCCCGACACTGCCATAGCGTCTGACGTGGCAAGCCAAGCCCTGGATGCGCAGCGCCTCCTGCGTGACGTGGAGGAACTGCGTGAGAACCAGGCCCGGCTACTGGAAAGCCAACGGCAACACCGGGAAGCGCAGGCGATAGCGCATCTGGGGCATTGGCGTCTGGATTTCCGCAACGACACACTGCACTGGTCGGACGAGGTGTATCGCATCCTTGGCCTGGAGCCCCAGCAATTCGTCGCCACCTATGAAACGTTTCTCGATTATGTGCATCCGCAGGACAGGGATCGTGTCGCCACCGCCTACCGCGCATCCATCCAGCAGCGTATCCCCTACGACATCGAACACCGGGTGCTGCTCAAGGACGGTTCGTTCAAATACGTCCATGAACGGTGCGTGAACCATTACGACGACGCGGGTAACCCGTTCTGTTCCATCGGGACAATCATGGATATCACCGAACGCAGGCTGGTGAAAGACAGGTTGCGCATCTTCATGGAGTCGGTGGAGAACTCGCCTGCTGCAATCGGGATGTCCACACCGGAAGGAAAGCACTACTATGAGAACAAGGTGTTTGACGAACTCTTCGGAACGATCGGTGAGCATCCGCCGGAAACGCTTTATGTTGACCCCGCCGTCGGGCATGAGGTTTTCAAAACTGTCATGAGGGGCGGGCATTGGACCGGCGAAGTGCAGATGTATGGCAGGGACAGGAGAAATCTGACCATCTTCCTCCGTGCGTACGCCAGCAAAGACAGCTCTGGCCAGATAAGCGCACTGGTTGGTGTTCATACGGACATTACCGAGCAGAAACGGGCGGAGGAGGAACTGCGGGAGCGCACCGATCAGCTGCGCTCGATTTCTGCGCAACTGACCATGACGGAAGAGCGCGAGCGCCAGCTGCTGGCGCAAGAGCTGCACGACAATCTGGGCCAGCAGCTGGCCGCCGCCAAGATCAGGCTCAGTGCCCTGAAAACCACGTCAAAGACACAGCAGGAGCGCATCGACAGCATCGTCAAGCTGATCGACGAAGCGCACCAGTCGGTACGCCAGATCACGCAGGCGTGGCACCCGCCGGTACTCAATGTGCTCGACTTTCTGCCCGCCATCGAGTGGCTGGTCGAGGATATCCGGCGGCTTTACGAAATCGAGGCAAGTACCAGCATCAAGACATGCAAGATGCCGCTGCGCGAGGAAACGCAGGCATTTCTGTTCCGCTCCTTGCGGGAATTGTTGATCAATGTGGCCAAGCATGCCAGCGTCAAATCGGCCGACATTTCCATACGCTGTCACGAAGGACAGACGTTATGCGCAGTGCGCGACGCAGGCTGCGGCTTCGATCCGGCACCGGTCCTGCATAGCGCCCGAGGTCGCCTGTCCTACGGGCTGCGTTCGATCAACGAGCGCATCCAGACGCTGGGCGGCACCCTGCGCATCGACAGCCAGCCTGGCAAAGGAACCACCGTGACGCTGACCCTGCCTTGCGACAAACTTACCGAGGAGTGCACGCAACCATGATCCGCATCCTGCTCGTCGATGATCACGCGATGATTCGTGAGGCGCTGCGCATGGTGCTGGAAAAGGACAGCGAGATTCACGTCGCCGAAGCCGGTGACGGTGAAACGGCTTTGCGCATGGCCGCCGAATGGCAGCCGGAAATCGTCATCATGGACGTGTCGATGCCGGGCATGTCGGGCATCGAGGCCACCCAACAACTGCTGGCCCGGAACCCGGACATCAAGGTACTGGCCTTATCGACCTACAATGAACCGGCCATCGTCCAGCAGATGCTGGAAATCGGCGCAAAAGGCTACATCAGCAAGTCGGAGGCCGGCGCCGAGCTCGTTCAGGGCATCCGGCGCATCCGGGCAGGCTTCAATTATCTGTGCCCGCTGGCAGCGGGCTTGCTGGCGGGCAGTCTGCACAAGCCCGCCGTCCTGCCGACGGAAAACACCACCTTGACGACGCGCGAACGCCAAATTGCCACACTGCTCGCCGAGGGCAAAACCGCAAAAGAGGCGGCCAAACAGATGAACATCTCGGCCAACACAGTGGACGTGCACCGCCGCAACCTGATGCGCAAGCTCAATCTGCACAGCGGCGTCGAACTAACGCGCCACGCCATCCGCACGGGCCTGATCGCCCCCTGAATCCGGCGGGCAGCGCCGCCGCCAGACACGCGGCAAAACTAATGGAATGACACTACGCCAATTAGGGTAACAAGGGTATTCGCATTACCTGTTTACCTGACTAATCTTTCCCCTACAGCAAGTGATGAAAATGCTGGGCGCGCCGAACACGAAGCGCATTTCACAAGGGGACGAATCATGCTCGTAGAAGAAGTCAGCAACACACGCAACGAACAGAATGAAACGGCCATCGCCAAGGTCTATACCCTTTCGGAAATTGCCACCAGCCGGCGCGAATACGAGGAATCGGTGGAGCTGGTGCACAGCATCCGCGACAGCAACAACAGTCTGTGCGATGGTCAGGTGCAGCACTGGTCGATGCCGGCCAGCCAGATCAGCGCGGACTTTTTCTGCTCCGCCGAGCATCCGCGCAAGGGCTGGTACTGCCTGCTGGCCGATACGGCGGGGCACGGCCTGCCTTCGGCGATCTTCTCCTTGCAAACCCCACTGCTGTTTCGCGAGGCGGTGCAACTGGGGCAGTCGCTACCCGAGATTTACACGCGCATCCATGCGGCACTGCTGCGCCAGCATCTTGCCAACTATTTCGTCTGCGGTCTGCTGGTCCGCGTTACCCAGCGCGATATCGAGGTCGTCAATGCCGGCATGCCCGAGGCCCTGCTGCTGGCCCGCGACGGCCGTCTGATCGAGACATTTTCATCGCAACTGCTGCCCTTCGGCGTCGTGCCGATGCAACAGGTCGTCGAGCAGCGCTACCGCCTGGCAATCGGCGAGGAGGCCAGTCTGTTGCTCTATTCCGACGGCCTGGTCGAACTGGGCGCGCCGGCCGGTGCCGCCCTCGGTGAAGCGGGGGTGCGCGCGGCACTGTCAGGAGAAGCGAATAAGCTCGCCGAGCGCTTGGTCGAGCGCATCGGCACGCATGGGCATAGCGCACACGACGACATCAGCATCGTCGTGATTCGCGCACCGCTCGGCGGCAAGGCCGAGGCCGAACTGCCCGCAGCCATGGAGCAACCGCATGTAGCCGGGATCGATGCTGCCCGGCACATCGTCGAAGGCTGTCCACGCGGGATCATGCTGACGGACGCGGAGCAGCGCATCCTGTACGTAAACCCCTCATTCACCGCGCTGACCGGATATGCGGCGGCAGATGTTTTCGGCCGGACATCACGCATGTTGGGCACGGAACGTGAACCGCCGGTTTTTTATCAGCGCATGTGGCATGCGCTGAACACCGAGGGCCGCTGGAGCGGCGATCTCTGGTTGCGACACAAGGACGGTTTGCTCCAACAGGAATACACCGAAATCTGCGCGCTGCGCGACGGTGCGGGTGTCGTCACGCATTACATGCTGACCTTCCTGGATGCCCTCGCTATCGATCAGGCGCGTGAGCGCATCCAGCACAAGGCCCTGCACGATCCGCTGACCGATCTGGCCAACCGGACGCTACTGAACGACCGTGGCGAACAGGCGCTACGCCATGCCGAGCGCCTGGGGCACTGCGTCGGCGTGCTGTTCATCGACCTCGACCGTTTCAAGTCAATCAACGACAGCCTGGGGCACGATATCGGCGATCTGGTGCTCATCGAGGTCGCTGGCCGGCTGGGCAGCGTATTGCGTGACGGCGATACGCTGTCGCGCTGGATCGGCGACGAGTTCGTCTGCCTGTTACCCGAGATCGGACGGCAGCACGATGCGGGGGTTGTCGCGGGCAAGCTGCTGACCGCCATGGAAGACCCGATTGCCGTGGCTGGTCACAATTTCAAGGTGGGAATAAGTATCGGCATCAGTACCTACCCGGATGACGCGAGCCAGCTCGACCAACTCGTCATCGAGGCAGATCGGGCGATGATGCTGGCCAAGCAGGCCGGCGGCAACATCTATCGTTTCTATTCGCCCGAAATGCATCTGGCGATGGAAAAGCAACTGGAGATGGAAGCGCGCCTCGATGCCGCGATCCGCAACGGCGAACTGGTGCTGTACTACCAGCCAAAAATCAACCTCGAGGACTGGCGCATCGAGGGCGCGGAGGCGCTGGTGCGCTGGCGCGATCCGCAGCGCGGCCTGGTGCCGCCCGGTGAGTTCATCCCGGTGGCCGAGCGCAGTGACCTGATCGCCAAGATCGGCAACTGGGTGCTGAACGAAGCCTGCGCCGCGCTGGCGCGCTGGCAGGGGCATCTGCCGACCGAATTCCACGTCGCGGTGAACGTTTCGCCCTTGCAACTGGCACGTTCCGATCTGTATGCCGAGGTCGGCAGCGCCTTGCAAGCGAGCGCCGTCGCGCCATCCAGGCTCCAGCTCGAAGTGACCGAGTCGCTGTTCATTCAGGACGCCAAGGGCTCGGCGCGAACCTTGAAGCGGGTCGGCGCTCTCGGCGTCTCGCTGGCACTTGACGATTTTGGCACCGGCTATTCGAACCTGAGTTCGCTCGCTCATCTGCCGATCAATACCTTCAAGCTCGACCAGAGCTTCGTGCGCGGTATTGATACCAACCGCGCCAACAGCTCCATCGCCCAATCCGTCTGGCACCTGGCCGACGGGCTGGACAAGGACATGGTCGTCGAAGGCGTCGAGACCTGCGGCGAATGCCGGCACATCGAGACCATGGGCTACCGTACCCTGCAGGGCTACAAATTCGGCAAACCGATGGCCGAAGCGGATTTCCTCAAGCATCTGCACAACTGGCCGGACGACCACTGCCCGTTCCACGACGATGGCTGCGGCGACGGGGAAGATCGCTGCGCGCGCGTACGCCACGAAGCGGCCAAGCCGCAGTGGCTCAACTAAAAGTCGGTGCTGGTGAGACGGCAAGTACAACAAGCGGGGGAACCATCATCATGGCGATCGACCACAATGAACGTATCTGGAGCGAGCAGGCCTACCAGCAACTCAGCTACATCCGGCGTTTTTTCCAGGCGGTGATTATCGGTCTGGCCATCGGCATGGGCGTGGCGCACGTGCTGATCGCGCAGACCAGCCCGGCCTGGGCGGCGCAACTGGGCGTCGATCCACTGTGGTTCGCGGCGTCGCTGACCGTGCTGACGGTTCTGGTCATCGGCATTGCATTGTTCTTCGCGCTGAGTCGCTTGCGTGTCGGCAGCTGGGGCGGGGTCGAAACCAATTTCTTTTCCAGTCTGGCCTATCTCTCCCTGCTGCAGATGGAGCGCGAGTTGCTGCGCGAAAAGTGCCGCCAAACCGCCGATGCGCTGAAGGAAGCGCAGGCGCTCGATACCTCGTTTGTCGAGCAGCACCGCGAAATCGTCAGCTATACGGAAAGCTCGGCGATGCAGATTCTGGAGCGCATCAATGCCCTCGACGCGCAAAGCGGCCGGCTGGTGGCCCTGTTACAGGCCGATACCGGGCAAGCCCGCGAAGACGGAAACGCTGCACCGGATGACGCGCAGGCGGTGGGCGAAATCAAGAGCTTCATCAGCCAGCTGCCGAT
Organism: Rhodocyclaceae bacterium; assembly: GCA_030681195.1. Classification (GTDB taxonomy): domain Bacteria; phylum Pseudomonadota; class Gammaproteobacteria; order Burkholderiales; family Rhodocyclaceae; genus Sulfuricystis. Next base: position 154,367 of record JAUXXJ010000004.1, read on the forward strand.
ACGCATCAATCGCGAGCGCGAGCAGTTCAAACACATCATCGACAATGTCGGCGAACTCGGCAATCTGGTCGCCGTGATCAAGGACATCGCCAAGCAAACTAACCTGCTGGCCCTGAACGCGGCCATCGAGGCGGCGCGTGCTGGTGATCAGGGGCGCGGTTTCGCCATCGTGGCGGATGAAGTACGCAAGCTGGCCGATCGATCCAGGGAGGCGGCCGACATGGTCTGGGGCGGGATCGAAAAGGCGCAGTCCGGCGTTGCCGTCGCATTCAGCGCGGAGGCGCAGGAGGCGCTCAATCAGGATCTGGCCCAGGCCCTGCATCTGGCGGAAGTGATCAGCGCCATGCAGGTAGATCTGGAAGCGCGCGGTAGAGCGCTACATAAGCGCCTTGCCGAAGGGGCAGAGATCAATGCGCAATTGGTCGCCCAGATCAACGACATGATGATGAGCGTCCAGTATCAGGACATCGTGCGCCAGATGGTCGAGCGCCTCGACGTCGCGCTGAACGAGAAGGCCGCCGTGCTGGCCGAGATCGGCGCGAATCTGGCGGTCGAGGAAGGCACCATCAAGCTCGGCGGGCAGGCCATCAAGAGCATCCTGGCCGATTTCGTGGCACGCGAAAGCGCACACGGCAGCTACGCCACGCGCGGTGCGAATGGCGGTGCGCCGGCATTCTTCAATGCGGCCAAGGCAGAACTATTTTGAACAAAACGCAAGCAACGAAAAAGGAGAATGACATGCAAATCCCCGTTCAACACAACGATGGCAAGGCCAGAATTGGTCTGCCCCACAACTTCGACACGCTGGCGATGCCCCACTTTCGCGAGGCCTACAACGGCGCCTTCGACAGCACCGATATCACAGAGATCGAAATCGACTTCGGCAACGTGCATTACATCGACAGCTCGGCACTTGGCGGCCTGCTGTTGCTGCGTCAGCGCGCAGAAGCAGCAGCGCTCACCATCACCATCATCCGCTGCCAGCCCGAAGTGATGAAAGTCCTGGCGATGGCAAACTTTCACCGGATATTCAATATTCATTGAAACTTCGGCAACGTCCGGTTCACCAAACGAAAGCAGGAGAGGAGACTCACGTGCAGAACAAACAGACTGTCCGCCGGGAGCGTCAACGTCCGGCGAAAATGAAATGGTGCGAAGTGGTGCGCGTCGCGTCGCAGGGTTTTCTGGTCAACGCACGCCAGCGGGCCTGTCGCTACGAAACCGAGGACGGGCAGCCACTAGCGTCCGGCTATTACCTCGCGCTGTGGCCGGAAGGTGCCGCGCTGACGCGCTTTTGCGCAGCGGTACGCTATTTGGGACCGTTCTCCACGCGCGATGCTGCGTGTCTGATGCAAACCAGTGCGCTCGGTTTGGGCATTGTGGAACTGGAGATGGAGGACATTCCCACCCTGATCGCCACCCGACCGACGACAAGTCGCTGGGGACAGGCCTCGGTGGCAGCCGATTGCTTTTACAGTTATTCAACCGCGTGATCGCTGCGTATTGCCGTCCCGCCAGCGCCGACTTTTATGCTTGGCGCGCTATCGACACATCAACAGGAGATGACAACATGGCCCACACCCAATGTCTTGCCCAGTCACCCGCGAATTCGAGCGCCTCGGCGCATCACGGCGCCGAACGCGCATTTCCCGATCATTCGACGACGGAGAGAAAAACCTGTTTCAGAACGGACCAGTCGTATTTTTGTTTTCGGACTTGCGAACTGAGACGGGAATGCTGCAAATCCGTGGCTGAATGGCTGCGTCGCGCCTAGCGGTATGCTGGCCCAGTACGAGGAGAGTAAAAACAATGGACGAGATTAGCGACTCAGGCAATTTGCTACAAACGGACAATCGTCAATCAGGCGCGATGTTGGCGCCAGTTGTCCGCGATGCAGTGGATACAGTAGAAAGTCAGGCCGACAAGCTCAGCTACTTGATCGATCTGGTTGGCGAACTGGTGATTGCGAGCGCCTCGGCCAACTTGCTGGCACATCGCAGCGGTCAATCCGCGCTCGCCGAGGCCAATTCAGTCGTTTCTCATCTGGTCGAGAGCATTCGTGACGCAGCGTTGCAAATGCGCATGGTGAAGATTGGTGAAACCTTCGATCGGATTCACACCGCGACTCGCAACATCGCACGCGAACTCGGCAAGGACAAGTTCGTCATCATCCTGCAAATCGACCGTGTGCTGTCCGTCGACGAAATGGCGGTGCTCGCGACGGTAACCGAACGGAGGGAAAATGAGATCGCACAGGCTGTTTGAAGCAGGCCGCACGGGCGAGAGTCAAAGCGCTGTGAAGCTTGAGAACGGGGTAGACAACCGCAAGTATCCGATCCGGAACGAACATGGAGAAAGCATCGGCCTCTACCTGTCGTTGCGCCTGTGAGTGTGGCGAAACTCATCACTTTCGGAAATATGACGGCGAAAAACATTGGCTGGTATGCTACGTGGGTTAGCACTTGAGATTGGGCCGTTCAAATGTCTATCCTTCCTTCTCTTGGGACGTTCGCCACGCTGCTGGTTTGTATCGCGGCATTCGGTCCCGGTTCGATCGCCCAGGCAGCAGACGCTTACACCTTCGGCGTTGTGCCCCAATATGAGCAACGCAAGCTCTTCGTGATCTGGAAGCCCATCGTCGAAGAACTCTCGAAGCGCAGTGGCCTGACGCTCAATCTGGTTGCCACACTCACGGTTCCCGAGTTTGAACGCGAACTGGCCAAAGGCAACTTCGACATTGTCTATGCCAATCCGTATCACATCCTGCGTGAATCATCGCGCCAGGGTTATGTTCCGCTGGTTCGCGACAAGGAACCCCTGCGTGGCATCCTGGTCGTGCGCAAGGACAGTCCGGTCAAGAATGTGGCCGAATTAAATGGCCAGACGCTGGCCATCCCATCCTTCAATGCCGTCGGCGCCAGCCTGCTGATTCGGGCGGATCTGGAGCATCTTTTCCAAGTCAAGATGACCCCGCTCAACGTTAAAACGCACACTTCTGTTTACCTGAATGTCGCCACCGGGCTAGTACCTGCGGGAGGGGGTGTCGAAAAGACCTTTAATGAACAGGCCCAGAAACTCCAGGATCAACTGCGGGTTCTCTACACCACCCGCGAGATGCCCTCACATCCGGTGGCGGCCCATCCGCGTATCCCGGCCGCCGACCGCAGCAAGATCCAGCGAGCCTTTCTCGATCTGGCCGCGACCGAGGCGGGGCGAGCGCTACTCGCCAAGGTGCCGATAACGGAAGCCATACCGACCACAATCAAGGACTACCTGCCGATGCGCGCATGGGGTCTGGACGCCTACTGGGGGGACTAGGCAGTGCTTGCCATGGGCTTGCGACAAAAGCTGCTCCTGCCGCTCATCCTCGTCAGCGTTCTGGCCGGGGCCTACCTTTACAGGGTCTGGATACCCGAATCGCTTCGCGTCGCCAAGGCGGACCATGTGCACCTGATCGAGCGCCATCTCGACAGCGTGGCCGAAAGCCTGATCCCGCACCTTCTCGGACAGGAGTTATCGACGATCCACGAGGATCTGCAGGCCTTGCAGGAAAAGAATCCGGAGTGGACTCGACTGCGCTTGGTCAATGGCAAGGGGCAGCAGCTTTATCCACTTGAGGTGAGCCCGGCTGAATCGCCTGCCCCGCAAGCCGCCCTCAAGGTCATCGAACGGCGGATCGGTTACTTGGGCCTCGAACTCGGCACCCTGAGTACAACGGTCAACCTGGCGGACTTTCTTGCCCATGATCAGGCGCGTCACCAGGCCTTGTTCGTCCTGCAACTGGGCATACTGCTCCTGCTGGCGCTGACCACCGGGCTGATTCTCGAGCTGGCGGTAATCCGTCCGGCGATACGTCTGGCGGATGCGGCCAAGGAATTGGCCCGGCGCAACTTTGATACGGATTTGCCCGCCGTAGGCGGCGACGAAATTGGCGCCATGGTGCAAAGCTTTGCCACCATGCGTCAGGACCTGAAGGTCTATCACGCTGAACTGCAGGCCGAGATCCTCGAACGGGCAGCCGCCCAGGATCAGCTGCGGCAGCACAAGGAGCAGCTTGAAGACACCGTGCAGGTTCGCACCTGGGAACTGCAGGCTGCGCGTGACGCGGCGGAATCCGCCAATCGCGCCAAGAGTTTCTTCCTCGCCAACATGAGCCATGAAATTCGCACGCCGATGAACGGCATCATCGGCATGGCCAACATCCTGCGCCGCGAAGGCGTGACACCGCAGCAGGCAATACGCCTCGATACCATCGACGCCTCGGCCCAGCACCTGCTGTCGGTCATCAACAACATTCTCGACATCTCGAAGATTGAAGCCGGCAAGTTGACCCTGGAAGAAGCCCCGGTGGTCGTCGGCAGCCTGCTGGCCAATGTCAGCTCCATCCTTGCCGAGCGCGTCAAAGCCAAGGGTCTTCACCTGCTGATCGAAACCGGGAATCTACCGCCCAACCTGGTGGGCGACCCGACGCGGCTGCAACAAGCCCTGCTCAACTACGCCACCAACGCCGTCAAGTTCACCGAAACGGGCACGGTAACGCTGCGTGCGATCCTGCAGGAGGAAACCGCCGCATCGGTCATGCTGCGCTTCGAGGTGCAGGATACCGGCATCGGCATCCCCCCCGAAACCATGTCGCGGCTCTTCAGCGTCTTCGAGCAGGCCGACAATTCAATGACCCGCAAGTACGGTGGCACCGGCCTCGGCTTGGCGATCACCCGGCGCCTGGTCGATCTGATGGGCGGGAAAGTCGGCGCTGACAGCACGGCAGGCGTCGGCAGCACCTTCTGGTTTACCGTGAAGCTAAAGAAGGGCGGCGAGGTGGCGGCCGCACCGACGACAACGGATGTCGATGCCGAAGCCGAACTGCGGCAACGCTACGTCGGTCAGCGCATCCTGCTGGTCGATGACGAGCCGATCAACCGGGAAGTCACCTTGATACAACTTGAAGAACTCAATCTGCTCATCGACACGGCAGAGGATGGCGAGGAGGCTGTCGCCATGGCGCGGAAGACTCGCTACGCGGCCATCTTCATGGATATGCAGATGCCGAAACTGAACGGCGTGGAGGCAACGCGGCAGATCCGTCAGCTTCCCGGCTATCAGGACATCCCGATCATCGCCATGACCGCCAATGCCTTTGCCGAGGACAAGGCGCAGTGCCTGGCGGCAGGCATGAACGACTTCCTGACCAAGCCCTTCATCCCCGAGGCGTTGTTTGCGATCTTGCTGCGCGCGTTGAGTCGGCGTGAGGGGTAGCAACGAGCAGGTTTAACCTGAATGACCGCAGTAGGGACCGAAGCAGCTAATTGGCATCCATCTATCCTGAGTCTTCCGCGCCCACTCATTTATGAATTAGAGGCGACTGTCTCTTGCAGGCCGACCCCAACCGTCCCGCCAGCGCCGACTTTTATGCTTAGTGCGCTATCGCCCCATCAACAGGAGACGACAACATGGCCTCCATCCAATACCTATCCACAAATTCGAGCGCCTCGGCGCATCACAGCGGCAAACGCGCACTTCCCGATCGGCCGACGCCGGAGAGAAGAACCTGTTTTAGGTCGTACCTGTCGTACTTTTGTCTTCAGCGCCGCAAACTGCGACGGGAATGCTGCAAATCCGTGGCTGTCATGAGGAATTCAGTTGCGCTTGGCAAGCGCGACACGGAACTTTTCAAGCTTGGCTTCATAGTCATCCGCCTCCCCATAGTCCAGAAAGTTGGCGTAGCGCCGATGGGTGCCGAGCGCTTTGCGCGCATGCTTGATCGGGCAAAAGTACTGCTCGGTGCGCGCCACGATTTCGCCGACATAGGCAATCAGCCCGGCCCCGTACGCACAATAGGTACAGTGGAACTTCTCGATGAAGTTGAGGTATTCGAGCTGCTGCCGGTCGAACACGATGTAATCGCCACGCCGCACCTTCGCAACGCGGTAGATCGGGAAACACGTTGCCTGATAAACGGTGACGAAGCAATCGAGAATAACCAGTGGAATGATCATGCCGTAGATGATCGGCCCGGTAATCAGGTTCTGCGGACGGTAGGTGACCAGCCAGTGGAAAAACCCTGTCTTGAGCCGGCGGTGCGCGTCCCTGATGGACTGCTCGAACTCGACGCGCCTGTCCTTGATCTTGTACAGCAGACTGGCTTCGTGCTGCTGAATCTCCGTGCGCAACTCTTCTTCCAGGGTGGCCATCTGGCTCAGCAAGTTGCTAATCCGCTCGTTCATGAATACTCCCGGTCAGAATTTCCCCGACTCTAGCACCGTAGGGTTGCGAACTCTCGCTTCTGCTATGAATCGAGGTGAAGACGGAGGATGTCGAGGTCACCGTTGAACATGGTGTGCTGACCATCCAGGGCGAACGCAAGATGGAAAAGGCCAAGACCAAGGCAGTGGAATTTGCAATGTCCTGACGGCCATCACGCAGCGTCCGGTTCGCCGAGGTGCGCGAGGATGCGCGCCCGCGCGGCATCACGCAGGGCCAGTGCCGCCGCCCAGTCGGCGCCGGCGGGCCGCAAGGCTGGGTGAACCGTTACCGTCAGTGGACTGTGACGCGGCCAGCGGCAGTCGCCGGGCAGCAGGGCGCGCGTCCCGGCAAGCGTCACCGGCACGACGGGCACGCCGGCCCGCGCAGCCGCCAAAAAGGCGCCCATGCGGAAAGGCAGCAAACCCGGCAGATCGCGGAAGGTGCCCTCGGGGAAGAACACCAGCGCGTCGCCGCTGGAGAGACGTGCTTCGAGGGCTTGCGAATCCGCCGCACTACGCGCGGCGTCGAAGCGTTCCACAAAAGCCGCGTCGAGACGTTTGAGCGGTGTCGCTGAGAGCGGATGGGCGAGCAGTTCCTGCTTCGCGACAAACGCAAAGCGGGCCGGCAGCGCCCTCGAAAACCGCCTGCGCCACGCCGCCATCAAGGCCGAACGCCAGGAACTGATCCGCCTCTGGCGCGAGAACGAGATCAGCGATGAAGTGCTGCACCACCTCGAAGAAATCCTCGATTATCAGGAAGCGCATTTGTAAGCAGGGTGCCGTCTCGCCAACGCCGACTTTTTGCGGGCTGAAAGCGGCCTGCCGTCACTCCGGAAATGGACCGGTTAGCTGACACTCAAAGTGCATCGGGCATCTCGACGGTGTCAGGCATAATGACGCGATACTTTCGAGTTATCGCCTGAAGCTTTTTGCCTATGATCAAGTCTAAAAAACGCGTCGCCGATCACGGAGAGGCATTCACCCCCGAGCCCAAGCCGGACGCGCTCTTCGGGCGCGTTGTGTCCATCCTTGAGCAGGCGCGGGGCAATGTCGTCCGGGCGGTGAACACCAATATGGTGCTGGCCTACTGGTTGATCGGGCGCGAGATTGTCGAGGAATTGCAGGGCGGCGAGGAGCGGGCGGAGTATGGCAAGCAGGTCGTCGACGTGCTTTCAGCGGGCTTGACGCAACGGTACGGGAATGGCTTTTCGCCCACGACGCTCCAGTATTTCAGGAAGTTCTACTTGGCCTACCAGGATCGGTGTGCCGGAATTCCACGCCCATCGGGCGCGAAATTGGTTTCTCGATGCGCATGAATTGCATGAAAACCGGCTTGAGCGAGGATCGCGCCAGTGAGTGAGGCACTTTTCCTGCCGCTTGAGAAGTTCTATACGGAAGACCCCCGGTGGCACGAAAAGATCGGGGGTATTCATGCCCTGCTGGAGCGCGTCAAGATCAGCGAGGAGCAGTCGGGCGATGTGCTGCACCTGCGCAAGCTCAACCGCATTCTCTCGGTGCACGCTTCCACCGCCATTGAAGGCAACCAACTCACCTTGGGCCAGGTGACCGATGTCATCAACGGCAAACCGGTCTGGGGGCCACCCAAGGACATCAAAGAGGTGCAGAACGCCTGGCATGCTTACAACGAGTTGCCTGGCTATGACCCTTGGTCGGCAGCCGACTTGCTGCGGGCGCACGCGCACCTGACCGATACGCTCATCGGCGAATCGGGACAGTTCCGTTCGGGCGGTGTGGCTGTGGTGAGCAGCGAAGGCGTGTTGCTGCACCGGGGCGCGCCGACGGCACAGGTTCCCACCCTCGTCGGGCAGTTGCTGGATTGGGGGAAGACCAGCGCAGCGCACCCGCTCATCAAGAGTTCCGCCGTCCATTACCTACTGGAATACATCCATCCTTTCCGTGACGGCAACGGCAGAATCGGGCGGCTGTGGCAGTCGCTGATTCTTTCCCAGTGGAATCCGTTGTTCGCCTGGATGCCGATCGAAACCTTGGTGCATCACAATCAGGCGCTGTACTACAAGGCGCTGCAAGATTCACATGCTGGCGCGGTGGATTGCCGTCCGTTCATCAGTTTCATGCTCGATGCCATAGCAAATTCGCTGTACAAGTACATTGACGTCGCGACGGAGACAGTCACCGATGTCGGTGCAAATGTCGGTGTAAATGTCGGTGTAAGCGACAGGATTCTGGAGTTGCTGGTACGGCAGCCCCAGTTGTCCGCCCGGGAGTTAGCGACCCAGCTGAACAAGACCACGAGAACCGTGGAACGCCATCTCAAAACACTTCGTGAACAGGGCCGGCTTATGCGCGTCGGCTCCGACAAGGCCGGCCATTGGGAAGTTATCGAGAAAGCGTCATGAGCAAAACCGGCATCGAAGAAATCCTCGACTACCAGGAAGCGCATTTGTAATCGAGGTGCCGTCTCGCCAACGCCGACTTTTTCCTGCGCCACGTTTCCGACACCGCAATGTGTAGTTCCCCTCCCCCTGATGATGCAGCGCCTCATGAATCCCGCCCTTGGGATTTAACTCATTTAGCGTCGACTGTTCATCCTCCGCTGACGCGCGACCTTTCGCCAGCACACCCCCTGCCTGACAAGCCCTCCGCCCCGCCAATCTCCAGCAGATTTCGGCGCGGATTGTCTCGGCTATCGTTTTCTCTCAACTGAGTTCACCCCATGGAAATCCTTTTTTTGATTAGCCTTGTTGTCCTGAATGGCTTGTTTGCCATGTCGGAAATTGCCCTCGTCACCGCCCGTCGCGCCCGGCTCGCTCGGCTGGCGGAAGATGGTGATGGCGCCGCCGCTGTGGCGATCAAGCTGCACGACGAACCGACGCGGTTCTTGTCGACCATTCAGATTGGCATCACCTCGATTGGCATCCTCAACGGTATCGTCGGCGAGGCGGTGCTGGCCGAACCTTTCGCCCTCTGGATGCATGAACTTGGTCTGGAGAAGGAAACCAGCAGCATCGCCGCGACCGCCTTGGTCGTGCTTGTCATTACTTACATTTCAATCGTGATCGGCGAACTGGTGCCCAAGCGCATCGGCCAGTTCAATCCGGAAGGCATTGCCCGACTGGTTGCACGGCCGATGCAATTTCTTTCCCTGTTCACCCGCCCCTTCGTCAAATTGCTTTCGTTCTCAACCGACGCGATTTTGAAGCTCCTTGGCCAGCGTGAGCAGCCCGGCCAAAGCGTCACCGAAGAAGAAATCCACGCCATGATTGACGAAGGCTCGGAAGCGGGCGTTATCGAGGATCAGGAACGCGAGATGGTGCGCAATGTGTTCCGGCTGGATGACCGGCAGATTGGCTCATTGATGATTCCGCGCGCCGACATTGTTTATCTCGATGTCGACCGCTCCATTGAGGAGAACATGCAATGGATCGCTGCTTCCGATCACTCGCGTTTCCCGGTCTGCCGTGGTGGGCTGCATGACGTGCTGGGCATCGTCAATGCCAAGCAACTGCTCAACCAGAAACTGAAGGGCAATCACACGGATCTTGCTGCACAACTCCAGCACGCCGTTTTCGTCCCCGAAACGCTGAACGGCATGGATCTGCTGGGTCATTTCCGTGCCTCCGGGGTGCAGATGGTGCTCGTCGTCGATGAGTATGGCGAGGTTCAGGGCCTGGTGACCTTGCAGGATGTGCTGGAAGCGGTGACCGGCGAGTTCCAGCCGCGCAATCAGGAAGATGCCTGGGCCGTGCAGCGCGAGGATGGCTCCTGGCTGCTGGATGGCCTCATCCCGATCCCCGAACTCAAGGATAAACTCGGTTGGAAATCCGTCCCCGAGGAAGACAAGAGCCGTTACCACACCCTCAGCGGGCTGGTCATGTGGCTGCTCGGCCGTCTGCCGCAAACCGGCGACAAGACGGCTTGGGAAGGCTGGGAACTGGAAGTGGTCGATCTCGATGGCAAGCGCGTCGACAAGGTGTTGGCGATGAAGCTTCCCGATGCAATCGAACTTCCCGCAGTAGTATCAGGGTCGAACCACAACACCTCACCGACCGACAATGGATAACCTGCATCTGCTAAAAGCCCTGTTTCTCGGGGTTATCGAGGGGCTGACCGAGTTCCTGCCAATATCCAGCACGGGACATTTGATCCTGATTGGCGGCTGGATCGATTTTGCCTCGGGCGAAGCCCGGGTGTTCGAGGTGGTGATTCAGTTTGGCGCCATTCTGGCGGTGATGTGGATCTACCGCGAGCGCATTCGTCAGCTCGTCATCGGCGTATCCAAGGGAGATGCCGACAGCCGGCGCTTCGCCGCCGTTGTGCTGGTCGCCTTCCTGCCCGCCGCTGTGATTGGCGCACTCTTCATCGGTCCGATCAAACGCTATTTGTTCGATCCGGCTGTGGTGTCTGCTGCGCTGATCATTGGCGGCATCATCATCTTGCTGGTGGAACGGCGCACCACGCCACCGCGCATCCAGACCATGGATCAAATGACCTGGCGTCATGGGCTCGCCATTGGCTTCGCGCAATGTGTCGCCATGATTCCCGGCACCTCGCGCTCAGGGGCGACCATCATTGGCGGCATGCTCACGGGACTCTCGCGCCAGACCGCCACGGAGTTCTCGTTTTTTCTGGCGATGCCGACCATGCTCGGCGCGGCGACCTACGATGCCTGGAAGCATCAGCACCTGCTGAATGCCAATGAACTCCTGGCCATCAGTGTGGGATTTACTGCCGCGTTTGTCACTGCTCTGGTGGTCGTCAAAGCGCTGATCCGCTTCATTGCCACGCACACCTTGAGCGTTTTCGCCTGGTATCGCATTGGCTTGGGCGGCCTGATTGCGGTGATGCTCCTCACCGCCGCAGCGTAAGACTTCGGTTCAGGCAACCAGGGTCAATCCCAGCCAGCCCAGGGTGGCCAGACGCAAGGTATTTTCGGATTGTTCGTGGCGCCATACCGCCACCACCAGGAAAAGGTTGTAGGGCAGCAGCATCAGGTGCAGCAGGAACCACCCGCCGCCATCGGCCATGCCCTTGGCGAGCAGAATCATCGCGAACATCGCGACACCGGCGTTGATCAGGGTCGCAACCGCCAGGGTGTCCCACCAGAAGAGCCTGCGCAGCGAGATATCGCCCTGCCAGCGAGCGCGGACAAATCCTAGAACAGGCGATGCTACAAACGCATTGCTCATCAACATTGACTCCTTGGCACCCCGGACACCACCATCAAAACCACCGCCACAACATGCTCCTTGTCTTGCAAGGCTGCAATGATACGCATTTTGTGCTCGGGCAAGAGGTGGGCAAACTCACACAGTATCCGGTTCGCCCAAGCGCCCGAGCATGGTCGCCCGCGCGGCATCGCGCAGCGCCAGCGCCGCCGCCCAGTCGTCGCCGATGGGCTGCAGGGGTGGATGAATCGTCACCGTCAGCGGACTGTGGCGCGGCCAGCGGCAGTCGCCGGGCAGCAGCGCGCGCGTGCCGGTCAGCGTTACCGGGACGACCGGCACGCCCGCACGGGCAGCGGCCAGGAAGGCGCCCATGCGGAAGGGCAGCAGACCCGGCAGGTCGCGGAAGGTGCCCTCGGGGAAGAACACCATTTCATCACCGCCGGCCAGACGCGCTTCGAGCGCTTGCGAATCTGCCGCGCCGCGTGCCGCATCGAAGCGCTCGACGAACGCCGCGCCGAGACGTTTGAGCGGTGTCGCCGACAGCGGATGGGCGAGCAGTTCCTGCTTCGCGACAAACGCAAAGCGGGCCGGCAGCGCGGCGGCGAGCACCATGCCATCGAGATAGCTGGCGTGGTTGGCGACGATCACCGCAGGGCCGCTGGCCGGCAGATTCTCCAGCCCCGTGACGCGCGGCAGAATGCCGCCCGCCGCCAGCGTCAGGCGTGCGCCGGCGCGAGCCGCCATGCGACGCAATGCGAGCGTCGGCGCCAGGGCGATCAGTAGCCAGAATGGCGGGGCCAGCAGGGCGAAGACCGTCCACGCCCAGCCGCTCCAGAGCCTGCCGGCAAGCGCGCGCAGCGCACTGCGCAGGCGGACACGGGCCGCGTCGAACGCAAGGCCGAGCGCCTGCTGGCGTGCCGAGCGCGGACGGCGCAAGAGTTCGCCGCGTTCGTAAGCGGCACGGCAGGCGGCGCGACGAATCTTGCCGCTGGAGGTCTTCAGCACCGTGCCGGGCGGTGCGAGCACCACGTCATCCGCCGGCAGGCCGGTGAGCTCAATGGCGAGCCGCTCGACCTGCGCACGGATGGCCGCGTGCGCCTCTGCCGCTGCGCGCGTTTCGGCGAGCACCACCAGACGCTCGGTGCCGGCGCGCGGATCGGTGGCGGCAAATGCCGCAACGTTGCCGGCGCGCACGCCGACGATACGGCCGACCGCCTCTTCGAGTTCCTGCGGGTGGATGTTGTGGCCGCCACGGATGATGATGTCCTTCTCGCGGCCGGTGATGAACAGTTCGCCGTCGGCGAGATAGCCGAGGTCGCCGGTGTTAAGCCAGTCCCCGTCAAACAGCTTCGCCGTCGCGGCGGGGTTTTCAAAATAGCCGGCGGTCGCCGACGGCCCACGGAACTGGATGCGGCCGACCTGCCGTTCGGGCAGTGCGCGACCGGCGGCATCGACAATGCGCAGCGCATGACCGGGCAGGGCATGGCCACAGCCGGGCACAGACTTGGCGTCAACCTGATCGTCAGCGACGGGCAGCGCCAGCCCCTCGTCCACCAGCGCTCGGCGTGCCACCCGGTCGATGCGCGGGCCGCGTCCCGGTGGCGGGAAGGCCAGCCCCACCGAGCATTCCGCCAAGCCATACACCGGCATCATTGCTTCGCGGCGCAGCCCGTAAGGCGCGAGCCGCGCGGCGAAGCGTTCCAGCGTCAGCGGACTAACCGCTTCAGCGCCGTTGCAGGCCATGCGCCAGCAGGACAGGTCCAACCCCGCCAGTTCGCTGTCGGTGAGCTTGTTGGCGCAGATCTCGTAGGCGAAGTTGGGCGCCGCCGAGAGTGTGCCGCGCTGGCGCGAGATTGCTTCCAGCCAGCTTGCCGGGCGGGCGAGAAACGCCAGCGGCGACATCAGTACCAAGGGGAAGCCGATCACCATGCTGCCCAGCCCGGCGCCGATCAACCCCATGTCGTGATACAGCGGCAGCCAGGAAACGAATACGTCGGTGGGCGTCGCCCGTGCCGCCTGACGCATGGCGCGGATGTTGGCGAGCAGGTTGGCGTGGGTGAGCGCAACGCCTTTCGGGTCGCCGGTGCTACCCGAGGTGTACTGGATAAAGGCGAGGTCGTCGGCCGTGCGTGTCGGCAGGGGCGGCACGGCGCCGGGCTGACACAACTCGGTTACCGTGACGATGCCGGCCAAGGCTGGACACTGGCCGGACAAGGCCTCGGCAAACAGCCGCGCGCGCGGATCAGTGATGAACCAGCGGGCCCCGGCGTTAGCGAGGATGCCGGCGATACGGCGCAGATGCTCTTCCAGTTGTGCAGGCCGGGCCGGCGGATAGAGCGGCACCGGCACGCAGCTGGCATACAGCGCCCCATAAAACGCGGCGAAGAAATCCAGCCCGGTGGGCAACATCAGGGCGATGCGGCTGCCCGGCGGCACACCGCGCGCCAGCAGGCCGGCGGCGACTTCCTTGGCGGCAGCGGCCAGACGAGCGTAGCTGACCGGCTCGTCTTGCCCCTCCTCGCCAAGCAGGATGATGTGACGACGCTCGGGCTGGTGGCGGACATGCCAGTCGAGCACCTCGGTCAGGGTGGCCAGCGTGTCCGGCGGCGGCACGTAGTCTGCAAAAGTCGGCGTTGGTGAGATGAAATGCCCCGAAGCGGGTACGGCGGCTGTCACCGGAACCAGCGGCTGCGGCGCGACACCGATCAGCGTAAGCAGGTCGGCGGGCGTTTCGGCGGCGAAGGCCGCCTCGCCCAGCCGCACGCCCAGCTCGCGCTCGATGCGGGCAAACAACTCGACGCGCGCCAGACTGTCGAGACCGAAGTCGCGCTCCAGATGGCGCTCGCCACCGAAGGCGGAGAAGTCGCGCCCAGCGGGCTTCAGCTCCTGCGCCAGCGCGCGCACGATGGCCAGCAGCCGATCAGTATCCGCCCCCCTCGAACTCATTTCCGTCTCCGGTAAACCTGCGCGAAAAATGCGTCCAGAAGCAAGGCGGAGTGCCGCCGCAGCGCGCTCAAGCGCCCTCCTCCTTCAGCTTACGGCGCAATATCTTGCCGATCGGCGACTTGGGCAGCGCGTCGCGGAAAATCACTTTGTGCGGCGTTTTGTAGCGGGCGAGCTGGGCATGGCAGGCGTCGATGATCTGTTGCTCGGTCAGCGCGGGATCGCTTCTCACCACCCAGGCCCAGACCACCTCGCCGCTCTTCTCGTCGGGCATCCCGGCGACGCCGGCTTCCTTGACGCCGGGTATCCCGAGCAGCACGTCCTCCACCTCGCCCGGCCAGGCCTTGAAGCCGGAAACGACAATCACATCTTTCTTGCGGTCGACAAACGTGAAATACCCGCGTGCATCTGCGCTAACGATGTCGCCGGTCGACAGCCAGCCGTCGGCATCCAGCACGCGCGCAGTCTCCGCCGGTGCGTTCCAGTAGCCGCGCATGACCTGCGGGCCGCGTACACACAGTTCGCCCGGCTCGCCCGGCGTCACTATCTCCTTGCCGTCCTCGCCGCGCAGCATCGCCTCGGTGGACGGCAGCGGCAGGCCGATGGCACCGGTGAAGCCGGTGATGTTCATCGGGTTGGCGCAAACGATGGGGGCAGCCTCGGTCAGTCCGTAACCCTCGATCAGCGGCACGCCCATCAGTGCCTGCCAGCGTTCCGCCACCGCCGGGTGCAGCGCCATGCCGCCCGCCACCGCCACTTTCAAGGCATCACCGTTGGCCTGCTTCACCTGCTCAAACGCCGGCGTATCAAGCAGCAGGCGATAGAGCGTGGTGACGCCGGTAATGGCGGTAAAGCGGGTGGTGCGCAGTGTCTTGATAAACGCCGGCACGTCGCGCGGATTGGCAATCAGCACGTTGTTGGCGCCCCAGCGCACGAAGGTGAGCAGGTTCGCGGTCAGCGCGAAGATGTGATAAAGCGGCAGCGGCGTGACGATGACCTCCTCGCCCTCCTTGAACTTCATGCCGATCCACGCCGAGGTCTGTTCAACATTCGCCACCAGATTGCCATGGGTGAGGATGGCGCCCTTGGCCACGCCGGTGGTGCCGCCGGTGTATTGCAGGCAGGCGATGTCGTCGGGGCCGAGCGGCACCGCCGTGCTGAAAATCGGTGCCGTCCCGCCACCGCCGACTTTTAGCGCAGCGCGAAAGGCCATCGCGCCGGGCAGGCTCCAGCGCGGCACCATGTGCTTGACGTGTTTGACGACGAAATTGACGAGGCCGCGTTTCAGTGGCGGCAACAGGTCGCCGATCTCGGTCGTGACGATGTGGCGCACCGCCGTCTCGCCGACGATTTCTTCCAGCACATGGGCGAAGTTCTCCAGCACGACGATGGCCACCGCCCCCGCGTCGGCCAGTTGCTGTTTCAGCTCGCGTGCGGTGTAGAGCGGGTTGACGTTAACCACGACCAGTCCGGCGCGCAGAGCGCCGAACAGCGCCACCGGGTATTGCAGCAAGTTGGGCAGCATGATCGCCACCCGGTCACCGGGCTGAAGGCCGAGTCCTTGCAGATACGCGGCAAAATTGCGTGACAGCCGGTCGGTTTCCGCATAGCTCAACGTCGCGCCCATGCTGGTGAAGGCGGGCCGGTCGCTGAACTTTTGGCAACTTTGCGCGAACAGATCGACGAGCGAGGTGTAACGGCGAACATCGACCTCCGCCGGCACACCGGGAGGGTAGTGGGACAGCCAGACAGGGTTCATGCCGAGCCTCCGTTGATCGTCATGGTTGAATCAAAATGGGTGGTCTGGACAACCACCCGACTGCGTCATCGGAAAGCTACCACACGCTTGCTGCGATAGGCGCCAGACGCATTACGCATCAACGCCACCCCTGGCATCGCTCTTCCGCAAGCCGCTGATCTCCTCGCGCAGCCAGCGCATTTCCTCGCGCATCGCGCGGAACTCGGCGTGCATTTCGGCTTCGATGTGCGCCCGCGCCTGGTCAGATGCCTCCGTCACCACCGAGCGCTCTTCATCGCTGTAGCTTTGCATGGCATTGACGATGATGGCGATGAAAAGGTTGAGCATGGTGAACGTCGCGACCAGAATGAACAGCACGAAGAATATCCAGGCATACGGGAAATTCTCCATGACCGGCCGGGCAATGCCCATCGACCAGCTTTCCAGGGTCATCACCTGGAACAGGGTGTAAAGCGAGCGGCCGATGCTGCCGAACCATTCGGGATAAGTGGCGGCGAAGAGATTGGTCGCGATGACGGCGAAGACGTAATAGATGATGAGCAGCACCAGCGCGATCGAGCCTAGACCGGGAATAGCGGCCAGCAAGGCACCGACGACCCTGCGCATTGAGGGCACCATGGTCAATAGGCGCAGCACCCGCAATACGCGCAGCGCGCGCAGGACTGCAAACGGGCCACTGGCCGGAATCAAGGCGATGGTGACGACCAGGAAATCGAACACGCTCCACGGATCGCGCCAGAACGCGGCACGATAAACATAGAGCCGCACCAGCAACTCGATCACGAAAATCCCCAGGATCGTTCGATCAATACCAAGGATCAAGCCACCGGCACTTGCCATCGCCGCCGGCCAAGTCTCCACCCCGAGCAAGACGGCATTGATCAGAATCAGTGCAATGATGAAATTCTGGACGTAACGGTTTTCTATCCAACAGCGCGCACGCTGACGAAAATCCGGGTTCGATTGCGGATCAATAGTCGAGTTGTTCATCATTAAATGACCGCACTAAAAAATAATCAGCATGGTAGGAGTAAGGTATACATCTTACAAATCGTATGTAACGACATTAGACATCGATTTGTGCGATGCTTTCGTGTATATCATGATCAGACAAAAAGTAAGAATTTCTGGATCACTGGATACGTTTTATTCTGTTTTTCTTCTGCTTCGGCAAGCGCTATTCTCCCCTCCCCCTCTGGTCGGCGCCTTTTTTTTACACAAAATATGCATATGAAATTGATTCTGTCGCTGGCACTCGCCATCGGCCTGTCGGCCTGTAGCAAGCCGGTTGAAGACACGCGTCCGGGCCAACCGGTGAAGACTCGCCAGACAGCATTCAAGGAGATGCTGCGGGTATTCGAGCCGATGGGCACCATGCTGCGCACTGGCAAATACCATGCCGAAAAGTTTGCGGTCATGGCTATCGAACTGAACGCCAAACGCGATGCTCCCTGGACGCATTTCGGTCCCGACACCAACTATCCCCCCACCAAGGCCAAGCCTGAAGTCTGGGAAAAATCGGCCGAGTTCGAAAAGGCACGCGAAGGCTTTTTCAAGTCGACGGATGCCTTGCTGATCGCAGCGCAGGCCAAGGAACTCAAGGGCGTGACGGATGCTTACGCCAAGGTGGTTGACGACTGCCAGTCCTGCCACCAAACATTCAAGAAGAAGTGACATGGCTACGCAAGCGCACATGGTAGACGCTGCAAAGCCCAACCCACTGGTTGAGCTGAGCATCACCCTGATCATTCCTGCGCTGATCCTGATGAAGCTATCCGGTCCGGAGGATTTGGGCGCTGCCTATGCCTTGGCGCTGGCCTTGAGTTTCCCGCTGACATGGGGCATACGCGATTTCTGGAAGCGGCGGAAGGTCAATCTGTTCGCTGCGCTCGGCGTTATCAGCACCGTTCTCACCGGCGGCATCGGGCTGCTGGCACTGGATACGCAATGGCTCGCCATCAAGGAAGCCGCCGTCCCTGGCCTCATCGGCCTGGCGGTATTGGGTTCAACCTACACGCGCTATCCGCTGGTGAAAACCATTTTGCTGAACCCGGCCATCATCGACGTTGTTCGTTTGCAGGAAAAGCTGGAGGCACATGGTGCAAGCCGCGTGTTTGAGACGCGCCTGTTACGCGCCACCTGGATGCTGAGTGGCACGTTTTTCTTCTCGTCGGCGATGAACTATTTCCTGGCCACCTACCTTGTCGTCAGCCCCGCCGGCACGGCCGCGTTTAATGAAGAACTGGGACGACTCACCTTGCTCAGCTACCCCTTCATCGCCTTGCCATCGATGGCGATGATGATCCTGGTGATCTATTACCTGTCCCGCGCAACGCGGGAACTGACCGGACTGAGCTTTACAGAGTTTCTGGGTTCAGCGCAGGATTAGCGGACAAGCGTCCGACTTTTCCGGTGGGTAAGCGGTAGCCAGATGATGCCTCGCGGCTTTTGGATTGTGATCGTTTAGTCGGTATGTCAGGTCGTCGTTAGCTACTGCATTTCCCCAGCCACCCCAGCAAGGTCTCGTACAACACCGCTGGCACCACCGGCTTGGCGATATGGTCGTTCATGGCGAGGTTGGGGGGGGTCTTGGCGTAGCCGGGCTGCGCACGGATGGCCTTGGTGGCACTCAAGGGAGCAAGGGCAGAAGCGCGGTCTCCTCTGCGCTCGCAAACGCAGTAATCTGGTCATTCTTTGTGCGCAACAACGCAAGGACGGCGCGCGTTGGCGCATTGCCGATGCGCAGCCAGACCACCTTGGGTGGCGCACCGAGCAAAAAACTCAACTGGCGAAAATCGTTGTCCTTGGATGCCAGTACGAAACCGTGGTCCCGCGCATATTCCCAAACCTCACGATCCGGTAAGCCGTGCAGGCCAACACTGTCGACATGCTGTGTGCCGGGGTAATCAACAGCCAACTCAACGACCAAACGCGGACTGAGGTTTTCGTCCAGCAGCAACGCGGGACCGGATGCGATCATGCGGCCAGGCGTCGCTCGCTGTTCGCTGCGAACATGAGGGCCGCACGAATGTGCTCACGCCGCAGCACCGGAAAGTCGGCGAGTATTTCCTCTTCGCTCATTCCTCCGGCCATGTATTCAAGAATGTCAAAGGTGGTGATACGGGTCCCGGCAATGCACGGCTTACCGCTGCGAACACCTGGCGTAACAGTGATCAATTCATCGAGATTCATGGCACTTCTCCGGTATGAATACACAGTCTTATCATAACCTGAAACCAAAACGACAACGCCGCGAGCCATGGCGCCTGCGGCGATTATTATTGCTTGCCCAGCCACCCCAGCAAGGTCTCGTAAACTGTCGAAGTACGCTATTTTTTGTCATATTTCCCCTCCTCCAAGAGTGGAAGGGAAGTCATACCCCGTGAGCCGGCCGTCCCGGCAGCCACTTTGCCAGCATTGCCTCCAGATCCTTCAGGTTGACCGGCTTGGCGAGAAAGTCATCCATGCCGGCTTCAAGACAGTGCTGGCGATCATCCTCGAAAGCGCCGGCCGTCAGGGCAACGATGGGCAGCCGGGGCGTGCGCGCTGCGCCTTCCTGCCGGCGAATGGCCCGTGTCGCAGTGAGGCCGTCCATCACCGGCATTTGCATGTCCATCAGCACGAGGTCGGGCGCCTCGCCCGCCGCAAGCGCCTCTACCGCCAACTGACCATTCTCGACACAACGTACGCTGACACCCAGCCTGGTCAGCAGCGCTTCGATCACCTTGCGGTTAACCGCATTGTCCTCCACGACCAGCACACGACCGGCCAGCTTGCATGCAGACGATTCGGCGTCGCTCGCGCTGCGTGCATTGTGACGACTCTCCTCGTCATCGCCCACGACCGTGGCACAGATACGAAACCAGAAGCGCGAGCCCTTTCCAGCCTCACTGGTGAAACCGACATCGCCGCCCATGAGCTGGGCGAGACTGCGAATAATCGACAGGCCGAGTCCGGTGCCACCGAATTGACGCGTATTCGAGTTATCGACCTGGGAAAACGGCTTGAACAGCAGTGATTGCTTGTCATCCGGCACGCCGATACCGCTATCGCTGACGGCGAATTCGAGGAGCACCTGAGCGTCGTCCCCCGCACTGACCACTTCGGCAACCTCAACGTGCACGAAACCGCGCGGCGTGAACTTGATCGCATTGCTAACCAGGTTGGAGAGCATCTGCCGCAGCCGCGTCGGATCGGCCCAGTAACGGCGACCTGCCGGCAACTGGCAGATCGACTTGAGCACCAGATCGCGGGCATGGGCCTGCTCGTGGAACAGCGCCACCGTTTCCTCAATCAGTTGATGCGGCTCGAAGGCAGCATGCGCCAGTTCAATGCGCCCGGCCTCGATTTTGGAAAGATCCAGAATGTCATTGAGCAGCGTCAGCAGGGTCTGGCCGGAATTCAGGATCACCCGGGCGTAGTCATGCCGCTCCTTCTCCGTCAAACCATCCATCACCAGCAGTTGCGCCATGCCGAGGATGCCATTCATGGGCGTGCGGATTTCGTGGCTCATCGTGGCGAGAAAACGGCTCTTGGCCACGTTGGCAGCCTCGGCAGCCTCGCGCGCATGCTCGATCTGGCGGTTGCGCCGCAGCAGCAGCACCAGCAGCAGGCTCACCAGCATGAGCGAGGCCAGCAGTACCATCACGGTAAGGTGATGCTGCTTCCAGATGTCACCCAGGGTGATCGGCGTCACCTTGTCGAACGGCGGAGAACGCAGCGCGCGCATGATGTTCTCGACCGGCAGGTAGTCGTGCGGCGGCGCGAAGCCGGCAATGCCCGCCGCACGTGCGGCCGGGTGCGACGCCTCCAACGACATCAATGCCGCTGCAATCTTGCGCACGCGCTGGCTGTCGACGTGCGGCAAAGCGACGAATGCCCATTCCGGATACAGGCGGGTCGACGCACGATAGGGAAAATCGGGAAAGTCTTGCCGATTGATCACGCGCAGGCGTGCCGCATCAAGCTTGCCTTCGGCGACCATTTGTTCGATGAGGCCGGTGCGAATGAAGCCGGCATCACCCTCGCCGGCCAGAATGGTGTTGACGACGCCATCGTGGGCGCCGACATCCTTGATCTGCGCATCTTGCGGCAGGCGAATGCCGGCCTCAAGCAGTTCGAAGGCCTGCGTCTGGTAGCCACCCAGAAACTTGGTGCCGGGCACGATGAGCTGGCGGCCCTTGAGGTCGGCCAATGAGCGGATGCTGTCGTTATCGGCACGCGTGATGACAACGCCGCCGAGCTGATTGGTCGGCTGGCCACTCTCTTCGCTGATCAGCGTGGCGAGCGCCCCGGTGAGTTTGAACTGGCTGCGCACCACCACATAATGACTCGGGTTGGTGAATACCAGATCCAGCTGTTTGGCAGCCAGTGCTGCCTCGATCTCGTCCTGCTTGAGCACGCGCAGTTCGATCCTGACATCGCCCAACTGGGTACCGAGATAATCCGCAAGCGGCTGAAAGCGTTGGGTGAGAATCTCCTTGGGACGATAGGCGAAAACACCCAGCACCAGCGTGTCGGCCGCCCAGACCGGCAGCGCCAGGAAAATCAGCAACAGCAAAAACAAGCGGTGCAGCATCATGTACTAACGAACCTTCCCCTGTTTCTCCAGCCATCCCAGCAGCGTTTCGTACAACCTTTCGGGCACCACCGGCTTGGCGATGTGGTCGTTCATGCCGGCATCGAGGCAACGCTGGCGATCCTCGTCAAAGGCATTCGCCGTCATGGCGAGGATGGGCGTGTCGCGGTTGAATGAATCCGCCCCCATGTTGCGAATCGCACGGGTGGCTTCCACGCCATTCATCACCGGCATCTGCATGTCCATCAGGATCAGGGCGTAGCGGTGCTGGCGCGCCAGCTCCACGGCCTGCTGGCCATCCTCGGCTATGTCGATGGTCAGCCCGACATCTTCCAGCAGCCCGCGTGAGACTTCCTGGGTGATCGGTTCATCTTCGACCAGCAGGATGCGCATGCCGGCATAGTCCTGTTGCAGGCGCTGCTCGGCGGGACGGGCTGCAAAAGTCGGCGTGACCGAAGGGAATCCCTTTTCCGGGACTGGTGGAACGGCGGTGTTTTCCCGTTTCTTGAGTGGCATGACGAACCAGAAGGTGCTGCCTTGCCCCGCGGTGCTCTCAACGCCGATTTCGCCGCCCATCATCTCGACCAGCCGTTTGCTGATCGCCAGCCCCAGCCCGGTGCCGCCGTATTTGCGCGTCATGCTGTTGTCGGCCTGTTCGAAGGACTGGAACAGGCGGGCTTGCACCTCCGGCGCGATGCCGATGCCGCTGTCGCGCACTTCAAAGCGCAGGCGCAGTGATTCGGCCTGCTCGTCGAGCGACCGCACCGTGACGCTGACGCCGCCGGCGTCGGTGAATTTGATGGCGTTGCCGACGAGGTTGAAGAGAATCTGGCCGAGGCGCAGCGCGTCGCCCTGGAACGCTTGTTGCGCCAGTTCGGCGGGCAGATCAATCGCCAACTGCAAGCCTTTTTCGGCGGCCTTTTGGCTGAGGACGTGGGTGACGTTGTCGATGGTGTCGCCGATTTGCAGCGGTGCATCTTCCAGCACCAGGCGTTCGGCTTCGATCTTGGAGAGGTCGAGGATGTCGTTGAGGATGCCCAGCAGACGCTCGGCTGCACTCCTGGCCTTGTCGAGCTTGTCCATTCCCAGGGGATCGCTCATGTGCCGGCGGGCCATTTCGATCATGCCCATGATGCCGTTCATCGGTGTGCGCAGTTCGTGGCTCATGTTCGCCAGGAAGGCACTCTTGGCGCGGTTGGCGGCTTCGGCGGCGGCCCGGGCAGCAGAAAGTTCGGCGAGGTGCCGGACGCGCTCGCTGATGTCGCGGTTGGAGGCGCGCCGGCCAAGATGATTTCCCTGGGCATCGAATACCGGTCCGCAAACGTGTTCGATCCAGACCAGCGAACCGTCCGGTTTGACCAGGCGCAACTCAAGTTGGCAGACACCTGCATCGCGGACATGCACCATTTTGAGGTGTTCCACAAACGCGTCACGGTCGTCCGGATGAAGGATTTCGGTCAGCAGCGCCGGATTGGCAATAAATTCGGCAGCCTCGCGTCCGGTCAGTCCGCGACAGGCCGGCGAGGAGTAGAGCCAGCGACCCTGCGGGTCGATCCAGGTTTCCCAGTTGTGGGTGAAGTCGGCAATCGTGCGGTAGCGTGTTTCAGCTTCCTGCAGGGCGCGCGTGCGCTCCTCCACCAGCGCCTCCAGGTGCTGATGATAGTGTTCAAGTTCGGCCTCGACACGCTTGCGCTCGGTGATGTCGTCGTAGATGCCGAGCACCCCGATCACCGCTCCCGAGGCGTCGCGCAGGGGCATCTTGGAGGTACGCAGCCAGATCGCCTGGCCATCGGGCGTGGTCTGCGGTTCTTCGTAATTCAGGCGCGGCTGTCCGGTTTCCATCACCTGCCGGTCATCGGCACGATAACCCTCGGCCTGTGCCGCCCAGCCCATGGCAAAGTCGTCGCGGCCGACCAGTTCATCGGGGAATTGCTTCCCTGCGTCGCGGGCAAAAACCTGATTGCAGCCGAGATAGCGGCTTTCGCGATCTTTCCAGAAAATCCGCACCGGCGCAGTGTCGATCACCAGACTCAGCAGTGCCCTGCTTTTCGCCAACTGTGCCTGGGCGAGAACCAGCGCGCGATTGCGGCGTGTCAGCGCCACCAGCAATCCCAGCACGAGTGCCAGGGCCGCCAGCGCCGCGAAGGTTTCTACCCGGTGCTGTTCGAAAAACTTGCGCCAGGAAAAAGTCTGCGGCAAGTCTTCGTAAGGCGGCAGGCGCAAGCGCATGGCCAGTTGCTCCACCGGCAGATAGTCGGCGGGCGGATCGAAGCCGGCGATGCCGGCGGCGCGCGCCGCCGGATGGTCCGGCGTCAGGGACAACAGCGCCACAGCGATGCGCTTGATCGTCGCCGTGTCGAGGCTGTGCATCGCCACGACCGGCCATTCGGGATACAGGCGCGTCGATATGCGGTAGGGGAAGCCGGCCAGTTGCTGGGGATTGAGAATCTTGAGGCGGGCGGGGTCGAGCTGACCGGCGGCGGCGAGGCTTTCGATCACCCCGGTGCGCACAAAGCCGGCATCGGCCTCGCCCGCCAGCACGGCCTGGATCACCGCATCATGGCTGCCGACATCGCGCAGGTTGGCGTCGCCCGGCAAGCGCACCCCCGCATCGAGCAATTCAAGAACCTGCGTCTGGTAGCCGCCAAGAAACTTGGTCCCCGGTATGGCGATACGTTGGCGGCGCAGATCGCTCAGGCGGGCAAGGTCGGCGCGCCCGGCCTGCGTGAGGATCACGCCGCCGAGGCTGGCCGCCGGCTGACCATCCTCCAGGCTGACCAGGGTGGCAAGTGCCCCGCTCAGGCTGCTCTGGCTGCGCAGCATCAGATAGTGGCTGGGGTTGGTCATCAACAGGTCGATCTCCTGTGCCGCCAGCGCCTGCTCCAGTTCCGCCTGATCGAGGATGCGCAGGCGGAGATTGATCTCAGGCAATGCCTTGTCGAGATAGCGGGCCAGCGGCTCGAAGCGCTTGATCATCACCGGCTTGGGTCGGTAGGCAAAGATGCCAAGGGTGAGGGTACGCTCGGCGGCAACAGCACTGCCTGCCACCAGCAGGACGGCAAGCCAGAGCGCCGCGACGAAGCGTGTTGTTAGCCTCATGCCGGCAGCTCCGGCAGGAAGGCAGCATCGACAAGATCGGCCACCCCTGAGTCTGGGGTGGCCGGCAGCAGGCCGCCGGCGCGCATGATGTCCGCCAGATCACGTGCTGCGCGCTCCAGCGCGTTGCCGGCCGACAGCATGCGCCGGTTGCCGGCGGCATTCGGCAGCGCGATGCCGGCAAAGCTCTTGGTCACCTCGGCAAAGCTTTGCTGACGCCAGGCGCCGATGCGCCGGAAGGCGTCTTCGCGACTCCGGGACAGATGATCAACGGCGCGGAAATGCGCCGCCACCAGCCCCTTCAGTGTCTGCCGGCGCCCGTCGATGCGATCGCGACGCACCGCCAACACATCGAAAATGATGCCGGGAAGCTGGCGGCTGTCGAACAGGCGGACGCCGCCGAGTTTTTCGAGCCGGCTGGCCACCGGCTCGTAGCAGATGGCGGCATCGATCTCGTTGGCCTGCCAGGCAGCAGGCTGCTGGTCGGGCAGCAAATCAACCACCGTCAGCGCCGTGCTCGTCAGTCCGGCGGCCTGCAACAGCTTGATGAGCATCACCCCGCCAACCGCCGACTTTTCGACGGCAATACGCTTGCCCGCCAGATCCGCCAGACGCCCGATCTCGGGGCGCGCCAGCACCACGTCGGCGCCGACCGATTCGTTGAGCACCGCAATCACCGTCAGGGGCAGGCCCCCGGCGCGCAGCAGCAATACCTCGTCGAGCGTCAGGCAGCCGGCATCCAGCGTGCCTGCCTTCAATCCAGCCTGTGTTTCCGTGGCATTCCGGGTATTGACCAGGCTCACTGCCGGCGGCAGCCAGCCGAAGGTTTCGGCCAGATGAAGCGACTCGTAGCCCGGCCAGGGATGGAGGCCCAGCGCGAGCGGCCCGGTGGCGCTGCAACCGGGCAGCATCAGCCCCGCTGTCACCGGGAGGGCGAGCATGGGCAGCGTGGCAAATCGGGAGAGAAACAGGCGTCGGTGCATGTCGGAAGTGTTAGCTACTTTGCGCCAGCCAGTCAAGCAAGGTTTCATACAGCTTATCCGGCACGACCGGCTTGGCGATATGGTCGTTCATGCCGGCGTCGATACAGACCTGGCGATCCTCGTCAAAGGCATTCGCGGTCATGGCGAGGATGGGCGTGTCGCGGTTGAATGAATCCGCCCCCATGTTGCGAATCGCACGGGTGGCTTCCACGCCATTCATCACCGGCATCTGCATGTCCATCAGGATCAGGGCGTAGCGGTGCTGGCGCGCCAGATCCACGGCCTGCTGGCCATCCTCGGCTATGTCGATGGTGAGCCCGACATCCTCCAGCAGCCCGCGCGAAACCTCCCGATTGACCGGCTCGTCTTCCGCCAGCAGGACGCGGGTGCCGGCGAATTGGGATTGCAGGCGCTTTTCGGCGCTGTCCTGCACAAAAGTCGGCGCTGGCGGGACGGCGGTTGTGGTCGCCTTCCCCAGCCGCACGGTGAACCAGAAGGTGCTGCCCTGCCCCGGCGCACTTTCGACGCCGATTTCACCGCCCATCATCGCGACCAGGCGCTTGCTGATCGCCAGCCCCAGCCCGGTGCCGCCGTACTTGCGCGTCATGCTGTTGTCAGCCTGCTCGAAGGCGGTGAACAGGCGCGCCTGCGCCGCCGGCTCGATGCCGATGCCGCTGTCGGCTACTTCCCAGCGCAACAGCACGTCGTTTGCATGGTCTTCGACGCAGCGACAGCGCAGGGTGATCGCGCCCCGTTCGGTGAACTTGAGGGCGTTGCCGGTGAGGTTGAGGAGGATCTGACCGAGACGCGTGGGGTCGCCGTTGAAGCGGCGCGCGGGCAAATCCTGCTGCAGGTCGACCAGGAGCTTGAGGCCCTTTTCCGTTGCCTTGTGTCCCATCAGGCTGGCAATGTTTTCCAGAATTTCGCCCAGCCTGAAATCGGTGTGTTCGAGTTGCAGGCGCTCGGCTTCGATCTTGGAGATGTCGAGAATGTCGTTGATCACATGCAGCAGGTGTGCGGAGGCCGCCTTGACCTTGCCGAGCTGGTCGATTTGTTTGGGGTCGGAAGCCCTGCGCATGATCAGATCGGTCATGCCCATGATGGCGTTCATCGGCGTGCGCAGCTCGTGGCTCATGTTGGCCAAAAACGTGCTCTTGGCGCGACTGGCGGCTTCGGCGACTTCCTTGGCGGCGGCGAGCTCGTCCGTGCGCTCCGTGACCAGTTCTTCGAGATTCTCGCGGTAGCGGTCCAGCTCGGTTTCCGTGTGCTTACGTTCGGTAATGTCGCGGGCAAAACCAACCGTGCCGAGCACCTTGCCGGCACCGTCGATCACCGGCGCCTTGTAGCTCTCGAACCACTTGCGCGTGCCGGCATCGTCGATCTCCTGCTCGACATTTTTCTGCTGCCGGGAGGCGAGCACCGCCCGGTCGTCGGCCCGGTAGCCTTCGGCCAGCTCCGCTGATGCGATATCGAAGTCGGTTTTGCCAACAAGTTCCGCCGCACTGCGGGCGCCGAACAAGGTCACGAACCCGGCATTGACGGCGAGGAAGCGGCTCTCGGTATCCTTGAGCCACACCGCGAAAGGAAAGTTGTCGAGCAGCGCCCGTTGGTACTGGTCGCGCTGCTGCAAGGCTTGAAGCAGCTGGTTGAAACCACCGATCAGCTGGCCAATTTCATCCTGCGTGGTGTTCGGCAACGGCCCGGAGGCAATATCCGTCTCGCAACGGGTGCCGATGGCATGCGCCGCAAGTTCGATCGGCGCCAGCTGGCGGCGCAGCATCCACCAGGTCAAACCGCCGGCCAGCAGGGTCAGCAGGAGCGTCGCCAGCAACATGCGCTGCTGCATGTCGCGAATCGGGGCAAAGGCTTCTGCGGTGGGCAGTGAGACGACGACGAACCAGCCCGCCGCAGGAATGCGCCGGGCGGAAGCCAGCACTTCCACACCCTTCGGATTAACGGTTACGCCTGTGTCATCATGGCCATCGACATGGCGGTCAATCAGCCAGTTGACGCCGGGAGCAGGGAGTGACTGCATGATGCGGCTTTTGTCAGTGCCGGTGATGATCAGCCTGTTCTTTGCATCTTCAACCAGATAGCCGCCGGTCTTGCCGTAGCCATTGTCGGTAATCTTGTCCAGAAAATTGGGTTTACCCAGATTGATCACGCCCGCCAGGGCGCCCACCACGTTGCCCTGCGCATCAAGAATCGGTACCGCCATGAGGAACACCGGCGACTTCAACAGCTTGCCCATGACCGGCTTGCCGATGGCCGGTTTACCCTCCCTGAGTGCGGTGATCATGTAATCCCGGTCCATGTAGCTGACGCCGATACGCGATACGCCTTCCACCACGAGGGGGATAGAGGCCAGCGATACCCCCTCCGGCCCGGTAACGAAAACGCCGCCGTTGAACGGCCCTTGCAGAATCAGGCGCTCTTCCAGCAGCGCCTGCAAGGCCGCCGGCTTGCCCAGAATGGCCGGGCTGATGATGCCGGCCACCTTGTTCAATATCTGCAGGCGGGTTTCAAGTTCCTGATTGATCTGTGCGGCGACGAAAGACGCCGTCGTCTGCTGCTGGTCGCCCAGCAGGCGTTGCATATCCTGGCGCAGCATGTGGCTGGCGTAGAACGCCAATATCCAGATGCCCAGCACGAAAATAACCAGCGAGAACAGGGTGACGCGCGCTTTCAACGAGTGCTTCAACAACGTAATCATCATGTTTCTCGAAATGGATTGCCCGCTGGCGAGTCTTGCCCTGCACCACACCGCCCCAATGGCCGCTCGGGGCAGTATGACATTCGTAATAATAACCCGAATAAATTGCAGGCAAGACTGCAGGCCGGCGAAGCCGGCAGGTCGTCGATGCGGATTGATGCAGCCATGCTCGCCCCCAAGTCGTCTCCGCTCAAACCCTGAACCGCCCCACGGCTTCCCGCAGATTGCCGGCCAGCCCGTCGAGCTGGCGCGCAGTGTCGGCCGTGTTGGCGGCGGCGGCCGTGTTTTCCTCGGTCATCTGGGCAATCTGCTCCATGCGCTGGGCGACTTGCTGAACCGCGATATCCTGCTCGCGCACCGCGTCGGCGATGTTGCGTACCGACTCGGTGACCCGGCCGGTGTCGGCGCTCGCGGCGTCGAGTGCGCCGGCCGAGGCAACGACGTGCTCGCGCGTTGCGCCGGCCTTGTTGTTAGCTTCCTGCATACGGGCGACCGCGCTATCGACTTCGGACTGAATGCCGCCGATCAGGCCGGAGATTTCGCTGGTCGCCTTGGTGGTGTTTTCCGCCAGCTTGCGCACTTCGTCGGCCACCACCGCGAAGCCGCGTCCCTGTTCGCCGGCGCGCGCTGCCTCGATGGCGGCATTCAAGGCCAGCAGGTTGGTCTGATCGGCAATGTCCTTGATGGTTTTCACGATGCCGTCGATCTGGCGCGAGCTTTCGGCCAGCCGGGCGATGTCACCGCTGGCCTCGTCGATCATGCCGGCGAGCGAGTCGACATTGGTGGCGGTCTCGCGCACAGCGGTGAGGGTCTTCTCAATGTCGGCACGCGCCCGTGTCGCGGTTTCATTCGCCGTATGGGCGTTGCTGGCCGTTTCGGAGATGCTCACCGAGGTTTGCTCGACGGCGGCGGCAACGGCCGAGGCGGCTTCGGATTGCGCCCCCGAGCTGGTTTCCACCTGTGCGCTGGCGGTGGCCATGGATTGCGCAGCAGCGGCGATGGCAACGGCGGATTGGCGCGTTTCACCGACCAGAGCGGCAATCTTCGCCATCATCTGGTCGAACGCGGCGGCCGTGCGCCCGACTTCGTCCTGCCCGCCAATATTTGCGCGCAAGGTGAGGTCGCCGCTGTGTTCGACACGGACAATAGTGTCCTGCAGCCTGGCGAGCGGGGGGATGATCGAGCGGATGATGGAAATGCCCGCGAAGATCAGCAACAGGATGGAAACCAGCGCCGTGCCGGCCATGAGCGCCTGGGCGCGTCCGGCCCCGGCGTCGCCCTGTTTGACGGCCTCGCTGCCGATGGCGATGTTGAGGTCGACGATCTTGTTCAGCGTGGCTTCGGCGGCGACGAAGCGCGGGGCGGCTTCGTCGAGTTCCTTGAACAGCCGGGCGAACAGCGCCTGCTGTCCGCCCTCCGACGTGTTCCTGCTCAGCTCGCCGATGGTGTTCGCGATGCGGGCGTCGAGCGCTTTCCATGCGTCCCATTCCTTGAGGAACTGCTGCCAGAGGACGGTTTCCTCGGGTGTCTGCGGCAGTGGCTCGTAGAGCTTCCAGCCGGTGTCGATATTCTTCCAGGCCGTGTCGCGTGCCTTGAGCACTCTGTCGAAATTCGCCTGGGCCTTGTAATCGTTTTCCCAGGTCAGCGCCCAGCGGTTGGCGGCACGCACCGCCGTCTGGCCTTCACTCATGGTCAAGAGTCCCTGGACGGAAGGCAGGCGTATGTCGCCGATTTCATGGATCGAGGCGGTCGTGCCGCGGATGCCGAGCCAGCCGGCCAGACCCGTGCCCAGCAGGGCGGCAAGGGCAATGGCGATCAGTAGCGTCAGTTTTGTTTTGACGGTCATGGATGTGAGCATGTGTTTATCCCCTTGGGAATGGAATTGAATTGGTCTGAAAGTTAAAAGTCGGCGCTGGCGGGACGGCTTGCGACGACAGGTGGTACGTTTGATCGGGGATCATGACGAATCACTGCCGATCCCATGCACGCAATAACAGTTGCGTCCGCGTTTCTTGGCCGCATACATGGCGGCGTCGGCGATTTCGTGCAGCACGATGGCGAACTCGTCGTCGCCCAGGCCCGCCACGGTATCCACATCGCGTACCGCTTCGCCGAGACGCCGGGCCACCTCCTGCAACAGCGCATCGCGATATTCGATCTCAAGCGGATCACATCAACCATTTCACTAAGGTCTCATAAAGTCGTTGGGGATCAACCGGCTTGGCGATGTGGTCGTTCATGCCGGCGTCGATACAGACCTGGCGATCTTCGTCGAAGGCATTCGCGGTCATGGCGAGGATGGGGGTGGCAACGTAGTCGGGCAGGCTGCGGATTTGCCGCGTGGCCTCAACGCCGTTCAGGTGCGGCATCTGCATGTCCATCAGGATCAGCGCGTAGCGGTTTTGACGGGCCAGTGCCACGGCCTGCTGACCATCCTCGGCGAGGTCGACCTGCAGACCAACATCCTCCAGCAGACCGCGCGAAACCTCCTGATTGACCGGCTCGTCTTCCGCCAGCAGGACACGGGTGCCGGCGAATTGCAATTGCAGGCGCCTTTCGGCGCTGTCCTGCGTAAAAGGCGGGGCGGGGAGGCCGTCAGGCCGGAGGTGGCCCGAAGAGGCTACGGCGCTTTCCAGCGCCTTGCCCAGCCGCACGGTGAACCAGAAGGTGCTGCCCTGCCCTACGACGCTGTCCACGCCAATCTCGCCGCCCATCAGTTGCACCAGCCGCTTGCTGATCGCCAGCCCCAGCCCGGTGCCGCCATACTTGCGGGTCATCGAGCCGTCGGCCTGCTCGAAGGCAGTAAATAGACGGGCCTGTGCTGCCGGTTCGATACCGATGCCGGTGTCGGCGACTTCCCAGCGCAGTTCCGTGCCGTCGGGATGGTCGGCGACATGGCGGCAACGCAGGGTCACGGCACCCTGCTCAGTGAATTTGACGGCATTGCCGGCCAGATTCAGGAGGATCTGGGCCAGGCGCATCGGGTCGCCGTTGAAGCGCGCAGTCGGCAGGCCGGCTTCCAGGTCAATCTGGAGCTTGAGGCCTTTTTCTGCGGCCTTGTGGCCGAGCAGGCTGACGATGTTTTCCAGTACCTGACCAAGCGTGAAATCGGCGTGTTCGAGTTTCAAGCGTTCGGCCTCGATCTTGGAGATGTCGAGGATGTCGTTGATGACGTGCAGCAGGTGCGCCGAGGCCATCTTGACCTTGCCGAGCTGGTCGATTTGTTTGGGGTCGGAAGCCCGGCGCATGATCAGATCGGTCATGCCCATGATGGCGTTCATCGGCGTGCGCAGTTCATGGCTCATGTTGGCCAGGAAGGTACTCTTGGCGCGGCTGGCGGCTTCGGCGGCTTCCTTGGCGGCGGCGAGCTCGTCCGTGCGCTCCGCGACCAGTTTTTCGAGGTGATCGCGGTAGCGTTCGAGTTCGGCTTCCGTGCGTCGGCGGCGGTGTATCGCCCGCCACAAGGCCAGCACAATGCCCGTGGTGAAGATCAGCCCGCCCAAAAGCAACATGATGATGCTGCGGTCATGGGTTTCGATTTCGGCAGTGCGCTGCGCCACCAGTTCTTCCAGCCGCTGCTGGTAGTGCCACATGCCCTGTTCAAGATTGCGCCCCGGCGTAATGTCGTGAATTACCGAGAGCAGCAGGCGGCGGCCGTCGAAAACGAAGGGGTGGGAGTACACCTCGACAGTGCGGATATCCCCGCTGGCCAGCGCATGGCGGAAGATGAAATAGTTGCGCCCCGCGCGCTCGGCCTGGGCGCGCTCTTCGGCCACTTGCGCGTCGGTGAGCGTATTGATCTGCTGGATGCGCAGGCGGCGCAGGGCATTGCGCTCATGACCATAAAAGCGCACGGCGGCCGGGTTGGCATCGACGATCTCACCCGAGGCGGGATCGATCAGCAGCATCTTCGCCCCGTGGTTCTCGAAGACGTGCTGAAAATCAGGCGCCTGCGCCGAGATCGGGAGCGACAACAGCGTCAGTGC
Organism: Rhodocyclaceae bacterium; assembly: GCA_030681195.1. Lineage (GTDB taxonomy): Bacteria > Pseudomonadota > Gammaproteobacteria > Burkholderiales > Rhodocyclaceae > Sulfuricystis. The sequence goes on from JAUXXJ010000004.1 coordinate 186,814, forward strand.
CATTGCCGCCAGGATGCGCCAAAGTCTCACGACTTATTTCACCAGCCTGAACTGCGCAACCATGTTGCGCAAGGCGGAGGCGGACAAGGCCAGCTCCTCGGCGCTGTGCAGCGCGCTCTGGGCCGACATGGTGTTCTGCTCGATGAGCGAGGACACCTGCTCCATATTCACCGCCACATCCTGGCTGGCGATGGCCTGCTCGCGCGAGGCCGAGGCGATTGTGTCGGCCATCGATGCCACTTCGTCGCTCGACTCGCGGATCTGTTCGAGTCCGGCCACGCTGGTACGCATCAGCGCGATGCCCTGTTCGACCTCGCGTGCCGCCTGCTCCATCGAGGAGACCGCCTTTTGGGTAACGGACTGGAAATCGCCCACGGTGTTGTTGATGTCGGTCGTCGATGTCGCCGTCCGTTCCGCCAGCTTCCTCACCTCGTCGGCAACCACCGCGAAACCGCGCCCCTGCTCGCCGGCCCGGGCCGCCTCGATGGCCGCATTGAGCGCCAGCAGGTTGGTCTGCTCGGCGATCTCGCGGATCGTGTTGGTAATCTGGCCGATCTTCTCGATGGCGCGGTTCAGATCACCGATGGTCGCGCTCGATGCCTGCACGGCGCCAACGACACGCGAGGTCGCCTCCATGCTGCTGTCCATGCTGCGCGTGCTTTCCGTCACCAGCTTCTTCGAGCGCGAGGCCGCGTTGGCTGTGCTATCAACGCTGGAAGCGACTTCGGCCACCGACTGGGTCAGTTCCTCGGTCGCTGCCGCCGTACCCTGCACGCGATCCTGCTGCTGGAGAGACTGATTGACCACCTGGCTCATGTCCCGCGACAGACGCTGGCTCTCCTCGTCGAGTGAGAGGGAAACCTGCCGCACCTCATCGAGGATCACCTTCAGATGCACCTGCATCGCCGCCAGCGCACACATGAGCTGGCCGGGCTCACCACGTCCCGAGGTGTCGATGTCGTCGGTGAGTATGCCTTCGGAAATCCGCTCGAAGTGATCGACAGCCTTGCGCATCGGCTTGACGATGCTGCCGGTCAGCAGGCCGCCCACCGTCATCAGCAGACCGCCAGCAAGGGTAAACACCGCGCCCAGCGTGCCGACCAGTCCGGCATCTCCGCTCACGAAGGCGACGCCTGTCAGGATCGCGAGCATGAGGGCCAACGCCCCCAGCACTGCCTGCATGCGCATCTGGACGCCCAAGGCGCTGGCACCACCGGTTTTAGGCAGCTTGGCGCGGCCAGCATTGATCTGCTGATAAAGCGCCTCGGCCTGGCGCACGCCCTCCCGCGAAGGCTCCGAGCGTACCGACATGTAGCCGATGGTCTGGCCATCCTTGCGCAAGGGCACGACAAAGGCCTCGACCCAGTAATGGTCGCCCTCCTTGCAGCGGTTCTTGACAAAGCCGCGCCACGGACGCCCGGATTTGACCGTTTCCCACAAGTCCCCGAAGGCCGCTGGCGGCATGTCCGGGTGACGGACGATGTTGTGGCTCTTGCCGATCAACTCGTCCTTGGTGAATCCCGACAGCTCGATGAAGGCATCGTTGCAGTAGGTGATGATGCCTTTCAGATCGGTCTTCGAAACCAGATATTTTCCGCGCGGGAATGGCGCTTCGCGCTGGGTGACGGGGCCGTTGTTTTTCATGGTGAGGTCCTTTTTATAATGGCGGCAGAGAGGTCGCAAACGTTGCTTATGATCGGATTGAAGCGATACAGTGACAGTGGGCCGGGGTGCGGCATTTACTCATCCTCATGCACCACGGTGCCCGAACCGGCCACCAGCGCAGGCAAATCATCGTCGCCGAGTCCCAGCAAGGCCAGGCAGGCCGCGCCGAGCTTTGGCCATTCCTGCGTGTGATTATGATCCTGATCCGTGTTTTGCTGGATCAGGTATTCCGCCAGTTGCGCCAGGGCGATCAGGCGTTGCGCGGCGGGCGAGATGCCTGGCGACGGCTTCGACAACAGGGCGGACAGCGCGTGGTGATAACGGATGGCCTGATGGATATCCTCGGGCAACAGCCAGTTTTCCGCCAGTTCGGCACCGACGATGGCGTGGTTGATCGACAGGGCCGCGTCCTCCACGTCGGTAAATGGCAACAACGCTTCTTCATTGGCCTTGTGCAATATCCCGCGATATTCCGGAAAAGGAATCATCAGAACCGGGATGCCGCAATCGCGGAAAAGTCCAAAGGTATAGGCATCCTCCGCCCGGATGCCATGGCCTCTGGGCAATTGCTGGACCAGCCAGCCGGACACTCTGGCCGTACCTGCCGAGGCATCCCAGAAGCGTTCGAAGCTGGGCGCCCGCTTGAAAACCGCCTTCAGGGACAGGCCGGCAATGGTGCGCACGGTAACCTTGAGGCCAAGTACCAGCAAGGCTTCCTGCACGGAACGCACTTTCTTGCTGAAACCGTAGTAAGGCGAGTTGGCCACCTTGATCAGGCTGGCGGAGAGCGCGACATCCGAGCCGATCAATTCGGCGAGATGATTGAAGTCGGGGTCGCTGTTGGCCATTTCGCGGTTGATCTGGTCGAGAATCGCCGGACGCGGTGGAATGCCGATGTTACGAACCTCGATACCCATTCTGGATTCGACATCGAGGGGGGCAACCGTCGGCGCGGATGCGGGGGCTTCAGTCATGTAGCGGCTCCTGGTGCCGGTCACGGATTTTGATGATTTCCGGCAGGTTGTCGAGGAAGCACGCCACCACCAGCGGATCGAAATGGCTGCCGGCGTTGTCGCGCAGAAAAGCCTCGGCGGCGTCCACCGTCCAGGCTTTCTTGTAAGGACGGGACGAGGTCAGCGCATCGAACACGTCGGCCACCGCGACGATGCAGCCGGATTGCGGAATCGCCTCACCCACCAGCCCGTGCGGATAGCCGCTGCCGTCCCATTTTTCGTGGTGGCTCAGCGCAATCTCGCGCGCCAGGCGCAGCAGGGCGGAATCGTCACCCGCGAGCAAATCGGCACCGATGGTGGCATGGGTCTTCATGATTTCCCATTCAGCCGGCTCAAATTTCCCCGGCTTGAGCAGGATGTGGTCGGGAATGCCGATCTTGCCGATATCGTGCATCGGGCTGGCATTCAGCATCAGCTCGGTATCGGCCTCGCTCCAACCGAGCTTGCGCGCCAGCAGGGCCGACATCTGGCTCATGCGGATGATGTGATAGCCGGTCTCGTTGTCGCGATACTCCGCCGCGCGACCGAGGCGCTGCACCACCTGCAGGCGCGTCCGGTTGAGTTCCTCGGTGCGCAGGCGCACCATGTCTTCAAGCACATCCTTCTGCTGGTGCAGCATGCGGTGACCCAGTTGTGCATCGAGCAGGTTGCGCACCCGCATCAGCAACTCGGCGCGATCGAACGGCTTGCCGATGAAATCGCGCGCCCCGGCAGACAGTGCCTTGAGCAGATAGTCGCGGCCGTGCTGGGCGGTCAGGATGACGATGGGCGGCAGGCAAGGATCATTGAGTGCCTTGAGCTGCTCCATCACCTGGTAGCCATCGAGGTGCGGCATGTTGATGTCGAGCAGGATCAGGTCGGGGCGCGCCTCCTGGTAACGGGCGAGCACCTCGCGCGGGTCCTGAATCAACACGCGCTCCTGATAGCCCTGACTGGCCAGCATCTTGTCGAGCAGTTTCAGGTTGGCCGGCTCGTCATCGATGATGAGAATGCGGGCGTGATCGAGCAGATCGTCGGTAGTCATGTGTTCCCCTTATCGGAATAAAAGACAGCGCAGCCCTTGCCGGCTCGCTTCGCGGCGTAGAGCGCACTGTCGGCCTGATCGAACAAGCGTGCCGCTTCCGGCAGTTCGGCGGCATCGCCCGCCAGCCAGGTTGCGCCGATACTGCAGCCCACGCACACCTCCGCGCCGTCGATGGCGACCGGCCGGGCCACGGCGGCCAGCATGCGCTGCAGAATCTCCTCGCACGCCGGCCGGGTATCCAGTCCGGCCAGCAGGATCACAAATTCGTCGCCACCCAGGCGCGCCACCGTGTCCTCCTCGCGCACCGTCGTCAGGATGCGCTCCGCAAGGGTTCTGAGCAAACGGTCGCCGGCGGCATGACCATAAGTATCGTTCACCGGCTTGAAGGCATCGAGGTCGAGCAGACACACCGCCAGCCCCTCGTGCCGCCGCCGGTGCTGCGCCAGGGCGACATTCAGGCGGTCATCGAGCAGGCGGCGATTCGGCAAGCCGGTCAACACGTCGTAATGCGCCAGCGTTTCCAGCCGGGATTCGCGTTCCTTCTGCGGCGTAATGTCGCTGAACAGGCCAACGAAATACATCGGCTCACCGTCGGCGCCGGGCACCGCACTGATGTTCAACAGTTCGGCATACACCTCACCCTCCTTGCGGCGATTCCAGACCTCGCCCTGCCAGTGTCCGGCGCTGTCGAGGGTGTGATTCATTGCGGTGTAAAAGTCCGCGTCCTGCAAACCGGAGCGCAAGATGGCCGGCGTCTTGCCAATCGCCTCGTCGCGGGAATAACCGGTAATCGCCGTAAAAGCGGCATTGACCTCGACGATGATCCGTTTCCTGTCGGTCACCATAATGCCCTCGCGTGCATGCTCGAAGACGCTGGCGGCCAACCGCAGACGGTTCTGTGCTTCGATCTTGGCGGTCAGATCCTCCAGCGAGGCGACATAGTGGGTCACCCGGCCGCGATCATCCTTCACGGCGTTGATGGCCAGCCATTCCGGGTAGATTTCGCCGTTCTTGCGGCGGTTCCAGATTTCGCCGCACCAATGCCCGTTATCCAGCAGGGTCTGCCAGAGCGCGGCATAGAACGCCGGGGCGTGACGACCGCTTTTGAGAATGCTGGGGCGTTGCCCGACAAGCTCCGCAGGGCCGTAGCCGGTCATCGCGCAGAAGGCCGGATTGACGCGCAGGATGCGCCCATCGGCAGCGCACAGCATCATCGGCGTGGTGCGCTCGAAAGCGATGGCGGCGATGCGCTGTTCCTCGTCGCGCTGGCGCAGCGCTGCCATCAGCTCGGCGGTGTAGTCGTGCTCGATCAGTTCGAGAATTTCATTCAGCGACAACAGCCCGATCAGTGCGCCGTTGCCGCCGGTCACCCCGAGGTGGCGAATATGGCTGTCGATCAGCATTTGCCTCGCTTCGAGCAGCGAATGGTCAGCGCCGATGGTCTGCAAGGGGTGGCTGGCCACGCTGCAGCTCGTGGCAAGGAGGTCGCGTGTGGCGATCATGCGCAGGACATCGCGCTCGGTCAGGATGCCCGGCGAGCAGTCCGGGCAGTCGACGATGGCCGCATCGCAGCCGCGCTCGGCCATGCGGCGGGCCGCCTCGGCCAGCGGCAGTTCGCCCGGGATGGTGAGAAAGCCGCCCCCCAATACCTCGCCCACCGCGCGCAGCCGCAGAAACGGCCCGACGCCATAGCGCAAGGTGAGATCGGTCCGACTGACGATCCCGCGCAGTCGACCGGCCGCATCGACGACGAGGAGATGCCGCAGGTGATGTTCTCGCATCAGAAGGATCGCCTCGCCGGCTTCGGTCTGTTCGCCGATGGTGCGTACCGGTGTGCTCATCGCACCACCGATGGGCTGATCCAGCCGCGTCGGGTCGGCCAGATCAAGATGTGCCGCATCGTGCTCGGTCCAGATGCCTGCCGGTTCGCCATCGGCAGCCAGAATCACAATGGAGCCACAGCCGACGGCGCGCATGCGGGCGGCGGCTTCGACCAGCGGCACATCGGGCGCGCAGGTCAGCACGTCAGCTTGCATGAATTCGCCGACCAGCCGGTGCGTTAGGTGCGGTGGGGTGGGGGCGGTGCTTGGCATAGTACTCATGACGGCTCTCCTGCAGTCAGGGTATCGAGGATTTGGTGCAGGCCGGCGATGTCGATGGGCTTGGTCAGGTAGTCGGCAAAGCCAGCCGACTTGCCGCGTTCGATGTCGCGCTTCATTGCATTGGCGGTAATGGCGACCACCGGGATGGTGGCGGTTTCCGGCCAGGCCTGGAGTTGCGCAATGGCGGCAAAGCCGTCCATGCCGGGGAGATTGATGTCGAGCAGGATCAGATCGGGCCGCTCGCGGCGGGCGATCTCAAGACCCAGTTCGGCATTCATGGCATCAAGCAAGGCGAACGCAGGGCGAAGGCCGATGATCTTTTTCACCAGCTTCAAATTAGCCGGGTTGTCTTCGATGTAGAGCACACTGTGCTGCGCTTTGCCGGATACCTGAGCTGCAGGGGCCGTCCCACCAGCGCCGACTTTTTGCGGTGGTGTGTCGGGCAGGTTCGGTAGCGTTGCGGTCGGTAGCGCAAACCAGAAGGTGCTGCCGACGCCTTCCTCACTGTCCACCCCGATTTCGCCGCCCATTGCTTCAACCAGCCGTTTCACCAGCGCCAGGCCGATGCCGGTGCCTTCGATGCCGTCGTAGGAAGACTCCAGCCGCTCGAAGGGCTTGAACAGGCGCTCACGCTTCTCCGGCGCAATCCCACGCCCGGTGTCGCGCACCTCAACGCGCATTTGCTCGCCAGTCGCCACAGCAGTGACATGAATCTGCCCGCCGTCGCGGTTGTACTTGATGGCGTTGGACAGCAGGTTGAGCAGCACCTGCTTGACGCGGGTGGTGTCGCCCTGCAGCGCTTGTGCAGCGGTGAGGCTCGTGGCAATCGTGATGCGGCGCGCTTCGGCCAGCGGCTGCACCTGGGCGATGCAATCCTCGGTGAGCGGAGCGAGGGGCAGCGGTTCGAGGCTCAGTTCAATACGGCCGCTTTCGATGCGCGCCAGATCAAGCACCTCATTCACCTGCACCAGCAGATGCTGCCCGGCCTTCAATATTTCCTGCACGTTGTCGGCCTGCTGTTCCGTCAGCGGCGTCTTGCCCGGCAGGACGAGCATCTGGGCGAAGCCGATGATGGCATTGAGTGGCGTGCGCAGCTCGTGACTCATGCGCGAGAGAAATTCGCTCTTGGCGGCATTGGCGGCTTCGGCCTCGTCACGCGCAGCAATCAACTCGGTCTCGCCACGCTTGCGCGCTGTAATGTCATGGACGAAGGCAAAGAGCAGGCGCTGCTCGCCGAGCAGGGCCAGGGTGGCGTTGACCTCGACGTCGACCAGGCGGCCATCCTTGTGGCGATGGCGGGTATCGAAACGGTCGTGACCCTGTTCAATCAAAAGGCCGATATGGCGCGCAACTTCTTCGGGATTTTCGATCGCTTCGATTTCCGGAATGCGCAGCACAAGCAGTTCGTCGCGACCATAGCCGAGCATGGCGCAGTAGGTTGCGTTGCAATCCTGAATGCGGCCGTTCAGGTCGGCGACGAAAAAGCCGTCCATGGCCGCATTGACGATCAATGCATTACGCTGGTTTTGCTCCTCCAGCGCGGCCGTGCGTTCCGCGACGCGCTGCTCCAGTTCGGCATGCGAGCGGGTCAGAGCGAACTCAGCCTGCCGACGCAGGCGATTGTCCGCCTGCAACTGCACGGCCTGGCGCTGCAGGCGCAAATAGAGCATGGCCAGCAACAGGCCGCCCGCCAACAACAGTGCGCTCATCAGGGCAGCCAAGCGTCGGTCCTTGCTGCGCTCCGCCAGCAGTGGTGTGAGCAGTGCCTCCTCGTCCAGACCGACGACACTGATCAGCCCGAGGTCGGGCAGGTGCCGCCACGCGAAAATGCGCCCCACATTGTCGACCCTGCCAGGCTGATAGAAATTCCCCTGTTCCGGCGCTTCGGCAGCCAGGAAGGGGCGATCAGCGGGAACGGCCTTGCCCATGGCCATGGGGTTGTCGAGGCTGCGCGCCAGAAAACTGCCGTCGCCCTGCAGTAGCGCGATCACATCCCGGTCGTCCAACTTGAGCTGCCCCAGCAAGGCGGCCATGGCATCCGCCCGCACAAGCATGTTGATGGTGCCGGCAAAGCGCCCTTTGTCGAGCAACGGACGGTTGACGATGAACATCCACTCCGGGGTCATGCGCGCCTGCACCACCTTGCCGATGAGCAGGTGGTCGGCGCCCGCTTGCTGGCGTTTGAAATGTTCGAGGTCGCCAACATAAGTGCGCGGATCACCCTCCTCCGTGGAGTACACGGTATGGCCTCCGGCATCCACGATGGAAAGCTGCATGACCAAACCTTCGGGCAGGGCGGCGAGCACGGTTTTGGCAATTGATGGCACTTCGGTCGGATTGCGCAGCCAGGCGACGCGCACTTGTTGCAGGCCGAGGTCAATGGTGCCGAACAGGATTCTGCTTTGGCCGGCCATGGCATCGGCCAGTTGCGCGGCCCGCAAGGTGCCGGCATCCCTTGCCTGCGTTACGCTGGAATCATGGGTTACTTCGATCTGCCACCAAAGGGAACCCATACTGATCAGCGTCAGCAGCAGAACCAGCGCGGGCAGCCGCATGGTACGGATATACATCATGCTGCCTGATCCCCCTTGGCAGTCAGGTGGTGCGCCACGGTCTCCATAAAGCGTGGGACATCCAGCGGCTTGGTCAGGTAGTCCGCAAAGCCTGCCGACTTGCCGCGCTCGATGTCGTGTTTCATCGCATTGGCGGTGACGGCGATCACCGGGATGGTGTGGGTGGCCGGATCGGACTTCAATGTCGCCAGTGCGGCAAAGCCATCCATGCCCGGCAGGTTGATGTCGAGCAGGATCAGGTCAGGGCACTCGCGGCGGGCGATTTCCAGCCCGAGTTCGGCGTTGGCGGCGTCAAGCAGGCTGAGATTGGGCCGGGTGCCGAGAATCTTCTTCACCAGCTTCAAATTGGCCGGATTGTCTTCGATGTAAAGCACGCGGCGTTGCGTTGCGGCGGATGCATCCGCCTTGATTGCCGTCCCGCCAGCGCCGACTTTTGCTACGGGCAGGGCCGGCAAACTGGCAACCGGCAAGACAAACCAGAAGGTGCTGCCGACGCCCGCCTCACTGTCCACCCCGATCTCGCCGCCCATCGCCTCGACCAAGCGCTTCACCAGCGCCAGACCAATGCCGGTGCCTTCGATGCCGTCGTAGGAAGACTCCAGCCGCTCGAAGGGCTTGAACAAACGCTCGCGCTTCTCCGGCGCAATCCCGCGCCCGGTGTCGCGTACTTCAACGCGCATTTGCTCGCCAGTCGCCACAGCAGTGACATGAATCTGCCCGCCATCGCGGTTGTATTTGATGGCATTGGAAAGCAGGTTGAGCAATACCTGTTTGACGCGGGTGGCGTCACCCTGGAGCGCCATGGCGTCATCAAGCTGGGTGGCAATCACGATGCCGCGCATCGCCGCCAGCGGCTGCACCTGGGCGATGCTGTCCTGGATGAGTGGCTGGAGTGGCAGCGGTTCAAGGCTCAGTTCAATACGGCCGCTTTCGATGCGCGACAGGTCGAGCACTTCATTCACCTGCACCAGCAGATGCTGGCCGGCCTTGAGAATTTCCTGCACGTTGTCGGCCTGCTGTTCCGTCAGCGGTGTCTTGCCCGGCAGGACGAGCATCTGGGCGAAGCCGATGATGGCGTTGAGCGGCGTGCGCAGCTCGTGGCTCATGCGCGAGAGAAATTCGCTCTTGGCGGCATTGGCGCGCTCGGCATTATCCTTGGCGGTCAGCAGCGACGCTTCTGCCTCGCGTCGCAGACTTTTCTCGATGCTCAGGGCGACCAGTGCCGCAACGCCCATGGCAAAGGCAACGTGCTCCGGTGCCCATGTCCGGGGTTTGCCAATGTGCTCAAGGCACATCACGCCCCAAAGCTTTCCATTGACATGAATCGGCACATCGAGCATCGAGGTGATGCCCTGCGGGGTCAGATAACCACCGGAGAACTCACGGGTACCCGGATGTGTATGGGCATCATCGGCAACAATGGGCTTGTCCCTTTTGATGAGCTTGAAATAGGCGGGGAAATCCTCGGCCGATAGCATTAGCCCGGATGCATGCTGGCGCGTTGTCGCTTGCCAAAGATCCAGACAATGAATGGTTTTGGCATCACCGCTCAGGCGCCAGATGCTGACACGGGGGATATTGAAGGTGCTGGCGGCCTGTTCCGACAAATAGCCTAAAGCGACTTCCAGACCGGCACTCAGTACCGGAGACCGAATCAGATTGGATAAGGTTTCCTGACTGACCGTCAGTTCGGCCGTCCGCTCACGGACGCGCTGTTCCAGTTCGGCATGCGATTGTGCCAGCTCGGCCTCGCGCTTACCGAGTACATCGAGCATGGCATTGAACTGGCGGGCCAGACGCGCCGCCTCGTCGTCGCCTTCCACCTGGGCACGCCGTGCCATTTGCCCGCTTTGCTGGATATGGGCCACCGCTTCGATGGCCGTCAGGCGCCGTGTCAGGCGCCGCGCGGCATAGGTGGCGAACAGGCCACCGATGACAAGCGCAACGAGGGAAAACAGAAAACCATTGCGGCGAATTCTGTCGAGCTTCTCGTTGGTTCTGCCCTGATCCAGCCCGATGCGCGCCCAGCCAATATGGCTATCGCCGAGCATGATCGGTGCAATGACATCGACCAGCCGCTCGTCTTGCTGCAGGATGGCGGGGCTGGCGACAACCGGCAGGTCACCCAGATACTGGCCAACGCGGCTGGCGTCGTTGTGGGCCAGCACCTGGCCCTGTCGGTCGGTGATCAGCGCATGCTGGATCAAGGCGTAGCGGGAAAAACTGCCGACGATGTTGCGCAGACCGCCGATGTCGCTGGCACCAACCCAGACGGCAGACGAGGCGGCGAGGTTGGCGGCAAAGACTTCGGCTTCCTCGACCTGCTCATGGCGGGCTTCAGTCGCCCGATGGGCCGCCACCCACAGGACAAAGGGGATCAGCATGCCGGCAATGGTCAGCACCATGCCCGTGACCAGTTGGCGGCGCAGGCTGCCAAGCAACCAGCGCCGGGGACTGGGGAAACGGGGCCAGCCTTCAGGCATCAGGGCTGCTCCACCGGACGCACTTCTTTCTCGAATCGGGCGATGTAGTCGCGCACGCGCTCATAGCTGGCGTCGTTCGCCGCATGAAAGCGTGCGGTTTCCATACCGGTCAGGATGGCCTGCCCCTGCGGTGTCTGGGCCAGGTCCAGCAGGGCCTGGCGAATGGTCTCGCGCACGGCTTCCGGCACATCGTCGCGCGCCATGACCGAATTGTTCATCAGCGGCGGGGTTTCCCAGATCAACTGAAGTTGCGCGGCCTCGGCCGGATGGTCACGCTGGAACAGGCGCCACGGCGGCGGCCAGGTCGCCGCAGCGGCCGATTTGCCGATATAGGCATTCATGATCGAGGATTCCTGCGAGCCGACGTAGATATTCTCGATATCGCGCGTGACATTGACGCCCTGCGCGTGCAGGTAGTACTGGGGCATGATGGCGGCGGCCAGTGCGGTCGGCGAGGGATAGCTGACCACTTTGCCCTTGAGATCGGCGGGCTGCTTGATACCGCTGTCCTTGCGCACGATGAAGACCCCTTTGAAGTCCTCGGCGTCCCCCGCCATGGCGATGACCTGGTAGCCGACTTTCTGCGCCTGCAGCGTTTGCCAGGGATTGGGCAACAGGAAGGCCGGCGCACGGGCACGGAATTTCACTTCGTAGGCCTGGTAATCGCGCGAGGCTTCCAGTTCCAGGCGTGCCCCCTGCAACTGCCGGTTGAGGTGGTCGATCAAGGGCTGGTAGACCTGGGTGAGCTTCTCCGGATTGTGCAGGGGGTGCACGGCGAAGCGATAGACGGTTTCCGCCGCTGCGGGCGGGGCCGCGCTGTATTGCAGCGGCTTGTCCTCGGTTTTCTGGCCACAGCCGGCGAGAATCAGGGTGCATAGCATCAGTATGGGGTGGCGCATCATGGCTGCTCCGGTGGCAGGGTGGTGGCGGCATCCAGCAGGGCATCGGCCACTTGCAGAAAATGGCCGATGTCCAGCGGCTTGGTCAGGTAGTCGGTGAAGCCGGCCGCCTTGCCGCGCTCGATGTCGCGCGGCATGGCATTGGCGGTGATGGCCACCACCGGAATGTGGCGCAGTTCAGCACTCGCCTGGAATACTTTAAGGACCTGATAGCCGTCCATGCCCGGCATGTTGATGTCGAGCAGGATCAGGTCGGGCCGATGCGCCAGCGCCAGTTCGATGCCGAGCTCGGGCGTGTGGGCCGTGAGCAGGTGGACATGCTCACGCAGGCCCATGACCTGTGCAATCAGCTTGAGGTTGGCTGGATTGTCGTCGATGGCCAGCACCTTGGCTTCGCGCTGCGGTGATTCGCTGGCGTTGATGCTCTCGGCTGCCGTCTTGCCAGCGCCGACATTTGCGGTCTGGCCCAGCGCCAGTTCCAGCCAGAAGGAGGAGCCGACGCCGAGCGTGCTGTCCACGCCCATCTCGCCGCCCATCATATCGACCAGGCGGCGCGTGATGGTGAGGCCGATGCCGGTGCCCTCGATCTCGCCGGCTTCGGCCCCAAGACGGTTGAAGGGCTGAAACAGGTCGCCGATACGCTCGGGCGGAATGCCGTGACCGGTGTCGGCCACAACGATGCGCAGGTGGCCGGGCTTGGCGGCGGCGGCAGCGGTCAACCGCACCGAGCCGTCGGGCCGGTTGTACTTGATGGCATTCGACAGCAGGTTGAGCAGCACCTGCTTGAGGCGCACACGGTCGGCAAACACGGCACGCTCGGCCGGCAGGTCAAAGCTCAGGCTGATGCCGGCCTTGTCGGCAATGGGCTGGATCAGATGGCGACAATCCTCGGCAAGCGCATGCAGGTCCACGCCTTCCATCGACAATTCGATGCGGCCGGACTCGATCTTGGCCAGGTCGAGCACCTCGTTGATGAGGTCGAGCAGGTGGCGGCCGGCCTTGAGGATTTCATGCACGTTGTCCTGCTGGTCGGCCGTCATCTCGCTGTCGTATTCGAGCATCTGGGCAAAACCGATGATGGCGTTCATCGGTGTGCGCAGCTCGTGGCTCATGCTGGAGAGAAAATCCGATTTGGACTGATTGGCGCGTTCGGCAGTCTCGCGAGCAAGAATCAGGTTCAGTTCGGCGCGTTTGCGGTCGTCGATATCCTGCACCACCCCGAGCATCTTCAGCGGCTTGCCGTGCGCGTCGCGGCTCACTGCGCCGCGTTCCAGCAGCCAGCGCACGGTGCCGTCCGGCCACACCACGCGATGCTCGATGTCGTAGGGTGCGTCGCGTTCGATGCAGGCACCCACCGCGTCGATCACCGGCTGACGGTCGTCGGGGTGAATTGCGCCCAGGAAGTTCTCGTAGGAGGTGGCCAGTTCGCCCACGGAGTAACCGAACAACGGGCCGATGCGCTCGGACCAGAACAGCTCTCCGGTCTCGATGGCCCACTCCCAGGTGCCGATGTTGGCAAATTCCTGGCCGCGTCGCAGGCGCTCCTCGCCAATGTGCAAGGCTGCCTGCGTGGCTTTCAGCGCGGTAATGTCGGTGCGAATCGAAATGTACTGGGCCGGCACACCCTTGCTGTCGAGAACCGGATAGATGGTCGCCTCGACCCAGTAGATTTCGCCGTTTTTGCGCCGGTTGCAGACTTCACCGTGCCAGACGCGACCGCTGACGATACTGCTCCACAAATCGTTATAAAACGCCGCTTCGTGCAGCCCGGACTTGACCATGCGATGGTTTTGACCGAGCAATTCCTCGCGGGTATAGCCACTGATCGCGCAGAACCTGTCGTTGACATGGACGATCTTGCCTTTCGCATCGGCAACGCTGACGATGGCATGCTCATCGACGGCCTGGCGCAGTTGTTCGAGGCGCAGCCGGGCTTGAGCCTGTTGCTGCTGCTTGAGTTGTTCGCTGCGCAGGAAGGCGCGGTAACGCAGGGCATGGGATTCGACGGCGGCCAGCAGCAATTCGGCGGCCACCGGCTTGGTCAGAAAGTCCTCGGCGGCTGCCGCACGGGCCAGCAGCTTGTCCTGCATGCTCTGCGACGCGGTAAGGAAAATGACCGGCAGGCGTGCGTAGGCGGGATGCTGGCGCACGATGGTGGCCAGTTCGGGACCGCGACAGCCGGGCATTTCGATGTCGAGCACCAGCACATCCGGCTGGTGCTCGTCGAGCGATTCGATTACCAGCAAAGGGTCTTGCGTCGCCAGCACCTGGATGCCCGCATGGCGCAGCACTTCGCCGTAGAAGGACAGGCTGCTTGCGTCGTCGTCGAGCAGGATGGCGCGGATTGGCGCGCCGGCCAGACGGTCGTGAACGTCCTCGACCAGCCCGGCGAGCCGTTCGGGATTGAGCGGCTTCTGGAAGAAATGGCGGACGCCAAGACGCTGCCAGGTGACCTGATCCTTGAAGCGTGCCGCTGGGTCTGTCAGGACAATCCAGCCGGCGGCCGATGCCACTTTACCGGCCAGTTCGTCGCGCTGTGCGTCGGACAGTGAATTCAACCAGCGCAGTTCGGTCAGCAGGATGTCATGGTCGTCGAGGCGGCCCGGCAACTGCTCGACGGAAACGATGCGCAGCGGGGCCACGTTCAGGGCGGCCAGGCGCGGCGCGAGCGGGGGAATGCTGTCGGCGAAATAGCCGAGCGCAACGACGCGCAAGGCTTGGCTGGTGATCTTTCTCATGGGGTCTTCCGGTTTATCCGTTGATCAATCATGGCCAGCAGGTCGCGGATATCCACCGGCTTGGCGAGAAAGTCGTCCATGCCAGAGGCAAGACAGGCTTCCTTTTCTTCGGCGAAAGTGCCGGCGGTCAGTGCGACGATGGGCAGGCGCGGCCAGCCCTTGTCCCGTTCCAGCGCACGGATATGGCGGGTGGCGGCATGGCCATCCATCACCGGCATCTGGCAATCCATCAGCACCAGATCGGGGCGGGCGCCGTTCGTGATCGCGGCGACGGCCTGTTCGCCGTTCTCGACGCTATCGACGCCGATGCCGTTTTTTGTCAGCATGGCTTCGATCACCATGCGGTTGGTCGGGTTGTCCTCGACCAGCAACACCCGAATGTTTCGAGGTGGATCAATTGCCCGGTGGCGTTCCTGCTGGCGTGTTTCGCTGCCAGTGGCCAGTGCCTCGGCGCGGATGCGGAACCAGAAGCGCGAGCCTTGACCCGGCGTGCTATCGACACCGACCTCGCCGCCCATCAGCCGCGCCAGCCGGTCAACGATCGACAGGCCCAGTCCCGTGCCGCCATGCGCGCGCGTCGGCGAATCGTCGACCTGTGAAAATGACTGGAACAACCGGGGCAGCTTGTCCGGCGGGATGCCGCAACCCGTATCCGTGACGGAAAATTCCAGCAGCGCCTGCCCGGCCTCGGCATCGACGTCGACTTCCTTGCCGGCCAGGACAATCGCGCCTTGATCGGTGAACTTGACCGCATTGCTCAGCAGGTTGGCAATCATCTGGCGCAGGCGCTGGGTGTCGGCCCGGTAACGCCGGTCTGCCGGACCGTGCCAGGCAAACTCGAAACGCACGCCGCGCGCCGCCGCCTGCTCGGCGAACAATGCCGCATTTTCCGCGAGCAGCTGTTCCGGCTCGAACGCGGATGTTTTCAGCTCAATCCGGTCGGCCTCGATCTTCGACAGGTCAAGTATGTCGTTGAGCAGCGTCAGCAGGCTCTGGCCCGAGGTGAGTACGATGCGCGCGTATTCCTGGCGCTCCTGATCGCTCAGGTTCGGCATCAACAGCAGTTGCGCCATGCCGAGAATGCCGTTCATCGGCGTGCGGATTTCGTGCGACATGGTAGCGAGGAAGCGGCTCTTGGCAATGTTGGCGGCCTCGGCCGCCTCCTTGGCCTGTTGCAATACCGCCTCGTTGCGCTTGCGTGCGGTGATGTCTTCCACCAGTTCGACGAAACCGTCGATCTCGCCGTTCGCGTCAAAGTGCGGGAAGGCGCGGTTGTGCACATGCACGATGCTGCCGTCGTCGCGTATTCCCTGGGTGAAGACCTCATGCGTTCCGCACGTTTTCATGGCCACTACGCCGGGACAATGCGCGCACGGCCCGTCACGCTTCTCGAAGGAGCGATAGCACTTGTGGCCGACGAATGCCCCGGGCGCTTTTGCGAACATCTGCTCTATCGTCCGATTGGTCAGCACGATGTTGAAATCGCGATCCATCACCGTGATGCCCATCGGCAGGTGATCGATCAATGCGCGATAGCGCTCTTCGCTGTTGCGCAGTTCAGACTGAACGGCGCTGCGGGCGGCGCTGCTGCGTCCGAGCAGCAGCGCCAGTACGATGACGATCATGCTGACGACCGCTGCCGCGGTCAGCACGCTGTCGCGGTGCTGGCGATACGGCAGCAGAACCTCGGCCTTTGCACGGCCGACCACGAAATTCAACCCGTAGTCCGGCAGGCGATGGAAGCCGTAAATCCGTTCGATGCCATCGGCCTGCGCCACGCGCATATAACTTCCCGCCAGCGGCGCGCCGGGAAGCAGGTAGGGAACGCCCTCAAGTTTCCTGCCCATGGCTTGTTCGTTGTTCGGCTGATGAGCCATGAGGTCGCCGCTGGCGGCCACCATGGCGCTGATAGCGCCAGCCCCCAGACCGAGTTTTTCGTTGAAGGTGGCGAAGGTGTCCGGGCTGACCGAAATGACCAGTACCCCATCAAAGCGGCCCTGCTTCAGGATCGGGCGGGTAAATTGGAGCGCCCATTTGCCCGACACCTTGCCCTTCACCGGCGCGCTGATGAAGAGCCGGTCAATGGCGGCATTGTCCTGATGGATGCGGAAATGCGCACGCTCGCCGAGAAAGACCGGTTTGTCCGGTGCCGCCAGGTTCGAAAAGGCGAGATAGCCCTGTGCATCAATGACGCCGACCTGAATGGCCACATCATCCATGTAAGCGACACGCTCGCCGACCGCTGTCGCAAATTTCGCCGAATTTCCGTCCCAGTGGGCGCGCAGGTCGCGCAGCATGGTGTCGAGGCGCTTGATGGTCGCCAGCGTGTTTTCGGCATAGATATGGGCCTGATAGCGCGCCGAACTTTCGGCACTGACGAGCAACTCGCTGCGGTTGCGGTCAATGGCATACCAGGCGCCCAGCCAGATGAAGGCAAGGATCAATACAAGCCCCAGAATCATCAGGATTCTGGGCTGTTCGAGTGGGTGCTTAGGGAAGATTGCCAATGACATGCTACGGGTCTTTCACGACAACGATCCGACGCAGGCGGGCAGGCTGCGCTATCACTGCTCCTCCACTTTCTCTGTGGCTTGCGCCAGCACACAGCAATTCTTGCCGCCGCGCTTGGCCCGGTACATGGCGTGATCGGCCGCCGTCAGCAGTTCGGTCGGCGTGGCGCCATCTTGCGGAAACAGCGCGATGCCGATGCTGGCACCGAGGCGGCCGGTATGACCGGCCAGGGTCATCGGTTCGGAAATGGCGGCGATCAGGCGCTCGGCAATTTTCACGATGGCTTCTTTTCCGGCGATATTGTTGGCGATGGCGACGAATTCATCGCCCCCCAGCCGCGACGCGAAATCGTTTGCCGCCAGGTTGTGACGCAGGCGTGTGGCAACGGTCTTCAAGGCGTCATCGCCGGCATCGTGACCGAGCGTATCGTTGATCTGCTTGAAGCCGTCGAGGTCGATGAACAGCACGGCCAGCATCTGCCCTTCGGCAGATTCCACAGCAGTGGCGAGTGCGTTGGTGAAGCTGGCCCGGTTGGGCAGGCCGGTCAGCGGGTCATGCAGGGCCAAAAATTCGATGCGCTGCCGTGCCGCTTCTTCCTGTGAGATGTCGCTGACCAGGCCGATGAACTGGCTGCTGCCATTGCGCTTGACTTCGGTGACCGCCAGACGCATCGGAAAGACTTCACCATTCTTGCGCCGCCCCTGCACCTTGCGGCCGATGCCGATCACCCGCGGCGTCCGCTCCTGCATATAGCGGGCCAGATAGCCGTCGTGTTCCTCGGCATAGGGGCCGGGCATCAGCATCTTGACATTGTGGCCGACGACCTCGGTCGGCTCATAACCGAAGATGCGCTCCGCCGCCTTGTTATAGCTTGCGACGGTACCCGCTTCGTCGATGGTGAGAATGGCCTCATACACATTGTCGAGAATGCCGAACAGGCTGTCCTGCAGGGTGGCGATACGTTGCATCGAGCGCAGGCGCGCTTCCAGAATATCGAACACGATCGGCTTGGTCAGGTAATCATCGGCCCCGGCATCGAGACCGGCGACGATTTCCTTGGTATCGGAGAGGCCAGTCATCATGATCACCGGTACCCAGCGCTTGCCGCCCAGCGCCTTGATGCGACGGGTCGCTTCGATGCCGTCCATCTCGGGCATTACCACGTCCATCAGCACCAGACTGGGCGTGTCCTCCTCATAGGCGGTAATCGCCGCCTTGCCGTCCTGCACGTAGGTCACGCGGTAGCCGAGCTGCTGGAGAAAAGCGATGACCGGCAGAGAGGTGGCTTTGGAATCGTCAACGAGAAGAATGTGCATGCTGTTCTTTCCTTATATCAATCGGTTACGGGCATTTATCAGAGATCATAACGTTCCTGACCATAACTCGCTGGTGCCTTGCCCGGCCATCGGGCGGTGGTTCTCGACGAACTGGGCGAGCTCGGCACAGAAGAGCGGCTTGCTGAACAGGTAGCCTTGCACCATTTCGCAGCCGACGGACAGCAGAAACTTGAGTTGCCCCGCCGTTTCAACGCCTTCAGCGACAACGGCCAGTCCCAGCTTGTGCGCCAGTAATACCGTGATGTCGCAGATGCTGACGGCGTCCTGGTTGCTCTCGATGTCCATGACGAAGGAACGGTCGATCTTCAGCGCGGTAATGGGAAAGGACTTCAGATAGGCCAGCGAGGAGTAGCCGGTGCCGAAATCGTCGAGCGCCAGCGCGACACCGCGCGCGCGGATGGCCTGCATGGTGGCAATCACGGTGTGGACGTCACGCATGACCACGCTTTCGGTGATTTCCAGTTCCAGCAGCTCGGCGGGCAGGCCGGTCGTCGCGAGGACGCGATCAACCAACTGGGGAACCTTGCCATACTGAAACTGCCGCGCCGAAAGGTTGACGGCGACCGATAGACGACGGCCGAGGCGCTGGTTGATGGCCTGAATGTCGCGACAGGCTGTTTCCAGTATCCACTCGCCCAACGGCAGGATGAGGCCGGTTTCTTCCGCCAGCGGAATAAAGTCGGCCGGAGAGACCATGCTGCCGTCGTCGCGGCGCCAGCGCACCAGGGCTTCGACGCCGGAAATATCGCCCGTTGCCAGATCGAGCTTGGGTTGATAGGCCAGCACGAAGCCCTCCGTCGTGATGGCCTTGCGCATTTCGCATTCGAGCAGGAAGCGGTTGCTGCTGGCCCGGTTCATTTCGTCCGAAAAGAAGCGGTAGGTATTGCCCCCCGCCTCAAGCGCATCGTCGAGCGCCTTTTCGACGCAGCTCAGCATGCCTTCGAGCGTCGCGGCATTCTGCGGCCAGATCGAAATACCGATGGAGGCCGAAAGATAAATCTCCTGCCCGTCGATGAGATAGGGAAGGGTGAAGCATTCGAGCATCCGTCGCGCCGCGATGGCGGCATTCTCAGGCACGGCAAGGTCGGCCAGGATGAAGGTGAATTCGTTGCCGCCGACGCGGGAAATCGTGTCAGCCGAACGCTCTTCGCTATCGTTTTCGCGTGCGATCAGGTCGGTTTTGCGGATACTGTCGGACAGCCTGACCGAAACCTCCTGAATCAAACGGTCGCCGGCAAGATAGCCCAGGCTTTCGTTGACCTGGCGGAACCGATCCAGCTTGAGCAACAGCAGGCCAACATTGCGCTTGTGGCGCTCGGCGACATGAAATTCGTGTTCCAACCGATTGCGAAAAAGCACCTTGTTCGCCAGCCCGGTCAGCGGATCGTAATGGGTGCGGCGCTCCAGTTCGGATTCGAGTGCCTTTTGCTCGGAGAGATCCTCGAACATCGCCAGATAATTCGTCACCTCGCCAGCGGCATCGAGGATGCGGCTGATGTTCAGATACTTGGGGTAGGCTTCGCCGTTTTCGCGGCGGTCCCAAATCTCGCCTTCCCAGTAATTGTCTGTCGCCAGTGCCGACCACATGCGCTCATAGAAGGCCTTGTCGTGACGTCCGGATTTGCCGATCGACGGGGTCTGCCCGATGGCTGCCGCGCGCGAAAATCCGCTCATGGTGACATACGCGGCATTCACATCCTGAATCACATTGTTGGCATCGGTAATCACGACCGCCTGACGGCTGCGCTCCATCACCTTCCTGAGCAGATCCAGGCGGCTTTGTGTAACAAGGTGGTGGTCTATTTCGTTTTGACATACGCGACGACATTCATTCAGCTCGCGCAGCAGGGCCTCGATATCAGGACTCATGTTTGGGCGCTCCTTCGAGATTGGTGCGCGAAATGATGTAGTTGCCTTTCGGATAGGGACGGCCCACACCGCTGATGGGAAGGTTGATTTTCATATGCTTTGAGGCCCCTCAGAGCGAACCGCCGGCGTCGCTAACACCCCGAATATTCAGTTCTTTTTATAGATCCTTCGGAATAGGACTATAAGTAATTGCTGATCTGACAGCAATTCGCGAAATCTACAGAGTTACTATAGAAAACCGATAGTCCACAGAGCAAAGCTGCCGTCCCGCCAGTGACCGAAGGGAATCCCTTTTTCGGGACGCCGACTTTTTCAGGCGGCGGGGAGTCCGGGTTTTTTCTTGATGTTGGCGCGATGGACGTCGACTAACGTCAGTCGGAAATCATGTGAGGTGCAGCCTTCCGATCCAGCCTGCTCGCACTATCGCTGATAGACTTGTTCTGTGGAAATGTCATCCACTATTTATCGCGCCAACCGGCCGGGTTGCCGCGTCGCGGATGCCCCCCGTCAACGGGGAATTCACCCTTCAATTTCACAGGTCAGCAGCGATCAACAATGTCAAACATCGAGCATCAACAACCATCCATACTGATTGTCGATGACACACCAGAAAACATCGATGTCCTAAAGGGCGTGCTGAAGGATCTCTATATCGTCCGTCCCGCACCCAGCGGCCCAGTCGCCCTGAAAATCGCGAACTCCGCTCAGCCTCCGAACCTCATTTTGCTCGACATCATGATGCCGGAAATGGATGGTTTTGAGGTGATGCGTCGTCTCCAGCTGAGCCCGCAGACACAAGGCATCCCGGTGATTTTCATCACCGCACTGGCCGATTTGGATAACGAGATTCGGGGGCTGGAGGCCGGCGCTGTCGATTACATTACCAAGCCGTTCAATCCGCTGGCGGTACGTCGCCGTGTTGCGACCCATCTGGCGCTCAGCGAGGCGCGCTACACACTCGAGCGCCGCAACAAAGATTTGATGGACGAGCGCCGGCTCGTGGAGGACATCATCATCCGCATGCGGACATCCCGATTTTTCGATGATCGCTACCTGCGCTACTTGATAACGCCGGTCGAGCGAACCAATGGCGACATCCTGCTGGCCAAGTTCACGCCGGATGGCCGGCAGTGGGTACTGGTCGGCGACTTTACCGGTCATGGACTCTCTGCGGCCGTCGCAGCGCCACTGATATCTCAGGTCTTCTACGGCCATGCGGCGGCTGACGGAAATATCGAGGCCGCGATAGCCGCTATCAACGGCGTCATGTACGAACAGCTACCCACCGAAATATTCATGGCGGGTGTCGTCATCGAAGTATCCGCCGACCGGTCGCTTTGCCGGCTATGGAACGGTGCCATGCCGGAAGTGGTCGTCCTGGATGCCCGTCGTATGCAGAAAAAACTGTTTTCGTCCGGCCTTGCGCCGTTCGGCATCCTGCCTAAACTCGACGTACTGGATGGTGCGGAGGTGATCGACATCGCACCAGGCGATTCCCTCTATGTGTTTTCCGACGGCGCCACCGAGGTAAGCAATGCCGCTGGCGAACTGTTCGGCATCGAGCGGGTGCAACGCTTCCTCGCAGAAGAAACGCCTGCCACAGATCCGTTCGCTGAACTGGTGCGGCGTCTGGCCGAATTTCATGCCTCCGCAGCCTTTAGCGATGATGTCACTGCCGTGGAATTACATTTGCGGCCTTAGGCGCTAGCAGATGATTACCAAGTAGGCGACCCCGACCAGCAGCGCCCTAACCGGGGCGACTCATTCCGCATCCTTGAAGGTATTCTGAATTTCCCTGAGCTTGGGTTCCATCGACAGGAAAAGCTCTGCCAGTCTTGGATCAAAATGCTCGCCTGCCTCCTTCCGGATCAGGTCAAAAGCATCCTCGACCGACCAGGGTTTTTTATAGGGGCGCGGCGAGGTCAGGGCATCGAAGACGTCGGCAATGGCAGAAATGCGTCCAATGAGTGGGATATTTTCGCCTTTCAGACCACGCGGGTAACCCGCGCCGCTCCACTTCTCGTGATGCGTCAGCGCAATCTCCCGCGCCATGCGCAGCAGCTCCATGTCATGATCACCGAGAATCTTGACGCCGATTTCACAATGGCGCTTCATGACATCAAATTCTTCGGCCGTCAGTTTGCCCGGCTTGAGCAGGATGTCATCGGGAATGCCGATTTTGCCGACATCGTGCATCATTGCGGCGAGACGGAGCATCTCGGCCTGGGATGGATTCATGCCCGCTTCCAGCGCCAGCGCCTGGGTAAAGTGTGCCATGCGCATCGTGTGGGCACTGGTTTCGTTATCGCGAAACTCGGCAGCCCGTCCCAACTGAAGGATGAGCTCGGCCTGCAGGGTCTCCATCTGGCGGGTCCGCTCCCGGACCAGATCCTCAAGATGCAGCCGTTCGTCGTGAAGGCTCATGTGCGTTCGCACTCGCGCCAGTACGATCGGGGCGCTGATCGGCTTGGTGATGTAGTCTGCTGCCCCCAAAGCGAAACCGTGGGCGACGTCCTCCACCTCGCCTTTCGCAGTAATGAAGATGACCGGGATCGACCGTGTTTCCTCGTTCGCTTTCAACTGCTGGCAAACCGCGTAGCCATCCATATCCGGCATCATTACGTCGAGCAAAATCAGGTCAGGCTTGGGTGCCAGTGTCACCAGCTTCAGCGCCAACCGGCCGTTTGTCGCCACCTTGATGGCATACTCCGGACTAAGAATGCCCTTGAGCAAGTCGATGTTTTCAGGGGTGTCATCAACGACGAGCACCGTGCGCTTTGCAGTTTGCTGTTCCATTCCATACTCCTCGATTAACTTCCTGTCCTGGCTTCATCTGCGAAGCAATAGCGGTTACGGCCCTGTTGTTTCGCCTCGTACATGGCATGATCGGCCGCCTTGATTAACGCATCCATGCTGATGGCCATTTCGGGATGGAGAACGATGCCGATACTAGCCGAGATGGTCACGCTATGCTGTCCGACCAAGAAGGGGTCTGCCATCCGCCGATTGATGCAACCGGCCACACGTTCGACACCCTCGCGGCCGGCGATGTCCATCAGGATCGCTGTAAACTCGTCCCCTCCCAGCCGGGCTGCGGTATCGGATTCTCGGACGCAACCCGCAAGGCGATGCGCGGCCTCGACCAGCAGTTGATCCCCGACATCATGGCCGAGCGTATCGTTGATCTCCTTGAAGCGGTCGAGATCGATGAACAGCAAAGCCAGGGGCAGGCCATCGCGCTTCGCCCGCAGGATCTCATGCTCAAGGCGATCATGGAAGCGGCGCCGGTTCGGCAGGCCGGTCAACGCATCGAAGTTGGCTTGGCGCCAGATTTCCTCCTCCGCTAGCTTGCGGCGGGTGATGTCGGACAGCAGCGCCACGCGTTGACGCACCGAACCATCTGCGTTGAACACCGTATTGATGCGCACCCATTGTGCATACAGCTCGCCATTCTTGCGGCGGTTCCAGATCTCGCCCTGCCAAGCACCCGTCGTTTGGATGCTCTCCCACATGGAGCGAAAGAATTCCGGATCGTGCCGACCGGAATTCAGCAGGCGCGGGTTGCCGCCAATGACATCCTGTGGGCCATAGCCGGTCAGCTCGGTAAAGGCATTGTTGATGGCAACAATACGATCATTCGCATCGGTCACCATCATGGCCTCGCTGGTGCTGCTGTAAACCAGATAGGCGACTTCCAGCCCCTCACGGGCCAACTGGTGTTCGTAAATCTCCTGGCGCAGCCTGAGTCCCTGTTGCCGCAACTGAACATGATTGCGGATCCGCGCCTTGACCACCGGCAGAGAGAATGGCTTGGTGACATAGTCGAGCGCGCCGAGGCTCAGGCCATGGGTCTCATCGGTCTCGCTATCATTGGCGGTGACGAAGATGACCGGAATGTCCGCAATTTCCCGGTCTGACTTGATCTGCCGGCAAACCTCGAATCCATCCATTTCGGGCATCATCACATCGAGTAAAACAAGATCGGGATGCGGTGTGCGTCGCACGATATCCAGCGCCGTGCGACCATTGGTGGCGACCAGCACACGATACTCATCGCGCAATGCCATCACCAAAATATCAAGGCTGCTGGGGGCATCATCAACCAGCAGAATCAGCGGCATGCCCTCATGCGCCCCCATCGCGTCCTCCCCGCATGTCCTTGTCCAGTTGCGCCAGTTCCTCCGCGGCCGCCTCGTAGTCGTAGCGACCGACCAGTTCGCGTACCTGCGCGGCGCGTGCCGCCCACGCCGTGCCGGCCAGCGCCGCGCTCAGTTGCGTCACCGGCCCTTCCGCCTCGGCATTGTACGAATCGAGCAATGTGCGCGCCTCGTCCAGCAGCCGCGCCACGTCCTGTGTGCCCGGCGCCGCCTCCGCCGGTGCCGGCCTGAGGTACCCGATGCCGGCGATTTCCGCCAGCACCTCCGCCAGCAGTTTCTCCGTTACCTCGAGCTGGACAAGACTGGCCTCGACGTCGGCCCCGTCCCGGATCATCTCTTCGAGTTCACGTGCCACACCCGCCAAGTCATTTGCCCCGATGGTCGCCGCCAGCCCCTTGAAGGTGTGTGCAAGCCGTTCGGCCGCCTCCCGTTGCCCGGGATCGCGGAGCAGTTCCCGCATGCGTTCGCCGAAATCCTGCTGCCGGTCGAGGAACTTGAACAGAATGTCGAGATAGAGTGGCGCATCGCCTCCCACCCGTTTGATACCTGCGGCACTGTTTAAGCTAGACAGTTCCGGCAGCTCGACCGTAATGCCGCCGGCCGCCGTTGCGAATGACTCGTCCGGTTCCACTGCTTCCTTCGCGGGCAAATATTGCGCCAGCACAGCATACAGTTCGCTAACGTCGATCGGCTTGCCAATATGGTCGTTCATCCCGACTTCCAGGCAGCGTTCCCGGTCGTTCGCCATGGCGTTGGCAGTCATCGCGATAACCGGCAGGTTTCGGTATTTCTCCTGCCGTCGGATCTCCCGGGTTGCCGTCAGGCCGTCCATCACCGGCATCTGCAGATCCATCAGCACGGCATCGTATTCCTGCTGTGCCAGTTCCTTGAGCGCCTCCTGACCATTCTCGGCGATGACCACGGCGACGCCCGCGCGCTCCAGCAACTCCTGCGCCACTTGCTGGTTGACATCGTTGTCTTCCACCAGCAGCACGCGCGCGCCCTTCAGCCGCGATGCAGTTCGTCCATCTGTCACCGGACGTGCATGGGCATGAAAGTCTGCGGGCGAGCCCTCGAACGGCGACATGCGCGCGGTGAAAGTGAAGCAGGTGCCTTCCCCGGGACGGCTATCGACCCCGATCTGGCCCCCCATCAACTCGACCAGCCGTTTGCTGATGGAGAGCCCCAGGCCGGTGCCGCCGAACTTGCGCGTGATGGAGGAGTCGGCCTGCGAGAAAGCCTGAAAGACTCGGTCGATCTGATCGGCCGTCATGCCGACGCCACTATCGCGTACCGTAGCCCGCAGGATAATCGCCGTCGGGTCGGCATCGTTGTCGGCGTCGGGCATGAGGGCAACCCGCACGCTACCCTGCGCGGTGAATTTGATGGCATTGCCAATGAGGTTGATCAGGATCTGGCCCAGCCGCAGCGGATCGCCGCGCAGCACCGACGGCAACGCCGGAGAGACCGTGCACTCGAACGCTAGCCCCTTCTCAAGGGCCTTCGCCTCAAAGACGGCGCGCAGGTTCTTCGCCACGTCGGCTAGCGCGAAGGGGGCATTCTCCAGTTCCATGCGTCCGGCTTCGATCTTCGAGTAGTCGAGCAGGTCGTTGAGGATGCCGACCATCAGCTTGCCCGAGGTGTTGATCTTTTCCAGATAATCCCGCTGCTTGGGCGTCAGGTCGGTCTGCAGGCAAAGATGTGCGAGGCCGATGACGGCATTCATTGGCGTGCGGATCTCGTGGCTCATGTTGGCGAGAAAGTCGCTCTTGATGCGGCTGGCGATCTCGGCCGCATCCTTTGCATAGATCAACCGTTCCGCCAGCAGGCGCTCGCTGGTCAGGTCGCGCACCATGAGCGCGTACTGCTGGCTGCCGGCGACCACGTCGAGTTGTTCCAGCACCAGGTGGGCGAAGAAGCTGCTGCCATCCTTGCGTCGGCCGAGCGCGTCAATGTGGCACGGAAACTTGCCGGCCGCGATCGGTTTTGTGACGAGTAGCTCGCTGTCCTCTCCCTCCGGATCGGCAAAAATCGCGGCCACCGGGCGATCAAGCATCTCGCTTTCCGTCGCGCCGAAAAGTTTCTCCGCCTCCGGATTGAACATCTGGATCAGACCCTGCTCGCCGACCACCACCACGCCGATCATGGTGGCCGACAACATCAGGCGGATGCGATCCAGCGCGTTCTTGCGGGCGAGCAAGTTCTGGATGCGCGCCCGCAGCTCGAGCAGGGCAACCGGCTTGCCGACGTAGTCGTCGATGCCGAGGTAGAACAACTCGATCCGCCGCGCGGGCGTATCGAAGGCCGTCAATGCCAGAATCAGCACGCTGCCCTTGGCGCCCGACATGCGCCGCACGCGATTGATGAAGCGCGAGCCGGACATCCGTCCGGGCATATTGATGTCAGTGAGCACCAGGTCGTAGTCATTGCGCAGATAGGCTTCCCAGGCCGCGTCGGCGCTAGGGTAGGCGTCAACCTGCAATCCCCATTCCTGCAACTGCGTTTTCAGCGCGAGGCGCTGGGAAGTTTCGTCCTCGATATACAGAACGCGGCCGCTCAACGCGCTATAAATGCCGAGAAAGCGGCGCAGGAAGTTCAACAGTTCCTGTATATCCTGCTTGCGGAACACCTCCGTGACACCGGCCATTTCCGCCGTGCTGTTGAGTTCCTGTGACGGGCTGCTGGTCAGCAGAATCATCGGTTCGTGTAAAAACCTGCCCGACTGACGCAGTTGCCTGATCAGGTCGACGCCCCCGCCATCGTCGAGATGCTGGGTCACGATCACGAACTGGACGTCTGTCTGATGCGCAACCTCGAACGCCTCCTTGGCGCTGTCGGCGAAGAACAGGACGAAATCTTCGTACTCGCCCAGCGCCTGCTCCAGGATGTTGCGATACAGCGAGGTATGGTCGACCAGCAATATATTCATGGTTCAGCGTCCCGTTCAGTGCTGCTATGCATCTTCATGCAAGGCATCCAGTATCGACTGGCCGGCCCGGAGTTTTTCCAGCGCTCCCTCGTAGTCATAGGCAGCCACCAGCTTGCTCGCGGCGATGAAGAGCGTGGCGAGTTCGGCCGGCAGCGGCTCGACCCGCCGCAATTCGGTCATGGTCTGGTCGATGCTCGCATCAAAGGCCTCAAGCTGCGCGAGCGCACGCGCGAACAGCGGACGCAGTTCGGCTGCGGACATTGCGGGCGCGGTTTTTTGCGCTGCGGGCCGGTTGGCAAGCGCCACATCAATGACGGACAGCAGTTCGCCGAGTTGGCCCGCCACGACGGCGAGCGATGACTCTGCTGCGGCCCGCTCTTCAGCAGATCCCAGACACTGCTCCAGTGTGGCCGCTTCCTGCCGCAGGGCTTGCGCCCCGAGGGTCGCCGCCAGTCCCTTGAGCGTATGCGCCAGCCGTACCGCCGTTGCCTGTTCGCCGGCGTCCAGTGCGGCACGAATCTCCGCCACCGCGTTACGCTGACGCTCGCGGAACTTCCCGATCAGGTCGTAATAAGCGCTGACATTGCCGCCAAGGCGGCGCACGCTGGTCGCCACATCGACACCGGGCAGGATGGGCAGCGCTTCGTTCGCGCCCGCGCTGGTAAAAGTCGGCGCTGGCAGGACGGCGGGATGCGCCGGCGTGACCCATTGCGCCAACACGCCGAACAGGTGATCCGGATCAATCGGCTTGGGGACATGGGCATTCATGCCGGCGGCAAGGCAACTTGCCTCGTCGCTCGCCATCGCGTTCGCCGTCATGGCGATGATCGGCAGATCCTTGAACTTCGCCTGCCGGCGGATTGCCCGTGTCGCCTCGATGCCGTCCATCACCGGCATCTGCATGTCCATCAGCACGCCGTCGAAGGACTCCGTGGCCAGCCTGTCCAGCGCTTCGCGGCCGTTGTCCGCGACCATCACGGTGATACCACCTTGCTCCAGAATCTCGCGCGCGACCTGCTGGTTGATCTCGTTGTCCTCGACCAGCAAGAGATGGGCACCACCGAGCTTCGCCAGCAGGGCGACATCGATGCCGCCCACGGCGTAGTGGCGCGTTTCGTCGGCCTGTCCGAAGCAGGCCATGACGGCATTGAACAGTCCGCTCTGGTGGAACGGCTTGGCCAGCAGGCCATCGACGGCCACATCGCCCAGATGGCGGCGCATCTCGCTGCGACCGCTGGAGGAAATCAGCAGGATCCTGGGCACCTTGCCCAGCCCGTCCATTGCGCGCAGACGCCGCGCGGTCTCGATGCCATCCAGGCCCGGCATCTTCCAGTCGAGCACGACCAGATCGAAGGGGGTGCCGCCCCGGTCGGCGGACTCGATCGCCGCCAGCGCCGCCGCACCGTCGGTGGCGGTCGCTACCTTGAAGGTGAAGGATTGCAGATAGGATTCGAGAATATCTCGCGCGCTTTCGCTGTCGTCGACGGCCAGGGCATGCAGACCGCGCAAATCGGGTGCCGGCGTGCAACAGTGTTCGGGCTGATCGACAGGCTTGCCGAAGCGTGCCGTAAAGCTGAAGGTTGATCCCGCACCGGGCACGCTATCCAGCTGGATCTGGCCCTCCATCATGTCGACCAGACGCTTGCTGATCGTCAGCCCCAGTCCGGTGCCGCCGTACTTGCGGGTTATCGAGGCATCCCCCTGGGTAAACGGGCGGAACAATTTCTCGATCTGCGCCGCCGACATGCCGATGCCGGTATCGATGATCGAGAACTTCAGGCGGGCGGCGTCTGCCTGCTCCTCCAATGTCTCAACGCGCAGGACGATCTCGCCGTGTTCGGTGAACTTGACGGCATTCCCCATCAGGTTGAGCAACACCTGGCCGAGACGCGTGGGGTCGCCGATCAGGTGGGGCGGCACATCCAGCGCAATGTCGATCAGCAGGTCGAGCCCCTTCTCTTCGGCGCGCGTCGTCAGCAGGGTCGCCGTGTTGCCGACGACATCTTCCAACTCGAAGCGGATCTCCTCCATTTCCAGCTTGCCCGCCTCGATCTTGGAGACATCCAGAATATCGTTGATGATGCCAAGCAACGTCTTCGCCGAGGCGTGGACTTTCTCGGTGTAATCGCGTTGTTTCGCCGATAGATCGGTTTGCAGGCTCAGATGACTCAGGCCGATGATGGCGTTCATCGGCGTGCGGATCTCGTGCGACATGTTGGCCAAAAAGTTGCTCTTGGTCTGGCTGGCAGCCTCGGCCAGATCTTTGGCGTGAAACAGTTCTTTCTCGCGGCGATCGCGCGTCAGGGCGATTGCGGTCAGGTTGGCGGCGATGCGCATCTGGTCAAGCTCGCGCTCGGTGGGCGTCCTGGGTTCGGCGTAGTAAATCGCCACGGTGGCGACCACCTTGCCGTCTTCGGAAATGGCCGGCACCGACCAGCAAGCGCGCAGGCCTGCCGCTGCGGCAATGCCCCGAAAGTCCGCCC
This sequence comes from Rhodocyclaceae bacterium, assembly GCA_030681195.1. Lineage (GTDB taxonomy): Bacteria > Pseudomonadota > Gammaproteobacteria > Burkholderiales > Rhodocyclaceae > Sulfuricystis. The sequence continues at coordinate 216,597 of JAUXXJ010000004.1, forward strand.
AGTATGGATGCGTCGTGATATCGGCGACGACGACTTCCCTGCCAGTGGCCGCCGCCGTGCCGCAGGAGCCGATGCCGTCCGCGTATCCTAGCCCGTCGATTTTCGCGTTGTAGTCGGTCGGCAGGTGCGGCGCGGCGCCCAGGCGCAGGCGGCGGTTCTCCGCATCGACCAGCAGGATCGAGCCCAGCGCACCTGGCGCTGCAGACTCCGAAAACTCGATGATGCTGCCCAGCACTTGATCAAGCGGGTACCCTGCGGCGATCTCGCCGAGCACCTTGCGGCTTCCGTGCATGCTCTGTTCATCAAGCTTGCGCGCGGCGATATTTTTAAAATAGCCGAAATGGCAAAGATGCCCCTTGTATTCGATCCGGTTCAGCGTGATTTCGACCGGCACCAGTGCGCCGCTCTTGACCCGATGAACGCTCTCGATGGTCAGATTGCCGATCTGTTTGATCTCCTCGACATGGCGGGAAAGGTCGGCGTAGCTGAAGCTCGGATCCCAGTCGGGGATTCGCCAGGAGATAATTTCCGCGCGCGGCGCGCCGAAATGCCTTTCCGCCGCCTCATTGACGTAGATCATGCGGCAGCCGTCGTCGTCGTCGATCAGGAACACCGGGTCGCCGCTCTTCTCGATCATCAACCGGTAAAGATCGAGATCCTGTTCCGCCCTCTTGCGCTCGGTGATGTCCTGTATCGTGCCAATCATCGCCTGCGGCTGCCCGTCCTCGCCCAGTTCCACCCTTCCACGCTCATGGACAAGGCGAACCTCGCCATCGGCATGGCGGATGCGGTGCTCGATGCTGTACTCCGATTTCGTCTCCAGGCTCTTCTGCACCACCGCGTCTAGCGTCGCGCGATCTTGCGGATGCACATAGCCGATGAAGCCCTCATAGGTCGGCTGGAACGCCTGCGGCTCGGCGCCGAAGAGGCGGAAGATCTCGTCCGACCATTCGAGACGCCCCGAACCGATATCCCAGCGCCAGTTGCCGAGTTGGGCGATTTCCTGGGCGCTGCTCAGCAGCGCGGTACGTTCCTGCACCCGCTGCTCGAGGCTGGCCTGGATCGCCAGCAGTTCATCGGTGCGCTCATCGAACAGGCGCGCCAGATCCTCGAGTTCGTCGCCGGTGCCGACGGGGGCGCAGCGGCGTTCCTGGCTGCCGTCGGCCTGCGCCACCTTGGTGCATAAGCGCACGATCGGATCGGCGACGGAGCGCCCGAGGCGGGCGGCGAGCAGTCCTGCCAGGATCATCAGCACGCCACCCAGGACGGCGACATTCAGGGTTGTCGTGCGTACCGGCCGCAGATAGCTATCCTTGTTTGCCCCGACTTCGATGCTCAGATCCAAGGGCTCCAGGGCATTCGCTCCCGCTTCATCCATCAGCCGCCGGGCTGCAACCAGGTAGTCCGCGCCGTCGTCATGATTCAGCACGAAAAGCGGCCGACCGGCAGCCAGCAGGCGGTAGGCATACGTCAGATCGCCATCCAGCGCGCGCTTCGCCAGCACATTGATGTCGAAATTCACGACGAGTGCGCCCAGGGTCGTCTTGTAATACTCGATCGGCGCGATGACGACCAAATGGTTCTGCGCCGAATCCAGATAAACCACCGGGCTGCCAAGGGCCATGGCCCGCCGTAGGTATGCCAAATCGGCATGGCTGGCCGGCATTGTCAGCGTCGAAAAAATCGCCTGCCCATCGAAGTCCACCAAGGCCAGATCATGCACGTCGCGCGTCGCGGCGAAGTTATCGGCCAGCTTCGGCAGATAGGTAGCGCGTCCCTGAGCGTCGGTCATGCCGTTGATGACCAGCGAGTTCTTCGCCAGCGTCTGGGTGTTCTCGATCAGGGTTGCCAACCGCTGGCTGAGCAGGGTGGCGTCATGCCGCGCGCGCTCCTGCAGCCGCATCCCGAGATCGCGCTCAATTTGCCAACCGAGCAGCAGCGCGACCGCCACCGTCACCACGGCCATCATGCCGCCGACGAAGAAAACGAAAGTGCGGGTAATGCGCTGCTTGAGGCTGCGTACCGGCGTGCTCATGAATGTCCTTCTTCTCTCAATCGGCCTTGACCAGGTGCCCGTCCTTGTCGAAACGCACCAGTTTCAGTGCGGTGCGATCCAGGGCGTCATGGCGCTTGGCATCGAAGGGCTTGCGGTAGTCGCTTACTGCGCCCCGATAGGCACCCAAATGCTCAAGCGCATCGCGCACCGCCTTGCGGTCCGGGCCGCCAGCTTGCCGTACCGCCGCAGTGAGCAGGTGCATCAAATCGTAGGCATGCGCCACGCCCATGAAGGCCGGCAGCGGGGTTGTCTCGTGGCGCAAGCCGTAACGCCCCGAATAATCGCGTAACAGCTTGCCCAGCACACCATCGGGCGCGGGATGCAAGGTGACCGTGCTGACGGTATGCCACTGGAGCTTGCCGAGATCCGCGCCGAGGCTGCTGGTGAAATCCGCGCCGACCACGCCCCAATGGGAGTACACGGGCAGGGGGGCCGGTCGCTGGGCCAGGGCCCTGGCAAATACGCTGCCTTCCTTGATGTTCGCCACAAGCAGCACTGCGCCAGCACCCGCTTTCTCCGCCTCTGCGATTAACGGCATGAAATCCTGGTCGCCCCGATTGAACCAGAGCGTCGTCGCCAGCACCTGGCCATTGGCCTGCGCCCATTTGCCGGCTGACTCTTCGTTGGAGCGCCCCCAGGCGGACTGCTCCAGCACCAAGGCTACCTTGCGGCCGCGGCGGGCTGCGTGTTCCAGCAGGAAGGGTGCCACGTCATGATCGCGCGCCGAGACACGGAAGACGAAGTTTGGTTGGCGCCCGTTGTCGGTCAGCTTCGATGCCGCTGCCCAGGGCACGAGATAAGGCACGCCGCGCTCGTGGATCAGATTCATCTCGTCGAAGATCACCGCGCTGTGCTTGCCGCCAACGATGGCCACGAGTTCCGGCATGTCGGCAAAAGCCTGCACGCTTCGTCTACCCTCACTCGGCATGCCGCGATTGTCGCGCGCGATCACCCGGATGGTGCGGCCGCCCACGCCGCCGCGCGCATTAATTTCCTCACTGGCAAGTGCAAGCCCGCGCCACGTCTCACGGCCGACCTCCGCCCCCTCGGTGGACAGATCGGCGTCGAGCCCGACCAGCAGCGTCTTTGCCTTCTGCTCGGCCGGCAGCGCCTGCCAGCGCAGCTCCTCGGTCTTGGCCAGGATGTCGGTGCCGATGTTTGCCTCGAAACGCCGCGCCACGGGCGCGAGCGCCTTGGCGAAGGCGGCACGCGCTTCCGGAGCGAGTTCATGGATCGTCACGCCGGCTGCCTTGATCTGTTCCAGGAGCGTGACCTCGCGTCGCAGCGTTTCCTCGCGCTGCCAGGGCGCCAGTTCACGCGCGGTGCTTGCCAGCAGGTCGCGCAACGCCGGCGGCAGACGCTCGTAGGTTCTGGCGCTGATCGAAAACGCATAGGCCAGGTAGGCGTGATTGCTGAGCGTGAGGTGGCGCTGAACCTTGTGGATATCCACGCCAACAATGGCGATCAGCGGATTTTCCTGGCCGTCGACCACGCCGTCCGCGAGTGCCTTGGCGGTTTCCCTGAACTCGATGGGCACCGGCTTGGCGCCGAGCGTCTCAAACTGATCCATGATGAGCCGACTCTTCATCACCCGCATGCGCTGGTCGCGGAAATCCTCTGGACGTTGCAAAGCGCGATTAGCCGTGAACTGCTTGAAGCCGTTGCCCCAGAACGTCATACCCACCAGACCGATGTCCTTCATCTTTGCCAGCAGCATCTGTCCTGGTTCCCCGTCAAGCATGGCATAGTGTTCGGCGGGCGAGGTGAAGTAGAACGGCAGATCCGAATACTGCATGGCCGGAATGTCAGCGCTGAGCTTCGCGGTCGGTGTGAGCAGCAGATCGAGCTTGCCCTCGCGCGCTTGTTCGAGCATTTGCAGATCATTACCGAGCTGTTCCGCCGGATGGACGCTGACTTTCAGCCGTCCCTGGCTTTTTTCCTCGACCTGGCGGGCGAAACGCAAAGCCGCCTGGTGCATGGTGCTGTCTTCGACCATGTTGTGGCCGAGGCGCAGGGTGATCAAGGTTTGTTCCGGTTGTGGATCCGTGACCGGGGTTGGCGTCTTCGCCCCGCGCGACAGGAAAAAAGCGATCGCCAGTACCGCAAGCAGCGCTACCAGACCACCAAAAAGAACGCCGGCCTTGCCGGCATGTTTGCCATCAATTCGCATGTGCAGCGCCCTCTTCACGCTTGATCTTCGGAAGATTTTTAATGTAGCCGCGTGCGGCCTAGAGCATCTTGAACAGGGTATTAAGCTTGGCGAATTCCAGCGCCTTGCGCACCATCCCCGTCGCGCCGGACAGGGTGACGGTCTTGCCAGATTTCTCGGCCATTTCCCGTGCCATCAGCAAGAGTCCGAGTGCCGAGCTATCGATGTAATCGATAGCTCCAAGATGAATGCATACCTCAGTGGGGGGCTCTTTCAATGCCTTGAGCAAGGTCTCGCGAAAGCTGCGACTCGTGGCCTGCTCGAACCGTCCATTGAGAATAATCGTGACTTTATCGCCTGATGAAACCACATTAACTGATGAGACCGCATTAATACTCATGACAAACGCTCCTTTGATATTCAGAACAATTCAATTTTGGCCCCACCGCTCCCGGGTGCCCCGCTTTCCTTGACGCCAAGCGCGCGATGATGGGCATCGCGTTGCGACGCCATGACATAGGTGCCGTAGATCTCGCGCAATTGGTCGGCGATCGGCTGCAGGCGGAAACCCGGCTCCTCGAATTTCTGCAGACGTTCTGCCATGGCGACCGCTTGGGTGTCGGCGCGGTCCAGCGCAGTGACGACATGCTCGACCTGCTGGCGCGTAACGTCCTGGAACTGCACGCTGGCCAGGGCATCGATGAACTGGCTGGCGACCTGTTGGGCGCTTTCACGAATATTGCCCATCGCTGCCGCCTCGCGCTGTGTTACCTCCTGCAACAGTCCGCCAAGCCCATGCAGTTCGGCGCTGAATCCCTCGAGTTCCTCGCGCTCGGCACGGATCTTCGTTTCATCCAGTTTTTCACGAAACTGTTCTTCGATGGAGTTGGCCACCGCTGCGATCCCGTCCTTGATCTGGCGCGAGGCTTTTTCTGCGGCAGCGGACAGTTTGCGCACCTCGTCGGCGACGACGGCGAAACCACGCCCGTGCTCGCCCGCCCGTGCGGCCTCGATGGCGGCATTTAACGCCAGCAGGTTGGTCTGCTCGGAGATTTCCTTGATGATGTTCACCAACGTGGTCAACTGGCGGGCATCGCCGACAACCTGCTGTACGCGTCGCTGGTCTTCTTCCGCAATTGTTTTGCGCGTGGCGATGTAGGCATCAAGGGCCGCCATCGTTTCCTGATTCTTTCTCATGCGCTCCGCCGAGTCGGCGGCGATGTCGGAAGATTGACGGCTGGTATCGGAAACGTAGTCATTGAGGCGTGTCACGACCCCGTCAACCTCCTGCAGACGGGAAACGATGTTGAAAGCGGCCTTTTCCGTTTCCTCGACGACGAGTTTCAACTGGTCGCGCACGACGTTGTTCAGGGTGGGCAACTGCTCCAGTTCCCCACCCACCTCGGCAACCACGTCGGCATAGGCCGCAGCCAGCTTGGCCTCATCGGTCTGCCAGGCACCGATACTTGACACCCAGCCGCGGGCATAGCCCGTGATCAGCGCGCGCAATGCACCATAGGTCAGGAGAACGACCAAAGCGGCAAGCATGGCAACGCCAAGGGCGACGTCAAGACCGAGGGGCGTCAATACCCTTGTATGCAGAAAATCGCCGGCAAGATAGACGAGCAGGCCAACACCGGCCGCAAACGCTATCGCGAATAGGGCAGCACGTCGCAGCAACAGCAACACATCCATTATCAGCTCCTTCTTATTTTTCTTGGCTAAGGTTCTTGGTGACAATCACGGATGGCGAGCACCCTCGGCAAGTTGTCGAGGAAGCACGCCGCCACCGCCGGATCAAGATGGCGGCCGATGCCGTTTTGCGAGCCAGCTCTTGAATCTTCAACGAATAAGATGCGCACAATGTTTACTCCGCAGGTCAGCCGGTATCACTAACGTCTTGAGTATTCAGTTTTTTTCAGAGGCGGGACTATATCCAATTGACAGATCAGCGGCTATTCATGAAATCTACAGGTTGGCTATAGAAAATATATAGTCAACCGAGCGAAGCTGCCGTCCCGCCAGTGACCGAAGGGAATCCCCCTTTCGGGACGCCGACTTTTTCAGGCGGATGGGAAGCCGTGGCGGATGGCGTAGCGGATCAGCTCTGCGATGGAGGTGAGCCCGAGTTTTTTCTTGATGTTGGCGCGATGAACGTCGACCGTGCCGGACTGGATACCCAGCGTGTGGGCGATATCCGCCGAACGCAAACCGCGCACGACCAGGGCCAGTACCTCCTGCTCACGCTGCCCCAGAACGTTCAGTGACGGCTCAGCGGAGGCATGCACCTCGACCGGTTGGCCGATCATGGCGGCGGTAATTTCCGGCGAAAGGAAAACGTGGCCGGCCAGCACGGCACGGATGGCCATGATCAGCTCATGTGTGCCTGCCGACTTGACAACGTAGGCACGTGCGCCCGCCTTGAGCATTTCGTCGACAAACGTTTTGTCGGCATAGCCCGATAGGGCGACGATACGCAGTTCGGGGAAACGTGCCAACGCCTGACGGGCGACATCGGTCCCGGTCATGTCGGGCAGGGCGATATCCAGCAACAGCAGGTCCGGGCGATCCGTTTCAAGACGATCCAGCGCTTCCTGGCCACTGCCGACTTCCGCCACGACCAGCAAGTCGGGCTCCGCCGCCAGCGGACCACGCAAGGCCTCACGCAATATTCGATGGTCATCGACCATCATGATCCGCGTACTCATGTCGGGTTCTCCAGGGATTCGGATGCCGCCAAAGGCAGGCGAACGCTAACGCGCAGGCCCGATGGAATCCGCCGGGCGATTTCCATGGTGCCGTCCAGATAGGCGATACGCTCGCGGATGCTGGCGAGGCCGAAACCATCGGTATGGTTCAGCGCATGATCGGGATCGGCAATGCCGACGCCCCTGTCTTCCACCGTCATGACGATCTGCGCCGCCGCCTCGGCCAATGACAGGCTGGCTTGGCGGGTGCCGGCATGTTTGACGACATTGATGAGCAACTCGCGGGCGGTCCGGAACAACATCTCGCGTTGCGCTTCGCTCGGGGTGACGACCATGGCATCCTGAAGGACGGTGACCGCCAGTCCATATTCGCGGTCCATCTCTTCCGCCAACCAACGCAGGGCGGCGGCCAGACCCAGTCGCTTCAATATGGGGGGGCTGAGTTGCGAAGTCAGCGTGCGAACCTGGCGGCTTGCCGCACTCAGCAGGTCGTTCATCTCGCTCAGGGCAGCGCCGGGGAGCAGGAAGGCTTCCATGGCATCAAGCTTGACGCGGGCGACATGCAACAACTGCCCCAGATTGTCGTGCAGATCGGCAGCGATGGCCTGGCGTTCACGCGCCTCGGCCAGCGTGGCTTCCACGGCTAACCGGCGCAACTGTTCCGTGCGTTCGACGACGCGCAGCTCCAGCGACTCGTGTGCTTCGCGCAGGGCAGCTTCGATCTGCTTGCGATCCGTGATATCCCTTCCTACAGACTGGATTTCCAGAAGCTGGCCCGCGTTATCGAAGAATCCTCGGTTAACGAATTGCATCCAGCGCAAACGTCCATCACCGGTGAAAACCCGGTTTTCGATCACGGCGACGGGATGATCGGGCGCGAGCATGGCGAGCTGCCTTTGCACGTGCGGCAGATCCTCGGCGTAACAAACGGGCATCCACTTGTTGCCAACAAGATCGTCGAACGTCTTGCCGAAGATGCGGCAATACACTTCGTTAACGAAGAGAAACGTCCCGTCCGCGCGCAGTCGGGAGATTATCTCGGTCTGATCCTCGACGACTTCGCGGTAGCGCGCTTCGCTGACGCGCAGTGCGTCTTCCGCCTGTTTGATCGCCGTAATATCAGTGACGAGCACATAAAAACCCAGCACCTCGCCAGCAACGATATCGGGAATATAGTTGGCCAGCGAGTGGCGCACTGATTTTCCGTCGGGCGCGGGAATCGCCCGTTCGAACTGCTGAAATTCGCCGCGCAGCGCCGCCTCGATGTAGGGCAGATTGAGGCGATAGCGTTCTTCGCCGATGACTTCGCGGATATGTTTGCCGGGCATCGTGGCCGGATCGGTGCCAAACCAATCGAGATAGGCATGGTTGCCGAAGCGGTTACGAAGATCGCGATCCCAGTAGCCGATCATCGACGGCAGGTTGTCGAGAATCGAACGCAGGTCGCGCTCCGCCGAAAACCGTGGATCGCCAGCAATTTGCTTGCACAGTCGGGCATTTTCGGCTTCAAGTTGCCGAATCCGATGCTCGGGATCAGTGAGCGGAGGTGTTTTTTGCTCTGCCACGAATGACTTGTGAGCCGGCTGGTTCTTCATAAGCCAAGGATAAAACCAAACGCGTTGTGGTGGCCGAGCCGAAGAAGATCGAGATTCGAATCGATTAAGCCAACAGTTGCGGCTGCTCGATCATCTTCTGGTAGATCATGCTCTGCAGGATCAGGCGGTCGTTCGATCCCATTTCGAGGAACTGCACGCCGTGGCACATCATGCCGACCTTGCCTTCCTCGGCAAACAGGCTGCGCACGATGGCGGTAACGGTGAGCATGGCATCGACATCGTGCAGATTGACGCGGAAGGCCAGGCGAATCCGCCCGTTCTTTTCGGTCAAGGGCTGCTTGGCCTGAATCAGGGCGCCATCGGCACTGACGTTGAGGATGATGGCCGAAAGGCGCGGCGCCGACTCCTGGGGTGCATTGCTATCGGGCGGCAGCGGCGATACGGTCGAAATCATGCGCATCTTGATGCGCGGTGACTTGCGGATCACGGCGCCCTGAATGCGGGTCGGAAAGGTCAGGTGCAGATGATCGAAGGGAATCTTCACCGCGCGCATCACATCGGTATCGAAGGCAAACGCATTCTGGTTGGCGAAGATACGTGCGACGATCTTGTCGTTGTCGCGTAGCGGGACGCGCAAGCCCCCCACCATCGGTGTCGTCACCAGCAGGCTTTGATTATCCAGCCAGCCGATCACCTTGCACATGTGCCGCTCGGCGCTGACGGCGGCCGGCGGTTCGATTTGCAGGCGATCACCGACGCGCAGGCGCATGTCGGCAAAGGTGTAGATCTTCTGTTCCGGCTCGGGCGCGGCAGCCGCTGCCGTGCCTTCGTCCGGATTGCGCATCGGCTCAAGCGCCAGCAGGCCATCGAGGTCGTCAAGCGACTCAAGGATCGCGCCCGCCTCCAGCAGCACGTTGCCATGCTGGTCATAAACCATCCAGTGCAAAGGAGTACCGAGTGACAGGTCGTCGCGTGTAACTGGCAGCAGATTCATGACCGTACGCCGATCTCAGGACTTCAGAACGACCAATACTTCGTCGAGCATTTTCTTCGCATCGCCAAACAGCATGCGGTTGTTGTCCTTGTAGAAGAGCGGGTTGTCGACACCGGCATAGCCGGACGCCATCGAGCGCTTCATCACAATCGAGGTCTTCGCCTTCCACACCTGCAGCACCGGCATGCCGGCGATCGGGCTGGTCGGATCATCTTCCGCCGCCGGATTGACGATGTCGTTGGCGCCGATGACGATCGACACATCGGTGCTCGGGAAATCGTCGTTGAGCTCGTCCATCTCCATCACGATGTCGTAGGGCACCTTGGCTTCGGCCAGCAGCACGTTCATGTGGCCGGGCATGCGGCCGGCGACCGGATGGATGCCAAAGCGCACATTGACGCCCTTCTCGCGCAGCAGTTTGGTAATTTCGAAAACCGTATGCTGGGCCTGCGCCACGGCCATGCCGTAACCCGGCACGATGATGACGTTCTTGGAATCCTTGAGCAGTTCAGCGGTTTCCGCTGCGCTGATCGAAACAACTTCGCCTGCAGGTGCTGCCGTCCCGCCAGCGCCGACTTTTGCGCCGTCGCCGGTGCCGAAGCCGCCCGCAATCACGCTGAGGAAGTTGCGGTTCATGGCACGGCACATGATGTAGGAGAGGATCGCGCCCGAGGAACCGACCAGCGCACCGATCACGATCAGCAGGTCGTTGGAGAGCATGAAGCCGGTGGCCGCCGCCGCCCAGCCCGAGTAGCTGTTGAGCATCGACACCACCACCGGCATGTCGGCGCCACCGATGGCCATCACCATGTGGATGCCGAACAGCAGGCCGATAACGGTCATCACGATCAAGGGCAGCATGCCGGCCTCGATGCTCGGCGCCTGCACGAAGGCGTAGCCACAATAAAGGACGATCAGGGCGGCAATGCCATTGATGACATGGCGCCCCGGCAGCAGCATCGGCTTGCCGCCGATCTTGCCCGAGAGCTTGCCGAAGGCAATGACCGAACCGGAGAAGGTGATCGCGCCGATGTAGATGCCGATATAGATTTCGACTTCGTGGATAGTTTTCTCGGCACCGGTGAATACCACCGAGGTATCGATGTAGCTGGCGAAGCCGACCAGACAGGCGGCGAGACCGACAAGGCTGTGCATCAGCGCCACCAACTCGGGCATCTGCGTCATCTGCACTTTTTTCGCGGCGAACAGGCCGATACTGCCGCCGATCACCATGGCGCCGATGATCCACGGAATGCCGGCCGCCGTGACACGCGGGCCGAGCACGGTGGCGAGTACCGCCAGCGTCATGCCGATGATGCCGTAGAGATTGCCTCGGCGAGCGGTTTCCGGATTCGACAAACCGCCGAGGCTGAGGATGAAGAGGATGGTGGCGCCGATGTAGGCGGCCGAGGCAAGGTTTGCGCTCATGGGCTTATTTCCTGAACATCGCCAGCATGCGGCGGGTGACGGCGAAGCCGCCGAACATGTTGATGGCCGTGAGGACCAGCGCGAATACCGCCAGTCCGAGAATCCAGCCCGAGGGCCGACCGTCGGCCGCGGCTTCCAGCGGCGGGGCCACCTGCACCAGCGCGCCGATGGCGATGATGCTGGAAATGGCGTTGGTCACGCTCATCAGCGGCGTATGCAGCGCAGGGGTGACGTTCCACACCACCATGTAGCCAACGAAGCAGGCCAGAATGAAGACGGTGAAGTGCGACAGGAACGAGGCCGGGGCAAAGGCACCGACCAGCCAGAACAGCAGCGCGCCGCCGCCGAAGAGCATGGCAAGGCTACTACCTGACATGGGCGCGCCGGCACCGTGGCCATGCCCCCCCTTCTTGGCCGCCGGGGCGGCAGCAGCAGTTGCGGGCTTGGCGGGTGCAGCCGCCGCAACCTTGGGCGCGGGGGCCGGCCAGGTAATGGCGCCGTCCTTGATCACGGTCAGGCCACGAATGGCGTCATCTTCCATGTTGACGTCGATGAGGCCATCTTTGGTTTTGCACAACTCTTCGGTGAGGCGCAGCAGGTTGTTGGCGTACAGCGTCGACGACTGGCGCGCCAGACGACTGACCAGATCCGTGTAGCCGATGATCGTGACACCGTGCTTGACGACGGCCTGACCGGGTTCGGTCAGTTCGCAGTTGCCGCCCTGCTCGGCAGCCATGTCGACGATGACGCTGCCCGGCTTCATGCTCTGCACCATCTCGGCGGTGATGAGCTTGGGCGCGGGCTTGCCGGGAATCAGTGCGGTGGTGATGATGATGTCGACTTCGCGGGCCTGCTTGGCGTACATCTCGCGCTGGGCCTGTTGGAAGCCTTCCGACATTACCTTGGCGTAACCGCCGCCACCGGAACCTTCTTCCTCGTAATCGACCTTGACGAATTCACCGCCCAGCGACACGACCTGATCGGCCACTTCGGCGCGCGTGTCGTTGGCGCGCACGATGGCACCGAGACCGGCAGCCGTGCCGATGGCAGCCAGGCCAGCAACGCCGGCGCCGGCAATGAAGACCTTGGCGGGCGGCACCTTGCCTGCGGCGGTGATCTGGCCGTTGAAGAAGCGACCGAAGGCGTTGGCGGCTTCGATCACGGCACGGTAGCCGGCGACGCCCGCCTGTGAGGTCAGGGCGTCCATCTTCTGGGCGCGGGAAAGGGTGCGCGGCAAGGCGTCGATGGCCAACGCGGTGACTTTCTTCGCGGCCAGTTGCTGCATCAGTTCGGGGTTCTGCGCCGGCCAGAGGAAGCCGATCAGGGTCTGGCCTTCCTTCATCAAACCAACTTCAGCGTTGGAGGGTGCGCGCACCTTGAGAACGATGTCGGACGATGACCAAAGGCTGGCCGCATCGGCAGCAATTTCTGCCCCGGCGGTGCGATAGGTATCGTCGGCAAAATTGGCGGCATCGCCGGCGCCGCGCTCGACGCGTACGGCAAAGCCCAGCTTGATCAGTTTTTCGACAACGTCCGGCACGGTTGCGACGCGCTTTTCGCCCGCAAACGTCTCTCTCGGTACTCCGATAGTCAACGGCATAGTGTTCCCCTCTGTTTTACTTAACCGGCGACCGCTTCCATGGCGGTGGCGCCTTTTCCTCTTCGAGCTGCTTCAGACGCACAAGCGCCAGCGAGCAATTGTCCCCCCTGCCCTTGGCGCGGTCGCGCGCTGTATTGATCAGAATTTCGGCGGCCTGACGCACCGGAAACTCCTTGAGTATCTTGCCCAGTTCCTCGTCACTGAAATACGCCCACAGGCCATCCGAACACAGCAGGAAACAGTCGCCGTCCTGCAACGGTGCGGTCTGGCCAAAATCGATCTTGGGTGGATCATTGTCGCCCAGACAGGAGATCAGCAGGTTTTTCTGCGGATGCGTCTCGGCCTGTTCCTCGGTGAGATAACCCATCTTCACCAGATTCATCACGTGCGAATGATCGTAGCTGCGCGAGATTTTCTCGCCATTGCGGTAATGATAGATGCGCGAATCGCCGCAGTGCGCCCAGTCGGCCCGGCCCGGCTGCAGGATCAGCGCGCAGGCGGTGCTGTGCGGATCTTGCTCGCTGGACATGGCCGACAGTTTGATGCCGTCGTGGGCGTCGTTGATGCCAGCCGCCAGCGTGGCCTGGATATCGCCGGCCGCCAGCCCGCCGGACTGGAAATTCGTTTTAGCCGAATGGACGACCTGCTCGGCCGCCATGGCGCCACCGGTGTGTCCACCCATGCCATCGGCCAACACCGCCAGCAGCGTGCCTTTATGCGTAGGGTGCGCAAACAGACCAACGCGATCCTGCTGCTCGGAACGGTCGCCGATATGTTGTGCGGTGCAGGTTTCGATGTTGAAAGGCATGATCAGTGTTTATCGAGAAAGCGGCCGCTCATCAGTTCGTAAAAATCCTTTTCCTCATCCTGCCCCAGGCCAAGTTCGGAGATCACACGCGGGCCGATCTTGTCCCACAAGGAATCATCCACATCATGGAGCCGATGATAAAAATGGCTCGCGGCCTGCACGATGGCGACCAGGCTCACCGAGGCGCCGATGGTTTTTTCCTCGGGCAGATCGTGGTGAAAGCGGATGGCATCACAGACAAAATCCGGCAGCCCCCAGTGGCGGGCCACCAGATAGCCGACTGAACAATGGTCGACGTCAAACTTTGTATCTTCCGCAGAGAGATTCGGCCAGCAGGTGGCATTTTCCAGTTTGAGCGTTTCGCAGTATTTCGGGAAACGCATCATCAGCACCGGCACGCCACACTCGTGGAAAATACCGGCCAGATAGGCCTGCTCGGGAAAGACGTTGCACACGGAAACGCGATCGTCGGCGATGATCGACGCCATCTGCGCGATTTCATGCGCACGGTTCCAGAAAATATCGAACGCGCGCCGCGTACTGTCGCAAATCGTGGTGGTCAGGGAAACCGCCTGCACCAAGCTGAACACCTGCTTGATCCCCACCACCATGAGGATCTGATCAAGCGTCTTGGCATTGCGGGCGCGCGCAAAGGCGGGCGAACGGGTGGCCTTGAACAGCAGCGAAACGATGCCGGGGTCTTGCGTAATGACCTTGGAGACCGAGCGCATGTCATAGTCTTCGGACGCCAGCAGCTTTTGCAGTTCCAGCAGCACGCGGGGCTGCGGGGGGATTTTCACACCCTGCTTGGCCAACTGCTTGAGGGCTTCCTGCTCGTTGATCTGCATTTTTATTTTCCTAGTGCGCCAGTCTCTCGTCCAGCCATTCTATCCAGTGTTTGATCGGCAGATTCGTCCCTGCTTGCAGATGGGCAATACAGCCAATATTGGCGCTGGCGATGCCGTCGGGCTGGCCGGCCGTCAGGGCAGCGAGTTTGTTATTCCGCAGTTGCAAGGATATTTCAGGCTGGAGGATGGAGTAAGTACCTGCCGACCCGCAACACAAGTGACCATCGGCCACCGGCGTCAGGTCAAACCCCGCCGCCGCCAGTATCTGTTCAACCCCGCCCTTGAGCTTGAGGCCGTGCTGTAGGGTACAGGGGGAGTGGAAGGCCAACGGATGCCGTCCAGCCAGCAGGGAGGCCGTCAGGCCGGAAGCGGCCCGAAGAGGCTGCGCCGACTTTTCGAGCAACGCCAGCAAAGCCGTTTTCTCGGCGGCAACGACTTCACTGACATCACGCGCCAGTTCGGCAATCCGCGCCGCTTTCTCGGCGTAAGCCGCGTCGTCCTGCAACAGATGGCCGTAATCCTTGACCTGCACGCCGCAGCCCGAGGCGGTCATCACAATCGCCTCGGCCCCGGCCGTCACATGCGGCCACCAGGCGTCGATATTGCGCCGGGCATTCTCCTGCGCCCCGGCGGCATCGTTCAAATGCAATTTGACGGCGCCACAGCAGCCGGCCTCGCTGGCTTCGAAGAGATGGATGCCGAGTTTCGCCAGCACGCGCTTCGCCGCGCCGTTGATGTTCGGGTACATGCTCGGCTGGGCGCAACCGGCCAGCACCAGCATCTTTCGGGTGCCCGTATCGGGCGCCAGCGTGCCGGCCGAGGTCAGCGGCGGCACCTTGGCTTTCAAGGCGCCGGGCAGCAACAGTCGCACCATCTGGCCCAGCTTCATGGCCGTGCCAAATACGACCGGACGCGGCAGAATCTCACGCAAAACGCCGCGCAGGAAGGCGTCGACACCCCTGCGCGGTACGCGCTCCTCAACCGCCATGCGGCCGATATCCAGCAGCCGCGAGTAATGCACGCCGGACGGGCAGGTCGACTCGCAGGCGCGGCAGGTCAGGCAGCGATCCAGATGCAGGCGCGTCTTCTCGGTCGGCGGCACACCCTCCAAGACCTGTTTGATCAGGTAGATGCGGCCACGCGGCCCGTCGAGTTCGTCGCCGAGCAACTGGTAGGTCGGGCAGGTCGCTGTGCAGAAGCCGCAGTGCACGCATTTCCTGAGAATCGCCTCGGCCTCCCTGCCCGCCTGGGTACCGCGAATGAAATCGGCAAGATGCGTCTCCATGCTCAGAAATCCTTGTAGAGACGGCCGGGGTTGAAGAGGCCCTGCGGATCGAAAGCCGCCTTGAGGTTCTTGTGTAACGCCATCAGCGGGGGAGGCAAGGGGGCAAAGGCACCAACCTGCGCTTTCAGTTCGGCCGGTGCGCGATAGAGCGTGGCGCTGCCGCCGACGGCAGAAGCGGCGGCACGAATCGTCTCGGGCGGCGCATCGCTCTTCAGCCAGCGCAGCGCGCCGCCCCATTCGATCAACTGTTCGCCGGGCAGCTTGAACTCGGGTGCCGTCGACGGCACCGAAAGACGCCAGAGCGTTTCGGTGTTGAAGAAGTCTGTCGTTTGGTCGCGCAGCGTGTCCCAAAAACCTGCATCTGCCGTCCCGCCAACGCCGACTTTTTGTTGCGCTGCCTCGACGGCAGCCCGCGCCCCAGCCAGTCGAATCGTCAGCACGCCGGCTTCCCACGCACTGGCCACCATCGGCAGTGGCTGACCGGCCCAGCGGTTGAGCTTGTCGAGGGCAGCCGCTTGCGCCATCTCGAAACGCAACGTGGCATCCGCCACCGGCTTTGGCAACACCTTCAGCGACACCTCGGTAATCAGCCCCAGCGTCCCCAGGCTGCCGGCGATCACGCGCGACACATCGTAGCCGGCGACGTTCTTCATCACTTGCCCGCCGAAGTTCAATTCGCGCGCCGCGCCATCAAGCAGCTTCACCCCCAGCACGAAGTCGCGGAGTGCCCCCGCGCTGACGCGGCGCGGGCCGGACAAGCCCGCGGCCACCACACCGCCGATGGTCGACTCTGCGGAAAAGCGCGGCGGTTCGAAGGCCAGACACTGGCCCTGCGCGGCCAGCGCTGCTTCGATCTCGGCCAGCGGCGTGCCGCACTTCGCCGTCACGTACAACTCGGTTGGCTCGTAGGCGACGATGCCGCTGTAGGCGCGGGTATCGAGCATCTCACCCTGCGGCGGATTGCCGTAAAAGTCCTTGCTGCCCGCGCCACGGATGCACAAGGCCTGCCCGGCGCGAATCTGCGCTTTGAATTGCTCGATCATTAAAAGCGCTCCAGTTCGGGATGGGCCAGTTGGCCCTGATGCACGTGCATGCGGCCAAACTCGGCGCAGCGGTGCAGCGTCGGAATCGCCTTGTCGGGATTCAGCAGTCCTTGCGGGTCGAAAGCCGCCTTGACGCGATGGAAGGCCGCCAGTTCGTCGCTGGCAAACTGCACACACATTGAGTTGATCTTCTCGTAGCCGACGCCATGCTCGCCAGTAATCGCACCACCGAGTTTCACCGTCAGTTCGAGAATCTCGGCGCCGAAGGTTTCGGTGCGCTCCAACTCGCCCGGCACGTTGGCATCGTAAAGAATCAGCGGATGCAGGTTGCCGTCACCGGCATGAAAAACATTCACGCAACGCAGGCCATACTTGGTTTCCATGTCGTTGATGGCCGTCAGCATCTCAGCCAGGCGCTTGCGGGGAATCGTGCCGTCCATGCAGTAGTAGTCAGGCGAAATGCTGCCCACCGCCGGGAAGGCCGCCTTGCGTCCGGCCCAGAAACGCAGGCGCTCGGCATCATCATTGGAAACGCGAATCTCGCTGGCGCCACTCCGTTCCAATACTCCCCGCATCGCGGCGATTTCCTCTTCCACCTCTTCCGGCGTGCCATCGGATTCGGCCAGCAAAATCGCCGCCGCATTCAAGTCGTAACCGGCCTTGACGAAAGGTTCAACCGCTGCCGTCGCCTGCTTGTCCATCATTTCCAGCCCGGCGGGAATGATGCCGGCGGCGATGATGTCGGCCACCGCCGTACCGGCCTTGGTCACGGCATCGAAGGACGCCATGATGACGCGCGCCACCTCGGGCTTGGGCACCAGTTTGACCGTCACCTCGGTCACCACTGCCAGCAAGCCTTCCGAACCGATCATCAGCGCCAGCAGGTCGTAGCCTGGTGCATCGAGCGCATGATTGCCGAACTCGACGATCTCGCCGGCAATGGTGACAGCGCGCACACGCAGCACGTTGTGCACCGTCAGGCCGTACTTGAGACAATGCACGCCACCGGAGTTCTCGGCGATGTTGCCGCCGATGGTGCAGGCAATCTGCGAACTCGGGTCCGGCGCGTAATACAAGCCATGCGGTGCCGCCGCCTCGGAAATCGCAAGATTGCGCACCCCCGGCTGGACCACGGCCGTGCGCGCATAGGGATCAAGCGCCACGATGCGCTTCATCTTGGCGAGACTCAGCACCACGCCATGTTCGTTCGGCAGCGCACCGCCCGATAGTCCCGTACCGGCACCGCGCGCCACCACCGGCACACCGAGCCGATGACAGGCCTTGAGCACGTCCACCACCTGCGCCTCATCTTCGGGCAGCGCCACCGCCAACGGCACACGACGATAAGCCGACAGGCCGTCGCACTCATAGGGCTTCAGGTCTTCATGATCGGCCAGCAACGACGCCGCCGGCAATACGGCTGCGAGGGCCTCTAGCAATGCGGCTCGATCAACGTCGGAAAAATCCTGGTCGCGTTCGTGGCTGTGGGTGCGTGTCGTCATGGCGAAAGGTAAATTGCGCGAAAGTCGTTCACATTGGTGCGGGTCGGGCCGGTGACAACCAAATCGTCCAACGCCGCGAAGAAGCCGTAAGCGTCATTCTCCACCAGCTTCGCCCGCGCGTCCACGTTCTGCGCAGCGGCGCGGGACAGCGTGTCGGGGCCGATGCGCGCGCCGGCATTGTCTTCCGAACCGTCGATGCCATCCGTATCGCAGGCAATAGCGTAGATGCCGGGCGTTCCTTTCAAAGCGATGGTCAGCGCCAGCAGGAACTCGGCATTGCGCCCGCCGCGTCCACTGCCGCGCACTGTCACTGTCGTTTCGCCACCGGAGAGCAGGACACAGGGTGGCCTGACCGGCAGGCCATGCGACTTGCACGACAGCGCGACCCCCGCCAGTGCCTTCGCCACCTCGCGCGCCTCGCCTTCGATGCGGTCGCCAAGAATCAATGGGGTGACACCCGCCTGACGCGCCACTGCCGCAGCAGCCTGCAGGGCATCCTGTGCCGTGGCGATCACGCGCGTCTCGCAGCGCGCATAAGCCGGCTCATCGGGCGCCGGCACCGTCGGCCCGGAGGCGATAGTCGCCGGATCGTCGCCGGGCACATCGGAAATCGCCAGCGTCAGCACCCGCGCCGGCATGGCGGCAGCAGCCAGCTTGCCACCCTTGATGGCCGACATCGCCTTGCGCGCCGCGTTAATTTCATGGATCGACGCGCCGTTCTTCAACAACTCACGCGTCCGCGCCTGCTTTTCCGCCAGCGTAATGCCCGGCGCCGGCAGTGCCAGCAAGGCCGAACCGCCGCCCGACATCAGCGCAAGCACCAAATCGTCTGCTGTCAGTCCTTGCACGGCCGCAAGAATGCGCCGCGCCGCGTCCTGCCCCGCCTCGTCCGGCACCGGATGCGCCGCCTCGACCACCTCGATTTTTCTGGTCGATACGCCATGCCCGTAGCGCGTCACCACCAGACCCGCAACGCGATCCAACTGCGCGGCCCAGGCCGCTTCCACAGCCGCCGCCATCGCCGCCGCCGCCTTTCCCGCCCCCACCACCACAATGCGTCCCCTGATCGTCGCCGGGTCGGGCAGATGCAACGGCACGCAGCGCGCCGGAGCGGCAGCGGCCAGCGCCGCGTCGAACAGGCGCCGAAGAAAGTCGCGGGAATCAAGCATCGCCGCACTATACCTGCGCTTTCACCCCCGCCCGCCGCTCAAAATGTCGACGTTGGCAGGACAGCATATGCGCCCCCAACACACCCCCAACACAACTATTTGACAATATGCATTTGATGCATACAATAACCCCATGAAGATCGCGTTCGATCCCGCCAAGAATCGGCTCAATATCAAGACGCATCGTGTCGATCTGGCGGATGTTGAAGCCGTTTTCTTCGATCCGATGGCTCTGACTTGCGAGGACCGCGACCATGGCGAGGAGCGTTTTGTCACGCTTGGCATGGATGGTTTTGGACGCTTACTGGTCGTGGCCTACACCTATCGCGGCGAGGATGGGATTCGGGTGTTTTCCGCCCGCGATGCCGAACCACACGAACGACGCGCCTACGAAGAGGGTTAGATCATGAAAGAAAAATACGACTTCAAGGCCGCCAAGCGCGGTGCGGTGGTCGAGTCCACCGGCAAGACCCGCATCACCATTTTTCTCGACGACGATGTGCTGGAAGCTTTCCGCCAGCGCGCCGCCAGCGAAGGCAAGGGCTACCAGACGCTGATCAACGACACCCTGCGTCAGGCGATCACGCCAGGAGCCGCCCCGGTCACGGTGGATGCCTTGCGCCGCGTACTACGTGAAGAACTCCACGCTGCCTGACACATCCTTCCGGCAGAAACCACGCCGTCCCTCCAGCAGGGAGGCCGTCAGGCCGGAAGCGGCGGCCCGAAGAGGCTGCGCCGACTTTTACGCCGGGATCGATCGCAGCCAGCCAAAGCTATCCTCCGTCGCTCCGCTCGGCTGGTACTCGCAGCCAATCCAGCCGGCATAGCCGAGCTGCGTCAGACGATGAAAAAGAAAGTCGAAGCGAATCTCGCCCGTGCCCGGCTCATGGCGGCCGGGGTTGTCGGCGATCTGGATGTGACCGGTGCGCGGCAGCAGGGTTTCGAGCGTGCGCGTCAGGTCGCCTTCCATCACCTGGGCGTGGTAGACGTCGTATTGCAAAAACAGGTTTTTGCTGCCGACGACGTCGAAGACCTGTAGGGCCTGTCGCGTGGTTGAAACAAGGAAACCGGGGGTGTCGCGCGTGTTGAGTGGTTCCAGCATCAGCCGGATGCCGGCGCGCTGCGTCACGGCGGCGGCGAACTTCAGGTTGTCGATCAGCGTCTCGATGGCTTTGTCGGGGTCACCCGCAGGAATACCGGCGAGGCAGTTCAGGCGCGTGCAACCGAGTGCTTCGGCGTATTCGATGGCACGGCCGACGCCGTCCTGAAATTCGGCCTTGCGTCCCGGCAGGCAGGCAATGCCGCGCTCGCCACCGGCCCAGTTGCCGGCAGGCAGGTTGAACAGCACGATCTCGACACCCGAGGTCAACCCGACTTCGGCCAGCACGGCCTTGTCGTGTTCGTAGGGAAAATGAAATTCGACACCCTTGAAGCCGGCCTGTGCGGCGGCGCCGAAGCGGTCGAGAAAATCCTGTTCGGTGAACAGGAAAGACAGGTTGGCAGAGAATTGAAGTGGCATGGCCGGATTATGCCAAGGCCAGCGCCGCCGTGTCGTGCGAGAGTGCGTCGGCAGCGGCTTCGTCTGCTGCCAGCAGGCGACGGGCAAGCGCTTCGAAATGCCCCGCCCCACGTTTCACATGCTCCTGCAAGGCCGTCTTGCCAACAGGGAGGCCGTCAGGCCGGAAGCGGCCCGAAGAGGCTGCGCCGACATTTGCATAATCGAATGCCGCCAGCGCCGGCCACAGTTCGCGCCGCATGCCGTCGAAGTTGGAGAACCAGAACCACAGCGAGGGCCAGGCTTCGCGCTCGATCAGCGTCGGCAAAGTCACCAGACAATCGGCGAGATTGTCGCGCACCGCGCGCATCAGGATTTCGGCCCGGCGCTTGCGCGAACAGGCGAGGCGATCTTCCCAGGCTGCGCCGAGCCGCCGGCTCGCCGCGTGCTCGCCACGCTCATGCAAAATCAGAGTGGCGGTTTCCGCATCGGTCATGCGTTCGAGGGCACCCAGCGGATCATTCGCATAGCCGTGGCTGTGCAAGGCCAGGGCAAAGGCGCCGGCGGTCTTTTTGACGTTCCAGGCTTCGACCTTTTCCCATAGCCACTGGCGCAGCGCTTCGCGCCGCACGATCACGGTCTGGCCCTGCAAGGCCGCCGGCATGGTGGTGAGATCGCGCGCGTATTCGCATTCGCAGACCAACACCGTCAGCCCGTCCTCGCTTGCCTGATAGGCCAGCTTGCCGAGAAAGAAATGCGGCTTGCCGAAGCGGCCAATACCGGCCCCATAGACGAGGCCATGCGGTACCAGGATGTCGTTGATCTGGATGGCGGCAAACGGTTCGAACGCTTCGCCGGCCAGTGGCACGGGGCTGAAGTCCTCCTCGCCCAGGGTCTCCCACAAGGCTTCGCGCTCGCTTAACCAGGTGCCCACTTCAGGTCGCGCCAGCGGGTCGCCGAGCGGAATGCCGGCTTCCCAGCGATAGAACTCGCGCATCTCCAGCAGGTAGGTGCACATCGTCATGTCGCGCGCATGACGGGCATCAGCGATATGGCAATTGCGCTGGACGGCGGCGACCAGCTGGTCGAACTGCGCGATCATTCTTTGAGCGGACGGCGCCGGCGAATCTGCCAGTGGGCCACGCCCTGCACGATGCGTGAAAAAGGCAAATCTTCGAGGGCGCCAAACTCGGCCTGGGCCAGACGCACCAGTTTCAGTACATCCGGCGCATGCGCTTCATCATCGAGGAGTTCCTTGAGCCCCGTCAGACCGCCGCACTGGATCTTCATCATCATCGCGTGCGGCAGGATGCGCTGGGTGTCCTTGACCTTCAGTGCGAAGCTGGAATTTGCGCGCAGCAATTGCAGCAGGTTGCCGCAGGCAGCGCGCGCCAGCGGCTCGCTACAGGCCACCATTTCACGCTCTGCCAACGAGAGGCGACGCGCTGCTTCACAAACCGCTGCCTGACAGAGCAGCGCCTTTTCAAAGACGCAGGGCAGCGGATTGATTTGCTGGCGGGTGAGATGGTAGCTGGTCTCGTCCATCGCCAGACTCCGTGCTTACCAGTCGTCGCCGGTCAGCGGTTCGGCTTCGCGCACGGTATGGAGCGCTTCCTCGGCCTGCAGTTCGTTCTCGCCGAATGCCACCTGAATCTTGCATTGGGTCAGATCGTTCTCTTTGCGCAGTTCCTTGGCCTTGGCGGAGGCATCCTTGAAAACATCGAACTGGGTGAGTTTTTCGAGATTCTTCACCGGGCCAAGCTGGGTCACACGATAGATGTAATACGGCATGATTTAGTCCACGTAGCGTTTGGCCGCCTTGCGCCGGCCGGGTTTGGATTTCTGGATGATGACGCCCTTGATGCCCGACAGGTCGGGGATGTGCGCCGCAGGGTAGTTGGGGTTGAGGGGGCATAAATTCCAGCCCCCGCCATCGTTTTCGCTTTTCTTCAGCTGACGGAAAATCCACTCGTCGCCGAGCCAGGCCATGACATAGGAGCCATCGGTGGCCAGCCCTTCCGGCTCGATGATGATGATGTCGCCCTCGACGAACTCCGGTTCCATACTGTCGCCCAGCACCATCAGGGCAAAGGACTCGGCCCCGCTGCAGGCATCGAGCGCCGGATCGGATTCTGGCCCGGCTGGCACCACCGGGATGGGAAAAGGTTTTTTATTCACTCAGCCACCGCACCAAATAGTAAAGATGAATGCCTTCGGACGAACGCGAAGGCCCCATGACCTCGGCGGCGTGCAGATTCTGTGCCGCATCCTCGCGGGCCAATGCTTCCTCGGCCGACGCCACCGGCTCGACAACGTTGTCGGGAAAGCGCTTGCGTTTGCCACGGGTTGCGCGCACCAGCGCGAAATGCGCCTTGACCAAGCTGGGCGCTTCCGCATCCAGATAAACCCCACCCTTCATGTTGCGCCTCTCAAGGTTTGCAAGTGTCCGATGATAGGCGCAAACAGCGGCTCCAGATGGCGTCGCATCAGCGGCCCGATCGCCGTGGTTTTCGTCAGGATCGGTTCGGCCACCGTATTCGAGAGTTGCGCGAGCGCCGCCAGCGCCGCCGCTTCGGCCGGGCACACACCGAGTTGTGCAAGCGCCTCGCGCCCATCGGCAAAATACTGGCCGAGCAGATCAAGCATCAGATACACCGCCTCATGCGCCGGCGGCTTTTCGAGGATCAGCTCGGCTGCCTTCAGATAGCTTTGGCCCGTGCTGGAAAAACAACGCGCCAGCAATTGCGCGGCCGGGTGGTCGGGTAATCCCTCGGGCAAGAGCCGTGCTGGTTCCGGCGGCAAGGCATCCGGCAGGCTTTCGAGAAAGCCCACCAGATAATAGGGACGGCGTTTGCCCTTGAGCCACAGTTGCTCGCGCGCCTGCGATGAGATCAGGCCAGCGGCCAGTACGGCGCGCACGAAGTTCATCGCAGTCACCGGATCTTCTTCAAACGGCAGATGCTCGATCAGGAAGTCGGCCAGCAGCGGCCCCATCTGCCCCTGACGCACGGCAGGCTGGGCCAGCATGGCACGCGCCACCTCCATGGTCGGCAAAGCCCACCAGACCCGGCGCGCCAGTTCATCCGTCAGCGCTGCGGCATACGCCACGGCCAGCGCTGCCTCGGGCTCCCCCAGCTTGAGCATGGCTTCGAGTTTTTTCGGCTCGGCATGGCCCAGACGCGTCCAGCGGCGCAGATGCACCGGATAGCCGCCGGGCGAATCGAGCGCATGGCCGCCCAGCAATTCACGCACGCGCTGGAAGTAGCGATCAGGACGCCCGAGCGGATTGAGCGCCAGCTTCGCCTCGCCCTTGGGCGTCAGCCCGTAGAGCAGGCGCGCGCCTTCGTCGATACGCACGGCCAGCACTTCGCCCGCCAGCAACACATTCAGGCGCAGGGCATCTTCGGGGCTCAGTAAATCAGGCATTGCGCGAACATATCACCCCCCGCCCTGTCCAACGCATGGGACTTGTTTATGCCGCCATTTCCCGGGCGGCGGCAGGGACATGAAACCGGGCGGAAAACTATTTTTGTGCATTGCACAAATTCTCCTTGACTTACCCCTTTCCCTACCTATAATCGAGCCATGTTGCACTGCAGCATACGCAGTGAAAACCCTCACCCACTTAGGAGAATGCCATGTACAACACCAATACCCCCGAGCAGTTGATCAGCGCCAACAAGGCCAACGTCGAGACCCTGATGTTCATCGCCAACACCGCTTTCGCCAGCGCCGAGCGCCTTGCCGCCCTCAACCTCAACACCGCCCGCGGCCTGATGGAAGACACCGTGGCCAACACCAAGGCCGTCATGTCGATCAAGAACCCGCAGGAACTGCTGGCCATGCAGAAGACCCTGGCCCAGCCCGCGCTGGACAAGGCGATTGCTTATTCCCGCGCCATCTATGAAATCGCCACCCAAACCCAGGAAGTCATGGGCAAGCTGGTTGAAGGTCAAGTGGCCGAGCTGAACATCAACGTCAACACCGCGCTCGACACCGCCGCCAAGAACGCCCCGGCGGGTGCCGATATGGCCTTCGCCGCCGTCAAGTCCGCGATTGCTTCGGCCAACACGACCATGGACACGGTCAAGAAGTCCGCCAAGCAAGCCGTCGAAATGGCCGAAGCCAATGTCGCCGCTGCAACCAGCGCCACCATCAAGAACTTGAAGGCCGCTGCTTAATCGCAGGTTTTCAGGATTCAACTTCCCGGCTATGGCCGGGCTGCCCCGACCGGCGCTTGCGCCCGTCGGGGTTTTTATTTTGCGCGCAGCACGTCGTGCAGGACTGCCAGCCGGCTGATGATGGCATCCTTGCTGACCAGCAGTTCGTCGAGCAAGGGACGGGCGGCTTCCATCTGACCAATATTGCGGTACTGCACCAGCGCCTGCGCCAAAGCATGCGCGCGCCGATGCAGGGCTTCGATCTCGACGAAAGCCGCAAGGTGACCATACTGTTGCAGACCGGGGCCGGCGTACCACTCGCCAAAACGGCAGGCCTGATGATCGTCAATCTCGTCTGGCAACTCGATGGCCGGGTTATCCAAGGCCTTGGTCAGACGTTGGACCCATTTAAGATGGTCGTATTCGGCCAGTACCAGCGGCAGATGGCTACGATCCCAGTCGGAGGTAGCCCACTGCTGCCAGGCTGGGTCTGGCCTGAACTGCGCACACCATTCCGGTACCTGCTGGGCTGGCATCGGGCGGGCGAGATAATAGCCCTGCACCACATCACAACCAATCCGCATGAGCACGATACCGTGATCGCGCGTCTCAACACCTTCGGCGACAATGTTCATGCGGAACACGGCGGCAAGACCGATCACGCCCTCGACCAGCGCCAGGTCTTCCGGATCTTCGAGCATGTCGCGAATGAAGGTCTGGTCGATCTTCAATGTACGTGCCGGTAGACGCTTCAGATAGGTCAGGGTCGAATAGCCCGTCCCAAAATCATCAAGCGCAAATTCAACGCCGATCTCCTGACAGGCCAGCAACACGGCACGCACATTTTCCACATCATCCAGCGCGGTACTTTCGAGCACCTCGATTTCAAGCAGGCGCGGCGGCACTTCCGGGTACTGGGCCAGGATGCTGCGCAGGCGCATGACAAAATCAATATGCTGGAACTGGCGCGCCGCAATATTGACACTGACCTTCATTTCGAGGCCATCGGCGGCCCAGCGCTCAATCTGGCCCATCGCCTCTTTGATCACCCACTCGCCCAAATCCACGATCAGCGGCGAGTTCTCGACATGCGGCAGGAAATCGCCAGGCGGCACCAGCCCACGCTCGGGATGCAGCCAGCGAATCAGCGCTTCCATGCCGACGATCTGGCCGGTGCGCAGGTTTACTTTTGGCTGGTAGTAAAGACGGAACTCGCCGTGTTGCAAGCCTTCGCGAACCCGGTTCAACATGCTGCTGATCTTCTGGTTGGTCGTATCGTCGGCCAGGTCATACATGTGCCAGTTGTTGCGCCCCTGATTCTTGGCGATGTACATCGCCTGGTCGGCATGGCGCAACAAGGTATCCGTATCGGCATCATCAAAGGGATGCACGGTCACGCCAATGCTCGCGGAAACGATGATCTTATCCTCGCCAACATAGACCGGCTTGCGCAGCGTGTCGAGAATGCGATCCAGCGCAATCTCGATTTCATCCATGTTGGCAAACTCGGCCAGCAACATCACAAACTCGTCGCCGCCGATACGCGCTACCGTATCGGTGGCGCGAATTACATGGCGCAAGCGCTGGGCCACTTCGACCAGCACGCGATCTCCTGCCTCATGCCCGTAAGTGTCATTCACGGGCTTAAAACCGTCCAGATCGACAAAGCAAACGGCCACAAGACGGGAGTGCATGCGCGCCGCACTCAAGGTCTGATGCAACTTGAGCGACAGGCCAATGCGATTGGGCAAGCCGGTTAGCGCATCGTGCGTCGCCATGTCCTCAAGCCGTTCTTCCGTGTGCTTCTGGTCGCTGATGTCACTGAACAGACCCACATAATGACTGACCTTGCCGGCTGCATCATGCACGGCATTGATGGCCAGATGTTCAGGAAACACTTCACCACCCTTGCGTCGATTCCAAATCTCGCCGCACCACTGGCCGGTTTCGTGGATGGACTGCCACATCTCGCGATAAAAGGTCGGATCGTGCAGGCCGGACTGCATCTGGCGCGGCTTTCGGCCGATTACCTCCTCGGGGGCGTAGCCGGTCAGGCGCGTATAGGCAGGATTGACCTTGACGATGTGCGACGCTGCATCGGTAATCAGAATGCCTTCGGAAGAATTCTCGAACACCGACTCGATCAGCCGCAACTGCACCTCGCTCTTCTTCCAGTCGGTCAGATCGCGCAGGGTTTCTACCACGGCGATGATCGTGCCCTCCGCATCGCGAATCGGGCCAGCATCGATCGACAGATAAAGCTCGATACCGCGTAGCGGCATGCCGCACCAGTTCTCCGCATGCAAGCCACCATAAAGCAGGCAGGAGCTATCCGAGGCAGCGTAGAGTTCGGCAATCCGCTCGGTCTCGCCGTTAAGAATCAGGTCAGCCAGGCAAGGACGCGGCTGCGGGTAATAAGCGCGCCAGTGGTCGCGCGTCCCCACCACCTTCGCTGCCGGCATGCCGGTGAGCAGTTCGCAAGCGCGGTTCCAGACCAACACCTGTCCCGCCGCGCCGATGACGAACGACGGCACGACCAACTGGTGAACCAGTTCATCGAACGGAATCTGCAGGCGTGGTGATGCGGTCATGCCCCCTCGTACTTTGTGTAATGCGACGTAACCTCCCGGTTCGTCACCTTGTTATGGCGGCAAGCATACTGCAATTGGTGCAAAGGGAATACGCGCAGCGCACAATGCCACTTTGGGCCACGACTTCATTCCGCGCCCTCCGCATCGCCAGCACTGCCTAAACGCCGCGCCTCCAGTTCCCGCCGCGTCTTGTCCAGTTCCTCGGCCAGCAGCTTTTCATCGGGCAGCACCATCTGGTATTCCGCCGCGAGCACCTTGTTGGGCAAGCCTTCCAGCGCGTAATGGGCTTCGGCAGCACCTTTTTCAGCGCAGAGGATCAGGCCCACCGGCGGGTTCTCGCCGGGCTTCATCCAATGCTCGCGGGCATAGTTCAAGTACAAGTGCATCTGCCCGGCATCGGCATAACTGAACTTGCCAACCTTGAGGTCGATGACCACCAGACATTTGAGTCGGCGATGGAAAAACAGCAGGTCGACGCGAAACCAGTTGTCGTCGATGCGCAGGCGGCGCTGACGGCCGACGAAGCTAAAGTCGTCGCCCAGTTCCAGCAGGAAGTCGGCCAGATGCTGGATCAGTGCGTCTTCGAGATCGGATTCGGAGTATTCGTCCTTGAGATTGAGGAATTCGAGTACGAAGGGGTCTTTGATGGCCTGCTCGGGGGTGAGCACGTCGCCGGGTTCGCTGGCTTCGCCTTTTTGCAGCATCGCCGCCTTGTTGTGCGACAGCGCAGTGCGCTCGTAGAACTGGCTGCCGATCTGCCGGTCGAGTTGGCGTACCGACCAGCCGCCGCGCAGGGTCTCGGTTTCATAAAAAGCGCGGGCCATCTCGTTTTTTACCGAGAGCAGGCGAACGTAGGCCGACCAGGGCAGAGGAAAGACTTGGGCGAGCACGGGCAGGTCGACAGAAAACGCAGACGGTGTCTGCGAAATCAGCGACGGGGTCAATTCCGCAGACACTGTCTGCGGAATCTTGCAGGTAGTCAATTTGCCAGACAGCGTCTGACGAATCTGCTCTGCCGGCCAGCATTGGTAGAACTGGCGCATTTGCTCAATGTTGCGGGGCGAGAAACCACGCCCAAAGCGGCGGGTCAAATCGACCGACAAGCGCTGGATCAAGGCTTCCCCATAGACCGCCCGTTCTTGCCCACCCTGCTCGAACTCAACAATGCAACGGCCGATTTCCCAATAGGTGGCGGTCATCAGCGCATTGACACTGCGGGCGGCGGCGCGGCGTGCCGATTCCAGCAACGCAACAATGTCGCTGCGGATGCCGCTGTAGTCTTCTCCTGAAACGATTTTGGTCATGCCTCTACCTCGTTGACCAGAGCCTCGATTTCACCCGGCAGCCGCATCACCTCAGCCTCGTGGCCACGCATCGCCGCGATCAGGTCTTTCGGGTCGGCGTGCTCCAGACCGGCCTTGGCATGGGGATTTTTCAGGTCGAGGTTGTAGATGGGCCAATAGAGCGCATCGCCTTCGGCCTGCGCCGCCTTGGCGGTTTGCTCATGCGCTTGCTGCCGGGTTTTGAGTTCACGCAGACGTTCTTGCAGTGTGACTTTCTCACCATTGCCAGCGGTGGTAATGGCTTGCTCGACTTCGCGGATCGGCTTGCCCAGTGCCAGCGCCGCCGCGCCAATGACGAACGCCGACACGACCAACTGGCGGACCAGTTCATCGAACGGAATCTGCAGGCGTGGTGATGCTGTCATGCCCCCTCTTACTTTGTGTAATGCGACGTAACCTTCTGGTTCGTCGCCTCGTTATGGCGGCAAGCATACTGCAATTGGTGCAAAGGGAATACGCGCAGCGCACAATTTCCGCCCGCTTAGCCGGTGGAAGCCGCCTGCGGGATGTCGTCGGGTTGCGGCAAATGTCGGCGCTGGCGGGACGGCAGGTCGCGACCCAAAGCGGGAGTAGCGATGTCCAGCCTCTACGACAGGTGTGCAGCGACTGGAGCCATTCACGGCACTATAGGCGCGGGGCTTTGAATGACAGCTTACTGACGCGTCAGTCATTCGGAGACCGGCAATTTGCCCGAAATGGCGTCGGCTGTCTGTAGGTGGGCGTTCAATTCATCCGGAATTTCTTCAATCTGTGAATCACCCAAGCAGCGTCCGTCAGATCTGGCTTGCTTTCCATTCCTCCAAAGGTGGAGAATGTGCGTTCTTGCGTCGCCACATATTTCTGCTCGAAACCATGAACCTCGATACTTTTCTTGCCCACGCAGTCAAACTCGAATACGAGGCCACAGTAATTTATGCGAAATCTGCCGTAGTCACCGCAGAAGAGAACCAAGACGCTGCGGCTTTCTTCCGCGAGATGGCAGGGTATGCAAACATGCATCTCGGTGACGTGATGGCGCGCGCCGGGTACAAAGATGTATCAGAACTTCCGCAACTCGCATACCAGTGGGGCAATCATTCTGCGCCGGAAACCATGAGTCCGATTCCGACTTCCGGTGACATTATCGACCTCGATAGTGCCATGGCGAGAGCGTTGGACGCCGAGCGCCGTGCAGTAGTGTTTTACGAAGAGGCGGCTCAGTCCTCACTGGACTCAAAGGTTAGAGCTTTGGCGCTGGAATTCGCAACTGAGGAACGTGACCATGTCCTTGCGCTAGAGCGATTCATGGGGCTAAGACCGTATTAATCAGAAGTCCTATATTTTTTCAGGACACCCAAGAGCCATCCATCCAAGCCGAGGCTTGGGGCAGGTATCAGAGTGGACCAGACAGCGGCCATGGAAAAGTCATCAGTCCGCAATCAGTCTTGAGTCGCCGGATGGCCTTTCCAAGCCACCGTCGCCAGTTGGTCGACTGTACTCGGTGGCCACCGGCAGCTAGCTGGCACCCGAATTCAGTGGCAGCTTTCCGACAATCAATGAGTGCTGGGTGCCAATACCTCGTTCGGTTGCGGATACCCTTGAGTTTCCGAACCACAACCCCCATAATCTGGTCATCTGTATAGTCAGCCGGAGGGTGTGATGCATACGTGGCCAGTTCAAGACGCCAAAGCGCGGTTCAGTGAGTTACTCAACGCCTGTGTAAGCGAGGGGCCTCAGGTAGTGACCCGACGCGGTGCCGAAACCGCAGTGCTGGTACCCTTCGCCGAGTGGAAACGCTTGAGCCACGCCGCGCGTCCGTCACTCAAAGCCTTGCTGTTATCCAACGAAGCGCGCACCGAGCTAGTGGTGCCGCTGCGAGGGCACGCAAAACGCCGGCCCACCGTGGTGCTCTAAGCCGTGTATCTCCTGGATACCAATGTCGTCTCTGAGCTACGCAAGCCGCGACCGC
Organism: Rhodocyclaceae bacterium; assembly: GCA_030681195.1. Taxonomy (GTDB): domain Bacteria; phylum Pseudomonadota; class Gammaproteobacteria; order Burkholderiales; family Rhodocyclaceae; genus Sulfuricystis. Next base: position 247,280 of record JAUXXJ010000004.1, read on the forward strand.
ATGGCGCGGTGGTGGCCTGGATCGAAGGCATTGCCGATGCCGATCTCTATCTTTCCGCAGTCACGCTCGGCGAAATCCAGGCCGGCATTGAAATTACCCGAGGGCAAGATGCCGCCAAGGCAGCGGAACTAGAAGCATGGGCCAACCAGGTTGCAGCGAGCTACAACGTCCTACCCATGGATGCGACAACCTTCCGGCTATGGGCGCAACTGATGCACGGGCAATCGGACACGCTTTATGAAGATGCAATGATCGCGGCCTGTGCGCTGGTGCATCAGCTGACGGTAGTCACCCGAAACGTCAGTGACTTTGCGCGATTCAAGGTGCCACTGCTTAATCCGTTCAAGAAGTAGTGCCGCCAGTCGGCCAAACAGACTGTCACAATTATCATCGTGTCAAGGTGCGGAATCAGGATGGACTAAGCTGGCCGCAGTGCGGCGGTAAGCCGCCATAGATTTCCCTGATCGTGCCTCATGCCAATTGCGTGAGAAACTGAAACGCCTCGGCGAGTTCTATGTCCCCTCGCAGTCTGAACCTGCCCGATAGGTTTTGCCGTCGAACAGCTCTTGTTGGCCGCTATGTAAACCTCTACATAGCGGCCATCGGCGGATTCTGGCACGCCGATGCCAGCCAGCATCGCCTGATGCTTTCCGTGCCCCGCCAAAAGTGCGCCTGGTTCGCAGGCCTCTGGGCCAATGCCTCTGCTCCTCCTGTCATTCATGGCTTGCAAAATGGCTAATGGACAATCTGGGTTCAATTCAACTGAATGCGCCGCCCCCATGGCACGGGCGCTTTGCCCTTGACTAACCACAGCACGGGGAAGTTGGGCGGCACTGGCGGAAATTCACCCTCGGCATCGGTGAAATACACCAGTGCATCCGGCTGCTGGCCGGCCTGTGCAATGCAGTCGAATACCGGCGCAAATGCCGTCCCGCCACCGCCGACAAATTGCCTGGGCAGGCGCAATGGCTCCCAGGGTTCGAAGATCCAGGGCCCGCCCTCGGCGAGCGTGCTGTCGCAGGCATACAGGGTCATGCGTACCGGCATCGTGCCCTTGAGCGCATTCAGTTCGCCGAGAAAATTGCTCAGGTCTGCCTCGCTCACTGAGCCGGAAACGTCGATGGCGACATGGATATCACCGGCATGGCTGCGCAGGCTGGGCCAGATGACATCCCCGCTCTGCCCATTGCTGCGCCGCGACGGGCGCTGCCAGGAGTAGTCGTCACGGGCCACCTGCGAAAGGTATTGCGCGAGCAAGGCGCGCCACGACACCTGCACCGCCAGTGCCGCGTCAGTCAGACGCGCCAACTGGCCGGAAAGCTTGCCAGCTTCACGTGCGCGCTGCGCCGCCGCCGCGAGGTGACGCTGCCATTGCTGCTGCAGTTGCTCCTTTTCCTTCGCGGTCAGCGGCGGCGGCGGGCCATCTTCATCATTACCTGCCGTCCCGCCAGCGCCGACTTTTTCCGGATTGTGCCCACCCGACTGACCGCCACCCTTACCTTGCTGGTTCTCATCGTTCTGCCCGCCCTCCTCACCATCCCAGAGATGATCGTCCATCATCTCGCTGTCGTCGTTGCTGTCGTCAATGCAGGGATAAATCTCTTCGGCGGCCATGCCGCGATAGACATCAAGCACGACGGCTTCGCCCGGCGGCGTCAGGCCCTCGTCAACCAGAATCGGATTGACGGCGAAATCGCAGGCCATGTCCCACTTGCGCTGGATGCGGTGACCACGCCGCGCAAAGTGGCCGAGCGCGCAGTGCAACGCCTCATGCGCCAGCGCGAACTGCACCTGCGCGGGGCTGAGGCTGTCGATCCAGTTCGGGTTGTAGTAAAGCGTGCGCGCATCCGTCGCTGTCGTCCGGCACCAACTCGCCAGCTTGAGCGGCAGACGCAGCACCAGCGCGCCGAGAAAAGGCTTATCGAGAATCAGGCGCGTGCGCGCGGCGGCCAGCTTGTCGTCGACATCACTCATAGAGCATGATGTCTGCCACCGCGTTCGCCCAGGCGGCAAACTGGGGAACAGCGAACAGCGCCTGACCGATGCCACGGTGCATGTCCGAAATCAGCATCACGCCCATCTCACGTTGCGGGAACCGTTGCGCGTAGTCGAGGATGTGGCCCCAGGTTTCTTTGGCATGGACTTCATTGCGAATGCGCATGGCGCGGCCGGCCAATGCGGCGGCAACGGCATATTGCAGGTCAATCTCGGTCGGCACGGTGACGATCTGGCCGGCACAGATCGCATCGAGGTCGGGCAGACGATCGAGGCTGTCGATGAAAGCCGCGCATTCGATGCCTGCCGCCTGACCGACACAGGCCGCCAGTGCACCGGCCAGCAACTCGGGATGATCGCCAAACTTCTGCAGCGCACGGTGGGCAAACTCCCACGAACGCGGACTGGGAAAGGCCATCTCGCCCCCCGCATTGCGGGCCGGATCAAAATTGAAAATCAGCTCAGGCTTGAAACGCAGGAAGGCCACCAGCCGCTCATCAATCCCGTTCGCGTAGGCCCAGGCTGCCCAGTCGTCGAGATTGACCTCGACCTCATAGTGCGAAAAACGGTTGGCCAGCGGCGCCGGCATGGCGTAGGTCACACCACGGTCGCCCTGGCGATTGCCGGCAGCGAAGATCGCCCAGCCGGGCGGCACACGATAATCGCCGAGCTTGCGATCCAGAATCAGTTGATAGGCAGCCGCCGAGACGGCCGGCGGCGCAGAGGTGATCTCATCGAGGAACAGGATGCCGGCCGGCCAGTGGCGATTGGCATCCGGCAGCAGTGCCGGGATCGCCCATTCGACGCGCTCATCCACGCGAAACGGGATGCCGCGCAGGTCGGAGGGCTCCATCTGCGAGAGACGAATATCGATCACCGGGACGCCATGACGCCCCGCCACCTGGGCGACGATCTGCGACTTGCCGACGCCGGGCGGTCCCCACAGCATGACCGGCGTGTGGTGGCCGGCGGCGGTCGATTCGAATTCGCGGTCGAGGATAAAAGCAAGCTGGGCAGGACGCATTACAAGACCTCGACACGCAATTGGGCAGCTGGCAAGCCAGCGGAAACGAGACGCTGATGCGCGGCCTCGACAAATTCGGATGGGCCGACGACATAGACATCGCGCGCCTTGATGTCTTCCTCGGCGAGCGCACGCGCGGCCGCTTGGGCACCGGCGACGCCGGGCGAATCAGCAAGCAGCGTGATATAGCTGAAGGTCTCGATGACATCGGCCCAGGCGCGACACTGGTTTTCCAGATAGTGACCATCGGCGCGCGTCGCCGCCCAGATCAGCCGCAAGGCACCCGGCAAGTCAGAAGCCACCGCATGTTCGATCAGGCTCTTGACCGGCGCAAAGCCGCTATCGCACACCACAAAAACGCTATCGTTGGGCGAATCCTTCTGCAGCACGAAATCGCCGAACGGCCCAAACAGGCTGACCGCATCATTGGCCCTGATCGCCCCGGCGAACAGGCGGCTTGCAAAGGCATCTTCCTCGTCGTGACAGACGTGCAGCAGGACATTGCGGTCGTCGCAGGGGCAGGAGGCAATCGCGTATTCACCGCGAAAATTCGCGGTGCTGCCGGTGACCGACAGCGCCACGCGCTGACCGGCCAGAAAGCGCAGGCGACTGCTGCGCGGCGTCTGCAAATGCAGCAACATGATGTTGGGGGTCAGCGCCGCCACGCTGCGTACCTTGGCCACGATCTCCTGCTGCGGAATATCTTCGGGCGCATTCGCCTCCAGCATCTCAATCACCAGATCCGACACCGCCGTATGCGAACACAGCAGCGCATAGCCTTGCGTGCGCTCACTGGCCGAGAGCGGATAGTCGCTTTGCTGGACCTGCTGCGTCTGGCCCGCGATGATGCGTGCCTTGCACAGGCCACAGTTACCATTGCCACAGCCGTAGGACGGCGCCAGACCGGCACGCAGAGCGGCCTGCAGCACCGTCTCGCTGCCTTCGACAAAAAACTCGTGGCCGGAAGGCTTGACGGTGACATGCGCCGACATGACGCGCAACACGTTGTCCATCACCTGAATCGTGTCGGTCGGTTCCTCGCTGCCCAACACCCGCGCCAGACTGACATCGAGGAAGTCGGCCAGTTCGGCAATCTGCTCTGCCGCCGAGGCACCGCTCATTTGCTCGATGCGCTCGCGCAGCGCTTCGATCATGTCATGGTAGTGGGCGAGATGGCGACGCACATCTTCGAGCTCTTCGCTCTGCAGGGCAAGGCGCTGCGCGAGGATTTCCTGATTCGGCAACACGCGCTCGCGAATGCGCTTGCCGAAGGCCTCGTCGCGAATCTGGGTAATGCGCTCGAATGCGCCGGAATCTTCGATTCGCAGATCGGGGTAGAGGGCCTGCAGTTCCGCCGTCGAGACCGTACCATCGGATGACACCAACTCACCGCTGGCAATCTGTTTTTGCAGAGCGGCGCGCGTCGTGCCAATCAGGTGGGCTGCACGCGACAAGCTCAATCGTTGGGACATACCGAGGTGCTCCTCTTCTTTTTTTGTTTCGGTGATGATACCCAATCGGCACTGAGCAAATCGGCAGCAAGAATTATTTGTAATAATATCTACAATAAAGTAGAGTAATCTACATGATTGAACTCGTCGAATGGCTCGCCCTTGTCACCAGCCTGCCCGCCCGCAACAAGGCAGCGCGCATGCGGCTGTGGCGCTCGCTCAAGGTACTGGGTTGCGCTACGCTACGCGACGGGGTCTACCTGCTACCGGCCAAGGAGACCACCGACGCGGCCATGCAGGCGCTTGCCGAGGACGTCCGCAGCGCCGAAGGCAGTGCCGAAGTGCTGCACATCGCCGCCAATGGCGCGCAGGATGCAAGCTTTCGCCAAATGTTCGATCACAGCGCGGATTACGGCACGCTGATCGAGACGCTCCGCCGCGCGCGCCTCGACGAAAAATCCCTGCGTCGCCTGCAGCGTGACTTTGCTGCGCTGGTAAGTACCGACTACTTCCCCGCTGCCGCACAGGAACAGGCCCGCATAGCCTTGTCCGAGTTCGCGGCCCGGCTGTCACCGGACGAACCCCGGGCAACCCACAGCACCATACGCCGTCTCGTCAGCGCCGACTTTTCAGGGCGCACCTGGGCGACGCGCAAACACCTGTGGGTAGATCGCATGGCCTCGGCCTGGCTGATCCGCCGCTTTATCGACGCTCACGCAAGCTTTCTCTGGCTCGACCAGCCTGCTGACTGTCCGGCCAATGCGCTCGGCTTCGATTTCGACGGCGCCACTTTCAGTCATGCGGGCGAACGGGTCACCTTCGAAGTGCTGGCGGCCAGTTTCGGTCTCGACGCCAATCCCGCCATTAGCCGCATTGGCGCCATCGTTCATTGCCTCGATGTCGGTGGCGTGCCGGTCGCCGCAGCGCCAGGCATCGAAGCCGTGCTGGCGGGCCTGCGTGTCGCAGCGCCGAATGACGATCAACTGCTCAGCGAAGCGAGTCATGTCTTCGACGGCCTCTACCAACATTACCTTCAGGAATCTTGATGACTGACTCCGCCGCCGCTCCAATGCCGACCTTTCCCTCGCTCGGAGAATCCTTCAAATATTGGCTCAAGCTCGGCTTCATCAGTTTTGGCGGGCCGGCCGGGCAAATCGCCATGATGCATCAGGAGTTAGTAGAAAAACGTCGCTGGATTTCCGAGCACCGATTCCTGCACGCGCTCAACTACTGCATGCTGCTGCCGGGGCCGGAGGCCATCCAACTGGCGATCTACATCAGTTGGCTGATGCACGGCGTCAAGGGTGCGGTGATGGCCGGTGTGTCGTTTTTCCTGCCTGCTTTTGTCCTGCTGTCGGTGCTGGCGGGCATCTATTTGAACTTTGGCGATGTACCGGCGGTACAGGGCATCTTCTACGCCATCAAGCCGGCCGTCGTCGCCGTGGTGCTGTTTGCCGCCTGGCGTATTGGTTCGAAGACGATCAAGAACGAGGTGCTGCTCGGCATTGCCATACTGGCTTTCATCGGCATCTTCTTTTTTTCCATCGACTTTCCCTGGATCGTGCTGGCCGCCGCGATTCTGGGCGCCATCGGCGGCAAACTGATGCCGGCCAAGTTCAAGGCAGGCGGCGGACATGGGGCTTCGAACAAAGCCTACGGCCCGGCGCTCATCGACGACGACACGCCGCCGCCGGCGCACGCGAAATTCACCTGGAAAAAACTGACGGTCACGACGCTGGTATTCGCCGCCATCGCCGCCGTTACCTTGCTGGCCTTGAGCGGATCGTCCGAGCTTTACAACATGAGCGAGTTCTTCCTCAAGGCGGCCTTCCTCACCATCGGCGGTGCCTACGCGGTATTGCCCTATGTTTATCAGGGCGCCGTCGAACACTTCGGCTGGCTCACCGGCCCGCAGATGATGGACGGCCTCGCGCTGGGCGAAACCACCCCCGGCCCGCTAATCATGATTGTGACCTGGGTCGGCTATATCGGCGGGGTCACCAAGTCGGTGCTCGGCGATCCGGTCACGGCTGGCCTGGCCGGCGCCACGGTAGCGACCTTCTTCACTTTCCTGCCGAGCTTCTGGTTCATCATTGCCGGCGGCCCGTTGGTCGAGTCAACGCGCGGCGAACTCAAGTTCACCGCGCCACTCACCGCCATTTCGGCCGCCGTCGTCGGCGTGATTCTCAACCTCGCCGTGTTCTTCGCCTGGCACACCTTCTGGCCCAAGGCGACAGCCGCCGCGCCATTCAGCGGTCCATTCGAAGCGATCCCGGTCGTCATTGCCATCGTCTGCTTCATCGCCTTGTGGAAATACAAGCAGGACATCATGCGGGTTATCGGCGTTTGTGCGCTGTTGGGGCTGGCGCTGTCTTTCGTGAAGTGATCCTCCTCGCCGGTGATTACTTGCCGGTGAAGTTGCTCGCCAGATAGCTACCGCTCAGTGTGTAGAACACATACAGGGTTTGCTTGCCCGCCTCCGCCTTCTCGTTCTTGAAGCTGACAACCCACTCTGGCCCTTTGCCGAAGTCCTTTTTCGTGGCTTCGGTCGCTTTGATGCCGCTCCAGCTCTTATCAAGCTTGCCGCGTTCAACGAGGGTTTTGAGTTGCTTTTCGGCCTGCTTGATGGCTAAAGTGGCGGTGAGAGGGCCGTATGTATGGCTACCGCCCGGGCCGTGCTCATGGCCGGTACCAGCGAATGCGGGGGCAGCGAGCAGCAGTGTGGATGCAACAAGAACGGTTGAAATGGTACACATGTTGAACTCCTTGATGGGTAAAGATTAGTCGATGGTTTCGCGATTGGTTTCTTCGAGGATTTTTGCGGCATTCTCCTGTTCCATCTTGATATGCTCATGAATATGGTTATCCGCGCTGAAACCGAACTCATCCGGGCTCGTCACATGCGAGTAGCCGTGCATCTGCATCAGGAAGAAGAACAGGCCGGCACCGATCAGGATGTAATTCGCCGCCAGACTGAAGGGTTTGAATGACGGTTTCGTGCGCCAGGCCGCCAAAAACATCAGCATGATGGCGAGCGCCGTGATCTGCCCGACTTCCACGCCGACGTTGAACGAGATGATGTTCATCAACAAATCGTCTTTGTTCAACGGCAGTTGCTGCAGGCGCGTCGATAGCCCCAAACCGTGGATCAGGCCAAGGCTGGTGATCATGACCATCAGGCTGGGCGACTTGATGCCAAGCAAACGCTTGAAACCATCGAGGTTGGAGAACGCGATATAACTGACGCTCAGGCCGATGATGGCATCGATCAGGAAGTAATTGACCTGCACGGCATTGAATGTCGCCCAGATCAGCGTCACGCTATGACCGATGGTAAATGCCGTGATGTATTTGACGATGTCCTTGAAGCTGGACAGGAAGAAAACGATGCCAAACACGAACAGCAGGTGGTCGTAGCCGGAGAGCATGTGGGTAATGCCGAGCCACAGATAGCTCCAGTTGCCGCCGTCCAGAATGGACTGCTTTTCGGCTTCCGACATGCCATGGCCAAAGGCCTGGCCGGCAATCAAAACGATGGCCAATGCGGCAAGCCAGCGTGACGGATTTGTCACAGAGAACATGCGTAGTACCCCTCAATAAATTGAATCGGCTCGCAGACATGGGCTGCGAGGAACTGACTTTGTTACGGGAAAGTCAGGCGAGGTGGGGTGGAGCTCGCGGTTGGCCGATGTGTGCCGGAAGTAAATCCGGCAATGGGTTGGGGGCTTCGGGAAGTCTGAAGCTACCTGGGGCAGTCGGAATCGGAATGTGTAACTGAGCCACCAGTGCAACCGGGCGGGGGTCCGGCTGTTGCCCACCCGACGGCAGTTGCGGGTGATCCAGATCGACCACCCATGTATCAGCAACATCGAGATGGCCGAGATCGGCGCTGTCGATAGCATCGAGGTGCAGCGAAACCGCATGATGAGCATGGATTTCGGCACTGTGATGGTGCCGGTCGCCGCTATGCTCATGCGTCCCCGTCAAATGCGCATGCGGCGACGCCCACTGCACCGCCAGGAAGATGGCCAGCAGGACAAAAGAGGTCGCGGAGCGAAGGTGTTGCTTGAGCAAGAGGATGGGCACACAGGAAAAACAGCTCACATTGTATCCCGACCCAATTACGTCTCTTTTTGGACGGACTTTGCTGTTGCTGCCGTGAAATGACAAAGCCGGGTGATTCGGGGACAATAGCCGTCCCGCATTGATTGCCGACGCCCTCAGGCTCATCGGCCACCCGTATGGAAGTCCTGTTTCTGATTGCCCTGGTTCTGCTGAATGGCGTTTTCGCCATGTCCGAAATTGCTCTGGTGACCGCGCGCCGCGCGCGCCTCGCCAAGCTCGCCGAAGATGGTGATGGTGCGGCTGCCGTCGCTATCAAGCTGCACGACGAACCGACCCGTTTTCTCTCCACTGTCCAGATCGGCATCACCTCGATCGGCATCCTCAACGGGATCGTCGGCGAGGCCGTGCTGGCAGAACCGTTTGCCGTCTGGCTGACCAAACTCGGCATGGACACCGAAGTCAGCAGCATCGTCTCTACTGCCTTGGTCGTTATCGTCATCACCTACATTTCCATCGTCGTCGGCGAACTGGTGCCCAAGCGCATCGGTCAGTTCAACCCGGAAGGCATCGCCCGCCTCGTGGCCCGCCCGATGCGTTTCCTCGCCCTGTTCACCCGCCCCTTCGTGCGCCTGCTCACGTTTTCGACCGACACCATCCTGCGCCTGATGGGACAACGCGAACAACCCGGCCAGTGTGTCACCGAGGAGGAAATCCACGCCATGATCGAGGAAGGCTCGGAAGCTGGCATCATCGAGCAGCAGGAGCGCGAGATGGTGCGCAACGTGTTCCGCCTCGATGATCGCCAGATCGGCTCGCTGATGATTCCGCGTGCCGACATCGTTTATCTGGATGTCGATCGTCCCCTCGAAGAAAACCTGCAGTGGGTCGCCAGCACCGACCACTCGCGCTTCCCGGTCTGCCGCGGCGGCCTGCACGACGTGCTTGGCATCGTCAATGCCAAGCAGTTGCTCAACCAGAAACTGAAGGGCACCGACACCAACCTGGCCTCACAGCTCCAGCCAGCGGTATTCGTGCCCGAGACACTCAACGGCATGGATCTGCTCGGCCACTTCCGTGCCTCCGGCATGCAGATGGTGCTGGTAGTGGATGAGTATGGCGAAGTGCAGGGTCTGGTGACCCTGCAGGACGTCCTCGAAGCGGTCACCGGCGAATTCAAGACGCGCAACCAGGAAGATGCCTGGTCGGTGCAGCGCGAGGACGGCTCCTGGCTGCTCGACGGCCTGATTCCCGTGCCGGAACTCAAGGATCGCCTCGAACTCAAGGCCGTGCCCGAGGAAGACAAGGGGCGCTACCACACCCTGTCCGGCCTGATGATGTATCTGCTTGGCCGCCTGCCGCAAACCAGCGATCACGCCAATTGGGAAGGCTGGCGACTGGAAGTGGTTGATCTCGATGGCAAGCGCGTCGACAAGGTACTGGCTTCGCGCCTGCCTGGAAATGGAAACGCCACCGAGAACGGTGGCGCTGCGACGGGAATCGAACCCGCTTAAAACAGCATCGTGACGTGGACGGTGTCCTCGTCGCGCTCCACCTTGATGCTGTCGGAGCAACGCCGCGCCAAGGCAATCATCTTGGCGTTTTCCGGGAGAATTTCTGCGATAAAGCCGCGTAATCCTCGCCCTTTGGCGTGTTCGGCCAGACGCTGCTGCAGGGCACTCCCCAGGCCACTGCCCTGCCATGCAGGATCGACCAGGAAAGCAGTCTCAGCCAGATTGGTCGAGGGATTCAGGAAATAGCAGGCCTGGCCGACAATCACTTCCTGCTCACGCGGCCCGGTAACCGCCACAAACCCCACCTCATTCTCGTAGCTGAAGTTGCACAGGCGCTGGATTTCCTTGTTGGACAAGGTCTGGACGCGACGGAAAAAGCGGGTATAGACATCATCCGCCGGCAGCTTGAAGAACAGGTCGCGAATGCCATTGCCATCCGAGGTGCGCGCCGGTCGCAACATGATCTCGCGCCCGTTCTTGAGTTTGATGGTGCGTTCCTCCTCCACCGGATAGGCATGCAGATTTTTCAACGTCTGGTCGGCCGGCAGATAGCCGAGGCGTTGTGCCTCCGCAAGCAACCACGGGCGAAACTTCGGATGGGCAAGCTCGATCAGGGCCACGGCACGCTCGCGCACCGACTTGCCGAACAGGTAAGCCATGCCGTATTCGGTAATGACGTAATGCACGTCGGTACGCGCCACCGTGACACCCTCGCCGGCCAGTAGCAGCGGACGGATGCGCGAGGTTTCCCCGTCGTCCGTCGTGGACGCCAGGCAAATAATCGGCTTGCCGCCCGGCGAGCGTGATGCACCGCGCAGGAAATCGCCCTGGGCGCCGAGGCCGCTGTAAAACTCGCCGTCGAATTGATCGGAGCACACCTGACCGGTCAGGTCGACCGCGAAGGCCTGCGTGACCGACACCATCTTGTGCTGAGCCGCGATGGTATTGGGATGGCACACGACGTCAATGGGCTGGAAGGAAAACAGCGGATTCCGGTCGATGATGTCGTAGAGCTTGCGCGAACCGAACGCAAAGCTGGTGACGATCTTGCCCTTCAACTGACTCTTCTGGCGGCCGGTGAGGATGCCCTTCTCCAGCAGCGGAATGATGGCATCGGTGATCACATCGGAGTGAATGCCGAGTTCCTTGCGATCCTCGAGGTATTTCAGCGCCTCGTTGGGGATACGCCCCATGCCAATCTGCAGCGTCGAGCCATCCTCGATCGTCCCGGCGATGTAGCGCGCAATGCGCTCGACGACCTCTTCGGCAGCCGCCGTATGCGCATACTCGATCACCGGCGTATCCACCGGCACGAGGCGATGAATCTGGCTCAGGTGGATGGTCGAGTCGCCCATGGTCCATGGCATGGCCGGGTTAACTTCGGCGATAACCAGTTTGGCATTCTGCACGGCCGCCGCGACGATATCGACCGACACACCGAGGCTGACATAGCCGAACGTATCCGGCAACGAAACCTGGATGAGCGCCACATCGAGCGGGATACGGCTGATGTTGAACAATTCCGGCACGCGGGCGATAGAGATCGGCAGATACTCCGCCCGCCCCTGTTTGACGGCGCTACGCACATCCGCACCGACGAAGAATGTGCGGTGGCGATACTGGGTCGTCGTGTGCCCATCGGCATCCAGCGGTATCGCCCCGGAGGTCAGGAAGTAGATGAATTCCACATCCGCCGGCGGATTCGGCAGGGCTTCGAGCGCGGCAACCAGCGCACGCGGGGTAGCGCAGGCTGTGCCGATAAAAACATGGTTACCGGGCTTGATGAGCCGCGCGGCGGCCTCAGGGGTAAGCAGTTTGGCGCGATGCGCCTCAAGGCTGGGGCTGGGGCTGGGAATATCGAGGGTCATTTGCAGTTCAGGTCGCGCAGCGAGCGCGTGATGTGGTCAAAGCCATGGCTGGTGTGCTTGATGGCATCGAAAAGTTGCTTGCTGTCATCGAGCAGGTTCTGCAGGCGCTCGATGCCGACGAGGATGTCGGCTTCGGCGGTCGTCGAAAGCCTGCCGTGGCCCGGATACAGATGTGCAATCTTGAGCGTGGACAAGCACTTCAGTGTATGAATGTAGTCGCTGGCATTGCCCGAACCCAGCACACCGCCGATGATGCCGTTCGCCATGATCGTATCGCCGGAAAACAGCAGCCGATGGTTGGGCTCATAGATCGAAATACCGCCCGAGCAGTGGCCCGGCGTGTGCAGGATCTCCAGTTCGTAGTTGCCTAGGTTGATCGACGCGCCCTCCTGCAGCAGCACATCGATTTCAAAGTCATCGACCCCCTGATCGAAGACCCGGTTCATCAGCGCAAATTCGTCCTTGAGCGCCAGCTTGTTCGCCGCCAGCCGATGGGCCGCCAGCAGCGCGCTGCCATTGAAGATCGGCGCACCGCCGGCATGGTCGATATGCTCGTGCGTCAGCAACACCATGTGGATATCGCGCTGGTGCAGGCCGAGGTCGCTCAGGCAGTTCAAGAGATGATCGGTGGTCGTCGGCAGACCGGTGTCGATCAGGACGTTCTTGCGCCGCCCCTTGACCAGATAGGCATGCGCGCTACGCTGGATGCCGGGGATCTGGTAGATCTCGGGGTAAATTTCCACATAGCCGGGTTTTGATGCCATGCGCAATCCTCAGTTAGCGTCGATCGTCTGCCTGAGGGCATGGATGCGTTGGGCCATCACGCGCATCACACTCAGGGCAAACACCGGCTGCTGGCTGGTCAGGTAAACAAAGCGCGCCTGGTCAATCACCACCAGGCGCGTCTCAGGACTGCCGGCCACCGCACTGGCCATGCGCACGCCGGAATCGACGATGGCCATTTCACCGAAAATCTCACCGGGCCCCATGCTGGCCATGACGTTGCTACCCCCATCGTCCGTCGTGCGCTGAAGCTCGACACTGCCGGACAGCACGACGTACATGTGCGATCCTTTGCTGCCCTGGGAAAACACGGTGTCACCTGCATTGAACGTCTGGATGAATCGATCTTCAAACATCACGGAAGTACCTGCTTGCCATTGGAGTGAATGCGGGTTTAGTACAGCACCTCGTTCCAACGGCCGCCACCCTTCATGGAATCCTTGACTTCATGCCAGGTCTGCTCGGAGCCGATCATGTCGATCAGTGCCCGCTCGACGCGCGGGAATAGCTCGTCCACCCCGGCCAGATACAGATAGGTATCAGGGGCCTGCAGCATCTCCCAGACTTCGCCGGCATTCTGGGCAATGGCCTTGTCGAGCTCGACCGGCGCATCGAAGGCGGGACGCGGGCTGATGGCCTGGAAGGCCTTGAAGGTCGGCTGGTGAACGTACTGCGACAGGTCCGTGTTCTCATCGTTCATGTAGAGCATGTCGAGACCGGTCTTGGCGCCGTAGAACAAGCGCACCTTGCCCTCCCAGCTGCCGTACTTTTCGTAGATGGTGCGGATCATGGCGCGGAAAGGCGCAATGCCGGTGCCCATGGCGATCATGATGATGTTGGACTTGCGGTTCGTCGGCATCACATAAGGGTAGCCGTAGGGGCCAGCAAATTCGACTTGTGCGCCGACCTGCAAATCACACAGGAAGTTCGAGCAGATGCCTGGGTAGCGCTCACCGTTAAAATCGTCGATGTAGTTGTGCCGCTTGACGCAGAGGGCGAACTCGATGCCGCCGTCGCGCTCGACCACATTGTCGGCCACCAGATAGAGGCGCGGATGCACCTTGTTGCCATACTGACCGGGCGCCATCACGCGAACGCACTGGCCCATGCGGCAATCAAACGACAAGTCGTCGCGACGAAAAACCAGGTGGCGCACATCTTCCGTGGAGGTGGCCGGGGTAATCCGTTCGGAACGCACCAGGGTGGCAACGTATTGCTTGGAGGAGACGGGTTGCTGAGCTGCAGACATCTTATTGACCTTTCGATATTGATTTTTGTGGCGATAATACCCGAATGATCCTGCCCTTCTCCATTGCCCGTCTGCCCCGCATCGAGTTCGGCAGCGGCGCCTTTCGCAAGCTGCCCGACATCGCCGCCAGCTACGGCCAGCGCCTGTTGCTGGTCACCGGCGCGCACAGCTTTCACGCCTCCGCACAAGCCACTTGGCTCTTCGAAGCCTTAAAGGACCGCAGCATTGGCTGGGAAGTCGTCACCATCGCCGTCGAGCCAGCGCCGACTTTTATTGACGCCACCGTCGCCGCGCTACGCAATCAAGCATTCGATGCCGTGATCGGCATTGGCGGCGGCTCGGCCCTCGATGCCGCCAAGGCCATCGCCGGCCTGCTCAAGCCGGGCAACTCGGTGATGGATCATCTCGAAGGCGTTGGCCCGGAGCTCCCCTACCACGGGCCGGCCACGCCCTTCATTGCCGTGCCGACCACTGCTGGCACCGGCTCGGAAGCCACCAAGAACGCCGTGCTGTCGCTCGACGGGCAATTCAAAAAGTCTTTCCGCGACGATGCACTGGTGGCCGAATGGGCCATTGTCGACCCCGACTTTCTCGTCACCTGCCCGCCCGCGCTGATTGCCGCCGACGGCATGGATGCCTTTACCCAACTGCTGGAAAGCTTCGTCTCGACCCGCAGCAACCCGATGACTGACGCGCTCGCCCGCAGCGGCATCATGGCCGTAAAGGACAGCCTGCTGTCGCTCTACCATGAACAGTCCGCCGAAGCCCGCGCGAAGATGAGCTATGCCGCGCTGCTCTCGGGCATCTGTCTGGCGCAGACCGGCCTCGGCTCGGTGCATGGGCTGGCCGCACCGCTCGGTGCCTTCTTTCCGATCCCGCATGGCGTCGCCTGCGGCACGCTGGTCGCCACCGCCACGGCGGTCAACATCGCCGCCCTCCAGGCACGCGATCCCGACAGCCCGGCCCTGCCGAAATATGCCGAGATCGGTCGCCGCTTCGCCATGCAAAAGGGTCTGAATGGCGGCGAGGCGCGCGCCTATCTCGTCGACACGCTGCGACAGTGGGAGGCACAACTCGCCCTGCCGCGACTGGCCGGCTACCGTCTCACCAGCGCCGACTTTTCGCGTATCGTCGCCAACAGTCGCGGCAGCAGCATGAAGACCAATCCGGTCGTGCTGACGGACGACGAGATCACCGGTATCCTTGCGACACGCCTTTAACGGAATCATCATGAGTTACTCGCGGCGCCTGCTGCTGATCATCACGCTGATCAATTTGTTCGTCGCCTTACTCGCGGCGGTTTCGGCCTTCCAGGGCTATCAGCAGTATCAGGAACGCGCGCGAATAACTACCCACAATCTGGTCGCCGCACTGGAAAGCCATCTCGCCGACGCCATCCGCCGCGCCGATATTTCGCTGCTGTCCCTGATCGACTTATACGAGCATAAGCACATGGATGCCGAGCATCTCAACCACCATATCGAGCTGCTACGCTCCCGCCTTCCCGAAGTGGAGGCCATCCGCATCACCGACCGTGATGGGAATCTGATCCTCGGTACCGGAGTCGTCCCAGCCAAACGCATCAACCTGGCCGATCGGCCGCACTTCATCCGACTGCGGGATGATTCGGGCGACGAACTACAGCTTTCGAAACCCCAGATCAGCCGCGTCAACAACAAGTGGGTGATCGTCATGGCGCGCCGCACCACCCGCGCCGATGGCCGCTTCAACGGCATGATCTTCGCCACCGTCACACTGGAATACTTCACCCACCTGTTTTCCCGCCTTGACCTGGGGTTCAATGGCGTAGCCTTCCTGCGCGACGCGGACATGGGCCTGATTGCGCGTTACCCGATCATCAACACCCCCGAAATTCAAGTCGGCAAACCCTTCGCCACACCCGAACTCGCCGCCCTGCTGGCGGCGGGCAAAACCCAGGGCAGCTACTTCTCCGGTGCATCTCCCGACCAGATCGAGCGCATGATTTCCTTCCGCAAGCTCGAGCACTATCCCCTGCTTGCCTTCATCGGCATGGCGGCCGACGACTACCTGGCTCCCTGGCGCAGCGATACGCAACGTCTCGTCATTCTGATCCTGCTATTCATCGCCGGCTCAGCCTATGCCTACCGCATCCAGCATCGCGCCTGGCGACGCCAGCAGGCCGACGTCGCCATCAAGTCTGCCCGCCTGCGCCTGATGGAAGATACGGCTCACCACAGCGTACATGAACAGTTGGTCGCCACGCTCGACGAAGCCTGCGCACTATCTGAAAGCCCGATCGGCTTCTACCACTTCCTCGCACCCGACCAGAAGACGCTTGCACTGCAGGCCTGGTCCACCCGCACGCTTCAGGAATATTGTCACGCCAAAGGCGAGGGGCGCCACTACAACATCGACGAAGCTGGTGTCTGGGTCGAAGCCATCCGTGAGCGCCGACCGATCATCCACAACGACTATGCCGCCCTTACCAACAAGCGCGGCCTGCCGCCCGGCCATGCGGTCGTGCTGCGCGAAATGGTCATCCCGGTGTTCCGCAAGGGGCTGATTGTCGCCATCCTCGGCGTGGGCAACAAGGCCACGCTGTATACCGAGTACGACCTGCAGACGGTCTCGTTGCTGGCCGATCTGGCCTGGGACATTGTCGAAAGCAAGCGCCTTGAAGCCGAGCTCGTAGAAATGGCCACTACCGACTTCCTTACTAGCCTGCTCAACCGCCGCAACTTTCTAAGCACAATGGAGCACGAACTGGACCGCCTCAAGCGCTTCGACATCCCGCGCGCGGCGGTGCTGATGCTCGACCTCGATCACTTCAAGTGCGTCAACGACACCTATGGTCACGCGGCCGGCGATGCGGTACTCAAGCATTTCGCCGGGCTGATCCGCGCCGAACTGCGCAAGGTCGACAGTGGCGGCCGTCTCGGTGGCGAGGAATTTGCCATTCTGCTGCTCGGCGCCCAACTCGACGCAGCACATGCCTTTGCCGAACGCCTGCGCAAAACCGTCGAGGTGACGCCGCTCTTGTTCGAAAACCAGCCGATCGCCATCACCGTCAGTATCGGCATCGCCATGCTGTCGCCTGACGATGCCGGGCCGGACCATGCGCTGATGCGCGCCGACAAGGCACTCTACGAAGCCAAACACAGCGGGCGCAATCGCGTTTGCTGCGCACCGTCCCCGGAGGAAAACCCCCATGGCCATTCACAAGCAACCGATCCAGCAACGCATTGACTGGCTGTTCGACCTGGCTGACCGCCACGGCGCCGCCTTCCGCAGCCCGGAAACCTGCCTGGCACGCCAGCGCTATCTCGCCGAGCACCCCACCGCCATCGCCGTGCTCAAGTGCATGGACGGCCGCGTCAACATCCCCGTCGTGACCAATACGCCTGTTGGCATCCTCATGCCCTTCCGCAATCTTGGCGGCAAATTCGATCTCGGCTGGCCACACCTCGGCGAAGTGCTCGCCCACCACGTGCAGCGCATGGTCAGCACCGGCCGGCGCGTGCTGTTCCTCATTACCTACCATTTCTCAAAGGGCGACCCCCATCGCGGTTGCGCCGGCTTCAAGTACGACACGGTAGCCGCAATGGCCCATACCGACGAGATTCGTCAGCAGGTCGAGCATATTTTTGGCGCCGCACATGGCACCGTCTATCCGTTGCTCGTCGGCCTTGAAACCGACGAGGATGCATTGATCGTGCATGGCAAGAATGGTGCGAAGCTCGACATGGCGACGCTCTCCGCCGCCGACCGTCCCCTGCTGGCCGATCGGCTCGCCGCGCTGCTGCCCGACATGCCGGCACAGATGCGCGCCGACCTGCTACCGCTGCTCGAAGGCAATCTGGATCGTATCGTCACGGTGCGCGGGCAAATCGCACGCCACGAACGCCAGCTCGATTTCGATCACCGCGAATGGGTGATCTGCCTCGGACGCGGCTTCGACTTCCTGCACACGCCCAACGTGGCGCTGATCATCGGCCCCTACAGCCCGAACCTCGACGAACCGATCAAGACGGCAGCCAGCATCATCCGCAACAACATGGCTGCCGGACGCATTCCCGACGACGGCCTGCTGCTGCTGGCGTCGGTTCCCTACGACGAAATCGGTGTCGACCGCGCCCGCGCGGAGATGAAGTCGCGCTTCCTGTCACGCTTCGCCGCCGAGGTGATCGGCACGGAATTTCCGGAACTGGCCGACAAGATGGCGATGCGCACCGCCGTACTCGACTGGCGCTCGCGCCAATTGGAACTGATCTGAACTTGAAAAGTCGGCGCAGCCTCTTCGGGCCGCTTCCGACCTAACGGCCTCCCTGCTGGCAGGATGGCATTGCCAGCGCCGACAGAGGCTTACAACGCTTTTTTCGCCGTAATCGCGCCGCGAATCTGACCAACGTCGTAGCCGGTCGCCTTATCGTCTGGATAAAGTTCCTTGAGTTTGGCTTGTACTTCGTCCGATACCTTGTTGGGCTTGCCGTGGCAGCTCATGCACAACTCCTGGGTAGGCAGGGCTTTCATGTAGCGCATGGTTTTCTGACCATCGATCACCACCACCTCGCTCTTGTCCATGGTGACCGGGCTTTGCCCGGCGGCGAGACGTTGCTCGAATTCGCGCAGCACGGCTTCTTCCCACGCATCGGGCACCGCCTTCAGATTGCGATTCTTCAAACTGACCCGACGAATCGCCCAGCCGGTCTTTTCCGAGAGTCCCTTCGCCATAGCCGGCGCCTTGTCACGACACACCGAGATGGCATGGGCATGGCCGCCCTTGGCGATTTCGTCCTGCAGCACTTCGAGCAGTTTGGGCACCATCGTGGCCGGCAGTGCGCGGGCCTCGTCAAGCAGTTTGGCTTCGTCAGCCAGAGCCGCTCCGGCGAAGAGCGTGCAGCAGAGCACGGCGATGATCTTCTTGTTCATGGGTATCTCCTCCATTGGTTTTTGGGAAACGCAACGATACCGTAAAAAGTCGGTGCTGGCGGGACGGCGTGGCGATTCGTTCCCAGCGTCAGCCAAGCCGCGCCACCCAGGCTTCCGCAGCCGGGCGGATGAAGTCGAGCAGCAGGCTCGGAAAGAAGCCAAACACCAGCAGCAAGACCGCAAACAGCAAGGCCAGCCAGCGCTCGCGCGGCACCAGATCTTCGGCCTGCGCCACCTCGGGACGTAGCACCGGGCCGAAGAAGACGCGCCGGTACAGAATGAGAAAACAGGCGGCGCCGAGCACCACGCCGCCCAGCGCGGCCAGCCCGGCGCCGGCATGCGTATTGAAGGTGGCGACCAGAATCAGTAATTCGGCGGGGAAACCGGAAGTGCCCGGAATGCCCATGCCGGCCAGACCGAAGAACAGGAACAGGCTGGCCAGCAGCGGCATGGTGCGCGCCGCGCCGCCGAGGCCGGCGATGTCGCTGCTGCCGGTACGGTGGTGGAGATGACTGGCCAGCAGGAACAGGCCGCCGGCCGCCAGCGTGAAGTTGAGCAACTGGAACACCGCGCCCTGAATACCGGGCAGGCTGAAGGTAGCAATGCCGAGCACTACCAGGCCGACGTGCGACAGGCTGGCATAGCCAAGCATGCGGCGCAGGTTGGTCTGCGCCAGCGCGGCAACGGCGCCGAACAGGATCGACACTCCCCCGAGCCCGATCAGCAGCCATTGCAGTTCCTGCGCGGCGCTGGGCGCCAACGGCACAGCAAAGCGAATCAGGCCATAGACGCCGAGCTTGAGGCCGGTCAGCAGCGCGGCGACCGCCGCCGGGCCTTCCATGGCGATCAACGGCAGCCAGGTATGCAAGGGAAACAGCGGCGCCTTGACGCCGAAACCGATCAGCAGCAGCAGGAACACGAGCATTTGCACGTCATCGGGCAAGCTCGCCTGCAACAGGGTGGGCAGATCGAAGGTCAGACTGGTGTCGCCATGGAAGGCCAGCACGACGAAGCCGAACAACAAGACTGCGCCGCCGCTCAGCATCACCAGCGTGTACTTGGTCGCCGCATGGCGGCGATTCGGCCCGATGCCCCACAGGCTGACGAGAAAATAGAGCGGCACCAGCGTCAGTTCCCAGAACAGGAAGAACAGGATCGTGTCGAGGGCGCAGAACACGCCGAGGCTAGCGGTTTCGAGCAGCAGCAGCAGGCTGTAGTAAAGGCGCGGCAAGGTATGCACGCTGTTCCACGAGGCGAGAATAACGCCGAGAAACAGCAGCCCGGCCGCCGGCAGGAAGGCGACCGAAAGACCATCGACGCCGACAAGATACTGCACGCCGATGCCCGGCATCCAGGCGTGGCGTTCGACGAACTGGAAGCCACTGTCCGAGGCATCGAACAGCAGGACGGCGGTGAGTCCGAGCGCCAGTTGGAGCAGCGCAGCCAGCAGCGCAACGCGCCGCGCCGAGTCGGCGCGCGGCAGCAGCCAGATCAGGGCCACCGCCACCGGCAGGGTCAGGAATATCGCGGACAGCAACATCACACCGCCCCGCCGAAACGCAGCGCCATGGCCTGGGTGCTCGCCTCGATCAGCCCGAGCCAGGTTTCGAAATGCCAGCCGGCCAGGAGCAGCACAATCACGGCCAGCCAGCCGAGCAGATACTCCATCGGCTGGACGCTTTCGAGGCGCTGCCCACCTTCCTGGCGCCCGCCTCCTTCGCCCTGCGGCCGTGGCGAAAGGAAGGCCTTCTGGAAGGCCCACAACAGGAAAGCGGCCGCCGTGACGTTGCCGAGCGCCGCCGCCACGGTGAGCAGCGCGCCGAAGCGATCCATCGCTGCCTCCAGCACCAGGTGGGCGGCATCGAATCCGGGCGTGCCGGGCATGCCAACGATGGCCAGGCCGCCGATCAGGAAACAGGTGGCGATAAAGGGGATGCGTTCGAACAGGCCGCCGAGATTCGCCAGGTCGGTCGAGTGCGTGCGGCGATAGACGAAACCGACCATGAACAGCATCACCGTCACCGCCAGGCCGACGTTCACCGACATCAGCACCGCGCCGGCGATGCCGGCCGGATGCAGGGTGAACAGGCCAATCACGATCAGGCTGGTATGGCTGACCACGGCAAAGGCGAGCAGGCGGCGCAGGTTGGTCTGCAACATCGCCAGCAGCGCTGCGTAAAAAACACCGACCATGGCGAAGCCGACGATGATCTCCTGCCAGGCCTGCGCCGCCTCGGCAGTCAGCGGCAGCACGAAACGCAGCATGCCATAGATACCGACCTTGACGCCGAGCAGCAGGGAGGGCGCAATCGACACCATGCCGCGATGCATCACATGCGGTAGCCAGCCATGCAGCGGAAACAGCGGCGTGCGCACCGCCAGCCCGTAGAAAAGCAGGAAAAAAGCAACCGACTGGAAGCGCCCCTGCGCCGGCGTCTGGCTCAGGTCGAACAGATCGAAGCTCCAGCGGCCGGTCGCATCGGCATGACCCCAGGCGAGGACGACGATGCCGGCGGCGAGCATCAACAGACCGATGCCCTGAAACTGCAGGAAACGGGTGGTGGCAAGAATGCGGTTCTCGACGGTGGAGGTCGACCAGTGGCCGATCAGATAGGCGGCCACCGCCAGTTCGATCACCGAAGCACAGGCAAACCACAGCAGATTCATCGTCAGCAGCGAACACATCAGCGCCGCCTCGGCGAGCAGGACCAGCGCCATCAGCCGCGCCGGCCGCGCAAACCCGCGCACCAACCCGTACAACGTCATCAGCACGACGATCAAGGCGCCGAGCAGCACGAACAGAACCGTCAGGCCATCGGCTGCCGCATGGTAAGCGATGGGGTCGAGGCGCTCCACCAGTTGCAGGGCAGGATTCGCCACATCAATCTGGCGGCGCATGAATTCGGCCAGGGCGAGTTCCACAACCGCAACCGCGCGGCCGATCCAGACCGCCGCGCTGCGTTCGCCCAGCCAGAACAACAGGGCGGCACCGAGCAGCGGCAGCAGTTGCAGCGTCGCCAGCAGCGGCCAGCCCAGCGTGGTGGTGACGGCAAGTTCGCTCACAGGATCACCATAAACGTGACAACGACAAACAGCACCAGATAGCGCGGATGCGCCAGCATCGATTCGACCACCTGCAGATAGGTGCCCAGGCGCCGCAGGGCCACGATCACCGGACCTTCGGCGCGCTGCATGACCAAATAGCTTTCCAGACGCGCACAGCGCTCGGCTAGCCAGCGCAATGCGCGTCCGGCCATGCCATGGGCGAGAATCACGTCATCCTCGCCGGCATTGCCCGCACCACGGGTACGCTGGCGCGGCGGCATACCGACCAGGTTGGAGAGCAGGTTGTCGTCAAAATCGCGCGCATCCTGCGCAGCGGCGAAAGTCGGCCGGATCAGCACGCCACGGGCCAGCGGATCGAGCCAGAAGCGGCGCAGCGCCGCCGTGTACAGCCACTGCCGGCCAGTCAGCCAGCGCGGCGCGGGCGCTGCCTTGCCCTGTGCCATGTGCAGGTAGGACGGCGCCAGCAGGAACTGCCAGGCGCGCCAGGTCGCATGCAGGGCCATGTGCCAGGCGGCCAGTTCGAACCAACCGAGGCCGCAGGCGAGAAACATCAGTCCCACCTGCGTGGTGGTGGCGAAGATCAGCGAGGATTTGATGTCGCTCTGCACCAGGCCGCCGAGCCAACCATACAGCGCCGTCACGCCGCCAATGACAGCGAGATAGAACATGATGTCCGGCACGCCGATCAGCAGCGGTTCGAGGCGCAGCACCAGATAGACACCGGCATGCACCATCACCGCGCCGTAAAAGATTGCCGACGAGGGCGTCGGTCCCTCAAGGGCGCGCGCGATCCACACGGCAAACGGTACCTGGGCCGACTTGATCACGGCGGCGAGCAGGAAGCCGAACAGCAGCAGGCGCGCCATCACCTTGTCGAAACTTTCCGGGTCCTCGGCCCAGGCCGCCAGCGCGGCCCACTCGACGCTGCCCACCCACCAGAAGGCCAGCGCGATGCCCAGGATGAAACCAGCATCGCCGATGCGATTGGTGATGAAGGCGTACAGCGCGTTGCCGGTCGCTGTCGGCCGCTCGTAGGCAAAGCCAATCAGCAGGAAGGAGCTGACGCCGCACAGTTCCCAACCGACGAAGCTCAGCACCGCATTGCCGGACAGCACGATCAGCAGCATGCCGGCGAGGAACAGCGACATGCAGAGGAAGAAGCGTTGGAAGCCGGCCTCGCGGTGCAGGTACTGGCGCGAGAAACGCAGGCTCACGACGCCGATCAACGCCACCAGCGTGGCGAAACCAAGCGATAGGCCGTCGAGTACAAAGGAGATCGGTACGATCAATTCGCCACTGGCGAACCAGTCGCCGACCACAAAATGGCCGGGCAAGCCTTCGACCAAGGCCAGCCCGCCAAGGCCGAGCAGGATCAGCAGCGCGCCCCAGGCCGCGCCTTCGGCCAAGCGCGCCGTCGGTGGTTCCGCATCGTCACCGCGTGCC
Source organism: Rhodocyclaceae bacterium (assembly GCA_030681195.1). Lineage (GTDB taxonomy): Bacteria > Pseudomonadota > Gammaproteobacteria > Burkholderiales > Rhodocyclaceae > Sulfuricystis. Next base: position 270,646 of record JAUXXJ010000004.1, read on the forward strand.
CCCGTCAATGCATACACGGCGATGCCGCCCGCCGCAAGAAGCGGCAGCAGCGGCACCAGCATGACAAAAATGAAAGCGCAATTCATGCGGCTGCCCAGCGCAAGGGTTTTTCCAGCAACGCTGGCGGCAGCGGGTCACGCTTGCCGCTGAACCAGTCGGTCGATTGCGTCACGGCCGGAATGTCGATCTTGCCCTCCCAGGGCTGCCAGCCGAGCGCGGGATCGAAAATATGAATAAAGCCGGTGTCCGGGTCTTTCGCCGCGACGATCACCCAGCCCTTGCCAACCAGTTCCTGCAGCGGCGGCTGGCGCTGGTAGACCGCCGTGATCAGTTCCAGCGTCTGCTCGATCACCACCAGCAGGCGCATCGCCTCATGGACCTCGATCATCTGGCGCGGCAGGCCGGTGACGAGATCGGAGGCTGCCCCCTGCATCACGCCAACGTAACCAGACACGTTATGGGTGATCTTGCTGCCGCAGCCGAAATGCTCGTTGTTGGCCGTCGAGAAAAAGTATTCGAGGCTGATGCCAGCCCCGACCGCGCCGTTGATCAGCAGGTGGCGCTCCAATACCTTGCCTTCGGCATCCTGCGTCGGGTCGTAGGAAATCAGGAAGGCGCGGCGATCAAAGAAGGCACCACGCGACATGGCGCGCCGGCCGACGAAAGCACAGGCATTGGTCGCATGGCCAAGCTCCGGGCGCGCCTGCGACCAGTCGTTGCGCCGCCCCCAGACATGCCGCAAAGCGGCGTCCTGGCCAATATCGAGCGGCGCAGAAAACAAGCGACGGCAGCGCTCCTGCGCATGGGCGCGCGCTGTCTGGTCAAGTTCGCTGTCGAGCCCCGCGAAGCCCGGGCGCGAAGCTTGCGGCAGGTCTTCGAGGTCGTACCAGGTGATCAGATCGTCGGCGGTATTGTGCTCGGCGCCGAGGAACCAGGTGGCTTCCGGCACATGAATGTCGCGCGCCGCCAGCAGCGTGCGCACCGCAGGCCGATTCGCCATGGCGGCGAACAGCCGTGCATTCGGGCCGGAATGCCGGCCGGCGCAAGCGCCACAATCGTAGGCGGCCATATGCGGGTTGTTGGTGCTGTTCGAGCCGTGGCCCATGATCACCACCAGCGGCGCGAAATTGCGCGTCAGGCCGAGCGAGGTCAGGTAGTTGCCGATGCGCTCGGCCTGCTCGGCATCGGTAAAACCGTCGCGCGGCTGCTGCGGCGTGGCCGGACCAGCATCAGGCGCCGCATTCAAGGCCAGTCGTGTCGCCACCGGCATGTCGAAGGCTTCGCGGCGTGTGACGAAGAAGCGGCCGAAAGCGGCCGGCGAAAGCGAACGCCACAACATGCCAAAGAGGACGAAGGGTGCCGCCAGCGCGGCCAGCAGCGGCCCGGCCAGCAGGCTGCGGCGCGTCAACTGGTTGAGTCGTTCGAACCCGCCGAGCCGCAGCGCGCGCCGTGCCTTGCGCCGATCTGCTAATGCCGTCCCGCCAGAGCCGACTTTTTCATCTTCGCGCGGCACCTCATGCACCGTATGGCTCGGCACGATCACCTCGGGAATCACCGGGCATAGCGCCACCGGCGTCGGGTCGTCGAGGCTGACATGGTTCTGGAACACTGCAAAGTGCGCCGCGCCGCCGAGCGTCTCGACGGCCGGGGCAATTTCTTCCAGATGGCGGCGCATCCCTTCCTCGCGGTCGTCCATGCAAAAGACGATTTGCGCGCTGGGGCCGACGCCCCCCTCGGTCGTGTGGCCGCGCCAGCGACCGTGGTTGGCGGCAAGGCCGGCGAGGATCTGTTCGCGATAGTGACGTTCATAGGCCAGCAGCCAGAGATAACCGCGCCGATTGGCGTCGAGTTGGCGCAAGCCGCCAATCAGCGCGTCGGCACCACCGCGCCCCACCCCGGCCAGTTCCGTTGCCGTCAGCCCAAGTTGTTGGACGAGCTGAAACAGCGGCCAGGCCGAACGCGTCAGCCCGTGGCTGATGGCACGCTCGGCCGTCGGTGTGTCGCGCCAGGCGTCGATGCGGTCAGCCAGCCACGCCCACAGCCCTGGTGGCTGGGGCAGGGCCGTGTCGCCCGCCGCCGGCAGATGCGGCTCGATCAGGTCAAGCAGGTATTCGGGAAGGTCGCCGCCGTGAAAGGCATGCCGCACGCGCAGCTCGGCGGAATGGCGACGGAAGTAATCGCCGAGTCCGCTCAAGGAAAACGCCACGCCCCAATGACGGCGCACGATGTCGGCACAGACGAGGCGCTCCAGCACGATGCGCACAGCCAGATAGTCCGCGATCGCCACCGGTACGTCGCTCGTGTCGGCATAGCCCGGATGCTGTTCGCGCCACAGGAACATGCCAGACCAGCCGGGCAGTTCGAGCGCCAGCCGCTCCAGATAAGTCGGCCAGCGTTCCTCGGGCAATTCCAGTTGTGCCAGCGCCGCCATGATGACGTCGAGCGGATTATCGGGCAGTCGCGCAATTTCCTCGCGCGCCGCCGGCAGGCCTTCGATATTCCAGGCCGGGTCGTGCAGCGCACTCTGTTTCCAGGCGGCATAAAAGCCCTGACCGCGCAGCGGGTTGTGCCAGGGCGCCAACCCCAGGTCGAGGTGGGCGCCAAGATGGCGGATCAGCACCGGGCGCACCGTGTCCAGCGCATCTTCGTCGGTCAGCTCACGCACCAGCGCCGCCGCCGTCCAGTCAGCGCCGACTTTTGCCCGCAGTTCGCCCCACAAGGTGATGGCCTGCTCGGCGTAGTCTTCCTGCCCGGCCGCATCGGCGATCTGCTGTTTTTCCTCGCGCGCCGAGAGTTCGAGCATTTCCTCGGGATGGGCAAACTCGTGGTCGATACCCAGCACGTCGAGACAGGCCTGCCAGAGCGCGGCATCCGCGCGCAATACCCCCTGCTCTTCCACCAGCCAGCGGAAACGTGCCAGGGAAATGGCGTTGAGGGGATGCAGCAGGCGCAGGCGCACTACCTCGCGCCGCGTGACGGTACGCGCATCGCTCCGCATCAGCACCGCGTCGAGGTCAAGTTCCATCTGGCGCGCCACCTGCGTCATCGCCGCATCGAGGTCACTGTCGTCGATCCGCCCGTTGCGATAGAAGGTGCGGCAAAGATCCTCGGGGAACCAGGCGCTGCCGCCGGACAGCCTGGCGGCGGCGTTGATCGCTTCGTCGAAGGGCAGGTGCTGGAAGCCGTGCAGCGTGTTGTGATGGACGAAATCGCGGATCGACGCCTGACCCGGCAGGACATGGCCGAGGTGCGCGATGCGCTGTTCGAGGCGCTGGCGCATGTCGGTCACGTTGATGGTCGGCGACACGGTCATCTCAGCCGCCGAACAAGCGCGCCACGCGCGCCACCGAAGCGCCCATCAGGGCCAAAGCCGGCGCCGGGAAGACGCCGATGGCGACAATGCCAACCGCGAGGGTACCGGCCGCAGCCATTTCGGCACGCGACAGATCGGCCACGTCGCGCATTCGCGCCGAGACCGGGCCGGTAAATAACCGTCCGGCGGTGCGGAAGGCATACGCGGCGCTGATCAGCAGCGATAGCGAAAGAACGGCGACCCAGCCGCCCCAGCGGCCAAAGCCGCCGATCAGGACATGCAGTTCGGCAACAAAACCGGCCGTGCCGGGCAGGCCAACGGCGGCGGTGAGCGCCAGCACCATGAAGAAGGCGAAGCGCGGCATGACGCGCACCAGCGACGAATAATCACCGATATCGCGGGTATGGGTGCGCTCGTAGAGCAGGCCGACCAGCAGGAACAGCGCACCCGCCACCAGCCCGTGCGCCACCATCTGCATCACCGCGCCGGTAAAGCCGGCCGAGTTGAGCGACGCCAGACCCAACAACACCACCCCCATGTGGCCGACCGAAGAATAGGCGACCATCTCCTTCAGATCGCGGCTCTTCCAGGCCAGCACGCCGCCATAGACCATGCTGATGCAGGCAAGCACGAAGAACACCGTCTGCAAGGACCAGGCCGCCCCCGGCAGCGTTTCGATGGCGCGCAGCAGGCCGTAGGAACCCATCTTCAGCAGGATGCCGGAGAGCAGGATCGAGACCGGGCTGGGCGCCTGCACGTGCGCCAGCGGCAGCCAGCCATGCAGCGGGAAGACCGGCATCTTGACGGCGAAGCCGACGAACAGGCCGAGGAAGATCCACACCTGGGTCGAAATCGGCAAGCCCCGCGCCGCCTCAGCGATGGCATCCATGGCGAAGCTGTGGGTCGGCACGGCATCGTAAAGCAGCAGGATGGCGATCAGCATGAACACCGAACCGCCCATCGTGTAGAGCACGAAATTGAGCGCCGCCTGCTGCCGGCGCTGGCCGCCGAAACGGTTGATCAGGAAAAATAGCGGGATCAGCGTCAGCTCCCAGAACACATAGAACAGCGACCAGTCGCGTGCCATGAAAACGCCCAGCATCGCGGTCTCGAGCAGCAGCAGCAGCGCGTAGTAGAGGCGCGTCGCTTCGCGGATGCTGCCCGAAGCCAGCACCGATACCATCACCAGCAGGGTGCCAAGCAGGATCATCGGCAGCGAGAAGCCATCGACGCCAAGCGAAAAACTCGACCCCATGCGCTCGTGCCAGGCATGCGTTTCGCCATACTGCATGCCGGGCAGCGCCGCATCGAAGCCGGCCAGCAGATAGGTCGCGTAGGCGAAGGTGCCGGCCGCCACGACCAAGGCGGCATAGCGGCTTGCGCGCGGGTCGCGCACCGGCAATAGCACCACCAGAATGGCGCCGGCAAGCGGCAGCAGAAGGAGCGAAGAAAGCAGGCCCACGGAGGAATCGAGTGAAATAGTCGGCGCTGTCGGGGTGCAATGTCCCGCAGCGGGTACGGCATCCGGTTAGAAGACGATGTTCAGCATCACCATCAGCACTGTGATGAACAGGACCGTCATGATACCCCCCGCCCGCATGTAATCGGCCACCCGATAACCGCCCGGCCCCATCAGTAGGGCATTCACTTGATGCGTCGGCAGGAAGAACGAGTTGGAAGTTGCCAGCGCCACCGTCAAGGCGAACACCGCCGGATCCGCACCGGCGCCAATCGCGATATTGACCGCCAGCGGCACCAGCAAGACGGTCGTGCCGACACGCGCGCGACCACCGGCAGGAACAGCGCTGCGGCGCCGACGTTCTGCATGAAGCTGGAAATGAAACCGACGGTGCTGGAGATGGCCGGGATGACGCGCGCCTCAGTGCGCCCTGCCACTTTGAGGATGAAGCCCGCCACCTTACCCATCAGGCCGGTCTTGTCGAGGCCGGCGCCGATGATCATCACGGCGATGATGGACATCACCGCATTGCCGGAAAAGCCGCGGAACAACTCGTTGCTGGCCACCAGCGGCTTGTCGAAACCGAACAGGCCATGGAACTGGTTGATCAGACCGAGCAGCACCAGAATGCTGACCGCCGCGACGTCGACGCCGACCACCTCAAAAGCGAACAGGAAGACCGTCAGCATCAGGATGCCGAAAACGTCAGCGATCTCAAGCGTCGGCACCACGTTGGCCACCGCAAGCCAGACAAGGAAAAACAGGGCAGCGGCGATAAGGATCTTGGTATTTTTCATGACAGGTTTCCTGGGAAAAAATCGGCGTTGGCGGGACGGCGTTCAGCGTGTCGGAACGAATTGCAGGGCATCTTGGGCATGCGGTGCTTTGTCCTGGGCATAGATATGGGCGAGGGCTTGATCGGCCGTGGCATGAATACTGTGCCGGCCGACATGTTCAAGCAGGCCCGTCGCGCGCATGACATCGAGTACCTGCTTCTTGAGCCCGGAGAACACCAGCGTCACGCCACCGCTGCGCAGCCGGTCGACGAGGTGGTGCATGACCTCCTCGCCCGAGGCATCCATCTCGTTGATGCCGTCGGCGACGATCAGCAAGTAAGGTGCTTGCGGGTTGGTCGCTACAGCTTCGAGAATCGCATCCTCGAAGAAGGACACATTGGCAAAATAGAGGCGGCCATCGAAACGCACGGCGGTGACCACATCGGAGGGCGGCAGGTTGTGTACCTTCGCATCGCGCAGCGTGCCATCGGTGTAGCGTCCAAGGATGGCGACACGCGGCGTCATGGTGCGATAGAGGTAGAGCACCAGCGCCAGGCCGGCACCGATCATGATGCCTTTGTCGAGATGCGGCGCATAGGCCAGCGTCGCCACGAAAGTCACCACCGACGCGATGCCATCATGCTTGTTGGCCTGCCAGGCATGCTTGATGGCAGCAAAGTTGATCAGGCCGATCACCGCCATGATGATCACCGCCGCCAGCACCGCCTGCGGCAGGTGATACAGCAGCGGGGTGAGCAACAGCAGCGTCAGCAACACGAACAGGCCGGTGAACACCGACGACATGCCGGTTTTTGCGCCGGCATTGATATTCACCGCCGAGCGCGAGAACGAGCCGGAGACAGGGAAAGCCTGAGTCGCCGCGCCAACGAGATTGGCCAGCCCCTGACCGATCAGTTCCTGATTCGGGTCGATCTTCTGCTTGGTCTTGGCCGCAATCGCCTTGGCAATCGAAATCGCTTCCATGAAGCCGACCAGCGAAATCACGATGGCGGCCGACAGCAGTTGGCCGGCCTGCTCCATGGAAAACGGCGGCAAGCCGAGCGCTGGCAACCCCGTTGGAATGGATCCAACCACCTGACCACCCGCCTCGGCATAACCCGTCAACCACGCAACCGTCGTGGTCAGCACAACGGCAATCAGCACCCCTGGCAGCTTGGGCGCTTTCTTGCGAATCACCCACATGATCATGATCGCAGTCACCCCCATCGCCAGCGTCATCGCGTGCGTATCGCCCACCCGCTGGACAACGCCCCAGATGTCATTGACGAAGGATTCGGAACGCCCCATCGGCACACCGATCAGCTTATTGACCTGGGACAGACCAATGATCATCGCCGCCGCATTGGTGAAGCCGACGATGACCGGATGCGACAGGAAGTTCACCACCACGCCCAGCTTGAACACGCCCAGCGTCAGTTGCACGACGCCAACCATCAGCGCCAGCATGATTGCCAGCGCAACGAACTGCTCCGAGCCTGGCGTTGCCAGCGGTGCCAGCGACGAGGCGGTGAGCAGCGAGGCTACCGCCACCGGCCCGGTGCCCAACTGGTTCGACGAGCCCCACATCGCCGCCACGATCACCGGCAGGAAGGCCGCATACAGGCCGAAGTACGGCGGCAGGCCGGCGAGTTGGGCATAGGCCATCGATTGCGGCACCAGCACCAGCGCCACGGTCAGGCCGGCCATGAAGTCGGCTTTCAGGGCATCGCGCTGGAACGGCAGCCAGGCAAGGAAGGGAAACAGTTTTCTGGGATTCATGGGGGCAATTAAGCGGTTATGTTTTCGGCGGGACGGCAGTGACCAGCGGACAGGCGAGCTTCCCCCACGGATCACTGGCGCGATCCTCGGCGACACCCTCCCAACCTTCCAGCGAATCGATCACCACGGTGGCAATACACTCATGGCTGTTGGCATACAGGACAATGTCACGCCGCCGCATCATGGGTTTCAGGCTCAAGGTATAGGCCACCCCTTCGCCCTGCAGCGTGGCGATGAACTCCTGCAGTTCGGTCGGCGACACGTCGCCGCGCACGCGCACCAGAATGTCGAGCTCGGCCTCTATGCGCTGGCACAGGCTGCACGCGACCGCCAGCAGGCGACCATCGACATGATCTTCGCGGACGGCCAGCAGCACTTTGCGTTGGAGTTTGCGGATTTCCATCCACTGGCTATCGCAGCTTCCATGCCACGCCAGCACAAAACACATTAGTACTATTTATTTCAATGTGTTAGACGAATGTGCCGGCACCATCACTAGGCCAACAGGAAGCGTAGCATTTCACTTTGCAACAAACAACGATCAAACCATGTTGCAAAGAATCATTTCAGAATTGCATAATGCAACGTATGTCTGCTATCCGCCCCACCCTCGATTCCTTGCGCCACAAAATCGTCTTTGGCTATGGCGCCATCGCGGCGCTGGTGATCGGACTCTCCGTGTTCTCGCTGGTCGACATGCGCCTGATGGAAGAAAGGATTCTTGCTGGCGAGCGCATCAGTCAATTCCTTGGCATCACGCTCGAAATCCGGCGCTTCGAGAAAAACTATTTTCTCTATACCCAGTTGCCCGATCTCGACGAAAACCGCGCCTATGTCGCCCAGGCGCGTCAACTGCTCGCGGCACATGGCGAACTTTTCGCCGGCTTTGACACCCCCGAACGCATTGCCACCATCGCGCAACGCCTGGCCAGCTATGACGCAATGATGATCGCCCTCACCGCCCCAGGCGACCACACACGGGAGGAAGCCATCATTCGCCAGACCGGCAAGGAAATCGTCACGGCTGCCGAAGCATGGTCAAAGGCCGAACGCAGCCTGCTTCAAGCGCAACTCGACCGTCATCGGCTCTGGCTCGTCGGCTCGATCGCCATCGTCGTCGCGCTACTCTTTGTGATCGGGTCGTGGCTGGCGCGGCGCGTTGCCCGCCCGCTGCAGCAGATGGAACAGAGCATGGCCGCCGTCGCCGCCGGGCAGATGAACAAACTCGCCTTATCCGCCCCGGACCGCGAAATCGTCTCGCTCACCAATGCTTTTAATCACGTGCTGCATGAACTCGAACTGCGCCAGGGGCAACTGGTGCGCGCCGAAAAACTCGCGGCGCTCGGCACCCTGCTCTCCGGTGTGGCCCACGAACTCAACAATCCGCTCTCGAACATCTCCACCTCCTGTGAAATCCTCAGGGAAGAAGTCGGCGATGGCAAGACGGCGTTTGAGCAAGAAATGCTCGAACAGATCGACTCCGAGACCTGGCGCGCCCGCCGCATCGTTCGCTCGCTGCTCGACTACGCCAGGGATCGCGAATTTCGCCGCGAGAACATTGCGCTGGCCGCACTGGTTGAGGAAAGCCTGCGCCTGATCAAGGCGCAGATTCCCGCCCAGATCGAGTTGCAGATCGACATTCCCGAATCCCTCACCGTCAGCGGCGACAAGCAGCGCCTCCAGCAGGCCCTGTTCAATCTGATCGGCAACGCCCTCGATGCCCTCGAAGGGGCCGGCACCCTGACCATCGCCGCACGCACTGCCGCACCGCTGCCACCTGCCGCTGCGCTGATGTTCGGCCAATGCCCGGAACAGGTTTTGGAAATCGAGATTCGCGACAACGGCCACGGCATCCCTGCCGACGTGCTGCCGCGCATCTTCGATCCCTTCTTCACCACCAAGGAAGTGGGCCAGGGCCTTGGCCTCGGACTCTTCATCGTTTTTGAAATCGTCGAGGAACACGGCGGCTGCATTGCGGTGCGCAGCGCGCCCGGCACAGGCACCACCTTCTTCCTGCGATTACCCGCAAAGGAACCTCATGAGTAATGCCAGACTATTGATTGTCGATGACGAGAAGGTGGCCCTGCGCAACCTCGAACACGTCATGAAAAAGGAAGGCTACGACGTCACGGCCACCCAGAGCGGCGTCAATGCCCTGGCGCATCTCGAAAAGCAGGAATTCGACATCGTGCTGACCGACCTGCGCATGGAGAAGGTGGACGGCATGCAGATCCTGCAGAAGTGCCGCGCCAGCCACCCCGATACCGAGGTCATTCTCATCACCGGCTATGCGACGCTCGAATCGGCGGTCGAGGCCATGAAGCATGGTGCCTACTACTACATCGCCAAGCCTTATCGTCTCGACGAGGTGCGCAAAGTGGTGGCCGAGGCGCTGGAGAAAATCCGTCTGCGCCGCGAAAACTCGGCCCTGCGCGAACAGGTCGAAAGCTTTCAGGGCAAGGTGCGCATCCTCACCCAGAACGCCGACATGCAGCGCCTGCTCGACATGGCGCGGCAAATTGCGCCAACCGACTGCAATGTGCTGATCACCGGCGAATCGGGCACCGGCAAGGAACTGTTCGCCCGCTACCTGCACCATCAAAGCAAGCGCGACGGCCAGGCTTTCATCGCCATCAACTGCGGCGCCTTCAACGAGGAACTGCTGGCGAACGAACTGTTCGGCCACCTCAAAGGCGCCTTCACCGGCGCGAGCAGCGACAAGAAAGGGCTAATCGCCGCCGCCGACGGCGGCACCCTGTTTCTCGACGAAATTACCGAGATGTCGCCCGCCATGCAGGTCAAGCTGCTGCGTGCCATTCAGGAACGCGAAGTGCTGCCGCTCGGCGCGACCAGCCCGCAGAAAGTGGACGTGCGCTTCGTCGCCGCGACCAATCGCGACATCATCGACATGGCGAAAAGCGGCGGCTTCCGCCAGGACCTGTTTTTCCGCCTCAATGTCGTCAATCTGACCATCCCCCCGCTCTCCAAGCGCCGCGACGACGTCCCGCTGCTCGCCTACCACTTCCTGCGCAAGTGCGCCGCGCGCATGAACAAGGACGTCACCGAAATCGCCCCCGAGGCAATGGAACTGCTCAAGGCTTACGACTTTCCCGGCAACGTGCGCGAACTCGAAAACATCATCGAACGCGGCGTCGCCATCAGCACCGCCAAGCTGATCGAGACCGCGCACCTGCCCGAAGACCTGCGCGAACTGGCAATTCGCACCTTCCGCAAGAAGGAGGGCCGCCTGCCCTCGCTGGAAGAGCAGGAGCGCGACTACATCAAGTGGGTGTTACAGGAATCCGGCGGCAACCAGACACTCGCCGCACAGATCCTCGGCATCGACCGCGTCTCGCTCTGGCGCAAGCTCAAGCGCTACCAGATGGAGTAGCGAAAAGTCGGCGCAGCCTCTTCGAGCCGCTTCCGGCCTGACGGCCTCACTGCTGGCAGAACGGCGCCGTCAATCCTCTCGTAGCACGCGCACCCAGTCGACAACGACTTGGGGAAGGATCGCCGCAGCGGTTGTACCCTCTAGTTCCTGAACGATGGGTTTTCCGTAGGTGCCGTTTTCCAGCAGATAGATGCTGACCACCCGATCCGTCGGATGCACCAGCCAGAACTCACGCACGCCCACCCGTTCGTAGAGCGCGCGTTTGACGATCTGGTCGTGGCCGGCCGTTGCGGGCGACAACACCTCGACGATCCAGTCCGGCGCACCACGGCAACCGCGCTCGTCAAGCTTGGCCTTGTCGCAAATCACGCTGATGTCCGGCTGCACCACGGTATCGACCCGGTCGTCGCTCTCGTCGGCCTGCGGCAGGCGCACGTCGAAGGGCGCGATGTACGGCCGACAGGGTGAGCCTTCCAGCGCATCGGCAATCTGGCGCGCCAATTCAAGCGCTACCTCCTGATGTCGCCGCGCCGGGGCTGGCCCCATGGCATAAGCAAAGCCATCGATCAGTTCGTAACGCACATCCTCCGGCCATTGGCGGTAGTCGGCGTAGGTGTGGTATTCACGATCACGTTGCGGCAGTCCCATAAATTCCTCCCTGGTTCGCGGCTCATCCTACTCCAATCGATACCGTCGACGGGCTAGGGCTGCAGGGCAAACAACCGTTGAAACGTCGGCGCAGCCTCTTCGGGCTGTTACCGGCGGGATGGCACACCGTGCTAGGATGCAATGTATACAAACGCATCAGAGGCTATTATGGAAACCGCCGTCCTTACCCTGCGCGTCCCCATCGAAGTCAAGCAGCAACTCGACCAACTTGCCGACGCCACCCACCGCTCCAAATCCTGGCTAGCCGGTGAAGCCATCCAGCGCTATCTCGACCTCGAAGCCTGGCAGATCGGCCAAATCACCCAGGCGCTGGCCGAAGCCGACGCGGGCGACTTTGCCAGCGATGACGAGATGGCCGCCGTAAAGTCGAAATATGCAGCTTAAGTGGTTGCGGCAGGCGCTGCGCAACCTCGATGAAGAAGCCGCCTGGATTGCGCAGGACAGTCCGCAAAGTGCGGCTGCGTTTGTTGCACACCTGACCACCAGCGCTGAAATGCTCGCGACCCACCCGCACCTGGGCCGCCCCGGCCGTGTGCCCGGCACACGCGAGTTGGTCATTACACGCTTTCCCTACATCCTGCCCTATCGCGTCCGCGAACAAACGGTCGAAATCCTGCGCATCTTTCATACCGCCCGCAAGTGGCCGCAACGCTTTACACACTGTATTTCGGCAGAAACGGGCAACGCATCGTCGGCTTCGACAACGAACGGGGCAAGGGCGATCACTGCCACATCGACGGCGTCGAGCGGCCCTATCGCTTCGTGGACATCGAACGCCTGATCGAGGATTTCATCGCCGCCGTGGAAGAAAGGAGAAAAGCATGAGACAACTGACCATCACACTGCAACCCGACTGGCAAGCCGCTTTGCGTGCCGCCGGCGCGAAAACCACACACGGCGCGGCAAACGGACGCTATCAGGGCGAATTTCTCAACTTCGAGGCACCCGCCCAGTTCTTCGGCCAACTCACCGAAAAGCGCTGGGATATCGTGCGCCAGATGCAGGGGGAAGAAGCCATGAGCGTGCGCGAACTGGCACGGCGCATGGCGCGCGACCCCAAGCGCGTGCTGGACGATGTGCGCGTACTGATTGAACTTGGCCTCATCGAGAAAACGCCCGACGACAAAATCGTCTGCCCCTTCGCAGACATTCATGTCAACATGCACCTCGCCGCTGCCGCGTGAATAGCAAGCTCGACCCCATCGACGCTTTCATCGCCCGCTGGCAGAGCGTCACCGCTTCCGAACTCGCCACGGCGCAGAGCTTCGTCATCGACCTGTGCCGCCTGCTTGAGCTGGACGTGCCGCACCCCACCCCCGAGCAGGACTACATGTTCGAGCGGCCGGTCAGCTTTCGTCATGGCGACGGCGGCAGCAGCCCCGGCCGCATCGACTGCTATCGGCGCGGCTGCTTCGTCCTCGAAGCCAAAAAGCTAAAAGTCGGCGCTGGCGGGACGGCAGGAAGGTGCCCGAAGCGGTAGTAGCTGACTTAGAAAAGCTGACGTTCGGCACTTGACTCAATTCGAGCCTATCCCGTTTAACTCACTCAGATGCTGACTAGGGTTGTTGCGCGTTAATTTTCTGTGCAGAGGTTGCTTCATACTTGGCTCTGATTGCATCCCTCAGGGGGGCCAGCGCTCTCAGGGTCGTATTTGCAATACTTCCCACCGCGCTAAGCACTGCTCCGTCGTTTCCCACAGTCAGCCGTCAAGCAACAGCCAGCATCAAATGCCCAACAGGATTAGAGGCTGGCTTCACCTTGATTTCGATGTCATAGCCGAGCCGATTCAGGCAATCCATCAGCTTGCGCTCGGACAGATTGGAGAAGTCGCCACGCATCATGTCGGACACCTTCGGTTGGGTAACCCCCATGCGTTTTGCTGCTTCTTGCTGGGTAAGCCCAAGCCGGCGCATGGCCTTCCTGATCTCGATCACCAAGCCAGACTTGATCTTAAGCTTGTCTGCATCTGGCAGTCCTAAGTCGGCAAAGACATTGCCCGAACCGCGTTGCACCTCAACACCTTCTATGACCCGTTTTTTCATTTTGTAACTCCTTTGCAAGCGCCTCTGCAACTTTCAGCCTGGCGCGAATGATGGCTATATCCTCTTTCGGCGTTGCGATCCCACTCTTGCTCTTTTTCTGGAAGCAATGCAGGACAAAGACCGCTTCGGCGAACTTCACGGTATAGACAGCACGATAGGTGCCGCCGGCATCGTCTTCAACAACCTCGAGAACTCCAGCGCTGCCGAAGCCCTTGAGCACCTTTGCGGCATCGTGTTGATCACCCGCTTGGGCAAGGGAAAGTGCGTAACCGAAGAATCGCCTTACATCGGCGGGTAGGGCCATCAGGTCTTTGTGGCTGCTACCAATCCATTCGAGTGGCTTTTCGTTTTCGAGCATGGATAAATTATATATGAACAGGTATGTTGCGCAAGCCCATTATCGGCGCCGGGATTGGAGACAATCCGGATCGCTCGCGTATGACAGGTCATCTGCAGGAAGCCGACATCCAAAAGTGAAGCGGTGGCGGAACGCAAGCTGCTGATGGTGCATCGGGCCATGCGTTTGGACGATCTGCGCATCCCGCCGCAAAACCGGCTGGCAGCATTGAAAGGCGACCGCAAGAGCCAGTGGAGCATTCGCATCAACGACCAATGGCGCGTGTGTTTCGTCTGGGAGGATGGACAGGTGTTCGACGTGGAAATCGTGGATTACCACTGAGGAGAAGGCAATGAGCGAAGTACGCAACGGCATGCGGGCGATTCATCCGGGCGAGATTTTGCGCGAGGAGTTCCTCGTGCCGCTGAATCTTTCGGCGAATGCGCTGGCGATTGCGCTGGGCGTACCGGCTCCGCGCATCAACGACATCGCCCGCGAAAAACGCGGGGTGACGGCCGACACCGCCCTGCGGCTGTCCCGCTATCTCGGTACCAGCGCAGAATTCTGGATGGGCTTGCAGGCCGACTTTGATTTACGTCTCGCAGAAAGTGCGGCCAATGACGCCTTGGCACGTATTCATCGCATGGCGCCAAACGCGGCCTAAAAGTCGGCGCAGCCGCTTCGAACAGGCTAGGCCGCGCGCGGCAGTTGGCGGATGGGCGGTGGGTGGGGTAAAGCGGCTGCAATCAGGAGAGTTCGCCGTCCGCTTTTCAAAACTCGTTGCGGATGCGGTTGTAACCCTCTACCAGGGTGCGGTTCGCCGCCACGACGCTCTCGGAGAAGCTTGTCGCATCACCCGATACCGGCTGAATGGTGGCCAGTTCGGCATCGGAATGTACGTTGGTGGTCGAAGGAATGTAGAAGCCGGGCGGCACATGGCAGCCTTCCACCACCGAATTGTGACGGACTACTGAGCCAGCGCCCACCGTGCAGTTAAACAGCACGGAATTGAAGCCGATGAAGACATTGTTGCCCACCGTGCAAGGGCCATGGACGATGGAGCGATGGGCAATCGAGGTTTCGCGCCCGATCATCACGCCACTACCGTCCTTGCAGTGGATCACCACGCCGTCCTGAATGTTGGAGCCGGCACTGATAATGATCGGCTCCATCGCGCCGTTTTCATCAATTTCGTCGGCACGAATCACGGCGTAGGGGCCGATGAAGACGTTCTCCTCGACGATGACCTTGCCGCACAAAATCGCGGTGGGATCAACAAAGGCGGACTCATGGACAACCGGCAAATCGCCGCTGGGATTCTTGCGGATCATGGACTTTCCTTTCTGGGGACATAGAGAAGCGTAATGCCAGCATAACAGGGCTCAAGACTCTGCCTGGGCCCGTCGGATAAAATGTTGCGCTTTGCAATGCTGACGCTGTCGTTTGCAGCATTTTAGCCGCGCTGCCCTGACGTCCCGAGGAACCGATGTTCACCCACCCCCTGCTGCTGCGCCTGTTTCCCTTCCTGACCTGGTTTCCCGTCAATTCCTTCATCCTGCGCGGCGATCTGATCGCCGGCATTACCGGCGCGCTGGTGTTGGTGCCGAAGGCGATGGCCTACGCGCAACTATCAGGGTTGCCAGTGTATTTCGGCCTGTATGTGGCCTTGGTGCCAGCCATTCTCGGCGCGCTCTGGGGTTCCTCGCGGCAACTGGCCACCGGGCCGGTGGCCATCGTCTCGCTGATGACCGCTGCGGCGATCACGCCGTTTGCCGTACCCTTCTCGGAGGAGTTCATCGGCCTCGCCCTGCTGTTGGCACTGATGGTCGGCATCATCCAGTTCGCGCTCGGCGCGCTCAAACTCGGCACCATCGTCAATTTCGTCTCGCACCCGGTGATCCTCGGCTTCATGAATGCGGCCGCGATCATCATCGCCCTCTCGCAACTCGACATGCTGCTGGGCATTCCGAAAGGTCGCTCGGATTCCTTCCTCAAGGACATCTGGGAAATGGCGACTTACCTGCCGATGACGCATTTGCCCACGCTGGCGATGTCGGCCTTTGCCCTGGTGCTGATGCTGGGACTGAAAAAGATCAAAGTGCTCTCCAAGCCCAGCGTACTGGTCGCCGTGGTCATCACCACCTTGGTGAGCTATGCCATCGGCTTTGAACAGAAGTCCAAGGCCGAGGTGGAGGATATCGAAGACCCCTCCATCCAGTCACTGGTCATCGGTTACATAAATGCCGACGACAACATTCGCGACCTGTCGGCGATCCTGACAACCAAGTCTTCCGAAGTGCGCGTGCTCGGCAAAGAGAAAGATATCGCCGGCATCGCCGAGGTCGACCACCAGATCGACCTGATGAGGCTGGCGGTTAGCAACCTTGAGCGAGAAAACAAACTGCGCATGCAAACCTTGCGCAAGCTGCACTTCGAGCGTGCAAAACCGCAAGGCAACGAAGCAGCAGCGCTTTACCTGGTCGGTAAAGTGCCGGCCGGCGTCGAAACCGATGGCCACCAGTGGCACGTCAAGAAGATCGAGAAGGGCAGCATTGCCCTGATGGGGGGCGGCGATGTCGTCGGCAACATCCCTGCGGGTCTGCCCTCCTTCCGCTTGCCGCCGCTTGGCATCGACGCCATCATGTCGCTGCTCTCCGCCGCACTGATCATTGCGCTGGTGGCTTTCATGGAGTCGATCTCGATGGCCAAGGCAATGGCCGCCAAGACCAAGGACAAGATCGACCCGAATCAGGAGCTGATCGGTCAGGGCCTCGCCAACATCGGCGGCGCCTTCTTCCAGTCCTACCCGGCCTGCGGCTCTTTCACCGGCTCGGCGATCAACCTGCAGGCGGGCGCCAAGACCGGCTTCGCCATGGTGTTCAACGGTCTGTTTGTCGCCGTCACGCTGCTGTTCCTCACGTCCTTCCTCTACCACCTGCCGAAAGCGGTGTTGGCCGTGATCATCCTGCTCGCCGTCACCAGCTTGATTACGCCGGATGCGCTCAAGCACACCTGGAAGGCCAGCCGCGCGGACGGCATCGTCGCGCTGATCACCTTCTTTGCCACCCTGATCGCCGCGCCGCACCTCGACAAAGGCATCATGATCGGCGCCGTGCTGGCCATCGTCCTGCACCTCTACAACACCATGAAGCCGCGCGTGGCCATCCTCGGCCGCCTGCCCGATGGCAGCCTGCACGACGCCAAGGGCCATGACCTGCCGCCCTCGAAAATCGTCACCGTCATCCGCTTCGATGGCCGCCTCTATTTCGCCAATGTGTCCTACTTTGAGGATGCCGTCCTCACTGCCGTGGCGGACAACCCGGAAGCGCCCTACGTGCTGATTGTCGGCGACGGCATCAACGACATGGACGCCTCGGGCGAGGAAGTGATTCATCACCTGGTCGAGCGCCTCAATGGCAACGGCATCGTTGTGTTGTTCGCCGGCATGAAGAAGCAGGTGATTGATGTCATGCGCGCCACCGGCCTTTATGAAATGATCGGCGCCCGACGCTTCTTCTCCTCGGCCGAACTGGCGCTGGATGCCATTTATTCACGCGCGGAATACGACGGCGAGGATGACCCGCTGCGCCTGCCAGAAAAGATGCCCGTTCTGGTCACCAAGTTGCACGACTAATTTTAGGTAGAAGGAGAAGGTCATGCCCATTTCCGGAACAATTAGCGACCACATGCGACCGCTGGCCGAGTATCCGCATATCAATGCAGATGCGACGCTCCGCGACGTCTTCGTCATGCTCAAGGAGCGCTATGACGCCGCGCTACAGTTTCGCAGCGTGCTGGTATTCGACAAGACGCAGCGCCTGCTCGGCAAGATCAGCCTGCATGACCTGCTGAAGATCCTGCTGCCCGACTACCTGACTCATCTACCCGCACATTTCGAGGGCGCCGACAGCGACCTCTCGTCGCTCGCCATGCTCTGGCAGGAAGACAGTGTCGAGCATGTGCGTGAGATCGCCAGCCAGCGCGTTGGCGACCATGTGCGGCCGGCCGCTGCGCCCCTCAAGCCGGAAGATCCGCTGACACTGGCGCTTTACCGCTTCGCCAATTCGGACTTCAATACCATCCCGATCGCCGAAGGCCAGCGCATCGTCGGCGTCATCCGCATTGTCGATGTGCTCGCCGCTGTCGCGACCACCGTGGTCGACGAAGGCGGTGCCGCATGAGCGAATCAACCACTACAGCGACAGCAAGCCTCGACAGCACTGCGGTCCCCTTCGACTGGAAAAAATGGACCGCTCTGCTCGGCGGCCTGGCAATTTTCCTGTTGATCTATTTCTCACCGCCCTGGGGGATTGCCATTGATCCGGGCGGCAAGGAATTCGTGCTTTCTCACGAAGGCAAGGCGGCCATCGGCCTGTTCCTGATGGCCGGTATCTGGTGGGTGTTCGAGGTTATTCCGATCGGCATCACCGCCATCGCCATCGGCGTCTTCCAGGCACTCTTCATGATTCGCCCCGCCAAGGAGGCCTTCCGCGACTTCATGGACCCGTCGGTGATGTTCATCTTCGGCTCGATGGTGATCGGCATGGCCTTCACCAAGACCGGCCTGACCAAGCGCATCGCCTACAAGATGCTCGCCGTGGTCGGCGAGAACACGCGCACCATCCTGCTCGGCACCATGGTCGTCACCGCCCTGCTCGCCCATGTGATGGCGCATACCGCCGTGGCGGCGACGATGTTCCCGATCCTGCTTGCCATCATGGCGCTCTACAAGGACGACACCGGGGCACCCTCCAACTTCGGCAAGGCGCTGTTCATCGGCATGGCCTGGGCGGCCGGCGCCGGCAGCATCATCACCCTGCTCGGTGCCGCACGCGGTCCGGCGGCGGCGGCGATGTTCACGGAGTTCACCGGGCGGCAGGTCGATTTCTTTGATTTCCCGCTCTACATGGGCCTGATCGGCTGGAGCATGGTGTTCGTCATCTGGCTCTATCTGTCGGCCGTGTTCAAGCCTTCCAAGGCCACCATTCCCGGCCTACGCGACAAGGTCGGCAAGCTCGCCACCGCGCTCGGCCCGATGACCGTCAAGGAAAAATTCGTCATCGCCTGCGTCGGCCTGGTCGTCGTCATGATGGCGATGCAATCGATGGTGCCGGCGCTCAAGGGCATCGACCGCGCTGGTCTGATGCTCACCTCGACATTGCTGTTTTTCATCTTCGGCGTGCTGAAAGTGCAAGATCTTGAGGAGATGCCGTGGAACATCATCCTGCTGTTCTCCGGCGCGATGAGCATCGGCTTCTGCCTGTGGAAGACCGGCGCCGCCGAGTGGATGGCGGTGAATTTCCTGACGGCGCTGCAGGGCTCGCACTGGTGGGTGTTCGTCATGGGCGTGTCCGCCTTCGTGCTGGTGATGACCAACTTCATCATGAATGTGGCCGCCATCGCCATCGCCCTGCCGGTGTCGCTGGTGATGGCCCGTTACCTGGGCGTGGCGCCCGACGTGATCTTTTTCTCCGCCCTGGTGGTGGCCGGCATGCCGTTCATGCTGCTGATCGGTGCAGCACCGAATGCGATTGCCTACGAGTCGAAACAATTCACGCCGGGTGAGTTTTTCAAGCATGGCCTGGTGATGAGTGCGATTCTGCTGGTGGTGCTGGGCGTGGCGCTGCTCACCATCTGGCCTCTGCTCGGGATGTCGATACTGGCGCAGCCATAAAAAGTCGGCACTGGCGGGACGGCGTTGCAATTGGCAACACCACCGCCCGCGCCGATCCGCCGTACAAAATTCAGTATCAACGTTAATTCAATGGCTTACATTCCTGCAGCAAGATGGCACGCGGTGTGCGTAAGTAGCACATCCCCCGTCTGCAAGGAGTGCTGCCATGCCCCCCCTCATCCTCGCGCTACTGCGCGCCCTCACGATACCCAACGGTGCCAGCGGCGAACTGCTGTCAGCGCGACGCAAGTCCCATCTGCTGCAGGCCGAGTGGTATGCCCATCTCGCCGAGGCAGGCGAACAGGAACGCAAAGCCGAAGCACAAGCGGGGGGCGCCCGACCCACCAAGACTGACGAGACCATCCTGCGCAATACATGACACTGTCCGGCCGCCTCCAACGTTTATTCCCGTTTCTCCTCTGGTGGCCACTGGTCGGCCGCAAGACAGTCAAGGATGACCTGCTGGCCGGTTTCACCGGCGCGCTGATCGTTCTGCCGCAGGGCGTCGCCTTCGCCACCATCGCCGGCCTGCCGCCGCAATATGGCCTGTATGCCGCGATGGTGCCCGCCATCATCGCCGCCCTGTTCGGTTCCAGCTGGCACCTGGTTTCCGGCCCGACCACAGCCATTTCCATCGCCGTCTTCGCCGCCCTGTCACACGCGGCCGAGCCGGGCTCGGCGCAGTACATCCAGTTGGTGCTGACGCTGACCTTCCTCGTCGGCGTGTTCCAGTTGGTGTTGGGCCTGGCACGCATGGGTGCGCTGGTGAACTTCATCTCGCACACCGTGGTGATTGGCTTCACCGCTGGCGCCGCCATCCTCATCGCCGCCAGCCAAGTAAAGAATTTCTTCGGCATCGCCATCCCGCGCGGCACCCCGTTCTACGAAATCGTGCATCAGCTCGTCGTGCAGTTCGACGCCATCAACCCCTGGGTGCTGTCCGTCAGCCTCATCACACTCGCGACCGGCATTCTGACCAAGAAGTACCTGAAGAAGATTCCCTACATGATCGCGGCGATGCTGATCGGCAGCCTGTTCGCCGAGGGCCTCGTGCTGTGGCTCGGTCAGGCAGCCACCGGCATCATCACCGTCGGCGCCCTGCCCGCCGGTCTGCCGCCGCTGTCGCTGCCGGACTTTTCGCTGGCCTCCCTCAAGGTCACCATCGGCCCGGCGCTGGTCATCACCATGCTGGCACTGACCGAGGCCGTGTCGATCTCACGCGCCATCGCCGTACGCTCCGAGCAGCGCATCGACGGCAATCAGGAGTTCATCGGCCAGGGCCTCTCCAACCTCATCGGCAGCTTCTTCTCCGGCTACGCCTCATCCGGCTCATTCAACCGCAGCGGCGTCAATTACGAGGCCGGCGCCAAGACGCCGCTCGCCACCATCTTCGCCTCGGTCGGTCTGGTCCTTGTTCTGCTCATCGTGGCCCCGCTCGCCGCCTACCTGCCCAACGCCGCGATGGCCGGCATCCTCTTCCTCGTCGCCTGGGGACTGATCGACTTCCACCACATTGGCCACATCTGGCACACCAGCAAAACAGAAAGCGCCATCCTCGCCGCGACCTTCTTCGGCACGCTGATCAATCTGGAACTCGGCATCTTCCTCGGTGTTTTCCTTTCGCTGCTGATGTTTCTCTACCGCACCTCGCGGCCGGAGGTCGTGCCGGTCGTTCCCGCGCCCGAAGAAGGCGCCTACCACTTCGTGCGCGCCAAGGGTCGGCCGGAATGTCCGCAGTTGCGTATCGTGCGCGTTACCGGTTCGTTCTATTTTGGCGCGGCCAGCTACGTGCAGCAAGTGCTGCAGCAGATTGACGAGGACAACCCGCAGCAAAAGTCGGTGCTGCTGACCTGCTCGGGCTTGAGCTACGTCGACATCGCCGGTGCCGAAGTGCTGGCGCAGGAAGCGCGGCGGCGGCGGCGGCTCGGCGGCGGCCTCTACTTCTATCGCCTCAACGAAACCAACCTGCGCCTGTTGCGCCAGGGCAGCTACACGCACGAAATCGGCGAGGGGGCTTTCTTCCCGGTCATGACCAATGTCACCAAAGCCCTTTACTGGACACTCAATCCGGACATTTGCCGCACCTGTAAGACGCGCATTTTCAAGGAATGCAATGCCGGCATCCTGCCCGATGGCTTCCGCCGCCAGCGCCTGCTGCTCGCCACCGACGGCAGCGAGTTCAGCCATGCCCCCGAGGATATTGCCATCGACCTGGCCAAGCGTTTTGGCGTCACGCTCGACATCATGACCTCGATCGAATCGACCGATGACGATGAGATCGCCCGTGTGCGTCTCGCCCAGGCCGAACGCAAGGCGCTGATTGCCGGCGTCGATAGCGAACCCGTCATCCGCCATGGCCGACAGCCGGTCGAACAGATCGTGGCCGCCGCCCAGGCCGCCGACAGCAACATTCTCGTCATCGGCCGCCGGCCGCCACGCGGCGGCATGAAGGAACGCCTGCTCGGCGACATCGCCCAGCAGATCATCCTCCATTCGCCCTGCCACGTCCTGGTCGCCAACTGGCAGGCGCAACCGTGGCAGCGGCGCATCCTCATGACCACCGACGGCTGGCCGATCAGCGCCACCATCGCGGAAGTCACCGCGCAGATTGCCAAGGCCGCAAAACTGTCGGTGACCGTGCTGTGCGCCGCCACGACCGATGCCGAGCGGGCGAAGGCGGAGGAAGATGTCGCCGAGAAAATCGGCCTGCTGCGTATCGAAGGCATCGACTGCGAAGCCCGCATCGTCGCCAAGCCGCCCGAACAGGCCATCCTCGACACTGCCCGCGAGATCGGCGCGGACCTCGTCGTCATCGGCAACGATCAGCGCAAGGGCTTGTCGCGCAAACTCGCCGGCCAAATCACCGACCGCGTCGTCGGCGGACTCACCTGCGCGGTGCTGGTCATCAAGCGCCCACCCGAGCCGGACGAGCTGGTCGCGGCCGTGCAGAAGCAGGCCTGATCACTTAAACTGCCGTACCGCCAGCGCCGACTTTTTGGAAACACCATGGGCTACCGACTCTCGAAAATCTACACCCGCACCGGCGATGCCGGCACCACCGGCCTCGGTGACGGCTCGCGTGTCGGCAAGGATGCACCGCGTGTCGATGCCCTGGGCGATGTCGATGAACTGAATGCCATCCTCGGCGTGCTGCTGTGCGAACCGCTGCCGGATGAAGTACGCACGCTTCTGATCGGGGTGCAGCATGACCTGTTTGATCTGGGCGGCGAACTGTCGGTGCCCGGCGCGAGCTTCCTCAAGGACAGCCAGCCGGGACGGCTCGAAACGGCCATCGACCGCTTCAATGCCGAGCTTGCGCCGCTCAAGGAATTCATCCTGCCGGGCGGCACGCGCGCTGCCGCGCTGACGCATCAGGCCCGCACGGTGTGTCGCCGCGCCGAGCGAGCGGTTGTAGCGCTGGCGCACAATGAAGTGGTATCGGAAGCTGCACGGCAGTACCTGAATCGTCTGTCCGATCTGCTCTTCGTGTTGGCCCGCTGGATCAACAAGGATGCTGGCAGTGGGGACGTCTTGTGGCAGAAGGGAATAAATGCCTGATCAGCGAATCCGCAAGCGCTGATTCTCCAGACACTTCATCAGGTCACCACTCACGGCACGCAGTCGCTGATTCAGCAACATCAGCAGTTCCATGAGAATTTTGACACCGATGCGCGGCTCATCCGAAATGACATTGGCCAGCGAATCGCGATCGAGCACGGCGAAAACAGTGGGCTCCAATGTCAGGCAACTGGCAAAGCGCGGCTCGCCATCAATCAGCGACATTTCACCCAGCGTTTTACCCGGCCCGGCCATCGCCAGGCGCTGAGGCATGCCACGCGGGTCGATCTTAACAATTTCAACGGTACCCTCAAGAACCAGCAGCATGAAATCGCCGGTCTCGCCCTCGCGGATCAGCTCCACACCAGGACCGACACGACAGCAGCGCATATAGCGCGCCAGATTTTCGATATCTTCGTGGGAGAAATCTTCGAACAGGTTGATATGGCCGACGATGGCCAGAATGCGGTCAACAGAACTGCTTGCATCGCCTAGTAACTCGATGCTACCGAAGGAGCCGGTCAGTTCAGCCTTGTCCATATCGCGGTGGGAACCAATGACTGGAGCATTATGCCAGCAGCCAGATGACCAGCGTGAGCCACAGGCTGAAAACCCCCAGTAAGTGCGGATCGGTGAACAACTCACGCGCCGGATCGCCGCCGCCGCCCGCGTTGTGCAAGCGGTAGAGATAACGCAGCAGACCATAGGCCACACACGGCACCGTGGCGATCAGCCAGGGCGTACCGTGGGTCGCGATGGTGTCTTCGCTGACGGTATAGAGGCTGTAGGAAATCACGGTTGCGCCGGCCGCCAGCGTGATGAACTGATCAAGCATGGCCGGCGTGTAGTGTTCCAGCACGCGCCGGTGCTGTCCGCTCTCTTCCTGCAGGGCATTCAGCTCGGCGCGACGCTTGGCAAAGCCGAGAAACAGCGTCAGCATCAGGCCACAGAGCAACAGCCAGTGCGACGGCAGGATGCCAATACCAAGCGTGCCGGCCAGAAGGCGCAGCATGAATCCCGCTGCGATGATGAAGACATCGAGCACCACCACATGCTTTAGGCCAGCGCTGTAACCGACATTCATCACGAGATAGGCGACGAACAGCCAAGGCGCTTCGGAGGCCGGCAAGCCCAGCGGTGCCAACAGCCCCCAGGCCAGCCCCAGGCCCAGCACAAGGCAAACAACGGCGAGTATCACGGCCGCACGAACGCCGACGCTGCCATTGGCCAGCGGGCGCTTGCACTTTTCGGGATGCAGACGATCCTGCTCGCGATCCACGAGATCGTTGCCGACATAGACCGCCGAGGACAGCAGGCAAAAAGCGATAAAGGCCGACAGCGCCTGCAGGAACAATTCAGTTCCCTCACCCTGCTCCCAGGCATGACCAAACAGCAGGCCAACGAAGACGAAGCCGTTTTTCACCCATTGGTGCGGGCGCATCAGGCGAATCAACGGATGCACTGTTCCCCCGGGAAATAACGCTCGCAGAAATAACACCCGGACTGGGGCAACCATTGCGGAATGGCATAGTAACGTCGCAGCCCGGTCAGTACCGACGTCCGGTAGGCTGCATAGTCAAACTGCTTGCCACGCACCACCCAGAAGCGTGCACCCCGATGCTCGAAGCTTTCCGTCGTAACCGAAGCAAACCACGCATCGTATTCACCCGCATTCGGTGCCGTCTTGCGCAAGACGACGATATCGCGCCCGGCATGTTTGCGCCAATCGGTGAGGATGTCGTCATGGCGCGCATGACTGGAGCCCGGCCCCAGTACTGGCACATAGCGCCGCGCGTTGTAGCCAAGCGTGACCGCGTTCGAATAGCCATCCGATGCCAGTAGTGCCTCGCCGGGGGCCGCGCGCGCCAGCAGGGCATCGCTTTCGAAAGTGAGCACCAGGCCAGGATAAATATTGAGTTTTTGCCAAGTCTCCAGCGGCAAACGCGAAACGACGGTGGCGGCCGCAATATGCAAGGCGGCAAAGCCGAGAAAAAAGACAACCAGCTTTGGCAAGGCCTGTTCGGGTAGCTGTCGGGCGACGAGCAGTAACACGAAGGGCACAAAAGAAAGCACCCAGTGCAGGCCAACGGTCTTGACCAGCGACAGGCCGGCGAACAGCAGCAGCGGGGCCCAGACCAAGGTAGCCAATGAAAAGTCGGCGTTGGCGGGACGGCGCCGCAGCATCAGCCACAGCACCGGCGGCGTCAGTACGTAAGCCAGCGTGAGCGCATACAGCAACGGCGTCTTCCAACTCAGGCCGGCGTTGCCGCTGCCATGCCGATTGACGAAGTTGAACATGTAATTCGACCAGCAGTGTTCGCTGTTCCACCACGCCATCAGCAGCAGCGCCGGTACGCAGGCCGCATAGGCGATGGCGAGTCCGAGCCACGCACCCCGGGTACGGCGACGCAGCACGTCGATCAAATAGGCAAAACCGAGCAGCGCGACAAAGTATTTCGACAACACCGCGCCGGCGAGCAGGATGCCGGACAACAGATACCAACCGGGCTTATCGTCACGCGCGGCACGCAACCACGCCAAACCGGACAGCACGGCGAAATAGACCAAGGCCGTATCGGTTGTGATGAAGACATTCCAGAGATTGACCGGGGCCAGTAGCACAAGGAGCGCCACCCAGTCGCGCCGCGCCGCCTGCTCAGGCCACAGTTGCGGCCACGCCCAGCGCACCGCCAGCGCCAGCAGCGCCGGCTGCAGCACCTGCGGCAAACGCAGCCAGCCCTCGCTGTCGGACACCGCCAGCAAGCCGGCCAGCCACCAGCCGATCATCGGCGGATGATCGTAGAACCCCCAGTCGGGAATCTTGCCCCACCAGATGAAATAGGCTTCGTCGCCAGTGATGGGGAAGACAAACGCCAGCCAAAAGCGAAAGGCCAGCGTCAGCCCGAGCGCGGCAGCGAACAGCCGGGCAGGCGACAGATTCTGCAAGATCAGCGTTCGGCCAGCACGTTGCGCCGCTGCTGCACTGCGGCGGCCAACTGGTCCAGCACAGCCACCGTGTCGCCCCAGCCCAGGCAGGCATCGGTGACCGACACGCCGTGGGCAAGCGGCTTGCCAGGCTGCAGATCCTGCCGCCCCTCATTAAGGTGCGACTCGATCATCACGCCGAAGATACGATCCTCGCCGGCAGCCAGTTGGGCGGCCACATCGGTCGACACGTCCTTCTGGCGACGATAGTCCTTGTTGCTGTTGCCATGCGAGAAATCGACCATCACGCGCGCAGCCAAGCCCGACTTACCCAGTTCGGTACACGCCGCATCGACATGCGCATGATCATAGTTCGGCTGCTTGCCGCCGCGCAGGATGACGTGGCAATCCTCGTTGCCATTGGTGGACACGATGGCCGAATGGCCGGCCTTGGTGACCGAGAGGAAATGATGCGGCGACTGCGCCGCACGAATCGCGTCGACGGCGATCTTGATATTGCCATCAGTGCCGTTCTTGAAACCGACCGGGCAGGACAAGCCGGAGGCCAGCTCACGATGCACCTGCGACTCGGTGGTGCGTGCGCCGATGGCGCCCCAACTGATCAGGTCGGCAGTGTATTGCGGCGTGATGGTGTCGAGAAACTCGGTGGCGCAGGGCAGGCCCATCTCGGTGAGCTCCCAGAGCAGGCGGCGCGCCAGACGCAGCCCGTCGTTGATCTTGAAGCTGCCGTCCATGCGCGGATCGTTGATCAGCCCCTTCCAGCCGACGGTGGTGCGCGGCTTTTCGAAATAGACGCGCATCAGGATCACCAGATCACCGGCCAGGCGATCGCGCTCGGTCTTGAGCAGCCGCGCATATGCCAGTGCCGTATCGAAGTCGTGAATCGAACAGGGTCCGACGACGACCAGCAGGCGGTCATCGGCGCCATGCAAGACTCGATGGATGGCACTACGTGCCTCGTAAGTCGTGGTCGCTGCCAGATCGGTGGCCGGAAACTCGCGCAGGACGTGGCCGGGTGGGGAGAGCTCCTTGATCTCGCGAATGCGAACATCATCGACAATATGTTTCATGGCAGGCGTCTGGATCGAAAGGGCGCGATTTTAGCGCAGCGCAGCAAGTCTCCCCGTCCCTATCCTGTGCCGCCCACCGTCAGGCCGTCAATCTTCACCGTCGGCTGACCCACGCCGACCGGTACGCTCTGGCCTTCCTTGCCGCAGGTGCCGACCCCCGGATCGAGCGCCAGATCGTTGCCGATCATCGAGACACGAGTGAGCACATCCGGCCCATTGCCGATCAAAGTGGCGCCGCGTACTGGCCGCGTGATCTTGCCGTTTTCGATCAGGTAGGCCTCAGCCGCAGAGAATACAAACTTGCCGCTGGTGATATCCACCTGACCGCCGCCGAAGTTGGCGGCATACAGGCCCTTCTTAACCGAGGCGATGATTTCTGCCGGGTCCTTGTCACCCGCCATCATGGTGGTATTGGTCATACGCGGCAGTGGTACATGGGCGAAGGATTCGCGTCGCCCGTTGCCGGTCGGGGCCACGCCCATCAGGCGCGCATTCAGGCTGTCCTGCAAATAGCCGACAAGGATGCCGTCCTCGATCAGCACGGTGCGCTGCGTGGGATTGCCTTCGTCGTCGATGGAGAGCGAGCCGCGCCGGTCGGGAATCGTGCCGTCATCAATCACCGTGACGCCCTTGGCTGCCACACGCTCACCCACTCGCCCGGAGAAGGCAGAACTGCCCTTACGGTTGAAATCGCCTTCGAGGCCATGGCCGATGGCTTCGTGCAGCAGGATGCCGGGCCAACCACTGCCGAGCACGACCGTCATCTCACCCGCCGGGGCGGGAGTCGCCGCCAGATTGACGCGCGCCTGATGGACGGCTTTCTCGGCGTAGTCGGCCAGCACGGCATCGGTGAAATAGCCATAGTCGAAACGCCCGCCGCCGCCCGATGAGCCCTGCTCACGGCGGCCGTCTTCTTCCAGAATCACCGTCACCGAGACACGCGACAAGGGGCGTACATCGGCCGCCAGATGGCCGTCGGAACGCGCCACCAAGACCGTTTCCCAACTGCCGGCGATGTGCGCCATGACCTGCGTCACGCGCGAATCAGCCGCACGGGCCAGGCTTTCCAGGCGTTCGAGCAACTGCACTTTGGCTTCGTCCGGCAACGAGGCCAACGGATCGTTGCCGGCATACAGCGCGGATTGTGCGCGGCCGGAAAGCTTGGGCGCCCGCCCATTGCCGCCCACCCGGGCGATGGCGCGCGTGGCACTGGCCGCACTACGCAAGGCCGGCAGGCTGATTTCGTCGGAATAGGCGAACGCGGTCTTCTCGCCACTGACGGCACGCACACCCACGCCCTGTTCAATGTTGAAGCTGCCCGACTTGACGATGCCCTCTTCCAGACTCCAGGCTTCGGAGCGGGCAAACTGAAAATACAGGTCGGCATAGTCAAGCTGGTGACTGAAGAGTTCGCCAAACACGCCGGACAGATGGGCGGGGCTCAGGTCATAGGGCGTCAGCAGGTGGCGTTCGGCGGTCTGGAAATGGGTGTCAGTCGTCATGGGGTCTATATGGGGTCGAATCGTGAAGTTTACAGCCTGCGATGCAGCAGTGCCGGCAGGCTGGTACGGATCTCGGCAATACGTTCCCGCTCAAGCGCTGCCTGAACGACGCCCTCGCCGTAGTCGTGCCGGGCGAGAATCTCGCCCCACGGGTCGATGATCATGCTGTTGCCGTGGGTCATGCGCCCGGTGGGATGGTGGCCGCCCTGTGCGCTTGCCAGCACATAGCACTGGTTTTCGATGGCTCGCGCACGTAACAGGATTTCCCAATGGGCACGGCCGGTAGTGTCGGTAAAGGCAGCGGGCAACACAATCAGGTCAAGAGGCCCCATGGCGCGAAACAGTTCCGGGAAGCGCAGGTCGTAGCAGATGCCCAGGCCAACGCGGAGGGTCTCACCGTCAATTGTCATCTCGAAAACGACGGGCGTAGCCGGCCCCGCTTCAATGGTCTGTGCTTCGTCGTAAGTCTCCGCACCCTTGCTGAAACCAAACAGGTGGATCTTGTCGTAGCGGACCACACGCTGCCCCGCTGGATCGAACACCAGACAACTGTTGAGCAGCTTGTCGGGATGCACGGCGGTCAGGGGAATTGAGCCGCCCACCAGCCAGATACCATGACGCTGCGCTGCGGCGGCCAGAAAGTCCTGTAGCGGCCCGTGACCATCAGCTTCACGCGCCAGCAAGCGCGTCGCATCGCTCGGGCCGATGGTCGGGAAATACTCTGGCAGGACCACCAACCGGGCACCTTGATCGGCAGCCACGGCAATCAGCCGCGCTGCCGACACGAGATTGGGGCCAACTTCAGGCGCCGAGATCATCTGCACGGCGGCGAGGTGAATACTCAAGGTGGCGACCCGGGTGAAGGTTTAAAGGCCTGATGCAACTTATCGACTTTCGGGTCTTGCCAGTTGCCACTCACGGCATACTCGTAGGCAAACATCTGATCGAGCGGATCGTTAAGGGCTTTCTGCGCCAGCCACGCCACTGCACCAACCACCGGATTAACCAGCATTGCCCCCGTCGCGACGGTCTCGCCCAGCGAGGGCTGCACACGCACCTTGAGATTCTGCGTTTCATGTACCAGATCGACCTGCCCCGAAAGCAGGATTTTCGCGGCCGGACCGCGAATGCGCAATTCATCCGTCTGCAGCTGCCCCTTGTCGAGAACAGCGCTGCCGACGATGCTGTCAAAGGCAAAGCCTTCGCTGAAGATGTCGCGAAAATCCAGCGTGATCCGGCGTGGCAAGGACTGCAGGGACAACACCCCAAGCAAACGGCCGACCCCTGGTTCGAGCTTCTTGAACTGCCCCTTGCCAATATCCGCCTTGACGCGGCCGGACAGCTTGGCCAGTTCGAAATCGACCGGGCCACCAGGCCAGGCGACATCGCCCTCCAGCTTGCCGCTACCGCGCCGCACCGCATCGACAAAGCCCAGGCGCCCCAACAACTTCTCGCTATCCTCGACATCCAGTTTGAAAGCGAGTGCTGTCTCTGGCTGCCCTTGACCCCGTCGCCAGCGTCCTTCGCCGGAAAAGCGCGCGGCTTCGTTCTTGACATCAAGCTTGGCCTTCCACGCACCGGCGCGATTTTCGGCATTGATGCGTACTTCACCAAAGGCCATGTCCTTCAGGCGGAAATCGTCGATGAGCAAATCGAGATCCGGTGGAGACATATCCTCATACGGCGCGTCCGCGCCAACCGCTGCAGAAGCAATCGGCGCCGGCAGCGCGAGCAAGGGCAGGTGGCCCGATAGACGGCCAGACCCACTAGCATCCCAGGTCAATTGACCGCGCGCCTCACGGCTCTCCAGGTTCATGCGCCAGCGGGATGTCTCGGTGGTGCTGATGTTGAGGCGAACATCATGAAACTCGCGCTGGAAAGCGCGCAGCGTACCGCTTTTCAATTCAATCGCCGGCAAGCTGAATGCCACTGCGCTATCGGTATTGCTGCCGTTGTTATTGCGCGCCAGCAGTGTCCGCCAGGTATCCAGATCGAAACTCGGCTGGGCAATCGTGACGGCCAGCCCCTGGCCTGGCAGGGCAGGTATGCCGAGCTTGGCTGCATCGCCCAAGGCCAGTCTTCCACGCGCAGGGGCATCTCCCATGAGCAGTCGCAGGGCGGCGATATCGCCAACTGTACCGGTCCATTCATCCATTCCTTTGTCGATACGCGCATTCAGCTTCAGGGGAAGGGCCATGCGCGTTGGCTTGTTGAATGGCGCCGGCAGACTCGATGAAATGCCCTCCAGCGACGATTCGATACGCACCTCGGCACCCGGCTTCTTGACCCGGATGTTGGCTGTCCAGCCCGTCTCGCCGGAAAGATGTTCCAGCACCGGCCAGCCGTATTCCTGCCAGGCACCACGTGCTGTCAGTGTGCCCTTGGCATCAATGCGCACTGTCCCGCCCGTACCACTGGTCACACTTGCCGTCACGGGCGAACCCAGCAGTCGCGCACGCAATCCCTTGCCCTCCAGCCGCTTCTCGGTAAAGGCAAATTCGCCCTGCGCCGTCGTCAGCACGGGCAGCACCGGCAACACACGTACCTGGTTGTCGGTGAACTGATACTTGCCCTGCACACGCGTTTCGGCCAGCTTGCGCAAGGGCAATTCGAGCTTGAGATCGAGACTGCCCTTGCCTTTGGCACTCATGGGGGCGGTGAAATGATCGATCATCTCGCCCACCGGGCTGGCCTCGATGAAATCGAGGAAACGCTGTGTTTCTCCCTGCGCCTTGCCAGTGACAACCAGCAGTTCCTCAAGGGCATCGAGGTGGGCGATTTCGGCGCGCACCTCGCTCAAGGCAACGCCCATCATCTCGGCACGCTGGCCACGAATCAGCATGCGCACGCCTTCAAACAGCAAGTCACCATCAATGCCAGTAATCTGCGGCCAACCCGGCGCAAAATTCAGGCTGGCGCCGCGAATCGTGCCCTTGACCTGGAAGATACCCTGCTTGCCATCCGCAAACGGAAAAGCATCCAGCGGTCCCTTGAGCCGCAAGCTCACTTCGTCGGACATCCCCCCGACGATGCCCGCCCGTAACCAGTCGCGCGCATCGGTATTCACCACCAGCGGCATATAGCGCCACACGGCATGGCCAGACGCCTGCTTGAGCTTGGCCGAAAGGTCGATGACCCCCAATCCATCACCGGTGTAGTGATAGGTACCGGCCGCCTCACCCACTGCATCGTCGTTAAGGAAATTAGCACGCGCCAACTGGAACTCAGTGCCGCCTTCGCGTGCGCGCCACCCCGCCTCGATCTGTAATTTCGCCAAAGCTAAAGTCGGCTCCGGGAAGACGGCAGGCAGCTCAATTCGCACATCCTGGCTGTCGAGAATGATCTCGCCCGCCTTGGCCTCCCCAGAAAAGCGCCCGGAAATGCCGGAAAAACCTGGCAACTCTTTGTACGCCGCCAATGCCAGTCCAGCAAAACGCCCCTTCGCCGACCAATCCGTGGGAGCATCGATCGCCCCACGCCACGTCAGCTTGACTTCATCCACTTGCCCGGCAGGGGCAAAGGTTTTCAAACGGTCAAGCAGGTGATTGGGTAGGGGAAGATATTGCGCCAGAGTGGCCAGCATGCCCAGGTCCAGGTGCGCAATCGAGAACTCACCGCCCAGACGACGCCCTACCGTATTCAATGTAATTTGCGCCTCGCTGCTCGGCATGGCAATGCCATCGTGCGTCGTGAGACTGAAACGACGCATTTCGCCGGCATAGCCATCGGCCGTTTTTCGCGCGGCCAGTCGCCCATGCAGCGTCTCCAGCGCCAGCACCGGCAGGTCGGGCCGCAAGCGCGCGCTCATGCCCGACAAGCTCAAGTCTGCCGTCACGGCCAGCGGCTGCAGATTCTCGAACTCCAGCCAGAAACGCACGCCCCCCCGACCCTGATGCATTTCAAACGGCAGATCGAGCCAGGCCTTCCAGATACTGATATCGGCCTCTTCAAGGTCGGCATACAACTCGCCGCGCCAGTCCGCCAACTTGCCCGGATCGCTGCCGACCAGGTTGCCGCGCAAATCGAGTCGACGTGCCCCTGTGTTCAGCGGCTGGGCGCTAAGGCCAAAACTGTGATGCCGCCCGAAGTTGCGCAATTCGAAGTGCAGGGGATTCAGTTCGAGCGGCGGCGCGGCCCGCAGTTCGTCATGCCAGACAATCCGTGCATCGCGGATCACCACCTTGCTCTGTTGCAGCAGCCAGGGCAGCAAACCTCCTTGCTCCTCCCCCTCCATCGGCAAACCTGCCACATAAATTTTCCCCTGCATATCGCGACGCAGTTCCAGCGCAGGTGCTTGAATCTTCAGCCGGTGCAGACGCAGACTGAGATACCAGAGCGACGACCAGCCCACTTCGGCCTCGACGCGCTCAAGCATGAGGGCAGGCCGGCCCTCGCGGTCATGAATCTGCAGGCCATCAATCACCAACCGCGGGTGCAAGCCGGGCCACGCCGCCGTCAGCCCGGCCACCTGAATGGGCAGACCAACGGCCTCAGTCAGCTTGGCGGCGATCCATTCGCGCTGGCCGGAGATTTCCGGCATCAGGTAATAACGCCCGAACAGAATCAGTGCACCCGCCGCAAAGTAGGCCAGCAACAGCATGCGTCCAACCCACACGAGAACGGAACGCAGGCGACCGGCGGGGAGAGAAGCTGGCTTAGGCAAGTGGAGAGGGCGGCTAGAATGGGACGGTTGAGGTGTTAAACAGCTACCACGCGATTCTATTCGATGACCCCACTCTCCTCTCCCTGTGACCATTCACGCTATCTGACCCGGCTGCTCCAGGCACACCCCGAACTGGCCTGTGAAATGGTCATCGGCACGGCACCGCTGTCCAAGCCCCTGCTGGATGCGTGGCTGGCCGCGTCATCTCTGACCGAAGACGCCCTCAAACCCGCCCTGCGGCGCCTCAAACAGCGGGCCATGGCGCGCATCGCCAGCCGCGACCTGAGCGGCCAGGCCGATCTGGCCGAAGTCGTCGAGAGCATGAGCCTAGTCGCCGACACCGTTGTAACCGCCGCGCTGAAGGTTTCAGAAGATGCCCTGGTAGCCCGTTATGGCGAGCCGCGCAACGCCAAGGGCGAACGTCAGCACCTGATCGTGATCGGCATGGGCAAACTGGGCGGACGGGAACTGAATGTCTCGTCCGACATCGACCTGATCTTCGTCTATCCCGAAGACGGCGACACCTCAGGAAGCAATGAGGGCGGCAAGTCCATCTCCAATTTTGAGTTCTTCGGTCGCGTCGGCAAAAGCCTGATCAATGCCATTGCCGACATCACCGGCGACGGCCAGGTCTTCCGCGTCGACATGCGCCTGCGGCCCAACGGCGATTCCGGCCCGCTGGTCTGCTCCTTCGACATGCTGGAAAACTACTTCATCACCCAGGGCCGCGAATGGGAGCGCTACGCCTGGATCAAGGCGCGCCCGCTGACGGGGGAACGCTGGGAGGATCTGGAGGCGATCCGCCGCCCCTTCGTCTTCCGCAAGTATCTCGACTTCGGCACCATCAATGCGATGCGTGATCTGCATGCGCAGATTCGCCGCGAAGTGGCGAAAAAGGACATGGCGAACAACGTCAAGCTCGGCCCTGGCGGCATCCGCGAGATCGAGTTCATTGCCCAGGTATTCCAGCTGATCCGTGGCGGCCGCGACCGCACGCTGCAGATCAAACCGACGCTGGAGGTACTCAAACTCCTGGTCGATCGCGGCCAGTTTGAACTCGAAGCCGTCGTCGCACTTTCAGCGGCCTATCGTTTCCTGCGCCGCCTGGAACATCGCCTGCAGTATCTCGACGACGCACAAACCCACGCGCTGCCGGAGAATACCGACGACCAGCAGCGCGTCGCGCTGGCCATGGGCTTCACCAACTACGAAAGCCTGCTGATGGAACTGGACGATCACCGTCAGGCCGTCGCACGTCACTTCGAAGCGGTGTTCGCCGACCCGAACGAAAAGCAGCACCAACTCGACCCGGTCTGGACGCAGGCCGACAGCCAGAACAGTCATGCGGGTGAACTGACCAAACTCGGCTTTAGCGACACGGCTACGCTGTGCGAACGCCTCGCCGCCATCCGCTCGGGATCACGCTACCAGCAGATGAGCGAGCAGGCGAAATCGCGTTTCGATGCCATCGTGCCGCGCGCCGTTCAAGCCGCCGCAGCCGCTGCCAATCCGGATGACACGCTGTTGCGCATGCTCGATCTGCTCGAAGCCATTGGCCGGCGCTCCGCTTATCTCGCGCTGCTGCAACAATATCCCCAGGCACTCGATCAGGTGGCGCGCATCGCCAGCGCCTCGTCCTGGGCGGCCGACTATCTGCTGCACCATCCAATCTTGCTCGACGAATTACTCGACCCACGCCTGCTGGAGATGCCCCCCGACTGGGTCGCCTTCCGCCAGCAACTGATCGAACACACCGACAGCCTCGAACCCGACACCGAACAGCAAATGGATGCGCTGCGCGAGGCCCATCATGCGCAGGTATTCCGCCTCGCCAGCCAAGATGTCGCCGGATTGCTCACCGTCGAAACACTCTCGGACCATCTCTCCGAACTCGCTGATATTCTGGTCGACCGTACCATCGTACTGGCCTGGCGCAAGCTCCTGACCAAGCACCGCGACGTTCCGGCCTTCGCTGTGATCGGCTACGGCAAGCTCGGCGGCAAGGAACTCGGCTACGCCTCCGACCTTGATCTGGTTTATCTCTACGACGATCCGGCACAGGATGTCGGCAACATCTACGCCAAACTCGGCACACGACTCAATACCTGGATCTCCTCCCGCACCTCGGCTGGCATCCTGTTCGAGACCGACCTGCGCCTGCGCCCGAATGGTGACGCCGGCCTCGTCGTCTCCTCCATTGAAGCTTTCCGCAAGTACCAGCTCGAATCGGCCTGGTTATGGGAACACCAGGCACTGACACGCGCCCGCTTCGTCGCCGGCGACCCCGCCATCGGCCAGGCCTTCGACCAGATCCGCAACGAGATTCTCTGTCAGCGCAGGGACCGCGAAAAGCTGCGTGCCGAAGTCATGGCCATGCGCCAGAAGATGCTCGACAACCTGTCCTCGCGCGGCAACGACGAAATCTTCGATCTCAAGCAGGATTTCGGCGGCCTCATCGACGTCGAGTTCGCGGTGCAGTATCTGATCCTGGCCCATGCCTGCGATTACCCGCAACTCACCAGCAACCTCGGCAATATCGCCCTGCTGCGTATCGCCGCAGCCTGCGGTCTGGTGCCCGCCGAACTGGCGGAAACCGTGCGCGACGCCTACCGTGAATACCGTCGCCTACAGCATCTGCGAAGGCTCAACAACCTCGATAGCCGCATTGAAGCAACACCACATACACAGCGCATCGCCGCAGTTCGTGCGCTCTGGCACCACATTTTTGGAGAATAAGTTTATGCCCGTCAATTACGCCACCCCCGCCCCCGAGCAACTCTTCCCCGTCGCCGGGGTACGTTTGGGAACTGCTGAAGCCGGCATTCGGAAGGCGAACCGCCGCGACTTGACCGTGATTGAGCTCGCGCCCGGCAGTCGCGTCGCCGGCGTGTTCACCAAAAACCGCTTTTGCGCCGCCCCCGTGCATGTCTGCCGTGCGCACCTGAAGCAGGAAGGCATCCGCGCGCTGGTCATTAACACCGGCATCGCCAACGCCGGCACTGGCGAACCAGGCATGGAAGCCGCGCACCAGAGTTGCGCCGCCGTCGCCAAGTTGATGGACCTTGCCGCCGCCCAGGTGCTGCCCTTCTCCACCGGCGTGATCCTCGAACCGCTGCCGGTCGAGCGCCTCAAGGCCGGCCTGCCCGCCGCCCTCGCCGCCCTCAAGGCCGACGGCTGGCATGACGCAGCGCACGCCATCATGACCACCGACACCGTCGCCAAGGCCGCCTCGCGAAAAGTCGGCGCTGGCGGGACGGCAGCGACTATCACCGGCATCGCCAAGGGCGCCGGCATGATCCGCCCGAACATGGCGACCATGCTTGGC
This sequence comes from Rhodocyclaceae bacterium, assembly GCA_030681195.1. Taxonomy (GTDB): domain Bacteria; phylum Pseudomonadota; class Gammaproteobacteria; order Burkholderiales; family Rhodocyclaceae; genus Sulfuricystis. Next base: position 307,150 of record JAUXXJ010000004.1, read on the forward strand.
TTCATGGCCACCGATGCAACGGTCAGCCAACCCATGCTGGAACGACTCGTCAAGGAAGCCGCCGACGAATCATTCAACTGCATCACCATCGATGGCGACACGTCGACCAACGATTCCTTCGTGCTGATCGCCACCGGCCAGGGCCCCGCCAGGTTCGAGACCATCGACGCACCGGGCTGGGAGGAATTCAAGCAGGCGGTCATCGAGGTCGCCCGCGAACTGGCGCAAGCCATCGTGCGTGATGGCGAGGGCGCCACCAAGTACATCCAGATCGCCGTCGAAGGCGGCCGGACAGTTTCCGAGTGCAAGGCCGCCGGCTACGCCATCGCCCACTCGCCGCTCGTCAAGACCGCCTTCTTCGCCTCCGACCCCAACCTCGGCCGCATCCTCGCCGCCATCGGCTACGCCTGGAACATCGACCCGGCCCTGGCCGACCTCGACGATACCAAGGTCAGGGTCTGGCTTGGCGATACCCTGGTCGCGGAAAATGGCGGTCGCGCCATCAGCTACCAGGAAGAGGACGGCGCCGCCGCGATGAAACCCGCCGAAATCAAGATTCGCGTCGATCTCGGCCGTGGCAGCCAAACCGCCCATGTCTGGACCTGTGACTTCAGCTATGACTATGTGAAGATCAATGCGGATTACCGCAGTTGATCGACCTGATCTGGCTCGCCCTCGGCTGGATCGCTTACGCGGCACTGCATTCCTTGCTGGCCGCGCTGAGCGTGAAGGCGTGGGTGAGCCATCACTACCCCGCTTTCGCACCTTATTACCGCCTCAGCTTTAATGCGCTGGCCATCTTGCTGATCCTTCCGCTGGTGTGGGCAACTTATGCCATTCCCGGCGAATGGCTGTGGCGCTGGAGTGGGCTCTGGACCTGGCTGGCCAATGGGCTGGCCCTGGCCGCGTTAGGGGGCTTCCTGATTTCGACGGGCAGCTATGACATGGGAGAGTTTCTGGGCCTGCGTGCCTGGCGCGAAAAGCGCAGCGATGCGGTCGAGCATGATGGGTTTCGCATTTCCACACTCCACCGTTTCGTGCGCCACCCCTGGTATGCGCTGGCGCTGGTGTTGATCTGGACACGCGACATGAATGCACCGCTGCTGCTCTCGGCCAGCGCCATCACGCTCTATTTGATCCTCGGCTCATGGCTGGAGGAGCGCAAGCTGGAAGCACACTTTGGCCGCGCCTATCGTGATTACAAGAAAAAAGTGCCGGGGCTGATTCCCCTGCCATGGAAACGACTGTCGCCGGCCGAAGCCGACGCACTCATGCAGCGATCAATGGAGAGTTCTGGGCATCGCCAGAATGAACTCTGAAACCGGGGCCTCGAAGCGCGTGCCATCCTCGGCGACCATCTGATAGCTGCCTTTCATCGTCCCCACGGGCGTCGCCAGGGGGCAACCGCTGCTGTACTCAAAGGATTCGCCGGGTTTGAGGAAGGGCTGATGCCCAACCACGCCGAGGCCACGCACCTCTTCGGTCTTGCCGGCGGCATCGGTAATCACCCAGTGGCGGGAAATCAGTTGCGCTGCCTCGGTGCCGATGTTGGTCACGGTGATGCTGTAGGCGAAGAAGTAGCGCTCCTCGTCCGGGCTCGACTGCTCGGGCAGATATTGCGTTGCCACCCCGATTTCGATCTCGTATTTTTTTGACTCGGCCATTGCTTATACCTGCCATTAGAAAGTCTTAGCGGGCCTGATAGGCGGCACCGCTAGAATCAAGAGCATTCTAATTCAACGAGGAGGGTTCTCCATGACGTACCGTATCGCGCCGTCTATTCTTTCCGCCAATTTCGCCAAGCTCGGCGAGGAAGTCGACAACGTCCTCGCCGCCGGCGCCGACATCGTCCATTTCGATGTCATGGATAACCACTACGTGCCCAACCTGACCATCGGCCCGCTGGTGTGTGAGGCGTTGAGAAAACATGGCGTGACCGCACCCATCGACGTGCATCTGATGGTCAAGCCGGTCGACCGCATCATCCCCGACTTCGCCAAGGCCGGCGCCACCTACATCACCTTCCACCCGGAAGCTTCCGAGCACGTCGACCGCACCATTGGTCTGATCAAGGAAAACGGCTGCAAGGCCGGCCTCGTCTTCAATCCGGCCACCCCGCTCGACATCCTCGAATACACGCTCGACAAGCTCGACATGGTGTTGCTGATGTCGGTGAACCCCGGTTTCGGTGGCCAGAAGTTCATCCCCTACGTGCTCGACAAGGCGCGTGCCGTGCGCAAGATGATCGACGATCGTGGACTCAAGGTTGAGATCGAGATCGACGGCGGTGTCGGCCCGGCCAACATCGCCGACGTGGCGCGCGCAGGCGTTGACACCTTTGTCGCCGGCTCGGCCGTATTCGGTGCCGGCAAGGACAGCGACCCGCAGCGCTACAACAGCGTCATCGCCGCCATGCGGGCGGAACTCGCCAAAGTTTGAACATGTCCATCAAAGCCGTTCTTCTCGACCTCGACGGCACCCTGCTTGATACCGTGCTCGACCTGCATGCCGCCGCCTGCGGCATGCTTGCCGACCTCGGTCGCCCGCCGGTCGCGGTCGAGGAAATCCGCGCCTATGTCGGGCGTGGCATTCCCAATCTCGTCAAGCGCGTCCTCGCCGGCAAACTCGAAGCGGCGGACGATCCCAACCCACCGCCGGCTGACGCACTGGCAAGTTTCAAGAAACATTATGAGCACTTCAATGGTCGTGCCGCCAAGCCCTTCCCCGGCGTGATCGAAGGTCTCGACGCCTTCAAGGCGATGGGCCTGCCGATGGGCGTCATCACCAACAAGGCGCAGGCTTTCACGGTGCCGCTGCTGGAGCGTACCGGCCTGATGCCCTATATGCAGGTGGCCGTCGCGGGTGACCAACTGCCCAAGCCGAAACCCGATCCGATGCCGCTCGTCTGGGCCTGTGGGCGCATGAATGTTTCGCCTGCCGACACGCTGATGATCGGCGACTCGCTGCATGATTTCCATGCCGGCCACAATGCCGGCTGCAAGGTGTTTCTGGTGCCCTACGGCTACAACGAAGGCCAGGACGTCCGGGGGCTTGCCGCCGATGCTATAGTCGAATCCCTCTTGGCAGCCGCGAACCTGATCCAGCATGAAAGAATCCGAATTTGATCGTTTGGCCCATGAAGGCTACAACCGCATCCCCGTCACCCTTGAGACCTTCGCCGATCTCGACACGCCCCTCTCGATTTATCTAAAACTCGCCGAAGGCCCGCATTCCTACCTGCTCGAATCGGTGCAGGGAGGCGAACGCTTCGGCCGCTACTCCTTCATCGGCCTAACCACCTCGACGCGCATTTCCGTCAGCGGCTCAACGATCCTGCTGCTCTCCGGCAACCGCGTCGCCGAGCGCCGCGAGCACACCAATCCGATGTCCTTCGTCTCGGAGTTCATGGCGCGCTTCAAGGTGCCCGATACCCCCGGCCTGCCGCGCTTCTGCGGTGGCCTCGTCGGTTACTTCGGTTACGACACGGTGCGCTTCATCGAACCCAAGCTGGCGGACACGAAGAAGCCCGACCCACTGAATGTGCCGGACATCCTGCTGTTGCTGTCGGAAGAAATCGCCATCGTCGACAACCTCTCCGGCAAGCTCACGCTCGTCGTCTTTGCCGAGCCGGGCTTTCCCGGTGCCTGGAAACAGGCGCAGGCACGGCTCAAGGAACTGCTCGCCAAGCTGCGCGCGCCGGCGACCATTCCCGTCGATACGGCAGCCGTCCCGTCAGCGCCGACTTTTGAGTTCGCCGAAGAAGACTTCAAGGCCGCCGTGCGCAAGGCCAAGCAATACATCGTCGATGGCGACATCATGCAAGTCGTCCTCTCGCAGCGCATGAGCAAGCCCTATGCGGCGAGCCCGCTGGCCCTCTATCGGGCGCTGCGCACCCTCAATCCCTCGCCCTACATGTTCTTTTTCGACTTCGGCGACTTCCAGGTCGTTGGCGCCTCGCCTGAAATTCTGGTGCGTCTCGAAGGTGAAGGTGAGACAAGGAAAGTCACCGCACGCCCGATCGCCGGCACGCGCAAACGCGGCGCCACCGCCGCCGAGGATGCCGCGCTCGCCGCCGAACTTCTCGCCGACGAGAAGGAACGCGCCGAACACCTGCAACTGCTCGACCTCGGTCGCAACGATGTCGGCCGCGTCGCCAAGATCGGCACGGTCAAAGTCACCGACCAGTACATGATCGAGCGCTACTCGCACGTCATGCACATCGTCTCGAACGTTGAAGGCGAACTCAAGGATGACGAAGGTCCGGTCTCGGTGCTCAAGGCCACTTTCCCCGCCGGCACCGTCTCCGGTGCGCCGAAGGTGCGCGCGATGGAAATCATCGACGAACTGGAACCGACCAAGCGCGGCATTTACGCCGGCGCCGTCGGCTACCTCGGTTTCAATGGCGACATGGATCTGGCGATCGCGATCCGCACCGCCGTGCTGAAGGACGGCCGCATCCACGTCCAGGCCGGCGCCGGCATCGTCGCCGACTCCGATCCCGACAGCGAATGGCAGGAAACGCTGAACAAGGCAAAGGCGCAGTTACGCGCCGCCGAGATGGCCGAATCCGGCCTCGACACGCGTTTCGAGTGAGGTGAGCGGGGTGGGTGCAAAATCGCTGGACGTCATGTCATTCCGCGAGAAATCAACTCTGCGCACTTTTGCCAACTACAATTTTGCAATTTCACCCGCAACCGCCTGGTATCTCACCGACCTCGGCGAATTCCGCGGCAAGCAGGAGCTTTACATCCGGCAGTCTCCGCAGCGCCTGAAGGCATTGCGCGAGCACGCGCTGATCGAAAGCGCGGTCTCATCGAACCGCATCGAAGGTGTTACCGTGGAACCTTCTCGGGTGCGCGATGTGCTGGTTGCCCCCAAGCCTCTGTTCCGTGACCGTGACGAGGAAGAAGTACGCGGCTACCGCGATGCCCTGACTTGGATTCACCAGGACGCCCAGCGCATCTCGATTTCAAACGAGACAATTCAACGTCTGCATGCCATGACGCGGGGGCGGATTTGGGATTCCGGCTTGTACAAGGAAAAGGACGGCGACATCATCGAACGTTATCCCGATGGCAGTGAGCGCATACGTTTTCGCACTGTGTCGGCGAAGCAGACTCCTGCAGCCATGAATCAGTTGATTGCTGACTGGCAGGCCTGCCTGGAAGAGCGCTGGATTCCGCCGCTGATCGCCCTGGCTGCCTTCAATCTCGACTTCCTGTGCATTCATCCGTTCCGTGATGGCAATGGCCGAGTCTCCCGGTTGCTTTGGCTGTTGCAGAGCTACCAGCTAGGTATAGAGGTTGGTCGCTACATCAGTCTGGAGCGCCTCGTCGAACAAAACAAAGACCGCTACTACGAAACCCTGGAGCAAAGTTCGCAGGGGTGGCATGAGGGCAAGCATGATCCCTGGCCATACGTCAATTATGTGCTGTCCATCCTGAAGGCTGCCTATCGGGAATTCGTCGAGCGCGTTGGCGAAACCTCGGAACCGCGTGGGTCGAAAACTCAGCTGGTGCTCGAAGTCATCGGCAAGATGTCCGGTACATTTTCGCTAGCTGATCTCGAACGAGCATGCCCAGGGGTGAGCCGAGACATGATTCGGCGAGTCCTGAATACGCAGAAGGGTCAAACGGTCGACTGCATCGGCCGCGGCCCTGGCGCGCTCTGGCAAAAGAGGTAATTAGCGTGAAAGAGTGCAATAAAAGAGGTACTAACGCTTTAGACTGCCAAGTCTGGGCATGCAAACCAAAAGGATGTGGCAAATCATGTTGCTGATGATCGATAACTACGACTCCTTCACCTACAATCTCGTGCAATATTTCGGCGAGCTCGGCGAGGACGTGCGCGTGTTCCGTAATGATGCGATCACGCTCAAGGAAATCGCCGCGATGAAGCCGGACAAGCTGGTGATTTCCCCCGGCCCCTGTTCGCCCAAGGAAGCTGGCATCTCGGTCGATGCGATCAAGGAATTCGCCGGCAAGCTGCCGATCCTCGGTGTCTGCCTCGGGCATCAAAGCATTGGGTATGCCTTCGGCGGCGAGATTGTCCATGCCAAGCAACTGATGCACGGCAAGGTCTCGGCGGTTCAGCATGCCAACGTCGGCATCTTTGCCAACTTGCCGAATCCCTTCACGGCGACCCGCTACCACTCGCTGGCAATTCGCCGCGAGACGATGCCCGCCTGCCTCGATGTGACTGCGTGGACCGAAGATGGCGAGATCATGGGCATCAGACACACGGGCCACAAGGAACATGCCATCCAGGGCGTGCAGTTCCATCCCGAATCCATCATGACCGAGCACGGCCACGCGCTGCTGCAAAACTTCTTGAAAGGCGCTTGAAGATGATCACTCCCCAGGAAGCGCTTCAGCGCACCATCGAGCATCGCGAAATTTTCCACGACGAGATGCTGCATCTGATGCGGCTGATCATGAAGGGCGAGGTCTCGCCGGTGATGATGGCCGCGATCCTTACCGGCTTGCGCGTCAAGAAGGAAACCATCGGCGAAATCGCCGCCGCCGCCACCGTGATGCGCGAACTGTGCACCAAGGTCGACACCCCGCACAATCCGCACTTCGTCGACATCGTCGGCACCGGCGGCGATGGCTCGCATACCTTCAACATCTCCACCGCCTCGGCCTTCGTTGCCGCCGCTGCGGGCGCCACCGTCGCCAAGCACGGCAATCGCGGCGTCTCGTCGAAATCCGGCGCCGCCGACGTGCTGGAAGCGCTTGGCGCGAAGATCGACCTGCAAGCGCCGCAAGTCGCCGAGTGCATCAAGCAAACCGGCATGGGCTTCATGTTCGCGCCCAACCACCACCCGGCGATGAAGAACGTCGGCCCGGTGCGCAAGGAAATGGGCGTGCGCACCATCTTCAACATCCTCGGCCCGCTGACCAACCCGGCCGGCGCACCAAATACGCTGCTCGGCGTCTTCCACCCCGACCTCGTCGGCATCCTCGTGCGCGTCATGCAGCAACTCGGCGCGCAGCACGTCATGGTGGTCTATGGCAAAGACGGTATGGATGAAATCTCGCTCGGTGCCGCCACGATGGTGGGCGAGCTGAAGGACGGCAAGATTCTGGAATACGAAGTGCATCCCGAGGACTTCGGCCTGGCGATGATTTCCAACCGCACGCTCAAGGTCGCCGACGCCACCGAATCGAAAGGCCGTCTGCTCGGCGTGCTGGAAAACCAGCCCGGCCCGGCGCTGGAGATCGTCTGCCTCAACGCCGGCAGCGCGCTCTACGCCGCCAACCTCGCGCCCGACATCGGCGCCGGCATCGCACTGGCCCGTCAGACCATCGAAAGCGGCAAGGCACGCGCCAAGCTCGATCAGTTCATCGCCTTCACCCAGCAAGCATGAGCGACATCCTGAACAAAATCCTCGCCGTCAAGCGCGAGGAAGTCGCCGCCGCACAGGCCGCCAAGCCGCTCGCCGCAATCCGCGCCGAGGCGGAAGCGCAAGCCGCGCCGCGCGACTTCGTCGGTGCCATCAGCGCAAAAGTCGGCGCTGGCAATACGGCAAACTGCGCGGCAGTCATTGCCGAAATCAAAAAGGCCAGCCCGTCGAAGGGCGTCATTCGCCCCGACTTCCATCCCGCCGAGATTGCCGCCGACTACGAAAAGCACGGCGCCGCCTGCCTCTCGGTCCTCACCGACCGCCAGTTCTTCCAGGGCAGCACTGAATACCTGCAAGCCGCGCGCGCCGCCTGTACGCTACCGGTGCTGCGCAAGGACTTCATGATCGATCCGTATCAGGTCTACGAAGCCCGCGCGATGGGCGCCGACGCCATCCTGCTGATCGTCGCTGCACTCGCCGATACGCAGATGGCCGAACTCGAAGACCTCGCCCTGAGCCTCGGCATGGCGGTGCTGGTTGAAAGCCACGACGCTGGCGAACTCGACCGCGCGCTCAAGCTCAAGACGCCACTGATGGGCATCAACAACCGCAATCTGCGCACCTTCGAGGTCAGCCTCGACACGACAATTTCCCAGCTTGGCCGCATCCCCCCCGACCGCATCGTCATCACCGAATCCGGCATCCTCGCCCCGGCGGATGTTGCCCTGATGAAGCAACATAACGTGCATGCCTTCCTCGTCGGCGAAGCCTTCATGCGTGCGCCCTCACCGGGCGCCGAACTCGCTCGGCTGTTCGGCTTCTAAGCGACCAGAACCGGAAAACGAGACGGACATTTTTTGGAACGCTTTTTTCCAATATTCAGTGCATCCCATTGAATAACAAGTGTAATGTCAGGTGATCGATAGGACATTTACAGGGACAAAATGTCGCCCAAACCCGCAGACATCAACACGGACAACATGTCAATTCCAGCGGCTTATCCCGTCCCGCCAGCAGGGAGGCCGTCAGGCCGGAAGCGGCCCGAAGAGGCTGCGCCGACTTTTCACAACAGGAGCACGCGATGACCAAGGACTTTCGTAATATCGGCCTTACCTCAGCGAACAGTTCTGCATCCGGCGACATCAAGTCGCCCGCAGCCATCCCCCAGGCGCTACCACGTCACCAGCACCTGATCCTGCGCGTCATCTTTTTCGCAGCGCTGGGTTTTCTGGCCGCCGGCCTCTGGCTGCTGACAGGGGGCCGCAGCCCGCTACCCGAGCAAACCTCATTCTTCCTCGGCCTCGCCCTGGTCATTTCCGCCTTCGCCGATTTCGCCGTTATCGTCATACTCAAGCGCATCTGGTCGAAACCGCGATAAGCCTGCGCTGTTATTGGATTGACGGCTCGTCCGCCATTGCTGGCCATGAGCCTGCTCTCTCTGGCGAGCGGCAAAGCAACGTATACCTGCCGTCCGGTCCTTGGTGGCAGTTGATGACCGATTCAAACAAAAGACCGGTAAGGCACCAGCGCTACCTGCTCGACATCACCATCCACACTCCCAGGCAGCGCCCAGCCACCGTGCCAAAGCGCTTCGCCGCTACTCCTTGCGTTCGGACACGACCATTGTCGTCTGCCTGCCTGCCACTGTAACGACCACCTGAATGGGGAATGCGCCGTCAGGTACGGCAGATGCTACAAAGCTGCGGGTCTCCGGAGCGTAGCGTATCCACGCGGGTAGCGGTCTCCCATTCAGCAAGGATGCTTGCACGGGTTCATCAGGCGCCGTATCGGCGACCAATTGCGCAGGTAGCGGGAACGTAAAACCACTGCCAGCCGTTGCCACTTCCCTTGGTACAGAAACCGCAATGATTCCCGCCTGCTGTAGTGATGGTAAGCGCGTTAGTGAAACCGTAATGCCGTCGCCACCCGCACTTCCACTCGTGATGCCCGTGTCGCTGGCGCTGCCAGAAGCTTTGGTCTGTGCGGATGCAGTCGATATGTCTTGCGCTTGCAAGCCGGCGGTCGTAGCCGTGGTCGGTGTAGTGGTCGCCGTAGTAACTGGTTGAGTTGTCGGAGCCGGCGTGGCGGTCGCCGTAGTAACTGGCTGAGTTGTAACCGGTGTTGTCGTAGTCGTGGTAGGTGCATCGGCTGGTTGAACTGTCGTCGGCGTAGCCGTGGTCGGTGCAGCGGTCGTTGTAGTGACTGGTTGAGTTGTAGCCGTCGTGGTCGCGGTCGGTGCGGCGACGGCTTGAGCTGTAGTCGTCGTAGCCGTGGTCGGTGTGTCGGTCGCCGTTGTCGTTGTCGGTGCGGCGGTCGCTGTAGTGACTGGCTGAGCTGTAGTCGTCGTAGTCGGTGCCGGTGTGACGGTCGCCGTAGTAACTGGCTGAGCTGTAGCCGCCGTAGTCGTTGTCGGTGCGGCGGTCGCCGTAGTAACAGGCTCAGTCGTAGCCGTCGTAGCCGTCGTAGTTGTGGTCGGTGTGGCGACTGGCTGAGCTGTAGTCGTCGTAGTCGGTGCCGGTGTGGCGGTCGCCGTAGTAACAGGCTGAGTTGTAGCCGCTGTGGTCGGTGCCGGTGCGGCGGTCGCTGTAGTGACTGGTTGAGTCGTAGCCGTCGTAGTCGTGGTCGGCGTGGCGGTCGCTGTAGTGACTGGCTCAGTTGTAGCCGTCGTAGTCGGAGCCGGCGTGACGGTCGCCGTAGTAACTGGCTGAGCTGTAGCCATCGTGGTCGGAGCCGGTGCGGCGGTCGCCGTAGTAACTGGTTGATTTGCAGCCGGTGTTGTCGTGGTCGTGGTAGGTGCGTCGACTGGTTGAACTGTCGTCGGCGTAGCCGTGGTCGGTGCGGCGGTAGCTGTAGTGACTGGCTGAGCTGTAGCCGTCGTAGTCGTTGTCGGTGCGGCGGTCGCCGTAGTGACTGGTTGAGTCGTAGCCGTCGTAGTCGTGGTCGGCGTGGCGGTCGCTGTAGTGACTGGCTCAGTTGTAGCCGTCGTAGTCGGAGCCGGCGTGACGGTCGCCGTAGTAACTGGCTGAGCTGTAGCCGTCGTAGTCGTGGTCGGCGTGTCGGTGGCCGTAGTGACTGGTTGAGTTGTAGCCATCGTGGTCGGTGCCGATGCGGAGGTCGCCGTAGTGGCTGGCTGAGTTGTAGCCGCCGTAGTCGTTGTCGGTGCGGAGGTCGCCGTAGTAACAGGCTGAGTCGTAGCCGTCGTAGCCGCCGTAGTCGTGGTCGGAGCGGCGACTGGCTGAGCTGTAGTCGTCGTAGTCGGAGCCGGTGCGGCGGTCGCCGTAGTAACTGGTTGAGTTGTAGCCGTCGTAGTCGTGGTCGGCGTGGCGGTGGTCGTAGTGACTGGCTGAGTCGTAGCCGTCGTAGTCGTTGTCGGTGTGGTGGTCGCCGTAGTAACTGGTTGAGTTGTCGTCGGCGTGCTGCCTGTGTTTACTCCGCCTTGCGATCCACCGCCGGAACCGACTCCTTTGGTCTTGCCGTCATCCGTTGACTTACTGTCGGTCTTTTCAGCCCCCTTCCCTTGAGCGCCGAGGCCTTGGCCCGCGCCTTGACCGGGCCCATCGCCATCGCCGGGGCCGCCGGCGCCTTTGCCTGTTCCCTCCATCGTATTAGCGTTACCACCCGCATTGGCGCCACCGCCGGAGCCACTTCCTTTGGACTTGCCGTCGTCTTTGGACTTGTCGTCGTCCTTCGACTTGCCATCGTCCTTGGACTCGTCGTCATCCTTGGAGTTGTCGTCATCCTTGGACTTGCCGTCGTCCTTGGACTTACCTTCGTCCTTGGACTTGCTGTCGGTCTTTTCAGCCACCTTCCCTTGAGCGCCAAGGCCTTGGCCCGCGCCTTGGCCGGGTCCATCGCCATCGCCGGGACCGCCGGCGCCTTGGCCTGTTCCTTCCGTCGTATTAGCGTCACTACCTGCATTGGCGCCACCGCCCGAGCCGCCTCCCCCCTGCCCGGTAGTGCTCGTGTCTCCTGAGGCTGCCGTCGTCGTGCCGCCACTTGTTGTTCCAGCGTCGCCGGTTCCTGCCGTTATCTTGGTCTGATTGTCCAGATTGCTGTCAGCACCACTTTGCGTAGCAGCACCATCTGTCTGCCCAGCCGAAGTGTCAGCGGTCGTAATACTAAGGTCGCTAGTACTGGTCGATCCTCCGAATGTCGTTTGCGCTGCGGCACTCGATACGATTGAAGTCGATCCAGTAGTTTGCGGCGTTACGACAACAGGCGATTTGATTTCCAACGTGCCACTGACAAAGGAGATGTCATAGTTACCACTGGTCAGACCGCCCGGTGTGATCGTGTAGAGGCCCGGGCTTGACGCACCCTGACTGGTGCCGCTGAAACTCAATGCGCCCCCCAGCACGCCGGTGGTTTCGCCATTCACAAAGCCGCTATATGTCACGCCGTTGCCATTGCTGTATGACGCCCCATCAGGTTCCTTGCTGGCACTGTTTGCAGTGACGGACAGCGCTGCCTTGCTGATGGTGTGGCCGTTGGCATTGGTGTTGACTGTCAGGTTATAGCCTTGTCCGTTGTAGCCGTTCGAGACTCCGGCAAGCGTCAGGTTATAGCTGCCGACAGCGCTGGTCGAAGTGCCGGTGGAAGTAACGGTCGGCGTCAGCGAATCTCCGTTTTGCAAGGTGCCGACCGTCGTGTTGAATGCCGTCGGAGAGACGGCAGCGCCGTACGTGCTTGTGTAGGCTGCCGGCGCAAGGGTCAGTGCAATGTTTTCCCGATAGACCGCGTAGGTGCCAGATCCCAGGACTGATGTGAAGTTGGTCGTCGCCTCGTCGCTGGCGTAGCGGAAGCGGCCGCTGCCGGAGCCGATCAAGGCCGTGAGGCCGGTGCTGCCGGTCACGCTGCCGGAATACAGCTTGGCGGTGCCGCCGCTGCCCACGCTCACGCTACCGCCACTAACGATAATGTCTCCACCCGTCGAGGTCAGCGCGGCGGTGTCCTTGGCGGCATTAAGGGTGATCGCGCTTGTCGTCGTGTTGGTCGTGCTGACTGCGCCGGTAAGAGTCAAGTTCCCCGTCAGGGTGGCGACATCCACCGTTCCCGCCGTACTGATGGCGCCCAGGCTCATCCCATTGCTGTCGATCAGACTGAGGTTGTTGCCGCTAACCACCGAAACTGCACCGGTAAAGTTGTTGCTGCTGTTGTTGAGCGTAATGTTGTTGGCCGAGCCTGCCGTGATGCTCGTCGTGCCGGTGACAGCAATAGCTGCTGACTGGGTAATGGCACCATTGCTGGTCAGGGTCAGGTTTTCGTTGGCTGTGATGGCGCCATTTAGGGCGATGGTCGAATTGGAACGCAGGGTCGTGCTGTCGTTGAAGGTGGTGGTGGCGCCTCCGACTGTAATAGCACCTGCCGTGGCGCTGCCGATGGTGATGCCTGAGAAGCCGTTGACAAAGTTGGTACTGAAATTTGCGACTGTCAGTGCCAAGGTGCCCGCACCGCCAGCAATACCGATGGTGGTACCGTTTGTCAGTGGGGCGATGGTGAGTGTGCCGGTGGACTGGATGCTTGCATCCGCTGCCAGATTGAGCGTATCGGTTACCAGACTGATAGCACTGGAGGATGACGCGAGTGTGCCTTTGCCGATGGATGACGTGAAGCCGTTGATTCCATACGAGATTTGGTCTGCGGCTGCGCCGCCTGCGGTTCTGCCGGTGGTGCCCGTGAGTGTGATCGGGCCGCTGGCGGATAGTACCGAACCAATTACGCGGATGCCGTCGTTATTGAACGAGCCGCTCTGGCCGCCCACGCCAGTGATGTTGATGGCGCCACTGTCGGTCTGGACCGTGCCATTGACGTAAACGCCGTGATTTGAATCGCCAGTGCCCGCGCCGCCAATGCCATCAAGGGTGATCGTACCGCTGCCGCTGGTAACAATGGTTCCGCGTGGGACTATCCCGAAGTTGCATTTGCCGGCGGAGCCGCAGCCCGGAGCGCCTGCTGTTCCTCCCTTGCCAAGCAGGCTGATGTTGCCCCCGCCTGCGTTCAGGGTTCCTGTGTAGCCAGCAAAGTAAATGCCAATATAGTCGCTTGTTGATGAGCCGACGGCATAACCATCACCGACAGTCAGGCCGTTCCAGGCCGTCGTTCCGCTGCCGCCCCCAATCCAGAGATGGCCGCCGTTGGTATTGATCGAGGCTGTCCCGTTGAAGCGGACTCCTCCACCCCCACTATTGTCGCTATCCGACCACAGGATCGTGTTGAGTTTGCCGCTGCTCGACGTGATCGAACTGCCGGTACCGAGCGTAATGCCGCCAGTCGCCTTGAGGGTTAGCGTTGCATCGCCGCCATTGTTTTTTGTGAGCGTGACATTGTCCGACCAGGTCATATCACCGGTCACCACGTTTTCAACACTTGTGCCGCCGTTCAGCGTGTCGCGATAGCTGTTGGCGACAGTTTGGTTGATCGTCGCGTCGGTTGGATCAATGAGCCAGAGGCCGCCGGTGCCTTTTGGCGCACTGGCAGAAATGCTTGCAAGTCCGATGTCTACGTTATGGCCGGAGGTTTCGATACGCCCGCCGTCGCCGCCCTCGGCGCCGCCCTTGGCGAGGATGGTGCCGGCCACGGTGGTGAGTGATGCCGCCTTGGTGACATCCGACCACAGTACCGCCGTCCCGCCAGCGCCGACTTTTGTGGCGGAGACATCGATGGTGGCTCCGGCTTCCATGTTGATTGTGGTGGCCTGACGCAGATCGCCGCCGCCTTGCCAGCCACCACCGACCAACACCTCGCCGCCACCTGTGGCACCGGTGGCGCTGATCGCGCTACTGGAGTTGAGTGTGATGGTGTCGGCTTCGAGCCAAATCTTGCCGCCTTTCTCGGTAAGGCTGCTGGCTTCCAGCGAGCCGCTGTTGTTGATGACGCCGCCTTGAAGCTGGTTCATGGCCATGGCCGAAAGGATAATCAGCCCGCCGGGGGCATGTACGGCGTTTTTGTTTTCGACCAGCGCGGCGATCTGGCTCTGGGTGGCGGTGATGCCGGCCAGCGTTCCGTTTTCAGCAAAATTGAGGCTGATCGCTTCACCGGAGGCCAGTGCCACGGTACCGGCCTGGGCGATGATGACGCCTTCGTTGCGGACTTCTGGCGCCAGCAGCGCGATATAGCCGCCCAGGGCAGCCTTCAGTTCGCCTGCATTGACGACGCTGCCGGTGGCTCCGTTGCGGTCAAAGGTGGTCTTGCCAGCCATGAAGTCGTCGACACCGATGCGATGCGTGGTGGCGACCAGGCCGCCGACATCGACGCTGGCACCGGGCGCGAAAAAGACGCCATTCGGATTGACTAGGAAGACCTGCCCTGTCGCGGTGATGCGGCCGAAGATCTGGCTGGGGTTGCTGTCGAGCACGCGGTTGAGCGTGACGCTGCTGCTGGAGGGCTGATTGAAATTGACCTGCGCGGCGCTGCCAACGTTGAAGGTATTCCAGTCAATGGCGGCGCGGGCGGAGGTCTGGTTGATGTTCATCACGGCGGCGCCTTGAGTGGCAGTTTGCGTGATGCTTGCCGAGCCGGCCACGACGTTGCCGCCGGTAGGTAGTTGGGTGGAAGCGACCGGTGTTGTCTGTGCAAAAGTCGGCGCTGGCAGGACGGCGAGCACGGACGACAGCAGTAGGGCCTTGCAAGAACGCTTGCCGTGGGCCTTGGCAGTTTCAGCGACGGCGACCCAGACTCGGGTGGTTTCATTCCAGACGACGCGGTAGATCTTGTTCATGGTGTGACTCCGGAATCAGAACGGCAGGCTGGCGGTGAGCCAGAGGCGATCGCGGATCAGCGATCCGTCCTGATCTCTGCCAGTCGTGGCATTTCGGTTTGGGTTGCTGCCCAGACGGCGGGCATAGACGCCTTTGAGTGTTACCCCAAGCGGGCCGTTCCAGGTGACCGAGGCGCCGAGGCCGTCGAGATCAAAGCGATTCAGTGCCGGGGCGCCGGCAAAGTTGTTGTCCTTGTTGACCTTTACACTGCCCCAATCGTAGAAGCCTGTAATGAGCAGGTGGTTCATTGCACGCCAGCGCAGTTCAAGGTTCAGCATCGTGCCCTCGCTGCCGCCGCCCTCGCTGGCCGGGTAGGCCCGCACGCCGCTTGATCCGCCGAGGTAGAACTTCTCGGAAGAATCAAGGTTCTTGCTGGCGGACTGCCCCGTGAACAGCGCGTAAAGAGAGAAGTCTTCGGTCAGTGCCTGCTGGCGCGACATGGCGTAGCGCAGCTTGGTGAAACCGCCGTGGGTGCGCGTGGTGGCAGTATCGCTGCTCTTGTTTGGCGATCCCTCAAGATCGAGGTTGCCCACCGTAAACATCATGTTGGCCATGTTGGCGCCGCCACCGCCCAGACGGTCAAAGAGATTGGCCATCAGGCCGACGTTGAGGTTACGCACGCCGTATTTCGAGCTGACAGCGCCGTTTGCCTCGTTGTCGAAAATTTTGTCATCCCATGATGCACTCAGAAACAGGTTGTGCGTGCGGCTGCGGATCAGCGGATACTGCGCGTCCAATCCCCATGTGCTGGAAGCGCCCGTGATCCGGGCAGCCTTGAACTCTTCACTGATGACCTTGTAGTCCATACGCGAAGCATTGACGCCGAGGCGAAGACCATCGTAGCCAACCGGGGCGGTGTAGGCCAGACGGATGTAGTCGCTGCCCTCGGTATGCACGAGGTTGGCGATGACCTGATCGCCAATCTGCAGCGGACTGTTGAGCGAAGCATTGGCGGTGACGCGTTCGCGGCCCGTTGAGCGCAAACCGGTGTTATCAAGACTGGCTTCGCCGTTCAGCAGCGCCTCGTCGGCGAGTTTGAGCACCAGATCACTCTCGGCGCTCCCGCTGCCGGGCGCGAGGTTGCCGGAGACTGCGATACCGGGCAGGTCATCGAGCAACAGCATGGCGCGGTCGAGGGCCCCGGCTTTCAGGGGTTGGCCGGCCGGCTGGGCGGCCGCAACGGTGGCTTCGACACGGCCAGCGTCGATACGCATCGACAGGGTACCTTCAAAGCGCAGTTTGCCAAAAATACCTTCGACAATTTGCAGGGTGACGATGCCGTCCTGAATTTCCTGGCGCGGCAGATACACTCGAACCAACCAGCCGGCAGCTCGGTAGGCTTCACTCACGGCGGCGGTGGCGGCTTGCAGTGCCGTGAAGTCAAGCGGTCGATCAAGGTAGCTGGCAACCGCCGGCGCGAGATCCGCTTGGCTCATCAAGGTATTGCCAACAAAGCGGAAAGCCTTGACGGTGACGCTCAGGCCTGGCGCGGGTTTGTATGCGGGCGGCAGGACGGTAAGCGGCTTGCGTTCTTCGGGCAATACCTGCGGCAACTGACGTTCAATCTGCTGGCGCAGGAGGCCTGCATCAGGCGTGGTTTGGGCGTGGACGCATGAAGCAGTGACAACGTACAGTAGGCCAATCCGGGCTAGCGATTCCTTCGAAAATGACATGAAACTCCTCAGGGGTCTGGACGCCACAAGGGCGACAAACTTATCTGTAGGAAGTTATCAAAATCAAGCCGTTAAAAGCTTGCAAAAGCTTGCAATGGCGCCGTACCCCATGCGGGGCATTTCATCCCGCCAGCGCCGACTTTTATTGTGCCACCACCCGCATCGGTGCAGCGAACACATAACCTCGCCCGCGTGCGGCACGGATCGGCGATTCGCCGGCCGTGGCCGTTTCGATCTTCTTGCGCAGGCGACTGAAGGCGACTTCGAGCCGGCGGTAGTCGAAATCCGGCTCTGTATGGCCCATGGCGGCGGCGAGCGCTTCGCGCGATACCGGCTCGGGTGCAGCAGCGGCCAGACATTTGAGCAGGTCCATTTCCGTCGCGGTCAACGCAATGGCTACACCAGCGGGTGAGCCAATCGACAGGGTGTCGGGCGTGAGTGACCATGACTCGGTTGTCAGTGCCGGAACTGCCAGTCGCCGCTGCACGCTGTGCAGGGTGGCGACCAGTTCGCGCATGTCGATGGGTTTGATCAGATAGGCGTCGGCACCTTCTTCGAATCCGGCGAGTCGGTCGTCCAGACTGCCGCGCGCGGTGAGCATGACGATACCCAGCCACGGCTGCTGCCGGCGCAGGCGCCGAGCGATGACGAGACCATCTTCGACCGGCAGACCCAAATCCAGTACCAGCAGGTCGCAGGGGCGATCGGCCAGTTGCGCGTCAATGCCGCTGCCATCGCTTTCCAGCGCGATAGCGAAGCCGTTGCGGCGCAGATGGAAAGCGACTTCAGCGCGGAAGTCGAGGTTATCTTCGATCAGGCCGACGCGGGTCATGGTTGCGCCTTTTTGTTGGTGGCAGGCAAGCAGCATATGAAACAGGCACCTTTTGTGCGTCCGGTCTCGACTGTCAGCGTGCCGCCATGGCGCGCGACGATATGGCGGGCCAGATAAAGGCCGAGACCGAGGCCGGCCTTGTTGCCCGACTCGCCGAGGCGCACATATTTTTCGAAAATCTTTTCTTCCATGCCCGGCAGAATGCCCGGTCCGTTGTCTTCGACGCGCCAGGTCACGCTACCGCCGGCCGCTTCGATATGCACGCGCACCGGCGACTCCGGCGACGAATACTTGCAGGCGTTGTCGAGCAGGTTGAGCAAGGCAAAGCGCAACATGCGGTCGTCGCCAATGAGCGTCGGCAGCGCTTCCACGGCGGTAACCTGGATGCGTTGCGCCAGCGGGTTGCCGAGCAGTTTGATGACTTCATCGGTCAGGGCGGCCGGTTCGATCCTGCCCTGCGTCAGTTGCCAGTCGGCAATCTCGCTGCGGGTTTGTGCCGTTGCCAGATCAAGCAGCACGCTAAGTCGATTGACTGAACGGTGGATGCGGTCGTAACGCTCTTCGCGATCGGCACTAGGGATGTCATCGAGTGCTTCGAGGGTCTGGGTCGCCGCGTCGATGACGGCGATGGGCGTGCGGATTTCATGCGTGATCATGGCCAGTAACTTGTCCTGCTCCTGACGGTAGGACTTTTCGAGGTCGGCTTGCCGTATCGCCAGCGCCGACTTTTCGAGCGCGCCGGCATGATCGGCTTCGATACGCCGGTAGTGCAGCAGGATGGCGAAGTGCAGCAGCAGGATATGGGCGATGTTGCTGCTCATTCCGGCGAGGTTGATGGTTTCGCTGAAGGGCAGTACCGCCAGCACGCCGAGGATGTTGATGGCGATCAGCACGCCGTAAATCAGGTAGGCGATGGCCAGCAGACGCGCCCAGAGGTTACTTGTGTCGCCCATCCGCCACAGCCGCAGCGCTGGCCAGGGCACGCTGCACAGGGTCAGGACGCCGAAGCCCAGCATCCACGGGGCGAAGACGCCGTAGTAGCCAAACGGTGTGGCCAGCGCAGTGACGAGACACAGCGCCATGCCGGCCAAGCTGATGCGATAGACCACGGGGTGATGCTGCTTGAGTTCAAGCACCATGATGAAGAAGCCGAAGGCCATGGCGGCGGCCAGCGATAGACTCATGCCGAGCGTCAGGTTGGCCAGCAGCGGCTGCGCGGGGAAAATGAATTCGGCAACAAAGCCGTTGATGCCCAGCCACTGCAGCGCATTCAGGAACAGGTAGCCCACATAGACCAGAAAAATCCGCCGCCGCGATATGAGCCAGTTGACGGTGTTGAATAGCAGCACGGTCAGGATCAGGCTGAAGTAAAGACCGTAGGCGAAGTAGCCAAGGCGCAGGTGACGCTCGAAGCGGTCAGGCTGCCACAGCTTGACGATGGCGGCCATGGTGCTGGTGGATTGCAGGCGCAGATAGATTTCATGCTCGCCAGGCTGCCACGCCAGCTTGAACAGGTTGCCTCGGTAGTTCTCTTCCTTCGCGGACTGAGGCAGGCGGTCGCCAGCGCGCCGTTCGTCAATCTGCCCGTCGGGACGGATGTGGAAGAGACGGATGTCGTCGAGATACGGCGGCATGACTTCGAGCCAGCGCGCCGCCGGGTGTTCCTGCGTAATGGACAAGCGCAGCCAGACGGCATCGGGGATGTAGCCAAGGCCCAGGTTGCCGGCGAGTGGCTTGAACTGGCCCTCGGCATGCGCCGCGCGGGCTTGGTCCAGCGTCAGTTGTTTCGACTTGTCGCGCAGCACAGTGATCTGCCCCTGGTCAAGGGTGATGACAGGCAGGGCTTCGGCGCGCAGCAGCGGCGACAGCAGCAGGAGCAGAAGCCCAAGCAGAAAAGCGCGCATCAAAAACCTTTCTGGTAGCGCAGCAGGATTTCGCGGCCGGTGCGGAAGCCGTTATCGATTTCCGTGTCGCGCGCGAAGCGCAGAATGACTTGTTGCTGCTCGGGCAAAAACCAGCTCATGCCGGCCATCACCCGCTCGTTGTTGGCCGGGTTGCGCTGATCGACGCCGTTGATGCGGGTTTCGCCGCCGCGATTGAGTTGACCGCCGACATGTACATGCCAGGCCGGCGTGACGCGCCAACGCAGATAGCCGGTTATTGCGTAACTGGTGCGTTGTTCGAGTCGGCGCTTACCGGCGTAGTCTTTGTTGTCGCCATAGAAGGCGATCTCGGGGGAAAGTTCGACCAGGAAGCGCGGCGTGATGTCCTTTTGCCAGCCAGCGGACACCACATAGCGCCAGCGATTCTCGCCCGCATTGAGCACCTGCCGGCCATCGTAATCGCCGGTCGGGGCGATCAGCATGCCGCTGATGCCAAGGTAGTTGGCCGTGGCCTTGTCGTTGATCAGCCAGGCCGTGAGACCGAGACGCAGGTCGCTCAAGCCTTTGGCCTGCGCGCCCAGCGCGGTGGCCAAAGGCGCCGGGCTGACCCGCGAGTCTGACCAGGGCAGCACCGCGACCCCGGCGACGGTGGTGTCGCCGACCCGGAAACCCCTAGCGGCACGTAACGCGAGAACGGTGCTGTCAATGCGGCCATCGAACGTTTGACGGCCACTGGCATAGGGGCCCTGAAATTCACGGTCGTAAGCATAGACCGTCAGGGTGGTCTGGCCTGGCTGCAAGGGAAAGTAGTCGCCGGGCATGACATCGTTGACGGCGGCGTGGCTGGCTAGCGCTGGCAGGAGCAGACTGATGAGACGAAGGATGGCAAACATGGCGTGAATAATACGCAAGACACGACTCACCAGCCGCCCCAAACCCGCAAGTGCCGTCTCGCCAGCAGGGAGGCCGTCAGGCCGGAAGCGGCCCGAAGAGGCTGCGCCGACTTTTCCAGGCGAAAAAAAGGCCGCATAACGCGGCCTTTTTTGTCGGTGCGGAAAACGCTTACTTAATGACAGCGTTCAGCTCACCCTTCTTATAGCGGTTGGCCATTTTCTCGAGGTCGATGACCTTGATCTTGGAGGCCATGCCGGCGCAGCCGAAGGCTTCGTAACGGGCCTTGCAGATTTCCTTCATCGCCTTGCGGGCTTCGGCCAGATACTTGCGCGGATCAAAGTTCTTGCGATCCTTGTTGAGGAACTGGCGGATGGCGCCGGTGGAGGCCATGCGCAGGTCGGTATCGATGTTGATCTTGCGCACGCCGTTCTTGATGCCTTCGACGATTTCTTCAACCGGCACGCCGTAGGTCGCGCCCATCTCGCCGCCGTTTTCGTTGATGATCTTCAGCCAATCCTGCGGCACGCTGGAGGAGCCGTGCATCACCAGGTGGGTGTTGGGCAGGCGGGCATGGATTTCCTTGATGCGGTCGATGCGCAGCACGGCGCCCGTGGGCGGACGCGTGAACTTGTAGGCGCCGTGGCTGGTGCCGATGGCGATGGCCAGCGCATCAACGCCGGTTGCCTTGACGAACTCGGCGGCTTCATTGGGGTCGGTCAGCAACTGGTCGTGCGACAGCACGCCTTCGGCGCCGTGGCCGTCTTCCTTCTCGCCCATGCCGGATTCGAGCGAGCCGAGGCAGCCCAGTTCGCCTTCGACCGACACGCCGATGGCGTGGGCGATGTCGACGACGTGCTTGGTGGTCTTGACGTTGTACTCGAAGCTGGAGGGCGTCTTGGCATCTTCCATCAGCGAGCCGTCCATCATGACGCTGGAGAAGCCGGAGCGCATCGACTGGATGCAGATGGCCGGGCTGGCGCCGTGGTCCTGGTGCATGACGATTGGCACGTCGGGGTGGGTTTCAATCGCGGCTTCGATCAGCTTGCGCAGATAGGCTTCGCCGGCATATTTGCGGGCGCCGGCCGAGCCTTGCATGATGACCGGGCTGTTGGTCTCTTCAGCAGCTTCCATGATGGCCTGAATCTGCTCAAGGTTGTTAACGTTGAATGCGGGCAAGCCATAGCCGTTCTCGGCGGCGTGGTCCAGTAGTTGGCGCATGGATACGAGTGCCATTGATGTCTCCTCTTTTAGGTAAAGTAATCAGTGTTAAAAGCGTCAGGCGGGACGGTGTTCGCCGACGCGCACGAGCTTGAGCGTATTGGTACCGCCGGCCTGGCCGATCGGCTCACCGTAGGTCATCACGATCAGGTCTCCCAATTCGACGGCGCCCGAGCGCAACAGTTCCTCTTCGGCTTCGAACAGCAACTCATCGCGGTCGTGGCCGAGATAACGCATCATCAGCGGATAAACGCCGCGATAGACGCTGACCTTGTAGCGCGTGCGGCTATCCGGCGTCAGCGCATAGATCGGGACACCGACATCAAGGCGCGAAATCCACAGTGCCGTCGAACCGGACTGGGTCAGCGAAGCAATCGCCTTGACCTTGAGGTGATGCGCGGTAAACAACGCGGCCATCGCCACCGACTGGTCGATCCGCGTGAAGACGCGATCGAGGAAGTGGCGGTCGAGCGCAGCCGGGTCCATCGACTTTTCGGCTTCGTGGCAGATACGTGCCATCGCCTGTACGGTTTCGACCGGGTAATCGCCGGCAGCGGTTTCGGCCGACAGCATCACCGCATCGGTGCCATCGAGCACGGCATTCGCGACATCCGAAACCTCGGCACGCGTCGGCACGGGGGAATGGATCATCGACTCCATCATCTGCGTCGCGGTGATGGCGAACTTGTTGTGCTCGCGGGCGAGGCGAATGATTTTTTTCTGCAGCGCCGGCACGGCTGCATCGCCGACCTCGACGGCCAGATCGCCGCGCGCCACCATCACGCCATCGCAGGCATGCAGGATGTCTTCAAGGTTTTCGATGGCCTCGCAGCGTTCAATCTTGGCCACGATCTGGGCCTGCGATCCGGCCTTGTGCAGCAGCTTGCGCGCCAGACGCAGATCGCCGCCGGTCTTGGGAAAGGACACGGCGACATAGTCCACCTGCAACTCTGCCGCCGTCTGAATGTCTTCCATGTCCTTGGGCGTTAGCGCCGGCGCGGACAAGCCGCCACCCTGCTTGTTGATGCCCTTGTTGTTCGACAGTTCCGTGCCCTGGCGTACCACGCAGTAAATCTCGGTTTCCTCGATGCGCTCGACATCCATGACCACGCGGCCATCGTCGAGCAACAGCGTATCGCCCGGGGCCACATCATCGATCAGTTCGGGATAGTCGAGGCCGACGCGCTGGGAATCGCCCAACTCGCAGGCAGCATCGAGAATGAAGGGCTGGCCCGGCTTGAGCAGGATCTTGCTGCCGGCAAACTTGCCGATGCGAATCTTTGGCCCCTGCAGATCGGCCATCATGGCGACGGTGCGGCCATGTGTGCGCATCGACTGTTGCAATACTTCGATACGTTTGCGATGATCGTCCGGTGTCCCGTGCGAGAAGTTCAGCCGCACGACATCAATCCCGGCCGCGACGAGCTTATCCATGGTTTCGGAGTCTGACGAAGCAGGTCCGAGGGTAGCGACAATTTTGGTTGTTCTGAGCATCGGAGTTAAAAGGCCGCGACAAGCGCGGCCCTACCTTAGTTAGCCCTTGGCACGCTGTTCAAGAATATCCACGGCAGGCAGAACCTTGCCCTCCAGATATTCAAGGAAAGCACCACCGGCGGTGGAAATGTACGACACCTTGTCGTAGATATCGTATTTCTGGATAGCGGCAATCGTGTCACCACCACCCGCAAGAGTGAAAGCCTTGGTGTTGGCGATGGCCATGGCAATCGCTTTCGTACCCTCACCAAACTGATCGAACTCGAACACACCAACCGGACCGTTCCACACCACGGTGCCCGCCTTCATGATGATGTCGACCAGTTCTTGCGTCGACTTCGGGCCGATGTCAAAAATCATGTCGTCGTCAGAAACTGCGCCGGCATCCTTGCTCACCGCCGGTTCGTTGGCATCGAACTTTTTGCCGCAGACGACATCGACAGCGATCGGGATGGTTGCACCACGCGCGGTCATCTTGGTCATCAGCGCCTGTGCGGTGGGCACCAGATCATCCTCGCACAGCGACTTGCCGACGTTCTTGCCCGTGGCCTTGAGGAAGGTGTTGGCAATACCACCGCCGACGACCAGTTGCTCGCACTTCTCCGACAAGGCTTCGAGCACGGTCAGCTTGGTCGACACCTTGGAGCCGCCGACGATGGCGACCATTGGGCGGGCGGGGTTGGCGAGTGCCTTGTGCAGGGCTTCCAGTTCCTCGGAAACCAGCATGCCAGCGCAGGCCGTCGGTGCGAACTGGGCGATGCCGTAGGTGGAGGCTTCGGCGCGGTGGGCGGTGCCGAAAGCATCCATGACGAACACGTCGCACAGCGCGGCGTACTTCTTGGCGGTCTCCTCAACGTTCTTCTTTTCGCCCTTGTTGACACGGCAGTTTTCCAGCAGCACGACTTCGCCAGCGGCGACCTCGAAACCACCGTCAACCCAGTTCTGGATCACGCGAACGGTTCTGCCTAACTTGGCGGACATCACGTCGGCCACGGGCTGGAGCGAGTCCTCCGGCTTGAATTCGCCTTCGGTCGGACGACCGAGGTGGGAGGTCACCATCACCTTGGCGCCAGCCTTCAGGGCATGCTCGATGGTCGGCATCGAGGCGGTGATACGCGCATCGGACGTGACCTTGCCGTCCTTGACGGGCACATTGAGGTCGGCGCGGATGAACACGCGCTTGCCCTTGAGGTCGAGGTCGGTCATGCGGATGAATTTGGGCATGTGTTGTCTCCTGAATATTCTTGAAGTTAACCACTGAAGCGTTGCGCCCGTGTTAAGGCGCAACGCTTGGATGGGCAACTTCTTACTTGGCGACGTGCTTGACGAAGCGCAGCATGTTGCAGGTGTAGCCGTACTCGTTGTCGTACCAGGCCACAACCTTGACGAAGGTGCTGTCCAGCGCGATACCGGCTTCGGCATCGAACGTCGAGGGTGCCGTGTGGCCAACGAAGTCGGTGGAAACCACCTTTTCTTCGGTGTAGCCGAGCACACCCTTCATGGCGCCTTCGGAAGCAGCCTTCATGGCGGCGCAGATGTCCTTGTACGAGGCTTCCTTGTTGAGCTCAACGGTCAGGTCGACCACAGAAACGTCAGAAGTCGGGACGCGGAAGGCCATGCCGGTGAGCTTGCCCTTCAGTTCCGGCAGCACCACACCGACAGCCTTGGCAGCGCCGGTCGAGGACGGGATGATGTTTTCGAGGATGCCACGACCACCACGCCAATCCTTGTTGGACGGGCCATCAACGGTCTTCTGGGTCGCAGTAGCGGCATGCACGGTCGTCATCAGGCCACGCTTGATACCCCAGTTGTCGTTCAGCACCTTGGCGACGGGCGCCAGGCAGTTGGTGGTGCAGGAAGCGGCCGACACAATGGTCTCGCCGGCATACTTCTCGTGGTTAACACCGAAGACGAACATCGGGGTGTCGTCCTTCGAGGGGGCCGACTGGACCACCTTCTTGGCGCCCGCATCGATGTGCTTCTGGCAGGTGTCCTTGGTCAGGAAGAAGCCGGTGCACTCGATCACGATGTCGGCGCCGATTTCGTTCCACTTCAGGTTGGCCGGATCCTTCTCGGCGGTCAGGCGGATCTTCTTGCCCTTGACGATCAGGTTGCTGCCTTCGACAGAGATGTCGCCATTGAAACGGCCATGCACAGAGTCGTACTTCAGCATGTAGGCCAGGTAATCAGGCTCAAGCAGGTCGTTGATGCCGACCACTTCCAGTTCGGGGAAGTCCTTGGCGATGGCGCGGAAAACCATGCGGCCGATACGACCGAAACCGTTGATACCGACTTTAATACCCATGTGTCTGATCTCCTAGAGAGGTAATGATTAGATGAATGACTCGACGGTCTTCACGACATTGTCTGCCGTGAAGCCGAATTCCTTGAACAAGACGCCAGCCGGGGCCGACTCGCCGAAGCGGTCAAGACCGATTACTTTACCCGCTCCGCCGACATACTTCCACCAGCCATCCGTAACGCCCGCTTCGACGACGATCTTCGGCAGCGCCTTGGGCAGCACGCTGTCCTTGTAGGCCTGGTCCTGGCGGTCGAACACGTTGGTCGAAGGCATCGACACCACGGTAACGCCCACACCCTTTTCAGCCAGTGCCGCCTGAGCCTTCAGCGCCAGTTCAACTTCCGAACCAGTGGCGATGATCACCGCCTTGGCCGTGCCTTGAGCAGCAGACAGCACATAGCCACCCTTCTTGATTGCTTCAATCGTCGCCGCATCGCGCTTCACAAACGGCAGATTCTGGCGCGACAGACACAGTGAGGACGGGCCGGTCAGCTTCTCGACACCTGAGGTCCAGGCCACCATGGTCTCTACCGTATCACAGGGACGCCAGACATCCATGTTCGGTATCAAACGTAGCGAGGCGATTTGTTCGACCGGCTGGTGCGTCGGGCCGTCTTCGCCGAGGCCGATGGAATCGTGCGTGAATACATAGATCACGCGCTGCTTCATCAGCGCCGACATGCGCAGGGCGTTGCGGGCATATTCCGAGAACATCAGGAAGGTGCCGCCGAAGGGCAGCAGGCCGCCGTGCAGCGCCATGCCGTTCATGATGTGCGACATGCCGAACTCGCGCACGCCGTAGGAGATGTAGTTGCCAGTGCTCTTGCCGGAGACATGCTTGCAACCCGTCCAGTTGGTCAGGTTGGAGCCGGTCAGGTCGGCCGAGCCACCGAGGAACTCGGGCAGCGCCGGGGCCAGGGCGTTGATCGCCAGTTGCGAGGCCTTGCGGGTCGCAACGGTCTCGCCCTTTTCGTTGGTCGCGGCAATCGCCTTCTTGGCGAAATCCGCCCAAGTGGCAGGCAGTTCGCTGGCCATGCGGCGCTTGAACTCGGCGGCCTCGGCAGGAAAAGCCTTGGCATAGTGCTCGAACTTCTGGCTCCATGAAGCCTCCCATTCGGCGCCCTTCTTCTTGGCGTCCCAAGTCTCATAGACTTCCTGGGGGATCTCGAAGGGGCCAAAGTTCCAGCCCATGTGCGGACGGGTGAGTGCAATCTCGATGTCACCCAGCGGGGCGCCGTGCACGTCGTGTGTGCCGCACTTGTTGGGGGAGCCGGCGCCGATCACGGTCTTGCAGCAGATCAGCGAGGGCTTGTCGGTAACGGCCTTGGCTGCTTCGATGGCCTTGTGCAGAGCCTCGGGATCATGGCCATTGACATTTGCCACGACATGCCAGCCGTAGGCTTCAAAGCGCTTGGGGGTGTCATCGGTGAACCAGCCTTCGACGTGGCCGTCGATGGAGATGCCGTTGTCGTCCCAGAAGGCGGTCAGCTTGCCGAGGCCCCAGGTACCGGCCAGCGCGCAGGCTTCGTGCGAGATGCCTTCCATCAGGCAGCCATCGCCGAGGAAGACCCAGGTGCGGTGATCGACGACCTCATGGCCGGGCTTGTTGAATTCGGCGGCCAGCAGCTTCTCGGCCATCGCCATGCCGACGGCGTTGGTGATGCCCTGGCCGAGCGGGCCGGTGGTGGTCTCGACGCCCGGCGTGTAGCCGAGTTCGGGGTGGCCTGGCGTCTTGCTGTGCAACTGGCGGAAGTTCTTCAGGTCGTCGATACTGAGATCATAGCCGGTGAGGTGCAGCAGGGCGTAGATCAGCATCGAGCCGTGGCCGTTCGACAGCACGAAGCGGTCACGGTTGGCCCACTTGGGGTTATTGGGGTTGTGGCGCATGTGGTGGTTCCACAGCACTTCGGCAATCTCGGCCATGCCCATGGGGGCGCCGGGGTGGCCGGAATTGGCTTTTTGCACGGCATCCATGGCAAGGGCACGGATCGCGCTGGTCAGGTTGTTGAACACGGGTGGCTCGAAATCGCTGAAAGTTGCGGACATAAGGTGTTTTCCTCCGAAGGGCAGCGCGGAATTATCCGCGAAACCCGATTGGTAATGTTGTTTAAGTATTTATTACAGCGCCATGGCGCGGCGCTTGTTTTCCATCAGGCGCAGGATCATCGGCGTGAAGATCAGTTGCATCGCAATTTCCATCTTGCCGCCGGGCACGACGATGATGTTCGGCCGCGACATGAAGGAGTCCTTGACCATCGACAGTAGGTAGGGGAAGTCGATACCCTTTGGGTTGGCAAAACGGATCACCACAAAGCTCTCGTCCGGTGTGGGAATATCCTGTGCGATGAAGGGGTTGGAGGTATCCACGGTCGGCACACGCTGGAAATTCACGTGGGTACGCGAGAACTGCGGCGTGATGTAATTAATGTAGTCGGGCATGCGGCGCAGGATGGTATCGACCACGGCCTCGGTCGAATAACCGCGTGCGCCCTTGTCACGGACCAGCTTCTGAATCCACTCAAGGTTGATGGTCGGCACCACGCCGACGAGCAGGTCGGCATGCTGGGCCACGTTCACCTTGTCGGTGACGACGGCGCCGTGCAGGCCCTCGTAGAACATCAGATCGGAAGGCGGCAGGTCTTGCCAGGGCGTGAAGGTACCCGGCTCCTGCTTCCACGGCGCAGCTTCCTCGTGGTTGTGCAGGTAATAGCGGCGCTTGCCGATACCGTTTTCACCATACTGCTTGAACAGGGCTTCAAGCAGCTCAAGCTCGTTGGTGTCGGCGCCGAAATGGCTGAAGTGATTGTTACCTTCCTTCGCGGCAGCGGCGGCAGCTTCC
Organism: Rhodocyclaceae bacterium; assembly: GCA_030681195.1. GTDB lineage: Bacteria > Pseudomonadota > Gammaproteobacteria > Burkholderiales > Rhodocyclaceae > Sulfuricystis. The sequence goes on from JAUXXJ010000004.1 coordinate 335,387, forward strand.
TTCATGGCCTTGCGGTCGAACTTGTGGAAGGAATCGCCCTCGATAATCGCGGCGGTGAGCTTTTCGCGGCGGAACACATGCGCGAAAGACTTGGTGACAGTAGATGTACCTGCTCCCGAAGAACCGGTAATCGCGATGACTGGGTGCTTGACCGACATGGACTTCTCCGAAGAAAGTGAAATAAATTAGCGGAACAGGGAGCGCGAGGAAAAGAGCGGCATGTCGTAGCTGCTCGGGTCCTTGCCTTCAACATATTCCTGATGGTAGCGATGCAGGAGATCGACCTCGTCCTTCGAACCAAAGATGAAGGGCGCACGCTGATGCATTTCCGCAGGTTTAATATCAAGGATACGGTTGCGGCCGGTAATCGCGCCACCGCCCGCCTGCTCGATGATGAAGGCAATCGGGTTGGCTTCATAGATCAGGCCAAGACGGCCGCCCTGGTCGCGGGTACGCTCGTCATGCGGATAGAGGAACACGCCGCCACGGGTGAGGATGCGATAAGCCTCAGCCACCAGCGAAGCCACCCAGCGCATGCCAAAATCCTTGCCGCGCGGGCCTTCCTTGCCGGCCATGCACTCCTGCACATAGCGGCGCACCGGCGGCTCCCAGTATTTCTCGTTCGAGGCATTGATGGCGAAGGTGCTCGCTTCGGTCGGAATCGTCATCGCGGGGTGTGTCAGCACATACTCGCCGATCTCGCGGTCGAGCGTAAAGCCATTCACGCCGTGTCCGGTGGTCATGATCAGGCGCGTCGAGGCACCATACTGGATCATGCCGGCGCAGACGATCTCGGCACCCGGCTGGAGAAAATCTTCCGCCTTCGGCTTGCGCTTGGCATCCGGCGCCAGCAGGATCGAGAAGATCGTGCCGGTCTGGAAGTTGATATCGAGGTTGCCGGAGCCATTGAGGGGGTCGAAGGTCAGCAGGTACTTGCCACGCGGTTGGGAGACGCTGATGCCATCCATGTCCTCGGAAGCCATCGCCGACAGGTGGCCGGTCATCTTGGCAGCCTCCAGCATCACCTGGTTGGCCATCGACTCGATTTTTTGGTTCAGATCCTTGCCACTGGCCAGAAGCGCACCTTTGCCCACCTGGTTGGCGATGATCTTGCTTGCGGTGATGATGTCGTTGAGCAGCCCGGTAAAGTCGCCTGTGGCGCCCGGAATCTTGCGCTGCTCCTCGTTCATGAACTGGGTCAGCGTAATGCGGCTTTCCTGCATACTCCCCTCCTTGTAATGGCGCGCGCCAAGTTTATGTTTTTGGTCTGCCGCTTGCCCTTTCCCTCCCCCGAGAAAAATCCCTGCCCCCGATCGGGGGCAGGGCCAAACTGGCAAACGCCAGAGGGAGTGGAGAAACAGTTTCAACAACACCGGGCAACACTGCCTTTGGTGTTATTGAGCAGATGAGCAGACTCTAATGCTCCAAACCCATAAGCGCCAGTCACTTTTTCTTATGGTGTGAATAAGGTCTCTACTGTTGCTATGCAGCAATTGAACCTGTGACTACTTGGTCAAGGCCAGATAGAGCATCGGCAACTGCTCTGGCAGGCGCTCGATACGATCGAGCACACGGAAGCGGTTGCCGAAAATCTCGCGCACATACTCGTCGGCTTTTGGGTCGAGGCTCAGGCAGAAGGTGGTGATGCCCTTAGTATCGAGTTCCTCGACGGCCTTCTTGGTGTCGGCACGCAGATGCTCGGGATCGGTGACATCGATGTCCGCCGGCTCGCCGTCGGTGAGGACCAGCAGGATGCGCTTGTCGGCCTTGCGCGCCGCGAGGTAGTGGCCGGCGTGGCGCAGGGCCGCGCCCATGCGCGTGGAGTAGCCCGCATCCATCGCGGCGACACGCGCCTTGACGGTGTCGTCCCAGCGTTCGCTAAAGCCCTTGATGTGCTGGTAGCGTACTTCGTGGCGGGTGTTGGAATGGAAGCCGGCGATGGCGAGCGGATCGCCGAGCCGGTCGATGGCCCATGCGAGCAAGGAAACGGCTTCCTGGCTGAGTTCGAGAATGCTCTGTGCCGTCTCGCCAGCGCCGACTTTTTGGTGCAGTGACTGCGACTGGTCAACCAGCAGCATCACGGCGATGTTGCGGCCATCGGTGCGATGGCTCATGTTAATGCGCGGATCGGGTGTGGCACCGCCCTTGAAGTCGATCAGCGCGCGCAGGGCGACATCGAGATCGAGTTCGCTGCCCTCTTCCTGATAGCGAATGCGCACCTTGTCCTGCGGCTTGAGCAGGTCGAGCAGGCGTTTCAACTGCTTGGCGAGCGCGGCATGCTTCAGCAGCAGCTTGTCGATGTCAGCAGGATTGCCGCTGGGATGCAGGGCTTCATAGACGCTCGCCCAGTCTGGCCGGTAGGTCTTGGTGTTGTAATCCCACTCCGGATAGTGGCGCGGGGGCAAGCCGATGACTTCGGATTCCTTGGCCAGCTTCTTGTCGGGCTCGTCGAAAAATTCTTCGTCATCGCTGTCCTCGATGAATTTCCACATATGACGGTTGTCATCGCGATATTCGATGACCGTGTCGTCGAAATACACCGTGGCCAGCTGATCGCTCTGGCGGCGCGTCTTGGCGACGTAGGAAAGGGCCAGGTTGGCGATTTCCGTCGTATTCGACGACCCCGCTTCCAGCAAGGCATGGAAGCGTCCGACGAAGTGATTGAGATCCGCATCGCCATAGCCATGATCGGGATCAATCAGCGCCCGCGAGAGCATTGCCAAACGGTGGCGCAAGCAGGACGTGGTCTCCGGATTACAGGCCCCTTCGACTGGCTTGGGATGCAGGGCAAGAAAGATGCGGCGCAAGCCCGGATACTCGCGACACAACAGCGTCTCGATGCGGCAATCCTCGAAGAACTCCACCGCCATGCGCTGGAACGGACTCCAGTTGTCGGCAATCTGCGCCGTGCCCCAGCGCCGGTGGCCGACCATGTGGGCGAGCACGGCACGATAGCGATCGATCCCGCTAATCTGACCTGCATCCTCGAACACATCGGGAATACGCAGACCCAGCTTGTCATAGTAGGGAATCGGCTTGCGCAATTCATCAAAGGCGGTGGAATACGGTACCAGTTGGTCGCCGTCCTGCCATACAGCGCGCAGATACAGATCGAGCTGACGCTCGACATCGGCAAACAAGGTGCCGCGCCGCTCGCGTTGCAGCACAGCGCGGCTATCGGCCAGTTTGAGCGCGAAATACTCTTCCTGCCGTTCCGGATGGTGGTTGTAGTTGCGGATGCCGTATTCGACCCAGTTACGCATTCCCCCGACCGCCAGCAAGTCGAGCACACGCGGCGCCTGCTCAAAGAAAAACGGCAGACCAGGGCTCGGGAAGGTGGTGTGATGGCCGTGAATGGAACCGCTGGTGCGGCGCATCAGGTCAAGCGTGATGTCGAGATAGTGCTGCAATTGCGCCGCCGATTGCAAGCGGCGGGAAACGGCGGCCAGCGTCTGCAGGAAGGGGGTGATGGCCTTGCCGTTCGGCGACTTCTGCATTGCCTTGACGCAATCGAGCACTGGCGTCAGAGCCTCCTTGCCGACCGCATCGACCACCGAAGGCCACTCTTCGATAAACACCAGCATGGGCTCGACGCCGCGCCCCAACTTGCCAATCAGGCTCGCGGCATCGAGGTAGGCATCGAGGTCAGGGCGGTCGATGACCAACAGCGCCTCGGCCATCGCTTCCTCGAAAATCTCGCCAACCTGCGGGAAGCCGGTGTCGAGCCGCGTCCAGTACTGCTGCATCAAGGGATGCTGGTACTCCTTGAGCGCCGAATCGCTACTGGCCATCATGATGGGCCGCTCAGATAAAGGTGGTGTCGATGGCGTGATCGAGCGTGGCGCGAATGTCGGGGTCATCCGTGATGGGTCGCACCAGCGCCATGCGGCAGGCATCCTGCGCATCAACACCGCGCTTAATCAGCGTGGCCGCATACACCAGCAGGCGCGTCGAGATGCCTTCATCGAGTCCGTGGCCCTTGAGGTTGCGGCCGACTTGAGCAATTTTCACCAGTTTGGCAGCGGTGCCTTCGGGCAGACCGGTTTCCTTGGCGAGAATGCTCGTTTCGAGATCCGGCGCGGGATAGTCAAAATCGAAGGCGGTGAAGCGCTGCTTGGTGGACTGCTTCAGGTCTTTCATCAGTGACTGATAGCCGGGGTTGTAGGAAATCACCAGTTGGAAATCGGGATGTGCATCGAGCAGTTCGCCCTTCTTGTCGAGCGGCAACACGCGACGATGGTCGGTGAGCGGATGAATCACCACGGTGGTGTCCTGACGCGCCTCGACAATTTCATCGAGGTAGCAGATCGCCCCGATGCGCGCTGCGGTCGTCAGCGGGCCATCCAGCCAGCGTGTGCCGTTGGCTTCGAGCAGGTAGCGACCGACCAGATCGCTGGCCGTCATGTCTTCGTTGCAGGCGACGGTGATCAGCGGCTTTTGCAGCTTCCACGCCATGTATTCGACAAAGCGCGATTTGCCGCAGCCGGTCGGGCCTTTCACCATGACCGGCAGTTTCGCGGCATAGGCCGCTTCGTAAAGGGCCACTTCCTTGCCCTGCGCTTGATAGAAGGGTTCTTGCTTGACGAGATATTGGGTTTTGTCCATCGCGATTTCCAGTCAATAAGCCGATCAGATAGGTCGGGTATGTCGGGGCAAAAAACCCCGCCGGAGCGGGGTTCTTTTTATCAGCGTCCGAATTACTTGTGAACACCCAGTTTTTCACGCCAACCGGGGAAAATCTTGTCGGCATCGCCCGGGAAGGATTCGAAGGCGCGGGCAAATTCCTTGTGATCCTTGGCGTACTCGATCGGATCGGCGCCCGACTTCCAGCACTCGTAGGACTGACGCAGGGAGATCGCGCCGGCCGCCGGGCTGTCGATGTGACCGTAGGAGCCGCCACCGGAGGTGTTGATCACGTTGCCGTGGCCGAGGTTCTCGAAGAAGCCGGGCAGGCGCAGGGCGTTCATGCCGCCGGAGATGATCGGCGTGGTCGGCTTCATGCCATGCCACTCCTGGTGGTAGTAGGGGCCGTCAGCGGAGTCACGCTCGATCATGTAGGCGATGTTGCGGTCATCGGCAGCACCTTCCATCTTGCCGTAGCCCATGGTGCCGACGTGGATGCCAGAAGCACCTTGCAGACGCGACATCTTGGACAGCACAAACGCGCTATAGCCGCGCAGCGCCGACGGCGACGTCACGGCGCCGTGGCCAGCACGGTGATAGTGCAGGTACTGGTCGGGGTACTGGCGACGGGCGGTAGTCACCATGCCCGGGCCACCGACGTAACCGTCGACCAGGAAAGCCACCTTGTTGGCGTCCGGCCCGAAGGTTTCGAGGATGAAATCGGCACGCGCCATCATTTCATAATGGTCGTCGGCGGTAATGTTGGCGGAGAAGATCTTGGCCTGGCCGGTTTCGTCCATGGCGCGCTTCATGGCGTCATAGACAAGCGGGTACACCTTCTTGGCCGGGCAGAATACCTGGTTGCCCTGGGGTTCGTCGTTCTTGATGAAGTCGCCGCCAAGCCAGAATTGGTAAGCGGCCTTGGCGAACGGCTCGGGGCGCAGGCCCAGTTTCGGCTTGATGATGGTGCCGGCGATGTAGCCACCATTGACGCGCGGGCGACCGAGGATTTCCCACAGGTCGGTAATGTCCTTGGCGGGGCCGTCGAACAGGCGCAGGAACTGGCGCGGCACATAGAAATCGTGCATCTTCAGGCACTTGACGTCGCCCTGACCTTGGTTGTTACCGATGCACAGCGTCAGGAACGACACCAGCATGGCGCGACCGTCGATCATGTTGCGGTCAAACAGGTCGATCGGGTAGGCAACCTTCATGACGCCCTTGGCTTCGTCGATGAAGTACACCAGTGCATCGACACCCTTGGTGAAATCGTCGGTGGTGCAGACCTCTACGTTGGTGCCGGTCGAGGACTCGGCCGCGATGTGTGCTGCGGTTTCCAGGTAGCCATAACCGGTGGCGGGCTGCATGTGATAAGCGACGAGAACGTGCTTGTCGCCCTTGATCAGGTCTTCCTCTTTAAGGCTCAAGTCTGAGTAGCGGTTCGATTGATCCATATTCTTTTCTCCTCTTTAAGTGGTGGGTGTTTCGTTTGTGTTCAGTGAAGCAATGTAAGCATCATAGACATCAGGGTATATAAATAACAGTCACGTGTTTTTATCTCGACGATAAGCTCTTATCGAAGATTTGTTGCAGGTCGGCGAATGTGGTTTGAGCCAGGTCGGGCAGTACCGCAAGGGCGCCCGTGAAGTCATGGCCACGCGTGTAATCGTTCTCGGTCACCAGCGTCGGAATCCCCGCCGCGCCGCTGGCCTTCAAGCCATTTTCGGAATCCTCAAGCGCCAAACAGCTTCCCGCCGGCAAGTCGAGGCGCGCCAGTACCCAGTCATAAATATCCGGCGCCGGCTTCTTGGCCGGCACGATATCGCCGGCGCCGATCACCTCGAACCAGCTTTCGGCCTCCGGCGACAAACTGGCGCGCAACAGGGCCGATACATTCTCCGGCGACGTCGTTGTCGCAATCGCCAGACGGATGCCGGCCGCACGCGCTTCGAGAATCAGGCGGGCGACGCCGGGGCGCAAGGGCAGCTTGCCGGCCTGCACCAGATGGACGTAATGCTGAGTTTTCAGCGTGTGCAGCTTGCGCACCAGGTTGTCGAATTCCGGCTTGGTCAGCAATTCCGGGGCGTGCTGGCGGGCGTAATAAAACATCCGTTCCTTGCCGCCGGTGACGGCCAGCAGTTCGCCATACAGGGCCACATCCCAGTGCCAGGGTAGCCCGGCTTCTGCAAATGCCGCATTGAAGGCAATCCGATGGCCATCGCGTTCCGTGTCGGCCAGCGTGCCATCGACGTCAAATATCAGGGCTTGGAGTGATGCATGAGGTGTATTCATGGGCCGCAAAGATAACGGCAGCAAACCATAAGCGATATTCATGATTTCTTATCGCAATGATAAGATCGAGCACAAATAAAAAAACGGAGTGAAAATGAAGCATGTCACCCTGCGCCAGCTCAAGGTGTTCGAGGCCGTGGCGCGTCACCTGTCGTTCTCACGCGCAGCCGAAGAACTCCATCTCACCCAGCCGGCCGTTTCGATGCAGGTCAAGCAGCTCGAAGAGCAAGCCGGCCTGCCACTCACCGAGATGGTCGGCAAAAAGGTCTATCTCACCGGGGCAGGGGAAGAAGTTGCGCGCCACGCACGGCGCATCGCCCAGCAACTGCGCGAAGCCGGCGAGGCCATCGATGCCATCAAGGGCGTACGCGGCGGGCGCCTTTCCATCGGCGTGATCAGCACCGCCAAGTATTTCGCCCCGCGCCTGTTGGCCGAGTTCCTGCGCAGAAAACCCGGCATCGAACTCAACCTGCGCGTCAACAACCGCGAAACCGTGGTGCGCCAACTCGCCGACAACGAGATCGATCTGGCCATCATGGGCCAGCCGCCCCAGGAATTCACCACCGTCTCGGAGGCCTTTGCCGATCACCCGCTGGTCATCGTCGCGGCGCCCGATCACCCCCTCGCCAAGGCCAAGCACATTACGCCGGCGGAACTCAACGAACAGGCCTTCCTGATCCGCGAACCGGGCTCCGGCACGCGCGCGACGATGGAGCGCTTCTTCGCCGATACCGGCATCACCCCGCGCCATGTTCTCGAAATGGTCGGCAACGAAACCATCAAGCAAGCCGTGATGGCCGGACTCGGCCTGGCCTTCATCTCCGCCCACACCGTATCGCTCGAATGTGAGGTAGGACGACTGGTGAAGCTACCCGTGACTGGCACGCCGGTCACCCGCCGCTGGTTTGTCGTACACCGTGCCGACAAGGAACTGCTGCCGGTGGCCGAAACCTTCCGTGCGTTTTTGCTGGCCGAAGCGCCGGGGCTGATGAAATAAGGATCGGCGCCACTGAAAAGTCGGCGCTGGCAGGACGGCAAAGCGGATCAGCCGCCGTCGAGGGTGACCAGTTCCAAGCCGCCGGGCGTCAGTCCGACCGCACAGGGGCCATGCTCGCCCGTCACGCGAAAGCGCTGGCTGCCCATGTGCACCTCGACGCCTTCGTAAATCGCCTGCTCCACATTCACGCGCGACTGCTGCGAGAGCTCAATCTTCTTGGTGATGCCGTCCTGCTCCTCGCGCATCGCGGCGATATCGGCTGACAGCAACGCCGCGGTCGCACGGGCTTTTTCGATCATCTCGGGGCGCAGCTTGCCGGGGTTCTTGCGAGCAAAGTCCATCAGCTTGCTGACTTCCAGCAACTGGGTTTCCTTGCCATCGCGCTGCTTGCTCATTTCCAGCAATTGCTTGTGCATGAGCGGATTGACGCCAATTTCGCACAGCGTGCGCACGCGGTTTGGCGAGCCAATCACCCGGGCCGTGATCGACAGCATCGCCTGGACATGCCCGCCGACGATGTGGCCACGCTTCTCGTTGCCAACGCGAATGTGGTTAATGGCGGTCAGATTGGACTGCATGGCCATATCGTCAATGAAAATGCTGTCGCCAGCGTCGATCTTCGCCTGCTGGACATAGGCGGCATTGAAGCAACCATCGCAATGCACATGCTGATCCTCGACGTTCTTGCGCCCGAGCGAACCTATCACGCCGCCCTTGACGACAACGCTGCCGCCGGCCTCAAGTGTGGCCATGTCGACGATGCCGCCGATCTGGATATCACCACTTGCTTTTACTTTCATGCCGGCGCTGACATCGCCTGTCACCACCACGCTACCATCAAAATCAATGTTGCCAGACGCCAGACAAACCGTATCCACCGTATAGAGCGGCTCAACCATCATGCCGCCACGAACCACCACAGGCTGGCCGGTAATGGCCGCCTGCAACAGATTCGGGTTATCTGGTGCGTAAGCAGTGCCGGGCAGGTCGGCGGAAAACATCACGTCCTGACCGGCATTGGCCTCGATCTTTTCGCCGAACAGCGTCAAGCCCGACTTGCCCTCGGTCGGCGGGTGACGCAGCATCAGATTGTCGCCCACATGGACCACGAGAATTTCGCCGAGATCGTGGTAATCGATATGTCCGCCTTCATCAACACGCGGCACACGCGAACGCACTTCAGGAATCAGGGATTCGAATCGGCCATCTTCGCCATGTACAGGGGGCACGCCACGGGCGACCACCACTTTCGTGGCCACACCGGCCGCGACCGCCGCGTCGATCGCCTCAGCCAGGATGCCTTCGCCAATGCCATTTTCGGCCAGTGCCGCGAGCACCATGGAAATTCCGACCGGCGCGCCGCCTTCGGCCGGCGTAATGTCCAGAAAAGCTTCGAGGCCGTCTGATGACACGTCGAGATGCAGGCTGGCATCCACGCACTCGGCCAGCTTGATTTCAAAGGCCATGCCGGCGTTGTAATGGGCCAGCAGCGGGGTAACGGCATCGGGCAGATAATGCAGCGCAGCGTAACCCTCGGCATCCAGTCGGGCATGCAGATAGGCTTCATCGATGGCCTGTGCGGCCGGATCAGGCATCACCGTGGCGATCAATGCCTTGGTATCAGCGTCCAGCCGGAAAGTCAGGCCGCACCCTGGTTGCACTTCCCCATACGCATCATTCATCGGTGACTCCTGCTCAGCAAACGGTGGGAACGCGTCGGCAGCATCGCGTCATGAAGTTATCAGACTGAAGGCACAATCATATCCAAAGTAATAGCAAAGACAATCTCGGCACGCGCCAATGAAAATCGGCGCTGGCAGGACGGCAGGGGCTAGGCGGATCAGCCCAAGGCGGCGACGGCAGCATCCACGGAAGGATGCACGGGGAAAACCATGTTGAAGCGGCTGATCTGGAAAACTTCCGCAACGACCGGCGTCAGGGCAGCAATGGCGATCCTGCCCTGCTGGGACTTGACCTGTTTGGCCGCTAGCATCAACACACGCAGGCCCACACTGCTGATGTAGTCGACGCCCGAGAAATCCAGCACCACCGGGGCATCTCCGGCCTTGCAGCTATCCAGCCAGGGTGCCAGCATCTCCTGAAAAGCATTGGTCGTGGTCTGATCGATGCGCCCCGTCACCTTGACGACCTTGGTGCTGCCTTGCAAGTGTTCAACAAGTTCCATGACAACTCCGAATGAATAACCGAATGCGCCATTCTAGGCCGCTGCCGGCGTCAGGTACTGCTCGATGTTCACTTCATCGAGCTGCTCCGGTTTCATGAAGCGTTGCGCATATTCACGATAGACGCCGGCGCGCAGAAATAATTCGAAGAGTTCCGGGTCGATATGCTGGTCCTTTTTCATGAATGACATGATCTTGATGGCTTCCGACAACGTCTTGCTCTTCTTGTAGGGCCGATCGACCGCCGTTAGTGCCTCAAAGATGTCAGCAATCGCCATCATGCGTGCCACCGGACTCATGTCTTCCTTCTTCAACTGGCGCGGATAGCCCGTGCCATCCATCTTCTCGTGGTGCCCCCCCGCGATCTCCGGAATCTGGCGCAGATGCTTCGGGAAGGGCAAGGCAGACAGCATGATCAGCGTCTGCACAACATGTTCGTTGATCTTGTAGCGATCTTCCTCCGCAAGCGTGCCGCGCCCGACCGCAAGGCTATATAGCTCCCCCCTGTTGTAGAGATACTCGGGCACCTTCATCTTGAAGCCCCACCTGTTATTCGCCGGCATGCGATCCTGCGGGCGGCGTTCGAAGATGTGCTCGGCTTTATCAGCCAGCAAGGGCTCAGGCACCGGCAGCGGCTGCACCGGCGCACGCCCCTTGCGTTCGCGCTCCTCATAGGAAATGCCGATACGGTCATCCAGCGTGCGCAGCCAGGTGCGCGCTGCAATCGCCTTGAGGCGCTCGACTTTTTCGGGCGCCATGAACTCGCCCCCCTCGTTGCAGGTCGCGATAAACGCATAGTCTTCATCGAGAGCGGCCAAGGCCGCCACCAAGGCGGCGCGAGTCTGCGCCTCATCGGCACCGCCAGCAATCGTCTTCAGGCAGGCAATCTCGGCATCACGCTTGAGCACTTCGAAGCGCATGCGGACCTCGTGGATGCGGTCATAGATGGTTTCGAGCTTGGTCGCCTTGTCGACCACGTATTCAGGCGTAGTGACCTTGCCGCAATCGTGCAGCCAGGCAGCGATATGTACCGCTTCCCAGGCATCGTCGTCTAGCTGGAAATCCTGGAAAGGCCCCGTCTTTTCCTGGCAAGCAGCACGCGCCAGCATTTTCGTCAATTCCGGCACCCGCTCGCAGTGCCCACCGGTATAAGGACTCTTGGCATCGATCGCGCCAGCAATGAGTTTGATGAAGGCCTCGAAAAGCTCTTTCTGGGCTTTGATCAACTCACGCGTTTCGAGCGAACTGGCGGCCGAAACCGCCAGATTGCTGATAAAGGACAACTGTGCTTCATCAATCGGCGTCTTGCGCACCAGCAACATGGTACCGACCAGATGGTGCTGCCGATTTTGCAGGGGCACGGCAACCCCATAGTTCAAGCCGGCCATGTCGTACATGTCGGCCAGATCGCCCAATCCGGTCGCAGCAATGTCATCTGCCGCAATCTCGGCCGTCATCGTCCTGCATTCCTTGAGGGCGCCATCCAGCAGAGGGCCGGCATCCGCAAGCGCGACCGGCATCATGGGCATCATGATCTCCTCCCCCCCCTTATCGATGATCGACATCGGAATCAGGCCATCACTGTCCGCCAGATAGAGAATGCCCACATCGGCCTCTGCTGCCGAGATCGTTTCGCGCAACAGCATGGGCATCAAACGATCGAAGTTATTTTCACCGCTGACGGCCTGGCTGATATCCAGAAAACGGCGGATGGTGCGCTTCATCCCATCCACTGTCTGACTCAACTCATCCACCTCGGTCATCATGGAATTCAGCTTCGGCACATCGGCAAAATCAAAGCGTCGGATGCGTTCGGCTTGACCCTGCAAAACGCGCATCGGACGTGAGATGGCACGAGCCAGCAGCCAGGTCATGGGAAAGGCAACCAGCATGATCACCAGCATAAGGATCAACGACGTGGAACGCAGCTTGATGGCTGCGGCCAGAAGTTCATGCTCGGGAATTGCAATCACCAGATAGAGCGGTGCGATGCCACTGAGGCGAACAGGGCTGATGTTGACTTGCCAGTCGGTACCGGTCAGGGTGAGCGTCTTGCTCAGGGCCTCCTTGTCGCCCGCTTCCTGTAGCAGACTGGCAGCCGCCGCAAGCGCTGGACGTCCAAAGTTTTCCAGCAAGCTCAGGCTGGGCTTGGCATCCTCACCCGCGGAAACGCTGACCAGCTTGGCGACATCCTCATGGGCAAGCACATAGCCTTGGTCATTGACCAGTGCGATCTCGGTACCAACGGTCAGTTTTTTCTGTTTGAGATTGCTCGCCAGGGTCTCCAGCAAAATGTCGGCCCCCACGATACTGCCATTGCCATGCATGCTCTTCGTTGCCAGCGTCATGCCAACCTTACGGTTGGAGAAGAAAAGGTAGGGGGCCGTCTTGATCGAGATCGTGGCAGCGCTGGCGTCCTTGAACCAACTGCGCGTACGTGGGTCGTAGGTGGTGGCGTAATCCGGCCGATCATCGACCCGCAGTTCATCAAACGCATCACTCAGATAAATATAGCGGCCGCGATGTTTATCGCCCTCATGGTCGATGGCTTGTACGATGTAGCGGGTGCCTTCTGGCGCCTTGAAGGAAAGGCGCTCGGCCTCGCCACCAATGCGGCGCAGAAAGAAAAAGTCGCCATCTGCATAGCCCGTATAAATAGAGGAAAGCGCCTGGGATCCCTGCAGTGCCGCTTTCAAAAAGGGGATACGCTTGTAGCGCTCCTCAAAACTGGTTGCGCCGCTCAGGGCAGAATGGCTGACCAGATTCATTGCCAGTTCAGCTGGAACAACGATGGCTTCGATCTCCTTGCTGGTTTCCGTGCCGATGCGGCCAATCAGATCGCTGGCGACCGATTGGAGCATATCCCGCGATAGCTTGAATCCGACGCCGGCGATGGTGCCGCCGACCAGCAGCATGAGTATGAGAAACACCGTGCTGATATGGATGTGGAGAGGGAATTTTAGCTTCATCATCATCCTCCGCTTATTTATTTACCGGCCGGCACACTCCACAAGGTCACCGTCACGCCGAGTTTACCGATGAAACCTTTTGCGTACTGAGCGCCCAGCCGCAACCGCGGGCCACCCTCGGGGAGCGCCGACATGTAGATATCGCTGAGCTGAGCATCGGTCAGCTGGGTCGTACCTTCGGCATGCCAAAGGTGGATGTGCCCACAGGCATCGCGATCCACCAGCCAGGCCCGGTCGCGAGGCGCCTCGGGCAGGCCGATCATCACACCGTCTGCCAATTGGAAGGCCTGCGCCGGGCCCAGCGGCGTCTTGATAATTTCGCCGCCCTCCGGTCGCGCCGTCGCCATGATGTCGATGACGTCATCATCCGGCAGCACACTCGATCCCTCGACATGCCAGACGGTAAAGCCGGCCGGGCCGGTCTGGATCAACAACACGTTGTCGGCCGCGGCAACCGCAGCAGCCACCCCAAGACCAACGATGAACAGCAGCTTTCCCAGGAAGTTCACTCAGATTTCCATTTGATCGAACAGCCGATGCCTGGAATCTGCTCGCGCGGCCCGGCTCCCGTCAGGGCAATCTGCTTCATCGCTTCGAACAGGTCACGGCGCACGTTAGCCGGTGCCGCTTCCTTGCGCGATTCGTCAAGCCGACCGCGATACTGCAATTCCAGCTGGCCATTGAAGCCGAAGAAATCCGGCGTACACACGGCCCCATAGGCCTGGGCAACCGCTTGCGATTCATCGAGCACATAGGGGAAGGGGAAATCGAACTGTTTGGCCACCAGCACCATGTGATCCCACGAATCTTCGGGATAGTCGCGCGGATCGTTGCTCATGATTGCAATGCTGCCGACACCGAGCGTTGCCAGTTCACGTGTGTCGCGCACGATGCGCTCGATCACTGCCTTGACGTAAGGGCAATGATTGCAGATGAACATCACCAGCAGACCATTGGGGCCAGCGGCACTAGCCAGCGCATGACGCTTGCCATCGACCCCGGGCAGATCGAAATCAATGGCCTTGCGGCCAAAGTCACAAACAGGGGTAGGCGTACTTACCATGATGATTTCTCCTCCATTTTTCAGTTTTTTGGGGCTGCTTCCAGCGCCAGCTTGAGCGGTACATTGCCCTCGTCGGGTTCGGCCTTCTCGGCGGCACGCAGCTGAATCCGCTCGGCGGCGACACCCGCCGACTTGAGCGTGTTCACCGCAAACTCGGCCCGCGCTTGCGCCAGTGCCTGCAGACGCGCATCGCCGACCGCCTCTTTGGCACGCACACGTTCATACAGCAGACCATAAAAATCGACGCCCTTGAGCTGGCCAACCTCGGCTTCGCTCAAGGTCTTCTTCTCGCGCAGCAGTCCCGAAAAGCGCGACATCATCTTGCCGGCCACATTTTCTTCGAGCTGGCCAGGATTCGCCTGACGGAAACCTTCCTTGAGCGCCGCCAGATCACTCGCGCCATAGCGCTGACCATACAAGTCCTCAAGGGCTGAACGCACTTTGGGCAACGCCGTCGACAGCGGGCCGGGATCCCGCGCTTCATTGACCCGCTCGCCAATCTGCTTGAGGATCGTGCGCCGCAGTTGCACATCTTGCAAGGCGACCCGGTCCGCCTCGGCATAGGTGCCGCTGATACCAAGCAATAGCCCCGGACGTTTTGACATGGCACTCGCCACCTTGGTGAGCTTTTCACGCTCGGGGGGCGTGAGCTGACCAACACCTGCCTCGAACACGATACTGTCAAGCTTTTCGCCACCGCCGAACAGGGCGCCAAGCGCCCGGAACGGTGCCGTGACGATCTTGGTCAGCACATTGGTGATCGCCTTCCAGACAATCGAGCCATAACTAAACTCGGGATCATCCAGGCTGCCCGCCACGGGCAGGCCAAGGTCGATGCGCCCATCCGAATCCTCAAGAATGGCGATGGCGAGATCCAGCGGCAGATCCTTGGCTGTCGGGCTTTCGACACGCTCGCCGAGCTTCATGCGATCAACGATGACCTGATTCTCGCCCTGCAACTGACGCTGCTTGATCTTGTACTGCAGGTCGAGCGAGAGCTTGCCAGAATCAATCTTGCGCCCGGCAAAGGTCGCCATGTAGGGCGTCAGACGCGTCATCTCGACATTCCTGAACAGCACGCGGATATCCATGAAGCCGGTCGGATCAAACAGGTCGACCTCACCGACCGCACGCGCCATGCCGTACTCATCGACCTCGCCTTCCAATTCGAGCTGGCCGTGTACCCCACCGGGCTGCGACGACAAATGGCTCATGCTGCCGCGCAGGCCATGGATGCGCGTACCGAAGGGCAGCATCAGTGATTCATCGGCAAAATACATCTCGCCGTTGTAGAAGCGCAGCCGGTCAACGTTGACGAGGAACCCGTCCTTTTTCCCTGACGGCGCAGGCGCCGCCTCTGCCGCTCCCGTTCTAAGCACCTTCTTGAAATTGACGACCTTGTCCTTGTCGATGATCAGCTTGGTGTCGAGACCATTGAGGCGCAGCTCACTGATATCGAGCCTCCGCGGCGTCGCGGTCAGACTGCCGGTGCTGAAATTTTTCCATGCCAGCAACACATTCTTGGTGCCGGCTTCGTTGATACGCAAATCACGCACAGAAAGGTCGCCGCGATAAGTCGGGCCCTTGCTGTCCATCAGCAATTGACCCTCGCTGGACACACGACCGCTGGCGAACTGCACATGGGCCTTGCTGGCGATATAGGCCTCGGCAGGCTTGAGAGAAAGATCCGTCAGCTTGAGCTTGAAATCCGCCAGCGCGCCGGCAGGCGTGTACTTGCCGGCCGCCTCGAACTGTCCGCCACTCGCCACCTTGAAGGCCAGCTGCACTGGCAGGGGTTGCGACAAATCCTGACTGATGCCCTCGACGCTCAGCGCAACTTTTTCCAGTGCAACGCCTCCCGCAGGACTGACCCCCTCATCACGCAAGCTGACACCCAGATCGCTCACATCGAGTTTTTCAAGGCGGAATTGCCAGGGCTTGGCGCTTGCATCGGCAGGAGCTTTCTCGGCGGAGGACTTGCTTCCCCCTGCCAGCGCCTGCAATGCTTCAACAATGGGCAGTTTGCCATCGGCACTGCGCGTGCCATGCACCTGTCCTTCTGCAATCGAGAATTTGGCCAGACTGGCTTGGCGCTCGCCGAGATTAACGCGTGCATCCTCAAGACTGATCCTGGACAGACTGACCGAGCGCTCGATGCGCGGCAGCAGCAGTTGGGCGTTGTCGAGCGTCACACCCGCCACGGCAAGCTGCTGCTGGGCAAGATCGTAGCGGCCCTCTTTCAGGCGCACATTGCCGATGGAAACACCCGCCCCATTGGCGGCCAGCGGGAGGTGCAGGCCGCTCAGGCTGACGTCGATGTCCTCAATCACAGTATCGAGCTGCTTGCCGTCATTCGCCACGCGATATCGCGCGGCGAAGTCTGCCGTTCCTTTCGGGGTCCCCGGCAAAGCCCCCTTGAGATAGGGCGCCAGATGTTCAAGTGCCAGCCCCTTCATTTCGACATTGCCAGAAAACGCCAGCGGATTCAGATTCGCCTCCCCCGCCAGCGTCAGATCGGCACCGATGGCGGTCTTGGCCTGCAGCGAGAATTTCCCGCTATCGTCGGGCAGGGTGGACACATCGGTCAGGGTGATCTCCAGCGGTTCCACGCGCGTGCTGAAATCCTTGCCATCGCGGCGATCGGCAAAAGCCACGCGACCGCCCGCCAGTTCGAAATGACGGATATCGAAACGCGGCAACGCTTTCTTTTCTTCCGGTGGCGCTTCGGGGCTCTTTAAGGAGGCAAGGAACGGCCCCCAGTTGAGTCCGCCATCCGCCTGTTGGATCAGGGTCAGTTCGGGGCCGGTCAGCCGGATATCGTCGAACACCAGCGCGCGCAACGGCAGACTCGCGGCAGACAAATCAACAATCAGTTCATCGAAAACCAGCAGGGGCTCACCATCCGGCTGGACCAACTGCAAGGCGCTCAGTCGCAGGCGCAAGGCAAACGGGTTGAACTCGGGACGCGCCATGCTCAGCCGATGCCCCGTCTTTTCACTGACGAATTGCTCGGCCTGGGACTGGAGGATGCGCGGCAGTGCCAGCCAAAGCAGCAGGGTCATCGCGATAAAAACACCCCCACCGATCAGCGCAATTTTTTTCAGCAAGGGCTTGGAAAGTTTCATGGCATCAACCTGCGATGGGTTTGTCGACATAGTGCTTGTGGAATAATCCATTCATGATACCGCGCTTCCACTGCCCCACTTCCGCCGGCACCCTGGCCCCTGGTGCCCATCTCGACCTGCCGGAAAACATCGCCCGCCACGCCGTGAAAGTGCTGCGCATGCGAGAAGGCGATCCACTCATCCTGTTCGATGGCAAGGGCGGCGAATGGCAGGCAGCACTTGAAAAAGTCGGCGCTGGCGGGACGGCACGCGCTGCGCTGCGCGCCTTCGATGAGCGTAGTTGCGAGTCGCCGCTCAACATCACCCTGGTGCAGGCCCTGCCCTCGGGCGACAAGATGGACTGGATTGTCGAGAAAAGCGTGGAGCTCGGCGTCACCGCCATCCAGCCGGTCGCTGCGCAGCGCAGCGTGATTCGCCTCTCGGCAGAGCGCATGGAACGCCGCGTGTCGCATTGGAACCACATTGCGGCCGCTGCCTGCGAACAATCTGGGCGAAACAGCCTACCCACCGTGGCGCCCATCCTTGACTTGCCTCAATATCTAGCGCTCGCAAAGGCGCAGAATGCATCGCGACTGATGCTGGCGCCACAGGCGGAAACGGCGATACATGTTCTTACAAAGCCCGTTGATCCGATCATCATCATGATCGGGCCGGAGGGTGGCTGGGAAAACAGTGAAATTCAGGCGGCGCACGTCGCCGGGTTTCAGACAATCCGGCTCGGGCCGCGCGTGCTGCGCACCGAGACCGCCGGCGCAGCGGTACTGGCGGCGATGCAGTCTATTTGGGGTGATTTTTAGGGGAGAGCGCAATGTTTGAATCGGCAGAACTGGGCCACAAGATCGACAAGGAAACCTACAAGAAAGAAGTGCCGGCCCTGCGCGCGGCACTGCAGGATGCACAGTGGGACCTCAAGGAAAACGGCAAGATTCCCGTTGTCGTGCTGGTCAGCGGCCAGGATGGCGCCGGCAAGGGCGAGACCATCAATGTGCTCTACGAATGGATGGACCCGCGCTACATCTCCACCCTCGCCTTCTCTGCCCCTACCGACGAAGAACGCTCCCGCCCCTTCATGTGGCGTTACTGGCGCGCCCTGCCGCCCAAGGGTCGCGTCGGCATCTTTGCCGGCTCGTGGTATTCCAGCCCGATTCATGATCGCATCGACGGCGGCATGAGCAAAGCCGCGATGGATGCACGCATCGAGCAGATCAACCGCTTCGAGGCGATGCTGGTCAATGAGGGTGCGCTGGTGCTGAAGTTCTGGTTTCATCTGACCAAAGATGGCCAGAAGCGCCGCCTCAAGGCGCTGGAAAAAGACCCGAAGACGGCATGGCGCGTCACCCAGTGGAACTGGGATCGCCTCAAGACCCATGACAAGTTGCAAGAAGTTGTCGGCCATGTGCTGCGCATGACCAACACACCGTGGGCGCCGTGGATCATCATTGAAGGTGAGGATGATCGCTACCGTTCGCTGACCACCGGCAAGATCATCCTTGATGCCATCCGCCAGCGGCTCGCCGGCGCCGCCAAGCAGACCACCCCAGTGGCGCCGCCGGCCCGCCCGAACATCGACGGCCGCGATGTACTCTCGGAACTCAAACAGCCGAAGAAGCTGATGAGCAAGGACGACTACGAGACGCAGTTGGCCAAGTGGCAGGGCAAGCTCTCGGAACTGGTGCGCGACCCGCGCTTCAAGAATCGGTCATTGGTCTGCGCCTTCGAAGGCTCGGATGCCGCCGGCAAGGGTGGCGCCATCCGCCGCATCATCGCCGCGCTGGATGCGCGCGACTACCAGATCGTACCGGTGGCCGCGCCGACCGAAGAGGAACGCGCGCAGCCCTATCTGTGGCGTTTCTGGCGGCAGATGCCGCGCCAGGGGCGCGTCACGATTTTCGACCGCACCTGGTATGGCCGCGTGCTGGTCGAGCGTGTTGAAGGCTTCTGCGCCGAGGCGGATTGGCTGCGTGCCTATTCGGAGATCAACGATTTCGAGCACGATCTGTCGGATGCCGGCGTCATCGTCATCAAGTTCTGGTTGCAGATCAGCAAGGAAGAGCAACTCAAGCGCTTCAAGGAACGCGAGAAGATCGAGTTCAAGCGCTTCAAGATCACCGACGAAGACTGGCGCAACCGCGAGAAGTGGGACGACTACCATGAGGCCGTTTGCGACATGGTCGACCGCACCAGCACCGGCAACGCGCCGTGGACGCTGGTCGAGGCAAACGACAAAAACTTTGCGCGCGTGAAGATTTTGCGCACCATCTGCGAGCGGCTGCAATCGGCGCTGGATGCCAAACCCGGCGCCGAAGGCGTGGCCGCCGCCGAAAAAACCAGCAAGAAGAAGGGTTGATACATGGGAGATGCCGAGACGACGACGCCCAATGACATGAGCGACGCACGGCTGGTCGCCTGGGTACGCCAGGCGGCGCCTTATATTCATGCGTTTCGGGGACGCACCTTCGTCATCGCATTTGGAGGCGAAGCGCTGGCGGATCGCACCAGCGCCCTCGCCCTGATCCACGACATCGCCCTGCTCGACAGCATGGGCATCCGCCTCGTGCTGGTACATGGTGCGCGTCCGCAGATCGATAGCGAGATGCAGGCGCGCGGCCAGACCCCACGCTTTCATAAGGGGCTGCGCGTGACCGATGCAGCCGCGCTGGAATGCGTCAAGCGTGCCATGGGCATCACCCGCATCGAGATCGAAGCGATGTTGTCGCAGGGCCTGCCCAACACCCCGCTGGCCGGTGGTTTCCTGCGGGTGACCGGCGGCAACTTCATCTCGGCCCAGCCGGTGGGTATTGTCGATGGCGTCGATTACCAATACACCGGTGCGGTGCGCAATGTCATTGCCGAGGAAATCAAGGCGGATCTTGCACAGGAAAATGTCGTGTTGATCACGCCCATTGGCGCCTCGCCTTCCGGCGAAATTTTCAACCTCGCCTGGGAAGATGTCGCCGAAGCGGTGGCTACCGCCATCGAGGCCGACAAACTGATCTTCCTCTGCGATGCGCCGGGTCTGCTCGACCGCAAGGGCCAGCTGATCGAAGCCCTCACGGCTGACGAAGGCGATACCCTACTCACCAAGCGTGTCAAACAGGCACCTGAAGTGACCCGCGTACTGCGTGGCGCCCTGCGCGCCGTGCGCGGCAAAACCGGTCGCGTGCACTTCCTCGACCGCAAGCGCGACGGCGCGATGCTGATGGAGTTCTTCACCCGCGACGGCATTGGCACCGTACTCACCCACGCCCCGCTCGAACGCCTGCGCGATGCCAGCATCGCGGACGTCGGCGCCATCCTCGGCCTGATCGCGCCGCTCGAAGCCGATGGCACGCTGGTCAAGCGCGGCCGTGAGCGCATCGAAATGGAAATCGAACGTTTCTCGGTGCTGGAACTCGACGGCGTCATCGTCGGTTGCGCCGCCCTGTACCCATTCACAGGCGAAAAAGCGGGGGAGCTGGCCTGCCTCGCCGTCATGTCCGACTATCGCGAGATTGGTTATGGCGACCGACTGCGCAAGCACATCGAGGCGCGTGCCAAAAAGCTGAAACTCAAACGCCTGTTCGTGCTCACCACGCGTACGGCACACTGGTTCATCGAACGCGGCTTCGTCGAGGAAGACATTACCGCCCTGCCCGCCTCCCGCCGTGAGCTTTACAACTACCAGCGGCGCTCCAAGGTGTTCGTCAAGAACTTGTAGAATTCGTCCTTTATCGCGAGAGGAATTTCCCCATGGCAAGAACGGTCAATTGCGTCAAGCTCGGTCGCGAGGCCGAGGGTCTCGACTTCCCCCCCATGCCCGGCGAAGTGGGCAAGCGCATTTTTGAAAATGTTTCAAAAGAAGCCTGGCAACAGTGGGTACGCCTGCAGACCATGCTGATCAACGAGAACCGCCTCAATCTCGCCGATGCACAGCATCGCAAGTATCTGGCCGAGCAGGTCGATAAACACTTCTTCGGTGAAGGTGCGGATCGCATCTCGGGTTTCGTCCCGCCACGCGGATAAATGCCCTGCGCAACAAAAAAGCCGCCCGAGTTGAGGTGGCTTTTTTGTTGGCTACTGAAATTTCAGGGCTTGGCCACTTCGCGCTCAAGCGCTTCAAGACCAAGGTGACGCACATCGCGTCCCTTCTCCATATAGACCACATATTCCGAGATGTTCTTGGCGTGGTCGCCAATGCGTTCGATCGACTTGGCGATGAAGAGCAGTTCCAAGGCGCGCGAGATGGTGCGCGGATCTTCGATCATGAAGGTGATGAGCTGACGCATCGCACCCTTGAATTCAGCATCCACTTCCTTGTCGCGGCGCACCACCAGAGTTGCGACGGAGCAATCGACGCGGGCAAAGGCATCCAGCGCCTGGCGCAACATCGATGCCGCAATCTCGGCGCCGTGGCGCAACTCGATACGCGGAACGAACTGCACGTCGCTCGAATACAGCGCCCGCGCCTGCTTGGCAATCTTCTTGGCCTCATCGCCAATCCGTTCCAGGTCGGTAATCGTCTTGATCACGGTCATGATCATGCGCAGATCAATCGCCGCCGGCTGATGCTTGGCGATGACATGCGTACACATCTCGTCGAGTTCGACCTCGAGGCGATTAACCTCCTGGTCGGTATTGATGACCTGCTCGCACAGCACCAGATCGCCCTCCGCCAGTGCATCCATCGCACGCAGCAGTTGGCGCTCAACCAAGCCGCCCAGTTGCAGCACCTTGCCACGAATGTTTTCAAGTTCGACATCGAACTGCTTAAGAGTATGGGCGACCATGCGACGTTCTCCAGAGATCATCAATTTTGACAGCCTTCAAGTCTAAGTAATTTCAATGACAGTTTTGTTTCAACGCGCCATTTGCTTCACGCCAGATGGCGTGGCCAGCAACAGCAGATCGGCGCCCCGGCAGGCAAACAGGCCATTGGTCACCACCCCGACAATACCATTCAGCGCCGTTTCAAACCCGGCCGGATCGGCAATCTGCAAGCCATGCACGTCGAGAATCACATTGCCGTTGTCCGTAGTGAAACCAGCGCGCAGCTTGGGCTGGCCGCCCAGCTTGACGATCTCGCGCACCACGTATTCGCGCGCCATCGGAATCACCTCGACCGGCAGCGGGAACTTGCCCATCGTAGCGACCAGCTTGCTCTCGTCACAAACGCAGATGAATTTATCGGCCACCGCCGCGACAATCTTTTCGCGCGTCAGCGCACCACCGCCGCCCTTGACCATCTCTAACTGCGCGGTGATCTCGTCAGCGCCATCGACATACACCGGCATGCGCGTCACGTCGTTCAGGTCAAGCACCTTGATGCCATGGCCTTCGAGCCGCTTCTTGGTCGCCTCGGAACTGGCCACGGTAGCGCTGATACGCTCCTTGATCTTCGCCAGCGCATCAATAAAGAAATTGGCCGTCGAGCCCGTACCGACGCCGACGATGCTACCCGCCGGCACGTTCGCGGCCACGTAATCCACCGCCGCCTGGGCCACGGCCTGCTTGAGTTCGTCCTGGGTCATGCTCATATTCTGCCTCCTTAAAAAAGACGCCCGGTCGTGCCGGGCTTGTTATCAGCAGAGCAAGTATACGGCATTCACGATTATCATTTCACCAACAAGCCGGCGCATCACCCCTCCGGCACTCACAACCACGGCAAGGAGAGGCCCATGACCGACACAAAAACTGCCAGGAAAGGGTTTTCGACCCGGGCGATTCACCACGCCTACGATCCCTACGCCGGCCATGGATCGCTCAACCCGCCCGTGTATCTCAGCTCCACCTACACCTTCCCGACCGTAGAAGATGGCGCGGCGCGCTTCGCCGGCGAGCAGGCGGGATTTGTCTATTCGCGTGTCGGCAATCCGACGACGGTACTGCTCGAACAGCGCATCGCCGATCTTGAAGGCGGCGAGGCAGCATTGGTTACTGCCTCTGGCATGGGGGCGACGACGTCACTGCTGTGGACGCTGCTGCAACCCGGCGACGAGATCATTGCTGACAAGACGCTGTACGGCTGCACCTTCGGCTTCTTCAACCATGGGCTGGCCAAGTTCGGCGTCAAGATCACCCACATCGATCTCACCGTGCCGGCGAATCTAGAGCGCGCCATCAATACGGCCACGAAGCTCGTGTTCTTCGAATCGCCGGCGAATCCCAACATGCGCCTGGTCGATATCGCCGCGATTGCCGCCATCGCCCATCGCCACGACGCCAAGGTCGTGGTCGACAACACCTATTGCACGCCCTACCTCCAACGCCCGATCGAACTGGGCGCAGACTACGTCGTCCACTCGGCCACGAAATACCTGGGCGGCCACGGCGACCTGATTGCGGGTGCCATCGTCGGCCCGAAGGAATCCCTCGATCAGGTGCGCTTCTATGGCATCAAGGACATGACCGGCGCCGTGCTGTCTTCGCAGGATGCCTTCCTGGTGCTGCGCGGGATCAAAACCCTGTCGCTGCGCATGCACCGGCACACTGAAAACGCACAGGGCATCGCCGAATTCCTGGCGAACCACCCCAAGGTAGCGGTCTGCCATTACCCCGGGCTGCCGTCTTTTCCGCAGCTTGAACTCGCCCGCCGGCAGATGAAACTGCCGGGCGGCATGATCGCGTTTGAACTCAAGGGCGGCATCGAGGCGGGACGCCGGTTCATGAACGCCTTGCAACTCGTCACCCGTGCCGTCAGCCTGGGCGATGCCGAAAGCCTCGCCCAGCACCCGGCCAGCATGACCCACTCGTTCTACACCCCGGAAGAGCGCGCCGCCCACATGATCAGCGAAGGACTGGTAAGGATTTCCGCCGGGCTGGAGGATCTTGAGGATTTGCTCGCAGACATCGAGCAGGCGCTGGTGGTGGCCTGACCATCTGGCTCGGCGGCGCCACCCGCCGTCCCGCCAAAGCCGACTTTTACCGTTTCTTCATCGGCGGCAGGTCGGTACAGGAGCCATGCGCCACTTCCGCCGCCATGCCGATGCTTTCGCCCAGCGTAGGGTGCGGGTGGATGGTTTTGCCAATATCCAGCGCATCGGCGCCCATCTCGATAGCCAAACAGATCTCGCCAATCATGTCACCCGCGCTCGGGCCAACAATCGTGCCGCCGACGATGCGATGGGTTTCCACATCGAACAGCAGTTTGGTGAAACCGTAGTCCGCCCCATTGGCGATGGCGCGACCAGAAGCCGCCCACGGAAACTTCGCCACCTCAACCTGGCGACCGGCTTCTTTCGCCTGCGTTTCGGTGAGGCCGACCCAGGCCACTTCCGGGTGGGTGTAGGCCACGCTCGGAATCACCGTTGCATCGAAGTACGCTTTCTGTCCGGCGGCGGCTTCGGCGGCCACATGCGCCTCATGCACCGCCTTATGCGCCAGCATGGGGTTGCCGACGATGTCGCCAATGGCGAAGATGTGCGACACATTGGTACGCATCTGGCTGTCGACCGGAATAAAACCGCGCTCGTTCACGTTCACGCCGGCCTTGTCAGCACCGATCTTCTTGCCGTTCGGGCTGCGGCCGGCGGCTTGCAGGATCAGGTCGTAGCGTTGCGGTTCGGCCGGCGCGTTTTCGCCTTCGAACTTGACCCAGAGGCCATCGTCCTTTGCCTCGACGGCGGTGGTTTTCGTCTTCAACATGATCTTGTCAAAGCGCTGGCTGTTCTGCTTTTCCCAGACCTTGACGGCATCGCGGTCCGGCCCCTGCATCAGGACGTCGAGCATTTCCACAACATCAACCTTGGCGCCCAGCGTCGAATACACCGTCGCCATTTCCAGGCCGATGATGCCGCCACCGATCACCAGCATCTTTTCCGGCCGGGTGCGCAATTCGAGCGCGCCGGTGGAATCGACGATGCACGGATCGTCGGGAAGAAATGGCAGGTGCACCGCCTGCGAACCGGCCGCGATGATGCACTTCGCAAAGCGGATGGTCTTCGTGCCATCAGCCGTTGCGACGGCCATGTGATGGGCATCGACAAACTGACCCACCCCCTGCACCACTTCCACTTTTCGGGCCTTGGCCATGCCCGCCAAACCGCTGGTGAGCTTGCCGACGACCTTTTCCTTGTGCGCCCGCAAGGCGTCGATGTCGACCTGCGGCGCGGCGAACGTGACACCCGCAACACCGAGATGCTGCGCTTCGTCCATCACGGCAGTGACATGCAGCAACGCCTTCGAGGGAATGCAGCCGACGTTGAGGCAGACGCCGCCGAGCGTCGCATAGCGTTCGACCAGTACCGTCTGCATGCCAAGATCGGCACTGCGGAAGGCGGCGGAATAACCGCCGGGGCCGGCACCGAGGACGAGCATCTCGCATTCGATATCGGCGGTTGAAGAAGTCGGCGCTGGCGGGACGGCAGGTGCGGGAGTCGGCGCAGCAGCAGATGAGGACTCCAGCAACACGATCAGATGTCCCTCGGCGACCTTGTCGCCCAACGCAACTTTGATCTCCTTCACCGTCCCCGCTGCCGGGCTGGGCACATCCATGGTCGCCTTGTCCGATTCGAGCGTGACGAGCGACTCATCCACCTTCACCACATCGCCCGGCTTGACGTGAATCTCGATCACCGGAACGTCCTTGAAGTCGCCGATGTCCGGTACTTTGACTTCGATCTGGCTCATAGCATCACCCTGCGGAAGTCGGAAAGTAACTGGGCTAGAGTGGCGTTAAAGCGCGTGGCCAGCGCACCATCGACGACGCGATGATCGGCCGAGAGCGACAGCGGCACGATCAGGCGCGGCACGAAGGCTTTGCCATCCCACACCGGCTTCATCGCGGATTTGCTGATGCCGAGAATCGCCACTTCCGGCGCATTGACGATCGGCGAGAAGGCGGTGCCGCCGATGCCGCCGACGCTGGAGATGGTGAAGGTCGCGCCTTGCATGTCAGCGGGCGGCAGCTTGCCTTCGCGCGCTTTCTTCGCCAGCTCTGACGTTTCCTGCGCGATCTCGAACACGCCCTTCTGGTCGGCGTTCTTCAGCACCGGCACCATCAGGCCGTTCGGCGTGTCGGCAGCGAAGCCGATGTGCCAGTAGTTTTTGTAGACCTGACTCTCACCATCCAGCGAGGAGTTGAGATCGGGATACTTCTTCAGCGCGGCGACGCAAGCCTTGATCATGAAGGCCAGCATCGTCACCTTGGTGCCGCCCGACTTTTCGCTTTCCTTGTTGAGCTGGACGCGCAGCGCTTCCAGATCGGTAATGTCGGCATCCTCGTGGTAGGTCACCGCCGGGATCATCACCCAGTTGCGCGCGAGGTTCGGGCCGGAAATCTTCTTGATGCGCGACAGCGGCTTGACCTCGACCGGGCCGAACTTGGCGAAGTCGACTTTCGGCCAGGGCAATAGATCAAAGCCGCCACCAGAAGTCGGCGCTGGCAGGACGGCACCTGCGCCCGACAGGACGCCCTTCACAAAGCCCTGCACGTCCTGCTGCGTGATGCGCCCCTTCGGCCCGCTGCCTTTCACCTTCGCCACGTCGACGCCCAGCTCGCGGGCAAAGCGCCGCACCGAGGGCGAGGCATGCGGCTTGATACCGTCCATCTCGGCGACGACTTCGGCGGGCGTGGGAATGTGTACCGCCGGCGGCAGTATGGCAATGCTCGCCGTCGGCGGCGCGGCGCCTGTCGCTGGCGGAACGGTAGCGGGTGGCGCCTGGATTGTCGGCGCTGGTGAGATGAAATGCCCCGCATGGGGTACGGCAACTGCAGGCGCTGGCGCGGCGACCGGTGCCGGTGTGGCGGGTTTGACTTCGCTCGCCACACCCTCCTCCAGCACCACGATGACACTACCTTCCGCCACCTTGTCGCCAATCGCAACCTTGATTTCCTTCACCACACCGGCCACCGGGGCCGGCACATCCATCGTCGCCTTGTCCGATTCCAGCGTGACGAGCGAATCGTCAGCCTTGACCGTATCGCC
This sequence comes from Rhodocyclaceae bacterium, assembly GCA_030681195.1. Classification (GTDB taxonomy): domain Bacteria; phylum Pseudomonadota; class Gammaproteobacteria; order Burkholderiales; family Rhodocyclaceae; genus Sulfuricystis. The sequence goes on from JAUXXJ010000004.1 coordinate 362,541, forward strand.
CGGCTTGACGTGAATCTCGATGACCGGCACATCCTTGAAATCACCGATGTCGGGTACCTTGATGTCGATCATGATCACACCCCCACCGGATTCGGTTTGCTCGGATCGAGGCCGTATTTCGCGATGGCGTCGGCCACGATCTTCGTCTCGATGGCGCCGTCGTCCGCCAGCGAGGACAGCGCCGCGATAGTGACGAAATAGCGATCCACCTCGAAGAAGCGCCGTAACTGTTCGCGCGTATCGGAACGACCGAAACCATCCGTACCAAGCACCGTGTAACGCCGCCCGCCTTCGGTGATGAAGGGACGAATCTGCTCGGCGTACATACGCGTGTAGTCGGTCGCCGCGACAATCGGCCCACGCGTATCCGCCAGCAATCCCTTGGCATGGCAGACGGGGCGCGGCTCGCCCGGATGCAGCATATGAAAGCGGGTGCAGTTGTGACCGTCGCGCGCCATCTCGTTGAAACTGGTCGCGGACCACAGATCGGCCGCCACGCCCCAGTCGTTTTGCAGCATCTCCGCCGCCGCGATCACCTCGCGGAAGATCGTGCCCGAACCGAGCAACTGCACGCGCGGACCGTTGGTCGCGGCGCCCTTGCGGAACAGGTACATGCCCTTGAGGATGTCCTGCTCGACCCCCTCGGGCATGGCCGGGTGCTCGTAGTTCTCGTTCATCACCGTGAGGTAATAGAACACATCCTCCTGCTCGGCCACCATGCGCCGCAGGCCGTCCTGCACGATCACCGCCACTTCGTAGCTGAACGTGGGGTCGTAGGAAATGCAGTTGGGAATCGTCGCGGCGAGGATGTGCGAATGACCATCCTCGTGCTGCAGGCCTTCGCCGTTGAGCGTTGTCCGCCCGGCGGTGCCGCCAACGAGGAAGCCGCGCGCCCGCGAGTCGCCCGCCGCCCAGCACAAGTCCATGGTGCGCTGCAGGCCAAACATCGAATAGAAGATGTAGACGGGAATCATCTGCACGCCGTGCGTCGAGTAGCTTGTCGCGGCAGCAATCCAGTCAGCCATCGCACCGGCCTCGTTGATGCCTTCCTGGAGGATCTGGCCGTCCTTCGATTCCTTGTAGAACATCAACTGGTCGGCGTCCTGCGGCACATACTTCTGGCCTTCCTGGTTCCAAATGCCGATCTGGCGGAACAGGCCCTCCATGCCGAAGGTGCGCGATTCGTCCGGCACAATCGGCACGATGCGCTTGCCAATCTGCTTGTCCTTGATCAGCGTGTTGAGGATGCGCACGAAGGCCATCGTCGTCGACACTTCACGCCCCTCGCCCGATGCCTTCAGCAGCGGCTCAAAAGCCGCCAGCGCCGGCACCGGCATGGGCTCTACACGGCGGCGACGCTGCGGCAGATAACCACCGAGCGCCTCGCGATGGCCGCGCATGTATTCCAGCTCGGGCGAACCGTCGGGGAACTTCAGGTAGGGCAGCGTTTCCAGTTCCTCGTCGGTAATCGGCAACCTGAAGCGGTTGCGGAAGGCCTTGAGCGAGGTCGTGCCCATCTTCTTCTGCTGATGGGTGATGTTCTGCGCTTCGCCCGATTCGCCCATGCCGTAGCCCTTGATGGTCTTGGCAAGAATCACCGTCGGCTGGCCGGTGTGATTGACGGCGGCCTGATAGGCGGCAAACACCTTGTGCGGGTCGTGACCGCCACGGTTCAAACGCCAGATGTCTTCGTCCGACCAGTTGGCCACCATCGCCCTGAGTTCCGGCGTGTTGAAGAAATGCTCGCGCACATAGGCGCCATCCTTCGACTTGAAAGTCTGGTAGTCGCCGTCGACACACTCGGCCATGCGCTTGCGCAACAGGCCATGCTTGTCCTGCGCCAGCAGCGCGTCCCAGTAGCTGCCCCAGACGACCTTGATGACGTTCCAGCCGGCGCCGCGAAAATCGGCTTCCAGTTCCTGGATGATCTTGCCGTTGCCGCGCACCGGGCCGTCGAGGCGCTGCAGGTTACAGTTGACGACGAAGATCAGGTTGTCGAGCTTCTCGCGCCCGGCCATGCCGATCGCGCCAAGGCTCTCGACTTCGTCGGTCTCGCCGTCGCCCATGAAGGCCCACACCTTGCGGCCGACGGTCTGCGCCAGCCCCCGGTCGTGAATGTATTTCATGAAGCGCGCCTGATAGATCGCCTGCAGCGGGCCGAGGCCCATCGAGACGGTCGGGAACTGCCAGAAATCCGGCATCAGCCACGGATGCGGATAGGAGGTGATGCCCTTGCCGTCCACGTCCTGCCGGAATCCATCCAGTTGCGCTTCCGTGAAGCGGCCGAGCAGAAAGGCGCGTGCATAGATGCCTGGGGCCGAGTGTCCCTGAATGAAAATCAGGTCGCCACCGTGATTCTCTGACGGCGCATGCCAGAAATGGATGAAGCCGACATCGTAGAGCGTCGCCGCCGAAGCAAAGCTGGCGATATGGCCGCCCAGATTCGAATCGCCCTTGTTGGCGCGCAGCACCATGGCCAGCGCATTCCAACGAATATAGGAGCGGATGCGGTTCTCGATGGCATAGTCGCCGGGCGCGAGGGGCTGGCGGTCGACGGGGATCGTATTGACGTAATCGGTATTGGCCGAATAGGGGATGTTGATGCCGGCGCGGTGGCCCAGCTCGATCAACTTTTCGATGAGGAAGTGGGCGCGTTCGGGGCCGACTTCTTCGATCACGGCTTCGAGGGCATCAAGCCACTCGCGGGTTTCCTGCGGGTCACCATCGTGACCATGGGCGGCAAAAACGGTGGCCGCGCCAGGGTGAATCTCGGACATGTCTTCTCCTGATGGAGTTGTTATAGATGTGCGGCACGGGTGACATGCAGCACGTGGATGAGCATCTGCCGGGTAGGCAAACGTGACGCATGGTAAAGCGTTACACCGCTGCTCGCAATCGGGCACTGCAACATATCAACCTATCCGGCCGGAGACGATACCGGTAACGGGGTAGTGAGAATAGCGGCACCCCGGTATTTCCTGCATGTCAGCAACTTTGCAGAATATGACCACTGTGACAGTGTCTATTTACTGCAAGAAAGAAGAGGATGGCAACGTGATCATAAAGACCAAAAGCTGTATCGCAATCGCCGCACTCATTGATATTGCGACACACGAGGCCGCGCGACCGGTTTCTCTGGCCGACGTGGCGGAACGCCGGGGAATCTCGGTGTCATACCTTGAGCAGTTATTCAGGCGCTTACGGCTACGGGGTATCGTTGACAGCTTTCGCGGTCCTGGCGGCGGGTATCGCCTGAACAAGCACCTGGCAACAATTACCGTTGCCGACATCGTCGCAGCCGTTGATGAGGAAAAACTCGATAGCTGCGACTGTCCTGAGGTGCATGCCGGGGATGGGGAAAAGGCTCACAGCGTATGGTGCCAAGCCAATCAACATCTGCATCATTATCTGAAAACCATCACGCTGACATCTCTACTTGAACAGTGTGACGCAAAGCCAACCATCAAAGCCAGCGTAGCGCTGTCGCCCCAGCACATGCGCGATCATGCGCTAAACCCGGCGTCGCTTAATAGCGCCAAGATGCGCGTAGGCCGGCTCACTGCCGAGCCGTGAGTCGACCACGGCGCCGCCGACAGTGAAGTGGTAGATATCCTGAAAGCGCGTGGTGTCGATGCCGAGAGCGCGATGCACTTCGTCATCGAAGTAGCAGCCGATGCCGGTGCCCTGAACGCCAGCGGCTTCCGCCTCCAGGTAAAGCGTCTGGCCGAGCATGCCGGCCTCCCAAAAGCGCCGGCGGTAGCGCCAGGGGTGCGTCGCGTCGATGTCGTCGAAGCGCGCCAGCATGGCCAGCGCAAAGGCAGAATCGGCGGCGATGCGTTGATGGCATGACACGGTGTGGGCGAACGGGCGCGCATCGAGGGGCGCCAGCAGATGCAGCGGCAGATGTTCCGGGCAGCCGGGAACCGGTGCCCATAGCCAATCCGTGCGCATCGCGGTAGGCAAATCATCCAACGCCGCCCCGCTACGCGGCAGGCAGTAAATGCCGGGTTCCAAGCCATCCACGCGGTGCACGAACAAGACCGGATGAACGCTCGGCGTCTGATCCAGCATCGCCCATGGCGGCAGGCCGGCACGCGGCATCAGGGCGTCGAGCATGCGGTAGAAGCGCTGCGCGCTGATCGCGGTCACGCCATCGAAGTCCTGGGCGGAACGGCGACGGCGGATGATCTGGCTGACCGGCTCGGACGAGGCCGGGGCCAACGCGGGCAGCGATGTGCGCAGTGACGTGGATAGGCCGACCGGCTCAAGCGTGGCGCCGCCGCCGCGTTGGTACGTGGCGGCCGCCACCGCATGAATGTCCGGCCAATCGCGATGCTCGGGGCTGAGGGCGTTGGCATGACCGCTCCACGCTGCGTCTGCCAACAGGGCGAGCACCTGCGCACGGCTTGGCACCACGCCCGACCCGATCCACAGCAGCGCCTCCGGCGCCTCGGTCTCGGCCGCCGTGAAATCTTCCGCACGATCCACACCGGTCAAGGCGACGATCGCGTCATCGCCCCAGTCGGTCAGCAGCCGCACCGGCCACCCGAGCGTGGCGGCAGCATAGGAAATTGCCGCCAGGGCATGACCACAATCGTGCTGGCAGTAGCGGAAGGCGCGCATGCCGTATTTCCATGCCTCGCGCCAGTGGATGCCGGTGAGAGCCAGCAGGACGCCCCCCGGCCATGTGAGCGTTGCGGCGGCGCGCTTTTCGAGGCAATGCTGATCCGGTCGGTAGTGATAGACGCCGGCCGGCAGTTCCGGCAAATCGGGGCAAATCAGGTATGCCTCGGTGGGGTGCAGATTGCCGCTGGAAGGATTGCAGCGCAAGGCCCAGCGATTGCCGGCGAAGGATTTCCAGGCCGACAGGCCCAAGGATAGCTGCAACAAATTCGCCAGATTTTCCGCATTCAGCGGCTGCGGCGGCACCTTGGCGGGTTCGAACAAGTCGTCCCAGCAAATCGGCAACTCACTCGCCAGCAAGGGCAGTTGCAGTTCCAGCGCACCACTATAGCGGCGGAATGGATCGGGTTGCGTGGCCCAATCCAAACCACCCGGGCCGGGCGCATAGTGATCCAGGTGATGCTTGGAGCGTTCGTGGTAGTCGAGGACGGGGTTCATGCGCGCAGTACCATCTGTTCTTCAGTCTGGATAGTAGAGCGAGTCAGCGCCGCTTGCCAGTCCCGAATCGGCACGGGTACTGCAACCTATCCCGGCAGTGCAGGAAAACGTAGCACGAAAAGGGGCGTTGTGCTTTTGCATGTCGCCGTCCTGCCAGCGCCGACATTTAGCCGGCGAATGCGAACTGCCGACCCTGAAGATCCGTTCAGGTTTTTCCCGTCAGCGTCGGCAGTGCAGCGGGTGCTGACGTTGGCCGGCACAAGTTGGCGAGGCTCCGAGGGGCAGCTTACCTGAGTCGAGCAGTCATACAGACCGACTCACCACAGACAGCCCATCATGAAATGCTCAAGCGGCTGCCAGTTCTTCTGCCTCGTGGCGCAAATGGTAGGGACGAATTAATACCTCGGCAGGCAGCTTCAGACCTGCAGACAATCTCCGAATCATCTCCAGTGACAGCGGACGAATACGGTTCAGGATGTCCGATACCCGTCCGCGTGGCCCGATGTAGGGTTCGAGGTCTTTACGCGTCATCCCTCTGGCTTCCATAACATGCGCCAGAAAGTCGATGGGGTCGGGATCGGCAATCGGGAAATGCTGGCGCTCGTATAGCTCAATCAGCAGGGTGAGCACTTCCAGCCGGTCAGCCTCGGGTGACTTGGCAGGGACATCCCACAGAAGTTCGGCCTCTGCCAGTGCTGCCTGATATTCCTTCTTGGTGCGAATTGGCTTCAGTTCCATATCTGTCTCCTTCAAATCGTCTCAACGTCAATCCTGTCGTACTGGCGATGCGTGCCAATGAACCGGACAAACATCAGACCTTGGCTGTAGCGAACCGCAACTACCAGGCGATAGTCATTGCCCTTGATGTTGAACACCACCCGGTTGTTGCCCGTAAAGCTGGCATTCCGATAGGCATCCTTGATGTCGGCTGGACTCTTCCAGATTGCCCGACTGACCAAGGCGTACCAAGACCGCGACGGCGTTTCGGCGTCCGGGTGTGACTCCCAGAACGCCCGCAAGGTAGAGATGGCAACGACTCGCATGGGCTCACTCTATCACGCTACCGCAATGGTATCAAGAGCATTGTTTCGGACATTGTTTTCGGACACAATGCCGACAAATTCGCGCGCAGACTGAAGGCTTGGATTGTGGCCAGCCAGGAGTCAGCGAGGCGAAAAATCTGACCGGCTGCAATCCGTCTGAAGCACGCATTCGCGGCTTGAAGCCCAAGGACTCTTGCTGGCCGAGAGTCAGCGTTAGGTATCGCACCGCTGAACGGCAGCTTCGCCCCTTGAATTCAACCCGCCGAAATCATCGCAGAACCGCATCCACTTGAAATACGGTTGTGCCATGACTCCGGCGATTGCTTGGCGGTCTTCGCCAGGGTTTGCTTTTCCTTCCGGCGCAGGGATTTTGCCGGCTTTTCGTGGGAACCCGCCTTACGGAACTTGGCGAGGGCCACGAAGGGGTTTCGTGGCTTGATTTTGGGTTTCATTGCATAACTCCTTGGACTCATGTCGGCACGAAGGCTGCCAGACTGATGTTGAAGAATTTTGCCATAACGCCGTCTCACCAGCGCCGACATTTCCGGCTCGCCGCGCAGCGATTCGCTAAAGCGTTACACTGTGCGTCGCAATCGGGCACTGCAACGCGCGTGCAACACATGCCGGCCAGAATGACCCGAAACATATAAGTTAGGAGGAAGCAATGTTCCAGGTCCGTATTCACGGCCGGGGCGGTCAGGGGGTCGTTACGGCGACCGAAATGCTCTCGATCGCCGCCTTCGACGAAGGTCGTCACGCGCAGGCCTTTCCCAGTTTTGGTTCCGAACGCACCGGCGCCCCCGTGGTCGCCTTCTGCCGTATCGACGACAAGGAGATCCGCCTGCGCGAGCCGATCATGGCGCCCGATGCGCTGATCATTCAGGACCCGACGCTGCTGCACCAGGTCGATTGCTTTGCCGGCCTCAAGCCGGACGGCTACATATTGATCAACACCAACAAGAGCTTCGAAGAACTCGGGCTGGCGGACCTCATCAAGCACCATCATGCCGAACGGCTGTGCACCGTGGCGGCCACTGACCTCTCGCTCAAGCATGTCGGCCGGCCGCTGCCCAACGTGCCGCTGCTGGGTGGCTTTGCGGCGATCTCGGGGCTGATCCGGCTGGAATCGGTGATCAAGGCCATTGAGGAAAAATTCTCCGGCAAGATTGCCGCCGGCAACATCGCCGCCGCCACCGAGGCTTACAACATCGTCAAGGCAGAAATGGAGGCCGTCCATGCTTAAACAGTGTGAAGGTTCCCACGCCGTCGCCGAGGCCGTGGCGCTGTGTCGCCCCGAAGTCATTTGCGCCTACCCGATCTCGCCGCAGACCCACATCGTCGAAGGGCTCGGCGAGATGGTCAAGGACGAAACGCTGGCCGACTGCGAGTTCATCAATGTCGAATCCGAATTTGCCGCGATGAGCGTCGCCATCGGCTCGTCGGCGACCGGCGCGCGCACCTACACGGCGACCGCTTCGCAGGGTCTGTTGTTCATGGCCGAGGCGGTGTTCAATGCGTCCGGCCTCGGCCTGCCGATCGTCATGACGGTGGCCAACCGTGCCATCGGCGCGCCAATCAACATCTGGAACGACCACTCCGACTCGCTCTCGATGCGTGACTGCGGCTGGCTACAACTGTTCGCCGAGACCAACCAGGAAGCGCTCGACCTGCACATTCAGGCCTTCAAGCTCGCTGAGGAAATCTCGCTGCCGGTGATGGTGTGCATGGACGGCTTCATCCTCACCCACGCCTACGAGCGCGTCGATATGCCGATGCAGGCACAGGTCGATGCCTTCCTGCCCGCCTACGAGCCGCGCCAGGTACTTGATCCGGCCGAACCGGTGTCCATCGGCGCGATGGTCGGCCCCGAGGCGTTCATGGAAGTGCGCTACCTCGCACACGCCAGACAGGTGCAGGCGCTGGAGCGCATCCCGCAACTCGCCGCCGAGTTCAAGGAGATTTTCGGGCGCGACTCCGGCGGCCTGATCCGCCCCTACCGCTGCGAAGATGCCGACACCATCGTCATCGCGATGGGCTCGGTGCTCGGCACGCTCAAGGACACGGTGGATGAGATGCGTGAGGCCGGACACAAGATTGGCGTGCTCGGCATCATCAGCTTCCGCCCCTTCCCACTGGTCGCCGTGGCCGCCGCGCTGAAAGACTGCAAACGCTTTGTCGTGCTGGAAAAGAGCCTTGCCGTCGGCATTGGCGGCATCGTCGCCACCAACGTGCGCATGGCCGTCACCAGCATGGGGCTGAAAGGCTACACCGTCATTGCCGGCCTGGGCGGCCGCGCCATTACGATGAAATCGCTCACTGCCATGCTCGACAAGGCCGGGCGCGATGAACTGGATCTGGTGACCTTCCTCGATCTTGACTGGAAAGCGGTCAACAAGCAGATCGAGCGCGAGAAAACCCACCGCAAGACCGGCCCGGTGGCCGAGGCCTTGCTGCGCGATGCCGGCATCGTCGGCGCGCGCAACTATTGATCACAAGGAGACCACAATGAGTTTCCAACCCGTCAAGTTCTACCAGACCGGCACCTTCACCGTCGGCAACCGCCTGCTTGCGCCCGAAGAGCGCAGCGTGCAGGCCAGTGGCAAACGCTTCAACTCGATCAACTCCGGCCACCGTGCCTGTCAGGGTTGCGGCGAGGCACTCGGCGCGCGTTACGCGATCGACGCCGCAATGGAGGCGACACAAGGCCAACTCATTGCCGCCAACGCCACCGGCTGCCTTGAAGTCTTTTCGACGCCGTATCCGGAAACGAGCTGGCAGATTCCATGGATTCATTCGCTGTTCGGCAACACCGCCGCCGTCGCCACCGGCATCGCCGCCGCGCTGAAAATCAAGCAGAAGAAGAATCCGCGCGCGCAGGAAATCCGTGTCGTAGCCCAGGGCGGCGACGGTGGCACCACGGACATCGGCTTCGGCTGTTTGTCCGGCATGTTCGAGCGCAATGACGACGTGCTCTACATCTGCTATGACAACGGCGGCTACATGAACACCGGCGTGCAGCGTTCCAGCGCCACGCCACCGGCGGCGCGCACCGCCACCACCATGGCCGTCGGCCCGGAGCCCGGTAACGCCTTTGGCCAGGGCAAGTTCCTGCCGGCCATCGCCATGGCCCATGAGATTCCCTACGTCGCCACCGCGACGGTCGCTGACCTGCGCGACCTCGAAGCCAAGGTGCGCCGCGCCATGGAGATTCGCGGCGCACGCTATATCCACATCCTCGTCCCGTGTCCACTCGGCTGGGGAACGTATTCGAACGAGACGATCAAGATGGCGCGTCTGGCCAAGGAAACCGGCATCTTTCCCGTGTTCGAGGCCGAACACGGCGAGATAAAGTCGGCGCTGGCGATACGGCGCCAACTGCCGGTGGAAGACTATCTCAAGCCGCAGAAACGCTACGCCCACCTGTTCGGCAAACAGCCGAATGTCGCGGTCATCGCCAAGCTGCAGGCGCTTGCCGACCGCAATATCCGCAAATACAAACTGTTGGAGGGTGTGTGATGGAAAAACCCTTTGCCATTACCCTCGACCCCGGTTCTTCACTCGCCAACCGCACCGGTTCCTGGCGCACCTACAAGCCGGTCTATCTCGACCGTCTGCCGCCCTGCAATGCCACCTGCCCGGCGGGAGAGAACATTCAAGGCTGGCTGTTCCATGCCGAGAGCGGCGACTATGAAGCCGCGTGGCGCTCGCTGACCGAAAACAATCCGCTGCCCGCGATCATGGGCCGCGTCTGCTACCACCCCTGCGAGGGCGCCTGCAACCGTCAGCATGTGGACTCCGCCGTCGGCATCAATTCAATCGAACGCTTCCTCGGCGACGAGGCGATCAAGCGCAACTGGCAATTCGTCAAGCCAGCCACCCAATCGGGCAAGCGCGTACTGGTCGTTGGCGCCGGCCCCTCGGGACTTTCCGCCGCCTATCATCTGGCGCGACTCGGCCACACGGTCGAGATTCAGGAAGCCGGTCCGTTCGCCGGCGGCATGATGCGCTTCGGCATTCCCAAGTATCGCCTGCCACGCGACGTGATCGAGGCCGAGGTACAGCGCATCGTCAATCTGGGCGTGACCATCACGCTGAATGCCAAGGTGTCGAACATTGATGAATCAATGAAAGCCGGCAAGTTCGACGCTGCCTTCCTCGCCGTCGGTGCGCACATCGGCAAGCGGGCCTACATTCCTGCCGGTACGGCCGCCAAGGTGGTCGACGCGATTTCGGTACTGCGTTCGATGGAAGGTGAAGAGAAGCCGATGCTCGGCCGCCGTGTCGTTGTCTATGGCGGCGGCAACACGGCGATCGACGTCGCGCGCTCGGTGAAGCGCATGGGTGCCGAGCCGATCATCGTCTATCGCCGCACCCGCGACAAGGCACCGGCCCATGATTTCGAGATCGAAGAAGCGCTGCAGGAAGGCGTGATGGTCAAGTGGCTGTCCACCATCAAGCAGGCCGAAGAAGGCGAGATCACCATCGAGAAGATGGCCCTCGACGACAAGGGCTTCCCGCAACCGACCGGTGAATTCGAAACGCTCGCGGCCGATTCGGTGGTGCTGGCGCTCGGCCAGGATGTCGATCTTGGCCTGCTCGACGGCGTGCCCGGCCTCGACGTGAAAGACGGCACCGTGCAAGTTGGCCCCAACATGATGACCGGCCACGCCGGCATCTTTGCCGGTGGCGACATGGTGCCCTCCGAGCGCACCGTTACTGTCGGCGTCGGCCACGGCAAGAAAGCCGCGCGCCACATCGACGCCTGGCTCAAGGGCGAAACCTATGTGCCGCCGCCCAAACACGAAATCGCCGGCATAGAGAAGCTCAACACCTGGTACTACTCCGAAGCGCCCCACGTCGTGCGCCCAACGCTCGACATCCTGCGCCGCCAATCCACCTTCGAGGAAGTCGTCGGCGGCCTCGATGAAACCAACGCCCTGTTCGAAGCGCGTCGCTGCCTCAGTTGCGGCAACTGCTTCGAGTGCGACAACTGCTACGGCGTCTGCCCCGACAACGCCGTCATCAAGCTCGGCCCCGGCAAGCGTTTCGAGTTCAACTACGACTACTGCAAGGGCTGCGGCGTGTGTGTGGCCGAGTGTCCCTGCGGGGCAATCAAGATGGTGCCGGAGGAAAACTGAGTCCCGAAAAAGTCGGCGCTGGCAGAACGGCGCCAGGAAACATCGTCACACCGGGCCGCAGCACCTGGCCGGTGCGGCTCTTTCTTGGCTGCGCCATCGCGCTGGTATTTCTGCTGTTGTACCTGACCTTTCAGGAGCCGATTGAGCCGGCCAAACCTGCTGAACCCGCTACGGTCGAATCTGTTGCATCGGCTGTTCCAACAGCACAAATAGCGCAAGCGCCAGAAGTGCCGGCCATCGCCCCGCCACCGCAGGCAGGCACGTCCATCGAATTGCATGCGGACGAGCAAGGACACTACCGGGTTGAGGGCAAGATCAACGGCCACCCCGCAATCTTCCTGGTCGACACGGGCGCATCCTCGGTCGTCATTTCCCGCCGTTTTGCACAGGAGGCGGGTATCTACCACTGCACCCCGGGCAAGCGGAGCGAAACGGCCAACGGGCAAGTCGATGTCTGTACGGCAACCGGCGTCCCCATCGTGCTTGGTCAGTTCCAGTTTGAAGACACGGAAATCAGCATCGTCCCCAACATGGCAGTCGATGCCTTGCTGGGCATGAGTGTGCTACGTCGCATAGAAATACGTCAGGCCAACGGTGTCATGCACCTGACCATACGCTGATTCAAACCCCACGCTCCATCACCATGGGCACAGGCTCACTCGCATACTCGGGATACCGCGCCCGCAATTGCCCACAACCGCCTTCGACATCCTGCCCGGCTGACTGGCGCAGCTTGGTCAGGATGCCGTGATTGGCCAACTGCTGCGCGATCTCTGTAATACGTTCGGCGGTCGGCCGGCGGAAGTTCATGGCACCCGGCAGACCGGGAGATTCGGTCTTGTTGTAGGGAATAAAGTTCATCAGCCCGTAGCGCCCCTTGAGCAGGCGCACGATCCCGGCCACTTCCTCATCCGTGTCATTGACGCCTTCGATCAGCGTCCATTGATACTGGATCGGATAACCGGTCGTGCGCCCGTAGGCATCGGCCTGCGCCACCAGTTCGGCCGGTTCGATACGTGGCGCCTTCGGCAACAGTTGCGCACGCACATCCGCCTGTGACGAGTGCAGCGAAAGGGCCAAGGCGGGCTTGACCATGCCAAGCGGCAGGCGCTCAAAGACACGCGCATCGCCGACCGTGGAAAACACCAGATTCTTGTGGCCGATGTTGCCCAGCGTGCCGAGCAGTTCAATGGCATCGAGGACGCTGTCGAGGTTATGCGCCGGCTCGCCCATGCCCATGAACACGACCTTTTTAACCCGGCGCAGGCTGCGCCCCAGCACCACTTGGGCGACGATTTCGCCACTGGTCAATTGGCGCAGCAGCCCATCGCGGCCGGTCATGCAGAAGGTACAGCCCACCGCGCAGCCCACCTGCGAAGAAACACACAGCCCATCGCGCAGCAGCAAAACGCTTTCAATGGTCTGCCCATCCGTCAGGCTCACCAGCAGGCGCGAGGACCCATCCGCCCCCGGATGTGCGGAGCGCAGGCAGGCCAGCCCGGCGAGCTCGGCCGTCAGGGCGGGAAGCGCAGCGCGCAAGGGGGCTGGCAGGAAATCACCAGCCGCCACCCGGCCGCGATCGAGCGGCTGGGCTTGCAGCCAGGCACGCAGCACGCGCGCCTCATGGCAGGGCTTAGCGCCGAGTGCCCGCAGCCGCTCACGGAGTTGTTGAATGCGCATGGAGTCAGGATGTTAACCCCGATAAGATATAGACGCGCGCCCATCGAATCCGGATAATCACGGCCTCATGACCTGCGCCAAAGCCCCACCTGGACGCGGGTTAATTTTTTTGTTTCCTTTTTCGCGAGATCACTCATGGCCGCCAACATGGCTGAAATGAAGCCCGCCCCGAGCCAATCGAGGCTACTCCTCTCCGGCAACGAAGCCGTTGCCCGTGCCGTCTGGGAAGCCGGCTGCAATGTCGCCGCCGCCTATCCCGGCACGCCCTCCACCGAAATTCTTGAAGTCGTCTGTACCTATCCGGACATCTACGCCGAATGGTCGGTGAACGAGAAGGTCTCGATGGAGGTTGCGCTGGGCGCCTCGATGATGGGCGCGCGCGCCTTCTGCGCGATGAAGCACGTTGGCGTAAACGTCGCCGCCGATGCGTTGATGACCCTAACGCTCACCGGCACTTCCGGCGGCATGGTGATCGCCGTCGCCGACGATGTCGGTATGGCCTCGTCGCAGAACGAGCAGGATTCGCGCGTTTATGCCCGCTTCGCGCACCTGCCGGTGTTCGAACCGTCCGACTCGCAGGAAGCCTACGAGATGACGAAGTTCGCCTTCGACTTCTCCGAACGGCACCAGGCGCCGGTGATCATTCGTCTGACGGCGCGCATCTGCCACGTCAAGGGTGTCGTCACCGTTGGCGAGCGCGTAGCGCACACGCCGACCGGCTATACGAAAAATCCCGAACGCTGGGTCATGATCCCCACCCATGCGCGGCGACGCATCCCGCTGATGTTCCAGCGTGACGTTACTTTGCGAGCGGAATCCGAAGCCTCGCCGCTCAACGTATTCGAGCCGGGCAGCGACCGCCGCGTCGGCTTCGTCGCCAGCGGACCAGCCTACATGCACGTCAAGGAAGCCTTCCCCGACGCGCCAGTGCTGAAGCTCGGCTTCTCCCATCCGTTACCGCTCGACAAGGTGCGCGCGCTCGCCGCGCAGGTCGACCTGCTTGTCGTGGCCGAGGAAGTCGAACCGATCGTTGAGAACGAGATCAAGGCCGCCGGCATCGATTGCCACGGCAAGGACGTGCTCCCCAAGCTCGGCGAACTGGCCCCGCAAGTGCTCAAGCCCGCCATCGAATCCCTGCTCGGCGGTCTGCCCACACCAGCTGCCATGCCCGCCTCGGCGGCGCAGGTCTTCCCCCGTCCGCCAACCCTGTGTGCCTCTTGCCCGCACATGGGCATCTACTACACCCTCTCGCAGCTCAAGAACATCATCGTGTCCGGCGACATCGGTTGCTACACGCTCGGTGCCGGCCATCCTTGGAACGCGCTCGACACGACCATCTCCATGGGTGCGGCGGTTACCGTCGCGCACGGCATGGACAAGGGCCGCGGGCCGGCCGATGCCAACAAGAAGATTCTTGCCGTAATCGGCGATTCGACCTTCCTGCACATGGGCATGCAGGGCTTGCTCGACGCCACCTACAACCGCAGCAATTTCACGCTGCTGCTGCTCGACAACGGCACGGTGGGCATGACGGGCGGCCAGAACACGCCGGCCAACGGCCGCGACATCCGCGGCAACCCTGCCCCGCGCATCAATTTCCGCCAGCTGATCGAAGCGCTCGGCGTCAAACCCGAACGCATTCGCGAGGTCGATCCCTACCAACTGCCGACGCTGTTCAAGGTCATCCGCGAAGAAACCAAGATCGAGGAAGTGTCGGTCATCATCGCCTATCGCCCCTGCGTGCTAGTCGATGAATTTCACGCCACGCAAGCCTATCAAGTCATCGACGACAAATGTACCGGATGCGGCAACTGCATCGAAGTCGGCTGCCCGGCCATCCACGTCACGCGGCGCGACAAGGTGGTCAAGCCCTCTGGCAAGGAAGTCGATCTCGCTTTCGTCATGATCGACGCGCTCGCCTGCACCGGCTGCGGCATGTGTCTGCAACCCTGCGCACCCGATGCCATTGTTCTGGCCGAAAACAGCAACGTCTTCCCCCTCGTGCAAAAGTGAGCCAGCCATGAACGACGCCATCACCAACATTCTCGTCTGCGGCATCGGCGGCCAGGGTGTAATGACCGCCACCGAAATCCTCGCCGAGGCCGCCATCGCCGAAGGGCACGACGCCAAGAAGACCGAAGTAGCCGGCATGGCCCAGCGCGGCGGCGTGGTGACCTCGCACCTGCGCTTCGGCCCCAAGGTGCTGTCACCGCAGATCGCCCCAGGCACCGTGCATGTGCTGCTCGGCTTCGAAGCGGCCGAGGCGCTGCGCTGGTCACACTATCTGCGCCCCGACGGCTTGGCGCTGGTCAACGACGCGCACTTCGTGCCGCCGGTGGTCGAGATCGGCCTGTTCGACTATCCCGAGGACCCGATCGGCCAGATGCGCGCCCGTGGCGTCCATACCGTGAGCTTCAACGCCGCCATCATCGCCCGCGAACTCGGCGATCTGCGCCTCGGCAATACCGTCATGCTCGGCGCGATTGCCGACCACCTGCCGTTCTCCCCGGATGTCGTGTTGCGCTCGATCGAAGCGCGCTTTGCCCGCAAGGGCGAGGCGGTGGTCGACCGCAACCGCAGGGCCTTTGCGGCCGGCCGCGCCGCCGCACAGGAACCTGTACCCGCCTGACGAAAGGAATGTCATGACCGCCCAAATCATCGACGGCAAGGTTCTGGCCGACGCCGTGCGTGCCGATCTGGCCGAAAAGGCCACCGCGCTAAAAGCTACGCAGGGCATCACGCCCTGTCTCGCCGTCATTCTTGTCGGCGAAGACCCGGCCTCGGCGGTCTATGTCAAAAACAAGGTGATGGCCTGCGAAAAGGCCGGCTTCCGCTCGATCAAGGTGGTCTACCCAAGCGATGTCGAGCCGATGGTGGTACTCGGCAAGATTGCGGAATTGAACGCCGACCCGGACGTGCATGGGATCCTCGTACAGTTGCCGCTGCCCAAGCAGTTCGACGCCGATGCCGTGCTCGAAGCCATCGACCCGGCCAAGGACGTCGATGGTTTCCATGCCGAGAACGTCGGTGCGCTGATGCAGGGCAACCCACGCTTCATCCCCTGCACCCCGTATGGCGTGATGAAAATGCTCGAATCGGCCAAGGTGCCACTCAAGGGCGCCGAGGCTGTCATCGTCGGCCGCAGCAATATCGTCGGCAAGCCGATGGCCATGCTGCTGCTCGCGCAATCCTGCACCGTCACCGTCTGCCACTCGCAATCGAAAGATCTTGCCTTCCACACCAAGCGTGCCGACATCCTCGTCGCCGCCGTGGGTCGCGCCAAGATGATTACCGGCGACATGATCAAACCTGGCGCCACCGTCATTGACGTCGGCATCAACCGCACGGCAGACGGCAAGCTGTGCGGCGATGTCGACTTCGAATCCTGCAAGGAAGTGGCCGGCGCGATTACCCCGGTGCCCGGCGGTGTCGGCCCGATGACCATCACCATGCTGCTTGCCAACACGCTTGCATCCGCAGAAAGAACACTGAAATGAGCAACGCGCATATCCTCGTCGGCATCGTCATGGGCTCGGATTCTGACTGGCCCATCATGCAGGCCGCCGCAAAAGTGCTGGAAGACTTTGGTGTGCCCTACGAAGCCAAGGTCGTCTCCGCCCACCGAACCCCCGATCTGCTCTACGACTATGCCGCCGTTGCCAGGGAGCGTGATCTCAAGGCCATCATCGCCGGTGCCGGCGGTGCGGCCCACCTGCCCGGCATGCTCGCGGCCAAAACCATCGTGCCAATACTCGGCGTGCCGGTGCCCTCGAAGCACCTCAACGGCCTCGATTCGCTGCTTTCCATCGTACAGATGCCCAAAGGCGTGCCGGTAGCCACCTTCGCCATCGGCGAGGCCGGTGCGGCCAATGCAGCCCTCGCTGCAGTCGCCATCATCGCCACCGGCAACGACAAACGCGCCAAGGAACTGGCGGAGAAGCTTGAAGATTTCCGCGCCAAGCAGAGCGAAAAGGTGCTGGCCATGACCTTGGAGTTGCCCAAAACCGCATGAGCACCATCCTTCCGCCCGCAACCCTTGGCATGCTTGGCGGCGGTCAGTTGGGCCGCTTCTTCGTCATTGCGGCGCACGAGATGGGCTATCGCGTGGTCGTGCTCGATCCCGATCCGCACAGTCCCGCCGGCAAGATCGCTGACCAACACATTGCCGCCGACTACGAAGACACCGCAGCGCTTGAGCGGCTCGCCGGGCAATGTGTCGCCGTCACCACCGAATTCGAGAACGTGCCGGCCGACACGCTGGCTTTCCTCTCCAAGTTTGTGACTGTGCGTCCGCATGCCGAGGCCGTGCGCACCTGCCAGAACCGCAGCGAAGAAAAGGCCTTTCTCAAGCGCCACGGTTTTCCGCATGCGCCTCACGCCGACATTCGAAGCGCAGCGGATCTCAGGAACGCCAACGCTGGCCTCTTCCCGGGCATTCTCAAGGTGGCGCGTTTCGGCTATGACGGCAAGGGCCAAGCACGCGTTAACTCGCGCGAAGAAGCCATCACCGCCTGGAACAGCTTCCGCAACGAAGCGTGCGTCCTCGAACAACAGCTCAAACTCGACTACGAAGTTTCCGTCGTGCTCGCGCGCGACGAAGCGGGCAAGGTAAAGTGCTTCCCAACCGCCGAGAACAGTCATCGCAAGGGCATCCTTGATGTCAGCATTGTGCCGGCCCGCACCTCGGGCTGTCTTGCTGGCAATGCCGAGGAAATCGCCGAAGGCATCGCGCAGAAAATGGATTACATCGGCACGCTGGCGGTCGAGTTCTTTGTCGTCAACGGGCAACTCTTCGTCAATGAAATGGCGCCGCGCCCGCACAACTCAGGCCACTACACGCTGGATGCCTGCGTGACCAACCAATTCGAGCAGCAGGTGCGCGCGCTGTGCGGTCTGCCGCTCGGCGAATCACGCGCCCACGCCGCTGCCGTAATGGTGAATTTGCTGGGCGACATCTGGTATCTCGATGATCCGCATCACGCCAGGGAACCGGATTGGGCCAAGCTCTTCGCCATCCCGAATCTCAAGCTGCACCTCTACGGCAAGCACCACCCACGGCCGGGACGCAAGATGGGACACTTCACCGTGATCGGCGACAACGCCGACGCCGTGCAAAAGTCGGCGCTGGCAGGGCGGCAGGCCATCGGGATCACCGACGAATGAATAGCGAAGTCCAGCGCGCTGCGGCACTGTTGAGCGCGGGCGAGTTGGTCGCCTTCCCCACCGAGACGGTTTACGGCCTCGGCGCGGACGCGGCGAACCCCGCCGCCGTCGCAAAAATCTTCGCCGCCAAGGGGCGGCCTGCCGATCATCCATTGATCGTCCATATCCCCGACGCCACGCACCTGGAACGCTGGGCGCGTGAGATTCCCCCGGAAGCACACCTGCTCGCCGAAAAGTTCTGGCCGGGTCCGCTGACGCTGATTCTCAAGCGTCATCCCGATGTGCCAGATGCCGTAACGGGCGGCCAGGATACCGTTGGTCTGCGCATTCCGAATCACCCGCTGGCGCTGGAACTTTTGCAGGCATTTAATGGCGGCATTGCCGCGCCTTCGGCCAACAAGTTTGGCCGCATCAGCCCGACCACAGCCCAGCATGTGCGCGACGATCTCGGCGATGCCGTTACGCTGATTCTCGATGGTGGCCCCTGTCAGGTCGGCATCGAATCGACCATTGTCGATCTGTCGGGAAAGCGCGCCCTACTGCTGCGCCCCGGCATGCTGTCCGCCATTGACATCGGTCGCGTGTTGGGTCGTGTGCCCCTGAGTCCGGACGATCCGCTCGCGCCACCCACGGTACGAGCCTCGGGCATGCTTGAAGCTCACTACGCGCCACGCACGCCGCTGGTGCTGATGCCCGACGACAGCCTGCCGATTGCCCTGCGTAACGCCATCGTGCAGAAGGAGCGCATCGCCGTCCTCGCCACGCATCCGGCACCGTTCGAGATGCCACAGGTGATCTGGCATGTCGCGCCGGCCGAGCCGACTGGCTATGCCCACGATCTCTATGCCAACCTGCGCGCGCTCGATGCCCTTGGCTGTGACCGCATCTACGTGCAGAAACCGCTCGGCCAGCCCTGGCAGGCGATTTATGACCGGCTCAAGCGTGCGGCTGCGGGATCGGGTGCATTCGTTTAAGATGACGAACAACAACAAAGGAGGAATACCGCATGTCAGCCATTCATAAAGAAGTCGCTGCCCCTCAGGCTCTCACCACCTTCAAGGCTCCGGCAAATACCGGCTATAGTGAGCCGAGCACCTTCACGCTGGTGCGCGCCGACTCACCTGCCATGTGCGTCATGACCGATTTCAAGTCGGTCTCGGTCGCCACCATCGCGCCGGATGCCACGCTGGCGCAAGCCAACCAGACGATGATTTCGCGTGGCGTGCGCCTGCTGCTGGTGGTCAATCGTGATGACGAAGTCCTCGGCCTGATTACCTCACGCGACACCAGCGGCGAAAAGCCGATCAAGCTGATTCAGGAGCATGGCGGCAAGTTCAACGACCTGCTCGTCAGCGACCTGATGGTGCCGCGCGAGCGCATCGACCTGATCGATACACGTGACGTGCTCACCGCCAAGGTCAGCGACGTCGTCGAGACCATGAAGCACTTCAAGCGCCAGCACATGCTCGCCGGCGAGCGCGATCCCGTCAGTGGCAAGGTGCGTATTCGCGGCGTCTTCTCCGCCACGCAGATCGGCCGCCAGCTTGGCGCCGCCATCCAGACTTTCGATGTCGGTGCCACCTTCAGCGAGATTGAAGGTCTGCTCGCCCAAGATAACGTTTGAGCCTACGCCGTCAGCTTGCGATAAATATCCGCCACCTTGAGTGGCAGTTTTTTCACATCGTCCAGCACCGTATAACTTGCCGGCCCGACCATGTGCTTGAGGTAGTCGGCACCGTGCCGATCAATCGTGATGCAGTAGCTGCGTATGCCTTGTTGACGCGCCTCTTGTAACGCGCGGCGGGTGTCCTCGATGCCGTAGGTGCCGCGATACTCGTCACCGAAATCGTCGGGACGCCCATCCGACAAGGTCACTAGCAGTTTGTGACGTGCCGGCTGTTCGGCCAGCAGTTTCGACAGATGACGAATCGCTACGCCCATGCGCGTGTAATCCTTCGCTTCGATGGCGTCGATGCGGCCCCTGACGGTTTCACTGTAAGGCTCGGCAAAGCGCTTGATGCGGTAGATGTCGCAGCGCGTGCGCGTCCAGCCGCTGAAGCCGTAGATGGCATAACGGTCGCCCAGCTTCTCCAGCGCCTCGCACAGCATCACCAGTGATTCGCGCTCGGCATCGTTGATCCAGCCCTTGGTCGAGCCGCTCATGTCGACCATGAACATGGCGGCCAGGCTGCGGTCGTTGCGCACCCGGCGGCTGAACAGGCGTGCCGAAGGCTCCGCCCCGCTCCTGCGATCATTGACGGCCTCGACCAACGCATCGAGATCGATTTCCTCGCCTTCAGGCTGGCGGCCAATGATGCGGTCCTCGCCGCGCACCGCTTCGAAGCGGCGTTTCAATTGTTGGATGAACGGTGCGTAGCGCTGCTTGGTGTCCCGCACGAAGTCTCCACTGCCCGGTTTCACGTCCACCTCATAAACATGGCACCAGCCGCGCCGATAGGCATTGCGGTGATAGTCCCATTCGTCGTAGCGGAAATCTGCTTTGCGATCACTGGCCAGTTCAGGAACCTTCTCCGGCAGGTGGTTCGGATCGACCGGTGTCCACATGCCATCGCCCGCCGCCGTCAGCGCTTCGGGCGGCACTTCACCGAGATCCTGCAGCAACGACTGCGCCGCGGCTTGTGCCTCATGGGTAAGTTGCACAGCCTCGCCGTCGAGACTGAACTCCATTGCCCCCGTTTCTGCATTCAGTTCTGCCGCGAAATCATTCGGGGCAGCCGCCTTCTTGCCGCCTACGCCCTTCAGCGCCGCCAATCCTTTTTTCAGAATGTCGGTATCGCGCGTGATGCGTTCGGCGCGCACACGGCCGGCAATACCCGGTTCCAACCGCCCACAAAAAGTCGGCGCTGGCGGGACGGCATGTTTTTCCATGAAACGGCCCAGCCACGCAAGCGTGACGCGCACATCGGCGCCCGGTGCCTGCAGATCGGCCAATGCTTCATTCATTTCCTCCGGCCAGGCACCACGCAACTGTGCCAACATGCCAGCCAGCCCGGGCAGCTCGCGCGCAATGCAGGCTTCCAGCCGCACCGCTTCGAGATGCGCCAGCCAGGTCAGCGCCGTTTCACGCTCCGGCCAACGCGCCAGTTCGCTGTCCAGATCCACCGCAAACGTGCCATAGCGCGTCTGCGCCCACAGTTGCACCGCCAGCCCCTTGTAAAGCTGGCGGTTGTCCTCCGCCGCCGTGAAATGCGCCATGCGCTCGGGCAGGTAAATCGTCTCGGTATCCGTCCAGGGGTAAGCGCCCGCTTTCATGGCCAAGGGCCTGCCTGAGAGACCCTGGACGAAACGGACGAGGCGCTGTTCGACCTCGGCGAAACGTGCAAACAGGCGCCCTTCACGCATCGCGATAAAGCTATCGAGGTCGCGCATCGACGTCACCGCCGCGCGCAGGCCCTCCTTGTCGTAGATGTCGAGGCCGGCGATGGCCCAGGCTTCGAACGCAGGCAGGTCGAGGCGCGCCAGCGTCTCCGCCGCGAACATCGCAATGACGTGACCAAGCTCCGGGCTGGTCTGCGCCGCAGCGCCAACCCACAGCAGTGCCATGTTCTGCGCCTCTCGCGGCAAGGCTTCGAGTTGGGTCGCGGCGCGGCCAATGGCGCGATGCGAAGCCGAGGCGAACAGCAGCGCGTCGAGTTTCTCTTCGAGTTCGTGTTCGAAAAGTCGGCGCTCACTCATTGCCGAGTCAGAACACGGCACGAACCAGATCGTCCAGCGTTTGCGTCATGTCGGGGTCGTCGGTGAGCGCACGGGCGATGGCGGCGGTGCTGGCCGCGGCGGCCGGCACACCGGCGCCGATGAGTTGGGCGGCATGCACCAGCAGGCGCGTACTGGCACCTTCGTCGAGGCCGGCACCCTTCAGGTTGCGCGTCAGTTCGCCGAGCTTGACCAGCTTCTTCGCCGTCGCCGCGTCGATGCCGCCTTCCGTGGTCACGATCTGCGCCTCGACCTCGGCACCCGGGTAGTCGAACTCCATGGCGACGAATCTTTGTCTTGTGCTCGGCTTGATTTCCTTGAGCACGCTCTGGTAGCCGGGGTTGTAGGAAATCACCAGCATGAAACTGGGCGGTGCGGGAATCAATTCGCCGCGCTTATCCACCGCCAGCGCACGACGCGTGTCGGCGAGCGGATGAATCACCACAGTGGTGTCCTTGCGTGCTTCGACAATCTCGTCGAGATAGCAGATCGCCCCACCGCGCACGGCGGCGGTGAGCGGCCCGTCGAGCCACACGGTTTCATCGCCAACGATCAGATAGCGACCGACCAGATCGGCAGTGGTGAGATCGTCATGGCAAGCCACGGTCACCAGCGGGCGTCCGAGCTTCCATGCCATGTATTCGACGAAGCGCGTCTTGCCACAACCGGTCGGCCCCTTGAGCAGCACCGGCAGGCGTTTGGTGGCCGCCGCCTCGAACAGCACGACCTCATCGGACACGGGCTGGTAGTAGGGTTCGCTGCCCAGAGTTTCGAGTTCGGGGGTGATGGTTCTGATTGCGCTGGTGGTCATGATCTAGATCGCGTGCTTCTTTATGGTCGGGAATGAAAGTCTAGCAGCCTGTGTCGGGGACGGTTTTTTCTGCTCAAATGCAAGCTTTTCGCGAAACGACCAGCATGCAAATCACCGTCGCCGCCCTCATCGTCCGCTTCATGGAGCGCCTCGGCATTGCCCGCGCTTATGGCATGCCGGGCTCGCACATCCTGCCGGTGTATGACCAGCTTTACGACTCGCCGATCAAGACGGTGCTGGTCAAGCATGAGCAGGGTGCCGCCTTCATGGCCTGTGGCGAGGCGCGCGCCACAGGCAGCATCGCGGCCTGCATCACCACCGCCGGGCCGGGGGCGACCAATCTCGTCACCGGCATTGCCAATGCCTATGCCGACAAGCTGCCGATCCTGATCATTACCGGCGAGACCTCGACCTCGATCTTCGGCAAGGGTGGCCTGCAGGAAAGCTCCGGCGAAGGCGGCAGCATTGACCAGACCGATCTGTTTCGCGGCATCACGCGTTATCACAAGATCGTCGAGCGCACTGACTATCTGCTGCAGGTGTTGCGCCAGGCCTCGCGCATTCTGCTGTCGCCGAATGCCGGGCCGGTGCTGCTCTCTTTCCCCTACAACATCCAGAAGGAACTGATCGAAGAAAGCCTGCTCGACGACATCCGCTTTGCCACCGATGCGCCGCGCATCTGCAACAGCTTCGCCGCGACCGAGGAAATGGGCCGGATGATTCGCGAAGCGCGGCACCCGGTCATTGTGGCCGGCCACGGCTGCTTCATTGCCGGTGCACAGGACATGCTGCAAAAGCTCGGCGAGCGCCACGCCATCCGCGTCGCCACCTCACTCAAGGGAAAAGGACTGATTGCCGAAAATGATCCGCGCGCCATCGGCTGCCTGGGCGTCACCTCCGATGGCAGCGCCTATCGCCACATCGTCGACCATGCTGACCTGATGATCGTGCTCGGCGCCGGCTTCAACGAGCGCACCAGCTACCTGTGGGATCCCCGATTGATGGCCAACAAGCGCGTTATTCAGGTGGACCACGATGCCACGCAGCTTGAAAAAGTGTTCAAGGCCGACCTGGTGATCCATGGCGACATCCGTGCCGTGCTGGAAGACCTGCTGATCTGCCTCAGCGATTTTCCGGCGCCAGCGCCCCCGACGCTCACCGCCCCGGAAGTGAAGCCGCGCTTCACGGCAATCGCCCACCTGTTCGAGCGCCTGATCGAACGCCTGCCGGAAGCGATGGTGTTCGACGACAACATCATCCTCGCGCAAACCTACCTCAAGGCGTCGCCGCAGCATCGCTACTTTCCGAATTCCGGCGTCTCTTCCCTCGGCCATGCGATTCCGGCCGCCATTGGTGCGCGCTGTGCCATCGCGACGCCGACCTTTGCCGTGACCGGCGACGGCGGCTTTCAGATGGCCTGCATGGAACTGATGACAGCGGTGAATTACAAGATTCCACTGAATGTCGTGATGATCAACAACGGCACGCTCGGCCTGATCCGCAAAAACCAGTACCAGTTGTATCAGGAGCGCTACATCGACTGCGATTTTCAGAATCCCGATTACGCCTTGCTGGCGCAAAGCTTCGGCATCGCCCACTGGCGCGTCGAAACGCCGGCGGATGTCGATGCGCTGTTCGAGCACGCCGACCTCAAGGACGGCATCAACCTCATCGAGGTGATGTGGGACAAGAACGTGTTCCCCGCTTACAAGTCGGATAGATGAGCAAACACCGTTTCATCATCGTTGTGCCAGTGGCCGACCGGCCGCGCCACATTCAGGCCTGTCTGGATAGTCTGCATGAACTGCTGCGACGCTACCCCTATCAGCACCTGATCCGCGTGCTGATCGCCGACGACAGCGCCGACGCGGCGAACGTCGCGGCCAACCGGGAAATCGCCGCACGCTACAGCACGCCAGACTTGCAGGTCATCCACTTCGGCCCTGAGGAACAGTGGACACTGAGCGAACCGCTATGGGAATCTCTGCCCGGCGTGGTGGGCAACAAGCCATGCGAAGCTTTCGGACACAAAGGCCAGGGCGTGATGCGCAACATCGCTTATCTCAAGGTCGCCGCGATGTTGCAGGACGAGCCCGATGATGTCCTGATCTGGTCGCTCGACAGCGATCAGGAATTTTGCGTCAAGCTCGCCGATGGCCGCATTGACTATGCGGTCGACTACTTCGGCGGTCTCGACGCGATCTTCTCGCGCACCGATGCGCTGGTGCTCACCGGCAAAGTGGTGGGCGACCCGCCGGTCTCGCCCGCCGTGATGACCGCGAACTTCCTCGCCGATGTGGAAGGCTTTCTGCAAGACATGGCGACGCGCACCACGCAGGCGCCGTGCAGCCATCACGGCGTCACGCAGCGCAGTGGTGATGCCGCTTACCACGACATGGCCGACCTGTTCGGCTTTCAGCCGGAAGCGCGCTACGCCTACCCCTGCCCGCTCACCGGCCCGCACACCGATGCCGACTGCTTCGCCCATTTCGCCGGCCGGGTGAACAGCTTTTTCTACGGCGAGCATCCGACGCGCATTTCCTGCTACGAGCCCGCTGAACTGTTTTCCACCGTGCAACCGGCGCGCACCGTGTATGCCGGCAACTACGTATTCAAGCCGGCGGCACTCAAGTATTTCATCCCCTTCGCGAGCTTGCGCCTGCGCATGTCCGGCCCGACACTCGGGCGCATCGTCAAAGCGGAACTCGGCCCGCGCTTCGTCTCGGCCAACCTGCCGATGCTGCACAAGCGCACGGTCGAAAGCGGCGGCCAGTCGGAGTTCCGTCCCGGCATCGAGACGCAGGCCGAGACCATCGACATGAGCGGCGAATTCGAGCGGCAGTTTTACGGCGACGTAATGCTATTCACCACGGAACGCCGCTTATCTTGCCGTCCTGCCGGCGCCGACTTTTGCAACGTGCTCGATGAAACACGCGCAGAAATGCTCGACAAATACAACACGCGACAGCAGGCAATCCTGCAGCGGCTGAACGCGGTCGAATCCCTGCTGAACGATCCCGCCCGCTGGTGGCAAGACAAGCCTGCCACCGAGCACTTCCGCTACTTCTGCGCCAATGTGCGCCGCAACTTCGGTGCCGACTCATCAGGCCATGCGCGCATCAACGATCCCATGCGCTGGCAGCAGTGGCGCAGCGATCTACTCGCCGCCATCGAACGTTACCCGGCCGAACGCGCCGCCTGGGAGAAGGCGCTTTGTCGACACTGAAGGCCTGGCTGCATCGCCACCGGCAGCCGCTACGTTATCAACTGCTCGACGGCCTGCTCGCCACACAGGCGCTGACGCCCGCACAACTGCACCGCAAGCAGCAGGATGACTTGCGCGCCATGGTCGACTTCGCGCGCGCCAACACCGTTTATTACGGCGAACGGTTTGCAAGCTTGCCGGATGACTGGCAAATCGGCGACCTGCCGATCCTCACCAAAGCAGATGTGACCGCCCGCCTGCCCGACCTGCTGGCACGCAACCACAATCCCCGCACCACGCCCATCGGCCACACCGGCGGCTCGACGGGCAAGCCGCTCGCCTTCTATTACAACGCGGCCAAGCATGAGCTGATGCGCGCCGGCATGATGCGCAGCTACATGCTGTCCGGCTGGCGTCCGGGGCAGAAGATTCTGAATTTCTGGGGCGCGCGGCAGGACACCGTGGCGGGCGGCGTGTTTGGGGGCGAGCGCATCGGTGATTTCATCGCTGCCGAAAAGACCCTCCCCGCGCATGAAGTCTCCGAAAGCAACTTGCAGGATTGGGCGCGCTACATCCAGCGTTACCACCCTACCCTGATCCAGGGCTATGCCTCGATTCTCGCCGCACTGGCGCGCTTCGTGATCGACCAGCAGATGCCCATGCCGGCCAGCCTGATCGGCGTCTATTCCACGGCCGAGATGCTCGACGACACGCAGCGTCGCCTGATGGAGGAAGCCTTCGGCTGCAAGGTGTTCAACCAATATGGCAGTCGCGAAATCCCCAACATCGCCTGCGAGTGCCGCCACGGCCGCATGCATGTATTTACCGACATGGTCTGGCTGGAGTCAATCGACGGCAATCTGCTCGTCACCTCCCTGACCAACCGGCTGATGCCAATGATCCGCTATGAGAACGGTGATTCTGGCGAGTTGCTGGATGAGCAATGCGACTGCGGTTCCCCCTTTCCGCTGATGGCGATGGGCCTGTGCCGGCAGAACGACTTCATCATCGCGCCGGATGGCCGGCGCATTCACCCGTCCTTTTTCAACAGGTTGCTCTACGGCCAGACGCAGGTGTCGCAGTACCAGTTTGTGCAGGAAAAACCTCAGCAGGTCGTGCTGCGGCTGGCAAGCGCTGCACCGCTGACGGACGCAACCGTGGCGACGATGCAGGCCAGCATTGCCGCTGCAGGACTGGAACTCGAGATCGCCTACCTGCCGGAAATCGAACGAACGATTTCCGGCAAGCACCGCTTCGTGATCAGCCGGCTCAGCGCCTAGCGCTTGTCGCCGCAGCTTTCATCCTCGCAATAGCCCAAGCCGGAGTCCTCCTCGTTGATGCCCTCTTCGAGCATCTTGCGCTCGTACTCTTCGCGCTTTTCGGCGGCTTCCTTCTCGATCTCGACCTGACGCGCCTGCCACTTGACGAGGCGCTCTTTGGCGGCTTCCTCGTCGAGTTCGATACTTTTCTCGCCAAACAATACCTGTTTGAGGAAACGGAAAGAGAACTGCATCAGCTCGACATCGTCGGCCATCAGCATGGCCTTTTCGTCGGCGCCGAGCTTGAACAGTTTCCCAAAAGCTTCGCTCTCGACGAAATTGTGGAAGGTATCAATGTCGTAGCAGGCCATGAAGAACAGCTGGCGGCTCTTCAACGAAGGTGCGCCGATGGCCGGACCGGTGGACTTCTTCTTGAGGATCAGCTGGCGCCAGCCGCGCGCCAATTCATCATACTCTTCGGCGCCCTGCTCCTTGCGGTATGCATCGATCGCCATGGTGCGCGCAACTTCATGTCCCTTGCAGTGATCTTCTTTCACCAGCGCGTAGGACTGGGTATCCGTGTATTCATCCTGCTTGCGGATCGACAGCAGCGCCACGGGGTAATAGCGACAAGCTGTGGGACGGTCCTCATACACACCGCAACCCTCGGGTGTCATGAAGCGGCAGGCGGTGCCGCCATCGACAGGACGGAGCTTGACGCCGGCGATGCCGTCCTTTTCCATTTCGTGCGGTACAGTGTAGTCGCGCAAAAAAACGGTGGAGGTGGTGTCCAAGCGCTTCTTGAGGCGGATGATGTCGTAAGGGGTCAGTGAAATGTCGATATTGGCGCAACAGGCATTCCAGCAGGAAATTCCCTTGTGGCAGGAAAACTGAATCTGATGATCACCATCGACCATATTGGGAACGACAGGGCTTTGCGGAAACGGAACATCGGGCTTGGACATAAAACCTCGCGCTGACTAGGGTTGGAGCATTCACAAATAAAACAGGCCGGAAGCCTTGCAGCCTCCGGCCTGGATATTACAACCTGCCGTACTTAGTGCGGCGCGGCAGCCTTGAACAGCTTGGACTTGTCGATCAGATCCACGTGCTTGCGTTTGAAGCAAGTCCAGGTCTTGGTCTTCTTGTCGTAGATCGAGTTCACGAAGCAATGCCAGTTGGTCTCATCGACAAAGTTCTTGTCGGTGCGATAGTAGAAGCCGGGGTAACGGCTCTCTTCACGGAACTGGATGTGCTTCATGTGGGCTTCTGCCGTCAGGATGCGATGGTAGTTTTCCCAAGCACGCAGCAGTTCGTGCAGATCTTTTGCACGCATCTTCTGGGCATCTTCCTTGAGCATACCGAGCTTCTCTTCGGCAACTTCCAGCATCTTGTCGTTGGTGTTGTAGTAGGTGGCGCAACCGGCAACATACTCGTCCATGATCTTCTGCAGACGGAACTGCAGCATCTTCGGGGTGATGTAGTGGGGGTTGACGTCGATAGCGGTCGTGTAGTCCTTGTGCTCAAGGAAGTTGCGTGCCGGCTTCCAGATTGCCTCGGCCAACTCTTCCACGGTGGTATCGAGTTCAGGCGTGAAGTCAGCGTTGTCGATGCAGTACTTGACCATCGCCTTGGCAGCCATACGACCTTCAGCATGCGAACCGGAGGAGAACTTGTGACCCGAAGCGCCCACGCCGTCGCCGGCGGTGAACAGACCCTTGACGGTGGTCATGGAGCGGTAGCCCCAGTTCCAGCCGGAGGGCAAGTGCGCGGGGACACCCGGCAACTCTTCAGTGGTCGGTGCGCCGACGTCGGTCGGGCCAGACACCCAGATACCGCAGCAGCCAGAGTGCGAACCGAGCAGGTAGGGCTCGGTCGGCATCAGTTCAGACATCTTCTTCTCGGGCTCGATGTTCTCGCCAACCCAGACGCCGCACTGACCGATACACATATCCAGGAAGTCTTCCCAGGCTTCGGCTTCGAGGTGCTTCACTTCCTTCGGCGACAGGGTCTTGGCCAGATTGGCCAGCGCAGTCACGGTGTCCATCCAGATCGGGCCGCGACCTTCCTTCATCTCTTTGAGCATCAGGTGGTTACGCAGGCAGGAAGCGGGTACGGCAGCCTGACCATACGGCGGGTAGTCGTTCAGCATGTCCTTGTTCTTGGTCATGTAGTCTTCGCCGTAGGCGTTGGCAGCACGGGCCTTGAACAGCAGGAACCAGGCGCCCACCGGGCCGTAACCGTCCTTGAAGCGGGCGGGAACGAAGCGGTTTTCCATCATGGTCAGCTCGGCGCCGGCTTCTGCCGCCATCGAGTAGGTGGAACCAGCGTTCCACACCGGGTACCAGGCGCGGCCGGTACCTTCACCAACGGAGCGCGGACGGAAGATGTTCACGCAACCACCGGCAGCCAGCATGATCGCCTTGGCCTTGTAAACGTAGATCTTGTTCTCGCGTACCGAGAAACCAACGGCGCCAGCAATCCGTGAAGGATCGTTCTTGTCGTTGATCAGCTTGACGATGAACACACGCTCCTGGATGCGGTCGAGGCCGAGCGCCTTCTTGGCGGCTTCGGCAACGATCCACTTGTAGGATTCGCCGTTGATCATGATCTGCCACTTGCCCGAACGCACCGGCTGACCGCCATCCTTCAAGAGGGGCAGGCCTTCCTTGATTGCATCGGCGCCATCGTGACGCACGCCATCGGGAGCGGTCTTCCAGATCGGCAGGCCCCACTCTTCGAACATGTGCACAGAGTCATCGACGTTACGGCCCAGGTCGTAGGCCAGGTCGTCGCGGGTGATACCCATCAGGTCGTTGGAGACCATACGGGCGTAGTCGGCGGGATCCTGCTTGTCGCCGATGTAGGTGTTGATCGCCGACAGACCCATTGCCACGGCGCCGGAGCGGTCCATGGCGGCCTTGTCAACCAACTTGATCTTGAGGTCCTTGCCGGTCTCGGCCTTGAGAGCCTCGGCCCAGCGCATGATTTCATAACCTGTGCCGCAGCAGGCCATGCCGCCGCCGATCATCAGGATGTCCAGGTCTTCCTGAACGACTTCCGGTTTGTCAAATGTTCCAGCCATTTTTTATTCCTCAGTCAGTATTTACTTGCGGATCAGCTCGGCAGGGTTGCCGGCGCGGAAACCACCCATCATGTCCCGGGTGAACGAACCGGTCTCAGCGATGTTGGCCAGCTTGGGCATCGGCTTGCCACCAAACGGGTCGATGGAACCCTCAGCGGTGGTGCGGATCGGGAACTTGAATCGCTTCATGTTGCCATTGCGGAACTTGATGGTCCACATAATCGAGTCGGAACCACGCAGGGGCTGCACAGAGCCACCCAGCGGCACGACGTCGGCATAGTGACGGCACTCAATGGCACCTTGCGGGCAGATCTTGACGCAGGAATAGCACTCCCAGCACTGCTCGGGCTCCTGGTTGAATGCCTTCATGGCATTGCCGGTATCAGAACCGTCTTTATCCAGCTTCATCAGGTCATGCGGGCAGATGTACATGCAGGCGGTCTTATCTTGACCCTTACAGCCATCGCACTTCTCGGTACGAACAAAGGTAGGCATTACTTACTCTCCTTGCTAGCTAACAATCCGCTGTTCTTTCGTAGCAGCGGTCCATTTGACTTCCGTGCCCTACCTTGGCCGTGGCGTATCGCGAGTCCGCTTCCGGCGGAGCACAGAGCTTTCAAATTCCTTTATAAAGCCCAAAGAGGCTATCACCTTAAGCAAGGCAAGATAATCCCGTTTTTTGATTACCGAATAAGCCACGCGAATTGTTTTCGCAGAATATTTGATCTAGATCAAATGCCCGTTTTTCTGCGCTATGCCCTTGACATCAGCAATTAGTCATTGGCACGATTGAAGAAGAATAATTGATCGAAACAGTATTGGGCTTATTGTATTTTCCGCGATCCAACGCCAAACTCACCAAACTCTAACGGGAGGATTATCAGTGATTAAGCCACACGGTTCCGATCAATTGCAACCGCTGTTCGTGTATGACCCAGACCAGCATCGCGCACTGGCACACGAAGCGGCGTCGCTGCCTTCGATGATGCTCTCCTCAGCCGCCGCTGCCAACGCAGTGATGATGGGCTCGGGTTACTTCAACCCGCTGACCGGCTACATGAATCTGGCCGACGCCCTCAGCGTGGCAGAACACATGAAGACCACCAGCGGCCTTTTCTGGCCCGTGCCGGTCATGAACCTGACCAATGACATCAGCGCCATCAAGGGCCAAAAACGCATTGCCCTGCGCGACCCCAATGTCGAGGGCAACCCGATCCTGGCCGTCATGGACGTGGCAGCGATTGAGGAGGTCAGCGAGGAGCAGATGCGCCTCATGACCGAGAAGGTCTATCGCACCACCGACCCGAAGCACCCCGGCGTGGCAGCCTTCAATGCCGCCGGTCGCTTCGCGGTTTCCGGCTCGATCAAGGTGTTGAGCTTCAGCTATTTCCAGAGTGAGTTCCCGGACACCTTCCGCACCGCCGTCGAGATTCGCAACGAAATCGCCGAGCGCGGCTGGAAAAAGGTCGTCGCGTTCCAAACCCGCAACCCGATGCACCGCGCGCACGAGGAACTCTGCCACATGGCGATGGATCGTCTGGGCGCGGATGGTCTGGTCATCCACATGTTGCTCGGCAAGCTGAAGGAAGGCGATATCCCGGCGCCGGTGCGCGATGCCTGCATCCGCAAGATGGTCGAGCTGTACTTCAAGCCCAACAGCGCAATGGTCACCGGTTATGGCTTCGACATGCTCTATGCCGGACCGCGCGAAGCCGTGCTGCATGCCGTGTTCCGCCAGAACATGGGCGCCACGCACTTCATCATTGGCCGCGACCATGCGGGCGTGGGCGACTATTACGGCCCCTTCGACGCGCAGACCATTTTCGACGATGTGCCCAAGGGCGCCCTGCTGATCGAAATGTTCATGGCGGACAATACCGCCTGGTCGAAGAAACTTGGCAAGGTGGTGATGATGCGCGAGGCACCTGGCCACACGCCGGAAGACTTCATCACGCTGTCTGGCACCAAGGTACGTGAAATGCTCGGTCGCGGCGAAGCACCGCCGCCTGAGTTTTCACGCCCTGAGGTCGCCAAAATTCTCTCGGCGTACTACCAGAGCTAAAGTCAGTAGCGCCGCCTAGCGGCGGCGCATTTCTTCCATTTTGCGTTGCTTCAATTCGCGCAAACGGGCATCCACTTCGGATTGCTCGTAGAAGTTGCCATCGCCCGCTTTTCGGGCCAGCTCGTACTGTTCGATGGCAGGGTCCAGTTGGCCTTCGACCAGATAAGCCTCCCCCTGGGCACGATGCTGGTGCAGGCGCTTGCCCTGTGCGGCATACGCCTTGGCCTGCAGGCGATGCAGGCGGGCATCCCCCGGCGTCAGCAGCAATTCCCGCTCAATCAGGTTCAAGGCATCGGCGCGATGCGCCGTCCCGCCAGCGCCGACTTTTGTGTCGATCAAGGCATACGTCAGTGCCCGCACATGCGGGTAGCGCTGCGCTGCGTGCTGCAAGGTCTGCAGCGCCCCCACCATATCCTGCTGACGTAACTGCACCAACGCAGCCAAGGTTTCCAGCATCGGGGATTCCAGTTTGAGCCGTCGCAAGGTCGCCACTTCCGTGGCTGCCGCAGCCGCCTTGTTGTCGCGCAACAAGGCATGGGCATAGCCAAAGCGCACATCCGTTTCGCGCGTGAACTTGCCCGACTTGAGCTGAGCCGTAAAGTCCCCCAACGCATCGCCCGGTGTACCATCGTAGGCTTTCAGCTTGGCCCGCACCAGCCCGAAATCAACGCTGTCCGGCACCTGCTTGTAGGGCCGCTGGGCGATGCGATTCTCCATGTCGGTAATCCGCTCGGTCGTCAGCGGGTGGGTACGCAGATAGCCCG
This sequence comes from Rhodocyclaceae bacterium, assembly GCA_030681195.1. GTDB lineage: Bacteria > Pseudomonadota > Gammaproteobacteria > Burkholderiales > Rhodocyclaceae > Sulfuricystis. The sequence goes on from JAUXXJ010000004.1 coordinate 395,586, forward strand.
GTGCATTGTTTTCATAAAGACGGCCAAACTGCAGCATGCGCTCGAAAAAGCTGCCCATCCCGCGCGTATCGAAACCCGCACGCTCCAGCAAGTCAAGGCCGAGTCGATCCGCTTCACGCTCGAAATCCCGTGAATAATTCAACTGGTTCTGCACCACCGCCGCCTGACCAGTCATCGCTGCACCGACGGCCAAATCCGGCGCGCTTTTGGCCGCCAGTACCGCGACGGCCAGTGACAACAAGGAAGCCAGCTGTGCCTGACTCTGCTTGCCGAACAATCGCGCCAAGTGGCTCTGTGTCACGTGCGACACCTCATGAGCCAGCACGCCCGCCAGCTCAGACTCGGAGCGTGCCGCCAGCACCAACCCGCTATGCACGCCAATGTAGCCACCGGGCAGGGCAAAGGCGTTCAGCATGGCATCCTTGACGACGAAAAATTCGAAGGGATGACGTACCCCCTCAGCGTGGCTGGCCACGCGTTGCCCCAACTGACCGATGTAACCGGCCACCTCCGGATCATCCAGATAAGCCGGATCGCGCCGGATATCCAGCATGATCTGCTCACCAAGACGGCGCTCTGCTGTCAGTGACAAGCCGCCGCGCTCCAGTTCGCCCAGATCGGGCAAACCATCCGGGTACGCCAGCGTAGGCGCAAAAAGGAATGCCGCAATCAGCCACAAGCGTAATCTCATACGGCTATGATACCGGCTCCCCTCAATTGCCCTGTTGTCGGAGTTGCAAGCAAATGTCACCAGACGAAGCACCCGCCTCCCCCCTCACCCACTTCGACGCCACCGGCCAGGCCCACATGGTCGATGTCGGCGCCAAATCCGAAACCGCCCGCCTTGCCCGCGCCACTGGCCGTATTCGCATGCAGCCCGCGACCTTCGTGCTGATCCAGTCTGGCAGTGCCAAAAAAGGCGACGTCCTCGGCATCGCCCGCATCGCCGCCATCCAGGCAGCCAAGCGCACTAGCGATCTGATCCCACTCTGCCATCCCATTGCCCTCACCCGTGTCGCCGTCGAATTTGAGCTTGACGAAGCGGCACCCTGCGTGACCTGCACGACTACCGCCGAAACCTTCGGCCGCACCGGTGTCGAGATGGAAGCCCTGACCGCCTGCAGCGCAGGTTTGCTGACGATTTACGATATGTGCAAAGCCATTGATCGCGGCATGGTGATCGAGGAAATTCGCTTGCTGGAAAAGGCCGGTGGCAAGTCAGGCACATGGCGTGCCGCAATGCCTAGATACAAATGAAACTTGCACCGCTTGCAAAAACTGTACAAAATCCGGGCTGAAGTTTGCAACCCCAATCACCTACAAGGAGGAGATAACTCGATGGACATGATTCGCAGAACCGTATTGAAAGGTGCGAGCGCCACAGGCGTACTGGCTGGTCTTCTGGCCGCGGGCGTGCTCAAGCCGACGCTGGCCTATGCCAGCGACTGGAACAAGGCCGCATTTGAAGCCAAGGATCCCGATACTGCCCTCAAGGCCATCGGTGCCGAAGGCGGTTCCGCCAACAAGGACTTGGTCATGAAGGCGCCGGATATCGCCGAGAACGGTGCCGTCGTGCCGGTCGACGTCACCAGCAATATTCCCAACACCACTTCGCTGAGTATTTTGGTCCTGAAAAATGCTTCCCCGCTGGCCTCGCACTTCGAGTTTGCGAATGGTGCAAACGCAGATGTCGCCGTGCGCCTCAAGGTGGGCGAAACCTCGATCATTCGCGCGATTGCCAAGGCAGACGGCAAGTTCTACAACGCGCAGAAGGAAGTCAAAGTCACCGTCGGCGGCTGCGGCGGCTGATCTCACTGGACCAGGAAAGGATAAAGAAACATGGCAGATCCGATGAAAATTCGCGCCGCAATGAAGGGCGACGTATGTGAAATCCGTGTGCTGATGTCGCATGCGATGGAAACCGGCATGCGCAAGGACAGCGACGGCAAGACCATTCCCGCGCACTTCATTCAGACGCTGACGGTTGCGCTGAATGGCAAGGCCGTTGTCTCCGGGCAGGCCGCCCCCTCGGTTTCGCGTAACCCGGTTTTTGGCTTCAAGGTCAAGGGTGCGAAGTCCGGCGACAAGGTCACCGTGAGCTGGGTGGACAACAAGGGCGACAAGCGTAGCGACGAAGCGACAGTTGCCTGATCCGTTTCCTTCGAAAGGGATCATGAAAAGGGAGAGCGCAGGCTCTCCCTTTTTTATTTCCGGTCTGCACAAAAAAAGATGGAATAAAACCTCAGGTCGTTACGTCTTAGCATGACAACAAGGCCAATCCTGCGTTCCTAAATGAGTCTTCTCAGCTTCTTCGGTCGATCACGGCAGTTCGAAAACCTCCTGGCGGAAAACCGCCCCCGGATGTGGCGACTAGCCTATGCCTGGTGTCACAGCCGTCATCTGGCCGACGACATCGTGCAGGAAGCACTCGCGAAGGCACTCCGGCAGCACGACCAGTTGCGCGACCCCGCCGCCCTGCGCGGCTGGCTGTACAGCATCCTCTTCAATTGCTGGCATGACCAGTTGCGCGAACGCAAGGATCTGACTGATATCGATGCGGTCGATGAAGCCGAGTTGCCCGATAACGCCTCGCCGGAAACCGACTACGAGCAGAACGAAATCGTGCGGCGCGTGCGGCGCGAGGTTGCCCGCCTGCCCGCTGGACAGCGTGAAGTCATCACCCTTGTCGACCTGGAAGAATGCGCTTACGCAGAGGTAGCCACCATCCTGGATATTCCCATCGGTACGGTGATGAGCCGCTTGTCACGCGCCCGCTCGGCCCTGCGTGACAAGCTGCGCGAACAGCCCGCCAAGTCCGCCACGCTATACCAGCTGAAGGCTTGAGGACGGATCATGCACAACGAAATTTCCGACGAAATTCTTAACGCCTATATCGACAACGAACTGGATACGGCAGAACGTGCCCGACTGCTCGAACGTCTGACCGCGGATACGACCCTCGGTGGCCGAGCCTGCGAACTGTGGCAACTCAAGCAGATGCTGCGCGGGGCCTATCCGTTGCCGCACGAAAAGTCGGCGCTGGCAGGACGGCGATTCGCGCCGCCACGCTGGACGCAAGCGCTGGCGGCATCCCTGCTGCTGTTGCTGGGCGCCGCCAGCGGCTGGCTGGTCCATGAGCGCGTCGAATCCCAGGGCGTATCGATGCGCCAGCTGGACGCCATTCGCCATGATGGCGGACGGGTCGTCCTGCATCTGTTTTCCGACGAACCGGCGCGCATGGAAGCGGCCCTGCGCATGGCCGAGCAACTTGCCCAGGCACAGGACCAAGCCGGCAAACCCCTGCGCGTGGAATTTGTCGCCAATGGCCCCGGGCTGCATCTGCTGCGCGTCGGCGGCTCACCCTATGCTGATCGCGTGGCCCACCTGAAGCAATACAGCAACCTGCGCCTGGTCGCTTGCCACGAGGCCATGCAGCGCCTGCAGGATCGTGGACTGGATGTCACCCTGCTGCCCTCGGTCGAAATCGCGCCCTCGGCCGAAGGCGAACTGGCCGCACGACTAACGCAGGGATGGCGTTACATCCAAGCATAGGCAAGGCATTCCATTTGATATACAGTAGCGACACCCAATCACAACAACAGGAGGACAGGATGGATCATTCCCCACAGAAGCGAATGCTGGTCGGCGCCCTATCGACACTGGGTGCCTTGGGCGCACTGACATTTTCGGCCAGTGCGCTTGCCCAGGAGATCGACCACGCCAAGGCAGCCATCGAGTTTGAAAAATTCCGTGCCGAGATGGAAGACAGCAACCCCTCCGAACTTTTCGAGCTCAAAGGCGAAGAGCTATGGAAAGCCAAGCGTGGCCCCAAGAACGTCTCGCTGGCCGAAAGCTGCGACCTCGGCCAGGGAATTGGCAAGATTGAGGGCGCCTACGTGCAGATGCCCCGTTACTTCGCCGATGCCGATGCCGTAATGGATGCCGAGCGCCGCATCGTCTGGTGCATGGTCGAGAAGCAAGGCTTCAAGTTCGACGACATCGCCAAGAAACCCTTTGCCACCGACACCTTCACGCCGGATGCAACCAACCTCGTCACCTATGTCGCCGCGCACTCGAAGAACATGAAGATTGCCGTGCCGCTCAAGGATCCCAAGGTCAAGGAAGCCTGGGAGATTGGCAAGGAAATGGCTGCCTATCGCGCCGGCCCCTACGATTTCTCTTGCAACACTTGCCACGGCACCGATGGCAAACGCATCCGCATGCAGGATCTGCCCAACCTCGCCACCGCCGCCGGCGCCATCAAAGGCGTACAGGGCTGGCCCGGCTATCGCATGACCGGCGGCATCCAACTCACCCACCAGTGGCGCATGACCGACTGCTTCCGCCAGCAGCGTTTTCCCGCACCGAAGTACACCTCGGATGCCATTGCCTACCTGCTGACCTACATGATCGGCAATGCCAACGGCCAGGTCTACAAAGGCCCGGGTATCAAGCGCTGATAGGGGAGAGAAAACATGACGAAAAAAATCATTCTGGCCGCCATGGCCGCACTCACTGCATTGCCCGCCACCTCCGTTCTGGCCGACGCCGACTATCGCGCCAAGGCCATCGCCGTCATCAAGAAGGATTTCGTACCGCGTGGCCAGGCCGATCTTGATCGCCTCGCCGAGGATGGTGTGCATGCCATTTGTAACCGCACCGGCAACAACCCGCCGGCCGAGATCGCCAAGGTGCTCGAAGGCGACCAGATGGCCGACGTGAAATGGCCGGCCGATGGCAAGCTGATGGGTAACTGGAAAAAAGGCGAAAGCCTGGCCCAAAGCGGTCGCGGCTTTACCTGGAGCGACAAGCCGGGCCTGCCGGTGGGTGGCAACTGCTACAACTGCCACCAGATCAACCCAAAGGAGACCTCCTACGGCACCATCGGCCCCAGCCTGCTGCACTTTGGCAAGCTACGTGGCAACACGCCGGAAATACAGAAGTATGTCTACGGCAAGATCTTTAATGCCAAGGCCTACAACCTGTGTTCCGAAATGCCGCGCTTCGGTCGCGTCGAGGCGCTCAAGCCCGAGCAAATCAAGGATCTGGTCGCCCTGCTGCTCGATCCCGAATCGCCAGTCAATAAATAAAACGTTTTGCACCCAAAAAAGCCTGGCAGCGCCAGGCTTTTTTCATCCCCTCGGAGGACACCCCATGTCGATGAATCGTCGCGAATTCCTGCAAATCCTTGCGGCTGCCTCGGCCGCCGGCTTTGCCCTCAACAGCCGCGCACTGCTGGCCGCCCAGGCTGGCGAAAAACTCTACGATCTGCCGCGCTTCGGTAATGTGCATCTGATGCACTTCACGGACTGCCATGCGCAGCTGCTGCCGATCTACTTTCGCGAGCCGAACGTGAATATGGGCATCGGCGGCGCCATCGGCAAAGTGCCGCATCTCGTCGGCGAAAAATTGCTCAAGGCCTACCACATCCAGCCGGGCGGCCGCGAGGCACATGCCTTCACCTATCTCGACTTCGAACAGGCGGCCAAAACCTACGGCAAGGTCGGCGGCTTCTCCCATCTGGCCACGCTGGTCAAACAGTTGCGCGCCGGTCGGCCGGGCGCCCTGCTGCTTGATGGCGGCGACACCTGGCAAGGTTCGGGAACGGCGCTGTGGACCAAGGGCCAGGATATGGTCGATGCCTGCAAGCTGCTGGGCGTAGATGTCATGACCGGTCACTGGGAATACACGCTCGGTGCCAAGCGCGTCATGGAAATTGTCGAAAAGGACTTCGCTGGCAAACTCGATTTCGTCGCCCAGAACGTCAAGACCACCGACTTTGGCGACCCGGTGTTCAAGCCCTACGCCCTGCGCGAAATGAACGGTGTAAAGGTGGCCATCGTGGGTCAGTCCTTCCCCTACACGCCGATTGCCAATCCGCGCTACATGGTGCCCGACTGGACCTTCGGCATCCAGGACGAGGAAATGCAGAAGGCCGTCAATGCCGCACGCGGCGAAGGTGCGCAGGTCGTCGTCGTACTCTCGCACAATGGCATGGACGTCGACCTCAAGATGGCCTCGCGCGTCACCGGCATCGACGCCATCCTCGGCGGTCATACGCACGACGGCGTGCCGCAGCCGGTCAAAGTACAGAACAAGGGTGGCGTCACGCTGGTCACCAACGCCGGCTCGAACGGCAAGTTCCTCGGCGTGCTCGACTTCGATGTGAAGGCCGGCAAGGTGTCCGACTTCCGCTACAAGCTGCTGCCCATCTTCTCCAACTTGCTGGCGGCCGACACGGAAATGGCGACGCTGATCGAGAAAATCCGTGCGCCCTACCTTGGCAAACTGGAAGAAAAACTCGCGGTTTCCGAAGGCCTGCTCTATCGCCGTGGCAACTTCAATGGCAGCTGGGATCAGTTGATCCTCGATGCGCTGATGGACGTCAAAGGCGCCGACCTCGCCTTCTCGCCCGGCTTCCGCTGGGGCACCTCGATCCTGCCGGGGCAGGCGATCACCTTCGAACATGTGATGGACCAGACCGCCATCACCTACCCGATGTCGACGCTCACCGAAATGAGTGGCGAACAAATCAAGACCATCCTCGAAGACGTCTGTGACAACCTGTTCAACCCCGACCCCTACTACCAGCAGGGCGGTGACATGGTGCGCGTCGGTGGGCTCACTTACGCCTGCGATCCGAACGCAAAAATCGGCGGCCGCATTCAAGACATGCGCCTTGGTGGTAAGCCACTAGATGCCTCCAAGAAATATAAGGTCGCCGGCTGGGCGCCCGTGGCAGAAAACGCGCAAGGCGAACCGGTCTGGGAAGTTGTGGCCCGCTGGCTGCGCGACAAAAAAACCGTCACGCCACGCCAGCTCAACACGCCGAGCCTGATCGGCGTCAAGGGTAATCCGGGCATCGCATGAATCTGATCGACTACCGCAACGGTATCTACGCCTTTGATGCCGGCTACGTGCGGCATCAACTGGCGGCGATTCACCTGATCGTCGACAACGGCCGCGCGGCCTTCATTGACAACGGCAGCAACAGCAGCCTGCCGCATGCGCTGCGGGCGCTTGAGCAACTCGGCCTGAACCCGGCAGCGGTCGATTACGTCATCGTCACCCACATCCACCTCGATCATGCCGGCGGCTCGGGCGCGATGATGCAGGCGTTTCCGCAGGCGCGCTTTGTCGTCCATCCGCGTGGCGCACGTCACATGATCGACCCGACGAAACTCATGGCCGCCACCGAGGAAGTCTATGGCCGCGCGACGGCGCGATCACTCTATGGCGAACTCATTCCTGTCCCGGCCGAACGCGTGATCGAAACCCATGACGGCATGGTGCTCAAGCTTGGCCAGCGCGAACTGGCCTTTTACGACTCCCCCGGCCACGCCAAGCACCATGTCTTCATCCATGACCGTGCCGCCAACGGCATCTTTACCGGCGACACCTTCGGCATCAGCTATCGCGAATGCGATGTCGACGGCCGGCCGCTGCTGATGCCTTCGACCACGCCCTCGCAATTCGATCCCGTCGATCTGCGCGACAGCGTCGAGCGCATGATCGCGCTCGAACCCGAGGCGGTCTATCTCACCCACTTCAGCCGCCTCGCGCCGCCGCGCCTGCTGGCGGGCCAGATGCTGCGACGACTTGACGATTTCGTCGGCATTGCCCTCAAGGCAAAACAGGCTGGCGGCGATGTGCTGGCCACGATCAAGGCAGCAATGGCGAGCTACTTTCTTGCCGAAGCCCGCACCCATGGTGTCACCCTGCCGGACGAAGAGATTCTCGCCCTCTGGCGCATGGATATCGACCTCGATTCGCAGGGACTTGCCGTCTGGGCGACCCAATAGGCCCGACCCGAGAGAATGGCGAACAACGCGTTGAACGGCGTTGAACATTGATCGCGGAGCCCTTATACTGACCTCGACAGTCATCGATAAGGAGTCCGCCATGAGCACCATGATTCTTTCCGGCAAGCGTCAGGTCGTATTACCCGCCGACTTGTGCCGGCAGATCGCCTTGGCGCCGGGAGCCCGTGTGCAGGTCGACCTGGCGCCAGACGGTAGCGGCATTCTGGTGCGTCCGGCAACGGCGGCGGGCAAGAAGCCGGCCAGCGTGCTGTTCGACCGTGTTTCCCATCGGGGCAAGCCGCCCGCCATCGACGAATTGCAAGGGCTGACGGTCGCCCGCCAATTCGCCAAGGCCGGCAAATCGTGATTGCGCTCGACACCAACGTCCTGGCGCGCGCCATCGCCGCCGAGCTAGATGCCGACAGCGCCACGCGCGCCCAGCAGCACGATGCCCGAGCCCTGCTGACATCGGGCGTCGACCTGTTCGTCCCCGTGACAGTGGTGCAGGAGCTCGAATGGGTGCTGCGCAGCGTCTACGCCATGCTGCCCGCCGACATCGCTGATCTGTTCGACGATCTGCTCGCTGTCGAAAACATCACGGTGGACCGCGCCGTCGCCGTGGCCCAAGCTAACGACGGCTACCGGCGCGGCCTGGATTTCTCCGACGCCCTTCACCTAGCCCTGGCGAACGTCTGCGAAAGCCTCGCCACCTTCGATACCGGGTTCGTCAAGAAATCGCGCAGGCTCGGTCTGAGACCAGCGGTTACCGCGCCCTTGGGCTAGCAGCAATTTCAGGAAGGTAAAATCGGGCCCGATGTCCGCCCTCCGCTTCGTCCACCTCCGCCTCCACAGCGAATACTCGATCACCGATGGCCTGACGCGCATCGATGATGCCGTCGCGCGCGCTGCCGCCGATGGCATGCCGGCACTGGCGATTACCGATCTTGCCAACCTGTTCGGCATGGTCAAGTTCTACACGGCGGCACGCGGCAAGGGCTTGAAACCCATCATTGGCGCCGAAGTGTGGATCGCTGAGGATGATCAACTCGACCCAAGCCGCGACCTGAGTTCGCGCCTGTTGTTACTTGCCCGCAATCGCGAAGGCTATTTGCGTCTGTGCGAATTGCTTTCGATTGCCTACACCCGCTCACGCCGCCACGGCCGTGCGGAAGTGCCGCGTGAAGCATTTTTCAATGGCGACAACCGTGGACTGATCGTGCTTTCGGGTGCCCTACTGGGCGATGTCGGTCAATGGCTGATCGCCGACAAACAGGACAAGGCCAATGCCGCCGCACGCCAGTGGGCAGGCCTGTTTCCCGGCAACTTCTATCTGGAAGTGCAACGCCCCGATGGCACCGCGCAACACCCGCAGCAGGAAAAACTGATCGCCGCCACCCTCCAACTGGGCGCCGAACTCGGCCTGCCGGTGGTCGCCACGCATCCCGTGCAGTTCCTCGATCCGGGCGATTTCCGCGCCCACGAGGCACGCGTCTGCATCGCCGAAGGCTATGTGATGGGCGACAAGCGCCGCCCGCAGACTTTTCGCGAGGGGCAATACTTCAAAACGCAGGACGAGATGGCGAACCTCTTCGCCGATCTGCCCGAAGCGCTGGCCAACAGCGTGGAAATCGCGCGCCGTTGCAACCTCTCGGTGGTGCTCGGCAAGAGCCGCCTGCCCGAGTTCCCCACGCCGCCGGGTATGACCATTGACGATTATCTGGGCGAATTGGCGCGCGCCGGGCTGGAAAAACGGCTGGCCCAACTTTACCCGGATGAGGCCGACCGCGAAAGTCGGCGCTCGCAGTACGGCGAACGGCTCGAATTCGAGATTCAGACCATCATCCAGATGGGCTTTCCCGGCTACTTCCTGATCGTCGCCGACTTCATCAACTGGGGCAAGAACATCAGCGTGCCCCGCGTACCCGTCGGGCCGGGGCGCGGCTCCGGCGCCGGTTCGCTGGTCGCCTACAGCTTGGGCATTACCGACCTCGACCCGCTGCGCTACGACCTGCTGTTCGAGCGCTTCCTCAATCCCGAGCGCGTTTCGATGCCCGACTTCGACATCGACTTCTGCCAGGAAGGGCGCGACCGGGTGATCGACTACGTGCGCCAGCATTACGGCCACCACGCCGTCTCGCAGATCGCCACCTTCGGCACGCTGGCCGCAAAGGCGGTGATTCGCGATGTTGGGCGCGTGCTCGATCTCGGCTTCAACTTCGTCGACCAGTTCGCCAAGCTGATTCCCAACGAACTGGGCATCACCCTCGCCAAGGCACGCGAGCAGGAACCCGCAATCAACGAACGCCTGCAGCAGGAAGAAGGGCTGCGCGAATTGTGGGGCCTCGCCGAGAAACTCGAAGGCCTGACGCGCAACGTCGGCATGCACGCCGGTGGCGTGTTGATCGCGCCGGGCAAGCTCACCGACTTCTGCCCGCTGTATGCCGCCGATGGCGGCGCAACGGTGAGCCAGTTCGACAAGGATGACGTCGAGAAGGCCGGTCTGGTGAAGTTCGACTTCCTCGGCCTGCGCACGCTGACCATCCTCGCGGAGGCCGTCGCGTTCGCGAAAGAAGTGGAAGGCGTCGACGTCAACCTCGACCACCTGCCGCTCGACGACAAGCCCACCTACGAAAAGGTGTTCAAGAACGCCAACACTACGGCAGTGTTCCAGTTTGAATCGCGCGGCATGAAAGACACGCTGGTGCAGGCGCGGCCCGACTGTCTCGAAGACCTGATCGCCCTGAACGCGCTCTACCGTCCGGGGCCGATGGATTTCATCCCGAACTTCATTAACCGCAAGCATGGCCGCGAAAAAGTTGTCATGCCGCACCCCAACCTGGAAAAGGTGCTGCGGCCGACCTACGGCATCATGGTCTACCAGGAGCAGGTGATGCAGGCCGCCCAGGTCGTAGCAGGCTATTCGCTCGGCGGCGCCGATCTGCTACGCCGCGCGATGGGCAAGAAGAAGGTCGAGGAAATGGCCGAGCAGCGCGCCATCTTCGTCAAGGGCGCGGCGGAAAACCAGATCGACGCAGCCAAGGCCAACGAAATCTTCGACACCATGGAGAAGTTCGCCGGCTACGGCTTCAACAAGTCGCACGCCGCCGCCTACTCACTGGTGGCTTATCACACCGCCTGGCTCAAGTGCCACCACCCGGCCGCCTTCATGGCCGCCACGATGTCATCCGAAATGGCCGACACCGACAAGGTGCAGTTCTTCTTCAAGGACGCGCAGGCCAACGGCATCACCTTCCTGCCACCGGACATCAATACCGGCGTGGTGCGCTTCCGCCCTGTCGATGCCAAGACCATTCGCTACGGCCTCGGCGCCATCAAGGGCACGGGCGAATCCGCGCTCACCGCCATCCTCAAAGCGCGTGAGAATGGGCCATTCGCTGACCTGTTTGACTTCTGCCGGCGCATCGACCGCCGCGTCGTCAATCGCCGCGTCATCGAGGCACTGATCCGCGCCGGCGCCTTCGACAGCATCGACCCCCATCGCGCCAAGCTGCTGGCCTCAGCGGGAAAAGCGCTGGAAGCCGCCGAGCAGGCCGACCGCAATGCCCATCAGGGCGGCCTGTTCGACATGGCCGAAGCCGCCACCCCGGTCGAAAACCACTACATCGAAGTGCCACGCTGGAACGAGCGCGAACAACTGCTGAACGAAAAACAGGCGCTCGGCTTCTTCCTGTCCGGCCACCCTTACAACGCCTACGCCGCCGAACTCAAGGCCTTCGTGCGCCGTCGCCTGAGCGAACTCGAACCGCAGCGCGAACCCACCTTGCTCGCTGGCGTCGTGCTCGGCGTGCGCACGCAAATGACCCGTCGCGGCAAGATGGCCATCATCATGCTCGACGATGCCAGTGCGCAGGTCGAGATTTCGGTGTTCAACGAACTGTGGGATGCCGAACGCAACAAGATCAAGGAAGACGAACTGCTGCTCGTCGAAGGCAAGGTGCAGCGCGACGACTACAGCGGCGGCCTGCGCGTTTCGGCGGACAAGCTGATGACCCTCGCCGAAGCACGCGGGCGCCATGCGCGCGTGCTCAAGCTGGCCATGAATGGCAATTCAAATAGCGAAACCGCCAGTCAGTTGCGCAACATTCTTGCCCCCTATCGTTCCCAACCCGGTGCCCCGTCCGGGTCTTGTCCGGTGCGTATTGCCTACCGCAATGCCGAAGCGGAAACGGAACTCACCCTGCCGGATGCCTGGCGCGTGCGACTGGAAGATGGGCTGATCACCCAACTGGGCGAATGGCTGAAGCCGGAAAACGTGCGCCTGATTTATGGCTGACGCCGCCTCGCCAGCGCCGATATTTTTAGAACAGCGCCAGCGTCTGCCTGATTTTCGCAATCAGGGTGTCTGGCTGCGGCTCCTGCTGGCGGCGAATGTGCTGATGCTGATGGTGGCCCTGATTGGCAACCGCCATCTGTCACAGTTGCCCCGCGAACTGGTCGAACTGGCGGCGCTGGTCGAGCCGGCGTTGCTGCTGACGCTGGCGTTGTGGTACCTCCTCTCACCCCGCTTGCAGCGCTTGACGTCGCCCTGGAACATGGGTGTCGCGGTACTGCTGGCGATGGCGGCGATGGCCGGCGTAGATGCCGTACTGGCGCTGGCATTCCATTCCCTGCCAAGCTGGCGCGCGCCCGTGGCGGCGGGCTTGGCGGCGGCACTGCTGCTCTACTGGTTTGGCCTGCGCAGCCGTGCCCAGGCCCCTGCCCTGGCCGAGGCACGCCTGTCGGCGCTGACGGCACGCATCCGCCCGCACTTTTTCTTCAACAGCCTGAATGCCGTGCTGGGCATCATGCGCGAGGATGCGCGGCGCGCAGAAACGGCGCTGGAAGAACTGGCCGAATTGTTTCGTGCCCTGATGCGCGACAACCGCGAACTCACCCTGCTTTCGGAGGAAATTGCCCTCGCCCGCAAGTATCTCGACATCGAACGTCTGCGTCTGGGCGACCGCCTGCAGGTGATTTGGACGGTCGATGCCTGTCCGCCGGACGCGCTGGCGCCGCCGCTGCTGCTGCAACCGCTGCTGGAAAATGCCGTCTATCACGGCATCGAGCCCTTGGCCGAGCCGGGCGAGATTCATGTCTGCATTACACCCACCAGCGCCGGGGTGCGCATCGAGATCAATAACCCCATCGCGGCGAGCAGGGAAGCACGGCCGGGCAATCACATGGCAATGGAAAATCTGCACGAGCGCCTGATGCTGTTCTACGATCTTGAGGCGCGGCTGGAAACCCGGCAGGCAGATGGCCGTTACTGGGTGCGCGTCGATCTGCCGATGCGCAGCGCACGATGAGCGATCTGACGCTGTTACTGGTTGACGACGAACCGCCGGCGCGCGCGCGGTTGCGCGCCTTGCTGTCCGATATCGCGGGCGAACTACCGCACCGGATTATCGGTGAGGCGGGCGACGGAATTGCGGCCCTTGAACTGCTTGCACACCATCAGGCCGACATCGCCCTCATCGACATTCGCATGCCGCGCATGGATGGTCTTGAACTGGCCCAGCAACTGGCGGGATTGCCGCATCCGCCCGCAATTGTCTTCGTGACGGCCTACGACGAATTTGCGCTCAAGGCGTTCGAACTGGCTGCGGTGGATTACCTGCTCAAGCCGGTGCGTGCGCCGCGCCTGCTGGAGGCTTTGAAGAAAGCACGCCGTCTCGCCAGCGCCGACTTTTCCGTCATCGCCCCTGCAAGCCGAGCCCGCCTGCGCGTGGTCGAGCGTGGCCAGGTGCTGCTGCTACCCATCGATGACATCCTCTATCTGCGTGCCGAACAGAAGTACGTCACGGCGCGTACCGTCGAGCGCGACTATCTGCTTGAAGAATCGCTGGCCCATCTTGAAAACGAATTTCCCCAACGCTTCGTGCGCATCCATCGCAACTGTCTTGTCGCGGCAGCGGCCGTCGGTGGTGTGGCCCGTGAAGAGAGCGGCGGCGAGACGCACTGGGCACTATGCCTCAAGGGCGTGCCGGAACATTTGCCGGTGAGCCGCCGCCAGTGGCCGCAGGCAAAGGCGCAACTCGGCTTGTAAGCTGTCCGTGCTGCCTTGCAATATAGAATGAACAATTAGCCATATTCCCCCGAGCATTCACATGAAACCTATCCGCAGCATCCTTGTCGCCAACCGTAGCGAAATCGCCATCCGCGTTCTGCGCGCCGCCAGCGAAATGGGCATCCGCACCGTCGCCATCTATTCCAGCGAAGACCGTTTCGCGCTGCACCGCTTCAAGGCCGACGAGTCCTACCTCGTCGGCGCGGGCAAGAAACCCATCGCCGCCTATCTCGACATCGAGGACATCATCCGCATCGCCAAGGAGGCACAGGTCGATGCGATCCATCCGGGCTACGGCTTCCTGTCGGAGAACCCCGATTTTGCCGAGGCTTGCGCCAAGGCCGGCATCACCTTCATCGGCCCGCAGCCCGAAGTGATGCGCCTGCTGGGCAACAAGGTGTCGGCGCGCGAGCTGGCCGAGAGGGCGGGCGTGCCGGTCGTGCCTGCCACCGGCGCATTGCCGCATGACCTCGCAGCGGCGAAGCAGCAGGCGGCCGCCGTCGGCTATCCGTTGATGCTCAAGGCCAGCTGGGGCGGCGGTGGGCGCGGCATGCGCGTCATCGAAACCGAGGCCGATCTCGGCCCCAGCATGGAAATCGCCCGTCGCGAGGCGCTCGCCGCCTTCGGTAACGACGAGGTGTATCTGGAAAAACTCGTGCGCCGCGCACGCCACGTCGAGGTGCAGGTGATGGGCGACACGTACGGCCAGCGCGTGCATCTGTTCGAGCGCGACTGCACGGTGCAGCGCCGCAACCAGAAGGTCGTCGAGCGCGCCCCCGCACCCTATCTTTCCGAACAGCGTCGCAGCGAGCTGTGCGAGGCCGCGCTGCGCCTCGCCAAGGCCGCAAACTACACCCACGCCGGCACCGTCGAGTTCCTCATGGACGCCGAGACCGACCGGTTCTACTTCATCGAGGTGAACCCGCGCATCCAGGTCGAGCACACCGTCACCGAGGAAATCACCGGCATCGACATCGTCAAGTCGCAGATCCGCATTTCGGAAGGCGGCCGCATCGGCGACGAGGACTGCTACGTGCCCCTGCAGGAAAACATCCGCATGAACGGCCACGCCGTGCAGTGCCGCGTCACCACGGAAGATCCCGAGAACGGCTTCACGCCCGACTACGGCCGCATCAACGTCTACCGCAGCCCGGCCGGCTTCGGCATCCGCCTCGATGGCGGCACGGCCTATTCCGGCGCGGTGATTACGCCCTACTACGATTCGCTGCTGGTGAAGGTCACGGCCTGGGGCCAGTCGCCGGCCAAGGCTGCCGCGCGCATGGACCGCGCGCTGCGCGAATTCCGCGTGCGCGGCCTCGCCTCGAACCTGCTGTTTCTCGAAAACGTCATCGCCCACCCGCTGTTCCTCTCGGGCGAGTGCACCACGCGCTTTATCGACGAGACACCCGAGTTGTTTACCTTCCAGAAACGCAGGGATCGTGCGACCCGCATGCTCAAGTTCCTCGGCGAGGTGATGGTGAACGGCAACCCCGAGATGAAGGGACGCACGATCCCGACGCTGCCGCTGGCGCAGCCGATCAAGCCGGCGGGCGTGGATCTTTCCGCCGCGCCGCCCGCCGGTACGCGCCAGCGCTTGAAGTCAATGGGTGCCGCGAAATTTTCCGCGTGGATGCGCGACGAAAAGCGCGCGCTGCTCACCGATACGACGATGCGCGACGCGCACCAGTCGCTGTTCGCCACGCGCATGCGCACCCACGACCTCACCGAGATCGCGCCGCACTACGCACGCCTGGCACCGGAACTGTTCTCGCTCGAATGCTGGGGCGGCGCCACCTTCGACGTGGCGATGCGCTTCCTCAAGGAAGACCCGTGGGAACGCCTCGCGCGCCTGCGCAGCGCCATGCCCAACATCCTGTTCCAGATGCTGCTGCGCGGTTCGAACGCCGTGGGTTACACCAGCTACTCCGACAACGTCGTGCGCTATTTCGTGCAGCAGGCGGCACTGGCCGGCATCGACGTTTTCCGCGTCTTCGACTCGCTCAACTGGGTCGAGAACATGCGCGTGTCGATGGATGCGGTGATCGAATCCGGTGCGTTGTGCGAAGGCACGATCTGCTACACCGGCGACATCTTCGATGCCAAGCGTCCCAAGTACAACCTCAAGTATTACGTCGACCTCGCCAAGCAGTTGGAAAAGGCCGGCGCGCACATCATCGCCATCAAGGACATGGCCGGCGTGTGCAAGCCGCGCGCGATCCGCGAATTGGTGAAGACCCTGAAGCAGGAAGTCGGGTTGCCGCTGCACTTCCACACCCACGACACCAGCGGCATTGCAGCAGCCTCGGTGCTGGCGGCCGTGGAAGCCGGCTGCGACGCGGTGGACGGCGCGCTCGACAGCATGAGCGGCCTCACCTCGCAGCCCAACCTCGGCGCCATCGCCGCCGCGCTGGCCGGCACAGAGCGCGACCCCGGCCTCGACTTCGACAACATGCAAGCGCTCTCGCACTACTGGGAAGGCGTGCGCCGCCAGTACGCGCCCTTCGAGGCCGATATCCGTTCCGGCACCGCCGACGTCTATCGCCACGAGATGCCGGGCGGCCAATACACCAACCTGCGCGAACAGGCGCGCGCCATGGGCATCGAGCATCGCTGGGGCGAAGTGTCGAAGGCCTATGCCGACGTCAACCTGTTGTTCGGCGACATCGTCAAGGTCACGCCGACCTCCAAGGTCGTCGGCGACCTGGCGCTCTACATGGTCGCCAATGGCCTGACGCCGGAAGACGTGCGGAACCCGGCGCGCGAAATCGCCTTCCCCGATTCCGTCATCTCGCTGATGCGCGGCGAACTCGGCTTCCCGCCCGACGGTTTCCCCGCCGACTTGCAGGCGAAGGTGCTCAAAGGCGAGGCTCCGCTCAAGGGTCGCGCCGGCGATTCGCTGCCGCCCGTCGACCTCGAAGCCAAGCGCGCCGAGGCCGAGAAGGCCTGCGGCCACAAGATCACGGATACCGATCTCGCCTCGTACCTGATGTATCCCAAGGTCTACAAGGATTACGCCGCGCACCGCAGCCACTACGGCGACGTCTCGCAACTGCCGACGCCCGCCTTCTTCTACGGCCTCGCCGCCAACGAGGAAATCAACGTCGAACTGGAGCGCGGCAAGAGCCTCATCATCTCGCAGCAGGGAACGGCAGGGCCGGACGAGGAAGGCCAGGTCAAGGTCTTCTTCGAGCTCAACGGCCAGTCACGCACCATTCGCGTCCCCAAGGCCGGCCTCGCCAATGTGCGCACCAAGCCACAAGCGGAGGAAGGCAACCCGAAGCATGTCGGTGCGCCGATGCCGGGCACCATCGTTACTGTGGCTGCCCAGACGGGGCAGAAGGTGGCAAAAGGCGATCCGCTGGTGTCCATCGAAGCGATGAAGATGGAAACAATGCTCACGGCGGAGCACGACGGCACGGTCAAAGCCATCCACTGCCGCCACGGCGAGGCGATCAACGCGAAGGACTTGCTCGTCGAGTTCGAGTGAAATGTCGGCGCTGGGCCGACGGCGATCACGACGACCGCAATCTCTTTGTCCGCGTAACTCGTGGGCCATTCAAATCCGGCCGGGTACCACGCTATTTAAACGGGCGGTGCGCTGCTCGGTTTCGTTTTCGGCCTGTTTGTCATGCGTTCTGTGTTGCGCACCCTGGGATGAGAACCGGCCGTGGTTTCGGAAATCGTCAGTAAGGTGGCCGATGGCGACCTGACGGTCAAGGTCGATTTGCGCAATGGCGACACCACCAGCATGCTCGCTGGCATCACGGGCATGATCGGCAAGCTTACCCAGATCATCTCCGAAGTGAATATCGCCTCGAGCGCCCTCAATAATGCGGCTGGTCAGATCTCTGCTACGGCGCAGTCATTATCGCAGGCCAGTTCCGAGCAAGCTGCCTCGGTCGAAGAAACCACGGCGTCCGTCGAGCAGATGACTGCCAGCATCACCCAGAACACCGAGAACGCCAAGGTCACCGACGGCATGGCGACCTCAGCCTCCCACCAAGCCGAGGAAGGCGGTGGCGCCGTCAAAGAAACTGTCGATGCGATGAAGCAGATCGCCGACAAGATCGGCATCATCGACGACATCGCCTACCAAACCAACCTGCTCGCCCTCAACGCCGCCATCGAAGCTGCCCGCGCCGGCGAACATGGCAAGGGCTTCGCGGTGGTCGCTGCCGAAGTGCGCAAGCTGGCCGAGCGCTCCCAGGTCGCCGCCCAGGAAATCGGCCAGATCAACGGCGCGATGGGCCAGTTGAACAAGGCGACCCAGCAGAACGCCTCCGCTTCCGAGGAACTCGCCGCCACGGCCGAGGAAATGGGCGGCCAGGCCGCACAGCTGACCGAACTGATGAGCTTCTTCCGCCTCGACAGCAATGCAAAAGTCGGCGCTGGCGGGACGGCGAAGAATGTTCGTTCCATCGCCAAGCCGGCCGCGCGCGCCGCTGCCAGCCACAAGGTTGCGGCAACCGCCGATGAACAGGACTTCGAGCGCTTCTGATGACCAACCTCCCGCCCCAATCGTCACGCAGGATGCCCTAACGGCGCTCGGTGGCGGCGAGGCCCATCAGTACCCCACCTTCACCCTCGGCAAACCTCCCGGGGAGGGCAGTCACAAACGCAAGGGGGGGGGACGTCCTTATTCTCGATATACCAAACCTTGCGGGCGACATCGCATTGGGCCCCCAGTTTCTTGGCGTCATATTTTTCTGCAAAGGGATACGCAATCTGACGTATTCCGCGTTTTGCCCTGGCTCCGTACATTGGCACTGTGCCCGCTGAGTTCTGCAGCGGCCAACCGATTACCCATCCCTACAGGAGCCACGCCATGCAACGTCGCAATTTTGTCAAAGCTACCGCTGTTACCGTCGCACTCGCCGCCGCCGGTTTCCTCTCGGCGCCGGTGCTCGCCGCCGACACCATCAAGGTCGGCATCCTCCATTCGCTGTCGGGCACGATGGCGATTTCCGAAACGGCGCTGAAGGAAACCGCGCTGATGACCATTGCCGAGATCAACGCCAAGGGTGGCGTGCTCGGCAAGCAGCTCGAACCCGTCGTCGTCGATCCAGCCTCCAACTGGCCGCTGTTCGCCGAAAAGGCGCGCCAACTGCTGACGCAGGACAAGGTGGCCGTCACCTTCGGCTGCTGGACGTCCGTCTCGCGCAAGTCGGTCAATCCGGTGTTCAAAGAACTCAACGGCCTGCTGTTCTACCCTGTGCAATATGAAGGCGAAGAGCTGGAGAAGAACGTCTTCTACACCGGCGCCGCGCCTAACCAGCAGGCGATTCCCGCCGTCGAATACCTGATGAGCAAGGACGGCGGTTCGGCCAAGCGCTTCGTGCTGCTCGGCACCGACTACGTCTATCCGCGCACCACCAACAAGATCCTGCGCGCCTTCCTCAAGTCGAAGGGCGTCGCCGATGCCGACATCATGGAGGATTACACCCCCTTCGGCCATAGCGATTACCAGACCATCATCGCCAAGATCAAGAAGTTCGCTTCCGAAGGCAAGAAGACCGCCGTGGTGTCGACCATCAACGGCGACTCCAACGTGCCCTTCTACAAGGAACTGGGCAATGCCGGCCTGAAGGCGACCGACGTGCCGGTGGTGGCGTTCTCGGTGGGCGAAGAGGAATTGCGCGGCGTCGATACCAAGCCGCTGCAGGGCCATCTGGCCGCGTGGAACTACTTCCAGTCGATCAAGAACCCAACCAATGACGCCTTCATCAAGATGTACAAGGACTGGGCCGTCAAGCAGAAGCTGCCGAATGCCGCGACCGTGGTCACCAACGATCCGATGGAAGCCACCTACGTCGGCATCCACATGTGGGCGCAGGCGGTCGAGAAGGCCAAGAGCACCGATACCGACAAGGTTATCGCCGCCATGGCCGGCCAGAAGTTCAAGGCACCGTCGGGCTTCGAGATCAAGATGGACGAGAAAAACCATCACCTGCACAAGCCGGTGTTCATCGGCGAAGTGAAGGCCGACGGCCAGTTCAACGTGGTGTGGAAGACCAAAGGCCCCGTCCGCGCCCAGCCGTGGTCGCCGTTCATCGAAGGCAACGACAAGAAGAAGGACGTTCCCGAAGGCAAATAAGGTGTTCTGAGCAAACGGGACGGTGCCTGGCGCCGTCCCGCCAGCGCCGACTTTCATTGACTAACTGAATGCGCCATTCTCATGAGTCGTTTTTTCATCGCATTTTTCTGCTGGCTGACGTTCTCTGCGCACGCGTCCATTGATCCCGCGCTGGTGAAACAGCTCGCGGCCGAAGAGTCCGACGACAAGATCGCCGCCATTCTCAAGATTGCCGAAACGGCCGAACCGGAGGCCCTGACGATCCTCCAGTCGCTTGCCGACGGCACGCTGATCGCGCCAGACGGCAGCGAGATCATGCTCAACAACCGCATTCGCGGCGTGCTGGCGAATGCCATCGCCGGTCTGCGCCTGTTCGATGGCGACGCAAAAGTGCGGCGCGCCGCCGCGCAAGAACTGCAAACCAATGTCAGCCTCGAAATGGCGCCTTTGCTGGGAAAAGCGATTGCCCAGGAAGGCAACGACAAGATCAAGGCGCTGCTGGTCGCTGCCTACGCGCAGGCGAATCTTTCCAGCCCGGATGTCGCGCAGCGTCTTGCCGCCGTGCAGGTACTCGGGGAATATGCCAGCCGCAATACGCGCAGCCTGCTGCTGCCGCTGGCCAAGGAAGAGGGCGAAGCCGATGCCGCCGTGCGTGCCGCTGCCATCCAGTCCTTGAAGGTCGTCGAATCCAGACTCGCCGTCGGCGAAACCCTCGGCCGCGTGTTCAGCGGCCTGAGTCTCGGCAGCATCCTGTTGCTTGCCGCGCTGGGCCTCGCCATCACCTACGGCGTGATGGGCGTCATCAACATGGCGCACGGCGAACTGCTGATGGTCGGCGCCTATGCCACCTATCTGGTGCAAAGCCTGTTCCGCAGCCACTTCCCCGCATGGATCGATGCTTACGTGCTGGCCGCGCTTCCGGTCGCCTTCTTCGCCGCTGCCGCTGTCGGCATCGTGCTGGAGCGCACGGTGATCCGCCGTCTCTACGGCCGGCCGCTGGAAACGCTGCTCGCCACCTGGGGTCTGTCGCTGATCCTGATCCAGGCGGCGCGCGTGTTGTTCGGCGCGCAGAACGTCGAGCTCGCCAATCCTGAATGGATGTCGGGCGGCGTCGAACTGATGGCCGGGCTGGTGCTGCCGTGGAACCGCATCGCCATCATCGGCTTCTCGCTGTTCGTGCTGCTGCTGGTCTGGCTGCTGATGAACAAGACGCGGCTCGGCATGTTCGTCCGTGCCGTGACGCAGAATCGCCCGATGGCTGGCTGCGTCGGCGTGCATACGGCGAAGATCGACACGCTGGCTTTCGGCCTCGGCGCCGGTATCGCAGGGCTGGGCGGCGTCGCGCTGTCGCAGATCGCCAACGTCGGGCCGGACATGGGCCAGGGCTACATCGTCGATAGCTTCATGGTCGTCGTCCTCGGCGGTGTCGGCCAGTTGGCCGGCGCGGTCTGGGCGGCCCTGGGCCTCGGCGTATTCACCAAATTCCTCGAAGGCTGGGCCGGCGCCGTGATTGCCAAGATCGTCGTGCTGGTGTTCATCATCATCTTCATCCAGAAGCGTCCGCAGGGCTTGTTCGCGTTGAAAGGCAGGTTCGTCGAGTCATGAGAACCCCGCTCACTATCCGCTTCCTGCAAGCCACGCCCAAATCCGGCTGGGTCGCCCTCGTCCTCTGCGCCGTCCTGGCTTTTGTCGTCATGCCGCTACTGCATCTCGCCGTGCCGCCGGAGAGTCCCTTCCACGTCTCCACCTACGTCATCACGCTGGCCGGCAAGATCATGTGCTACGCCATCGTCGCCGTCGCCATGGATTTGATCTGGGGCTACGCCGGCATCCTCTCGCTCGGCCACGGCCTGTTCTTCGCGCTCGGCGGCTACGCCTTCGGCATGTACCTGATGCGCCAGATCGGCCGCGACGGTTCCTACCAATCCGACCTACCGGACTTCATGGTCTTCCTCGACTGGAAGGAACTGCCCTGGTACTGGACGGGGTCGGATTCCTTCCTCTGGGCACTGTTCCTCGCCGTCGCCCTGCCCGGCCTGGTGGCCTTCATCTTTGGTTTCTTCGCCTTCCGTTCGCGCATCAAGGGCGTGTATTTCTCCATCATCACCCAGGCGCTGACCTTCGCCGCCATGCTGCTGTTCTTCCGCAACGAGACCGGCTTCGGCGGGAATAATGGATTTACGGATTTCAAGCGCATCCTTGGCTACAGCATCACCTCGCCCGAGATGCGCGTGATCCTGTTTTCCCTCTCCGCCGCGCTGCTGATGGCGACGCTGCTGGTCGGCCGCTACCTCGTCGTCTCGAAGTTCGGCCGCGTGCTGGCCGCCATCCGCGACGCCGAATCGCGCACCATGTTCCTCGGCTACAACCCCCTCTGGTACAAGCTGGCGATCTGGACTTTCTCGGCCATGCTGTGCGGCCTGGCCGGCGCGCTTTACGTGCCGCAGGTCGGCATCATCAACCCGAGCGAAATGAGCGCGGCCAACTCCATCGAGATCGCCATCTGGGCAGCCGTCGGCGGACGCGGCACGCTGATCGGCCCGGTGATCGGCGCCGCTATCGTCAATCTGTCGAAGAGCTTCTTCACCCAGGCTTTCCCCGACTACTGGCTGTTCTTCCTCGGTGCCCTGTTCGTCGGCGTCACGCTCTGGCTGCCCGACGGTGTGGCCGGCTTGTGGCGCAAATGGAGGAATCGCGCATGAGCGACGCGGCACACCTGCTGGTTCACGACGCGGTCGACATTTCGCACGGCGTCATTCTCTACCTCGAAGGCATCTCCGTCAGCTTCGACGGCTTCAAGGCGCTCAACGACCTGAACTTGACCATCGACGCCGGCGAATTGCGTTGCATCATCGGCCCCAACGGTGCCGGCAAGACGACGATGATGGACGTCATCACCGGCAAGACGCGACCGGACGAGGGCCGCTGCTTCTTCGGCCAAACCATCGACCTGACGACGCTGCGCGAGGCCGAGATCGCCCACGCCGGCATTGGTCGCAAGTTCCAGAAGCCGACCATCTTCGAGAATCTCAGCGTCTTCGAGAATCTCGAACTGGCGCTGAAGATGGACAAGCGCGCGCGCACCAGCCTGTTCGCCTGGCTGATGGACGATCAACGCGACAAGATCAGCGACACACTGAAACAGATCCGTCTCGACCACGAAGCGGAGCGCCCCGCCGGCCTGCTCTCGCACGGGCAGAAGCAGTGGCTGGAGATCGGCATGCTGCTGGTGCAGGACCCAAAGCTGCTGCTGCTCGACGAGCCCGTCGCCGGCATGACCGACGACGAAACCGCGCGCACCGGCGAGTTGTTCAAGTCACTCGCCGGCAAACATTCCCTCGTCGTCGTCGAGCACGACATGGCCTTCATCGAACAACTCGGCGGTAAGGTGACGGTGCTGCATGAAGGCGCGGTGCTGGCCGAAGGCGACCTCGCCACCGTGCAGAACGACGAGCGCGTCATCGAAGTGTATTTGGGGCGCTGATATGTTGATCGTTCAAAACCTCAACCAGTATTACGGCGGCAGCCACATCCTGCGCGACCTCTCTTTCGACGCGCCGGTCGGCAAGGTGACCACCCTGCTCGGCCGCAACGGCGTCGGCAAGACGACCCTGCTCAAGTGCCTGATGGGCCTCGTCCCGGCGAAAACCGGCAGCGTGCAATTTGAAAACAAGGACATCACCACCCTGCCCTCACACGCCCGCGTGCGCGCCGGCATCGGCTACGTGCCGCAGGGCCGCGAAATCTTCCCGCGCCTCACCGTCGAGGAAAACCTGCTGATGGGCATGGCCAGCCTGAGCGCGAAGGCCAAGCTGCCCGAACGCATCTTCGAACTTTTCCCCGTCCTCAAGAGCATGCTCAAGCGACGCGGCGGCGACCTCTCCGGTGGCCAGCAACAACAACTCGCCATCGGCCGCGCGCTGGCGCTCAACCCGCGCCTGCTGATCCTCGACGAGCCGACCGAAGGCATCCAGCCCTCGATCATCAAGGACATCGAACGCGCCATCCGCGTCGTCGCCAACAGCCAGCCAAATCTGGATGCCGCGAAGAAATCGGCCGAACGTCAGGAAGTGATGGAAGCGATCCAGAAAGTCGCCGCCACTGGCGAAGTCGCCATCCTGCTGGTCGAGCAATACTACGACTTCGCCCGCGCCCTGGCCGACCAGTATCTCGTGATGGAACGCGGCGAGATCATCAAGCGCGGTGCCGGCGCGGACATGGAGAAGGACGGCGTGCGGGAACTGTTGGCGGTGTGATGAACCGTAAGGAAAATCGGGCCAAGCGGCACCGCTGATCGCCGTCGCACCAACGCCGACTTTCGGGGGGCAACTCTCGACCCGAAACGGAAGTAGCGAACTTGCGAATCCGGATGTTTAACGCCGCTGATGCGCTGGTTATTTACTACTTGCGTGGCTCCCTCCAGTGGTCAACTTTTCCTTCGTAAAAAACGACTCTGCCACCATTCTGGTAATGCCAACTTACGAGGTTGCCACCGTCCACCCGGTGCGGCTCACCAAGTATTTTTTGCACATCGCTAGTGCTCATGTCTTTGTACAGCTTTCTCCAATTCATTACTGCTTTCCAACCATCGTGCGATGTAACGGATTCTTGGGCATTGCCAGGATTGCTTAGCAAAGACTCCAGTTTCGATAGCCGAAGCTTGATCTCCCGAATCTCTCTTTCCATCTGAGCAACACGATTGCCCTCTTGCGCATTCGCATTCAAGGCGAATGCCAAAAAAATACATCCAAAGATTGAAATGGTTCTAAGCATGGCATCCCTCTCCCATTAAACATAATTACTTTTTCGCAGCCCCTACAGGATGTTGCTGCGTTAGCCCCTGCCAAGCGCAATAAACACGACCACAGCAATTACAGCGACCATTCCAATAGCAATGGCAATCCTTCTCTGCAGCTTTTCGATGCGCACGATCAGGCTTGCATTCTGCTCGGCCAGTTTTTTGATCACTTGCGCAGATTGTTCAATTTCCGCATCCAGTCTGGCAATCGACTTCTCGTGCTCTGCAAGCATTCGTTCAGACGGGGTCAGGGAGGGAGTGGATAGTTTCCCTTCTGAATGCCCGCTATCAGGCGTTTTTTTTCGGACGCCATCCCACAGCTTCTCTGCACCTTCAAGTACCGCGGGAGCTGCTTTGACAACATCTCCCCATGGAACTGCTTTTAGCAAGGTAACCCATGGAATAGCCATAAATTGATTCCAAGTTCATGATGACAATAAGACAATCCGCAATTTTCACGGACAACCCTGTACCCAAGTCTCACGGGAAACCCCGGAACAGATAGTCAGGATACCCGGTGTCTGTTAAGTCAGGCGGCGAGCAACTGGCGGAAGACCCCGCGCCAGTTGGCGGCGTCGAGATCGCTACCGACGCCGAAGGTAGGTAGTTTGTCGTGGCCGAGTTGGCGCATGCGTTCGCTGGCTTTGCCGCGCAGCAGGTCGATCAGGTGGCCGGCTAGGTTTTACGGGGCTCTTACATGCAGATGCGCTGGTCGATGCTGGTTCAGTAACCGCTGATTATCTACGCAACACTGCCACCAGCTTGCCGATCTCGTCCTCCAGGGCTGCCAGCAGCGGCGGTAGCGCCCCCTGTTGGCCGGCCTTGGTCAGTACTTCCATTTCGGCGGCGCGCCGCTCGGCCGGTTGTGCGCCAAAGGCGGCGAGCGTGCCCTTCAGGCCATGGGCGCGGCGCATGGTTTCTTCGGTATCGCCGTTGGCGATTGCATCGCGCAGGCCGCCCAGCTCGTTTTCATGGAGCTCCAGAAAGGCCGGCGCGAGAATCTCGATTATCTCGGCATCCATGCCTGCAACGGCCGCTGCATAGTCGAAAGTCGGCGCTGGCAGGACGGCACACCCTGCTTCGGGCACGGCAGGGGATTCCGTTATCTGCCGGGATGCCGACGTGGTCGAGGTCAGCTGACGTAACTTGTTGGCCAACTCGTGCTGAGTGATCGGCTTGCTGATGTAGTCGTTCATGCCGGCGTCGAGGCAGGCTTCGCGGTCGCCTTGCATCGCGTTGGCGGTCATTGCCATGATCGGTACGCGCGTCTTTCCGTGTTCGGCCTCGTCGGCGCGAATCAACTGGGTCGCTTCAATCCCTCCCATCACCGGCATCTGCATGTCCATCAGCACGACGTCGTAACACTCGCCGCCGCACATGCGATTCACAGCCTCCTGGCCATGAACCGCTAGCGTGACCTTGTGTCCCCACTTCTCCAGCAGGCGGATGGCGAGCTGCTGATTGATCGGGTTGTCTTCGACCAGTAGCACATTGAGGGTGTCGGCGCTGCTTTGCGCCTGGGAAACGGCGGGCCGGGGCGGCGCGACGGTGGCTTCGGCCAAGCCGAGCGCGCGCTTGACGGCCGCCAGCAAATCGATATCGGTAATCGGCTTGGTCAGATAGCCGCGCAATTGCAGGGCGCGGGCACGCTCGGCATCGTCTTTCAGCGGACCAGAAGAGAGAATCAGCATGGGCGTGGTTTTCAGCTGCGGCTGCTCGCGCATCCACGTGGCCAGCGTGATGCCGTCCATTTCCGGCATGTGCTGGTCGAGCAGCACCAGGTCGGGAAGGTAACTTTGCTGGCCGCACAGCGCTTGGGCTTCTGCTCCGGAGCTGGCGGCGACGGCCTTCATGCCCCAGCGCGTCAATTGGCGCAGGAAGATTTCGCGATTTACGGCATTGTCATCCACCACCAGCACCTGCTTGTCGACCAGTTGCTCGGTCGCCAGCGGTGTGGTCGGCGTGTCATCCACACCGAGCACCAGAGTGAACTGGAAGGTGCTCCCTGTGCCGAGTTCGCTATCGACGCTCATGTGACCGCCCATCAATTCGACCAGGCGACTGGAAATTGACAAACCGAGGCCGGTGCCGCCGTATTGGCGGGTGGTTGAAGCGTCGGCCTGCGCGAAGGCCTCGAAGATGCTGTCGAGCTTGTCGGACGAAATGCCAATGCCGCTGTCGCGCACAGCGACTTGCAGCGTGGCAGTAGTGTCGGTGCGCGCTTCGACGGCCAGGCTGGCGATGATTTCGCCACTGTCGGTAAACTTGACGGCGTTACCGATCAGGTTGATTAGCACCTGGCGCAAGCGCGTCGGATCGCCCAGCACATGCTGCGGCACATCGTCGGCAATGTCGCAGATCAGTTCCAGGCCCTTCTGGGTAGCACGCGGGCCAAGGGCCTTGAGCGTTTCGGAAACTGTCTGACGCAACTCGAAGCCCACCCGTTCAAGCATCAGCTTGTTGGCCTCGATCTTCGAAAAATCGAGGATGTCATTGAGGATGCCCAGCAGCGACTCGGCCGAGCTCTTGACGATTTTCATGTACTCCTGACGTTCGTCCTCGCTGCTGGCATCGAGGGACAGATCGCTCATGCCGATGATGCCGTTCATCGGCGTGCGAATCTCGTGGCTCATGTTGGCCAGGAAGTCACTCTTGGCGCGACTGGCGGCTTCGGCAGCGGCACTTGCCTCAGCCAACTGTTTCTTCTCGCGCAGCAGCAGCCGGAAGGCGGCCTGATTGCGCTGCACTAGCCAGAAAATGACTGCGAGCGTAAATGCGAAGAAGAACAGCACCGCCACGATCAGTGGCGCCCGCTGGTTGAGGTTATCGTTTCCAAACATTTCGGGTAGCAGGGTAACGACCTGGATGCCGCGAATGTCGCCGATCTTCCAGTCACGCTTGGGTGATTCCGGGTGGCTGTTGTGACAGGCCACACAGTTATCGCTGAGGCGAACCGGCACGGCATATTCATAAATGGTGCGACTCTGCTTTTCAGTCATCCGCGAAAACGATGTCTGGGCCGTGGTCTGGAAGTGGCGTGTCGCTTCGCGATCGAAGTCGGTGAGGAAGCGGCCTTGCCGTGCCGGGAAAGGGTGTTCACTGACCAGGCGCATGCTCACGTTCACCTGGCGGCTATTCAAAAACTGGATCAGGTCTAACGACAAGGTGGCCGGGATCGGTACCGCATGGGCCTTGCTTTGGTATTCGTGGGTGATCTCGATGCCGCTGCCGCTGATCTTGCTGAGGATCACCTGGTTGTAAAAGTCGCGGAAGGTGAGGATGGAATTGGAATAGGCTTCGGCGATTTGCTCAAGGGCTTTCTGCTCGTTGCGTTGGGCATTGCGGTATTCGATAAACAGCACGGCACTCGCAAACATCAGGGCGCCGACGACCAAAATGGCGATCAATCCCGGGGTCAGGCCACGCGCCATGTCCGCGTGGTTGCTGGCCGGCTTGCCGGTGCGCTTGGGTGCCGACGCGGTCTGCGTCATCGGTTCAGGACTCGCCAAATTCGTTGTTGTCTGCGTGGGGCTGACTGTGGCGCATCCAGAACAACCAGCCGAGCAGAAGCAGGAGGATGAGTTGAATCGACTGCGTGATCAGCAGGGCGGCGTGAATGTAGCCCTCGCCACGGGTCGATTTATCCAGCACCGGGGTACGGTCGGTATAGATTTCGGCGACGCCGATGATCATGCCCGCCTGATTGCGGATGGGGATGTAGCTGGCGACCAGATCCTTGTCAAAAACGTCGCCGTCAATGGCCGAAAACTTGCCACGGTGCGTGATCTGGCTGCCGGGAATACCCTGCGCGGCGGACTGGAAGCCCGGGTTATCGTGCTTATCCTCGCCGATCTGTGCGCGCTCGGTCGAATACACCGTCATGCCGTTCATCGCATAAATCTTCACCTTCATGATGTCGGTGCCGAACATGAATTTGCGAATGGTGCGGTCGGTGGTGTCGAGCGCTTCACCCGCAAGCGGTTCGCCACGCTTGCCGGCACCCTCCAGCGCGAGCGGCTCCGTCAGCCGCGGATAGACCTCGTTGATGAACAGCTTGGTCACCGTAGTGTTGGCGGCTTGCGTGGCCTCGGAAACCACTTCACCCACTGCCGCATTGGTCTGCCCCTCCAGAACCCAGTGCTGCACGGGCAGGAGAATGACGAGGATAAGAATAATCAGAAGCGGTAGGCGAGCATAGGACATGGGCTGTTCCAGTTCATGAAAGACTGCAAAATCACATTATGAAGCTAATCGGTGGCCTGCGATCACCGCTGCCACCCCACCCGCACCGACTTTTACTGCAAGGCCATGCGCTTGATCAGCACCAGCAAGTCCGCCCCGTAGCGCTCGGCCTTGGCTTGGCCGATGCCGGGCACGTCGAGCAGGTCGTCCGGGGTGGTCGGCGGGCGGTCGGCGAGTTCGTGCAGGGTTTTGTCGTGGAGGATGACGTAGGCGGGCACGCCTTGGGTTTTGGCTTGCTCGGCGCGCCAGGCGCGCAGGGCATCAAAGAGGGGCGGGTTATTGCTGGCTTGCGGTGTGGCGGATGATCTGCGCCGCTCATGGCGCCGTCCTGCCAGCGCCGACATTTTCTGGCGGCGCATGGACAGTGTGGCCTCGCCCTTCAGGACCGGGCGGGCAGCGTCGGTGAGCTTGAGCGCGCCATAGGCTTGCGCATCGGCATGCAGCAGGCCGGCGGCGAGCAACTGGCGGAAGACCGCGCGCCAGTTGGTGTCGTCCAGATCGGTGCCGACGCCGAAGGTGGGCAGCTTGTCGTGACCGAGTTGGCGCATGCGTTCGCTGGCTTTGCCGCGCAACAGGTCGATCAGGTGGCCGGCGCCGAAACGCTGGCCGGTGCGCAGGATGGCCGACATGGCTTTCTGTGCAGCGACGGTGCCGTCCCACAACTCGGGCGGCGTGAGGCAGGTGTCGCAGTTGTTGCAGCGCCCTTCGCGGACTTCGGCGAAATAGGTGAGCAGGCGCGTGCGGCGGCATTCGGCGGTTTCGCACCAGGCGAGCAATGCGTCGAGCTTGCCTCTTTCAATACGCTTCTGTTCTTCGCCGGCTTCCGATTCGTCGATGCGCTGGCGATGGATCACCACGTCGTTGAGGCCGTAGGTCATCCACGCTTCGGCGGGCTCGCCGTCACGGCCGGCGCGGCCGGTTTCCTGATAATAGGCCTCAAGACTTTTCGGCAGGTCGAGGTGGGCGACGAAGCGCACGTCGGGCTTGTCGATGCCCATGCCAAAGGCGATGGTGGCGACCATGACGATGCCATCCTCGCGCAAGAAGCGCTGTTGGTTCCGGGTGCGCACATCCGCGCCGAGACCGGCGTGGTAGGGCAGCGCGGCGATGCCCTGGGTGTTGAGCCAGGCGGCGGTTTCGTCGACCTTCTTGCGCGAGAGACAGTAGATGATGCCGGCCTCGCTGGGGTGGCCGGCGAGAAAGTCGAGCAACTGGCGACGTGGATTGTCGCGGTCGACCACGGTGTAACGAATGTTCGGCCGGTCGAAGCTGGAGAGGAAGATGCGCGCCTCTTCCAGCCCGAGGCGGGTGCGGATTTCGCGCCGCGTCAGCTCATCGGCGGTGGCGGTGAGGGCGATGCGCGGCACGGCCGGGTAGCGTTCGTGCAGCACCGAGAGCTGGATGTATTCCGGGCGAAAGTCGTGGCCCCATTGCGACACGCAATGCGCCTCGTCGATGGCGAACAGGGCGAGTTTCTGGTCCGCGTTCAGGCGGTCGAGCAGAGTGAGGAAGCGCTCGGTGAGCAGACGTTCCGGCGCGACGTAGATCAGGTCGAGTTCGCCGGCCAGCAATTGCTTTTCGGTACTGCTGGCGGTGGCAAAGTCGAGCGAGGAATTCAGGAAAGCCGCACGCACGCCGGCCTGGTGCAGCGCCTCCACCTGATCCTGCATCAGCGCGATCAGCGGCGAGACCACGACGCCGACGCCGGGGCGCAGCAGGGCGGGAATCTGGTAGCACAGCGACTTGCCGCCGCCGGTGGGCATCAGCACCAGCGCGTCCTTGCCCTGGGTCAGGTGATCGATGATTTCTGCCTGCGGCCCGCGAAAGGCCGGGTAGCCGAAAATCTGGCGCAGGATGTCGAGAGCAGTCACAGGTAGGGGAGCAGCGAGGTAGGCGGCGGATTATAGGCGGTGGCATAATCAGCGCCCCCCCCCCAAATGATTCATGCACAGGAGAGCAAAATGGCCGTCACACCGCACGACCTCGTGGTCGAAGCCAAATCACAGATCAAGGAAGTTGTCACTGCTGAAGCGCAAGCCCTGCTCGGCAAGCGCGTCATTATCGACGTGCGCGAGTATGACGAATACGCCGCCGGCCACCTGCCCGGCGCGATCAATATCCCGCGCGGTGTGCTGGAGTTCAAGATCGGCATGGTGCCCGAGTGCGCACGCAAGGATGGCGCCTTCCTGATCTACTGCCGTACCAGCGGCCGTGCCGCCCTGTCGGCGGTGCAACTGCAGAAGCTGGGCTACAGCGACATCCTCTCGATGGCCGGTGGATTCGACGCCTGGAATACCGAGCAGCGGCCCACCGAGAAGCCTGAACAGATTAATTTTGAGTAAGGTTTGATTTACCTTTGCGCCACCCAGCGGCT
Source organism: Rhodocyclaceae bacterium (assembly GCA_030681195.1). Lineage (GTDB taxonomy): Bacteria > Pseudomonadota > Gammaproteobacteria > Burkholderiales > Rhodocyclaceae > Sulfuricystis. Next base: position 426,942 of record JAUXXJ010000004.1, read on the forward strand.
GGCGCGCAACCTGCAGCTGGGGCAGGGTCGGCGGGCAATCGCGTTGGGCCAGACGGTTTGGCCCAGCTTGCGCGCCACCACGCTGGATGCCTGGCTGGCGGAACTCGGCGAGGCCATCGCCCTGTGCGGCGAGGTGCCGGCCGACGAGGTGCCCGGCCGGGTGTTGTCGGCCGATGAAGCGCTGCTGGTCTGGCGCGGTCTGCTCGACGCCGATGTCGATCTGGAACTGTTTGATCGCCACAGTCTCGCCGAATCCGCCTACGAAGCCCATGTCCTGATGACTGGCTGGGGGCTGCCCGTCGATGCGGCCAGCGACGTCGAGGAAACCCGCCGCTTCCTGCAATGGCGTCGCCGCTATCTCGACACGCTGCGCAGCAAGAGTTGGGTTGATCTCGTGCAATATCGCGAACGTGTGTTCGGCTGGATCGAGCGCGGCTTTGGTCGCCTGCCCGCCAGCATGGTGTTTGCCGGTTTCGATGCACCCAATCCGCAGATGCGGCGCCTGCGCAGTTTGCTGACGACACGCGGCGTGATGGTCAGTGACCATCTGCCGGAAACCGCTGCGGCCGAGCGGCGGCAGGCTTGTCCGGCCAAGGATGCCGAGGCCGAGTGTCGTGCGGCGGCGGCTTGGGCGCGTGAGCGCTTGCAGGCCGCACCGGGCGCAAGGATCGGCATTGTCGTGGCAGACCTCGAAGCACGGCGGCGCCTGCTGACGCCGATCCTTGATGAACGACTCGCCCCCGCCGCCCTTGAAAATGGCAGCGATGCCCTGCCGGCCGCCTACAACCTCTCGCTGGGCCTGCCGCTGCTGCAGCACAGGCTGGTGAGTTCGGCGCTCGCCTTGCTGCGGACATTGGCGATGCCGCAGGGACTGATGCCAGACGAACTGGGCGCCTTGCTGTTGCGCCCCTACTGGTCGGCCGACCGGGCCGAGGCGGATTTGCGCGCGCGCATCGATGCGGCCCTGCGCGAACGGCCGGGTCAGAAAGTGGCGCTGACGGCTGGTGTGCGGCTCGCGCATACGCTGGCGGGAGAAGCAAAGCTGCAACTGACCCAACATCTGCGCGCACTGGCCGACGGTCAGGCGAACGTAAAGTCGGCGCGGCGTCCGCGTGAGTGGGCGGCGCAGTTTCGCGAGACGCTGCGTGACGTCGGCTGGCCGGGTGAGCGCACGCTGTCGTCGACGGAATTTCAGGCACGCGCGGCGTTCCTCGATGTGCTGGAAAGTTTTGCCCGCCTCGACGAGGTGCTCGGTCCCCTGCGGGCGGGCGCGGCGGTGAGCGAGTTGCAGCGCCTGTGTGCCGACAAGATTTTCCAGCCCAAAACGCCGGGCGATCCGCCGCTGCAGGTGCTCGGCATGCTCGAAGCCAGCGGCGCCGCTTTCGATGCCGTGTGGGTGATGGGCATGAATGACGACCGCTGGCCGCCGCCGGCGCGTCCCAATCCGCTGCTGTCCGCCGAACTGCAACGCCGCCATACGACGCCGGCAGCCTCGGCAGAAATTCAGGCGGCGTTTGCAAAGTCGCTACAGGCCGATCTGTTGCGCACGGCGCCCGAGATCATTTTCAGCTACGCGGAGAAAGAGGGCGACCGCGAGCTACGCCCCAGTCCCCTCATCACCGGAGTTTCTGGAATCGCCGTCTCGCCAGCGCCGACTTTTGCGACCGAAGTGTCTTGCGTAACCCCCGAGTTCCTCGACGACGCGCTGGCGCCGCCCGTGGCCAAAGGTGAGCAGGTCAGTGGCGGCAGCAGCCTGTTGCGCGCGCAGGCCTTGTGTCCGGCTTGGGCGTTCTATCGTTACCGCCTCGGCGCCAAGGCCCTGCAAAGCCCGGCGGAAGGGCTCGATGCCAAAACGCGTGGCACGCTGGTGCATGCCACGCTCGAAGCCTTCTGGCAGGCAATCGGCACGCTGGCAAACCTGCAGACGCTGGGTGATGAATTGGAACCACCGCTGGCTGCTGCCGTCGAGACCGCGCTGGCACGACTGGAGAGCGAGTTGGGCGAAGCCTTGACGCCGACCTTGCGCACGCTTGAGGCCAATCGTCTGCTGCGCCTGTGCAGCGAATGGCTGCGCATCGACGGGGCGCGCGCCGCGCCCTTTACGGTACAAGCGTGCGAGGAACGGCATACCGTCACCCTCGGACGCCTGAAAATTCATCTGGTGATCGACCGCATCGACCTGCTGGCGGCGGATGGCCGGCGCGTGGTGATCGACTACAAGACCGGCGGCAAACTGGATGTGAAGCATTGGCTGAAGGAACGCATTCTCGAACCGCAGTTGCCACTGTATGCCGCGCTGGTACTGGCCGATTCCGGGCAGGCCGAGGTCGCGGCTGTGGCCTTTGCCAAGGTGCGGCACGGCGAGTGCACTTTCGTCGGTCTGGCTGCGCAGGATGGGCTGCTGCCGGGCGTGTCCGCCCGCGACGATTGGGCCGACCTGCTCACCGAGTGGAAGACCAAGCTGCTGGCGCTGGCCGACGAAATCCAGCAGGGCGAGGCGGCGGTACGTTTCGAGGACGAGCGCGATCTGGCGTATTGCGAGGTGTTGCCCTTGCTGCGTCTGGCCGAACGGCGCACACAGTTCGAGAGCCGCCATGACTGAAATGGAGAGGCTGGATAGCGCCGCCCGGGCGCGTGCGCTGACGCTCGATCAGTCCTTCATCGTGCAGGCTCCTGCGGGCGCGGGTAAGACCGAGCTGCTGACGCAACGCTATCTCGGCCTGCTGGCGTGCGTCGAGGCACCCGAGCAGATCGTGGCGATTACCTTTACCCGCAAGGCCGCTGCCGAGATGCGCAATCGCATTCTGCTGCGCCTCGCCAAGGCAGCAGACCCCGAGCCGACCACGCTGCATGAGCAGACCAGTTGGCGCCTCGCCCGTGCGGCCGTCGCGCGTGATCGCGAACTGGGCTGGGGGCTGGGCGAGCAGCCGGAGCGTTTGCGCATCACCACCATCGATGCGCTGTGCGCCAGCCTGGTGCGGCAGATGCCCTATCTCTCGCGCTTTGGCGGCATGCCGCGCATTGCCGACAAACCCTTCCTGCATTACGAAGAGGCGGCGCATCGCACCGTGGCTGCCGTCGAAAGTTATCCCGCCGTGGCACAGGCGCTGGCCTGCCTCGATAACGATGGCGCCCAGTTGCGGCGCCTGCTGGTCGGTATGCTGGCCTTCCGCGAGCAGTGGTGGCCGCATGTGCATGGGCTGCGCGCCGGCGATGATGCAGATCGCGAACAACTGGGCGAGGCGCTGACGGAGAACCTGCAGCGGCTGGTGGCGCGCGATCTATCTGCAGCGGCAGAAGCGCTGCACGCCTGCCAGACCGAGGAGCTGTTCGCCGCCGGGCGCCATGTGGCGCTGGCCGTCGGCGACGAAAAACCGGCATTCGCCGCGCTGGCCGACTGGTCTGCCCCGCTGACCGCGGATGTGACCGACCTGCCATGCTGGCAGGCACTGGCCGCCCTGTTGCTCAACAACGACGGCGATCCGCGCAAGGCTTTTGATGCGCGGATGGGGCTACCCGCGAAAGAACCCGCCGTGCAGGAACACCGCGCCACGCTCAAGCAGGCCGCCGAATGGCTGGCCGAGCAGCCGGTCGCGCTTGATGCCTTGCGCAGCGCCGCCGGTTGCCCGCTGCCGCACTACGCGGCCGGCGATCTCGCCGCCATCGAAACCTTTGCTGAAGTGCTGGTGCTGGCCGTCGCCCAGTTGTGGACGGTCTTTCAGGAAGCCGGCGAAACCGACTTCTCCGCGATTGCCGAGCGCGCGCTGGAAGCGCTGGGCGATGCCGATGCGCCGAGCGATCTGGCGCTGCGCCTCGACTACGGCATCCGCCATCTGCTGGTGGACGAATTTCAGGACACCAACCCGCAGCAGATCGCCCTGCTGGAAAAGCTCACGGCGGGCTGGCAACAAGGCGATGGGCGCACGCTGTTCGTCGTCGGCGACCCGATGCAGTCGATCTACCGATTCCGCAAGGCGGATGTCGGCCTGTTCCTGCGCGCCTGGCAGCGGGGTATCGGAAGTATTACGCTGGAACCACTCACGCTCTACCGCAACAACCGCTCGGTGCCGGCCATTGTCGACTGGGTGAATGCGAGCTTCCCGACCATCTTCCCGGCACAGGCGGATGCCGAGCGCGGCCGGGTGAGCTATGCCCCCTCGATTGCCACGCGCGATGCGAGGCCCGGCGGCGGGGTGTTTGTGCATCCGGTGCTGGTGCCGAAGGACGTGGTGGCGGGCGACGAAGCCGGCGATGCGCAGGAAGCCGCCGCCATGCTGCAGATCATCGCGGACACCTGGCGCGCGCAGCCGCAAGCCACCATTGCCGTGCTGGTACGCGCCCGCGATCACCTGCGGCCCCTGATCGATGCGCTGCGCCGTGATGCGCCGACTTTGCGCTACGAAGCGGTCGAGATCGAATCGCTCGGGGCGCGCCAGCCGATTCAGGATTTGCTGTCCCTCACCCATGCGCTCTGCCATCGCGCCGACCGTGTGCATTGGCTGGCCATCCTGCGCGCGCCGTGGTGCGGGCTGACCTTGGCCGATCTGCATGCGCTGGCGGGAAATGTCGGCGCTGACAGGACGGCATGGTCACTGATGCACGATCAAGAGCGCATCGCCGCCTTGTCAGATGACGGCCGGCAACGACTGGCCCATGCCGTGGCAGCCCTTGCACCCGTGATCGAAGCGCCGGGTCGCCTGCCGCTGCGCCGTCAGGTGGAAACCGCCTGGCGGCGACTTGGCGGCAGGCGCTGTTTGAGCAGTGCGACCGACCACGACGATGTCGCCGCCTACTTTCGCCTGCTCGATGAGTTGGAAGCGCGTGGCCGATTCGAGCGGGATCGCCTCGATGCCGAAGTGATGAGCCTGTTCGCCGCCGCCAGCAGCGATCCGCTGGCCGCACAGCTCAAGTTCATGACGGTGCACAAGGCCAAGGGGCTGGAGTTTGATAGCGTCATCCTGCCCGGCCTGCATCGTCAGACCGGGCGCAACGAACGGCGACTGCTGACCTGGGACAGCACCCAAGATGAACAGGGCCGGCCGCACCTGGTGGTGGCGCCCATTCGCACCATCGACAGCGAGGCAGATGAATTTGCGGAAGCGGATGAGAGCGAGGAAGACAGTATTCGCCGCTACATCGCCACGCTGGAAGCCGAGCGGGCCGATCAGGAAACGCGCCGCCTGCTGTACGTAGCGGCAACCCGCTCGGTGCGCTGCCTGCACCTCTTGGCGGTGGCACGGCCGAAGCGCGAGGCGAAGACCGGCCTGTACAAGATCGATCCGCCACGCAAACAGGCGGGCAAGCCGTTCAACATTCTCTGGCCGATATTGGCCGAGGCGTTTGACGCGGCCACGACGCGACTGGAGACACCAGCAGTGGAGACTGTCGATTCACTCCCCCGTTATGCCGACTTCGTTCCGCAACTGCAGCGCCTGCCGTTGGCCGCGCTGGCAATTTCCGCGCACGGAGAGGCGGATGAGGCACCGCCCGCGCTTGAGACACCGCTGTATCTGGCCGCCTCCTCACTCGCGCCGGATGTCGGCACGCTGGTGCATCGCTATCTGGAGCTGATCGCCACAGAGGGGCTGGACCACTGGTCGCCGGATCGCGTCCAGGCGTGCCAGCCCACCTGCGAGAAATGGCTACGCCAGCAGGGGCATGATGTGACGACCAGTCAGCAGGGGGCGGCGCGGGTGCGGCGTGCGCTGACGCATGCGCTGACGAGCGAGCGTGGCCGCTGGATCTTGCAGGCGCGGGCAGATGATGCGTGCGAACTGGCATTGACCCAGCAGGCCGATGGCGCACTGCGCAATCACATCATCGACCGCAGCTTCGTCGAAGCGGGCGTACGCTGGATCATCGATTACAAGACCAGCGTGCATGAGGGGGGGGATATCGACGCCTTCATCGCCGCCAAGCGCGCCGAGTACGCTCCCCAGTTGGCCCGCTATGCCGCGCTATTTCCCGGCGAGAGCGTACGGCAGGCCCTTTACTTTGTGGATATCGACCGGTTTGAAGTGCTCGCGGATTAGCGCGACGCGGATGTGCCGATTTGATTTGCAAGGAACAAGCCCAGGAATGTGCTTGTAGTCGGCGGATTTATCCCCCGTATCGCGATCAAAAATTGCGAGCATTAGGATAATCCGCTTGCCCCGATGAAAAGTATCGTTTGTTGGTTGAGAACATGAGCCGCCGCCGGTTAAATACTGCCTGGCGGTCCCTTGTCGCCCCGGTTGCGGTCGGGTGTTTGCTGGTGGGTGCGCCGTTCAGCGCGGCGACGGTTGGCGCAGAGTCTCGGACGACCCGATCGACGGCCACCGAAGCGGGCACTGTCCCCGTAAAGAAAGCCACCACGAACACGCAGACCAAAAAGAAGAAATCAGCCAGCCAGACCAAAGCCAAGGCGAAGAGCAAGACCAAAGCCAAGGTAAATGCCAAAGCCGGGCCCACCAAACAAGTGGCCGAGCGACAAAAGAAGAAAAAGAAGCAGCAGGTAGCTGGCAAGACAGTGCCCGTTGCCAAGGCAAAGCAGGCCGCTGCGCCGAAAACAGCACCCAAGGTCAAAAACGTCGCGTACTCGGCACCGCCAAGCGGCCAGTGGCCTGCATCAGCATTTAATCCGGCAGCCTATCCGACGGATCAGAGTCGCCGTGGAGACCCTGTCAAACTGGCGGCCCTGAGTGCGGTACCAAAATCCGGAGAGACATCGGCGACTTCTGCCAAGCCAACAAAGTCCACCGGCCCCGCCAATCATGCCGATGCAAAATCCAGCCGAAATCAGCGCAACGACTTGGCGCAGAAATCGTTGGAACCTGCGGGCAAGCCCGCCGAAGCGGCCAAAACGGTGGTCAATGATTCGCCCAGAAAGAATCGTTCCGATCCTGCCGCCCAAGGTGTGTCGTTTGATGTTTTGGCGCACCAGACCTTGGCCACCCATCCCGGCATTACCGCCAAGCGCGCATCGCTTGAGGCGGCCAAGGCCGATTTGGCGGGCGCCAACTGGCAGCGTTTCCCCACACCAAGTATTGAAGCGGGGGCAGGCAGCGGTCAGGGTGGTTTTGGTACCTTCCGTGTTCAGCAGCCGATCTGGACGGGCGGCCGCATTTCCGCCGGCATCGAGGGCGCGGATGCGCACCGCAAGGCGGCCGAAGTGGGCATCGCGGAGGCTCAGCGAGAGCTTCTTCAGCGCTTGGTGAGTGCCTTTGCCGAAGCACAGCGCCAGCAGGCGCGGCAGGACATCGCGCGCAAAGGCGTGCGCGAACACGAGAAGTTGCTCGGCTTGATCGAGCGTCGAGTGGAACAGCAGGTGAGTCCCCCGGTGGATCAGACCTTTGCCAAGGCACGCACCTTGCAGGCCAGCAACGAGCTTTCGGTCGTCACACAAGCCTTGTCGAACGCCTTGACCCAGCTCTCGCAGCTGTCCGGCCAGCAGGTCAGCCGCGTCGCGCCAATGAGCACGACGATTGCCGATCTGCCAGCAGACAGGGCGGCCGCCCTGGAGCAGGCAACGCGGAGCTCACCTGTCCTCGCGCGTATCGGCTATGAAGAAGAAGCGGCGGGCGCCGACATCACGTCAAAAAAATCCGGCTACATGCCCCAGGTATCGGTTCGCTACGAGCGAGCGTCAAACTCGGCGATCAACAATCTGGGCAATACCGATCGATTGATGCTGGTGCTCGAGGCCCAGCCCGGAGCTGGCCTTTCTGCAGGTGCTGGCGTTGATTCCGCAACGGCCAAACGAGAGGCGATCCGGCGTAGCCGTGATATGGCCCTGATCGATATTCAGGAAAAGGTCACCACGGACTGGAACGATCTGATGGCATCTCGCCAGCGCCTGGAAAGCACGCTGCAAGGTCAGCGTGTCGCCAATGAAGTATTTGATTCCTATGCCCGCCAATTCACCACCGGCAAAAAGACCTGGATCGATGTGCTGAACTCGGTTCGCGAGTCGACGCAGGCCGAACTCGCCGTGGCCGATGCCGAGGGGCAGGTGATCGCGGCCGCTCTGCGCCTCAAGCTGGTCACCGGCACCCTGGATATCGGCCAAGCGAACTGAGATGCCGAACCTTACCTGTATCACCGTTTTGGAGATGACCCGTGGCTAAACCCAACGCCTTTCCCAACTTCGCCAAGAGCGAGGCACTCTCCCCCAACGGGCCGGGAGCCGCTGCTGCTGACGGTGCGCAGGCATTGCGCGTCTCAAGAACATTCCAGCCGGATATCTCCCAAGCACCGCTGAATCGGCCCACCGGAAAGTCCGGGCTGCTGAACAAGCGCACGAAGGAAGGGGGCAAGGAAGAATTGCTGGCTGGCACTGAAGGGGAAGTCATCGGCGAACCGATTCAGATGGCTCAGGTCAATAACCTGCGTGTCGCACCGGCAGTGACGGATGCCCCGATTGGCGCGGCATCTGGCGCTGCGAGTACGGGCGGTGCCGCCAGTGCAGGGGGGGCTGCGATTGCCGGGAGCGCGGCATCCGCCGCCGGCGGTGAATCTGCCGTTGGCAGCATGTTCTCGGCCATCAGTTCCGGTGCGCGTGCGGGTTGGAAGGCCGTTGCCGAAGGCGGCGTGTGGTCGGCAATCGGCGGCGTTGCAGCTGTCGCAGTCGTGGATCGGGAGCTCGAATATGCATCCCGGACTGACTCGTCTTCCGGCGTACTCAGTGGCATCCTTCGTGCGGGACGTGTGATTGACGGGCCGATCCGCGATGCCGATGTCTACATCGATGAAAACGATGACGGCATTGCGCAGCCAGGAGAGAAAATCGGCACCACCGGTCCCGATGGCCGCTTTTCAGTTACCACCACCAAGACCGGCGACTACATCATTACTGGCGGCACCAATGCCGATACCGGCCTGGCCAACAACATCACGCTCAAGGGGGTGGCTGGCTCGACCGTCATGACACCTTTGACAACGCTGGTGGAAGAGTACATGGAGGCAGGGGCCGGCCTTACTCCGCCCAGAACTGCTGCTGAAGCACAGACTGCAATCAAGGCAGCGTTTGGTATCGACCCTTCCATTGACCTCACAACCTACGATCCCCTTGTCAACGACAATGTGGCCTTGCAAAAGCTGGCTGTCCAGCTAGCCACGGCGGCCGAGATTTATGAAAAGGCCGGTAGCGGCTACGGCGACCAGTTCATTGATGCCATCATTGTAAAAATTCAAGACGGAACATTTGATGGTACGCCTGTCCTTGACCTTACCGACGCAGGTCATCTAACGACACTACACACCCAGCTTGAGGTGGAGGTTGGTGCCTCAGTTTCATCAGCACTGATTACGTCGATCGAGACCGCAACGACATTGATTGGCACGGCCACTACCGTTGCGGAAATCAGCACGCAGCAGCAGTTGGCGCTGAATGCAAACCTGACCGTAGCAGAGGCTGCCACTGCTACGGGTACGTATGGCTTGATGGATACAGCGGCTAACCTAGCGGCTGCCGGCGGCACTATCTTGGCCAATGCCCAAACCGTGGTGGTGACGGGTAGTTCGGCGGCTGCGGCCGATTTGCTGACGATTGACTCAGCGACCACAGCTGTCATTGATGCGAGTAGTGTCGGAACACTGACGGGAACTGCTGCCAATATCATCTCGGTGTATTCGGCCAATACGGGTGGCACGATCAGTGGTCTGGGTAACGAAACGGTGACCGTATCGGATTCCTCAAGCATAGCGAACCTGAACACGATCGGTGCGGCGACCACCGGCATCGTCACGGCAACGATCAGCGACAACGACATCGCCACCCTGGCGGGTCTGACCGGAACGGGCAACGCCTACACCGTGACAGTGACGGATGCGAGCGTTGATGCGGCGGACTTGAACACGCTGGATGG